>NZ_CAJYVE010000013.1 GCF_913777995.1 uncultured Pseudomonas sp. | reverse complement strand
TTGCAGGCAAAGCGGTCTTTTTGGAAGTATTCTTGCTCATGGTCTCGCCCTCGCTGTCGCTGACATCTATAGGATGCCACCGTGGCGCATAGACGCCTCGGCGGGGGCGAGTCCATCCAATTACGGGCAAGCAGTCATCAGGCCGGTACGGCCTTGGCCTTCGGCTCGCGAGCCCACACGCGGTGCTGGGCAATGGCGTCGAAGAAGGCGTCGGTCGAGGCACCGTCCGAGACCACCAGCAGGCCGGCATCCTCTTCCAGCTTCAGCTGTTCCACCAGCGTCTTGGCCTCACCGGCCACAGCGATGGCCTTGAGGTGCTTGTAGGCTTCCAGCAGGAAGTGCAGGGTCACGCCGTTGCCTCCCAGCACCTTCACCGACTCCGCACCGCCCGGCACGAACACCGCATCGAAGGCCACCGACGGCATGCCCTCGGCCGAAGCATCCACCTCCAGGGTCTTGCCCTCGGCGGTGGTCACCGGCGCGGAGGTCGGCCCCAGCACCTTGGCATGCGCGCCGCGAGCGGTCAGGGCGGTCTTGATCTTCTCCACGTCCTGGCCGTTCACGCCGTTGGCCACCAGTACCGCGACCTTGCGCGAGACGATGTCACCCGACAGCAGGTTGGCCTGGCTCAACGCCGGAGACTCCTTCAGCGCCTGGCTGCGCGGCGCCACGGTACCGCCCGTGGGAGCCGGCAGGCCGAGGTTTTCCGCCACTCGGCCGGCCAGGGTCAGGTCGATGTTGGCAAGAATCTCGTTGACCACCCGCTCGCGGATGAACACCCGCTCGACCTTGCCCAGCTCGAAGCTGTAGGCGGCAATGATGTGCTCCTTCTCGTGCTCGGCCATGCTGTTGAAGAACAGCGCGGCCTGCGAGAAGTGATCGGAAAACGACTCGCTGCGCTCACGCACCTTGTGCGCTTCGATGCGCTCCTGATAGCTCTCGAAGCCGCCATTTTCCGGCGCGGCCGGGGTTTCCTTGGGCCAGCCGCTGTCGATCGAGTTCGGCTCGTACGAGGCGCGGCCACGGTCGATGGTGGTGCGGTGCTGGGCATCGCGCTGGTTGTTGTGGTTCGGCGCCACCGGGCGGTTGATCGGAATCTCGTGGAAGTTCGGCCCGCCCAGGCGGCTGATCTGCGTGTCGGTGTAGGAGAACAGCCGGCCCTGCAGCAGCGGGTCATTGGAGAAGTCGATACCCGGCACGATATGGCCAGGGCAGAAGGCAACCTGCTCGGTCTCGGCGAAGAAGTTGTCGGGGTTGCGGTCCAGGACCAGCTTGCCCAGCGGGGTCACGGGCACCAGCTCCTCAGGAATGATCTTGGTCGGGTCGAGCAGGTCGAAGTCGAAGTTGTGTTCGTCCTCTTCGGCGACGATCTGCACGCCCAGCTCCCATTCCGGATAGTCGCCCATCTCGATGGCTTCCCAGAGATCGCGACGGTGGAAGTCGGTGTCCTTGCCGGCCAGCTTCTGCGCCTCGTCCCAGACCAGCGAGCAGACGCCGAACTTGGGCTTCCAGTGGAACTTGACGAAGCTCGCCTTGCCCTCGGTGTTGATCATCCGGAAGGTGTGCACGCCAAAGCCCTGAATGGTGCGCAGGCTCTTGGGGATGGCACGGTCGGACATCGCCCAGATCACCGCATGGGCAGTTTCCGGCACCAGCGACACGAAGTCCCAGAAGGTGTCGTGCGCCGATCCGCCGGTAGGAATCTCGTTGTGCGGCTCGGGTTTCACCGCGTGGACGAAGTCGGGGAACTTGATCGCGTCCTGGATGAAGAACACCGGCACGTTGTTGCCCACCAGGTCGAAGTTGCCTTCGTCGGTGTAGAACTTCACGGCAAAGCCACGGATGTCGCGCACCGTGTCGCCCGAACCACGCGGGCCTTGCACGGTGGAAAAGCGCAGGAACACCGGGGTCTTCTTGCCCGGGTCGCGCAGAAAGCCCGCCTTGGTCAGGGTGGCGTGGTCGTCGTAGCTCTGGAAGTAGCCATGCGCGGCGGTGCCGCGGGCATGCACGATGCGCTCGGGAATGCGTTCATGGTCAAAATGCGTGATCTTCTCACGCATGATGAAGTCTTCCAGCAGACTCGGGCCGCGGCTGCCGACCTTGAGGCTGTTCTGGTTGTCGGCAATCTTCACGCCCTGGTTGGTGCGCAGGGCCTGGCCGGTGGCATCGGAGCGAAAGGTCTCCAGGGCGTCGAGCTTGGCGTTGCTGTTGCCACGGTCCAGCGTGTCGGTGCCGGCCAGTTCACTCTTGGCTGTCGGGGTGACTGGCGTATCTGTCTTCTTGACCATCGATTACGACTCCTCGTCAGTTCAGGCCCGTCCTAGCGCGGGCCTGAGTGAATACACTTCACGGTGTTCAAGGAGTGACACAGGGGCGGGAGCGGCGTTCAGAGAAATTCCGCAGCAATCTTCCCACTGGTCGTGTTATGCCCGTTACGCAGGTTGACCGGCAAATTAATGCTAAGAACCTCGGCGCGGACAGGCTAAAATGCGCGCCCGGCTTATCCAGCCCGGCTTCCGGCCAGCGCGCGACGCGCCGCTGCGCTGGCATTAAACGCACCCACAAGGCCCCAAAAGGTTCGGTAAGTGATCGAGTTTCTTGACGTCCAGAAAACCTACCGCGTTGCAGGCAAGGAAATCCCGGCCCTGCACCCCACCCGCCTGAGCATCGAAGCAGGCCAGGTGTTCGGCCTGATCGGCCATTCCGGCGCCGGCAAGAGCACCCTGCTACGCCTCATCAACCGCCTGGAAAATCCCACCGGCGGGCGCATTCTGGTCGACGGCGAAGACGTGACCGCCCTGGATGCCAACGGCCTGCGGCGCTTTCGCCAGCAGGTCGGCATGATCTTCCAGCACTTCAACCTGCTGTCGTCCAAGACCGTGGCCGACAACGTCGCCATGCCGCTGACCCTGGCCGGCAATCTGTCCCGCGAGCAGATCGACCAGCGCGTCGCCGAGCTGCTCGACCGGGTCGGCCTCAGCGCCCATGCGCGCAAATACCCGTCGCAGCTCTCCGGCGGCCAGAAGCAGCGCGTCGGCATTGCCCGCGCCCTGGCTACACGACCGAAGATCCTGCTGTGCGACGAAGCCACCAGTGCCCTCGACCCGCAGACCACCGCCCAGGTGCTGCAGCTGCTGGCCGAGATCAACCGTGAGCTGAAGCTGACCATCGTGCTGATCACCCACGAGATGGACGTGATCCGCCGGGTCTGCGACCAGGTCGCGGTAATGGACGCCGGGGTGATCGTCGAGCAGGGGCGGGTGGCCGACGTGTTCCTGCACCCGCAGCACCCGACCACCCGGCGTTTCGTCCAGGAAGACGAACACCTCGACGAAAACGAGCAACGCGAAGATTTCGCCCATGTGCAGGGCCGCATCGTGCGCCTGACCTTCCAGGGCGAGTCGACCTACGCGCCACTGCTGGGCACCGTGGCCCGCGAAACGGGGGTGGACTACAGCATCCTGGCGGGGCGTATCGACCGCATCAAGGACATTCCCTACGGCCAGCTGACCCTGGCCATCACCGGCGGCGACCTGGACGCCGCCTTCGCCCGCTTCAGCGCTGCTGATGTCCATATGGAGGTCCTGCGCTGATGGACGCTTTCCTGGAACTGTTCTCCAACGTCGACTGGTACGAAATCTGGCTGGCCACCGGCGACACCCTGATCATGCTTGGCGTCTCGCTGGGCTTCACCGTGCTGTTCGGCCTGCCGCTGGGCGTGCTGATGTTCCTCACCTCGCCGCGCCAGCTGCTGGAAAACCGCCCGCTGTATGCCGTGGTGGGGGTGATCGTGAACATGCTGCGTGCGCTGCCGTTCATCATTCTGCTGATCGTGATGATGCCGCTGACCCAACTGATCACCGGCACCTCGCTGGGCATCCTCGGCACCTTGCCACCGCTGATCGCCGGTGCCACGCCGTTCTTCGCGCGGCTGGTGGAAACCGCCCTGCGCGAGGTGGACAAAGGCATCATCGAAGCCACCCAGGCGATGGGCGCGACCACCCGGCAGATCATCCTCAAGGCCCTGCTGCCCGAGGCGCTGCCCGGCATCCTGGCGGCGATCACCGTCACCGCCATCGCCCTGGTGTCGTTCACCGCCATGGCCGGCGCGGTAGGCGCGGGCGGGCTGGGCGACCTGGCGATTCGCTACGGTTACCAGCGCTTCCAGAACGATGTCATGTTCGTCACGGTCGTATTGCTGCTGGTGCTGGTGCAGATCCTGCAAACCGTCGGCGACAGGCTGGTGGCGTATTTCTCGCACCGTTGATTGCATTCGTTGGCTTTTGGCCCGCCGGACGCGGGCCGCTAGAAGGAGTTGTTGCATGAAGAAACTAGTGGCTGTTTTCGCTGCCATGACCGCACTGTCGGCCCAGGCCAATGAGACCCTGAGCGTGGCCGCCTCTGCCGTGCCCCACGCGGAGATCCTGGAGTTCGTCAAGCCGACCCTGGCCAAGGAAGGTGTCGATCTGAAGATCAAGGTGTTCACCGACTACGTGCAGCCCAACGTGCAGGTCGCCGAGAAGCGCCTGGACGCCAACTTCTTCCAGCACCAGCCGTACCTGGATGAATTCAACAAGGGCAAAGGCACCAACCTGGTCACCGTGACCAAGGTCCATGTCGAACCGTTCGGTGCCTACTCCGAGAAGTTCAAGAAGCTCGAAGACCTGCCTGGCGGGGCCACCGTAGCCCTGCCCAACGACGCCACCAACGAAGGCCGCGCCTTCCTGCTGCTGGCCAAGGCCGGGCTGATCACCCTGAAGGACCCGAACAGCATCCTGGCGACCCCGAAGGACGTGGCCAGCAACCCCAAGGACCTGAAATTCCGTGAGCTGGAAGCCGCGACCCTGCCACGCGTGCTGACCCAGGTCGACCTGGCGCTGATCAACACCAACTACGCGCTGGGCGCCAAGCTGGACCCGACCAAGGATGCCTTGGTGATCGAAGGCGCCGAGTCGCCGTACGCCAACATCCTGGTGGCGCGCCCGGACAACAAGGACTCCGAGGCCATGAAGAAACTGGCCGCCGCGCTGACCAGCCCGGAAGTGAAGGCGTTCATCGCCGAGAAGTACAAGGGCGCCGTGGTTCCGGCGTTCTGATCCAGCAGCGGAGAATGCCGCCTGCAGGCGGCCTTCTCCGCCGCCGCTCCAACCCCCTTACCCCACGCCTTTCGCTTGGCCAACCGGCTCCCCTTACCGGGTGAGCAGGACGGGCAGCCGCGCGCTGAGCTTCTGCACGTTCAGGGGGGCGCGGATGAAGCCCTGCTGGCGGCCATCCGGACCGATGATCGCCAGGTTGCCGCTGTGGTCCACGGTGTAGCCGGGCTTGCGGGTGTCGGCGGGGATGTACGGAATGCTCAGGGCTTTGGACAGGGTCTGGATGTCTTCCACCGCGCCGCGCAGACCGACGAAGTCCTTGTCGAAGTACGCCAGGTACTGCTTGAGCTGCTGCGGCGTGTCGCGGTCCGGGTCGACGCTGACCAGCACCACGCGCAGGCGACCGGCCTCGGCCGCGCTCAGGCTGGCCTTGATCTGGCGCAACTGGGCCAGGGTCGCCGGGCAGATGTCCGGGCAATAGGTGTAGCCGAAGAACACCAGGGTCCATTTGTCCTTGAGCTGGTCGAGGGCCACCGGCTCGCCACCCTGGTCGATCATTTTCAACGCCGGCACCGCGCGGCTTTGCGGCAGCATGATGACTCCGGCGTCCACCAGCGCCGCCGGGTCGCTGCCGCTGCGCATGGACAGCACGCGCTGCACGGTCAGGCCCAGGATCACCGCGATGATGGCGACAAGGATGAAAACGGTTTTCTGGGTTCGGGTCATGGTCGGTGAATCCGGGCAGCACTGGGACGGCCAAGCCTAGACGCAAGTACCGCTCAGGTACAGCCACGCGGCGCTCGCCCGACACGCTCGTTGACGAAGATCGCCGCCAACAGCAACAGCGCAGCACCGCCGCTGTGGGCCAAGGCCAGGGCCGCGGGAAAGTTCAGCAGCACATTGCCTGCGCCCAGCGCCAGCTGCAGCAGCAACAGCCCGGCCAGCACGCCGCCCATGCCCACCAGCCCTGCCTGCCAGAGCCGCCAGGCCAGGCGCAGGGCGACCAGCGCCACCAGCACCGCGCCCAGCCGGTGGGCCAGGTGAATCGCCGTGCGCGCCTCGCCCTCATGCACGCCGCCCAGGTAGCTCAGCCCGAGTGGCGGGCTCAGGCCGAACGCCTCGGCGAAGTCCATCACCGGCCACCAGCGCCCCTGGCACAACGGCAGGTCCGGGCAGGCCTGGGCAGCGTAGTGGGCGCTGACCCAACCGCCCAGGGCGATCTGCACGGCGATCAGCAGCAGGGCGGCCAACGCCAGCCGCCGCAGCGCGGGGTCAGGGCTACGCAGCACGGCAGGTCGCGCGGCCAGGCGCAGGGTCAGCAAGAACAGCAAGCCCAGGGTGCTCATGCCGCCAAGCAGATGCAGGGTAACCACCGGCGGCCACAGCCTGAGGGTGACGGTCCACATGCCGAACGCTGCCTGCAACATGACCAGCCCCAGCAGCGCCAAGGCCAGGCCCAGGGCCTGGCGCTGTCGCCACGCCTGCCAGGTAATCGCCAGGGTGCTCAGGCCGAGGGCGGCGGCGGCGTAGCGGTGCATCATCTCGTACCAGCCCTTGTCGACTTCCAGCGGCGCCTGGGGATAGCGCAGCTCGGCCAGCGCCTGTTGCAGCGCCCCGGACGGCACCCCGAGAAAGCCGTAGCAACCCGGCCAGTCCGGGCAGCCCAGGCCCGCGTGCGACAGGCGGGTCCAGGCACCGAGCAGCACCACCAGCAGTGCGAGGAGGGTGGCGAACAGCGCCAACAGGTATCCGCGACGGGCCATGGGGCGCCTCCGGTCAGCCGATGTTCGAGAGTTTCAGCAGGTGCCGCAGGTCGCGCAGCACGTCCTGGCCCTTCACACGGGCGTCGTACTCCAGCACCAGGTTGCCGTGGGGGTCGACGATCCACAGCCGTGGCTGGTCATCGCCTGGCACGCGCTGGCGATAGCGCTGCAGGTCCAGGGTGTAGCGGCGCAGCCAGGGGTAGCCAGGCAGTGCGTGAATATCCAGCGCCACGCCGCTGGCCAGCGCATGGCTGGCGCGCCCGGCGTCGCGCCCCAGGGCGAGGTGGATCTGCCGGGCCAGGTAGACCAGGTGCAGGCAGCTCTGCGTACAGGCTCCGGGCGTGGTGACCAGCAATTGCCAGCCGCTCTCCCGGGCGCTCACGCCCAGGTCCGCCCGCCCCACGCCGTCACCCAGCAGCTGGCCATGGTAGGTGCGGCTTTCCGGCAGCCAGAACTGCCAGCGGTACATGGCGCCGGCGATAAGCAGCGGCAGAAGGAAGCCGGCGAATATCAGCGCCAATTGCAGCTGCCCGCGGCGCTGCCCACTCATGGCCGAGGCTCCCTGGACCTGGAAAACCCCAGGTACAGGTACAAGCCGATCAGTGCGACGGCCAGGGCGAACCACTGTACGGCGTAGGCGCGATGGGTTTGCGGTGCCTGGTTGACGATCGGCCAGTCGGCCCGGTAAGCCGCCGGTCCCGGCAGCAGACGCAGTTCGTAGGGGTAGCCATCGCGTTGCAGGGCCTGCCACACCCGCGGCGGCTCGACCACATTGACCAGGCGCGGCCAGCGCTCGTCCGGTGCATCGGCTTGCAGGCGAAAGGCCGGGCCCGGCGGCACATAGACCCAGGCCTGCAGATCGGCGTCCGCCGTCGGGGTGTCGAATACCGGCGGCGTACGACGGTCTGGCCAGGGCAGCCAGCCACGGTTGAGCAGCACCCACAGGCCGCTGGAGCGGTCTTCGAAGGGCTGCAGCAGCTCGACCCCGGCACGACCGTCACGGCTGCGATTGTCCAGCAGCAGGGTGTGCTGCGGGTCGAACCGCCCCTGCAGCAGCACCGCTCGCCAGGCCGGGTCGTCTTGCTCGGCGAGCGCCTTCAGGTTGCCGGGCAGCAGACTCTGCTGCCGAGCCTGGTGCGCCAGCAGGCTGGCCTTCTGCTCGGCACGCTGCAACTGCCACAGGCCCAGAGCGACCAGCAGCGGCAACAGCAGCATGAGCACCAGGGTCGGCACCGGGCGCGGCAGGAAGCGTCTCATCCGCTACACCCTGGCGGCCACGGACCGGCCCCTATACTCCATTGCATCATCACCCTTGCCTCTGGAGTCGCCATGCTCAAGGCCGCGATCGTGCTGTCTCTGGCCGCCATGCTCGCCAGCCTATTCAGCGGCCTGGTGTTCCTGACCCGCGACCGTCAGCCCTCGAACCGCCTGCTCGGGGCCCTGGTGCTGCGGGTGGCGCTGGCGGTGCTGACCGTCAGCCTGATTGCCTGGGGCCTGTACAGCGGTCGCCTGCGCTAGATCACGTAGACGAATACGAACAGCCCGATCCACACCACATCGACGAAGTGCCAGTACCAGCTGGCCGCTTCGAAGCCGAACTGATGCCTGGCATCGAAATGCCCGCGCAGGATACGCAGCAGCATCACCAGCAGAATCAGCGCACCGATGGTCACATGCGCGCCATGGAAGCCGGTGAGCAGGAAAAAGGTCGCGCCGTAGATGCCCGAGCCCAGGGTCAGCCCCAGTTCGTGATAGGCATGCAGGTACTCGGCACCCTGCAGCACCAGAAAGCAGCCGCCCAGCAGCAGGGTGGCGAGCAGCCACAGCTTCAGGCGCCGCCGCGCGTCATGCTTGAGCGCGTGGTGCGCCAGGGTGAGGGTGACGCTGGAACTCACCAGCAGCACGGTGTTGAGCAGCGGCAGTTTCCAGGGGTCGATGATGCCTTGCGGCGCCGGGTAGCGCTTGGGATCGGGGGTGTCGAGCATCGGCCACTGGTAGCGGAACTCGGGCCAGAGCATGTTCGACACGCCGTTGCTGCCTTCCCCACCCAGCCAGGGGCCAGACCAGTAGCGAATGTAGAACAGCATGCCGAAGAAGGCGGCGAAGAACATCACCTCCGAGAAGATGAACCAGCCCATGCCCCAGCGAAACGAGCGGTCCAGCTGGGCGCTGTACAGGCCTGCGCGACTTTCGCGCACCACCGCGCCGAACCAGCCGACCATCATCCACGCCAGCAGCAGGCTACCGCTGAGGAAGATCCACGGACCGTGACTGTCCGGGTGCCCCGCCTTGAGATCGTTGAACCAGGTGCCCAGGCCGAACAGGGTGATCAGCAGCGCCAGGGTGGCGATGATCGGCCATTTGCTCTGCGCCGGGACGTAATAGTGTTCAGGGGCTGGCACGGGACACCTCCGTGACGCGCGCGCCGCTGGCCGGCGCGACAGGCGGCTGGCGGGCGGTGATGTCGAACAGCGTGTAGGCAAGGGTGAGCTGCTGCACATCGGCAGGCAGGGCGCGGTCGACGATGAAGCGCACCGGCATTTCGATGCGCTCGCCCGGCGCCAGCACCTGCTGGGTGAAGCAGAAGCATTCGGTCTTGTGGAACCAGGCCGCCGCGCGACCCGGCGCGACGCTGGGCACCGCCTGGGCGGTCATGGGGTAGGCAGCGGGGTTCTCGGCGACGAACAGCATTTCGTTGACCGCCCCAGGGTGCACGCGCAATTCGCTGGCCTTGGGGTAGAAGCGCCAGCTCATGCCCGCCGCGTTGCTGGACACGAACAGCACACGCACCTGGCGTTGTTCATCGACGCGCTGTTCGCCAGTGTACGGGCCGCCGGTCTTGCCGTTGATGCCGAAGGCCTGGCACATCACCTCGTAGAGGGGCACCAGAGCGAAGCCGAAGCCGAACATGGCGACCACCACCCACAGCAGGCGGGTCACCAGGCGACGCGAAGACGCAGCGGGTTGCTTCGCGGGGCTCATTTGACCTCCGGCGGCGTGGCAAAGGTGTGATAGGGCGCCGGCGACGGCACGCTCCACTCCAGCCCCTCGGCACCCTCCCAAGGCTTGGCCGGGGCGGGCGGGCCGCCGCGGATGGTCTTGATGACGATGAACAGGAACAGCAGCTGGGTGACGCCGAAGGTGAAGGCGCCGATGGACGATAGCATGTTGAAGTTGGCGAACTGCAGGTTGTAGTCGGGAATGCGCCGTGGCATCCCGGCCAGGCCGACGAAGTGCATGGGGAAGAACGCCAGGTTCATGCCCACGAAGGACATCCAGAAGTGCAGCCTGCCGAGGGTTTCGTCATACATATGCCCGGTCCACTTGGGCAGCCAGTAATAGGCCGAGGCGAAGATGCCGAAGATGGCGCCCGGCACCAGCACGTAATGGAAGTGCGCGACCACGAAATAGGTGTCCTGATACTGGAAGTCCGCCGGGGCGATGGCCAGCATCAGCCCCGAGAAGCCGCCGATGGTGAACAGGATCACGAAGGCCACGGCGAACAGCATGGGCGTCTCGAAGGTAAGCGAGCCCTGCCACATGGTGCTCACCCAGTTGAACACCTTCACGCCGGTGGGCACGGCGATGAGCATGGTGGCGTACATGAAGAACAGCTCGCCCATCAGCGGAATGCCCACCACGAACATGTGGTGCGCCCAGACCAGGAACGACAGGAAGGCAATGGCGGCGGTGGCGTAGACCATGGAGGTGTAGCCGAACAGCCGCTTGCGCGAGAACGCCGGGATGATCGAGCTGACCGCACCGAAGGCCGGCAGGATCATGATGTACACCTCGGGGTGGCCGAAGAACCAGAACACGTGCTGGAACAGCACCGGGTCGCCACCGCCGCCAGCGTCGAAGAAGCTGGTGCCGAAGTGGATGTCCAGCAGCATCATGGTCACGCAGCCGGCCAGCACCGGCATCACCGCGATCAGCAGAAAGGCGGTGATCAGCCAGGTCCAGACGAACAGCGGCATCTTCATGAAGGTCATGCCCGGCGCACGCAGGTTGAGGATGGTGGCGATGACGTTGATCGCCCCCATGATCGAGCTGATGCCCATCATGTGGATGGCGAAGATGAAGAAGGTCACGCTGGCCGGCGCGTAGGTGGTGGACAGCGGCGCGTAGAAGGTCCAGCCGAAGTTCGGCCCGCCGCCAGGGGTGAACAGCGTGGAGACCAGCATCAGGAAGGCCGCCGGCAGCAGCCAGAAGCTGAAGTTGTTGAGCCGCGGCAGGGCCATGTCCGGCGCACCGATCATCAGCGGGATCATCCAGTTGGCCAGGCCGACGAAAGCCGGCATCACTGCGCCGAAGACCATGATCAGACCATGCATGGTGGTCATCTGGTTGAAGAACTCCGGCTGCACGATCTGCAGGCCGGGCTGGAACAGCTCGGCGCGGATCACCATGGCGAAGGCACCGCCGAGCAGGAACATGCTGAAGCTGAACAGCAGGTACAGGGTGCCGATGTCCTTGTGGTTGGTGGTCAGCACCCAGCGCATCAGGCCCTTGGCCGGGCCATGGGCATGCCCGGTGTGCAGGTCATGGTCTTCGATTACGGTGCTCACGGGCATCCTCCTGCCGGGCCGTTCATTGGCTGGCCTGTTTGAGGGCCAGCACATCCTTGGGCGCCAGCATGTCACCCATGTCGTTGCCCCAGGAGTTGCGTTCGTAGGTCACCACCGCCGCGATATCCACCTCCGACAGCTGCTTGCCGAAGGCGGCCATGGCCGTGCCCGGCTTGCCGTTGAAGACGATGTTCAGGTGCGCGGCCAGCGGCCCCTTGGCCACCGCCGAGCCCTTGAGCGCCGGGAAGGTCGGCGGCATGCCCTGGCCCTCGGGCTGGTGACAGGCGGCGCAGACGGTGTGGTAGACCTTGTCGCCGCGCTCGATGAGTTCCTCACGGGTCCAGTCCTTGGCGGTCAGCTCCTTGAGCCGTGCACTTTCCTCCTTGCGCCCCGCCAGCCAGGCCTGGTACTCGGCCTGCGGCCGCGCCTCGACGACGATGGGCATGAAGCCGTGGTCCTTGCCGCACAGCTCGGTGCACTGGCCCCGGTAGGTGCCGGGCCGCTCGATACGGGTCCAGGCTTCGTGGATAAAGCCGGGAATGGCGTCGCGCTTGACCGCGAAGGCCGGCACCCACCAGGAGTGGATGACGTCGGCACCCGTGACCAGGAAGCGGATTTTCTGCCCCACCGGCAGCACCAGCGGCTGGTCGACCTCCAGCAGGTAGTGTTCGCTCTTGGCATCGCGGTTGTGGATCTGGTCCACGGGCGTGGCCAGGTTGCTGAAGAACTCCACATCCTGGCCCAGGTAGCGGTAGTGCCATTTCCATTGATAGCCGGTGACCTGGATGTCCACCTGCGATTCGCTGGCGTCGTACATGTCGATGAGCGTGCGGGTGGCGGGAATGGCCATGGCCACCAGGATCAGGAAGGGCACCAGGGTCCAGAGAATCTCCACCGTGGTGTTCTCGTGAAAGCTCGACGCCTGCTGCCGCCGCGAGCGGCGATAGGCGAACACGCTCCAACCGATGGCCGCGAACACCACGATGCCGATGGCCACGCAGATCCAGAAGATGGTCATGTGCAGGTCGTAGACCGCCTGGCTGACTCCGGTGACACCGGGGCCCATGTTGGTGGTCCAGGCGGCCTGGGCAGGACCGGCCAACGGCCAGGCTCCCGCCACCCAGGCCCCGCAAGCCATCCGCATTCGGGGATGACGCCTCATTCGGGTTTCCCTCAGCGCTTGTGCAACGCGCAGGTCCGTCAGTGGCGGACTGCGGCCAAGGGGAGCGGCTTGCGGACTGCTGACTCGGGCCCTGAACGGGCGATCAGCCGGCTTCCTGGTGAGCAGTATAGACAGCCAGCGGCGGCGCAAGAGCGCCGCGCGAAGTGGCAGGAGTGACCGGTAGGTTCTATTTTTGACCGTGTAGCCATATAAAAATGGATTTCTTATGACAAAACGATCTTGGATCCAATAAAAACCGCGCTAATGTATGTCATCCCCGTGCGAGTGGGAAAATACGCCCAACCGGCTTTGCCTCAATGTTTGCAGGCATGTGGGGCGCAAGCATGGTCTGTGAAGGGCCGACCATGTCTCGCTCGCTTATAACCAGAAGATATTCATTATCAGGCCCTCAGGAGTACTGATGAACACTGCAGCCTTGCGGGAGCAGATCCAGCGTGCACGACAACATGAGGCCGAGACCGGCCAATTGCGGCACTCGCTGGAAACCCGATTGCCCCATCTCCACCCGGCGATTGCCGTGCCAGACAACGATGCGCATGCGGTCCTGAAGAATTTCGTGACCGCCTACATCGAACACGTACCGGACCTGCTGGATGCCGCGCACAGCGTGGCGATCGAAGCGGGTATCGAAGATCGCATCAAGCCAGTGCTGCGCATTGCCTCGCAGTTCTTCAGCAGCCCGCCGGCAATCATGCAGGGTCATGAAGGACTCGCCGGCCTGCTGGACGAAGCCTACCTGGCGCATCGGCTGGTCGAAGAGGTCAATGACCTTTACATCCGCCACCTCGGCCAGCCGCTGATTCCCTCGGACTCCACGGTGGCCAACGTCATTGCCCACCAGCTGATCGGTGAAAGCTTTGCCAACCAGTTGGACCAGGCCGTGCACCTGGCATTGAGCGAAATGCTCGACGAAGACAGCTTCGCCCAGGAGTCGGTGCAGGCTTATCGCGAGCGCCTCAACAACCCCGGAACGGAAGCGGCATGGCGCCGCTGGCCATGCCTGTCCATGCAACTGGGCGTCGGCCTGGAGCTGGACGGCCTCCAGGCCTGACCCGTGGTACGCCTGAGTCAGGCGGTGCCGGCTGCACCGATGCCGGTGTTGGTGCGCACCCGACCCTCCAGCCGGCGTTTCAGGCCACGTGGCTCGATGAGCAAGCGAGTACCGTGGGCCGCATTGGCGCGTCCCCACTCTTCGAGCAGCTCCAGGCACGAGTGGTCGATGTAACTCAGATTACCCAGCGGCACATGGACCGTGCTGCCCTGGGGAATGGTGCCCAGCACCTGAGTCAGAGCCGGCACCTTCAGGAAGGTCGCCGCCCCCACCAGACGCAGCTCCAGCTCCTTGTTCCCTTCCATCGGCACCAGGCTGATCTTCAGTCGCGAGGCCTTGAAGGCCAGCTTGACCAGGGTCAGCGCGAAGCCCACCAGCACACCGGTCAGCAGGTCGGTGAAGACGATCGCCGCAGCAGTGGCCGCATAGGTGAACATCGGCATGCGCCCGTAGCGACCCAGGCCGCGGAATGCCTTGAGGTCCACCAACTTCAGGCCGGTATACACCAGCACGCCCGCCAGGCTCGCCACCGGAATGCTCTGCAGCACACTGGACAGCACCAGCACGAAGGCCAGCAGCCACAAGCCGTGGAAGATGGTCGACAGGCGCGTGGTGGCGCCGGCCTGGACGTTGGCCGAGCTGCGCACGATCACACCGGTCATCGGCAGGGCGCCGACCAGGCCACAGAGCATGTTGCCGATACCCTGGGCGCTGAGTTCCTTGTCGAAGTTCGAACGCACACCGTTGTGCATGCGATCCACGGCAGCGGCGGAGAGCAGCGTCTCGGCACTGGCGATGAACGCCAGGGCGAAGGCGGCGACCAGCACGGCCGGGTCCATGAGGTTGACCAGGTCCGCCGGGCGTAGCCAGTCGATGGCTTCGGCCAGGTTGTCCGGCACTTGCACGCGTTTGACCTCCAGGGCCATGAGCAGGCTCACCCCCGTGGCGATGCCGACGCCCAGCAGGGCACCCGGCACGAAGCGTAGCGACTGCGGGCGCAGCTTTTCCCAGCCATACATCACCGCCATGGTGCCCAGGCCGAGCAGACCGGCCTGCATCCCGCTACCAGGACCGAAAGCCTGCGCCAGCGTGGTAGGGAAGCCGATCAGGTTGTCCAACCCGGAAGGCTTGGGCCCGCTGTCGAACATCACATGCACCTGCGACAGCACGATCAGCACACCGATACCGGCGAGCATGCCGTACACCACCGCCGGGGCCGTGACACGGAACCAGCAGCCCAGCTTGAAGCGCCCGGCCAGCAGTTGCAGCAGGCCGGCCAACAGCAGGATCGGGCCGAGCATGGCCATGCCGTGCGTGCGCACCAGCTCGAACACCAGTACCGCCAGCCCCGCCGCCGGGCCGCTGACCTGCAACGGCGAGCCGGCGATGAAACCCACCACCAGGCCGCCGATGATGCCGGTGATCAGGCCCTTGGCCGGCGGCATGCCCGAGGCGATGGCGATGCCCATGCACAAGGGCAGGGCGACGAGGAACACCACCACGGAAGCCAATAGCTCCCGTGGCAAGACAGATTTGATCGATGAAACACCTTTGCCGGCTGTGGCTTCCATGACTACGTTCTCCAAGAAATTCTTCATCAGCCGTACCCACGCAGGCACGACAAAGCCTGACGGTGCGAAAAGGCCGCAGCCGCCACCATTGGCAGGAAGGGGAATGTTCGCCGCGCAGAACTGCGGACGTGATTTTCAGGCTGCATACGGCAGGCCACACCGGGCCTGCCGCGAGCTTCTCGTTAGAAGCGTGCCTTCGGCGTAGCCGTTGGCACAGGGCCGTCGCCGTCGAGCGGACGGAAACGGTCAAGCTGCGAGTCGTAGGCGAGGATTTCGCTGGTCTCGATGCTGTACACCCAGCCGTGAATCGACAGTTGGCCGCTGGCCAGCTTCGAAGCCACCGAAGGGTGGGTGCGCAGGTGCTGCAGCTGGGCGATGACGTTTTCCTGGGTCAGCACGCCCATGCTTTCGTGCTCGGCACTGCAATCGCAGTTGTGCTCGACCACTGTGCGCGCCACCTCGGCATGGCGCAGCCAGGCCTTGACCGTCGGCATCTTGTCCAGGGTGTGGGGGTTGAGGACCGCGCGCATCGCGCCACAGTCGGAGTGACCGCAGATGATGATGTGCTGTACGCCCAGGGCCATGACGGCATATTCGATGGCGGTGGAGACGCCACCGTTCATCTGCCCGTAGGGCGGTACGACGTTACCCACGTTACGGGTGACGAACAGGTCGCCTGGCGAGCTCTGGGTGATCAGCTCGGGCACGATGCGCGAGTCGGCGCAGGTAATGAACATGGCACGGGGGCGCTGGGCATTGGCCAGCTTCTTGAACAGCTCTTCCTGCTGCGGGAAGACCTCATGGCGAAATTGCACGAAGCCATCCACGATGTGCTGCAAGGCCTGCTCGGCGGTTTCCGCGCCCGACTGGGAAGGGGCCGAGGTCTGTTTGTCCTTGTCACTCATGTTTCATCCTCTCTGACGGATTGAAGTGGATCATTCATGCTTCATTCGGATAGCGGCAGTGATCCCTTTCGAGCCAGTGATGGCGCACAGCTCCGTTGTACGCGGCCACGGGAGGGATACTCCTGGCTGCAGACTAACCTTCGAAGCTTAAGTGAAACTTAAAGCAACATCATTGAAACAAAAAATTGTCAATAGCTTTTTGCCATCTTTTTTTGATCTACAGCAATGACATCTGACCACCCGGAGGGCAGAAAGAGTCACAGTCGAGCACGAAACTTTCCCGCTGGCCGAGCCCCAGACGCTTGCGCGCCAGGGCGAAACGCTGTGCCAGCAGCTCGGCGAACTGGCCCTCGCCGCGCATCCGCACACCAAAGCGGCTGTCGTTGTTGGCACCACCGCGGCTCTGGCGTATCAGGCTCATGACATGCGCCGCACGCTGCGGGTAATGGTTGGCCAGCCATTCTTCGAACAGCGGCGCGACCTCCAGCGGCAGGCGCAGCATCACGTAACCCGCGCTGAGGGCTCCGGCGGCCTTGGCCTGCTGCATGAGGTTCTCCAGCTCGCTGTCGTTGATCATGGGGATCATCGGCGCGCACAACACCCCCACCGGCACCCCGGCCTGGCGCAGCACGCGAATCGCCCGCAGCCGCGCGGCGGGTGCTGCGGCGCGGGGTTCGAGGATACGTTTGAGTTCGTCGTCCTGGGTGGTGAGGCTGATGTACACCGACACCAGCCGCTGCCGCGCCAGCTCGGCCAGCAGGTCGAGGTCACGCAGAATCAGAGAGCCCTTGGTGACGATGGTCACCGGGTGCCGGTAGCGCAGCAGCACTTCGAGAATGGCGCGGGTCAGCTTGTACTCGCGCTCGATGGGCTGGTAGGGGTCGGTGTTGGCCCCCAGGTTGATCGGCGCACAACGGTAGCCCGGCTTGGACAGTTGCTGTTCGAGCAGCGCGGCGGCGTTGGTCTTGGCGATCAGCCGGGTTTCGAAATCCAGGCCCGGCGACATGTCCCAGTAGGCGTGGCTGGGCCGCGCGAAGCAGTAGATGCAACCATGCTCGCAGCCCCGGTAGGGATTGATCGAGCGGTCGAAGGGGATATCGGGCGAGGTGTTGCGGGTGATGATGGTCTTGGCCGTCTCGTGGGTCACTTCGGTGCCCTGGGTCAGCGGCACTTCCTGGTACCAGCCGTCGTCCTCGACCACCGAGCGCTGGGCCGTGAAACGGTTATGGGGATTGCTGGCCGTGCCGCGGCCACGGATGGGCGAAGAGGAGGTCATGGGAAATGCCTGATACTGTTCATACATACAGTACAGCACAATCTGTTACACGCCACTACCGCTGGTAAGGCCGTCTCACTGTCATTTCTGTCAGTAGACCCGATGCCAGGCCAGGGATAACGTGCGTCGGGCAGTCCTTGCCCGACTGCCGAGTCATCGCAACCCTAACCGCTGCGAGGTGGATGATGGCTAATTACGAAGTGCGCATGTTGCTGGAGGGCTTCGAAACCTCCCGCAACCCGGAAATGCTGATCGACTTCATCAGAAACGATGAAACCACGTACTGGGCGCGTCTGGGCAGTTCGAATGCCGATGAGGATTTCGATGAAGTGCTGGACAGCGAAGAGTCCGACGCCGGTTTCGCGCCAGAAGACGAAGTACTGTTCGGCTTGGCCGCCGCATTCATGAAGAGCCTGTCGTGAAGCGCGGGGGCCCGGCGCCTGAGCAGACGCCGGGCCCCCTGACCCTCAGCTCGGGTCGACCGGCTTCTTGAGCTTCGGGTTGGGGAAGAACTGCACGCCCTGGACCTTGGGCGTGGCCGGCTTGGGCTCGGCCCGGTTGACCCGGGTGCCGAGTTCCTTGGGCACCGACAGCCCCTGGTCGTTGAGGGTGTCGGTGTAGCCGCAACTCACGCACTCGCGGTGCGGCACGCCATCTTCGCTCCACATCTTCAGCTTGTCGGATTCGCTGCACGCCGGGCACACCGCACCGGCGATGAAGCGTTTCGGGGTCACCACGGGGGCGTCGCTCATGCCGCTTCCTCACTCAGGCCACTATGGCGCAAGAGTGCATCGATCGACGGCTCGCGTCCGCGGAAATCGACGAACAGCACCATCGGCGCCTGGGAGCCACCGCGCGCCAGGATCGCCTCACGGAACGCGCGGCCGGTGTCGGCGTTAAGCACACCTTCTTCCTCGAACTTCGAGAAGGCGTCGGCCGACAGCACTTCGGCCCACTTGTAGCTGTAGTAACCCGCCGCGTAACCACCGGCGAAAATGTGCGCGAAGCCGTTGGCGAAGCGGTTGAACGCCGGCGGACGCATCACCGACACCTCGTCACGCACGCCTTCGAGCACCTGCAGCACGCTGCGGCCGTCGCCGTGGGTGGCGTGCAGTTCGAAGTCGAACAGCGAGAACTCCAGCTGGCGCACCATCATCAGGCCGGACTGGAAATTCTTCGCCGCCAGCATCTTCTCCAGCAGGTCCTGCGGCAACGGCTCGCCGGTCTCGTAGTGGCCGGAAATCAGCGCCAGGCCCTCGGGTTCCCAGCACCAGTTCTCCATGAACTGACTCGGCAGTTCCACGGCATCCCAGGCCACGCCGTTGATGCCGGACACCCCGGCGTGCTCGACGCGGGTCAGCAGGTGATGCAGGCCATGGCCGAATTCGTGGAACAGCGTGGTGACCTCATCGTGGGTCAGCAGCGCCGGCTTGCCGGGCGAAGCCGGGGTGAAGTTGCACACCAGGTTGGCCACCGGACTCTGCAGACGGCCATCGGCGGTGCGCCGACGGTCGCGGGCGCCGTCCATCCAGGCGCCGCCACGCTTGTTGGCGCGGGCATACAGGTCGAAGAAGAAGCGCCCGACGTGCTGGCCGTTCTCCTTGATCTCGAACAGGCGCACGTCCGGGTGCCAGGTGTCGAACCCCTTCAGCTCGTTGATCTCGATGCCATACAGGCGCTGGACGATGGCTAACAGGCCGCCGAGTACCTTGTCGATCGGGAAGTAGGCACGCAGGATTTCCTGCGACACGCTGTAGCGCTGCTCGCGCAATTTCTCGCCGTAGTAGCCGGTGTCCCAGCTCTGCAGGTCCGGGCAGCCCTGTTCGGCGGCGAAGGCCTTTAGCTGTTCCAGGTCCTGGGCGGCGAACGGTTTGCTGCGGGCGGCCAGGTCACGCAGGAAGCTCAGCACCTGGTCGCTGGACTCGGCCATCTTGGTCGCCAGGCTCAGTTCGGCGAAGTTGGCGAAGCCCAGCAGGCCGGCCAGTTCCTGGCGCAGATCGAGAATCTGCTGCATCACCGGACCGTTGTCATTCTGCCCGGCGTTCGGCCCCTGGTCGGAGGCGCGGGTGCAGTAGGCGGTGTAGACCTCTTCACGCAGGGCGCGGTCGTGGGCGTAGGTCATCACCGCGTAGTAGCTGGGGAATTCCAGGGTGATCAGCCAGCCGTCCAGGTCACGGGCCTTGGCGGCAGCGGCCATCTGTTGCTTGGCCGACTCGGTCAGGCCATCCAGCGCCGCTTCATCGGTGACCAGTTTGGTCCAGGCCTGAGTGGCGTCGAGCAGCTGGTTGGAAAACTGGCTGCCCAGTTCCGACAGCTTGCTCTGCACTTCGGCGTAGCGCTTCTGCTGCTCGGGCGGCAGGTCGATGCCCGACAGGCGGAAATCGCGCAGGGCGTGTTCGAGGAGGGTCTTCTGGCCGATGTCGAAACCGGCAGCGGCCGGGCTGGCGGCCAAGGCCTCATAGGCCTGGAACAGCTCGCGGTTCTGGCCCATTTCGGTGGAATAGGCACTCAGTGCTGGCAGGCAGGACTCGTAGGCTTCACGCAGCTCGGCACTGTTACACACCGCATTGAGGTGGCTGACCGGGCTCCAGGCGGCGCCCAGGCGGTCGTTGAGCTCGTCCATCGCCAGCACCAGCCCGGCCCAGTCCGGCTGCTTGCCCTGTTCGGCCAGGAGGCTGGCGATGGCGGCACGGTTGTCGGCGAGGATCTGGTCGATGGCCGGCTTGACGTGTTCGGCACGGATCGCCGAGAAGGGAGGCAGGTCGTAGGGTTGCAGAAGCGGGTTGTTCGCGCTCACGGTTTTGCACCTTGGCTGTGAAGAAACACTCGGCCATCTTAATTACAATCGCCCGCACACGCAGCACCGAAACGCTCTATCACCGGCAAACAGGGAGGCTATCGTGGCCCTTCGCAGATTCCAGAACCACACCCCGGGCCTTGGCGAACGGGCTTTCGTCGACAGCTCGGCCATCGTCATCGGCGATGTACAGATCGGCGACGACAGCTCGGTCTGGCCGCTGACCGTGGTGCGCGGCGACATGCACCGCATCCGTATCGGCGCACGCACCAGCGTGCAAGACGGCAGCGTGCTGCACATCACCCATGCCGGTCCGTTCAACCCCGAGGGTTTCCCGCTGCTGATCGGCGACGAAGTGACCATCGGCCACAAGTGCATGCTGCATGGCTGCACCCTCGGCAACCGCATTCTGGTCGGCATGGGCACTACCGTGATGGATGGCGCGGTGGTCGAGGACGAAGTGATCATCGGTGCCGGCAGCCTGGTCCCACCCGGCAAGGTGCTGGAGCGCGGCTTTCTGTACGTGGGTCGCCCGGTGAAACAGGTGCGCCCGCTCACCGAAAAGGAAATCGCCTTCTTCCCCTACAGCGCCGCCAACTACGTGAAACTCAAGGACCAGCACCTGGCCGAAGGTTTCGACCAGCCTTGACTGCCCCCCTGGCCGGCGTCAGCCGGCCCCACCGCAACGAGCCCGTTTTCATGCATCAGCAGAACATTCTTTTCGACCTCGACGGCACCCTGACCGACCCACGCCTGGGCATCACCCGCTCGATCCAGTTCGCCCTGGCGAAGCTGGGTATCGATGAGCCGGACATCACCCGCCTGGAACACTTCATCGGCCCGCCGCTGCTGCAGGCCTTCATGCAGTTCTATGCCATGGACGAGGCGCGGGCCTGGGAGGCGGTGAATTTCTACCGCGAACGCTTCCGGGTCACCGGCCTGTACGAGAACCAGGTGTTCGACGGTATTCCACACCTGCTGGAAAGCCTGGCAGGGCAGGGCCGCACGCTGTACGTCGCGACCTCCAAGCCTTGGGAGTTCGCTCGCGAGATCGCCCGGCATTTCGATTTCGCCCGGCACTTCAAGGTGATCTACGGCAGCGAGCTGGACGGCACCCGCACCGACAAGGTCGAGCTGATTGCCCACCTGCTCGACCAGGAACGCCTCGACCCGGCACAGACCCTGATGATCGGCGACCGCAAGCATGACCTCATCGGCGGGCGACGCAATGGCCTGCAGGTTGCGGCGGTGGGCTATGGCTTCGGCAGCGCCGAGGAACTGCACGCCGAAGCGCCAGATTTCCACTTCAACAGCGTCGCCGAACTGCACCAGGCTTTCCAGCGCTGATCGAGGCCATTCACCGGGGCATCAGGTCCTGCAAGGCCTGGGTGCGCGCGGGTGCGGGCAGTTTGCCAAGGCGCTCGACTTCGACATAGAAGCGCGACCAGTCACCGCCGACCTGGCGGAACACGGCGGCGAAGGCCGGCACCCACTGATCGTAAAGGCCGAAGGGCAGCAGCTTGGCGTTATTCAGGGGCGCGTCGATCCAGGCATCGAAGCGTTTGTCGCCCGGCCACTGGCGGTCGCGCAGTTGTCGGTACTCGTGCCGCAAGCGCTCGAACTCCGCGGCCTTGCGGGCGCGCATCTCGCTGGCGGGCAACGGCTGCGCATACAGCGTGCGCAAGCGTTGCCGGGTGTCGAGCACCAGCCGCGTCAGGGCGTCGCGCTGGGCGCTGCGGCTGTCGTCCTGCGGCGGCAGGCCCCGCGCAGCACGCCATTGGCGGGTGCCTTCCTGCTCGACGAAGCTGGCGTAGGACTCGTTGAACGCGGTGTCGTCTTTCACGTAGAAGCGCTGGTGCGCCAGCTCGTGGAAGATCAGCGTCGCCAGGCGTTCGTCGCCCCAGCCCAGCATGGTGTTGAGGATCGGGTCGGCAAACCAGCCCAGGGTCGAATAGGCCTCGATGCCGGCGACGAAGACATCCTTGCCGGCCTGGCGCTGCAGGGCCGCTTCGCCACGTGCGCCGCCGAGGCTGTAATAGCCGCGATAGGCCACGCAGCCGGCAATCGGGAAGCAGTGGGTCAGTGGGTCTAGGGAGAACTCATCGGTGGCGAAAACGTTGTACACCACGTAGGGCCGCCCGATGTCGGCATACAGCCGGTAGCTGCGGTTATCGGGCAAGTGCAGCTGCGCGGTGGCGAAGTCCCGCGCCTGCTGGGCCAGCGCCAGGCGCTTGCGCAGTGCCGCATCGCGGGCCGGGTCGGCCAAGATGTCGGCCACCGGCTCGCGGGCGGCGAGCAGTTGCAGCTGTCCGCTGGCCAGTTGGCTGTAATAGGAGAAACTGGAACATCCGCCCAGCCACGTTGCCAACAGTAGCGGTACGGCGCGCCAAAGGCGGGAAACATCGAGTGCTGGCATACACGGCTCTGCACAGAGAAAACATGCCAGGCAGGACAGCGAGAAGCGCCGCCACTATCATCGCAACACCTTCATGCGGAGCCTGCCATGCGCCCCATACTACCGCTTATCGCCGTCGGCATCCTGGCTGGATGCGCAGGTCCCTTGCCCATGCATGACCCGGCCATGGCCTGGGTCGACCTCACCACCACCACGGGCAAGCTGGTGATGGCCGACAAGCTCGACCGTCAGCGCACCGAAGACGGTCGCTACTTCCAGGTATCACCCGGTCGTCATGAACTGCAGGTGCGTTTCGACTACGAATATCGCGCAGGCATGGCCCTGGGCATGTTTGCCGACGACTACACCGAGATCACCTGCTTCATCCGCCTGAGCTACGACCACTTCGAGGCGGGGGAGCGCTACCGCCTCGAAGTCCGCTCGCTGGCCAACGACGTGGACGCCTGGCTGTACGACGCCAAGCGCCAGGAAGTGGCCAGGCTGTCAGACATGCAGTGCCTGTAGCCGGTGATTCTTCAGCGGTCGTTCTTCTGGTAGATGATCTTGCGGGTACCGTTGTCGCAACTGCCGACCACCATGTTGGGGTCCTTGACTTCATCGTTGCTGACGATTTCCAGGGTGTAGGAGTTGACGTTGTTGGCCTGGATCCTGGCTTCGATCTCGTCCTTGAGTTCATCGCAGGACTTCGGCGCCGCCAGCGCGGTACCGGCCAGCAGGGATAGGCTGAGGGCGAAGAGCAGATGTTTCATTGTCGGTCCTTCCTGACGGGGCACGCACATAGGTGCCGATACCCGTTGGACAGGGCAGATCGCCATCCGGTTCGTCGGCGGGCGACCCGCCACTGGCAGGCCGCCGCGCCAGCGCGTCAGAGCAGGGTGGCTTCCAGGGTGATGTTGGCGTTGAGCACCTTGGAGACCGGGCAGCCTTCCTTGGCCTTCTGGGTCAGTTCATGGAACTGATCTTCGCTGGCGCCCGGCACCTTGGCCTTGAGCACCAGGTGAATGTCAGTGATGGCAAAGCCGTCGGGCTGCTTGTTCAGCGTCACTTGGGCTTCGGTGTCGATGCTTTCGGCGGTCAGGCCGGCTTCGCCGAGGATCATCGACAGCGCCATGGAGAAGCAGCCGGCGTGTGCCGCGCCGATCAGTTCTTCAGGGTTGGTGCCCTTGCCGCCTTCGAAGCGTGCGTTGAAACCATAAGGGGCTTCGCGCAGCACACCGGTTTCAGTGGAGATGTGGCCAGTCCCTTTCTTCAGGTCGCCTTGCCAATGGGCGGAAGCTTTCTTGACGATGCTCATGGTGTCTCCTTGCGAACGAGTGAATGTTTCGTGCAGCAACAGGGATTCTGAGGATAGCCGCCGGAAGAAAGTTCAAAGGCTTAATTCCTACTACCAAAGTAGGAAATTTCACGTCCAGGCATTGAAAACGGCCTTTACGGCCCTTACTGCTGTTCCTACTCCAGGCCTTTGCGCCTGCCTACCTCTGCACAGGAGCTCGCGTGGCTTATGAAACGCCTGTCCGACATCAAGATTTCCACCCTCGACCTAGTGCCCGTCCGTGAGGACAAGGGTCCGGCCGATGCCCTGCATCGCTCGCTGGACCTGGCCCGACATGTCGAAAAGCTCGGCTTCAACCGCTTCTGGGTCGCCGAGCACCACAACATGGACGGCATCGCCAGCTCCGCGACCTCGGTGCTGCTGGCCTACCTTGCGGGCGGCACCTCAACCATTCGCGTGGGCTCCGGCGGGGTGATGCTGCCCAACCACGCACCGCTGGTGATCGCCGAACAGTTCGGCACCCTGGCCAGCCTGTATCCCGGACGCATCGACCTGGGCCTGGGCCGTGCCCCGGGCTCCGACCAGATGACCGCCCGTGCGCTGCGTCGCGAACGCTCCGGCAGTGCCGACGATTTTCCCGATGACGTGGCCGAGCTGATGGCCTACCTCGGCCCGCGCAGCCCCGAGCAGAAAGTGATCGCCGTGCCCGGCCATGGCACCCAGGTACCGGTGTGGCTGCTGGGTTCGAGCCTGTTCAGCGCACAGCTGGCCGGCATGCGTGGCTTGCCCTACGCCTTCGCCTCGCACTTCGCGCCGCGCTACATGCACGAGGCGATCCGCGTGTATCGCAACCACTTCCAGCCTTCGGAAGTGCTCGACAAGCCCTATGTGATGCTGGGTGTACCGCTGGTGGCGGCCGACAGCGACGAGCAGGCCGAATACCTGGCCACCTCCGTCTACCGGCGAATCCTGGCGTTGATACGTGGCCATAGCCTGGTGCAGCGCCCACCGGTGCCGAGCATGGACGGCCTGTGGCTGCCGCATGAACGCGAAGCGGTGATGAGCTTTCTGGGGCTGGCGGTGATCGGCGGGCCGGAGAAGGTCCGCGCCAAGCTGGACGTGCTGCTGGAACAGACCGACGCCGACGAACTGATCTTCACCTGCGACCTGTTCGAGCATGACGACCGCTTGAGGTCGTTCGAGATTCTGGCCGAAGCGGCCAAGGGCTGAACCGCCTGCCGGGCAGGTTCGCCCCTACCGCTGCAAGGCGGTGCAGGAGCGACCTGTCGCGCAGGTAGCGGTCAACAACGGCGTGGACTTGAATCACCCACGCTTGTAGACGATTGCCTTGCTGCCGCCTTCACACATGCCGACCACTTTCTGATCCGCAATCGAGCCTTTGTCCACCACGTCCAGCGTGTAGGACGACACGCCCTTGGCCTGCAGCTTGGCGTCGATTTCCGCTTTCAATTCCTCGCAGGGCTTGCCTGCGGCCATGGCAGTGCCTGCCAGGCTCAACAAACCTACCGCCAACATGAATCGCTTCATGAGCACATCCTCCTGATTCGGCTGGTTCAGGGGCACCTCGCGATGAAGCCGCCCCGACTATGAGTAGCGCAGGCTATGGCAGTGAGCCAGCTCGAAGGTTCATAGCGGCCCACCCGGAATGTGACGCGTGTCAGCTATTGGCGATACGAAAGCCCACCTTGAGGGTCACCTGGAAGTGCGCCACCTTGCCGTTTTCGATATGCCCGCGGGTCTCGGTGACTTCGAACCATTCCAGGTGGGTCAGGGACTTGCTGGCTTCGGCGATGGCGTTGTTGATGGCGTCTTCGACAGAGGTGGTAGACGAGCCGACCAGCTCGATCTTCTTGTAGGTGCGGTGATCACTCATGGCAGTTCTCCTTGTGAAATGGCTGAGCGCGGGCTGCTGGCGCTCCCTGTTTCTGTGTGGAAAAGCCGCACAAAAGTTCAGCCGGCAAATTGCTCTGCACTTTTCAAAACCCTTGCAGTCGGAAAAAACACACCCTACTCACCACTGCAGGAGAAATACCATGGCCAGTTCTTCACTCCGCAAGGCTTCGCTGCAAAGTGTGGAAGCAGAGATCGAAAGCTTGCTCAAGTCGCTGGAAAGCCTGAAAGCCGACGCCTCCGAGGAGTCGCACAAGACCCTCAAGAGCCTCAAGGCCAGTGCCGAGCGCGCCTTGGGCCATTCCCGTGGCCTGCTCAGCGACCTGGGCGACGTGTACGCCGACGTGAAGGTCAAGACCCGTGAAAACGCCATCGCCACCCGCGACTACGCCCAGGAACATCCCTGGACCACCGCCGGCGTCGCAGTTGGCGCCATCGGCCTGCTGGCCGCCTACCTGCTGTGCAAACGCGGCAACTGATCAGCCGCTTCCTCGCAGCTCATTCCTGAGCCATTGGGCCAGTTGACGGGCACGCCCGTCAGCGGCCCGGCGAGGCAGCCACAAGGCCAGCCGCGCCGGGGTTTGCGTAAAACCCCAGGGCGAGGCCAGGCGTCCGGCGCGCAGGTCATCGCTGACCAGCGGCTCTGGCGCAATCGCCACACCCAGGCCTGCCACGGCCGCCTCCAGCAAGTAATACAAATGCTCGAATCCCTGCCCGAAACGCAGTGCCTGCGGATCGATACCCTGCTGTTGCGCCCAGGCCGGCCAGGCTTGCGGCCTTGAAGCGGTATGCAGCAGTGGCTCGTTCAACAAGGCCCGGGCCGGCGCATCCCGCAGCGTCTCGTAGCGCGCCGAACGCGGGCTGAGCACCGGCCCGATGCGCTCGGCCGCCAGCTCCAGCACCTGCATGTCGGCCGGCCACGGCGGCTCGGCGAACACCAGCAAGGCATCCAGCCCGGGCCGTCGCGGATCAAGATCACCTTCGCCCGCGGAGAGGTGCAGGCGCAGGTCTGGCAGCTCGGCGTTCAGGCGCCCGAGACGCGGAATGAACCAGCGCGCCAGCAGGCTGCCGGAGCAGCCCAGCACGAAGGGCGCATCGCTGCCACCCTGGTTCAGCTCCGCGCACACCTGGCGCAGGCGGTCGAAGGCTTCCCCACTGACGTCACGCAGCCGCACCCCGGCATCTGTGAGTTTCAGGCCTCGGCCCTCCTTGCTGAACAGGCTGACGCCCAGGTGCTCTTCGAGCACCTTCAGCTGCCGACTTACCGCACCATGGGTGACATGCAGCTGTTCCGCCGCCTGGCTGACGCTGCCCAGGCGGGCCACCGCCTCGAAGGCGCGCAAGGCATTCAACGGAGGAAGATCTCGGTTCATGGACAGTTGAGTTTTCCTGACAGGTTGCGGCGATCTTATCGGTTTTCAGGCGGGCCTGCGCTGGTTAGAGTGTGTCCATTGCCGCCACGGCTCAATTCATTTGCCCTGTGCAACCCGGAGTAGTTCATGACCCAGACCCCACTGCGCAACGGTCCCGACGCCAACGGCCTGTTCGGTTCGTTCGGCGGCCGCTACGTCGCCGAAACCCTGATGCCCCTGGTCCTCGACCTGAACCGCGAGTATGAAGCCGCCAAGGCCGACCCGGCGTTCGCCGAGCAACTGGCCTACTTCCAGCGCGACTACGTGGGCCGGCCCAACCCGCTGTACTACGCCGAACGCCTGAGCGATGCCCTGGGCGGCGCACGGATCTTCTTCAAGCGTGAAGAGCTGAACCACACCGGCGCGCACAAGATCAACAACTGCATCGGCCAGGTGCTGCTGGCCAAGCGCATGGGCAAGACCCGCCTGATCGCCGAAACCGGTGCCGGCATGCACGGCGTGGCCACCGCCACCGTTGCTGCACGCTTCGGCCTGCCCTGCGTGATCTACATGGGCGCCACCGATATCGAGCGCCAGCAGGCCAACGTGTTCCGCATGAAGCTGCTGGGCGCCGAGATCGTTCCGGTGACCTCCGGCACCGGCACCCTCAAGGACGCCATGAACGAGGCGCTGCGCGACTGGGTCACCAACGTCGACAACACCTTCTACCTGATCGGCACCGTAGCCGGCCCGCATCCTTACCCAGCCATGGTCCGTGACTTCCAGTCGGTGATCGGCAAGGAAGCCAAGGAGCAGATGCTCGAGAAGGAAGGCCGCCTGCCCGACAGCCTGGTCGCCTGCGTTGGCGGCGGCTCCAACGCCATGGGCCTGTTCCACCCGTTCCTGGATGACGCCAGCGTGCAGATCATCGGCGTCGAGGCCGGTGGCCATGGCGTCGACACCGACAAGCACGCGGCCAGCCTCAACGGTGGCGTGCCGGGCGTGCTGCACGGCAACCGTACCTACCTGCTGCAGAACGACGACGGCCAGATCGCCGACGCCCACTCGATTTCCGCGGGTCTCGACTACCCCGGCATCGGCCCGGAACACGCCTGGTTGCACGAAGTGAAGCGCGTCGAGTACGTGAGCATCACCGACGACCAGGCCCTGGACGCCTTCCACCAGTGCTGCCGCCTGGAAGGCATCATCCCGGCGCTGGAAACCGCTCACGCCCTGGCTGAAGCCATCCGCCGCGCGCCGACCCTGGGCAAGGACCACCTGATGGTGGTGTGCTTCTCGGGCCGTGGCGACAAAGACATGCAAACCGTGATGACCCATATGGCCGAGGCCGAAAAGAACCAGGAGAAGCAGGCATGAGCCGTCTCGAACACCGTTTTGCCCAGCTCAAGGCCGAAGGCCGTGCCGCCCTGGTGACCTTCATCACCGCCGGAGACCCCGGCTACGACACCTCGCTGAAGATTCTCAAGGGCCTGCCGGCTGCCGGTGCCGACGTGATCGAACTGGGCATGCCGTTCACCGACCCGATGGCCGACGGCGTGGCCATCCAGCTGGCCACCCTGCGTGCGCTGGACGCTGGCCAGACCCTGGCGAAAACCCTGCAGATGGTCCGCGAGTTCCGTGCCGACGACAGCACCACGCCCATCGTGCTGATGGGTTACTACAACCCGATCCACCGCTTCGGCGTCGACGCCTTCGTCGCCCAGGCCAAGGAAGCCGGGGTCGATGGCCTGATCATCGTCGACCTGCCACCGGAGCACGACGGCGAGCTGGCCACCCCGGCGCAGGCCTCGGGCATCGACTTCATCCGCCTGACCACCCCGACCACCGACGATGCGCGCCTGCCACGAGTGCTGGAGCGCAGCTCCGGGTTCGTCTACTACGTGTCGGTTGCCGGTGTCACCGGTGCCGGTTCGGCGACCACCGAGCACGTCACCGAGGCCATCGAGCGTCTGCGTCGGCACACCTCGCTGCCGATCAGCGTCGGCTTCGGCATCCGCACTCCTGAACAGGCCGCCGCCATCGCGCGCCTGGCCGACGGGGTGGTGGTCGGCTCGGCACTGGTCGATCAGATCGCTAAGGCCGGCTCGCCCGAACAGGCCGTCGACGGCGTGCTGAGCCTGTGCGCAGCGCTGGCCGAAGGCGTGCGCGGCGCGCGGGTGTAAAGATCCTGATACAGAGGAATTTCGCCGGGCGCGGGTGACTCTACAGGACAAGACTCAAGGGGTTCGGACCAGCGGTCCGAGCCCCTTTTTCATTGCCTGATACCGAGGAGCCTGCCCATGAAACTGCCAAACCGCGTCGTCGCCGGCTTGGGAATCCTGATGATCAGCGCCAGTTCGCTGCTGCAGGCCGCACCGCCCGACGGGCGTGGGCCGGGGCAGAACGAACGGGGCGGGCCTCAACAGGGGCCGGGCGACAACCCGGGGCGCGGCCACGGTAACGGTCCCGCAGGGCAAGGGCCTCAGGGCGAGCGGGGCGGACACCGTCCACCGCAGGATTTCGGCCCGGTACGCCAGACCATCGTGCAATACCGTGACGTGATCGGCCGGGGCCAGCCGCTGCCGCCGGGCATCATCGTGGCCAGGGGCAAGCCGCTGCCACCCGGCTACGGCAAGCGCCTGGACCGCCGCGCCTTGCAGCACCTGCCGCATTACGAAGGTTATGAATGGCGCCGCCTGGGCACCGACGTGGTGCTGATCGCCGTGGGCACCGGGATTGTCTACGCCATTCTGGATGGCGTGCTGAACTGAGCCGCCTTGAGGGGCGGCGTTACGGGCAAGGCCGGCCTCAGTCGGGAAGGGGGGCGAGATTTGGCGCGGCTAACGCCGCGCCTACCGGCTGCACGGCATCAGCGTGCAAAGGCTTCCAGGTTCAACGGCCGTACCGCCCCCATCCAGATCGCATGGGCGGTATGGTCGGCCAGGTCGTCGCCGGTCAGCGGGTGCAGGAATACCACCAGCTCCTTACGGTTCAACGCCAGCCACAGCACGATATCGGCAAAGTCCTTGTGGGAAAAAGCCAACTGGCAGCTCCATTCAGGGTGTGGGCCGACCAGGCGTTGATGGACCCGCCCCATCTGGATATCGAAACGCGCCGTGGCGGCTTCGCACAGGGCGCGGGCCTGGTCGAGGGTCTGGGCATCGAAGTAGACGTGGGCGTGGTAGCCCTGAATTGATGGCATGGGATTGCTCCAACAAGCGGCCCTGAAAAAAGGCGTGTTATCCCATGCCGGGCGCCGCCCTCGCAAACCTGGTGGCCGGCTCAGCCGCCCGGTTTCAGGTCAAGGGCCATGTCCTTGGCCGCCTTGGCGGCCAGCACGCCCATCAGCTGGCTCAGCTCATCCTGACGGCCGACCGCCCCAGAGCCGGCAGCGCCCATCATCACACCGGGCACCGGGGCCTGCGCCGCTGCCTGGGCCCAGGCGCGGTTGATCTCGACCAACGCATCCAGCTTGGACTGCAAGGCGCCGTCCGCCTTCAGCGCGGCCTCGCGAGCGTGTGCTTCGGCATCGGCGGTGATACGCGTGGCAGCGGCGGTGGTCACGGCCTTTTCGCGCAGCAGCTCGGCGGTCTGCTTCTCGATCTCGGCGCGGCTGCGTTCGCGCTCGGCACTGATCACTGCCAGCTGCTTCTCGGTTTCCGCCTGGGTGGTGCGGGCGATCTGGTCACGCAGGGTTTCCTGGCGCTTGGCCTCGACTTCCTTTTCGCCACGGGCGGTGACCAGGCGTTTCTCTTCTTCCTCCTTGAGGCGGTTCTGCCGCGCCACTGCCAGCTCGGCCAGGGCATGCTGGACCTTGAGCATGCGTTCACGGTACTGCGGGTTGGGGTCGATGTTGGTGATCCGCGCCTCGACCACCTCCACGCCGAAGCGGCGGAACTGCTGCTGTTTGCGGATCGGCACGTTCTTGTCGTCGGTGACCTTCTCGGTGATGTACTGGCTGCCGGAGTTGTGGCCGAACTGCCCCTGTTCGGTGCCGGCCTGCAGAATCGCCGTCTGGTCGGGCAGGCGGCCTTGGACGCGGCGCACTTCCTTGCGCTTGATGAGGTACAGCCCGTCCTTGAGCTGGTTTTCGAATTCGGCGGCGAACTCGCTGCGCGCCCCGGCGTAGTAGTCGTCGGCAGTCATCAGTGAGGCCGTGGCCTGCAGGGTTTCCTTGATCGCCGGCAACAGCGCGCTGCGGATGAAGTTGTCCGGGTTGCGGTATTCCTGGGCGATGGTCAGGAAGGCCTCGCCGCTGGGCAGGCGAAACCGCGCGGCAGATTCGACCTTGGCGTCGACGTTGCCGAGGAACACGATGGGAAAGGTCTCGATGGTTGCACCCAACGCGTCGTTTTCGGGGTTTTCGTCGAGCTTGTCCAGCGCCAGCACCGATTGCACGCTGATGGCTTTCTTCCACACCGTGGCCCGACCGAACCAGCGCGTGGCGTAGCCCACGTCATCGACGATCTTCTCGTCGCCGAAAATGGTGCGCACGTGGGTCATGTAGCCGGCTTCGTTGTAGAAGAACATGCTGTTGAACAGGATCGGCGAGCCGACCAGCAAGGCGCCAGGTAGCCAGAGTCTTTTCAGCCACTTCCTGTAGAAGGCCTGGGTGGGGGTGATCAGCGGCTGCATCGCGATGTCCTTATGCGAGAAAAGCGCGCAGTCTTGCATCGACGCCGTACAAGTATCTGTCAGAAGCCGCTGCAGTCTTTGTAGGGCTTCATCAACAGCTCATACCGCCAACGGTGGTAAAGGTCGCTGTGGTGATGCACCGCGGCTGCGCGCCTGCTCGTTCGCCAGCCACTCGACGAACTGCTCGACCAGCTGCTGGCGACGTTTGCGTGGCGGCAGCACCACGTAATAGCCCGAGGCCGACTGCACCACGGCGTCCAGCGGCCGGCACAGCAGGCCCTGCTCCAGCAGGTCGTCGACCAGGTGTCGCCAGCCCAGCGCCACCCCCTGACCGCCAATCGCGGCCTGGATCAGCAGGGTGTAGTTGTCGAAGCGCAACTGGCCGGGCGCCGGCGCCTGGGCAATACCGAGGGCGCGGAACACCCCGGCCCAGTCGAACCAGCGCGGGCTGCCCTCGCTGCGCAAATGCAGCAGCGGCAGGTCGCACAAGGCATCGGGCGGCAAGGGCAGGGGGCGGCCAGCCAGCAGGCCGGGGCTGCACACCGGGAACACCTCTTCGCTGAACAGCCAGTGGCTCTCGCCCTGGCGAAAACGACCGTCGCCGAACAGCACCGCGACGTCGATGTCGGGCCGCAGCATGGTCTGGCTGCGTTCACCGGTAACCAGGCTGACGTCCACATCCGGGTTGAGCTGGTGGAAGCGATGCAGGCGCGGCATCAGCCAGTAGGCCGCGAAGGCGAAGTCCGTGGCCACCTGCAGCACCTCGTGCTGGGCGCGCCGGGTGATATTGGCCAGGCCCTGGTCCATGGCCTGCAGCCCGGTCTGCACGTGGCCGAGCAACTGCTCACCGGCTTCGGTCAACACGATGCCACGGTAGACCCGGTCGAACAGCCGAGTCGCCAGCCGGTCCTCCAGGCGCCTGATCTGCTGGCTGATGGCCGGCTGGGTGGTGCCCAGCTCACTCGCCGCCGCCGTGAAACTGCGCAGTCGTCCGGCAGCCTCGAATACGCGCAGCAGATCCAGAGACAATTCGCCGAGACTCTCAAACATAAGCTGTACTTATCCTAGGCATTGCCAGACATGGGCTTTACCGGGAAAACCGGCGTCTTCATCCTGCGATGCAACACTTTTGCATAAAAACCTGCAATGGGATGCCGCTGCGATGAAACAACCGAACATCCTCTTCATCATGGCCGACCAGATGGCCGCCCCCATCCTGCCCCTACACGGCCCGTCGCCCATTCGCCTGCCACACCTCAGCCGCCTGGCCGAGCAGGCGGTGGTGTTCGATGCGGCGTACTGCAACAGCCCGTTGTGCGCGCCGTCGCGCTTCACCCTGGTCAGCGGCCAGTTGCCGAGCCAGATCGGCGCCTACGACAACGCGGCGGATTTCCCGGCCGATATACCCACCTATGCGCACTACCTGCGCAACCTCGGCTACCGCACCGCCCTGGCGGGCAAGATGCATTTCTGCGGGCCGGACCAGCTGCACGGTTACGAAGAGCGGCTGACCAGCGACATCTACCCGGCCGACTACGGCTGGGCGGTGAACTGGGACGAACCGGACGTACGACCCAGCTGGTACCACAACATGTCGTCGGTGCTGCAGGCCGGCCCCTGCGTGCGCACCAACCAGCTGGATTTCGACGAGGAAGTGCTGTTCAAGGCCCGCCAGTACCTGTTCGATCATGTTCGCGAAGGCGGCGAGGCGCCGTTCTGCCTGACCGTGTCGATGACCCACCCACACGACCCGTACACCATTCCCAAGGCGTTCTGGGACCTGTACCGCGACGATGAGATTCCCATGCCGGTGGCGCATGCCGACCAGGACGCCCTGGATCCGCACTCGCAGCGCTTGTTGAAGGTCTACGACCTGTGGGACAAGCCGTTGCCGCTGGACAAGATCCGCGATGCTCGGCGCGCCTACTTCGGCGCCTGCAGTTACATCGACCACAACATCGGCCAGTTGCTGCAGACCCTCGAAGACACCGGCCTGGCCGACGACACGCTGATCGTGTTCTCCGGCGACCACGGCGACATGCTCGGCGAGCGCGGCCTCTGGTACAAGATGCACTGGTTCGAGATGGCCGCCCGGGTGCCTTTGCTGGTGCACGCCCCCAGGCAGTTCGCCGCACGGCGCGTGCGCGAAGCGGTGTCCACCGCCGACCTGCTGCCGACCCTGGTGGAACTGGCCGGCGGCCAGGTCGACGCACGCCTGCCGCTGGATGGCCGCTCGCTGCTGCCGCACCTGCGCGGCGAGGGCGGGCATGACGAGGTGTTCGGCGAGTACATGGCCGAAGGTACCACCAGCCCGCTGATGATGATTCGCCGCGGCCGCTACAAATTCATCTACTCCGAGCAAGACCCCTGCCTGCTGTTCGACGTGGCCAATGACCCGCAGGAGCGCGAGGAACTGAGCGGCTCGGCGGCGCATCGCGCCCTGTTCGAGGCCTTCCTGGCCGAGGCCCGGGCACGCTGGGACATACCGCGCATTCACCAGCAGGTGCTTGCCAGCCAGCGTCGCCGACGCCTGGTGGGCAAGGCCCTGGCCACCGGCAAACTGAAGAGCTGGGACCACCAGCCCTGGGTCGACGCCAGCCAGCAGTTCATGCGCAACCACATCGACCTCGACGACCTGGAGCGCCGCGCGCGCTTTCCCAGACCCTGACGGTTTTTCCATTCCGCTGCCAACACCCATAACCCACAAAGGGCAACGCCATGAAAACCTTACCCGCGATGCTGATGGCCAGTGTGATGACCCTGGCCGGCCTGTCCGCCCAGGCCGACGAACAGAGCTGCAAGACCGTGCGCATGGCCGACCCCGGCTGGAGCGATATCGCCGCCACCAACGCCATCGCCGGTTTGCTGCTCGATGGCCTGGGCTACAGCCAGAAGGTCGATACCCTGGCGGTGCCGATCGCCTACGGCGGGTTGAAGGACGGCCAGCTGGACGTGTTCCTGGGCAACTGGATGCCGGCCCAGCAGGGTTTTCATGACAAGTTCGTGGCCAGCGGCGACGTGACCTCGCTGGCCACCAACCTGGAGGGCACCGAGTTCACCCTGGCCGTTCCGGACTACGTGTGGGACGCCGGGATCCACGACTTCGCTGATCTGCAGCGCTTCGCCGACAAGTTCGGCAGCAAGATCTACGGTATCGGTGCCGGTGCGCCGGCCAACCTGTCGCTGCAGGAGATCATCAAGAACAACGACTTCGGGCTGGGCGGCTGGAAGCTGGTGGAGTCCAGCGAGCAGGCGATGCTCGCCGAGGTCAACCGCAACGTGAAGCGCAAGGCCTTCGTGGTGTTCCTAGGCTGGACGCCGCACCCGATGAACGTGCAGATAAAGGGCATGCATTACCTCAAGGGCGGTGAGAAGTACTTCGGCAGCAGCGGCACCGTGCATACCCTGACCCGCAAGGGCTACGCCGAGGCCTGCCCGAATGCGGCGCGGCTGTTCGGCAACCTGAGGTTCACCCTGGACATGGAGAACAGCATCATGGCCACGGTGGTCAACGAGAAACTCAGCAACCAGGATGCCGCCCGGGCGTGGATCAAGGCCAACCCGGCGGTGCTGGAAAAGTGGCTGGACGGGGTCAAGACCCTGGATGGCCAGGATGGCCTGGCGGCGCTGAAGACCAAGCTGTAACGGGTAGAAGCGCTGGGGCACAGAGCAGTTCAAAGGCCCTGCCGGCTGCAAGCGAGCGCCCGGCGGTATACCCTGGCGGCAACCTGTCCAAACTGGGGGACCGATGGGTCGGCTCAAACTGCATCGCTATCTGCCGTTTCTCGCCTGGCTGCCATACCAGACCCGCCGTAGCGTCGGCAGCGACGCGCTGGTGGGTCTGAGCGGGGCCATCCTGGCGCTGCCGCAATCCATCGCCTATGCCCTGATCGCCGGCCTGCCGCCGGAGTACGGTCTGTACGCGGCCATCGTGCCGGTGCTGATCGCCTGCCTGTGGGGGTCGTCGTGGCACCTGATCTGCGGCCCCACGGCGGCCATTTCGGTGGTGCTGTACGCCAGCGTCAGCCCGCTGGCAGTGCCCGGCAGCCAGGACTACATCACCCTGATTCTGCTGCTGACCTTCATCGCTGGCGTCTTCCAATGGCTGCTGGGGCTGGTGCGCTTCGGTGCGCTGGTCAATTTCGTGTCTCATTCGGTGGTGGTCGGCTTCACCCTCGGGGCAGCGGTGGTCATCGCCCTGGGGCAAATGCCCAACCTGATGGGACTCGACCTGCCCAGCCAGAACACCGCGCTGGACAGCGTCAAGGCCCTGCTCGGGCATGCCAGCCAATTGGACATCGCCTCCCTGGCACTGGGGTTGCTCACGCTGGGCCTGGGCATCGCCCTGAAGATTCTGGCGCCGCGCTGGCCGGCGCTGCTCATCGCCTTGCTGGGCAGCAGCCTGCTGGTGTGGCTGTGGCCGTCGCTGTTCGGCCATGTAAAACGGGTCACGGCATTCGCCGGGCATCTGCCGCCTTTCAGCCCGCTGCCACTGGATGGAGAAATGATCATTCGCCTGCTGCCCACTGCGGTGGCGGTGGGTATGCTCGGGCTGGTCAACAGCCTGTCGATCGCCCGCTCGCTGTCGGCCCGTTCGCAACAGCTGCTCGACGCCAACCAGGAGGTGCGCGCCCAGGGCCTGTCGAACATGGTCGGAGCGCTGTTTTCCGGGTACCTCTCGGCGGGCTCCTTCACCCGCGCCGCGCTCAGCTACGAAGCCGGCGCCCGCTCACCGCTGGCCGGGGTGTTCTCCGCGCTGTGGGTGGCGCTGTTCGCCATCGCCGGCGCCACGCTGATCGCGCACATTCCGCTGCCCGCCATGGCCGCCTCGATCCTGCTGATCTGCTGGGGCCTGGTGGATCGCAAGGGTATCGCTGCGCTGTTCAGGGTCAGCCGTGCGGAGTTCTTCGTCATGCTGCTGACCTGCGTGGCCACCCTGCTGCTGGAGCTGCAAACGGCGATCTACGCGGGCGTGCTGGCCTCGCTGTTCTTCTACCTCAAGCGCACCTCGCGGCCGCGCATCCAGCAATGGCACGACGGCGACCAGGAGGTTTTGCGCTTTGGCGGTTCGATCTTCTTCGGCGCCAGCCACTACCTGCAGACGCGCCTGCAGCGCGCCACAGGCCGCCAGGTAGTGATCGAAGCGCAGCACATCAACTTCATCGACTACTCCGGCGTGGAGATGCTGCATCAGGAAGCGCGTCGGCTGGCGCAGCAGGGCCGCACGCTGATCCTGCGCCATGCGCGCCCCCATGTGATCGAAGAACTGCAGAAGCTCGAAGGCGTTGAGCACTGCCCAGTGCGCTTCGAGGGCTGATGCGGCGGCTCAGCCTGCCGCCAGCTGGCGGCGCAGTTCGGCCAGTACCGGCGCCGAGTCCGGGCGCACACCGCGCCACAGCTCGAAGGCTTCGGCGGCCTGCTCGACCAGCATGCCCAGGCCGTCCATCGCCTGCAGCGCGCCCTGCTCGGCGGCCCAGCGGCAGAAGGTAGTGGGCTCCTTGGCGTACATCATGTCGTAGCAGAAAGTCATTCCTGGCTGGATCAGGCTCGCGGCGATGGGCGGGCGCTCGCCGGACAGACTCGCCGAGGTGGCGTTGATGATCACCTCTACCGGCTCTTCCAGCCAGTCGAAACCGCTGGCCGACAGCGGGCCGAGGTCGGCGAACTCCTGCACCAGTTGTTCGGCCTTTTCCAGGGTACGGTTGGCAATGGTCACCACCGCCGGGCCTTCGGCGAGCAGCGGTTCCAGTGCACCGCGCACTGCGCCACCGGCGCCCAGCACCAGGATGCGCTTGCCGCGCAGGCTCAGGCCGGCATTGACGGTGAGGTCGCGGACCAGCCCGGCACCGTCGGTGTTGTCGCCCAGCAGCGTGCCGTCGGCCTGTCGGGCCAGGGTATTCACCGCCCCGGCACGCCGCGCGCGTTCGGTCAGCCGATCGGCCAGGGCGAAGGCCTGCTCCTTGAACGGCACCGTCACGTTGGCGCCACGGCCCGTCGCGAAGAATGCCCGGGCGAAGGCCGCAAAGTCGTCCAGCGGCGCCAGCGCGGTGCGGTAGTCCAGGGCCTGGCCGGTCTGCTCGGCGAACAGGCTGTGGATCAGCGGCGACTTGCTGTGGCCGATGGGGTTGCCGAATACAACGTAGTGGTCCATGTGTGGTCCTGAAATCAATCGGTGGCCGCGAGGCCCAGCCAGTCGCGGTCCTGCAGGAAGTAGTCGGTCAGGCGCGCCTCTTCGCTGCCCGGCGCGGCTTTCCAGTCATAACCCCAGCGCACCTGCGGCGGCAGCGACATGAGGATGGATTCGGTACGCCCGCCCGACTGCAGGCCGAACAGCGTGCCGCGGTCGTAGACCAGGTTGAACTCGACGTAGCGGCCCCGGCGGAACTCCTGGAACTCGCGCTGCTGCACCGTGTAGGCCGCCGCCTTGCGGCGCCGCACGATGGGCAGGTAGGCCTCCAGGTAGGCATCGCCGATGGCACGCATGAAGGCGAAACTGGTGTCGAAGTCCCACTGGTTGAGGTCGTCGAAGAACAGCCCGCCGATGCCGCGCGGCTCGTTGCGGTGCTTGAGGTGGAAGTAGCTGTCGCACCAGGCCTTGTAGCGCGGGTAGACATCGGCGCCGAATGGCGCGCAGGCCTGCTCGGCGACCCGGTGCCAGTGGATGCAGTCTTCTTCGACAGCGTAGTAGGGGGTCAGGTCGAAACCGCCGCCGAACCACCAGACCGGCTCTTCGCCTTCTTTCTCGGCAATGAAGAAGCGCACGTTGGCATGCGAGGTGGGCACGTGGGGATTGTGCGGATGAATGACCAGCGACACGCCCAGGGCCTGGAAGCCGCGCCCGGCCAGTTCCGGACGATGAGCGCTGGCCGACGGCGGCAGGCTGCTGCCGAACACATGGGAGAAGTTGACCCCGCCTTTCTCGATCAGGGTGCCGTTCTCGATGACCCGGGTGCGGCCACCGCCACCGGCCTGGCGGGTCCAGGCGTCCTCGATGAACCGGGCGGCACCGTCTTCCTGCTCCAGGGCGGCGCAGATACGGTCCTGCAGGTCGAGCAGGTAGGCTTTGACAGCTTCGGTACGGCTATTCATGCGGCTTCCTCGAAACGCTCCGGAGCCCGGATTGGAAGGGCTGCAGGCAAATGGGCGGCTAGCATAACATCGCCTGCAACGCCTTCGCAGTTGACGTAACGGATGCGAAAGGGTCCGATACAGGCCTGATGTCGATACAGCAATCATGGAGAGAGCACATGGCAAAACGTATCCAGTTCAGCAAGACAGGTGGTCCTGAAGTCCTCGAATACGTCGACTTCGACCCCGCCGAGCCAGGTCCGCAGGAAGTGCGGGTGCGCAATCATGCGATCGGCCTGAACTTCATCGACACCTATTTCCGCAGCGGCCTGTACCCCGCCGAACTGCCCAGCGGGCTGGGCAACGAGGGTGCCGGGGTGGTCGAGGCAGTGGGCAGTGAAGTGAGCCGCTTCAGCGTTGGCGATCGCGTGGCCTACGCCACCGGCCCGCTGGGGGGCTACGGCGAATTCCACGTGCTGCCGGAAACCAACCTGGTGAAGCTACCCGATGCAGTGAGCTTCGGGCAGGCCGCCGCCGTGCTGCTCAAGGGCCTGACCGTGCAGTACCTGCTGCGCCAGACCTACCAGATCAAGCCCAATGAAACCTTCCTGTTCCACGCCGCCGCCGGCGGTGTCGGTTCGCTGGCCTGCCAGTGGGCCAGGGCGCTGGGCGCCAACCTGATCGGCACCGTCAGCTCGGCGGAAAAGGCCGCGCATGCCAAGGCCCTGGGCGCCTGGGAAACCATCGACTACAGCCATGAGGACGTGGCCAGGCGCGTGCTGGAACTGACCGAAGGACGTAAGTGCCCGGTGGTCTACGACAGCGTGGGCAAGGACACCTGGCTGACCTCGCTGGACTGCGTGGCGCCTCGCGGCCTGCTGGTCAGCTTCGGCAACGCCTCGGGGCCGGTGACCGGTGTGCACCTGGGCCTGCTGGCGCAGAAGGGTTCGCTGTACGTGACCCGCCCGACCCTCGGCAGCTACGCCAACAACCCACAGAACCTGCAGGCCATGGCCGACGAGCTGTTCGACATGCTGGTCAGCGGCAAGATCAAGGTCAACGACCTGCAGCAGTACGCGCTCCAGGACGCCGCCCAGGCGCAGACCGAACTGGCTGCGCGGCGCACCACCGGCTCGACCATCCTGGTGCCTTGAACCCGGTCCCGGCCGGGGGATGACCCTGGCCGGCACCTTTGCCGGGGATCAGCCCGGGCGAACCACCTGCCCGGTGGCCACGTCGCGGATCACACTGGGGTTGCGGCGCCCACCCAGGCTGCCACCAAGCACCAGGTCGACTTCACCCCGGAAGTACTGCTCCACCCGCAGCCGCGAGCGCGCCGCAGGCCGGCCGGCGGGGTTGGCGGAAGTGGAAATCAACGGCCCGACCAGCGCGCACAGCTCGCGCACCACCGGATGGTCGGTCACCCGCAGGGCTACGGTATCGTGCTCACCGGTGATCCATTCGGGCAGCAGGTCCTGGTGGGGCACCAGCCAGGTGTTCGGCCCCGGCCAGGTACTGGCCATGCGGTCGATCCACAGCTCGGGAAAGTCCTCGAACAGGAAATCGAACTGGCGGATGTTGTCAGCGACCAGGATCAACCCCTTGTGCACCGGCCGCGACTTGATCGCCAGCAGGCGATACACCGCCTCTTCATCCCACGGGTCGCAACCCAGCCCCCATACCGCCTCGGTTGGATAGGCAATCACCGCACCGGCCCGAACTTCCCGGGCGGCTTGTTGCACGCGCCAACTGCTCACCATGCTGTCTCTCCACTCAATAATGCGCGGCAGTTTAACCCCAGTCGCCGGAAGCGAACCATCGTCCGCCTTCGCAACTGACCCGGCCTTGCAGCTCCAGTTCGGTCAGCTCGCCCAGGACCCTCGACAGCGGCCAGCCCAGGTGCTCGGCAAGGGCCTCGGTGCCTTGTGGCGCGGCCTGCAACAAGGCCAGCAGGGGATGGCGGGAACGCACCGGCCGGGGCGTGGTGACGGCAGCCGCAGCAGGGGCGACACCTTGCCAATGGCGCAGCCCTTCGAGGATATGCTCGACACTTTCTACCAGGGTCGCGCCGTCGCGAATCAATTGGTGACAACCCCGTGCCCCCGGGTGGTGGATGGAGCCGGGCATGGCATACACCTCACGCCCTTGCTCGGCCGCCAGGCGGGCAGTGATCAGCGAGCCGCTGCGCACGCTGGCCTCCACCACCAGCACCGCCAGCGACAGCCCGCTGATGATCCGGTTACGACGCGGAAAGTTGTTCGACTGCGCCGCAGTATCCAGCGGAAACTCGGAAATCACCGCGCTGCCTTGCTCAGCCATGCGTCTGGCCAGCGCCAGATGCCGCTGTGGATAAAAATTTTCCAACCCCGTGCCCAGCACGCCAATGGTCGCCCCGCCAGCCTCCAGAGCGCCCTCATGAGCCGCACCGTCGACACCCAGTGCCAGGCCGCTGGTAATCACCAGACCTGCCGCCGCCAGACTGCGCGCAAAGGCCCCGGCCGTCTGCAAGGCCGGCCTGGAAGCGCGGCGGCTGCCGACCATCGCCAGCTGGGGCCGCTCGAGCAATGCCGGGTCGCCGAGGATGAACAACAGCGGCGGTGGGTCGGCGATTTCCGCCAGCAGGGCAGGGTAGCCAGGGCTGTCCCACGCCAGTAAATGCTGGCCCGGACGCTCCAACCAGGCCAGCGCAGCACTGGCGCCGTCACGCACCGAAGGGTCGCGCCGTGACTCGGCGCTGACGGTGGAAAGCTGCAAGGCACGCCAGGCGCTGGCCGGTGCACTGAGGGCCGCACTGGCCGAACCGAAGGCTTCGATGAGACGCTTGAAACGGGCGGGACCGAGTTCAGGAAGGCGGTGCAGACGCAACCGCGCTTCCAGTTCGGCGGGTGAAATCGAATGATTTTCGAGCAATGGCATGCGGATCATCCTTGATCGGCGAGGTCAGCCAGAGCCATGACAACCTGTGGATAACTCTGTTGACAACGCTGTGATAAGTGAACGGTCCGTGTTCACCCGCACTGGCCTTTACATCGCGTCAGGGGTTACGGACCTTGTCCATGATCGCCAGCGAGCGATTGGCATGCAGGACCAAGCCGTAACTGAGCTTTTCATAAGTGCGGAACACCATCAGCATGCCAGCCCGCTCGTCGGGAATCTTCACCTGCTCGCCGGTCACGCGGTCGCGGACGTGCTCGCCGGTCTTGTAGATGGCCAGCACGCTGCCCTCCTGCAGACCGTCGCGGCGGCCCTTGTTCAGCGTGACCACGTCGTTCACGCCGATCTGCGTGACACCGCGCGGTACATCGAGAATCAGGCCATCGATGGGCGCGGCAGGCGCCGCCGGCAGGAAGGTCGAGGTGATCGGCCGCTCCTCGCTGGCGAACAGGCGGTCGCCCAGGCGCACCTCCTGGGTCGAGCGCTGCAGCACCAGGGTGGACACGTCGCCCTCGCTGGCCACTACCTCGCCACCGCCGATATCGTCGGCGTTGATGCCCAACACTTCGCCGCTTTGCGGGTCGGTGTAGATCTTGCCCTGACGGAAGATGCCGTACATGGTGTGCGCAGCGTCCAGCTGGCCGCGCACGTAGATCCGGTCGCCTCGACCGCTGAGCACCCGCTCGGCATTGCCGGCCACCACATAGGGTGCGTCCTGGAACTGCTCGGCGTTCTCGACGATACGGTTGCTGATCAGAAAGGCGTTGATGGCGCCCAGCGGGATGCTCGGAATGGCTTCCACGGTGGGTGTGCTGCGTACATGCGGAGAAAGCTTCACGGTGCCCCGCGACTCGCCGCGGCTGAGCACCACCTGGGGCTGGCCGTCGACGTAGCTCAGGGTCAGGGTGTCGCCGGGGTAGATCAGGTCCGGGTCCTTGACCGACGGGTTGGCGCGCCAGATTTCCTTCCAGCGCCAAGGCTCACGCAGGAACTTGCCGGAAATGTCCCAGAGCGTGTCGCCGGCGACCACGGTGTAGCGTTGCGGATGGCCCTCCCTGAGCTGCACTTGCGCCTGCACCAGGCCACTGGCCGTCAACAGCAGCAGGGCGAGTAGTGTTTTCCTCATTCGGTGAATCCCTTTATCATGTGGCATCGCTTGACCGGAAAACGGCTTGCAACTCGCACTTGGGCGCCCGCCTACAGCCGCTTTCGAATCGTCCTACAGCTTCGTGTCAGGCCCAGCGTGCAGACAGCGCGGCGCGCCAGGCGAAGGTCCTGACTTTACCCTATCAGTGCAGCACTTACGTATATGGCCATCTTAGACATTCTCGAATTTCCCGATCCGCGCCTGCGCACCATCGCCAAGCCGGTGACGGTCGTGGACGACGCCCTCCGCCAGCTGGTCGACGACATGTTCGAAACCATGTACGAAGCACCGGGCATCGGGCTGGCGGCCACCCAGGTCAACGTGCACAAGCGCGTAGTGGTCATGGACCTCAGCGAAGACCGCAGCGAGCCTCGGGTCTTCATCAACCCGGAGCTGGAAACCCTGAGCGAGGACATGGGCCAGTACCAGGAAGGCTGCCTGTCGGTGCCCGGTTTCTACGAGAACGTCGACCGCCCGCTGCGCGTCCGGGTCAAGGCCCTGGACCGCGACGGCCAGCCCTACGAGCTGATCGCCGAAGGTCTGCTGGCGGTGTGCATCCAGCATGAGTGCGATCACCTCAACGGCAAGCTGTTCGTCGACTACCTGTCCACGCTCAAGCGCGACCGCATCAAGAAGAAACTGGAAAAGCAGCACAAGCAGAAAGCCTGATTCCGCTGCAAGCAAAGGCCCGCGAAGGGGCCTTTTGTTTTTTATCGACCGAGAAGCCCATGACCGAGCCACTGCGCATCGTTTTCGCCGGCACCCCCGAATTCGCCGCTGAACACCTCAAGGCCCTGCTGGACAGCCCCTACCAGATCGTCGCCGTGTACACCCAGCCAGATCGCCCGGCCGGGCGTGGGCAAAAGCTCATGCCCAGCCCGGTCAAGCAACTGGCCGTACAGCACGATCTGCCGGTGTTGCAGCCGCCAACCCTGCGCGACGCCGATGCCCAGGCCGAACTGGCCGCCCTCAAGCCCGACCTGATGGTGGTGGTCGCCTATGGCCTGATCCTGCCGCAGGTGGTGCTGGACATCCCGCGCCTGGGTTGCATCAACAGCCATGCCTCGCTGCTGCCGCGCTGGCGCGGTGCGGCGCCGATCCAGCGCGCGGTGCAGGCCGGCGACGCCGAGAGCGGGGTGACGGTGATGCGCATGGAAGCCGGGCTGGACACCGGCCCGATGCTGCTCAAGGCGGTCACGCCGATCAGCGCCACCGACACTGGCGGCAGCCTGCACGACCGCCTCGCCGAACTGGGCCCTTCCGCCGTACTGGAAGCCATCGCCGGCCTGGCCGACGGTTCGCTGCAAGGTGAAGTCCAGGACGACGCCCTGGCCACCTACGCCCACAAGCTCAACAAGGACGAAGCGCGCCTGGACTGGAGCCGCCCGGCTGTCGAGCTGGAGCGCCTGATCCGCGCCTTCAACCCCTGGCCGATCTGCCACAGCACCCTGGGCGCAGAGGCGCTCAAGGTACTCGGTGCGCAACTGGCCGAAGGGCGGGGCGAACCTGGCACCATCCTCGAGGCCAGCAAGGACGGCCTGCTGGTCGCCTGTGGTGAACAGGCCCTGCGCCTGACCCGCCTGCAACTGCCCGGCGGCAAACCGCTGAACTTCGCCGACCTGTTCAACAGCCGCCGCGACAAGTTCGCCACCGGTACGGTGCTGGGCCAATGAATCCGCGTCTCGCCGCCGCCCGGGCGCTGGCCGCCGTATTGAGCGGCAAGGCCTCGCTGAATGGCTCGTTGCCAGGGCAGTTGGAAAAGGTCGAGCCACGCGACCGCGGCCTGACCCAGGAACTGGCGTTCGGTGCCGCGCGCTGGCAACCGCGGCTCGCCGCCTTGGCTGCCAAGCTGTTGCAGAAGCCCTTCAAGGCGGCCGATGCCGACGTCGAGGCACTGCTGCTGATCGGCCTGTACCAGTTGTTCTACAGCCGTATTCCGGCGCATGCCGCCATCGGCGAAACCGTCGGCTGCGCCGACAAGCTCAAGAAGCCCTGGGCCAAGGGCCTGCTCAACGCTGTGCTGCGCCGCGCCCAGCGCGAAGGCGAAGCGCTGCTGAGCGAGCTGGAGCACGACCCGGTGGTGCGCACCGCCCATCCGCGCTGGCTGCAGAAGGCCCTCAAGGCCGCCTGGCCGGAGCATTGGGAGGCCATCTGCGCGGCCAACAATGCCCACCCGCCGATGATCCTGCGGGTCAACCGCCGCCACCACTCGCGTGACGCCTACCTGGGGTTGCTGAACGAGGCGGGTATCGCAGCCAGCGCCTGCACGTTCAGCCAGGACGGCATCCTCCTGGCCGAAGCCCAGGATGTGCGCGAACTGCCGGGCTTCGCCGAAGGCTGGATCAGCGTGCAGGACGAGGCCGCGCAGCTGGCGGCCGAGTTGCTCGACCTTGCGCCAGGCCAGCGTGTGCTGGACGCCTGTTGCGCGCCAGGCGGCAAGACCTGCCACCTGCTCGAAGTGCAGCCCGGGCTGGCCGGTGTGCTGGGCGTGGACCTGGAAGCCAAGCGCCTGGTGCGCGTGCGCGAGAACCTCGAACGCCTGGGCCTGCAGGCCGAGCTGATCGCCGCCGATGGCCGGGATACCGCGCAGTGGTGGGACGGCAAGCCGTTCCAGCGCATCCTGCTCGACGCGCCATGCTCGGCCACCGGGGTGATCCGCCGTCACCCGGACATCAAGCTGGCCCGCCAGGCCGAGGACATCCCGGCCCTAGCCAGCCTGCAGGGCGAGCTGCTTGATGCACTGTGGCCGACCCTGGAAGTCGGCGGCATTCTGCTATATGCCACCTGCTCGACGCTGCCGACCGAGAACACCGAGGTGATCGAGGCATTCCTGGCGCGTACGCCAGGCGCCCGTGAACTGGACATCGCCGGCCAGCAGGGCGGCCCGGCCGCCGGTATCCGCCAGCCGCACGGTCGCCAGTTGCTGGCCCAGGAAGGTGGGCACGACGGTTTCTACTACGCCAAACTGATCAAGATCGCCGCCAGTCGCGCGCCCGCCGCGTAACAACGGCTTGGATGCCTTCCCGAGGCGGCCAAGGCCGATCCGGATTTTCAGGAGTACAGGGTTGAAGATCATCATCCTCGGCGCAGGGCAGGTCGGCGGTACGCTGGCCGAACACCTGGCCAGCGAAGCCAACGACATTACCGTGGTCGACACCGACGGCGACCGTCTGCGCGACCTGGGCGACCGTCTGGACATCCGCACCGTGCAGGGCAAGGGCTCGTTTCCTACCGTGCTGCGCCAGGCCGGCGCCGACGATGCCGACATGCTGGTGGCGGTGACCAACAGCGACGAGGCCAATATGGTTGCCTGCCAGGTGGCCTACACGCTTTTCCACACCCCGACCAAGATCGCCCGGGTGCGTGAGTCTGCCTACCTGACCCGCGCCGAGCTGTTCGACAACGAAGCCATCCCGGTCGACGTACTGATCAGCCCCGAGCAGGTGGTCACCCACTACATCAAGCGCCTGATCGAACTGCCCGGTGCGCTGCAGGTCATCGACTTCGGCGAAGGCAAGGCACAGCTGGTGGCCACCCGCGCCTACTACGGCGGGCCGCTGGTGGGCCAGCAACTGCGCCAGCTCAAGGCGCACATGCCCAACGTCGACACCCGCGTCGCAGCGATCTTCCGCCGCGACCGGCCGATTCTGCCCAAGGGCGACACGGTGATCGAGGCCGACGACGAAGTATTCTTCATCGCTGCCAAGGCGCACATTCGCCAGGTCATGGGCGAGATGCGGCGGCTCGATGAAAACTACAAGCGCATCGTCATCGCCGGCGGTGGCAACATCGGCGAACGCCTGGCTGAGGCCATCGAGAGCCGCTACCAGGTGAAGATCATCGAGATGAACCCGGCGCGCTGTCGCTACCTGTCGGAGAACCTCGACAGTACCGTAGTGCTGCAGGGCAGTTCGTCCGACCGCGACCTGCTGATGGAAGAGAACATCGGCGACACCGACCTGTTCCTGGCCCTGACCAACGACGACGAAGCCAACATCATGTCTTCGCTGCTGGCCAAGCGCATGGGTGCGCGCAAGGTCATGACCCTGATCAACAACCCGGCCTATGTCGACCTGGTGCAAGGCGGCGAGATCGACATCGCCGTCAGCCCGCAACTGGCGACCATCGGCACCCTGCTGGCCCACGTGCGCCGCGGCGACGTGGTCAGCGTGCACTCGCTGCGCCGCGGTGCGGCCGAAGCCATCGAGCTGGTCGCCCATGGCGACGCCCGCTCCAGCAAGGTGATCGGTCGCGCCATCAAGGACATCAACCTGCCCAACGGCACCACCATCGGCGCGATCATCCGCGACGAAGAAGTGCTCATCGCCCACGACAGCACGGTGATCGAGTCAGGCGACCACGTCATCATGTTCCTGGTGGACAAGAAGTACATCCGCGATGCAGAGCGGCTGTTTCAGGTAGGGCTGAGCTTTTTCTGACCGTATGGGCAATGAGGCCTCAAAGCCGGAAATTTCGCACGAAAAGAGCAGAGACGTCCGGGTCACCTGACCTGTTAAGGTTCACGGCAGTTTTCCCGTTGGTAAGCAGGTACTGCCATGAAGACAGGTTTCAAGACGATGCGGCTGGTGCTTTCCGGTGCGTTGCTGGGCGTGGCTGCCGCCAATGCCTTCCTGGCCGTTGACCTCTCCGGTGAGATCGTTGCCGGCGTTGTGGGTGCGGGCGGTGCGCTGGCATTGCTGAAGGCGACGGCGGTCGCCTGAATGCTCAGCGTTTACAGCTACACCTTGGCGTTCGAGGCGATAACGCTATTGCTGGCGGTGGCATGCGTAGGCGTCAACGCTTTTCAGCAGTGGGCCCACAGGCGCAGAGTCAGAACGGGTGATCTGGTAATGGCTCTTCTGAACGGTGCTTCGATCTTTCCGTTCTGCGCCATGTTCGGGGCGGTTTTCTCTGCTGATCTTCTCCAGGCAGCCCTCTCGTCAACGCTTTCACTCGCCTTGGCGGGGTCCGTCGGTCTTCTCTTCGTACTAGGAGAGGTGTGCGCCCCATCCAGCCTTAAAAGAAGCGGCGAACACCCATAGTGCCGGCCTGCAGCACTCGACAGGCCAACGGGTGAATCAATACCAGCGCGCCTCTCCCGGCGGGCGTTTCTTGAAGCGTTTCATGCTCCACATGTACTGGCTGGGGTTGGCACGCACGTACTTTTCCACCACCTGGCTCATCGCGGCCGCCGAGGTTTCGGTGTCGGTGCTGTACATGGCTTCGGGGGCGGCTTCCAGTATCACCTTGTAGCCCGAGCCGTCGGGCAGGCGGATGGCGTGCAGGAATACACCGACCGCCTTGCCGCCGGCGAGCATGTTGGGCACGAACTTGCTGGTCAGCGCCACGGTGCCGCAGAAGGGCACGAAGATACCTGCCGACTCGGCCGGCTCGGGATCGGCAGGAATGCCTACCTGGCCGCCCTTGCGCACTTCCTTGATGACGCTGAGGATGCCTTCCTTGGTCGACGGCGCCACGCGATTGCCCAGTTGCACGCGCTGCTTGCGCAGCAGTTCATCCACCGCCTTGAGCTTGGGCGGGCGATAGAAAATGATCGGTTTGCACTGGCTGCAGTAGAAGTGGTTGAGCACTTCCCAGTTACCCAGGTGGCTGGTAATGCCGACCACGCCCTTGCCCGAGGCCAGCGCCTGCTGCAGCACTTCGAGGCCTTCGACCTCGCGCACCAGGTCGATGGATTTCTGCGCAGGCCAGATCCATGCGCAGGCGCTTTCGGTGAGGGTCTTGCCGATGTCCATCAGGCTGCGCCCGACCAGCCGTTCGCGCTCAGCCTCGCTCAGTTCCGGGAAGCACTTGGCGAGGTTGATGCGCACCACCTCGCGAGAACGGTTGGGCAGCTTCCACATCAGCCAGCCGATGGCCGAGCCGGTGGCCTGTACGGCGCGCCAGGGCAGCATGGCGAACAGGCGCAACGCCCCGACCATCAGGGCGCCTTTGAATTTTTCCACGAATCACATCCTCATGTTCAGGGCGGGCATTGTACCTGTCAGGCGCTGAGCTGCGGATAGCGATCACAGTCGGTGGTGTGATCCATGACCATGCCGCTGGCCTGCATGAAGGCGTAGCAGATGGTCGGCCCGACGAAGGTGAAGCCGGCCTTCTTCAAGGACTTGCTCATGGCCTGGGCCTCGGGGGTGATCGCCGGTACTTCGCTGCGATCCTTGAAATGGTTGATCTTCGGCTCACCGCCGACGAACGACCAGAGCAGGCCGACCGGGTCGGGCAGCGCCAGCCAGGCCCGCGCGTTGGTGCGCACGGCGTTGAGCTTGAGGCGGTTGCGGATAATCGAGGCGTCCTGCATGAGCGCCTCGATCTCGTCATCGGTGAGGCACGCGAGGCGCTCGGCATCGAAGCCGAACAGCACTTCGCGGTAGCGGGCCCGGCGCTTGAGGATGGTGATCCACGACAGCCCGGCCTGGAACCCTTCGAGCAACAGCAACTCGAAGAGCCTCTGCGCATCCCTCAACGGGACACCCCATTCCTCGTCGTGATAGGCGATGTAGAGTGGATCGTCATTGCACCAAAAGCAGCGAGTCATATGGCTCCCACGGGGTCGATGCGCGGCCGAATCGGGTATACTCCCGCTCTTTCGAATCACAGCCCAGCACAGGTGAATTTTGTGAGCCAGCCTACGCCAGCCGTGCGTACCTTCCAAGACTTGATCCTCGCCCTCCAGCAATACTGGGCCGATCAAGGTTGTGTGGTGCTTCAGCCCTACGATATGGAAGTAGGCGCCGGCACTTTCCACACCGCCACGTTTCTGCGCGCCGTAGGCCCGGAAACCTGGAACGCCGCCTATGTCCAGCCAAGCCGCCGCCCCACCGACGGCCGTTATGGCGAGAACCCCAACCGCCTGCAGCACTACTACCAGTTCCAGGTGGTGCTCAAGCCCAACCCCGACAACTTCCAGGAGCTGTACCTGGGCTCGCTCAAACACATCGGCCTGGATCCGCTGGTGCATGACGTGCGCTTCGTCGAGGACAACTGGGAATCGCCAACCCTGGGCGCCTGGGGCCTGGGCTGGGAAATCTGGCTCAACGGCATGGAAGTCTCGCAGTTCACCTACTTCCAGCAGGTCGGTGGCATCGAGTGCTACCCGGTGACCGGCGAAATCACCTATGGCCTGGAGCGCCTGGCCATGTACCAGCAGGGCGTCGATTCGGTCTACGACCTGGTCTGGGCCGACGGCCCGTTCGGCACCGTGACCTATGGCGACGTGTTCCACCAGAACGAAGTGGAGCAGTCGACCTACAACTTCGAACACGCCAGCGTCGACAAGCTGTTCGAGCTGTTCGATTTCTACGAGGGCGAAGCCCAGCGCCTGATCGGCCTGGAGCTGCCGCTGCCAAGCTACGAGATGGTGCTCAAGGCCTCGCACACCTTCAACCTGCTCGATGCGCGCCGGGCGATCTCGGTCACCGCACGCCAGCAGTACATCCTGCGCGTGCGTACCCTGGCCCGCGCCGTGGCCCAGGCCTACCTGCAATCGCGGGCCAAGCTGGGCTTCCCGATGGCAACCCCTGATCTACGCGACGAAGTACTGGCCAAGCTGGAGGCTGCACAATGAGTGCTCAAGATTTTCTGGTCGAACTGGGCACCGAAGAACTGCCACCCAAGACCCTCAGCACCCTGGCCGACGCCTTCCTGGCCGGTATCGAGAAAGGCCTGCAGAGCGCCGGCCTGACCTACAGCGCCAGCCAGGTCTATGCGGCGCCACGCCGTCTGGCCGTGCTGGTCACCGGCCTGGCCACCCAGCAGCCGGACCGCAGCGTCAACCTCGACGGTCCGCCACGCCAGGCAGCCTTCGACGCCGAAGGCAATCCGACCCAGGCAGCCCTGGGCTTCGCCAAGAAATGCGGTGTGGAGCTGGCCGAAATCGACCAGAGCGGCCCCAAACTGCGCTACGTGCAGAACATTCCGGGCAAGCCGACCACCTCGCTGCTGCCGACCATCGTCGAAGATTCGCTCAACGACCTGCCGATCGCCAAGCGCATGCGCTGGGCCGCGCGCAAGGAAGAGTTCGTGCGCCCGACCCAGTGGCTGGTGATGCTGTTCGGTGACCAGGTCGTCGATTGCACCATCCTGGCCCAGAAGGCCGGCCGTCACTCCCGCGGTCACCGCTTCCATCACCCTGAAGACGTGCGTATCAGCTCGCCGACCAGCTATGTCACCGATCTGCGCGCCGCCAGTGTGCTGGCCGACTTCAACGAGCGCCGGCTGATCATCAGCAAGCGTGTCGAAGAACTGGCCGCCCAGCAGCAAGGCACCGCCATCGTGCCGCCAGCGCTGCTCGACGAAGTGACCGGCCTGGTTGAATGGCCCGTGCCGCTGGTCTGCTCCTTCGAGGAACGCTTCCTGGATGTACCGCAGGAAGCCCTGATCACCACCATGCAGGACAACCAGAAGTACTTCTGCCTGCTGGACGCCGACGGCAAGCTGCTGCCACGCTTCATCACCGTCGCCAACATCGAGAGCAAGGACCCGGCGCAGATCATCGCTGGTAACGAAAAGGTCGTGCGCCCACGCCTGACCGACGCCGAGTTCTTCTTCAAGCAAGACAAGAAGCAGAAACTCGAAACCTTCAACGAGCGGCTGAAGAACGTCGTGTTCCAGGCCCAGTTGGGTAGCGTGTTCGACAAGGCCGAGCGGGTTTCCAAGCTGGCCGCCTTCATCGCCCCGCGCATCGGCGGTGACGCCCAGCGTGCCGCGCGTGCCGGCATCCTGTCCAAGTGCGACCTGTCCACCGAGATGGTCGGCGAGTTCCCGGAAATGCAGGGCATTGCCGGTTACTACTACGCCAAGGCCGACGGCGAGGCACAAGACGTGGCCCTGGCGCTGAACGAGCAGTACATGCCGCGCGGCGCTGGCGCTGAGCTGCCTTCGACCCTGACCGGTTCGGCTGTGGCCATTGCCGACAAGCTCGACACCCTGGTGGGTATCTTTGGCATCGGCATGCTGCCCACCGGCAGCAAGGATCCTTACGCACTGCGTCGTGCAGCCCTGGGCATCCTGCGTATCCTGATCGAGAAGCAGCTCGACCTCGACCTGATCGAGACGGTGAAATTCGCCGTCAACCAGTTCGGTGCCAAGGTCAAGGCCGCCGGTCTGGCCGAGCAGGTGCTGGAGTTCATCTTCGACCGCCTGCGTGCGCGCTACGAAGACGAAGGCATCGAAGTGGCCGTGTACCTCTCGGTGCGCGCCCTGCAACCAGGCTCGGCGCTGGATTTCGACCAGCGTGTGCAAGCCGTCCAGGCATTCCGCAAACTGCCTCAGGCCGCTGCCCTGGCCGCCGTGAACAAGCGCGTGTCGAACCTGCTGAGCAAGGCCGAAGGCAATATCGCCCAAAGCGTCGAGCCCAAGTACTTCGACAATGCCAACGAGTTCTCCCTGTACTCGGCCATCCAACAGGCCGACCACGCCGTGCAGCCACTGGCCGCCGAGCGCAAGTACAGCGAGTCGCTGGCCCGCCTGGCGAGCCTGCGCGAGCCGGTGGACGCCTTCTTCGAGGCGGTGATGGTCAACGCCGAAGACGCCAACGTACGCGCCAACCGCTACGCGCTGCTGGCGCGCCTGCGTGGCCTGTTCCTGGGTGTGGCCGATATCTCGCTGCTGGGTTGAGGAGCGTCTGTGAAACTGCTGATTCTCGATCGTGACGGGGTGATAAACCATGACTCCGACGCCTACATCAAGTCGGTAGAGGAGTGGGTGCCCATCCCCGGTTCGATCGAGGCTATCGCGGCACTGAGCAAGGCTGGCTGGACGGTGGCGGTCGCCACCAACCAGTCCGGCATTGCCCGGGGTTACTACGACCTCGCCACTCTGGACGCCATGCATGCGCAGCTGCGCAGCCTGGTCCAGGCACAAGGCGGGGAAGTGGGCCTGATCGTCTATTGCCCGCATGGCCCGGATGCCGGTTGCGAGTGCCGCAAGCCCTTGCCTGGCATGTTGCACGATATCGCCCGGCATTACGCAGCAGACCTCAAAGGCGTATGGTTCGTGGGTGACAGCAAGGGCGACCTGCAGGCGGCGCTGGCTGCCGAAGCGCAGCCCGTGTTGGTGCTGACCGGCAAGGGGCACCGCACACTGGAGGGTGGGATGCCGGCCGGCACGCGTGTGTTCGACGACCTGGCAAGCGTGGCCAGAGAACTTATCCACAACAGTGCTCGCTGAGGCCGGCCCGGCCGCTTCCAAAGCACATGCAAAGATGGGCAGAGGCCCTTAGGTACCAGTCAGCATGTCGATCATCAAAACCCTCAGGACCATCCTCTTCTATCTGTGCCTGAGCAGCAGCGCCTTCGTATGGTGCATGCTGAGCTTCCTGGTCGCGCCGTTCCTCGGCTTCAAGGCGCGCTACCGTTTCATCAACGTCTACTGGTGCCGCTTCGCGATCCTGCTGACGCGGCTCATCCTGAACATTCAGGTGAAGGTCACCGGTGCGGAAAACATTCCCAAGACGCCCTGTGTGATCGTTTCCAATCACCAGAGCACCTGGGAAACCTTTTTCCTGTCCGCCTATTTCGAGCCCTTGAGCCAGGTGCTCAAGCGCGAACTGCTGTACGTGCCGTTCTTTGGTTGGGCCATGGCCATGCTGCGCCCCATCGCCATCGACCGTGACAACCCCAAGGCCGCCCTGAAAGAGATTGCCCGCCGTGGCGATCAACTGCTCAAGGATGGCGTCTGGGTACTGATTTTTCCTGAGGGTACTCGCGTGCCCTATGGCAAGATCGGCAAGTTCTCCCGTGGCGGTGCCGCGCTGGCGGTGAACGCCAACCTGCCGGTACTGCCGATCGCTCACAACGCCGGAAAATTCTGGCCGCGTGAAGGCTGGGGCAAAACCCCCGGCACCATCGAGTTGGTAATCGGTGAACCGATGTACGCCGAGGGTGCAGGCCCCCGCGCCATCGCTGAACTCAACGACCGAGCACAGGCCTGGAACGAAGCGACCCAGCGCGCCATGGGCTCCGCCGCTGCACCGGTGACGGGCGAGGAAAAAGTGCCTGCCTGATTTGTGGATAACCTGTGCACCAATTCTGAACAATGCGTTTTTAATCCATCTATCTTGCTGATTTCATTACTTATTTCAGCAGGCAATGAAAACCCTCAAAACGTGAATAAGTTTTTTGCATGATTAGAACCGGCTTCCCTTGAAGCCGGTTTTTTTATGCCGGTCGTATACCTTCAGCGCAGGATCTACGCATGGGACAGGTACGTTCAATGACCAGCCGCTCTGAAGGTTGAGTCCGACACTCCAGCTACGGATCTAGCCGCTGTGGCTGCCGAATAGGCTGCCCAGTGACAGAAGAGGGTTCACTGTTTCACGTGGAACATGCAGCTTGCTGTGCCTTGGCCCATGTGACTGACGAACCCCTGAGCAGCACGACGAGGTACTGGCATAGGCTTGGCCATCAGCCTGATCGACCGTGCGTATCCAGGTTCTCGACGTGCGACCGGGCGTTGCTCATCACGTCGTGTTGATGCGCTGTATTGATGCCCGAGGCGCTGAGCCGCGGATAGAGAGGTGAGGGTAGCGCGGCGTCGATGGAGCGAACGTCAAATAAAAAAGGCCGACCCATCAACGGGTCGGCCTTTCAGGCTTGTACAACGGTCATTTCCGTACAGCCGATGGGCCTCTGGGCGAGACCCGCAGGGCGTCAGAAGTCCAGGTTGGACACCGCCAAGGCATTGCTCTCGATGAAGTCACGCCGTGGCTCGACTGCATCACCCATCAGGGTGTTGAAGATCTGGTCAGCGGCAATGGCGTCTTCGATGGTCACTTTCAGCATCCGGCGTACGCTCGGGTCCATAGTGGTTTCCCACAGCTGATCCGGGTTCATCTCGCCCAGACCTTTATAGCGCTGGATGGTATGACGCTTGGTGCTTTCGGTCATCAGCCAGTCCAGGGCCTGCTTGAACTCGGTCACCGATTTCTTGCGTTCGCCACGTTGTACATAGGCACCTTCATCGAGCAGGGAGCTGATCTGCGCGCCCAATGCGGTGACGGTCTTGTAGTCGTTGCTACCGAAGAAGTCACGGTTGAAGGTGACGTAGCTCGACAGACCGTGCGATACCAACTCGACTTCCGGCAGCCAGATGTTGCGCTCGCGGTCTTCACGCAGGCTGACCTTGTACACAAGACCCGACTTCTCGCTGGAACGCAGACGCGCTTCGAACTGCGCCAACCAGGCCTGCATGGCCTCATGGTCGGAAAGCTGATCGAGGCTGACCGCCGGCAGGTATACGAAGTGCTCGGTGAGTTCCTGTGGATACAAACGCGACAGACGCTTGAGGGTCTTCATCACAGTGCGGAATTCATTCACCAGGCGTTCCAGGGACTCACCGGAAATGCCGGGAGCGGATTCGCTCAGGTGCAGGCTGGCGTCTTCCAGGGCCGACTGGGTCATGTACTCTTCCATGGCCTCGTCGTCCTTGATGTACTGCTCCTGCTTGCCTTTCTTGACCTTGTACAGCGGCGGCTGGGCAATGTAGACATAACCGCGCTCGATCAACTCAGGCAGCTGACGGAAGAAGAAGGTCAACAGCAGGGTACGGATGTGCGAACCGTCGACGTCAGCATCGGTCATGATGATGATGTTGTGATAGCGCAGCTTGTCGATGTTGTACTCTTCACGACCGATGCCGCAGCCCAGTGCGGTGATCAGCGTGCCGACTTCCTGAGACGAGATCATCTTGTCGAAACGGGCTTTCTCGACGTTAAGGATCTTGCCCTTGAGCGGAAGGATCGCCTGGGTTCTGCGGTTACGGCCTTGCTTGGCCGAGCCACCCGCAGAGTCACCCTCCACCAGGTACAGTTCGGAGAGGGCAGGGTCCTTCTCTTGGCAGTCCGCCAGTTTGCCCGGCAGGCCGGCAATATCCAGAGCGCCTTTGCGGCGGGTCATTTCACGAGCCTTGCGCGCTGCTTCACGGGCACGTGCCGCGTCGAGCATCTTGCCCACGACCGCCTTGGCTTCGTTGGGGTTCTCCAACAGGAAGTCGGAGAAGTACTTGCCCATTTCCTGCTCCACCGCTGTCTTCACTTCAGAAGACACCAGCTTGTCTTTGGTCTGGGAGCTGAATTTCGGATCCGGCACTTTCACCGAGATGATCGCGGTCAGGCCTTCACGGGCATCGTCACCCGTCGTAGTGACCTTGTGCTTCTTCGCCAGGCCTTCCTGTTCGATGTAGTTGTTCAGGTTACGCGTCAGGGCAGAGCGGAAGCCCACCAGATGCGTACCACCATCGCGCTGCGGAATGTTGTTGGTGAAGCACAACAGGTTTTCGTTGAAGCTGTCGTTCCACTGCAGGGCGATTTCTACACCCACGCCGTCGTCACGCTGGACGTTGAAATGGAAGACCTGGTTCACCGTGCTCTTGTTGGTGTTGAGGTATTCGACAAAGGCACGCAGACCCCCTTCGTACTTGAACATCTCTTCCTTACCGGTGCGCTCGTCCTTGAGGAGGATGCCGACGCCGGAGTTGAGGAAGGACAGCTCACGAATCCGCTTGGCCAGGATGTCCCAGCTGAAGTGGATGTTCTTGAAGGTCTCAGCCGATGGCTTGAAGTGAATCTGCGTACCGGTGGTCTCGCTGTCGCCGACGATCTTCATCGGCTCTTGGGGAACGCCGTGGACGTAGGTCTGTTCCCAGATCTTGCCACTGCGGCGTACGGTCAACTGCAGCTGCTCCGACAGCGCGTTCACTACGGACACACCCACACCGTGCAGACCGCCGGACACCTTGTACGAGTTGTCGTCGAACTTACCGCCGGCGTGCAGCACGGTCATGATGACCTCGGCTGCCGAAACGCCTTCTTCTTTATGTACATCGACCGGAATGCCGCGGCCGTTGTCGCGGACAGTGATGGATTCATCCGGATGAATGATCACGCTGATGTCGTCGCAGTGACCTGCCAGCGCTTCGTCGATCGAGTTATCCACGACCTCGAACACCATGTGGTGCAGACCGCTGCCATCGTCCGTATCGCCGATGTACATCCCGGGACGTTTGCGTACGGCATCCAGTCCTTTCAACACCTTGATGCTGGAGGAGTCGTACGTTTGGTTTTCGCTCATGCAATCACTCCCGATGGTCGTGGGTCTGGGTGATACGGCCTTGTTCCACGTGGAACAAGGCAACTGGCGTTTCCGTTTGCCAGCCTTCGCTCAATAATTCGTGGTCTACACAGGTGATGAACACCTGGCAGCGTAAGTCTTCAAGCAAGCGGCACAGCGCTCGACGATGCAACTCATCCAGTTCGGACGGCAAATCGTCCACCAGGTAAATGCATTGGCCACGCCGCGCTTGACTGACCAAATGCCCCTGGGCGATTCGCAATGCACAGACAACCAGCTTCTGCTGGCCACGGGAAAGAATATCCGCGGCATTGTGGCTGGCGAACCTGAGACGCAGATCCGCCCGTTGAGGTCCGGCTTGGGTATGGCCCATCTGCTGATCGCGGGGCAGGGAGGTGGCGAGCACATCGCTCAGCTCTTTCTCCTTGTCCCAGCCTCGGTAGTAGCTGAGGGTCAGGCCTTCGAGCTCGACCAGCTCGCTCAGGGTCTTCTCGAAGACCGGCTTGAGCAGCTTGATATAGGCTCGTCGGAACTCGTCGATGTCGTTACTGGCCAGGCATAATTCCCGGTCCCAGGCCGCTTGCGAAGCGCCGTCAAGTGTACCACGCCGCAGCCACGAGTTACGCTGCCGCAGGGCTTTCTGCAAGCGCTGCCAAGTGGCCATGAAGCGAGGTTCCACGTGGAACACACCCCAGTCGAGAAACTGCCGACGAATCTTGGGGGCGCCTTCAAGCAGGCGGAAACTGTCCGGATTGATCAGCTGCAACGGCAAGGTCTCGGCCAACTGGGCCGTGCTGCGAGCATTCTGACCGTCGATACGAATCTGGAATTCCCCTTGCCGATCCCGCGAGATACCGAGGTTACTATGCCCCCCTTCAGCCAGTTCCACCTGGCCGAATACGGTGCAGTCCGGCTTTTCATACTGGATGACTGGCAGCAGCCGTGTACTGCGGAACGAACGCGCCAAGCCCAGCAGATGGATGGCTTCCAGCACGCTGGTTTTGCCACTGCCATTGGCACCGTAAAGAATGTTGATACGCGGGGAGGGGGAAAAGGTCACCGGGTGCAGATTGCGCACCCCGGTGACCGAGACGCGACTGAGAGACATCAGTTCGTGCTATGGGCAGGTTACAGACGCATCGGCATGACAACGTAGGCCGAGTCATCGTTATCGGACTCCTGCAGCAGTGCACTGCTGTTGGAGTCGGAAAGGATCAGACGCACCTGCTCGGTAGTCATCACCCCCAGCACGTCCAGCAGATAACTGACGTTGAAACCGATTTCCAGGGAGCTGCCGTTGTACTCGACGCTGATTTCTTCCTCGGCTTCTTCCTGCTCTGGGTTGTTGGCCTGGATCTTCAGCTGACCGGCCGCCAGTTGCAGACGGATGCCGCGGTACTTCTCGTTGGAAAGGATCGCGGTGCGGCTGAACGCTTCACGCAGCGCCTGACGATCACCGAGCACCAGCTTGTCACCGCCCTTGGGCAGTACGCGCTCGTAGTCCGGGAACTTGCCGTCGACCAACTTGGAGGTGAAGGTGAATTCGCCGGTGGTGGCACGGATGTGATGCTGACCCAGGACGATGCTGACGATGCCGTCCTGTTCAGTGAGAAGGCGGGCCATTTCGAGGATGCCCTTGCGTGGCACGATGACCTGATGGCGCTCGGCCTGGCCGATCTCCGCTGCCATGGAGCACATGGCCAGACGGTGACCGTCGGTGGCCACGGCACGCAGCACACCGGTGCTGACTTCCAGCAGCATGCCGTTGAGGTAGTAGCGCACGTCCTGCTGGGCCATGGCGAAGCTGGTGCGTTCGATCAGGCGACGCAGCTTGCTTTGCACCAGGTCGAAGGTCAGCGAGCCCGGACCTTCCTCGACAGCCGGGAAGTCATTGGCGGGCAATGTGGACAAGGTGAAACGGCTACGGCCGGCCTTGACCAGCAACTTGCTGTCTTCGACCTTGACGTCGATCAGCACGTCGTTGGGCAGGCTCTTGCAGATGTCCATCAGCTTACGTGCCGGAACGGTGATCTCGCCAGGCTCGGCAGGCTCCTCCAGCTGAACACGACCAACCAGTTCTACTTCAAGGTCGGTACCGGTGAGCGACAGTTGCTGGCCTTCGACGACCAGGAGCACGTTGGAAAGCACCGGCAGGGTCTGGCGGCGTTCGACCACGCCGGCAACCAGCTGCAGGGGTTTCAACAAGGCTTCGCGTTGAATGGTGAAATGCATGGTCTAGTCCCTTGCCTCGAAAAATTGCACTGGCGTCATCATGTGGTCAGCGTGCGCAGCAGGTTCTTGTAATCCTCACGGATATCCGCATCGGATTCCTTGAGCTCATTGATCTTGCGGCAGGCGTGTAACACGGTGGTGTGGTCACGTCCGCCAAACACATCGCCGATTTCCGGCAGGCTGTGGTTGGTCAGCTCCTTGGACAGAGCCATCGCCACCTGGCGGGGACGGGCGACCGAACGGGAGCGGCGTTTGGACAACAGATCGGAGATCTTGATCTTGTAGTACTCAGCCACGGTACGCTGGATGTTATCCACACTCACCAGCTTGTCCTGCAGGGCCAGCAGGTCCTTGAGCGACTCACGGATCAGCTCGATGGTGATGTCCCGGCCCATGAAGTGCGAGTGGGCGATAACCCGCTTGAGCGCACCTTCCAGCTCACGAACGTTGGAGCGAATACGCTGGGCGATGAAGAACGCCGCGTCGTGCGGCAGTTCAACCTTCGCCTGGTCGGCCTTCTTCATCAGAATCGCGACACGGGTTTCCAGTTCCGGCGGCTCCACCGCCACGGTGAGGCCCCAGCCGAAGCGGGACTTCAGGCGCTCTTCCAGGCCTTCGATTTCCTTGGGGTAGCGGTCGCTGGTGAGGATCACCTGCTGACCACCTTCGAGCAAGGCGTTGAAGGTGTGGAAAAACTCCTCCTGCGAACGCTCCTTGCGGGCGAAGAACTGAATGTCGTCGATCAGCAGTGCATCAACTGAACGGTAGAAGCGTTTGAACTCGTTGATCGCATTGAGCTGCAGGGCCTTGACCATGTCTGCGACGAAGCGTTCCGAATGCAGGTACACCACCTTGGCATTGGGATTCTTCTTCAGCAGGTGGTTACCCACAGCGTGCATCAAGTGGGTCTTACCCAAGCCAACGCCACCATAAAGGAACAGCGGGTTGTAACCATGCTTGGGATTGTCTGCGACCTGCCAGGCCGCAGCGCGCGCGAGCTGGTTGGACTTACCTTCGACGAAATTCTCGAAGGTGAAGGTGCGGTTCAGGTAGCTGGTGTGTTTCAACGCACCTTCGACCTGGACCGTGCGTTGTTCAGTGCGCACTGGAGCCTGCTGGCTGGCAGCACCGGCCATCGGGTCGAAGCTGTCGCGCGACGGCTCATCCAGTGTCTGCTCGGTGACCGTTGGGCTGCTGGTCGCAACGGCCGAGCTCTCGGCACTGGGTGGACTCGCCGGCGCGGCGGGTGCTTCGACCGGTGCCTGTGCCTGCTGAGAAGCGGCGGCAGCAGCCGCTGCCGGCAAAGGCGCGTTCGGCGCCGCACGCGGAGCCGAGCTGCGTCGGCTGCCTATTAATAAGGAAAGCGCCGGCGCCATGCCCTGGCCCTGCTCGCCAAGCAGCTCGAGCAGGCGGCCCAGGTACTTCTCGTTGACCCAGTCGAGTACGAAACGATTCGGTGCGTAGACGCGCAGCTCGCCGCCTTCGGCTTCGACCTGTAGCGGACGGATCCAGGTGTTGAATTGCTGGGCAGGCAGCTCATCGCGCAAAAGCTCCACGCACTGCTGCCAAAGTTCCACTGACACGGATATCCCCTGAGTTGAGAGCCGCTGAGGCAAAAAACATCCGCCATTGTAACGATCACTCAGTGACTTATCCACATGTAGGCGTGCCAGAAGCGGGAAGAAATCGCTTGATTTTCACTCAACAAAGCGACGGACGGGCATCCGTGAGCTTTGTGGATAACTGCCTCTCAGCTCTTTGCATAACTCGGGGTGCCAGCCTGTGGGTAACCTGCCTGTGGATAAAGATCTATTGCATGCACAGCTTGTACGCGGGTGCGGCACAGCCAAAGCACCGTTTCTCGACAGAGTTATGATTCTCTATACAGCCCGGAATAGAGGGGCTAATGGAGGTTATCCACAGATGGATCGCTACACAGTCTTAACAAGCTTTTCAGAAAAGCTTTATATAGGTCCTTTTCTGTTTCTATAGCGAAGCGGTCAACAGGAAGCGATGACGGATGCCTGCTGGCAACTCTTGATACCCAAGGAAATGAATAGAAGGAAAAGCTGGTTGGAAATTGACCTGTACGCTTGCTTTCTCTAGAATCGCCGGTCTCTTAAAACGGGGCCATTCCGGCCTGTAGTGGACAAACCAGGTAACACGCCATGAAACGTACTTTCCAACCCAGCACTATCAAGCGCGCCCGCACCCACGGTTTCCGCGCCCGTATGGCCACCAAGAACGGCCGTCAGGTCCTGTCGCGTCGTCGTGCCAAAGGCCGTAAGCGTCTGGCCATCTGATTTATTCGGCAAAGGTGGTGAGTCGGGACTTCGGTCGGGAAAAGCGTCTGCTTACTCCCCGACATTTCAAGGCTGTCTTTGACTCTCCTACCGCCAAGGTCCCGGGGAAGAATCTCCTGATCCTGGCGCGTGACAACAGTCTGGATCACCCCCGCCTGGGGTTCGTGATCGGAAAGAAGAGCGTCAAGCTCTCTGTTGAACGTAATCGCTTGAAACGCCTGATTCGCGAATCGTTTCGCCTTCACCAGGACAGCCTGGCAGGGTGGGATATCGTGATCGTCGCGCGTAAAGGCATGGCTGATCCGGACAATCCGGAACTGATCCAGCACTTCGGCAAGCTCTGGAAGCGTCTGGCGCGCAGCCGGCCCGTTGCCACAGGCAAAACCGAATCTGCAGAGGTGGACAGTCCAGATGCGTAAACTGGCCCTCGTTCCGATCCAGTTTTACCGCTATGCCATCAGTCCACTGATGGCCAGTCACTGCCGTTTCTACCCCAGTTGCTCCTGCTACGCCTATGAAGCCATCGATAATCATGGTCTTCTGCGCGGCGGCTGGCTGACCCTGAGACGCCTGGGTCGCTGTCATCCGTGGAACCCCGGCGGTTATGACCCGGTTCCACCCGTTTCCCAATCCCGCTCTTCTTCGATGGCCGAGTAATCATGGATATTAAACGCACGATCCTGATCGGCGCCCTGGCAATCGTGACCTACGTCGGCGTTCTGAAATGGAACGAAGACTACGGCCAGGCTGCCCTGCCGAAACAGACTGCTGCTGCTACCACCACCGCGACCGACGTACCGGCCGCCGGCAACACTTCCGCCAATGCGGATGTACCCGCCGCGCCCGGCACTGCACCGGCGCCTGTGGAAACTCCGGTTGCAGTCAGCAAGGACCTGATCAAGGTCAAGACCGACGTACTGGAACTGGCCATCGACCCGGTGGGCGGTGACGTCGTTCAACTGCGTCTGCCGCTGTACCCTCGTCGCCAGGACGTACCAGATGTGCCGTTCCAGCTGTTCGATAACGGCAGCGAACGCGTTTTCCTGGCCCAGAGCGGCCTGACCGGGACCAACGGCCCCGATGCACGGTCCACCGGTCGTCCGGTTTACACTTCGACACAGAAAAGTTATCAACTGGCCGACGGTCAGAACCAACTGGTCGTAGAGCTGAAGTACTCGGACAACGGCGTCAACTACACCAAGCGCTTCACCTTCAAGCGCGGCCTGTACGACCTGGACGTTCGCTACGTTGTGGATAACCAGAGCGGCCAGACCTGGTCGGGTAACCTGTTCGGCCAGCTCAAGCGCGACGCCAGCTCTGACCCATCGTCCACCACCGCCACGGGTACCGCCACCTACCTGGGTGCGGCCCTGTGGACACCTTCGGAGCCTTACAAGAAGGTCTCCATGAAGGACATGGACAAGGGCCAACTGCGTGAAACCGTGCAAGGCGGCTGGATTGCCTGGCTGCAGCACTACTTCGTGACCGCCTGGATCCCGAACCATGATGTCAGCAATGCCGTGCAGACCCGCAAGGACAGCCAGGGCAACTACATCATCGGCTTCACCAGCCCGGCGCTGAACGTGGCACCTGGCGCCCAGGGTGAAACCGGCGCGCTGCTGTACGCCGGCCCGAAAAGCCAGGCCGTGCTGAAAGAGTTGTCCCCAGGCCTGGAACTGACCGTCGACTACGGCGTGTTGTGGTTCATTGCCCAGCCGATCTTCTGGCTGCTGCAACATATCCACAGCGTACTGGGTAACTGGGGCTGGTCGATCATCGTTCTGACCATGATCATCAAGGGTCTGTTCTTCCCGCTCTCGGCTGCCAGCTACAAGTCCATGGCGCGCATGCGTGCCGTAGCACCGAAGCTGACCGCGCTGAAAGAGCAGTATGGTGACGATCGCCAGAAGATGTCCCAGGCGATGATGGAGCTGTACAAGAAAGAGAAGATCAACCCGCTGGGTGGCTGTCTGCCGATCCTGGTGCAGATGCCAGTGTTCCTGGCCCTGTACTGGGTACTGCTGGAAAGCGTGGAAATGCGCCAGGCACCTTGGATCCTGTGGATTACCGACCTGTCGATCAAGGATCCGTTCTTTATCCTGCCGATCATCATGGGCGCGACCATGTTCATCCAGCAGCGTCTGAACCCAACACCTCCGGATCCGATGCAGGCCAAGGTCATGAAGATGATGCCGATCATTTTCACCTTCTTCTTCCTGTGGTTCCCGGCAGGTCTGGTGCTGTACTGGGTAGTCAACAACACCCTGTCGATCCTCCAGCAGGCCTACATCACTCGCAAGATCGAAGCGGCTACGGCTATCAAGAAGTAAGTCTCTTGATCTAACCTGAGCCTGTTTCACAAGACGCCCCCTTACCGGGGCGTTTTGCTATCTGTCCGTTTTCCAGGAGTCGCCATGAACGCCCCGCGCGAAACCATCGCTGCCATCGCCACCGCTCAGGGACGCGGAGGGGTCGGCATCGTGCGTATTTCCGGCCCGCTGGCCGCCAAGGCTGCGCAAGCCATCACGGGCCGCGAACTCAAGCCGCGCTACGCCCATTACGGCCCGTTCGAAGACGAGCAGGGCCTGGTGCTCGACGAAGGTATCGCGCTGTTCTTCCCCAGCCCCAACTCCTTTACCGGTGAAGATGTACTTGAGCTGCAAGGGCACGGCGGGCCGGTGGTTCTCGATATGCTGCTGCAGCGCTGTGTACAACTGGGTTGCCGCCTGGCACGGCCGGGTGAATTCAGTGAACGGGCGTTCCTCAATGACAAGCTCGACCTGGCCCAGGCCGAGGCGATCGCCGACCTTATCGAGGCCAGCTCGGCACAAGCGGCTCGCAATGCCCTGCGCTCGCTGCAGGGCGCGTTCTCCCAGCGTGTGGATAACCTCACCGAGCTGTTGATCGGCCTGCGTATGTATGTCGAGGCCGCCATCGACTTCCCGGAAGAGGAAATCGACTTCCTCGCCGATGGTGTCGTGCTGGGCAAGCTCGATCAGGTTCGCGACATGTTATCCACAGTACTGCGCGAGGCAGGGCAGGGCGCGCTGCTGCGTGACGGTATGACCGTGGTCATCGCCGGGCGGCCCAACGCCGGCAAATCCAGCCTGCTCAATGCCCTGGCCGGGCGCGAAGCGGCGATCGTCACCGATATCGCCGGCACCACACGAGACGTACTGCGCGAACATATCCACATCGATGGCATGCCCTTGCACGTGGTCGACACTGCCGGCCTGCGCGACACCCTCGATCAGGTCGAGCTGATCGGCGTACAACGCGCACTGAAGGCCATTGGCGAAGCGGATCGTGTTCTGTTGGTGGTTGACGCCACGGCGCCCGAGGCTTGCGATCCATTCGCGCTGTGGCCGGAGTTCCTCGAGCAGCGCCCCGACCCGGCCAAGGTCACGCTGATCCGCAACAAGGCCGATCTGAGCGGCGAGCATATCGGCATACAGACCAGCCCCGACGGCCACGTGACTATCAGCCTGAGCGCCAAGGCGGGCGGCGAGGGGCTGGAACTGCTGCGCGATCATCTGAAGGCCTGCATGGGTTATCAACAGACCTCGGAAAGCAGCTTCAGCGCCCGACGCCGCCACATCGAGGCACTTAACCGGGCCAGTGGTTTCCTCGAGCACGGCCGCTCACAGCTGACCCTGGCCGGCGCCGGCGAGCTGCTGGCTGAGGACCTGCGCCTGGCCCAACAGGCCCTGGGGGAAATCACCGGTGCATTCAGCCCCGACGACCTGCTGGGTCGAATCTTCTCCAGCTTCTGTATCGGTAAATAGCGCTTAACGGCACTGTGGAGGGGGCCTAAAGCGCAGCTAGGCGCTTTCTGGCTTCATATGAGCGGTTTCGGCCTGAACATTCATTGCCTCGGCTGTGAACAGGCGGTCGCTTCGCGGCTGAAGCCAATACTGTTCGCTTAAGCGGCATGTGGCCCGGTAGGAGCGGCTTTAGCCACAAAAGCGTCAGAAAACTCACCGCATCTGTTGTGAACATGCGGTCACTTCGCGGCTGAAGCCGCTCCTACCCGGTCTAACCCATTTGGCCGCGAAAGAGTAGAAGAGCCGCGCTTTCGCTGCGCAATGTGGCTGTCCACAGCCTGCCTTATCAAGCTGCAGGCCCTCTTTCTCTATACCTTCCTGCCATCCCTGGAGCGCGCCCGCGTGCACGCCTGTCCATCTCTCGGCTCCGATATCCACAACCCGCTGCGCGCTGAAAGCAGACGGCGCAGCAGGCTGTGCACTGCAAACCGGGTAGCCATCGGTCGACAACGAGTTATACAAGACAAAATGAGCCCTGTGCATAAGTGTCCCTCAGCCAGGTTGATAACCCCCATCAAAACCTGAACAAAAACCCGCCTGTGGAAAAGCACCACATTAATCCACAGGCTAATCGCTGTCGCCCAACAGGCTCTACGCCTCCTGACCACAGCCTTATGATTTTCTGTACATACCGAAAACAAAGGCGTGTAGATGGTTATCCACAGAAGATGCCCGCCCTAAGAGAAAAAACAAAAACAAGGTTTTATAAAATTTCTTTCTTTTTTATTTTTCTTGATCTCCAGCCCAGCGCACGACTGCTCATTTTTTGGTCAATGGGTTTCATTAGAGGGGCCGAATTCCCTATACTTGCCGTCTTCCCTTTTTCATACCCACAACAGGCACGAGGTGCGTGGTGGATTTCCCTTCCCGTTTTGAAGTGATCGTCATCGGTGGCGGTCATGCCGGTACCGAAGCGGCACTGGCTTCGGCACGCATGGGCGTCAAGACTCTCCTGTTGACGCACAACGTCGATACGCTTGGCCATATGAGCTGCAACCCAGCGATCGGTGGCATTGGTAAAAGCCACCTGGTCAAGGAAATCGATGCACTGGGCGGTGCGATGGCCACGGCTACCGATCTGGCCGGCATTCAGTTCCGTGTGCTCAACAGCCGCAAGGGACCGGCAGTTCGTGCGACACGTGCACAGGCTGACCGCGCCCTCTACAAGGCCGCCATTCGGGAAATCCTGGAAAACCAGCCCAACCTGTGGATATTTCAGCAGTCGGCAGATGACCTGATCGTTGAGCAAGACCAGGTACGCGGCGTGGTCACCCAGATGGGCCTGCGTTTCATGGCCGATTCGGTGGTGCTGACCACGGGGACCTTCCTCGGCGGTCTCATCCATATCGGCCTGCAGAATTATTCCGGCGGTCGTGCGGGTGATCCGCCCTCGATTGCCCTGGCTCACCGCATGCGCGAACTGCCCCTGCGGGTTGGCCGCCTGAAAACCGGTACACCGCCGCGTATCGACGGTCGCTCCGTGGACTTTTCGGTGATGAGCGAGCAACCGGGTGATACACCGATCCCGGTCATGTCGTTCCTGGGCAACAAGGAGCAGCATCCGCGCCAGGTGAGTTGCTGGATTACTCACACCAATGCCCGTACTCACGAAATCATCGCGTCCAACCTTGATCGTTCGCCGATGTATTCGGGCGTGATCGAAGGGGTAGGGCCACGTTATTGCCCATCGATCGAAGACAAGATCCATCGTTTCGCCGACAAGGAAAGCCATCAGGTGTTCATCGAGCCGGAAGGCCTGACCACCCACGAGCTGTATCCGAATGGCATTTCCACTTCGTTGCCTTTCGACGTGCAGTTGCAGGTGGTGCGCTCGATCCGCGGTATGGAAAACGCTCACATCGTGCGACCCGGCTATGCCATCGAATACGACTACTTCGATCCGCGCGACCTGAAGTACAGCCTGGAAACCAAAGTGATCGGTGGCCTGTTCTTCGCCGGACAGATCAACGGTACCACCGGCTACGAAGAAGCCGGTGCCCAGGGATTGCTGGCCGGAACCAACGCCGCATTGCGCGCGCAGGGCAAGGAAAGCTGGTGCCCGCGTCGCGACGAGGCGTATATCGGTGTGCTGGTGGATGACCTGATTACCCTGGGTACCCAGGAACCGTACCGGATGTTCACTTCCCGTGCCGAATACCGCCTGATCCTGCGTGAAGACAACGCCGATCTGCGTCTTACCGAAAAAGGTCGCGAACTGGGCCTGATCGATGATGCTCGTTGGGCAGCGTTCTGTGCCAAACGCGAAAACATCGAGCGTGAAGAGCAACGCCTGAAAAGCACCTGGGTCCGTCCCGGTACTGAACAGGGCGATGCCATTGCCGAACGTTTCGGCACACCGCTGTCTCATGAGTACAACCTGCTCAACCTGCTGAGCCGCCCGGAAATCGACTACGCCAGCCTGGTCGAGCTGACCGGCGAAGGCTGCAGCGATCCGCAGGCCGCCGAACAGGTCGAGATCAGGACCAAGTACGCTGGCTACATCGAGCGTCAGCAGGATGAAATCGCCCGCCTGCGCGCCAGTGAAGACACCCAGCTGCCGGCGGATATCGATTACTCGACGATTTCCGGGCTTTCCAAGGAAATCCAGTCCAAGCTGGGGATAACTCGTCCCGAGACTCTGGGCCAGGCGTCGCGGATCCCCGGCGTCACGCCAGCGGCGATTTCCCTGTTGATGATTCACCTGAAAAAACGCGGCGCAGGCCGTGAGTTGGAGCAAAGCGCTTGAGTGCCATGGTGACACCGCAACACGCCGAGGAATTGTCCACAGGTGCCCGGGAACTCGGGATCACGCTGAGCGATACACAACATCGCCAGTTGCTTGATTACCTGGGCCTGTTGATCAAGTGGAACAAGGCATACAACCTGACGGCGGTGCGCAATCCGGACGAGATGGTTTCACGCCACCTGCTCGACAGCCTCAGCGTGGTGCCCTTCATCGACGGTCCACGCTGGCTGGATGTCGGCAGCGGGGGCGGCATGCCCGGTATCCCGTTGGCGATCATGTTTCCACAGGCCCGCGTGGCCCTGCTGGACAGCAACGGTAAGAAGAGCCGTTTCCAGACCCAGGTAAAACTGGAACTGAAGCTGGATAACCTCGAAGTTATCCACAGCCGGGCGGAAAGCTACCGACCTGCCGAACCCTTTACCGGGATCATTTCCCGTGCGTTCAGCAGCCTGGAAGACTTCACCGGCTGGACCCGTCACATGGGTGACACCGATACACGCTGGCTGGCAATGAAAGGGCTGCATCCCGCCGATGAGCTGGTAGCATTGCCAGCGGATTTTCGTCTCGATAGCGCACAGGCCCTGGCCGTTCCGGGTTGCCAAGGCCAACGCCATCTGCTGATACTGCGCCGCACGGCATGACTGGGAACACGAGCAAGAATGGCTAAGGTATTCGCGATAGCGAACCAGAAAGGCGGTGTGGGCAAGACCACCACCTGCATCAACCTCGCGGCATCGCTGGTCGCCACCAAGCGACGCGTGCTGCTGATCGACCTCGATCCACAGGGCAACGCCACCATGGGTAGCGGTGTGGATAAACACAACCTGGACAACTCGGTCTACGACCTGTTGATCGGCGAGTGTGATCTTCCACAGGCCATGCAGTTCTCCGAACACGGCGGCTACCAGCTACTGCCAGCCAACCGTGACCTCACGGCGGGGGAAGTGGTGCTGCTGGAAATGCAGATGAAAGAGAGCCGTCTGCGTAACGCCTTGGCGCCGATCCGTGAAAACTACGACTTCATCCTCATCGACTGCCCGCCGTCGCTGTCGATGCTCACGCTCAATGCCCTGGTCGCCGCCGACGGGGTGATCATTCCGATGCAGTGTGAATACTTTGCTCTGGAAGGGCTGAGCGACCTTGTGGATAACATCAAGCGCATCGGTGAGCTGCTCAACCCTCAGTTGAAGATCGAGGGGCTGCTGCGCACCATGTACGACCCACGGCTGAGCCTGAGCAACGACGTCTCGGCGCAGCTCAAGGAACATTTTGGCGAGCAGCTTTACGACACGGTGATTCCGCGCAACATCCGCCTGGCCGAAGCGCCGAGTTTCGGCATGCCGGTGCTCACCTACGACAAGTCTTCACGCGGTGCGATGGCCTACCTGGCCCTGGCCAGTGAACTGGTCCGTCGTCAACGTCGCAGTGCACAAGCTGCCAAACCAGCCTGAGGAAACCATGGCCGTCAAGAAAAGAGGTCTCGGACGCGGGTTGGACGCACTGCTGAGCAGTTCGAGCGTGCCAACCGTCACATCCCTGGAAGAGCAGGCCAGCACGCTGGACCAGCGCGAGCTGCAGCATGTGCCGCTGGACAAGATCCAGCGCGGCAAGTACCAGCCGCGGCGCGACATGGATCCGCAGGCGCTGGAAGAGCTGGCGCTGTCGATTCGTAAGCAGGGCGTCATGCAGCCGATCGTGATCCGTCCGATCGACAATGGTCGCTACGAAATCATCGCCGGTGAGCGGCGTTGGCGAGCCAGCCAGCAGGCTGGTGTGGAAACCATTCCGGCAATGGTGCGCGACGTTCCTGACGAAGCGGCCATCGCCATGGCGCTGATCGAGAACATCCAGCGCGAGAACCTCAATCCGGTCGAAGAGGCGATGGCTCTGCAGCGCCTGCAGCAGGAATTCCAGCTCACCCAGCAGGAGGTCGCCGATGCGGTCGGCAAGTCGCGGGTCAGCGTGGCCAACCTGCTGCGCCTGATCACTCTGCCGGAAGCCATCAAGACCATGCTTTCGCATGGCGATCTGGAAATGGGTCATGCCCGTGCGCTGCTCGGCCTGCCCGAAGATCGTCAGGTCGAAGGGGCGCGACACGTTGTCGCACGAGGCCTCACCGTACGCCAGACCGAAGCCCTGGTACGCCAGTGGCTGACCGACAAACCGGCAGCGGCCGAAACGCCGCGCGTCGATCCCGATATCAGCCGACTGGAACAGCGTCTCGCAGAGCGTCTGGGCTCGTCGGTGCAGATCCGTCACGGCCAGAAAGGCAAGGGTCAACTGGTGATCCGCTACAACTCGCTGGACGAGTTGCAAGGGGTCCTTGCCCACATTCGTTGAAACAATTGGCCGCTAGCGTGTAGTCGGAAATCACTTCCTCGGAGTTGAACAGGGGCTGAAGCGCCCCTATACTCTGCGCGCATTTTGTCGGCACAAATTATGCCAAGTTAACGATGATGGCGACCGCCGACCGAGGAGCTGTTGCGATGGAATCCCGCAAGCCAGACCGCCTGCCGTTCCACCGCCTCGCGGTATTCCCGGTTTTGATGGCGCAAATGATTGTCGTTGCTGTGGCTGCCTTGGCGCTGTGGCAGTGGAATGGAGTCGTAGCCGGATATTCGGGGCTGTGTGGGGGCCTGATAGCTTGGCTGCCCAATTTGTATTTCGCTCACAAGGCGTTCCGGTTTTCCGGGGCCCGAGCCGCCAAAGCCATCGTCCGGTCTTTCTATGCCGGCGAGGCGGGCAAACTGATTTTGACGGCAGTGCTGTTCGCGCTGACGTTCGCAGGTGTGAAGCCTTTGGCGCCGCTGGCTGTATTCGGCGTGTTCATGTTGGTCCAGATGATCAACTGGTTCGCTCCCCTGCTGATGAGAACAAGACTTTCCAGACCTTAGGGCGTTTGAGGCAACCATGGCAGCAGAAACCGCTTCGGGCTATATCCAGCACCACCTGCAGAACCTGACCTTCGGTCGGCTCGCTGATGGCAGCTGGGGCTTTGCCCACACCGCAGCAGAAGCAAAGGAAATGGGCTTTTGGGCTTTCCACGTCGATACCCTCGGCTGGTCGGTCGCACTGGGCATCATTTTCGTGCTTATCTTCCGTATGGCAGCCAAGAAGGCCACTTCCGGCCAGCCAGGTGCCCTGCAGAACTTCGTCGAAGTCCTGGTCGAGTTCGTCGATGGCAGCGTGAAGGACAGCTTCCACGGCCGTAGCGCCGTGATCGCTCCCCTGGCCCTGACCATCTTCGCCTGGGTGTTCCTGATGAACGCCATCGACCTGGTACCGGTGGACTGGATTCCGGTCCTGGCAGCGAAGATCTCCGGCAACGAGCATCTGTTCTTCCGCGCCGTACCGACCACCGACCCGAACGCGACCCTGGGCATGGCCCTGTCGGTGTTTGCCCTGATCGTGTTCTACAGCATCAAGATCAAGGGCCTGGGCGGCTTCATCGGCGAACTGACCCTGCACCCGTTCAGCAGCAAGAACGTCGTCGTTCAGGCCCTGCTGATCCCGGTCAACTTCCTGCTTGAGTTCGTGACCCTGATCGCCAAGCCAATCTCCCTGGCACTGCGTCTGTTCGGCAACATGTACGCCGGCGAGCTGGTCTTCATCCTGATTGCCGTGATGTTCGGCGCCGGCCTGCTGTGGCTGAGCGGCCTGGGCGTCGTCCTGCAATGGGCATGGGCGGTGTTCCACATCCTGATCATCACCCTGCAAGCGTTCATCTTCATGATGCTGACCATCGTCTACCTGTCGATGGCTCACGAAGATAACCATTAAGATCGCCTTGCGGCGCGTCTGATGACCCTCGTGCCATCGTGCGCGAGGGTGCCCGCAAGGGCTGATGTAACAAACGATTCCGTTTCAACGCTTCAATCTAAAAACTAACCAATACGACGTAAAAGTCGGGAGGAAAGATGGAAACTGTAGTTGGTCTTACCGCTATCGCTGTTGCTCTGCTGATCGGCCTGGGCGCTCTGGGTACTGCAATTGGCTTCGGCCTGCTGGGCGGTAAATTCCTGGAAGGCGCTGCTCGCCAGCCAGAAATGGTTCCAATGCTGCAAGTCAAGATGTTCATCGTTGCCGGTCTGCTCGACGCCGTAACCATGATCGGTGTTGGTATCGCTCTGTTCTTCACCTTCGCGAACCCCTTCGTTGGTCAACTCGCTGGCTGATCACTCGACTTTTCGAGTTGATGGGTGGGATGGACAACGTAACAGCGAGGTGTTGGCGTGAACATTAATGCAACCTTGATTGGCCAGAGCATTGCGTTCGCGATCTTCGTACTGTTCTGCATGAAGTATGTATGGCCTCCGGTCATCACTGCTCTGCACGAGCGTCAGAAGAAGATCGCGGATGGATTGGATGCTGCCTCTCGAGCTGCTCGCGACCTGGAGCTGGCCCAAGAAAAAGCGGGTCATCAACTGCGCGAAGCCAAGGCTCAGGCAGCTGAAATCATTGAGCAGGCCAAGAAGCGCGGCAATCAGATCGTCGACGAAGCCCGTGAACAGGCTCGCGTCGAAGCTGACCGCGTGAAGGCTCAGGCTCAGGCCGAGATCGAGCAAGAACTGAACAGTGTCAAAGACGCCCTGCGCGCCCAAGTGGGCAGCCTGGCGGTCAATGGCGCCGAGAAGATCCTGGGCTCCACAATCGATCAAAACGCGCACGCAGAGCTGGTCAATAAACTGGCTGCTGAAATTTAAGCGAGGGCGATCATGGCAGAACTGACCACGTTGGCCCGACCTTACGCAAAGGCGGCCTTCGAGCACGCTCAGGCCCACCAGCAACTGGCCAATTGGTCAGCCATGCTCGGCCTGGCTGCTGCGGTGTCACAAGATGACACCATGCAGCGCCTGCTCAAGGCCCCGCGACTGACGAGCGCACAAAAGGCCGCCACTTTCATCGAAGTGTGCGGCGACAAGGTTGATGAGAAGGCACAGAACTTCATCAACGTCATCGCCGAGAACGGCCGTCTCCAGCTTCTGCCGGAGATTGCCGCCCTGTTCGAGCTGTACAAGGCCGAGCAGGAAAAATCGGTAGACGTCGAAGTGACCAGTGCCTTTGCATTGAACCAAGAACAGCAAGACAAACTCGCCACGGTTCTCAGTGCTCGGCTCGGCCGGGAAGTGCGAATGCACGCTGCGGAGGACGCCAGCCTGATTGGTGGCGTCGTGATCCGCGCCGGCGACCTGGTAATCGATGGCTCGGTTCGCGGCAAGATCGCGAAACTGGCCGAAGCATTGAAATCTTGAGTTTGAAGGGGCAGCAGAGCAATGCAGCAACTCAATCCTTCCGAAATTAGCGAAATCATCAAGGGTCGCATCGAGAAACTCGATGTGGCCTCGCAAGCCCGTAACGAAGGCACCGTAGTCAGCGTGTCCGACGGTATCGTGCGGATCCACGGTCTGGCCGACGTCATGTACGGCGAAATGATCGAGTTCCCTGGCGGCGTCTACGGCATGGCACTGAACCTGGAGCAAGACTCCGTAGGTGCCGTTGTACTGGGTGCGTACACCACCCTGGCCGAAGGCATGAGCGCCAAGTGCACCGGCCGCATCCTGGAAGTTCCGGTTGGTAAGGAACTGCTGGGGCGCGTAGTCGACGCACTGGGTAATCCGATCGATGGCAAAGGCCCCCTGAACAACACCGAGACCGACGCGGTCGAGAAAGTTGCTCCGGGCGTGATCTGGCGTAAGTCGGTAGACCAGCCTGTACAGACTGGCTACAAGTCCGTCGACGCCATGATTCCAGTCGGCCGTGGCCAGCGTGAGCTGATCATCGGTGACCGTCAGATCGGTAAGACCGCCATGGCGGTCGATGCCATCATCAACCAGAAAGACAGCGGCATCTTCTGCGTCTACGTGGCCGTCGGCCAGAAGCAGTCGACCATCGCCAACGTCGTACGCAAGCTGGAAGAGAACGGCGCCCTGGCCAACACCATCATCGTCGCCGCTGGCGCTTCGGAATCGGCTGCACTGCAGTTCCTGGCTCCGTACTCCGGTTGCACCATGGGCGAGTTCTTCCGCGACCGCGGTGAAGATGCCCTGATCGTCTACGATGACCTGTCCAAGCAAGCCGTTGCCTACCGTCAGATCTCCCTGCTGCTGCGCCGTCCACCAGGACGTGAAGCGTACCCAGGTGACGTGTTCTATCTCCACTCCCGTCTGCTGGAGCGTGCATCGCGCGTTTCCGAAGAGTACGTCGAGAAGTTCACCAACGGTGCCGTGACTGGCAAGACCGGTTCCCTGACCGCTCTGCCGATCATCGAAACCCAGGCTGGCGACGTTTCCGCGTTCGTTCCGACCAACGTGATCTCCATCACCGACGGTCAGATCTTCCTGGAATCGGCCATGTTCAACTCGGGCATCCGCCCTGCAGTGAACGCCGGTGTTTCGGTATCCCGTGTAGGTGGTGCCGCTCAGACCAAGATCATCAAGAAGCTCTCCGGTGGTATCCGTACCGCTCTGGCTCAGTACCGTGAACTGGCAGCTTTCGCCCAGTTCGCTTCTGACCTGGACGAAGCCACCCGCAAGCAGCTCGAGCACGGTCAACGTGTTACCGAACTGATGAAGCAGAAGCAGTACGCGCCGATGTCCATCGCCGAGATGGCCCTGTCGCTGTACGCCGCTGAGCGTGGCTTCCTGACTGACGTCGAAATCGCCAAGATCGGTAGCTTCGAACAAGCGCTGATCGCTTACTTCAACCGCGATCACGCCGACCTGATGGCGAAGATCAACGTGAAGGGTGATTTCAACGACGAAATCGATGCTGGCATGAAGTCCGGTATCGAGAAGTTCAAGGCCACCCAGACCTGGTAAGCCGCAGCGGGGGCTTCGAGCCCCCGCTTGCTAACCTGATAGGTGATACATGGCAGGCGCAAAAGAGATTCGCAGTAAGATTGCGAGCATTAAAAGCACGCAAAAAATTACCAGCGCCATGGAAAAAGTGGCGGTCAGCAAGATGCGCAAGGCTCAACTGCGCATGGCTGCTAGCCGTCCCTATGCGGAGCGTATCCGCCAGGTGATTGGTCATCTGGCCAACGCCAACCCGGAATACCGCCACCCGTTCATGGTCGAGCGCCCAGTCAAGCGTGTCGGCTATGTCGTTGTGAGCAGTGACCGTGGTCTGTGCGGTGGCTTGAACACCAACCTGTTCAAGGCTCTGGTCAAGGACATGAACGCCAACCGCGGACAGGGCGTCGAAATCGACCTGTGCGTGATCGGTAGCAAAGGTGCGGCCTTCTTCCGCAGCTTCGGCGGCAACGTCGTGGCAGCGGTCAGCCACCTGGGCGAAGAGCCATCGATCAACGATCTGATCGGCAGCGTCAAGGTCATGCTGGATGCCTACCTGGACGGCCGTATCGATCGCCTGTCCGTGGTATCGAACAAGTTCATCAACACCATGACGCAACAGCCGACGGTCGAGCAACTGGTACCGTTGGTGGCAACCCCGGATCAAGAACTCAAGCACCACTGGGACTACCTCTACGAACCCGACGCCAAGGAGCTGCTGGACGGCCTGATGGTGCGTTACGTGGAGTCGCAGGTCTACCAGGCGGTGGTCGAGAACAATGCGGCTGAACAGGCTGCCCGGATGATCGCCATGAAGAACGCCACAGACAACGCCGGTGACCTGATCAGCGACCTCCAGCTGATCTACAACAAGGCGCGTCAGGCTGCGATCACCCAGGAGATCTCGGAAATCGTCGGCGGCGCTGCCGCGGTTTAACGGTTCAAATATTCAGAGGATCCAGCTATGAGTAGCGGACGTATCGTTCAAATCATCGGCGCCGTCATCGACGTGGAATTCCCACGTGACGTCGTACCGAGTGTCTACAACGCGCTGAAAGTACAAGGCGCGGAAACCACCCTGGAAGTTCAGCAGCAGCTGGGCGACGGCGTGGTTCGTACCATTGCGATGGGCTCGACCGAAGGCCTGAAGCGTGGTCTGGGCGTTTCCGACACTGGCGCGGCCATCGCCGTACCGGTCGGCAAGGCGACCCTGGGCCGCATCATGGACGTTCTGGGCAACCCGATCGACGAAGCCGGTCCTATCGGTGAAGAAGAGCGCTGGGGTATCCACCGCGCCGCTCCAACCTTCGCTGAGCAGGCAGGCGGCAACGACCTGCTGGAAACCGGCATCAAGGTTATCGACCTGGTCTGCCCGTTCGCCAAGGGCGGTAAAGTCGGTCTGTTCGGTGGTGCCGGTGTCGGCAAAACCGTAAACATGATGGAACTGATCCGTAACATCGCCATCGAGCACAGCGGTTATTCCGTGTTCGCCGGTGTGGGTGAGCGTACTCGTGAGGGTAACGACTTCTACCACGAGATGAAGGACTCCAACGTTCTCGACAAGGTAGCCCTGGTCTACGGCCAGATGAACGAGCCACCAGGAAACCGTCTGCGCGTTGCGCTGACCGGCCTGACCATGGCCGAGAAGTTCCGTGACGAAGGTAACGACGTTCTGCTGTTCGTCGACAACATCTATCGTTACACCCTGGCCGGTACCGAAGTATCCGCACTGCTGGGCCGTATGCCATCGGCAGTAGGTTACCAGCCGACTCTGGCCGAAGAGATGGGCGTGCTGCAGGAGCGTATTACCTCCACCAAGCAAGGCTCGATCACTTCGATCCAGGCCGTATACGTACCTGCGGACGACCTGACCGACCCGTCGCCAGCCACCACCTTCGCCCACCTCGACGCTACCGTCGTTCTGTCGCGTGACATCGCCTCCCTGGGTATCTACCCAGCGGTCGATCCACTGGACTCGACTTCCCGTCAGCTGGACCCGAACGTGATCGGCAACGAGCACTACGAGACCGCTCGCGGCGTTCAGTACGTGCTGCAGCGCTACAAAGAGCTGAAGGACATCATTGCGATTCTGGGTATGGACGAACTGTCCGAATCCGACAAGCAACTGGTATCCCGTGCTCGTAAGATCCAGCGCTTCCTGTCCCAGCCTTTCTTCGTGGCCGAAGTCTTCACCGGTTCTCCAGGCAAATACGTTTCCCTGAAAGACACCATTGCTGGCTTCAAAGGCATCCTCAACGGTGACTACGACCACCTGCCAGAACAAGCGTTCTACATGGTCGGCGGCATCGAAGAAGCGGTCGAGAAAGCCAAGAAACTGTAATCCCGGCGCCCCGCAAGGGGCGCTAATCAGGTTGAGGCAAGCACATGGCTATGACAGTCCATTGCGATATCGTCAGCGCGGAAGGAGAAATTTTCTCCGGTCTGGTCGAGATGGTAATTGCGCACGGCAACCTGGGTGATCTTGGTATCGCTCCAGGCCACGCCCCGCTGATTACCAATCTGAAGCCAGGTCCGATCACGCTGACCAAGCAGGGCGGCGACCGCGAGGTGTTCTACATCTCCGGTGGTTTCCTCGAAGTGCAGCCGAACATGGTCAAGGTGCTTGCCGATACCGTGCAACGCGCTGCTGACCTGGACGAGGCTTCTGCTCAGGATGCCGTCAAGGCTGCCGAGAAGGCCCTGAACGAAAAAGGCGCGGACTTCGACTACAGTGCCGCCGCCGCACGCCTGGCCGAGGCCGCAGCCCAGCTGCGTACCGTCCAGCAGATCCGCAAGAAGTTCGGCGGCTGATACCGCTGCGCTGAATGTGCGATTGAATGAAAAGGGTAGCCTCGGCTACCCTTTTTCTTTTTCCAGCGGCCGCCGAGCCGCCCAGTGGGTAGTCCTTCATGTCTCTCGATATCGTCATTCTCGCCGCTGGCCAGGGAACCCGGATGCGTTCGGCCCTGCCCAAGGTCCTTCATCCCGTCGCCGGCAACTCGATGCTTGGCCACGTTATCCACAGCGCACGTCAGTTATCCCCAAAGGGCATTCATGTCGTGATCGGCCACGGTGCCGACGCGGTACGTGAACACCTGGCCGCCGACGACCTGAACTTCGTGCAGCAGGACAAGCAGCTCGGTACCGGGCATGCCGTGGCTCAGGCTCTGCCGGTATTGAGTGCCGAGACCGTACTGATCCTCTACGGCGATGTACCCCTGATTGAAGTCGAGACCCTGCAGCGCCTATTGAAACGTGTAACCCACAACCAACTGGGTCTGCTCACCGTCAACCTCGAAGACCCCACCGGCTATGGGCGCATCGTGCGTGACGAGCAGGGCCAGGTTCGGGCAATCGTCGAGCACAAGGACGCCAGCGAGGCGCAGCGTGCGATCAAGGAAGGCAACACCGGTATTCTGGCCGTACCTGGCCAGCGCCTTGCGGACTGGCTGGGGCGCCTGTCCAACGACAACGTCCAGGGCGAGTACTACCTGACCGACGTGATTGCCATGGCAGTGGCCGACGGCCTGGTGGTGGCCACCGAACAGCCCCATGACCCGATGGAAGTGCAGGGCGCCAATGACCGCCGGCAACTGGCCGAGCTGGAGCGCCATTACCAGCTGCGCGCCGCTCGCCGCCTGATGGCCGCCGGTGTGACCCTACGTGACCCGGCTCGCTTCGATGTGCGTGGTGAAGTAAGCGTCGGTCGCGACGTGCTCATCGACATCAACGTGATCCTCGAAGGCCAGGTGGTCATCGAAGACGACGTAGTCATCGGGCCCAACTGCGTGATCAAGGACAGCACCCTGCGCAAAGGCGTGGTGGTCAAGGCCAACAGTCATATCGACGGCGCGGTGCTGGGCGAGGGCAGCGATGCCGGCCCGTTCGCTCGCTTGCGTCCCGGCTCGGTGCTGGAAGCCAAGGCCCATGTGGGTAACTTTGTGGAACTGAAGAACGCGCGGATGGGCGAGGGCGCCAAGGCCGGCCACCTGACCTACCTGGGCGATGCGGAAATCGGTGCGCGTACCAATATCGGCGCCGGCACCATCACCTGCAACTACGACGGTGCCAACAAGCACAAGACGGTGCTGGGTGAAGACGTCTTCATCGGCTCCAACAACTCTCTGGTCGCGCCTGTGGATATCGGCGCCGGGGCCACCACGGCGGCAGGCTCGACCCTCACCCAGAACGTGCCGGAAGGCCAACTGGCCGTGGCCCGAGCCCGCCAGCGCAACGTTGAAGGCTGGGCACGCCCGGTGAAGAAGCCCAAGGCTTGAGTTGTCCACAATGGGCCGCTGTGCATAACCGGTTCGGTTCGTGATGCCGAGTTATGCACAGCCTTCTGACTACATGAAATCTCCTTCACTCGCTTGACGCTGATCCGACAATAGGTTTTGATTGCGCCACTTAAATTTCGAATCGAAACTTTTTCAGCTCATGTCGAAACGTAACACTCCCCAACGTCGTCATCAGATACTCGCCTTGCTCAATGAGCAGGGGGAAGTGTCGGTGGACGATCTGGCTCGCCGTTTCGAAACTTCTGAAGTTACGATTCGAAAGGATCTGGCTGCCCTCGAAAGCAATGGCTTGCTGCTGCGCCGTTATGGCGGCGCCGTCACCCTGCCACAGGAACTGATCGCCGAGCCCGCCCAGGTGGTGTCGAGTTATAAACAGGCCATCGCCCGGGCGGCGGCGCTGCGCATCCGTGAGCATGCGCGAATCATCGTCGACAGTGGCAGTACCACCGCAGCGTTGATTCCCGAACTGGGGGCGCGGGCCGGGCTGGTGGTGATGACCAACTCGCTGAACGTCGCCCGCGCCCTCACCGAGCTGGAGCAGGAACCGGTGGTGCTGATGACCGGTGGCACCTGGGACCCGCATTCGGAGTCGTTCCAAGGCCAGGTGGCCGAGCAGGTGCTGCGCTCCTACGATTTCGACCAGCTGTTCATCGGTGCCGATGGCATCGACCTGCAGCGCGGCACCACCACCTTCAATGAATTGCTCGGGCTGAGCCGGGTGATGGCCGACGTGGCTCGTGAAGTGGTGGTGATGGCCGAGGCCGATAAGGTCGGCCGCAAGATCCCCAACCTGGAACTGCCCTGGAGCGGTATCCATACCCTAATCACTGATGAACGCCTGCCCGCCGAGGCACGCGAACAGATACAGGCACGTGGCGTCACTGTCATTTGTGCCGCTGTCAGCTAGGAGAACAGCATGTGCGGAATCGTTGGCGCAGTCGCCGAGCGTAATGTCACGGCCATCCTTGTCGAGGGCCTCAAGCGTCTGGAATACCGTGGCTACGACAGCGCGGGCGTGGCGGTCTTCAGCAACGAAGGCAGCCTGGAGCGGCGCCGCCGCGTCGGCAAGGTCAGCGAGCTGGAGCAGGCCCTGGCCGGCGAGCCGCTGATCGGCCGCCTGGGTATCGCCCACACCCGCTGGGCCACCCACGGTGCGCCCACCGAGCACAATGCCCATCCGCATTTCTCCGGGGAGCAACTGGCGGTGGTGCACAACGGCATCATCGAGAACCACGAAGCCCTGCGCGCGCAGCTCAAGGGCCTGGGCTACGTGTTCACCTCCGACACCGATACCGAGACCATCGTCCACCTGCTGCATCACAAGCTCAAGACCACGCCGGACCTGGCCCAGGCGCTCAAGGCTGCGGTCAAGGAACTGCACGGTGCCTATGGCCTGGCGGTGGTCAGCGCCGCGCAGCCGGACCGCCTCCTCGCCGCGCGCAGTGGCAGCCCGCTGGTGATCGGCCTGGGCCTGGGCGAGAACTTCCTGGCTTCCGACCAGTTGGCGCTGCGCCAGGTCACCGACCGTTTCATGTATCTGGAAGAGGGCGACATCGCCGAGATCCGCCGTGAAAGCGTGCAGATCTGGTCGGTGGACGGCCTGCCGGTCGAGCGTGAAGTGGTGCAGTTTCGTGAAGGCGCCGAAGCCGCCGACAAGGGCGAGTTCCGCCACTTCATGCTCAAGGAAATCCACGAGCAGCCCAAGGTCGTGCAGCGCACCCTGGAAGGCCGCCTGGGCCAGCAGCAGGTGCTGGTACATGCCTTCGGTCCTCAAGCCGAAGCGCTGTTCGCCAAGGTGCGCAACGTACAGATCGTCGCCTGTGGCACCAGCTACCACGCCGGTATGGTTGCGCGTTACTGGCTCGAAGGCCTGGCCGGCATTCCGTGCCAGGTCGAGGTCGCCAGCGAATTCCGCTATCGCAAGGTGGTGGTGCAGCCCGACACCCTGTTCGTGTCCATCTCCCAGTCCGGCGAAACGGCCGACACCCTGGCGGCGCTGCGCAATGCCAAGAGTCTGGGGTTCCTGGGCAGCCTGGCGATCTGCAACGTCGGCACCAGTTCGCTGGTGCGTGAGTCGGACCTGACCCTGCTGACCCAGGCCGGCCCGGAAATCGGCGTGGCCTCGACCAAGGCCTTCACCACCCAGCTGGTGGCCCTGCTGCTGCTGACCCTGTCTCTGGGTCAGGTGAAGGGCACCCTCGAAGCCGGTGTGGAAGCCGAGCTGGTCGATGAACTGCGTCGTCTGCCTGTACGTCTCGGCGAAGCCCTGGCCATGGACAGCGTTGTGGATAAAGTCGCCGAGCTGTTCGCCGAAAAGCATCACACCCTGTTCCTGGGCCGCGGCGCGCAATTTCCGGTAGCGATGGAAGGCGCGCTGAAGCTCAAGGAAATCTCCTACATCCACGCCGAAGCTTACCCAGCCGGCGAGCTGAAGCACGGCCCGCTGGCCCTGGTCGACGCCGACATGCCGGTGGTCACCGTGGCGCCGAACAACGAACTGCTGGAGAAGCTCAAGTCCAACCTGCAGGAAGTACGCGCCCGGGGCGGTGAACTGATCGTCTTCGCCGACGAAAAGTCTGGCATGAGCAACGGCGAAGGCATCCACGTGATCGCCATGCCGCACATCAACGACACCCTGGCACCGATCCTCTACACCCTGCCGCTGCAGCTGCTTAGTTACTACGTGGCGGTGTTGAAAGGCACCGATGTGGACCAGCCGCGCAACTTGGCGAAGTCGGTGACGGTGGAGTGATTTATCCACAGCGTTGATGGGATGACGACAGAAGAAGTCGATCCCGCATGAGGGGGCCATCAGCGGCCCCCTTCATGTTTTTACTTCTTCACACCATTGGCTTCGAACAGCCAGTCAAAGGCCTGTTCCAGCGTAGGGCTGGTCGAAGCCGCCGGCTGTGTACCGATCTGCGTGGCCGTGCGCTGGAACAGGTCCTTGACCCCCGGCAACACGGCCACCGGCATGCCGGCCATCTTGAGCTGGCGCTCGGCCTCTTCGACTTCTTTCAGACGGCGCGGGGCATGGACCACGTGGGTGCGGATCAATGCCCCGAGGAAATCCCGCAGGCTCGCCTGGTCGATGTCGCTCAGCGCGTCATGCAGCTTGTTTGTCACCCCCTGCTTTTCGGCGGCCATGAAGCATTCGATGGTCAGCGCCTCCAGGCCCTTGGTGAATACGCTGCGCAGGATCTTCAGTGCAGCGGCGTCTCCTGCCGCGCCACCTTCTACGGCCTTCAGCGGTGCCCCAGCAGAGGCAAACAAGGCAATGGCCTGATCGATTCCCGCACCCGCTCCCAGCAGGTTGGTCTTCGCGTGGGTGAGGGCAATGGCGCCGAGAATCGCGACGTCCACGTATTCGATGCCCAGTTCGGCGGCGTGCGAGGCGGCGGTGCGGATCTGGTTGGGATCGGCGGTGGTCATGTCGATGAACAGCGCGCCTTTGGCCATGACGCCCAGTGCTTGCTGGGCAACCTGCAGGGACGCCGTGCCGAATACGCAGGATACGACGACATCACAGCCGGGCAGAGCTTGCGGTATCGAGGTGTGAATCTCGGCCTGATGCTCGGCGGCGAACGCCTTCGCTGTCGCTGAAGGCTTCAGGTCGCACAGCACGATCGAGTGGCCTGCCGCTGACCATGGTCGGGCGTAGGTCAACCCCACCTCACCGGCACCGATAATTGCAATTTTCATCTCTGTTCTTCCGCCTTAGTGGGCCGCGTAGGCGCCTTTGTAGGTGCCGGCTGCAATCTGCGCCAGCATCTCTGCTTCCTTTTGCTCCGTGGCATGGCAGCGCTGCAGCAGCTCTGCCGCTTGGGCCACCGGGAAGGCCACGATGCCGTCGTGATCACCCACGACGATGTCTCCGGGCGAAACCAGCATGCCCCCAATACTCACCGGCACGTTTATCTCGCCAGGGCCGTTTTTATAAGGGCCGCGGTGAAAACCGGCACGCGCGAACATGGGAAACGCCCCCTTGCCGATGGTCGCCAGGTCACGGATCGCACCATCCACCACGACGCCAGCCGCCCCGCGCTTCTGTGCGATAGCGGCCATGATGTCGCCCATCAGGGCACGGCTTAGATCGCCGCCGCCGTCCACGACGAGCACTTGGCCGGGGCCGAGTATTTCCAGTGCCTGGTGAATGGCACGGTTATCACCACAGGGCACTTTTACCGTGAGTGCCGTACCGGCCATGGTGCCTTCGATACGGTGAAAGGGTTGCAGGCGTGCGCCGGGCAAGCGATCCAGGCAATCACTGATGATCGAGGTGGAAGTCTGGGTATAGGCGTGCACCAGTGCACTGATGTCCGGGCTGGAGGCTTGTGCGTTCATTGTTATTCCTCAGTGGCGAGTGCTTTCGAGGATAAGCGCAATATTAAATAGAAAAAGCGATATTATTGGATACAAATACATTCTTAAAAGGAATGAAAGTGCTGACACTCCGCCAGCTTGAAGCGCTGCACTGGATCGAGCGCCTTGGCACGTTCGAACGCGCTGCCCAGCATCTGCACACCACTCAATCGGCGATTTCCAAACGCGTGCTGGAACTCGAACAGTCGACTGGCCTGCAACTGTTCGACCGATCACAACGCGGCGCTCGGCTCACGGCGGCTGGCGAAGATCTTCTGGTACTGGCGCGGGAAATGCTGGTGCTGGCCGAGCGCATCAACTCGCTGAAAGACGGCCAGCACGTGACCTCCCGGCGCTTGCGGTTGGGCGTGACCGAACTCACGGCATTGACCTGGCTGCCGCGCCTGATTACCCGGCTCGTTCATGACTTTCCAGGGCTGACCGTGGAGCCGGAAGTCGACATGAGCCGCACCCTGCATGAAAAGCTCATGGACGACCTGGTGGATCTGATCATCATCCCTGATACCTTCACCGCCCCCGAGGTGACGTCAGTCCCCCTGGCTACGGTAAAGAACGCCTGGATGGCCGCGCCGGGTCTCATTCCCCAACCGGGCATGGTCAGCCTCAGGGAACTGGCCAGGTATCCGGTGCTGGTGCAGGGCAAGAAGTCGGGGTCCGGCCTGTTCGTCAACAAGTGGCTGGGCGCGCATGGCATCGAGATGCCGCGAACACTGTCGTCGGATAGCCTGACGGCGATGCTGGGCCTGACCGCCGCCGGCCTGGGCGTCACCTACCTGCCGTTGGAGTGCTTCAGGCCGCTGGTGGATGAAGGCAAGTTGGTGGTGATAGAAACAGACCCCGAACTGCCTCGGGTGCCTTACATGGCGATGTATCGTAACGATCGACCCTCTGCGCTCGTCGAGGAAGTCGCGGCCTGCGCGGTCGAGCTGTGCGACTTTTCCCATCAGCTACAAAGCTGAAGGGGCCTGTCAGTGTCGACAGGCCCCCGGTCAGAGGCATGCACCGCTGTGCAGTCAGTTGGCTTCGGCTGTTTGTGCAGAATCGGCAGGCTCGGCGATCATCAGTACGAAAATCAAGGCGCCCAACGAACACACACCCAGGAACAGAAACACGGCGGTCCAGCTATAGGCATCCAGCAACAGGCCGGTGATCAGCGGTGCCATGGCACCGCCTGCCTGGCCCGCGCTGTTGACCAGCGAGGCGGCCACTGGATAAGTCGTGCGGGTGGTCAGGCCCATGGAATAGACCGAGAACGATGAATAGCCGATGTTCAACAGGAAGCCGGTGCCGAACAGCAGCAGACTGACCGACAGCAGGTCGTTGGGTGCATAGACCAGCGCTACCATCATCAGGCAGGTGGCGACCGCACTGATCATCATGGTCGGCTTGCGGCGACGCTGCAGAACCTTGTCCGACAGCCAACCACCAACAATGTTGCCCAGTACGCCGCCGACAAAGGGCAGCGACGCGACGAAGCCGATCTGCATCAGTTCGAAATGCTTCACTTCACCCAGATACTTGGGCAACCAGGCCAGCAGCACGTTGACCACACCGGTCATCAGCAGGTAGCCCAACCCGCAGCCCCAGACGTTCCACGAAGCAAACACCGAGCGGGAATTCGCCAATGGCTTCACCGGCTGGTAGCGCAGCACTTTATCCAGTACCCCCAGGCTTTTCTGAGCCTGGCTGGCGGCTTTGGCTTTATCCACAGGGTCCGACTGCTCGATGTAGCTGGCTTCGGCCTCATTCACTCGTTGGCTTGAGCGTGGTGAGTTGGGGACCAGCCACCACCACAGCAGTGCCAGCAGAATGCCGGGCACGGCGAAGGCAAAGAACATGGTCCGCCAGCCGTCCCAGAGAATCAGTGCGGCGCCTATCGGCGGGGCGATCACAGCGCCCATCTTGGCAGCCGACAGAAAGGCACCGGTGGCCAGGCCTTTCTCTCCAGGGGGAAACCAGCGGTTGATGGTGCTGAGCATCGACAAAGGCAACGCGGCTTCTGCAACGCCAAGCGCCGACCGGTAGATCTTCAGCATGCCGATATTGTGGGCCGTGCCGATGAGCAGGGTCACCGCCGAGGTCAGCGCGATGGACACCGGGGCCACGACCCTCACACTCATTTTGCTGAGCAGCAGTCCTGCCGGGATCTGCCCCAGCGAGTAGAACAGGAAGAACGCACTGACCAGCAGCCCGGCCTGGGCATTGCTCGCGCCGAACTCCTTCTGGATGTAGGGCAGCGCGATGCCGATGTTCGCGCGATCAGCCGCCGCCAGCATGTACACGATCACGATGACTGCCAGGATTACCCAGCGATAGCGGGTCCTGGCCACTTTGGCAGCGACCTCCGTAGAGGCTAATGCAGTCATGGGCCACTCCTTTTTCTTATGGTTGTTGGTGTCCCATGGTCGACATTCTGTCGTGGTAGAAAAAGCGATAAATAAGAAAGCTGGAACATTCCGCAAAGGAATGTTCACCATCCCTCTCGGCCTCAATACGGATCAGTTGGGCGCCCTCAGACTTTGTTGAACAAGCTGGCGTGCGAAAAGGTCGGTAACTCACCGCATTTAGAGTGAAGGTGAAGCAGCTATCGCGAGCACGCTTCAACGGTCCCAGACTGCCGCGCATCCTGCACAAGCCGAAGACGGTGGAATAAGTTATCCACAATTCGCCACGGCATCGCGTAAGAAATCGATCCCACCAGACATAAAAACGCCCGCAGACCGATCTTAACCATGCGGGCATTTTTATCGGGTTTCATTCGTCAACTGTCCACAGCCCTTGAGGTATGATCCCGCGCCCCTCACCCTTACCCAACCTACTGGCTCTCCATGACGACCAATGCGCTGTATACCGACCTGTCTGGCTACTACGACCTGATGTGTGCCGACATCGACTATCGGGCGCAGAGCCAGGGTATTCGCAGGCTTCATCAGTTGTTCGGCAATCAAGGCGCCAGGCATCTGGACCTGGCCTGTGGCACCGGGCCGCATATTCGTCACTTTCTCGATTTCGGCTACCGCAGTGCCGGCCTGGACATCAACCAACCGATGCTCGATATCGCCGCGCAGCGTTGCCCGGAAGCCCGCTTCGCCTGTCTGGACATGGGTGACTTCACCGTGGACGAGCCGCTGGATCTGGTCACTTGCTTCTTGTATTCCATCCACTACAACGCCGGTATCGAACGCCTCGACGCTTGCATTGGCCGGGTGCATGAGGCGCTAGGCGAGGGGGGCGTGTTCTGCTTCAACGCTGTGGATAAGTACAAGATCGATAACCGTTCGTTCGTGGGGCATAAGGTCAATCACGAAGGTAGCCAGTTTGCCTTCGGCTCCGCCTGGCACTATCCGGGCGAAGGCGAAAGGCAGTCGCTGCGCTTGCGGATCGACAAGACACACGAGGGCACGACCCAGACCTGGGAGGATGAACATCCGATGGTGGCTGCCAGCTTCGTGGAGTTGCAGGCGCTGTTGCAGCCGCGGTTCGATGTTCATGTGTTCGAGCACGACTACGAAAGGATCACCCCTTGGCAGGGGGCTGGCGGCAATGCCATTTTTGTCTGTGTGAAGACCCCTGACTAAGCCTGGCGGCGATGGCGAATCCATGCCATCAGGTGATAGATGCCTCCAGCGGCAAACAGGATACCCAGCAAGCCCGCCACCAGGCTCCAAGCCCATAACACGCCGTTGGCCTCGATGATCGCCGAGACGTCAGGGTTTTCAGGCCGATACAAAACCGTCACCCGGTCGCCGACTTCATAACCCCAGATAAAGCCGTTTTGCGGGTAACTGAATGCCTTGCCGTGGGCGTCGGTGAAGTCGATTTGCGGGTGGCTGCCGCCCGCATTCAGGGCGCTGACCTGCCCTTCGGCACGTTGCGCGTGGGCTAGAAAGTCCAGCTGGTTGTGGACAAGTACGAACGTGAGAAACAGCAGACAAAAACCCAATGGGGCAAAAACCATTGCGCGGAGCAGGTCGCCGCGGGGCGAGCGCAGCTTTTCGGCCATGAAAAAATCCTTGTATCGTCCGTGAAAATTCGGCTATTGCACTGATCGGTCACGATTCTGTAAAGGGTAGCTGTTGGCCTAATGGCAACAAGGTTCGATTAAGCGGCATGTGCTCCGGTGGGAGCGGCTTTAGCCGCGAAAGCGCCAGAAAATTCACTGCATCTGTGGTGAACATGCGCTCGCTTCGCGGCTGAAGCCGCTCCTACCCGGTCTAACTGATCAATATTGGGCTTGGTGGATAAGCGGTTCAGGCGGTCTACTCATCCTCAAAAATGAACTCGTAATTCTGGTCAATCAGCCCCTGCAGGTACTCATCGAAGCTGCTGGCGATCACCACGTAGCTGTCCGGGTCGTGCAAAAAGCGCACGACCTGGCCGACGCTGCCGCCTGGCGCCGGGTCGAAGTCCAGGTACAGGCGTGAGGTGCCGCCGTTGTTCATGCAGTGGGAAAAACACAGGCGGCGGTTCATTGGCACCTGCGGGTCGATGCCTGCGCCGAGCAGTTCAGGGTCTTCGTCGAGGTACGCCTCGTAGATCTCGGCGATGCTGTCCCTGTACTTTCCGGCTTCTTCGAGGATCTGCGCCACGGAGCTGAGGTAGTAGGGGTACTCGAAGACATCCGAGCCGAGGATCAGCACGCAGATCTCACCGCCTGGATACTCGCGGTAGTGAGTACCGTCGATACGCCCGAGCAGCTCCAGCAGGCTGGCCGGCACCTGTGGATAAGCCGCCTGTAGCGCTTGCAGGTCGGTGGGGGAGGCGCCGTGGCTGAGCTGCAGCTGTTGCAGTTCTTCGGCAGGCAGGGCCTGGTACAGGCCGTTGAGGTAGGTGTCGACGATGGACATGCTGGGGCCTTCTGTGAGGGTCAAGGCAGGTACTGCGGCCGGCCCTGGGCGTTCCAGGCGGCGAAGCGTTCATCGATCACGCTGGCCAGCCGTTCGTAACTTTCCCAGCTGTCTTCCACGTGATAGATGGTTTCCTGGTCATCGAATACCAGCAGGTAATCGTCGAAATACCGGCTGTCATCATCTTGGCCCTGGTAGTAGGCCAGGGCGAAGGCGTTGCCGGTATCGTCCAGGTCCTGGGCGAGAAACTTGCCGTCCAGCGTACTCATCAACAGCTGTGCGCCAGTGATCTGCCGGGCTTGGAGCGCCTGCACCTGATCGCTGGCGTCTTCGAGCAGTTCTTCGCTGGCGTGGTCGTGGTTCAGCAGCCAGGCGAGGAACAGCCCGATATGGGTGGCGCCGGCTTCGGGTGGCAGTTCTTCGGGAAAGTCGCCTTCGTAATGCCAAGAGGCATCGTCGTATTTCATGGTCGGTTCCTGGGGTGAGGGGCCTGGTGATCCAAGCTATTCCGTATGACTTGCAGGCGTTGCAGGATGGCCAGAACGGCGCCGTTCTGGATGACCGCGCCATGATGGCCGTAGCAGAAACGTTCGCCACGGACGCACCAGGTCAGCAGGCTCTTGATCTGTTCGAGAGAGGCCTGGGCAATCTGCTCGGGGTGCTCGAGCATGTCGCCTGGATTGGCATCCCCGTAGCGGTAGTCGATCCAGCATTCCTGGCCAGCAGCCTGGAAAAAGGCATCGACGTCTTGGACGTACACCGGCCATTGCTCAGCGGGTGCATTCTGGAAAGGGTCGATGGCGACGCCGCCGGGGTACAGGCGGGGCAGGAAGGCCAGCAGCCCCTCGATATCAGCCACGCCAGGAGGCGGGGTCTGAGCCGGCGTGACGCAGGGCTGGGGCGGCTGCGGCGGGGTGCGCGTCAGCCAGTCCCGCAGGCGGTCTAGCGGGCCCGGCATGCGGGCCTCCATGAAGGGGCAGGGGACATGACCATCCGTTCGTCATCCGTGTTCGTGCTGCTTGGAGTGACGATCAGGGGCCAGGTTCCCTGCCTGGCGGTATCAGCCGCCGACGAAGGCCAGCAGGTCTTCGTTCAGCTGCTGCGCGTGGGTCACCGCGAAGCCGTGCGGTGCACCGGCGTAGACCTTGAGTTCGGCGCCGGGAATCATCTGCGCGGCGAGCTTGCCGGTGGCTTCCAGCGGCACGATCTTGTCGGCGTCGCCATGGATCACCAGGGTCGGCACGTCGACCTTGGCCATGTCAGGGCGGAAGTCGGTCCCGGCGAAGGCGGTCACGCAATCGACAGTGCCCTTGAGCGAGGCCAGCAGGGCGATGTTGAGGGTCTGGGTCAGTACGCCGTCAGAGACCTTCTGGCCGTTATCCAGGCCGTAGAAGGGGGTGCTGAAGTCGGCGATGAACTGCGCGCGATCCTTGAGCAGGCCGTCACGAATGCCGTCGAACACGGCCTGCTCGACGCCCTCGGGGTGGTCGGCGGTCTTGCCGAAGATCGGCGTAACGGCGCCCAGCAGCGCCAACTTGGCTACGCGCGAGGTGCCGTACTTGCCGATGTAGCGCGACACATCGCCGCCACCCATGGAGAAGCCCACCAGGCTGACTTCCTTGAGGTCCAGGTGTTCGATCAGGTCGGCGATGTCGTCGGCGAAGGTGTCGTAGTCATAGCCTTCCCACGGCTGGCCGGAGCGCCCGAAACCGCGACGGTCGAAGGCGATGGTGCGATACCCGCGGCTGCTCAGGTAGTGCATCTGGTATTCCCACATGTCGGCGTCCAGCGGCCAACCATGGCTGAACAGCACGGGTTTGCCCGACCCCCAGTCCTTGTAATAGATCTCGGTTCCATCGCGGGTGACGAATGTGCTCATGACAGGCTCCACTGATAGGCGGGTGAGAAGGAGTGACCGCAGGCGCGCTGCGGGAATTCACTATGGTTCATGGCTGGGCGTATGGCTTGCATGGGTGTGCTGTTTCGGTTGCCTGGGGACGGACGACGGGCTGCCGCTGGAATGAGGCTCAGGGATTGAAAATGACGGGTTTGTAGGTGAAGGGCAGTCTTTCGTTCAATGCGCCGGGCAGACTTATCTTGATGGCCCTGATCTGGCCACTGTATTCGTATTCATGTTGAGAAAGTTGGCGAACACGCCTGTTGTTTTCGATGTGGTGACTGCCAGCGACGGACACTACGCCCCTGTAGCCCTTCACCGGCTTTTGGGTCAGTTTCGACAGTTGTGCGGCAAAGGGATTCGCGCCGTTTGCCGAGTAGCAGGACATCAGGCGTATTCGCTCGTACTGGCTGAGATCGATTCCGGAACTCGCCAGCCTGTCGCGCAATATCATCGGGCTGACCAGCCGTTCATCACTTGTGATCAGCGGATGGTAACCATCCAATGGTTCCGCCACGCCATGGCTGACGATGCTGAACGTCTTGCGCTTCCCGTAAGGTTTTTCGAAACCGATGATGCCCGGCGCAATGACTTTGAATTTCTGTCTTGATTGGCTGGGAAAAAAGTCGCTGAGAGCGGTCATCACCGCTTGGAACATGTGCCCCTCAGGATCGGCCCGATTGATCGGATCCCCTGCACAGTACGCATATTCGTTCAATCCGCCCTCCCCGAATGGACTCAGGCTGTCCGGGCTGTGGAATCTCATCAATACAGGGTTGAACGCCCGGTAGCCGTTACCCGACAAGTAATGTGCCGTCATCGGTTCCAACCGTTCCCCCTTGAAGCCGGACAGACCTTCGGGCACCCATAGAGGATGCCGGGCGCCATAGGGCATATAAGCGAAGACTCGTTGTTGCGTTGCGCTCAGGCTGTGGGTCACAGAGCCTGGTTGATCACTGCCCAGCAAGGTCGTGCCGATTTGCAAGACGTTATCGCGCCGCTGTGCCAGCAGCCTGTTTCTGGCGTGAAACAGGATCGTCCGAGCGTGCCCTTCGATTTCGGTGGCCAGGCGCGTTCCGCAGTAGAAGAAGCCGGGTGCGACAGGCCGTTCAGCGTTAGAACGGCTGGCCAGGCGGTCGAGTGCATCATAGTGATAGTGCTGGGTGGCGGGGGAAGTGGTGCTCATGGCCAGGTCACTCGGATGAGAAATTCGAACGATCAACCCAGGGCGTGAGTCTGGCGACTGGCAGAAATGCCAGGCTACGCCCCAGCGCTAGACTCAATTGATGACCGGCAACCACTCGTCAGCCGTTATGCACCGCCGCGCGAATGGCTTCCAGCAGCATCCGGCACGCCGGGTTGTCGTTGTCGCTGCGCCACACCAGATGCAGTTCGCTCTGGATGCCTTCGTCCAGGTCGATGTCGCGGAACACTACGTCACGGAACACCACGTTGGTGGCGCAGCGCGGCACCAGGGCCAGGCCCATGGCGGCGTTGACCAGCGCCAGGATGGTCAGCGAAGAGCCCAGCCACTGCACGTATTCCGGGGCAACGCCGGCGGAGCGGAACATGCCGGTGAGCAGTTCGTTGAATGGCGGGTAGGCCGAGTGGGAATACATCAGGAAGGGCACACCGGCCAGGTCGCGAACCGTCACCTGTGGCGCGCTGGCCAGCGGGTGGCTGGCAGGCACGGCGAGCACGAACGGCTCGCGTACCAGGCATTCGCTCTCGTAGCCCGGTTGCAGCAAGGGCGCACGGACGATGCCCAGGTCGATGCGCCGGGCACGCAGCGCCTCGTGCTGCTGCGCGGTGTTCATTTCGCTGAGGGCGATCTTCACCTGCGGCTGGTTGAGCCGGGCTTCGGCGATGACCCTGGGCAGGAATTCATACACGGCGCTGCCAACGAAGCTGATGCTCACCGAACCGATGTCGCCGCTGGCGAAGCGCTTGGCTGCCAGCGCCGCCTGCTCGGCGCGTTCCAGCAGGTGCTGGGCTTCGATGAAAAAGGCCCGGCCGGCGGCGGTCAGGGCCACGCTGCGGGTGCTGCGGGTGAACAGCTCGATACCCAGGTTGTGCTCCAGCAACTGGATCTGCCGGCTCAACGGTGGCTGGGTCATGTTCAGGCGTTCGGCGGCACGGCGGAAGTTCAGCTCGGTGGCCACCGTAGCAAAGCAGCGCAGCTGGGCGAGTTCAAACATTGATATTTTCCGGGTATCAATCAAGAGCCAGACTAGATTAGACGGAAACAATAGCCGGGTACATGATCGACGCATCTCCACAACAACAATCACATGGAGTCGTCCCTTGAATACCGTCCTTTCCCCAGCAGACCCCGAGCTGGTCGCCCGTGCGGTGGCCAAGGTCAAACGCCACGTGCTGCCGCTGTTCGTGGTGATGTTCATCGTCAACTACATCGACCGAGTGAATATCGGCTTCGTGCGCAGCCACCTGGAGAGCGATCTGGGTATCGGTGCTGCGGCCTACGGCCTGGGCGCCGGCCTGTTCTTCATTGGCTATGCACTGTTCGAAGTGCCGTCCAACATCCTCCTGCAGCGCTTCGGCGCCAAGGTCTGGCTGACCCGCATCATGTTCACCTGGGGCGTAGTGGCCACGGCGATGGCCTTCGTGCCCAACGAGACCTGGTTCTACATCCTGCGCTTCCTGCTCGGCGTGGCCGAGGCCGGGTTCTTTCCCGGCGTGGTGTATTACTTCACCCAGTGGCTGCCGGCCGGCGAACGCGGCAAGGCCATGGCGATCTTTCTCAGTGGTTCGGCGATTGCCTCAATCATTTCCGGCCCGCTGTCTGGCGCGCTGTTGAACATCCAGGGGCTGGGCATGCATGGCTGGCAGTGGATGTTCTTCATCGAGGGCATGTTCTCGGTGCTGCTGTGTGGCTTCGTGTGGTTCTGGCTCGATTCGCTGCCCAAGGATGCGAAATGGCTCAGCCAGGCAGAAAGCCAGGCGCTGACCGAGTGCATCGCCGAAGAGCAGCGCCAGCGTGAGCAGGCCGTCGGCGGCGGCGAGGTGCGGCACTCGGCCCTGCATCTGCTGCGCGACCCGCAGATCCTGCTGTTCTGCTTCCTGTACTTCGCCATCTCGCTGACCATCTACGGCTGCACCTTCTGGTTGCCGAGCATCATCCGCTCGATGGGCGGGCTGGGCGATTTCCAGGTCGGGCTGTTCAACTCCATCCCGTGGATCATCTCGGTGCTGGCGATGTACGCCTTCGCCAGCCTGGCGGCGCGCTTCAAGTGGCAGCAGGCCTGGGCCTCGGCGGCCTTCGTCATTGCCGCCATCGGGCTGTTCATGTCCACCCTGGGCGGGCCGGTGTTTTCCTTCGTGGCGATCTGCTTCGCGGCCATCGGTTTCAAGGCGGCTTCGTCGCTGTTCTGGCCGATTCCCCAGGCCTACCTGGATGCGCGCATCGCCGCCGGGGTCATCGCGCTGATCAACTCGGTGGGCAGCCTTGGAGGGTTCGTGGCGCCCGCGACGTTCGGCTATCTGGAACAGAGCACCGGCTCGATCCAGGGTGGCCTGATCGGCCTGGCCGTGGTGTCGCTGCTGGCCGGCATCCTGGTGTTCATGACCCGTACCCGCAAGGGCCAGGGCAAGGGGGCCACCCCGGCGCCACGCGCCACCCCGGCCTGATCCCTCTCGCTTGTTCCGCCGGGTGGCGCGCTGCCCGGTCGGCCTTTTTCCTGCTTACCGGAGCCGCCTATTCATGAAGATCAAACAGGTCCGTGTCACGCCTATCGCCTTTCGCGACGCCCCCCTGCTCAATGCCAGTGGCATCCACGAGCCCTATGCGCTGCGCTCGATCATCGAGGTCGAGAGTGACAGCGGCCTCATCGGCCTGGGCGAGAGCTATGGCGATGCACCGGTGCTGGCGGTGCTGCAGGCCATGCAGGGCAGCCTGGTGGGGCTGGACCCCTTCGACCTCAACGGCCTGCGTGCGCGGGTGGTGAAGACCGTCGCCGGCCTGCAGCCGGCCAGTGCCGGAGCCGAGCTGGCGCCAGGCTCGCACCCGAGCAAGCAGGTGGCCAATGCCTACTCGGCCTTCGAGGTGGCGTTTCTCGACCTGCAGGCGCGCTCGCTGGACATGCCGCTGGTCAACCTGCTCGGTGGGGCGGTGCGCCGCGAAGTACCGTTCAGCGCCTACCTGTTCTTCAAGTACGCCGAGCACATCGGCTCGCCCTACAAGCCTGACCGCTGGGGCGAAGCCATCAGCCCGCAGCAGATCGTCGCTCAGGCGCGCACCATGATCGAAGAGAACGGCTTCAAGAGCATCAAGCTCAAGGCCGGCACGCTGCTTGGCCCGGAACATGAGGTGGCGTGCATCAAGGCGCTGCGCGAAGCCTTTCCTCAGGCGCCGATGCGCATCGACCCGAACGGCAACTGGTCGGTGGACACCTCGCTGCGCATGGCCGAGGCGCTGGGCGATGCCCTGGAATACTACGAAGATCCATGCCCGGGCCTGGAGGGCATGGCCGAGGTGCATCGGCGCACGGGGGTGCCACTGGCGACCAACATGGTGGTCACCGATTTCGACGAGTTCCGCCGCAGTGTGGCGCTGAACAGCGTGCAGATCGTCCTGGCCGACCACCATTACTGGGGCGGCCTGCGTGATACGCAGGTCCTGGCACGCCTGTGCGACACCTTCGGCCTGGGCGTGTCGATGCATTCCAATTCGCACTTGGGCATCAGCCTGATGGCCATGACCCACGTTGCCGCAGCCGTGCCGAACCTGGCCTATGCCTGCGACACCCATTACCCCTGGCAGGAACCGGACGAAGAAGTCATCAAGGGCGGCAAATTACCCATTGTCGATGGCTGTGTGGCCCTGCGCGATGCGCCGGGGCTGGGCGTTGAGCTGGACTACGACCAGTTGGGCAAGCTCAATGACCAGTACCACAGCTGCGGTATCCGTTCGCGCAACGATGTGACCCAGATGCAGAAATACCGGCCCGACTGGACCGCGCTCAAGCCGCGGTTCTGAGCTGCACAGGGTCAGCAGGCCGGGTCCTGGGTGTTACAGGCCACGGCCGTGCGCGCCGGCATGTGGGCGTCGAGGATGCGGGCGATCTCGCCGCTGTCCTGCATGTGCCGGATCGCCTGGTCGATGGCGGGCAAGCGTTCGGCGTGCTTGCGCTGCAGCATGATCGACAGCGGCGCTTCGCTGAGCTGCGCGCCACGGCGGAAGCGGCTCGGGTCGATGTGGTGGGTCGCGGTCAGGTAGGTGTAGAGATCGTCGACCATCGCCACGGCGTCCACCCGGCCGGTGTCGAGCAGATCGAACAGGGCGATGTCCTGCGAGGTTTCCAGCTTCATCAGGCGCTGGGAGGCGAACGCGGCATCCAGGCGTTTGTAGGTATAGCCGCGCACCATGCCAATGGTCAGGTTCTGCAGGGCATCGATGGATTTATCGGCGGCCGGGTTGTTGCGGGCGAAGAACAGGTACTCGCGCACCTTCATGTAGGGCTCGGAAAACACGTACTGGTCGGCGACCTCATAGTTTTGCCAGGCACGTGATTCGGCGTAGCTGAGGTCCAGCTGGCCGCGTTCGAGCATGACCTGCATGCGGTTGGCCGGGTAAGACACGAAGCGCGCCTGGATACCCGCCTGGGCCAGCACTTCACGGACGATGTCCACGGCAATGCCCTGCATCTGCTGCTGCGCGTCGCTGTAGCTGAATGGATGCCACTCGGACCCGCCCGCCAGCCAGGCCTGGGCCGTGGCGAAACCCGGCAGGCAAGCCAGTGTGCATGCAGCGATCAGAGTGCGAAATCCCATGGCCTATTACCTTCCTGGTGTGCGAGGCGGATCATCCTGACGGGCCAGCATGGCAGAGATGTGAAAGGCCTGGAAACCCTGTATGTCGATGCCGTGTTCGAGCAGCCGACGGCCGGTGCTTCAGCCCCCCTGCGCCGGTTGCAGCTGGGGCAACAGCCACTGGCGCACCACATACATCGAGCCCTCGGCGCTCAAGTGGCCATCGTCGATCTGCAGCAACTGGTCGTTGCCGCCCAGGCGCACCAGGCAGCCGCTGGCGTCGCACAGCTTGTCGAGCAGCGAGACGAACTGCACCCGCGCGGGGTCGATCTGGCGGCGGAGGGCCCGGTCCACGTCGAGCAGGTGCCGATCCAGCGCGCGATCCTGAATGTGCGAGGCGTCCAGCCCCCAATGGCGGTTGGCAATGACGCTGGGCAGCGATGGGCTCCATTGCGGTACCGGCCCGACCAGCACCACCTGGCGTACGCCGTAGCCTTGCAGGCGAGCGGCGATGTCGTTCCATGGGGTGCGGTCGTGGCCGTCCTTCTGCGCCATGACCACGATGCTCGGGCGCAGCCGTTCGATGCTGCGCCAGGCCAGCTCGGTGGCATACACGCAGGCCTGGCCCACGGCGCCCTGTTGCAGGGGCGCGGTGAGGCCGGGCGGGCAGCTGGCCGAGGTCACCTGGTAGAACGGCGTGCCCGCTTGCAGTTGCGTGCGCAGTCCCAGCGACAAAGCCTGGGCGTGGGAGTCGCCCCACAGGAACACGCCGCCGGCGCCTCGTCGACGGACGCAGGACTCGTCGATGCCGGACTGGCCGCGCTGGGTGAATGCCGAAAAGGCGTCGCACTTGAGCCAGTACGGCTCGTACAGCTGGTTCTGGCGGTCGGCGTAATCCTGAATGAAGCGTGCGCGGTCGGAGGTGCTGATGCTGCGCAGCGCGGTCACCGCGCCGGCGGAAGCGAAAATGCCGCTGGCGCCGATGAAGGCCAGCAGGGTCAGGGTCGCCAGCGGCACGGGCTGCAGACGCGGGCCTGCACCGCGACCACCGGTTTCCACCAGCCGGTACGAAGCCTGGCCCAGCAGCAGGGCCAGGCCCATGCCGGCCAGCACGCTGAGGGGGTTGTCCAGCCAGCCGGCGTAGTTCATCGCCACCACCACCGGCCAGTGCCACAGGTACAGCGAATAGGACAGCCGGCCCAGCCACTGCGCCGCCGGATTGGCGGTCAGCCAGGAGCCTTGCCGAGCGGCGGCGATCACTGCCCAGGTGCCCAGCACCGGCAGCAGTACCAGGTAGGCGGACCAGCCCTGGCTGGCCTGCATCAGGCCGAAGCCCGCCAGGATCATCGCCAGTCCGGCGCGCTCCAGCCAGCGCTGCCCGCGGGTCGGCAGGCGCAGGGGGAACAGGCAGGCCACCGCGCCGAGCAGCAGCTCCCAGGCACGGGTCGGCAGCAGGTAGAAGGCCGCTTCCGGCCAGCGCGGCGCGGCGAACAGGCACAGCGCCAGGCTGGCCAGGCAGCCGGCGAGGACCCAGCCACGCAGCGCCCGCAGGCCAACCAGGCGTTTGAGCAGCAACAGCGCCAGCGGATACAACAGGTAGAACTGCCACTCCACCGACAGCGACCAGGTGTGCAGCAGCCATTTCTCGTGGGCGTTGGCGGTGAAGTAGCCGGCCTCCCGCCAGTAGACGATGTTGGACACGAAGCCCAGGCTGCTCGCCACGTGCTTGCCCAGCGCGGCGTAGTCCAGCGGCAGCAGGTAGAACCAGCCGCCGACCAGCAGGGCCATGCACAGCACCGCCAGCGCCGGCACGATACGTCGCACCCGCGAGCGATAGAAGGCCACCAGGCTGAAGCGTCCGGTGTTCAGGCCGCGCAGGATGATCCCGGTAATCAGGTAGCCGGAGATCACGAAGAACACGTCCACTCCGGCGAAGCCACCGGGCAGCCAGGCGGGACGGAAGTGGTACAGCAGCACGGCGAGCACCGCCAGGGCGCGCAGGCCGTTGATATCTTTTCTGAAGTCCATGGGCAGGTGCCGGCAGGTTGGGAGGGGTCAAGGGGTGAGGCGGATGATCTTCGGGTAACGGGTCAGCAGCACCGAGGCGTAGCAACGCCCGGAGGCGCATTGCCAGTTCTGTTCGGTAGCGATCTCTCCGCGCTCGGCCTGCAGGGTGTCGAGCATGCGCACCGGGCCTTGCACCGGGCCGTGGCTGAGCACCTCGCGTTGCTGCGGCTTGCCGATGGCCCAGGCCACCAGCAGGCGTTGGTCGCCGCGCTGGAAGTACAGCTGGTAAAGGCGTTCGGACAGCTCGCTGGCCTGGGCGTCGAAGGCGAAGTCGCGCACCACCGGGGCGATGGCTTTCATCATGGTCCAGGCCGGCTTGGGCGACAGGTCTTCGGCGAGGATGCCGAAGTTGTGCTCCTGGTCGTGGCGGTCCGGCCCGTCGTTGTACAGGTCGTACCACCACATGCCCTTGACGTTGGGGATGGTCCGCGCCAGAAACCAGATGCGCGCCATGTACAGCGCTTGGGTCATCTCGCTCTTGCCGCAGGGGCCCTGATGGCTGGGCCAGCCCACCTCGGTGAGGTAGATCGGCACGTTGCGCCCAGCCTTGTTGCGCAGGTTCTCTTCGAAGGCGCTGACCCAGGACTGCCAGGCTTCCGGGGTATTGCCGTCGTTGGCCGAGCAGTGCACGTAGGGGTGAATGGACAGGCCGTCGACCTGCTCCAGCGCGCCGCTGACGATCAGTTGGTCGGCGAAGCCGTTGTCCATGCCTTCGGGAGTCACCGCACCCGCCAGAATGCGCGCCTCGGGGCCAGGTGCGCCGCGGGTGTTGGCGCGGATCACCGGCGCGGCCTTGTTCACCAGTGCGGCGTAGTCCAGGGCCAACTGGCGGTCACGGGGCGCCTGCAGGTCCCATTCGTTCCAGATTTCGTAGTAGCTCACGCGGTTGCCCAGTTGCCGGCTGACGTAGTCCACGTAGTTGAGGAACGGCCCGGTGACCTCCGGCGTGCGCGGCTTGGCGTTGTCGTGGAACTGGGTGCTGTAGCCGAGGATGGCCAGACGCTCCAGTTGCAGGCTCTGCGCCTGGCTGAGGTAGCGGCGCCACTGCGGGATGATGCGCAGGTGGTTGCGCGTTGGCTCGGCGGTGGACCAGAACACGTCGTCCTTGACGGCGGTGAAGCCGGCTTCGGCGGCCAGGCCCAAGGGCTGGGCCAACGGTCGCTCGATGTTCATCAGGTGGGTCGAGATGCCGAGGATGAAGGGCGGCGGTTCAGCCTGGGCAGTTTGCAGGGACAAGCCGACCAGCAGTGCCAGGCCGGCTCGGGAGAGCGGGAAGGTCATCAGCGCAAGGCCTCGTAGGGCAGGGGGTGGGGGGCCGCCGCGGAACTCGGCGCAGTCTGTTCGAGGAGTCGGTCGCTGACGGCGTAGCCGATCACCAGCCCGATGAACAGGTTGGCGCCGGCGATCTCGAACATGTCGGTGGTCCAGCCGATCAGGCACCAGCAGAAGCCGATGGACAGCAACATGTGGCCGACCCGGCTGCGGTCGTCGAGCAGGCTGCAGAACATCGGCACTTGCAGGCTGTAGAGCAGCAGGCCCGCTGCGCCGAACATGGCCCACAGGTACAGGGCGCTGTTGTCCATGCCCAGCAGCACACCCGCACCGGGCACCGGGAACAGCGCCATGGTGCTGCCGACCATGCCGAAGCCGGCACCGGTGTAGCCCCAGCCTTCGCGGCTCATGGCGTTGAACAGGTTGGGCCAGGTGTTGTTCAGGCGGTCGTAGAGCGAGGCCAGCGAGCTGCCGCCCTGGCTCACGGTGTGCGCGTCGAAGTCTTGCAGCAGCCCCAGTGCCGGCAGCAGCAGGCCCATGCCCACGGCCAGCACGAACAGCGCGCGGCAGGTCCAGGCCAGGCGCAGGATCAGCAGCAGGCCCAGGGTCAGGGCGAAGGCGCCGGCCGGTGCCTTGCTGGTGGTCAGCACGATGGCCACCAGGGCCGCTGCACAGAGCAGCAGACGCAGCAGCAGGGAGCGGATGAACAGCAGCAGGAACAGGCTGTAGAAGGCGATCAGGTTGGAGAGGATGTTCGACACCCGGGCGAAGCCGGCGACGCGGTCCTGGTCGTCGGCGCTCCAGGCGGTGTTGCCGCTGAGTTCGGTGCTGCCGAGGTTGTAGCTGTAGCCCTTCCACGGCACTTGGCCGTACTTGTCCAGCAGCAGCCCGGCCAGGCTGGCCAGCAGGCACAGGGCAATGCTCCAGCCCAGCAACCGGCGCCGCGCCAGCAGCATCGGGCTGTGCACCAGGCCGAACAGCAGCGGGCTGATGGCGAACAGGCTGAAGGCGAGGTTCTGCAGGCTGGCGCCATGCAGCATGCCCAGCAGGGCCGAGAGCAGCCAGCCCAGCAGGCACAACCAGAACAGCGGCCCGGCGCGCAGACGCAGCAGCGCCAGGCCGAACATCAGCACGCAGGCCGCCTTGGGCAGGTACAGCAGCGGGCCCAGGCCGGCAAGGTCGAGGTAGTAGCGCAGGGCTCCGGAGAAGGTCTCGACCACCAATAGGCTGATGGCGACCCAGGTGACCAACGTGGAAAGGTCGAACGCCAGGATCGACCGGCGGCGGCCATCGGCGCCACGGGCAGGGGATAAGGTCATGTGTTGGCCTTTCGGGCAGATGAACACGGGCTGGCAGGGACGGCAACGCTACCGCCCACCGGCCGCCGGTGCGGACGATGCAGGAAGGGAATCAGGTATGAGCGGGGGTGTCGGGAGCGAAGGCTCCAACGGCGTGACAGGCCTGTATAACAGTCGCTGATGGGCGACCTGTCAAATCCGCCGGGACGAAAAGAACAGCCAGGCCCCGCCGTGGTTGCGGCTTACACCGCGCGCACGGGGTGCCTGGTTCAGGCTTACGGGTACTTGCGCTTGTCTGGTGCTGGCGGGAAGTACTGGTACAACCAGGTCTCGCTGAGGGTGCGGTCGCGGGAACGGATGAACATGCGCATGTTCACCGGCTCCACCGAATCGCTGTCTGGCACCCAGTCGAAGATCACCCGGTAGCCCTTGATGTCCGGCAGGTACTGGATGTTGAAGTCCTGGGTCTTGCCGTGGGACACGGTGAGCACCGGCTCGATGCCTACGCCCTCGGGCAGGCGGTCGATGCCGCCGCCGTGGAAGTCCACTGCGAAGCGCCGCGCCCAGGTTTTCGGGTAGTGCTCGCCCGGTGCCCAGCCTTCCAGGAAGCCGCCCATGCCCGAGCGGGTGGCGTGGATCTGCGCCAGCGGCGTGCTCACCGGTGGCAGGGCGCTCCAGTACAGCTTGTAGCCATAGTTGAGCGAGTCACCGGCCTTGACCTTGTTCTTCGGCGTCCAGAACACCACGATGTTGTCCATGGTCTCGCCGGTGGTGGGGATTTCCAGCAGGCTGACCTCGCCTTCGCCCCAGGCGGTGGTCGGCTCGACCCACAGGCTCGGGCGGCGGCTGTACCACACCACGGTGTCCTGGTAGCTGGCGAAGTCATGGTCGTACTGCACCAGGCCGAAGCCCTTGGGGTCCTTGTCGGCGAAGGCGTTGAACTGCAGCTTGGCAGGGTTGTTCAGCGGTCGGCAGATCCACTCGCCGTTGCCACGCCACATCGACAGGCGGTCGGAGTCGTGCAGTTGCGGGTGGATGCTGTCGCACATGCGGCGCTCGTGAGTGCCGCAGCTGAACATGCTGGTCATCGGTGTCACGCCCAGCTGCTCGATGTCGGTCCGCGCGTTGATGTCCGCCTGGATATCCATCACCACCTGGTTGGCCTGGCAGTCGATGTCGAAGCGGTAGGCGCCGGTGGCGCTCGGCGAGTCCAGCAGCGCGTAGACCACGAAGCGCGTGGCGTTCTTGGCCGGCGCTTCGAACCAGAACTTGGTGAAGTCGGGGAATTCTTCCTGGCGCTTGGCGTAGCTGTCGATGGCCAGGCCACGGGCCGAAAGGCCGTACTGCTTGGTGGAGTCCACCGCACGGAAATAGCTGGCGCCGAGGAACGAGACGATGTCGTGGACGGCGATTTCCGGCGCCTTGAACAGTTTGAAGCCGGCGAAGCCGAGGTCGCCGGTGACCTTGTTCTTGTCGATGCCGCTGCTTTCGTAGTTGAACAGCTCGTGACGGAAGTGCACTTCCCGCGCGGTCTTGGCCTTGGTGTCGACGCTGTACATGCGCACCGGTGTCTTGAAGCCCATGCCGACGTGGAAGAACTGCACGTCGAGCTGGCCCTTGAGCTCGCGCCACAGGGAATGCTCAGGGTCGTAGCGGATGGCGTTGAACTGCTGCGGCGTCATGTCGGCCAGCACCGGTGGCAGCACCTGCTTGGTGCTCACGTAAGTCTTGCCGGCCAGATCCTTGGCGTGCTTCTTCAACCAGTCGAAGTCGAACGGTTCGCTTTTGCCGTCCGCTGCAGCGGCGAGGGCGCGCGCAGCAAAAAGTCCCGAGGCTGGCAGGGTGCTATAAGCCGCCAGCGCCATCGATGCTTTGAGGAGATTCCTGCGGTTCATAAAGGTGAAGCCTCTGAGTAATTCCGTGCGTCCTGCACAAAAAAATCGCGCCAACGTCTCCTTGCCGAACGCAAACTACCCACAACAGATGCCAAAGACGAGATGCGGTTCGAAAAAAACCTTGGGAAATGCATCTTTCTGAGTCGGGCAGGGCCGCTGCCGGCGCTGTGTGCGGTCGTAGGTTTTTCGATGTAACCGCTCTGGATCAGGCCTCTCAGGCTTTTTTCGACTGAGTTGAAAAGACGGCGGGTGCCAGGACCCGCCTTGACGCGATAAAACCTTGCAACAGTTTGAAATCATTTTGATATCAACTGCCTGCGTTCAGGTCCACCAGTAACGCACCAGGTGGAAGAAGATCGGCGCCGCGAAACACACCGAGTCGATGCGGTCGAGCATGCCGCCGTGGCCTTCGATCATGTGGCCCCAGTCCTTCACGCCCCGGTCGCGCTTGATCGCCGACATCACGATGCCGCCGGCAAAGCCCAGCAGGTTGATCAGCAGGGCGATGAAGAACGCCTGCACCGGCGAGAACGGGGTGATCCACCACAGCCCGGCACCGATCATCGAAGCCAGCAGGATGCCGCCAACGAAGCCCTCAACGGTCTTGGAGGGGGAGAGGTTAGGGGCGATCTTGCGTTTGCCGAACAGCTTGCCGCACACGTACTGCAGCACGTCCGACAGCTGCACCACGATGACCAGGAAGGCGATCAGCAGCAGGTTGCGGCCTTCATAGCCGACGATGTCCAGGGTCAGCAAGGCGGGTACGTACGACACACAGAACACCGCGATCATCAGTCCCCACTGCACCTTGGAGGCACGCTCCAGGAAGTGTTGGCTGTCGCCGCCCAGCGAGGCGAGGATCGGCAGCAGCAGGAACACATAGACCGGGATGAAGATCGAGTACAGGCCGTACCAGTCGATGGCGATCAGCACGTACTGCAGGGGCAGGGCCAGGTAGAACGCGGCCACCAGCGCCGGGTAGTCGCTGCGCCGCGTGGGGGTCAGGGTGAGAAATTCGCGCAGGGCATAGAACGACACCGCGTAGAACAGCAGGATCACGGCGCCATAGCCCAGCCAGAAGGCGATGCCGATGACGATGACCATCACCCACCAGGCGTGGATGCGCGCGTTGAGGTTGTCGATCACCGCGTGCGGGCCGCGTGCCTTGAGCTTGAGCACATGGCCGATCACCGAGGCCAGCAGCAGGATGACGCCGATGCCCATGAACAACAGTTGAGTCTGGTTTTCCATCGTTACTGCTCCGCCGCCAGGGCCAGCAGCGCGTCACGGCTGCGGGCGAGGAATTGCTCTTTGCTTTCGTCTTCACCCAGTTGCAGCGGCGCGCCGAAGCTGGTGGTGCACAGCAGGGGCAGGGGCAGCATGCGGCCCTTGGGCATGACCCGGTTGAGGTTGGAAATCCACACCGGCACCAGCTCGGCTTGTGGATAACTTTTCGCCAGGTGGTAGATGCCGCTCTTGAACGGCAGCAGGCCTTCGTCGGGGTTGCGTGTGCCTTCCGGGAAGATGATCAGTGAATAACCCAGCCCCAGGGCATCGAGCATCGGTTGCAGCGGGTTGGCCTGTTCGTCCTTGCGGGTACGGTCGACCAGTACGCCATGGAACACCCGGTTGATGATGTAAGGGCGCAGCCTGCCGTGCAGCCAGTAGTCGGCACCCGCCACCGGACGGGTGAAACGGCGCAGCTCACGCGGCAGCGAGGCCCAGAGCAGCACGAAGTCACCGTGGCTGGTGTGGTTGGCGAAGTAGATGCGCTGCGTGGCCTGGGGGGTACAGCCCAGCCACAGGCTGCGGGCGCCGGTCACGCTGCGTGCGCCGGCGGTGATCAATGAGGCGACCAGGGATTCGAGCATGGGATTTCCTTCAATGGAACATGGCGAGCCATGGGTAAATCAGCAAGGTGCCCAACAGCAGCACACACTGCAGGGCCACGAACAGCACCTGTTGGCGCAACAGCTTCAACGCGCCCTGACTGCGTTCGGCCCAGGGGCGGCCGGCCTTGCCCGCCGGTTGCAGGCCCAGGCCGGTCAGCGCCTGGTCCAGTGCCCGGGTGTTTGCCGTCAGGTGCGTGGTGTCGCTGGCCAGGGTCTGGAACAGCTCGGCGTCAAACGCCACGCGCAGTGCGTAGTACTTTTCCACAAGTCCGAGCAGCATCAGGCAGGCCGCCAGCATTGCAACGGGCAGGGCGGGTGTGTTTATCCACAGGGGGACAAGACCCAGCACCACGCTGAGCAGGGTCAGCCCTGTGGACAACTGATCGAGGGCATGGCCGCGACGCAGCAGGCCGGCAATGATGTGCAGGTGCATGTCAGGGTGCATGGGAAACCTCCGCTGCCTGGCTGCACGCGCCCAGCATGGCGTGCAGGGCGCGCAGGTGCGGGGCCTTGAGGACCACGCCCGGACGCGCCTGGCGAACCTGCGCCACGGCGTTATCCACAGTGTCGGCGCGCCGGGTATACAGCAGCCAGGCCGCGACGGCGGTGGCGCTGCGTGAATAGCCCAGCGCGCAGCACACCAGAGTCGCGCCGGCATGGCGGGCGGCTTCGATGGCCTGAGCGGCCGCCAGGCATTGCCCGGCGTCTGGGGCCAGCAGATCGAGCTGAGCCAGGCGGTGATAAACGCGTGGCCCCGGCCTCACGGGCAATTCGGCACAGATATCCACAATGGCGGCGAAGGGTTGCAGCTCTCGCGCAGCGGGCAGGCGACCCAACCAGAGGTTGTCCACAACCCGGTCGGGGGCCGGCCGTTTTCTTGTCCACAGCCGTGAATTGATCCAGGCACAGAGCAGGTAAGGCGCCAGCAGCCAGCGAACCGCGGGGGATAACTGGCCGTCCTCGCGCTTCTGGAAGCCCTGGGCACCGAACAGCAGGTAGTTGAGCCCCACCATCGACAACGACAAGGCCGGCCACAGCAGCCACAGGCCGGCACCGCCCAGCGCCAGGCCCGTGGCGCCGAGTCCGCTGGCGCCCAGCAGGTAGGTGCCGGCGAGTCGCCAGCGTGCCGCATCGCGGGCCAGGCACATGCTCAGCAGGGGGCTGCGGCCCTGGTCGGGCCACAGCCACACGCAGAACCAGCCGGCCAACGCACCGGTGGGCACGTCGATGAAATGGTGTTGCCAGGTGGTCAGCACCGACAGGCCGATCAACGCGAACCAGCCATGCAGCAGCCAGCGCCAGGCCCTATGGAAAACTCGCAGGTAGCGCTCGTAGCACACCCAGAGAATCACCAGCAGGGCGATGTGCAATGAGGGTGCCTGATTGAACGGCTTGTCGAAGCCGGCCAGCACGTCGAACAGCCAGCCGAACAGGCCGTCCATGTCCGGGCGCTGGAAGGTGAAGCGCAACGGCCAGAGCAGGAAGCACGAGACCGCCAGCAGTTGCGCGCTGAACAGGCGCAGGGCGTGGGTATCCAGTTGGCGGCGGGTCAGACAGGCGAGCAGCGAAAAACCGTAGAGCAGGTCGATGGACCAGTACGGCACGATGGTCCAGGCCCAGAACGGCATATGGCTTTCCCAGGCGAATACCAGGCTGCCGACGTCGCTGCGCTGCGCCGTGTACCAGGTGGCGAAGCCATAGCTGCCAAAGAAGAACGGCGCCAGCAACAGCAGCCAGACGACGGCCCTTTTCCATAGGCCGGGTTCGCGGGCCGGGCTCACGGCAGACGCTGCGCGAGCGACACGCTGAAGATCCCCCATTCGTCGATGCGCTGGGTGATCTTGCGAAAGCCTGCCGCTTCCACCAGTTGGTCCATCTCGGCCTGGCTGCGACGGCGCATCACCCAGGCCTGGCCGCCGCGATGGCTGGTCAGGGCACGGGCGATCAGCTCCAGTTGCGGGTGCCAAGGCTGCCCGGTGTAGACCAGGTAGCCACCCGGTTCCACGGCGGCGGCCAGGCCCGCCAGCGAGTCGCCGACCATGCGGTTGCTGGCGAACAGTTCGTAGAGGCCGGAAACCACGGCCAGGGTCGGCTTGGGGTCGAGGGCGGCGAGGTTGTCACGGTCGAAGGCGTCGGCCTTGATGAAGCGGGCAATCTCGTCGAGGTCCAGCTGTTCGATCAACGCGCTGCCCTGCTGAACGTTGAGGTCGCTGTAGTCGCGCAGCAGGATCGACTCGGGCAGCGGTTCGACGCCCTTGAGCGATTCGAGGATGTAGCGCCCGTGGCCGGCGGCGATGTCGACGATGCGCACTGGGCGCTGGGCGTCGCGCAGGCGCTGCATGGCCAGGCGCAGCAGCTCTTCGATGTTCACCTTGCGCTGGCGAATGCCGCGCCAGCCGATCGACTCCAGGTAATTGCGGTCGATCAGTCGGCCCAGGCCGCCGCGTCCGGTGGGCTGGTTGCGGTACACGTAGTCCAGGGTGCTGCCGGAGTCGAAGCCGGTATCGAAGCCCAGCTTCACCCCTGCAGACAATGAACTGCCCAGGCGCATGCTGGCTCGGGTCAGGCGCCAGTACAGGTCACGCGCCGAGTTGCGCGGCAAGGGTGCGGCGAGGGCTTCGGCCTCGGCGCAGATCGCACCGACCCGGTCGGCGTCCAGCAGGGCAGGGCGCTGTACGGGTTGCTCGAAGGCGTGCAGGACGAAACGACGGATACGGCTCAGAGCCTGCTCACGGTCGCGCTCGCCCAAGGTGTCGTGGAAGAAGCCCGGCAAGATGTGCTGCTCTTTGTGCAGGCTGCCCAGGCGTTCGAAGAACTGCTCCTGCGGCTTACGGTGGACCACGAAGTCCGCGCCGGAAATCAGCAACTGGGTCGGCACCTGGATGGCCTGGGCATCGGCCACCACCCGTTCGGCGGCTTCGTACAGGCCCAGCAGCACGTTGACCGAAATCGCCTTGGCGATCAGCGGGTCGCTGTCGTAGCTCACCTGGCGATGCCGGTCGTGGGTCAGCAGGCGCGATTTCACATAGCTGTTGACGAAGAAATTGCCCTTCAGACGACGCAGCAGCGCCAGGCCCTGGCGAGCGAAGGGCACGTAGAGCTTGACCTTGAACGCCGGGGAGGCGAGCACCATGGCGCGTATTCTGGGCGCATAGTCATGGGCCCAGGTGGCGGCGACCACCGCGCCAACGCTCTGCGCCACCACCGCGATGTTGCCGGCCTCGACGCCATGGCTGGCACCGATGTGCTCGATGAAGGTCTGCAGGTCGCGCACCGTGGTCGCAAAGCTCGGGCTGTCGCCGCGGGCGCCTGGCGACTGGCCGTGGCCCCGCGCGTCCCAGGCGAAGAAATCGAAGCCCGGCAGGTCGAGTTCTTCGACCAGGTGGGCGATACGTCCGGAGTGCTCGTGGCCGCGGTGCAGCAGCACGATGGCCTGGCGCGTCTTGCCCGGCGCCTGACCCATGGCGGGCCAGTGCCGATAGAACAGCTCGACACCGTCGTGGGTGGCGAAATGCAGAGCAATCACGTCGCGCATGCGAACTCCTTATGCCAACAAGATTTCATCGAACCGGGGAGAATTTACTGGGCGGATCCGCTGTCTTCCGCTAGTCCCTGGCGCACCCGGTTGACCACGGTGTAGATCAGCAGGCCTGTGACCACGGCGAGGAGGATATTTATCCACAACGGCGCCAATATTCCGCAGGCCACGCCTGCGCCCAGGACGCCGAAGACGAAGGCGCGGTCGCTTTTGCCCATCGGCCCGTCGTAGCGGCGTGACGCGCCGATCATCGGGCCGAGCACACCGGCGTATTCGCTGACGATGGCCAGCAGGGTGACCAGCACCACCAGTGCCGCGCTGACGCCAGGCAAGAGGGCGAAGGGCAGGAACAGCGCGCTGTCGGCGATGACGTCGGTCAGTTCGTTGAGGTAGGCGCCCAGGCGCGACTTCTGGCCGAACTCCCGGGCCAGCATGCCGTCGATGGCATTGAGCGCCATGCGCAGGATCATCCACGCCGGAATGAGCACGAAAATCCATTGGTGCGGGATGCCGGCGGCGACCAGGGCGCCGACCAGCAGTGACACCAGGCACGCGCCCAAGGTGACCTGGTTGGCGGTGAAGCCCTGGTCATGGAGGCGTTGCACCAACGGGCGCAGCAGATTCTGAAAGCGTGGTTTGAGCTGGTAGATAGAAATCAAAGCAGTTCGTCCTTGCAGGGTAGCTGGGCGCATCATCGGCGGATGGCGCCGTTTCGTACAGGAGCAGTTGAAGTAAAACGTGATCCCTTTCCTGTATTGGTGCAGGAAAGGTCTTGTTGACCAGTAGGCTAGCGGTCGTAAGCCGCTCGCATATCTGAACTACCTTTTTCCGATGTGACTGGGTAAGGAGGTTTACTGTGATGCACGCGCAACTTCCGACGGCCTTGCAAGCGCTTCGTCTGCCACTGCGGCTAAAGCTCTGGGACGGTCAGCAGATCGACCTGGGGCCAGACCCCGGTATCACCATTCTGGTCAAGGACCCGCTGCTGGTGTCCGACTTCAGCCACCCGAGCCTCGACCTGCTGGGCAGCGCCTTCGTCGAAGGACGCCTGGACGTCGAAGGGCCGATCAGCGAAGTGGTGCGAGTCTGCGACGAACTGACCAGCGCCCTGGGCGGCCCGGAGGCCGAGGAGGGTGTGGCGCGCCGGGCCCATGACAAGGACCTCGACGCGGCGTCCATTGCCTACCACTACGACTTGTCCAATGCCTTCTACCAGTTGTGGCTGGACCGCGACATGGTCTACTCCTGCGCCTACTTCAAGACCGGCGAGCAAAGCCTGGAGCAGGCCCAGCAGGACAAATTCCACCACCTGTGCCGCAAGCTGCGCCTGCAGCCCGGCGATTACTTGCTGGACGTCGGCTGTGGGTGGGGAGGGCTGGCGCGTTTCGCGGCACGCGAATACGGCGCGCGAGTATTCGGCATCACCCTGAGCCATCAGCAACTGGCCCTGGCGCAACAGCGTGTCGAGGCCGAAGGCTTGCAGGATCGTGTCGAGCTGCGGCTGCTCGACTACCGCGACCTGCCGCAGGATGGCCGCTTCGACAAGGTGGTCAGCGTCGGCATGTTCGAGCATGTCGGGCATGCCAACCTGCCGCTGTATGCCCGCTGCCTGTTCGGCGCGGTGAAGGAGGGCGGCCTGGTGATGAACCACGGCATCACCGCCCGGCACGTCGATGGTCGGCCGGTGGGGCGCGGTGCTGGTGAGTTCATCGACCGCTATGTGTTTCCCAATGGTGAGCTGCCGCACCTGGTGATGATCGGCGGGCACCTGAGCGAGGCCGGCCTGGAGATCGTCGACGTGGAAAGTCTGCGCCTGCATTACGCCAAGACCCTCAACCACTGGAGTGCGCGGCTCGAAGCGCATCTGGCCGAGGCCCAGGCTCTGGTTTCGGAGCAGAGCCTGCGCATCTGGCGCCTGTACCTGGCCGGCTGTGCCTATGCCTTCGCCAAGGGCTGGATCAACCTGCATCAGATTCTCACCGTCAAACCCCTGGCCGACGGCAGCCACGACCTGCCGCTGACCCGCGAAGACCTCTATCGCTGAGCCAGGCGCCTCACAGGATGGGCGAGATCAGCCGTGCCACGCGCATGCCCAATTGGTGCAGGCGCCGGGTTTCGCGGCTGTCCTGCACGGTGATCTCCCGAGCCAGCTCGAAGTCGGCGACCAGCATGGCCTCGACCTGGCTGGCGAAGACCGGGTCGACGGTGAGCAGCATGAGTTCGAAGTTGAGGCGGAACGAGCGGTTGTCCAGGTTGGCGCTGCCGATGGCGGTGACTTCGTCATCCACCAGGACCACCTTCTGGTGCAGGAAGCCCGGCTGGTAGCGAAACACCCGCACGCCGCTGCGCACCGCCGCGAAGGCGTAGAGGCTGGATGCGGCATACACCACGTAATGGTCCGGGCGCGACGGCAGCAGGATGCGCACATCGACACCGCGCAGCACTGCCAGGTGCAGGGCGGCCGACACGGCCTCATCGGGCACGAAATACGGGCTGGTGATCCACAAGCGGCGCTGGGCCGAGTGAATCGCTTCGACGAAGAACAGCGAGCAGGTCTCTTGGGCATCCGCCGGACCGCTGGCCAGCAGCTGGCACAGTACCCCGTCTTCGGGAAAGCTGTCGGGCAGGCTCAGCGGCGGCAGTTGGCGGGTAGCCCAGAACCAGTCCTCGGCGAAGCTCTCCTGCAGGCAAGCCACCACCGGGCCGATGACTTCTACGTGGGTGTCGCGCCAGGGTGACAGCGGTGGCTTGAGGCCCAGGTATTCATCGCCAACGTTGTGCCCGCCCAGATAGCCTTTCAGGCCATCGACCACCACAATCTTGCGGTGGTTACGGAAGTTGATCTGGAAACGGTTAAGCCAGCCACCGTGGGTGGCGAAGGCCTTGATCCTCACGCCGCCAGCGCGCAGTTTTTCCACGTAGCTGGCGGGCAGGGCATGGCTGCCGATGCGGTCGTAGAGCACGTAGATCGCCACACCCTCGGCCGCCTTCTGCAACAGCAGGTCCTGCAGGCGCCGGCCCAGGTCGTCGTCGTGGATGATGAAGAACTGCACCAGCACCGTTTGCCGGGCCTGGCGAATCGCTTCGAAGATGGCGGCGAAGCTGGCCTGGCCGTTGATCAGCAGGCGCACCTCATTGTTGGCCAGTGCCGGCATGTGCCCCAGGCGCGGCATGGCGCGCAACGCCGCATAGGCTTCGGAACGCCGAGCGGCTACCGCTTCGTCGATCCAGGGCCGCCAGTTCAGGTTGCTGATGGCGTGCTTCATCTCTTTGTTGGCCAGGCGCCGCGCCTTGATGTAGGCATCGAAGGAACTGCGGCCAAACACCAGGTACGGAATCAGTGTGATGTAGGGAATGAACACCAGCGACATCGCCCAGGCAATGGCGCCCTGCGCGGTGCGTACGGTCAGCAGCGCGTGGATGGCAGCGGCGCTGCCCAGCAGATGAATGAAACCCAGCACATAACCGAAAAAATACGGGCTGTGGTAATCCATGGAGGCTCCTGCATATCGTCATGCCTAACAGACCATAGCAGGCCTTATTTGTCGCTATTCAATTCGTCATGCAACGGCGGCGGGTCTGTGTCGTCTAAGCCACAGCGTGCTGTACGCCGTTATCCGATTGGCCCCACGAGGAATCCCTAGATGAACAAACGCATGTTGGCTTGGATGTTCTGCCTGGCCGCACCAATGGCACAGGCCCAGATGCTGCAACCGGGTTTATGGGAGCTGACCTCCAGCAACATGCAGGTCGATGGGCAGGCGTTGCCAGACATGCAGTTCATGCTGGGGCAGCTGAAGAACCTGCCGCCAGAGCAACGGGCGATGATGGAGCAGGCCATGCAGAAGCAGGGTATTACCCTCGGTGGCCAAGGCGTGCGCTTTTGCCTGACCGAGCAGCAGGTGAAGGCTGACGACATCCCGTTGACCGATCCCAAGTCTAGCTGCAACCAGAAGGTCACTGCACGCAATGGTCAGACCTGGAACTTCCAGTTCAGTTGCCCGCGTGCGCAGGGCACCGGGCAGGCGCAGTTCGTCAGTGATCGCGAATTCACCACCCATGTGAACGGCACTTTCAATGCCTCGGGGAAACAGCAAACCGGCAGCCTCGATACCCGTGCCGTGTGGTTGGGCGCGCAATGTGGAACCGTCGCGCCGCGCACCTGAAGTGTCGATGTTCCACGTGGAACATTTTCCAGGCTTATCAACGTCTTTGCTAGTGACACCCGGTCAGACGCCCGCAGCTGATGCTGCTGCGGGTGCCCTTGGAGCTGGACACCCGGGTCACGGTAGTCCAACCCACGCGCTGGATAGTACCGATCCAGATCTCGCCGTCTGAGGCCAGCCCGGTAAAGAAAGTCAGCTGCCCGTAGCGGCTGTTGGTCTGTGCCCAGCGTCTTTCATCCGCCGCCTCATAGCCGCGCAGGTAACTGGCGCGGCCCTGCGTCGCGACCGAATAGAAGTTACCCAACTCATCGCTGCAGGCCAGCAGGTTCAAGCTGCGCGTGCAGATGGCCTGGTCGCTCGGCCGAGCCATTCCCATCGCCTGCACCCCGCCGCTGCACAGCAGCATCAAAGTCAGCAAAAACGTCCAGCGCATGCGTGAGCCCCTCGTCGGCAGGTTGGCAATTCTGTTTGGTTATAATATAACATTGTCAGTGTTCCATGCTCTGTCACCGAGCCAGCAGAGCTCGACGCAGCCTAACCGAATATGCCCCAAGCCTGACTACCCTGATGGTGAGCCCGATGTCGAACCGTTTACCCGTTACCGTCCTTTCCGGCTTCCTCGGTGCCGGTAAGAGCACCCTGCTCAACCATGTGCTGCGCAACCGCGAAGACCTGCGCGTAGCGGTAATCGTCAATGACATGAGTGAGATCAACATCGACGGCAGCGAAGTGCAGCGCGATGTCACCCTCAACCGCGCCGACGAGAAACTGGTGGAAATGAGCAACGGCTGCATCTGCTGCACGCTGCGCGAAGACCTGCTCGAAGAGGTCAGCCGCCTGGCCCGCGAAGGGCGCTTCGACTACCTGCTGATCGAGTCCACGGGCATCTCCGAGCCGCTGCCGGTGGCCGAAACCTTCACCTTCCGCGACGAGACCGGGCAGAGCCTTTCGGATATCGCGCGCCTGGACACCATGGTCACCGTGGTCGACGGGGTGAATTTCCTGCTCGATTACCAGGCGGCCGAAAGCTTGGAGAGCCGTGGCGAAACCCTGGGTGAGGACGACGAGCGCTCGATCACTGACCTGCTGATCGAGCAGATCGAGTTCGCCGACGTGATCCTGCTCAGCAAGATCGACCTGATCAGCTCCAGCGAACGCGAAGAACTCATGGCCATCCTGGCGCGGCTCAACAGCCAGGCGCAGATCGTGCCCATGGTCATGGGCCAGGTGCCGCTGGCGACCATCCTCGACACCGGGCTGTTCAACTTCGAACGCGCCGCCCAGGCGCCGGGCTGGCTTCAGGAGTTGCGCGGCGAGCATGTGCCGGAAACCGACGAGTACGGCATCGCTTCAACGGTCTATCGGGCGCGGCGGCCCTTTCATCCCGAGCGCTTTTTCAACTTCCTCTCGCGGCCCTGGAGCAACGGCAAGCTGCTGCGCTCCAAGGGGTTCTTCTGGCTGGCCAGCAAGTATCAGGAAGCGGGCAGCTGGTCGCAGGCGGGCGGCCTGATGCGCCACGGCATGGCCGGCCGCTGGTGGCGTTTCGTGCCCCAGGCTCACTGGCCGCAGGATCAGGAAAGCCTTGGCGCGATCATGAAGGAATGGGACCCGGCGAGCGGCGACTGCCGCCAGGAACTGGTGTTCATCGGCCAGAACATCGATTTCGCACACATGAACGCCGAGCTGGATGCCTGCCTGCTCAACGACGAGGAAATGGCGCTTGGGGCCGAGGTCTGGCAGCAGTTGCCCGATCCGTTCGGGGTCTGGCAGACCGCCGAGGAGGCAGCCTGATGCTGGCCAAGGTGCTGCCGGTTAGCGCCACCGTGCGCCAGGTGTGTGGGGATACGCCGGAGGTTCTCGGTGAAGCGCTGCAGGACGGGGTCAACCTGGCGGTCTGGCAACGCCAGCTGCCGGTGCATATCCAGACCTTCGCCGACGCGTTGCTGAACCTTGCCGAGCCGCTCTCCGAATCCATTACCCTGCACACTGCCGCAGGAGAGCGCGAGCCGGACCTCAGCGGCCTGGCTTGCGGCTACGCCGACATCCAGGGGTACGCCGGGTTCATCGCCGACGTGAGCTGGCTGGTCAGTGCCTATGCCTGCCTGCTCGGCGCCGAGCAGGTCGGGCTGCGCCTGCGCGCCATGGACAGGGCCATGTGCCCACGCTTTCACGTCGACCACGTGCCCATGCGGCTGATCACCACCTACGCTGGCGTCGGCAGCCAGTGGTTGCGTGAAGCGGACGTGGACCGCACACGCCTGGGCGAGCCGCAGGCAGGCGCTGCCATCCAACAGATCCATTGCGGCGAAGTGGCGTTGCTCAAGGGCGAGCGCTGGACGGGCAACGAAGGTTACGGGCTGGTACATCGTTCGCCACCACTGGAGCGCAACCAGCGGCGTCTGATCCTCACCCTGGACTGGCTGTAGGAGCAATACTGGTCAGTTAGACGCTATTCGGCTTTTGTTGGCGAGCTTGCTCGCGAAAAGCTGGCAAAGTCGCTGAGCTTGCTGTGAACGTGACGCCGCCTTCGCGAGCAAGCTCGCTCCCACGGCCTAACTGACCAGTATTGGCTGTAGAAGCGGCTAGGGCGTCTGCCACTGCCCCTGGCTCTGCTGTTCGCAGTAGGGCTTGAGGTACAGCGCATCGCTGGCCACCCCGTAATAGTGGATATGCTCGCGATAAGGCATATTGGCGACTTGCGCGTTGCGGCACACCCCGAAGGCCCCCGCAGGGCAGTGTTCGGCGAAGCTGACGTCGACCTGCTGTCCGGCCAGTTGCGGCTTGCAGAAGCCTTCGTTGAACAACTCGGCCGGGATGGAGACATTCTCCTGGCAGACCTTCACGTCCAGGCGTTCGGCCTGGCTATGGACGATACAGGCGGCTGCCTGCACCTGTTGCGAGGCGATCATCGCCAGCGCCATCATCAGGACGGCTGTGCCTCTGAATTGCAAACCTTACCCCCTCGAAGCGAACGCATGCTGCAGAACATTCCTACCCATGTGATTGCCGGCCCCTTGGGCGCCGGCAAGACCAGCCTGATCCGCCACCTGTTGGCCAACAAGCCCGCTGACGAGCGCTGGGCCGTGCTGATCAACGAGTTTGGCCAGATCGGCCTGGACGCGGCCTTGTTGACCACCGGCGCCGATGGTATCGCACTGGGCGAAGTGGCAGGTGGCTGCCTGTGCTGCGTCAATGGTGTGCCTTTCCAGATTGGCCTCGGTCGCCTGCTGCGCAAAGCGCGGCCCGACCGGCTGCTGATCGAACCCTCGGGACTGGGCCACCCCGCGCAGTTGCTGGAGCAGCTGCGCCAGGCTCCTTGGCAGGAGGTGCTGCGTGTCATGCCGGCGCTGCTGGTGCTCGATGCCCAGGTCCTGGCCGCCGGCCAGCCGCTGCCCGATACCCAGCGCCAGGCGCTGGAGCACGCCGGTCTGCTGGTTCTCAACAAGTCGGAAGGGCTCGATGCAGCGGCGCGCCAGGCGGTGCTGGCCGCCCTGCCTGAGCGCCCGATGGTCTGGTGCAGCCAGGGGCGCTTGCCGCTGCAACAGCTTCCGGGCCTGCACGTCTCGGCGCTGGAAGCCCCTTCCGCCGCGCCCCTGGCACTGCCACCCAGCCTGCAGGCAGCGGCTGCCCAGTGGTCGCGGGAAGAGCAGCCGGTGGTGCTCAGCCAGGCCAGCGCCGACGGTTGGAGCATCGGCTGGCGTTGGCACCCTTCGCAACGCTTCGACCGCCAGCGCGTGGAGCACTGGCTGGGTGCGCTGAGCTGGCGGCGTGCCAAGCTGGTGATTCACGCTGAAGAGGGTTGGCAGGCGGCCAATGCGCTCGAGGGTGGAGCACTGGCCTGGCAGGCCAGTGAATGGCGGCAGGATTCGCGGCTGGAGCTGATTTTCACCGAGGCTCAGGATGCCGCCGCGCTACAGCGAGGGCTGGCCGGCTGTCGCCTGGGCTGAGGGGTCACTGTTTCCATTTCTGGTGTGACTGGCGCCATTCGTCGAGGCGGATGACCTCGGCGGTGGGCTGGGGTGGCTTGATCTCGAAGGGGTAGGGCGCCAGTTCGATTTGCGCGCTGTGCGCACCGAACTGGGTGATGGTGCCGGGGTGGCGCTGCTCGCCGGTCACGGTGAACTCGAACCCGTAGACCCGCGCCAGGCGTTTGTGCCCTTGGGCATCCGCCACCCAGGCCAGGCGCTTGAACGCGACGTTGTCGTCGAGCAGTTCCAGCTCGAGCCGTGCACAGTGCTGCTTGACCCGCGCCAGCGCCTTTTCCCGCAGGCCGTGGGCATGCCAGAGCCATGCTGCAGCGGTGGCCAGCAGCATCAGGACAGAAATATTACCCAGGGTCAGCATGACGGAACGCTCCAGCCGGTGAGCCTAAAGCTTAACTGCGTCCAGCGAGTGTCAGCCAGTGCGCATGCTGCAAAATTTGCATGACTGCACTTGTATAGCGTTAAGGATCGCGGATGAAACGCATCCTGTCCTGCTGACCAGGTATTACAGCGACTCTTCCTTGATTTCCTGGTAGCGCTTTTCCAGCTCCTGACGCAACTGTCGACGCTGTTGGGCCTGGATGAAACGCCGCTTGGCATCGGGGGTCTGTGGCTCCAGCGGTGGCACACGCACCGGTTTGCGGTTGTCGTCCACCGCCACCATGGTGAAGAAGCAACTGTTGCTGTGCCGCACCGAGCGCTCACGGATGTTCTCGGTGACCACTTTGATGCCGACTTCCATCGAGGTGTTGCCGGTGTAGTTCACCGAAGCCAGGAAGGTCACCAGCTCTCCGACGTGGACCGGCTCGCGGAAGATCACCTGGTCCACCGAGAGGGTCACTACATAGCTGCCGGCGTAGCGGGCGGCGCAGGCATAGGCCACTTCGTCCAGGTACTTGAGCAGGGTGCCGCCATGTACATTGCCCGAGAAGTTGGCCATGTCCGGGGTCATGAGTACGGTCATCGTCAGTTGGGCGTTTCCGGGTTCCATTGCGCATCTCACGGTCAAGGAGGATAGAAAGGCGCCTCGGCTGGCGCTCTGGCCGGCCTCCGATAACGGGGCCGACAGCAGATATCACGACGTCGGGGGAGGGGGTTCCGTCACGCACGGTCATCTATCTGTTTCCATATATTGCACTGGCTTTATGGCGAAGAGTGCAGTGTTACCCTGCAAAACATCTTCGTGCGGGTATTGCCTGCGCATTCAGCGCGATCTCAGGCGTTGCCACGGATTGATCGACACGCTGTGCAGCCTGTCGTGAGGCAGCGTCGCCATGGCCACAAGGAGCACCATCCCCCATGCATGCCGTTGACTTCATCCAGGACCTGGCCGTGATCATGCTGGTGGCCGGGGTGGTGACCATCGTGTTTCATCGCCTCAAGCAACCGGTGGTACTGGGCTACATCGTCGCCGGCTTCCTGATCGGCCCGCACACCCCGCCGGTGGGGCTGATCCACGACGAGCACACCATCAAGATCCTCGCTGAGCTGGGGGTGATCTTCCTGATGTTCTGTCTGGGCCTGGAGTTCAGCCTGCGCAAACTGTTCAAGGTCGGCGCCACGGCGTTCATCGCGGCGTTCCTGGAAATCCTGCTGATGATCTGGCTCGGCTACGAGATCGGCCAGTATTTCGGCTGGGGCACCATGGATTCGCTGTTCCTCGGCGCGATCCTGGCGATTTCCTCGACGACCATCATCGTCAAGGCGCTCAACGACCTGAAGATGAAGAACCAGCACTTCGCCCAGCTGATCTTCGGCGTACTGATCGTCGAGGACATCCTCGGCATTGGCATCATTGCCTTGTTATCCGGCATCGCCGTCAGCGGTGCGGTCAGCTCCGGCGAAGTGTTTTCCACGGTGGGCAAGCTGTCGCTGTTCATGATCGTCGCCCTGGTCATCGGTATTCTGCTGGTACCGCGCCTGCTGGCCTACGTGGCCCGCTTCGAGAGCGACGAGATGCTGCTGGTCACGGTGCTGGGCCTGTGCTTCGGCTTCTGCCTGCTGGTGGTGCGCCTGGAGTACAGCATGGTGCTGGGCGCCTTCCTGATTGGCGCGATCATGGCCGAGTCGCGCCAGCTGCTGAAGATCGAGCGGCTGATCGAACCGATTCGCGACATGTTCAGTGCCATCTTCTTCGTCGCCATCGGCCTGATGATCGACCCGCAGATCCTCCTCGAATACGCCTGGCCGATTGCGGTGATTACCGTCGCGGTGGTGCTGGGCAAGATGATTTCCTGCGGGCTGGGGGCTTTTCTGGCCGGTAACGACGGGCGTACCTCGCTGCGGGTGGGCATGGGGCTTTCGCAGATTGGCGAGTTCTCCTTCATCATCGCCGGCCTGGGCATGACCCTGCAGGTCACCAGCGATTTCCTCTATCCGGTGGCGGTCGCGGTATCGGCCATCACCACCTTGCTCACCCCGTACCTGATCCGCGCCGCCGACCCGCTGTCGATACGCCTTGCCAGTGTGGTACCGCGACGGGTCGGGCGGGTGTTCTCCATGTATGGCGAGTGGCTGCGCAGCATCCAGCCCCAGGGCCAGGGCGCCATGCTGGCCTCCATGATCCGGCGGATTCTGCTGCAGGTGGGCGTCAACCTGGCGCTGGTCATTGCGATCTTTTTCTGCGGTGGTTATTTCGCCGCGCGCATCGGCGTGTACATGAGCGAATGGGTCGCCGATGTCGGCCATCAGAAGGCCTGGATCTGTGGGGCGGCGCTGTTGCTGTCGCTGCCGTTTCTGATCGCGGCCTATCGCAAGCTCAAGGCCCTGTCGATGCTGCTGGCCGAGATGGGCGTCAAGCCTGAAATGGCAGGGCGCCACACCGCCAGGGTGCGCAAGGTGGTGGCTGAAGTGATCCCGCTGGTGTCACTGGTGGCCATCTTCATCCTGCTGGCCGCCCTGTCGGCCAGCATCCTGCCGACGCTGGAGTTGCTGGTGGTGATCCTGCTGGTCGCGGCCGTGGTGGCTGCGCTGCTGTGGCGCTGGTTCATCCGCGTGCATTCACGGATGCAGATCGCCCTGCTGGAAACCCTGGGCAACAACCAGGATTCGCCAGGGCACTGACTTTACCGGGCGACGCTGGCCAGGAACTCAGCTTTCCAGCCAGACGTCGCGGGCCCAGTGCCAGACCGATTCCCAGCTTTCGTCGATGACCAGTTCCTCTTCGCCAGACCACAGCACCACGGTGCCGTCTTCTTCGACGCAATAGTAGTCGTCACCGTCCTGGCACAGCGGCACCAGGTCGCGCGGCACACCGGCGTCCCAGGCATTGGCCGCCACTTCGGGCAGGTAGGTGTGTGACTGCGGGTCGGTCACGGTGACCGGTTCGAGGCTGCCGTAGACCACGTCGCTGACCAGCAGCAGGAACTCGCGCAGGCCGACCGGCATGTTGATCAGCAGCTCCTCTTCGATCTCGACCAGCAGGTCTTCGTCGGGCAGTTCGAGCGCCACCGGTACTGGTTCATTCTTTTCACGCAATTCTTCGATGACTTCTTCCACGGCGGGATCCTCTGAGCTAAACGACGCGGGTTATACAGTAGCCGAAAGCCGCTTTCAAAATAACTGTCCGAACGGGTAACGAAAAACCCCGGAACGAGTCCGGGGTTTCGATCATGCCGATGTCGCAGGAGTTCAGCCGTTCTGGCGAATACCCGCTACCAGCCAGGGTTGGTTGTCGCCTGGGGCGCGTTCCATGTTCCAGCTTTCGCTGAAGGCTTCACCCTTGTCGAAGCGCGAGGTCTTGGCCACGCCGGTGAAGGTCAGGGTGGCGATGGTGCGGTCTGCACGATCTTCCACGCCGTCGAGTTGCACCTGCAGCTCATCGATGTAGGTGGACTGGAAGCCATCACCCTGTTCAGCGCGTTCCTTCTTCAGGAACTGCAGCATGTTCGGGGTGACGAATTCGCCGATCTTGTCCATCTCATTGGCGTCCCAGTGCTGTTGCAGCGCCTGGAAATGCTCACGGGCGGCTTCCAGGAAGCGCTGCTCGTTGAACCAGGCTGGGGCGTTGATGACCGGCGCGGCAGCGGCGGCAGGAGCGGCCGAGCCGAAGATCGGGTTGCTGGCAGGCTGGGCGTTTTCACGCTGGTAAGGCGCACCGGCACCGGCCATGTTCGGCTGTTGCTGCTGCATGCGACGACGCGCGATGAAACGGAAGATCAGGAAGGCGATCAGGCCGATGATCAGGAAGTCGAACAGCTGCATGCCGTCGAAGCCGTCACCCATGAACATGGCAGCCAGCAGGCCACCGGCCGCGATACCGGCGAGCGGGCCGAGCCAGCGCGAAGCGCCGCTGGCGGCAGGGGTCGGACGAGCGGCCGCGTTGGCGGCTGCTGCCGGAGTGGACGGTGCGGCCTGGCGGGTCTGGTGGACTGGCGCCGAACCGCTGCTCTTGCCACCGCCGAAACGCGCGGCGTTGGCGTCCAGGCTCAGCGTCAGGCTGAGGCACAGAGCCATGGCGATGCTCAGAAAACGTTGCATAAGGGGATTCCCGTTATTGTGGATTGCACGCGCGTCATGTTGCACAGGGTGCAGGCGAATGGCTAGCGCAGGTATGTTTCGAGCTTTTGCATGAAGGCTGGCGCAGGCGCGCAGGCTGTCGCGCCTGCGCCAGCCATGTATCAGAGGGGTTCGAGCTTGGCGTAGCCCATCATCAGCCACTTGCTGCCTTCGGCGAAGTTGACCTGTACCCGGGCCTGGGCACCGGCGCCCTCGAAGTTGAGGATGGTGCCTTCGCCGAACACGGCATGCATGACCCGCTGGCCCAGGCTGAAGCTGGTTTCCGGGATGCCGGTGCCGTCGAACAGGCGGCTGTCGTGAGGTTTCGACGCGCCGCCGAAAGGCCGGCTGACGCTGTTGGACAGGCGCACTTCCTGCACCAGCCCCGGCGGAATTTCGCGCACGAAACGCGACACCTTGTTGTAAGTCTCGCTGCCATACAGCCGACGGGTTTCGGCGTAGGTCAGCACCAGGCGCTGCATGGCGCGGGTGATGCCGACATACGCCAGGCGCCGTTCCTCTTCCAGGCGGCCAGGTTCTTCCAGGCTCATCTTGTGCGGGAACAGGCCTTCTTCCATACCCACCATGAACACCTGCGGGAATTCCAGGCCCTTGGCGCTGTGCAGGGTCATCAGCTGGATGCTGTCTTCGTGCTCGTCAGCCTGGGCGTCGCCGGCCTCCAGCGAGGCGTGGCTGAGGAACGCCGCCAGAGGCGACAGGTCTTCTTCGTCTTCGCTGTTTTCGAAGTTGCGCGCGGCGCTGACCAGTTCCTCGAGGTTTTCCACCCGGGCCTGGCCTTTCTCGCCTTTTTCCTGCTGGTGATAGTCGATCAGGCCGGTCTGCTCGATGACGGTCTGGGTCATCAGGTGCAGCGGCATGTCCATGACCTTGGCAGCCAGGTTCTCGATCAGCTCGATGAAGCCGTTCAGGGCGCTGGCGGCGCGGCCGGTCACGCCCTTGTTGGTCACCAGCAGGCCCATGGCTTCCCACATCGACAGGCCGCTGTGGCGAGCGTGTTCGCGGATCGCCTCGACGGTCTTCTCGCCGATGCCGCGGGTCGGCACGTTGATCACCCGTTCCAGGGCGGCGTCGTTGCCACGGCCTTCGAGCAGGCGCAGGTAGGCCATGGCGTTCTTGATCTCGGCGCGTTCGAAGAAGCGCTGGCCACCATAGATGCGGTAAGGAATGCGCTCGCGCAGCAGGGCCTCTTCGAGCACCCGCGACTGGGCGTTGGAACGATAGAGGATGGCGATTTCGCTACGCGACAGGCCGGTCTTCAGCGCGCTCTCGATGGTCTCGACCACGTAGCGGGCTTCGTCGTGCTCATTGAACGCGGCATACAGGCTGATCGGCTCGCCGTCGCCGCCGTCGGTCCACAGCTCTTTGCCCAGGCGCCCGCTGTTGTTGACGATCAGGCCGTTGGCCGCCTTGAGGATGCTGGCCGTGGAACGGTAGTTCTGTTCCAGGCGAATGACCTCGGTGTCGGGGAAGTCGCTGGAATACTGCTGGATGTTCTCGATGCGTGCGCCGCGCCAGCCGTAGATGGACTGGTCGTCGTCGCCCACCACCATCAGGCTGTCGCCGCCGCGCGCCAGCAGGCGCAGCCAGGCGTACTGCACGGCGTTGGTGTCCTGGAACTCGTCGACCAGCACATGGCGGAAGCGCCGCTGGTAGTGCGCCAGCAGGCTGGGATGGTCGCGCCACAGGTCCAGGGCGCGCAACAGCAGCTCGGAGAAGTCGATGACCCCGGCGCGCTGGCAGGCGACCTCGTAGGCCTCGTAGATGCTGCGCATGGTCATCAGGAACAGGTCGCCGCTGGCCTGGATGTGTTGCGGGCGCAGGCCTTCGTCTTTCTGGCCGTTGATGAACCACTGGGCCTGGCGGGCCGGCCACTTCTGCTCGTCCAGGCCCAGCTCGCGGATCACCCGCTTGACCAGGCGCTGCTGGTCGTCGCTGTCGAGGATCTGGAAGGTCTGCACCAGCCCCGCTTCCTGCCAGTGCGCGCGCAGCAGCCGATGGGCCAGGCCGTGGAAGGTGCCGACCCACATGCCGGCCGGGCTGATACCGATCAGCTGCTCGATGCGGTGGCGCATCTCGGCGGCGGCCTTGTTGGTGAAGGTCACCGACAGGATCGAATGCGGCGAGGCCTGTTCGACCTGCATCAGCCAGGCGATGCGGTGCACCAGCACGCGGGTCTTGCCGGAGCCGGCGCCGGCCAGGACCAACTGACGACCCACGGGCGCGGCTACGGCCTGGCGCTGGGCGTCGTTGAGGGAATTGAGCAAAAGGGAGAGGTCATCATGCATGGGGCAGCATTCTAGGCCCCTCGTTGATGCCGGGCAAACTGGCCGCACCCTGGGTGCGGTAAAAAGCGTCTGGCTGGCAAACGATTGCCTGGCGGCCAGCCTCGAACGTTAACGCGGCGAACTGTCTGGGGCAGGCCTGTCAGCCGATCACGGGGCAGAATATTTCTGCGCGGTGCTGTTTGGTATGGCCCGGCGCTTGTGTATGCTCCGCACACGCTCAAGGCTCTTTAATATCAACAAGAACGACGCCATGACCCATCGCTTCGACCCGCGTGATGCATCCGGCATGCGCCGCCGGGACATTCGCCGACATTACGCCCCGCAACTCGAGGTAGAGCGCACACGCTTGCTCTACCAGGGCTCGCTGTTGCCCACCCTGTGCATGTTCATCAATGGCCTGATCTGCGCCTGGCTGCTCTGGAGCCCGGAGCGTGGCTGGCAGGTGGGCGTGTGGCTGGTCTGGCTGACGGCGCTGGTCGCCCTGCGCCTGGTGCAGGTCAGCGCGTTCAACGCTGCAGCGCCTGAACGTCAGGCCCTGCCGATATGGCGTTATCGCTTCTTGGCCGGCGCGCTGGTCAGCGGCCTGACGCTGGCCTGTGCGGCGATGCTGCTGGTGCCGGTGGCCAATTTCGAACAGCAGGCCTGGGTGTTCGGCATGATCGGCGTGGCGACCCTGTCGGCCAGCGTGGCCTATGCCGTCAGCCTGATGGCGTTCCTGACGTTCAGCCTGTCTTCGCTGCTGCCGCCGATCCTCTATCTGTTCTTCGGCCATGACATTCCGGTACGCGGCTGGGGCTGGATGGGGCTGATCCTGCTGCCAGCGCTGATGATCGTCGCCCTGCAGGTCAACCGCCTGATCCGGCGCAGCCTGGTGCAGCGCTTCCAGAACCAGGCGCTGATCGAGCACCTGCAGCATGCCCAGCAGCGTAGCGAGCTGCTCAATGAAGAGCTGGCCAGGGAAATCGAACAGCGCCGCCAGGCCGAGCGGCGCCTGCGCAAGGCCCAGGCGGGCCTGGAGGATCGTGTGGAACAGCGCACCCGCGAGCTGGAGCAGGCGCGCCAGGACTTGAACAAGAGCCCGCCGCCCCTGGCGGCCGCGGTGTTCGCCGCCGCCAACGAAGGGATCGTGATTTTCGACCCGCAGTACCGGATCCTCACGGTCAACCAGGCCTTCAGCCGGGTTTCCGGCTACAGCCAGGAAGAGCTGGTGGGGCGCCAGGTGATCGACATCGCCAGCAGCCGCGATGCACGGCGAAACTTCGCGGCCATTCGCCAGGCCCTGGAGGAAACCGGGCACTGGCAAGGCGAGCTGGTCGAGGCACGCAAGAGCGGAGAGCTGTACCCGCAGTGGCTGCAGTTGAACCTGGTGCACGACAGTGAAGGGAACCCCAGCCATATCGTGGGTTTCTTCACCGATCTGTCGGACAAGCGCGAATCGGAAGAGCGCCTGCGCTACCTGGTGCACTTCGACGAGCTGACCGGGCTGGCCAACCGCTCGCTGTTCCGTGAGCGGCTCAACCAGGCCAGCCAGCGCAGCCGGCAGGGCAACCGCAGCCTGGCGCTGCTGCACATCGACCTGGACCGCTTCAAGCTGCTCAACGACAGCCTGGGCCATGAAGTGGCCGACCAACTGTTGCAGCAGGTGGCGCGCCGCCTGCGCAGTGCGTTGCCCGAAGCCGACACCATCGCCCGGTTGTCGGGTGATGAATTCGCCGTGCTGTTCGACACCTATGCCAACCTCTCCAGCCTGGCACGGGTGGCCAGCCGCATGCTGAACAAGCTGCACGTGCCGGTGCAGGTGGCCGGGCATGAACTGGTGATCAGCGCCTCGGTGGGCATCAGCCTGATGCCGGATTCGGCGCGTGACGTCACCACCCTGGCCAGCCAGGCGAACATGGCGATGAAACATGCCAAGCATCTGGGTGGCAATAACTTCCAGTTCTTCACCGAGAGTCTGCAGGCCAGCAACCTGGAGCGCCTGCAGCTGGAGATCCAGCTGCGCAAGGCCATCGAAGACCGGCAATTGCGGGTGTTCTACCAACCGCGGCTGAGCCTTGAAACCGGCAGCATGGAAGCCGTCGAAGCGCTGGTGCGCTGGCATCATCCGGAGCGTGGCATGGTACCGCCCGGCGATTTCATCGGCCTGGCCGAGGAAACCGGGCTGATCGGCGCCATCGGTGAGTTCGTGTTGCGCGAGGCTTGTCGGCAGGCCTGTGAGTGGAGCCAGCAGGGCCTCAAGCCGATCCGCGTGTCGGTCAACCTGTCGGTCTACCAGTTGCGCCAGGGCAAGCTGGTCACCCTGGTGCGCCAGGTGCTGGAAGAGAGCGGGCTGGACCCGCATCGCCTGGAGCTGGAGCTGACCGAAAGTCAGCTGCTCGACAGCGTCGAATACATCATCGCCACCTTCCAGCAGCTGCGTGACTTGGGCGTGAAACTGGCGATCGATGACTTCGGCACCGGCTATTCATCGCTGAGCTACCTCAAGCGCTTTCCAGTGGATTACGTGAAGATCGACCAGACCTTCATTCGGGGCCTGGACGAAGGCTCGGGCGATGCGGCGATCATTCAGGCGATCATCGCCATGGCCCACAGCCTGGGCCTGAAAGTGGTGGCCGAAGGCGTGGAACAACAGACCCAGCTGGAGTTTCTCAAGCTGCAAGGCTGCGACGAAGTACAGGGCTATCTGATCAGCCGGCCGGTCGAAGCCCAGGCCATTACCCACACCATAGGCTTGCAGGGCTGAACCCGAGCGGCGTATTGGCCTGCCTGGCGCGTTTCGCTGGGCGGGCCGCAGGTCATGTAGTATAACTACAAGCTTGCTACACACTTGCCACCGCTTTCCTGACCGAGTCCAGCCTGTGAATCTGCTGCAACACATCGCCCAGTCCCGTAACCTGCTGCGCAAGTCGGAGCTCAAGGTCGCCGACCACGTGCTGCTCGACCCGGCGGCTGTGATGCACAGCTCCATGGCCGATCTGGCGCACAGCGTCGGCATCAGCGAGCCGACCATCGTGCGGTTCTGCCGGGCCATCGGTTGCTCGGGGTTCCAGGACCTCAAGCTCAAGCTGGCACAGAGCCTGGCCGCCGGTGCCAGCTTCGGCCAGTTCGCCATCCATGAAGACGATTCGGTGGCCGACTACAGCCTGAAGATCTTCGACACCACCCTGCACACCCTGATGGAAGTGCGCGAGCACCTCGACCCGCACGCCCTGCAACTGGCGGTCACGGCGCTGGCCGGTGCCAACCGCGTGGAGTTCTACGGCTTCGGGGCTTCCGGTGCAGTGGCGGCCGATGCCCAGCACAAGTTCTTCCGCCTGCTGCTCAACGCGGCTGCCTATTCCGACCCACACATGCAGGCCATGTCGGCGGTCACCCTCAAGCCGGGTGACGTGGCGGTGTGCATTTCCCAGTCCGGACGTTCCAAGGACCTGCTGATCAGCGCCAACATGGTCCGCGAAAGCGGCGCCACGCTGATCACCCTCTGCCCAAGCCAGACACCGCTGGCCGAGCTGTCGACCATCAACCTGGCCATCGACGTGCATGAAGACACCGAAATCTACACGCCGCTGACTTCGCGTATCGCCCACCTGGTGGTCATCGATGTGCTGGCCATGGGCGTGGCCATGGCGCGCGGGCCGAGCCTGGTCAACCACCTCAAGAGCGTCAAGCGCAGCCTGCGCAGTCTTCGCCTGTCGCCCAAGTCGATCAAGCCTCACGACGATTGAGCGGCGATCCTCGGCGACTCCCGAGGAAATTTCATCGTTTGGTCATTTTCCTGCCGTCGTTGTGTCACGGCCGCCGCCCATGCTGAAGCTCCCGCACAACGTACTGGGAGACAGGTAATGGCTCGGCACTACGATGATCTGCACAACAGCGCGGCGAAGACTCGCCGTCAGCAGGAAGACCAGCGGCGCATGGCGTTTCGGCGCGCCATCGAGAGTTACACGGAAGAGCGCCGCCTGAACCAGGAACTGTCCGACTACATCGACGACATTCCCGATGAGGTCTGGCAGGTCAGCCGCTTCTCGGCCGACCGTCGAAGCGCTCGGCCAGCCGGCTGATCTGCGCCCGCTCGGTGCGGATGAAGCCCAGGAAAGCGTGGGCCACCGGCGACAACCGCTTGTCCCGCCCCTGAACCACACACCAGCTGCGATACAGCGGTAATTCGGCCACCGGCAGTTCCTTCAGGGTGCCGGCGGCCAATTCGGCGCTCACCGCGTGCCGGGTCAGCATCGCCAGACCCAGGCCGGCCACCACGCATTCGCGCTGCGCCTCGCTGGATGACACCTCCAGCGTCTGGCCGAAATGCACGCGCTTCTCCTTGAAATACTCCTCGCAGGCCCGGCGTGTTCCGGAACCGTTCTCGCGAATCAGCAGCGGCCAGGGCTCCAGGTCCTTGAGGGTCAGCGCTGGCTGCGCGCACAACGGGTGTTCGGCAGGCGCCACGGCAACGATGGGGTTGTTGAGAAACGGCATGAACTCCAGGCCCATGTCCTGGGGGACCATGGACATCACCACCAGATCGTCGCGGTTGTCAGACAGGCGCCGGATCACCTGGGCGCGGTTGACCACCGCCAGAGCCAGGCTGACCTCCGGGTACTGGCGCTTGAAGGCGGCGAACAGGTGCGGGATGAAATACTTGCAGCTCGACTCGATGGCCAGCTTCAGCTGCCCCTGCAACGAGCCCTGCAGGTCGGAAAGCTGCATGTCCAGGCTCTCCAGGCGGCCGAAGATGTCGCGGCTGGCGTGGCGCAGCGCTTCGGCGGTCTCGGTGAGGTAGAGCTTCTTGCCGACGTACTCGAACAGCGGCTGGCCGAGCAGTTCTTCCAGCTGGCGAATCTGCAGGCTGACCGCCGGCTGGGTCAGGGACATTTCCTCGGCGGCGCGACTGTAGGACCGCAGATCGCACACCTCGTTGAAGATCCTCAATTGACGCAATGTCATACGCATCAATGACTTACGCATTTACCACCGCTCCCTCCCCAAGACCTGAAAGTCGACTATAAGCTTTTGCTTATGCTTCACCCAATTTTTACTGATTTTTGTTAATCACTGATCCGGAATAGGGTGTCCCTGCGTCGACGCATCAGCTGTGCTGTTACAACAACAAAGCGACGACTGTCCGGCCAAGGCCGCGCAGTCCAGTACCGCCGGCCAGCCCGGCAGGTCTGAATCAATGGTCGAGGAAAAGCCAGTGATCAAGAAAATCCTGATCGCCAACCGTGGAGAGATTGCCGTCCGTATCGTGCGCGCCTGCGCCGAAATGGGCATTCGCTCGGTGGCGATCTATTCGGACGCTGACCGGCATGCCCTGCATGTCAAACGCGCCGACGAGGCCTACAGCATTGGCGCCGAGCCGCTCGCCGGTTATCTGAACCCGCGCAAGCTGGTGAACCTGGCTGTGGAAACCGGTTGCGATGCCCTGCATCCGGGTTATGGCTTCCTCTCGGAAAACGCCGAACTGGCAGAAATCTGCGTCGAACGCGGGATCAAGTTCATCGGTCCGGCGCCGGACGTGATCCGTCGCATGGGCGACAAGACCGAAGCCCGGCGCAGCATGATCAAGGCCGGTGTGCCGGTGACCCCAGGCACCGAAGGCAACGTGGCGGACATCGAAGAGGCCCTGGCCGAAGGTGACCGCATCGGCTACCCGGTGATGCTCAAGGCCACCTCCGGCGGCGGCGGTCGCGGCATTCGCCGCTGCAACAGCCGCGAGGAGCTGGAACAGGCGTTCCCACGGGTGATTTCCGAAGCCACCAAGGCCTTCGGCTCGGCGGAAGTGTTCCTGGAAAAGTGCATCGTCAATCCTAAGCACATCGAGGCGCAGATCCTCGGCGACAGCTTCGGCAACGTCGTGCACCTGTTCGAGCGTGACTGCTCGATCCAGCGTCGCAACCAGAAGCTCATCGAGATCGCCCCCAGCCCGCAGCTGACCCCCGAGCAGCGCGCCTATGTCGGCGACCTGGCGGTGCGCGCCGCCAAGGCGGTGGGTTACGAGAACGCCGGCACCGTGGAGTTCCTGCTCGCCGAGGGCGAGGTGTACTTCATGGAAATGAACACCCGCGTGCAGGTGGAGCACACCATCACCGAAGAGATCACCGGCATCGACATCGTGCGTGAGCAGATCCGCATCGCCTCGGGCCTGCCGCTGTCGATCAAGCAGGAAGACATCATCCATCGCGGCTTCGCCCTGCAGTTCCGTATCAACGCCGAAGACCCGAAAAACAACTTCCTGCCCAGCTTCGGCAAGATCACCCGTTACTACGCCCCCGGCGGCCCCGGCGTGCGTACCGACACGGCGATCTACACCGGCTACACCATCCCGCCGTACTACGACTCGATGTGCCTGAAGCTGATCGTCTGGGCCTTGAGCTGGGAAGAAGCCATGGACCGCGGCCTGCGGGCGCTGGACGACATGCGCGTGCAGGGGGTGAAGACCACCGCCGCCTATTACCAGGAAATCCTGCGCAACCCCGAGTTCCGCACGGGCCAGTTCAACACCAGCTTCGTCGAAGCACACCCGGAACTGACCAACTACTCGATCAAGCGCAAACCCGAAGAGCTGGCTCTGGCCATCGCCGCCGCCATCGCCGCCCACGCAGGCTTATGAACGCAGCTGCAAGCGTTGAGCGGCAAGCTGCAAGGTGAAGCAGATCGGCTTTTTCTTGCGGCTTCTGGCTTGAGGCTTGCCGCTACGAGGAGAGAATAATGTCCAAGAAAATCTTTGTTACCGACACCATCCTGCGTGACGCCCACCAGTCGCTGTTGGCTACCCGCATGCGCACCGAAGACATGCTGCCGATCTGCGACAAGCTCGACAAGGTCGGCTACTGGTCGCTGGAAGTCTGGGGCGGCGCGACTTTCGACGCCTGTGTGCGCTTCCTCAAGGAAGACCCATGGGAGCGCCTGCGCCAGCTGCGCGCCGCGCTGCCCAACACCCGCCTGCAGATGCTCCTGCGCGGCCAGAACCTGCTGGGCTACCGGCATTACAGCGACGACGTGGTCAAGGCCTTCGTCGCCAAGGCGGCGGTCAACGGCATCGATGTATTCCGCATCTTCGACGCCATGAACGACGTGCGTAACCTGCGCGTGGCCATCGAGGCGGTGAAGGCCGCCGGCAAGCACGCCCAGGGCACCATTGCCTATACCACCAGCCCGGTGCATACCATCGATGCCTTCGTGGCCCAGGCCCGGCAGATGGAAGCCATGGGCTGCGACTCGGTGGCGATCAAGGACATGGCCGGCCTGCTGACCCCCTTCGCCACCGGCGAGCTGGTCAAGGCCCTGAAGGCCGAGCAGTCGCTGCCGGTGTTCATCCATTCCCACGACACCGCCGGCCTGGCCGCCATGTGCCAGCTCAAGGCCGTGGAAAGCGGCGCCGACCACATCGACACGGCGATTTCCAGCTTCGCCTGGGGCACCAGCCACCCCGGCACCGAATCCATGGTCGCGGCGTTGAAGGGCACCGAGTTCGACACCGGCCTGGACCTGGAGCTGCTGCAGGAGATCGGCCTGTACTTCTACGCGGTGCGCAAGAAGTACCACCAGTTCGAGAGCGAATTCACCACCGTGGACACCCGCGTGCAGGTCAACCAGGTGCCAGGCGGGATGATTTCCAACCTGGCCAACCAGCTCAAGGAGCAGGGTGCGCTGAACCGCATGAGCGAAGTGCTGGCCGAGATCCCACGGGTGCGCAAGGACCTGGGTTACCCGCCGCTGGTCACCCCGACCTCGCAGATCGTCGGTACCCAGGCGTTCTTCAACGTGCTGGCCGGTGAGCGCTACAAGACCATCACCAACGAAGTGAAGCTGTACCTGCAGGGCGGCTACGGCAAGGCACCGGGCCAGGTGGACGAGCAACTGCGCCGCCAGGCCATCGGCAACGAAGAGTTGATCGACGTGCGCCCGGCCGACCTGCTTAAACCGGAAATGGCCAAGCTGCGCGCCGACATCGGGGCCCTGGCGCAATCCGAGGAAGACGTACTGACCTACGCGATGTTCCCGGACATCGGGCGCAAGTTCCTCGAAGAACGCGCCGCCGGCACCCTGACCCCGGAAGTGCTGCTGCCTATTCCGGAAGCCGGGGGTGTGGCCAGGGCCGGGGGGGAGGGCGTACCAACCGAGTTCGTCATCGACGTGCACGGCGAGACCTACCGTGTGGACATCACCGGCGTCGGGGTCAAGGCCGAGGGCAAGCGTCACTTCTACCTGTCCATCGATGGCATGCCGGAAGAAGTGGTGTTCGAACCGCTCAACGAGTTCGTCGGGGGTGGGGCCAGCAAGCGCAACCAGGCCAGCGCGCCGGGCCATGTGAGCACCACCATGCCAGGCAACATCGTCGATGTGCTGGTCAAGCAAGGCGACACGGTCAAGGCCGGCCAGGCGGTGCTGATCACCGAGGCGATGAAGATGGAGACCGAAGTGCAGGCGGCCATCGCTGGCAAGGTCGTGGCCATCCACGTGGCCAAGGGCGACCGCGTCAACCCGGGCGAGATCCTGGTGGAGATCGAAGGCTGAGCCTGACGCACCGATTCAACGATTAACCTCATTGGGGAGCCTGGGCTCCCCTTTTTTTACCTGCCTAAATGGCTCGGTAGGAGCGGCTTTCGCCGCGAAAGCGCCAGGAAATTCACTTCATCCGTTGTGAACAGGCGGTCGCTTCGCGGCTGAAGCCGCTCCTATGTATGGACTCGCCCCACACTGTCAACACGCTTTGCTTTAAACACTGCTGCCCGGTTGCATCTATGTATCAGGCCTATTCGAGGAA
>NZ_CAJYVE010000012.1 GCF_913777995.1 uncultured Pseudomonas sp. | reverse complement strand
GTCTATCCCCACATCCCCCTCAAAGGCTCGGTCGGCGCCTCCGGTGACCTCGCGCCGCTGGCCCACATGTCCCTGGTACTGCTGGGGGAGGGCAAGGCGCGCTATAAGGGCCAGTGGCTTGCGGCTACCGAGGCCCTGGCCATCGCTGGCCTTGAGCCGTTGACCCTGGCCGCCAAAGAGGGGCTCGCCCTGCTCAATGGCACCCAGGCCTCCACGGCCTATGCCCTGCGCGGGCTATTCCATGGCGAGGACCTGTTCGCCGCCGCGGTCACCTGCGGCGCGCTCAGCGTGGAAGCCGCCCTTGGTTCGCGCTCGCCCTTCGATGCCCGTATCCATGAAGTGCGCGGCCAGCGCGGGCAGATCGACACCGCTGCCTGCTTCCGGGACCTGCTGGGGGACACCAGCGAGGTATCGCTCTCGCACCAGAACTGCGACAAGGTCCAGGATCCTTACTCGCTGCGCTGCCAACCACAAGTGATGGGCGCCTGCCTCACCCAACTGCGCCAGGCTGCCGAGGTGCTCGGCGTCGAGGCCAATGCTGTGTCGGACAACCCTTTGGTGTTCGCCGCCGAAGGCGACGTGGTTTCAGGGGGTAATTTCCATGCCGAGCCGGTGGCGATGGCCGCCGACAACATCGCCTTGGCCATCGCCGAAATGGGCTCGTTGAGCGAGCGCCGCATCTCGCTGATGATGGACAAGCACATGTCCCAACTGCCGCCTTTCCTGGTAGAAAACGGTGGGGTCAACTCCGGCTTCATGATTGCCCAGGTCACCGCCGCTGCCCTGGCAAGCGAGAACAAGGCCCTGTCGCATCCCCACAGCGTCGACAGCCTGCCGACCTCCGCCAACCAGGAGGACCATGTGTCAATGGCTCCGGCTGCCGGCAAACGTCTATGGGAAATGGCCGAAAATACCCGGGGCGTGCTGGCGATCGAATGGTTGGGCGCCTGCCAGGGCCTGGATCTGCGCAAAGGGCTCAAGACCTCCGCCAAGCTTGAGCAAGCACGCCAGGCGTTGCGCTGTGAAGTGCCGCACTACGACCGCGACCGGTTCTTTGCACCGGACATCGAAAAGGCCGTGCACCTGCTGGCCGAAGGCAGCCTGACCGCGCTGTTGCCAGCGGGCGTGCTCCCTAGTCTGTAATGCCCTTGGGGGCCTTTGGTGGCGGCCCCCGGATCTCACGACCACAAAAACAATTCAAGGACGTGACATGCAACCTGCACAAGGTCTAAAGCGCGGGCTGACTGCCCGCCACATTCGTTTCATGGCCCTCGGCTCGGCTATCGGTACCGGCCTGTTCTATGGCTCGGCCTCGGCCATCCAGATGGCCGGCCCGGCGGTATTGCTGGCTTACCTGATTGGCGGCGCAGCGGTATTCATGGTCATGCGGGCATTGGGCGAGATGGCCGTACACAACCCCGTAGCCGGGTCGTTCGGTCACTATGCCAGCACCTACCTGGGCCCCATGGCCGGCTTCATCCTCGGCTGGACCTACGCGTTCGAGATGGTCATCGTCGCCATTGCCGACGTGACGGCGTTCGGTATCTACATGGGCTTCTGGTTCCCGGAGGTCGCCCGCTGGACATGGGTGCTGGGCATCGTCTTGTTCATCGGCGCGCTCAACCTGTGCAACGTCAAGGTGTTCGGCGAGCTGGAATTCTGGCTGTCCTTGCTCAAGGTGGGGGCGATCGTGGCCATGATCCTGGCGGGCCTGGGCATCATGGCGTTCGGCTTCAGCCAGGTGGGCAGCGGGCAGGCCGTGGGCCTGGGCAACCTGTTCGACCATGGTGGTTTCATGCCTAACGGTGTCGCCGGGCTGATCGCCTCGTTCGCAGTGGTGATGTTCGCCTTCGGCGGCATAGAGATCATCGGGGTGACCGCAGGCGAGGCCAAGGATCCGCAACGGGTGATTCCCAAGGCGATCAACGCCGTGCCCCTGCGCATCCTGCTGTTCTATGTACTCACCCTGTTCGTGCTGATGTGTCTGTACCCCTGGCCGCAGATTGGCAGCCAGGGCAGCCCCTTCGTGCAGATCTTCAGCAACCTGGGCATGCCGGCGGCCGCCACGGTGCTCAATATCGTAGTGATCTCGGCAGCGGTATCGGCGATCAACAGCGATATCTTCGGCGCCGGGCGAATGATGTATGGCATGGCCCAGGACGGTCAGGCGCCAAAAGCCTTCGCCCGCCTGTCCCGCCATGGGGTGCCGTGGATGACCGTGGTGGTGATGGGCGTGACCCTGCTGCTGGGCGTGCTGCTCAACTACCTGATTCCGCAGAACGTATTCCTGCTCATCGCTTCGCTGGCAACCTTCGCCACGGTCTGGGTCTGGCTGATGATTCTGCTCACCCAAGTGGCGATGCGCCGGCAGATGAGCGCCGAGCAGGCGCGTCAGCTGCAGTTCCCGGTACCGTTCTGGCCGTGGGCGCCGGCGGCGGCGATCGTCTTCATGCTGTTCATCTTCGCGGTGCTGGGCTGGTTCCCGGACAGCCGCGCAGCCTTGATCGTCGGCGCGGTGTGGGTGGCGCTGCTGGTGGTGGCCTACCAGATTGGCGTCAAGCCGCGGTTGGGCAAGCAGCAGGGCTGAAGGACCGGCCGGTCCTACCCGGTTGTCCCCTCAGGCCCGCAGCAGGCGCAGGCCGTTGAACACCACCAGCAGGCTGACCCCCATGTCGGCGAACACCGCCATCCACATGGTCGCCATGCCGGCGAAGGTAATGCCGAGGAACAGCAGCTTGGTGAGCAGCGCCAGGGCGATGTTCTGCCGCAAAACCGCAGCGGTCTGCCGAGACAGGCGGATGAACGCTGGAATCTTGCGCAGGTCGTCGTCCATCAGCGCCACGTCGGCGGTCTCGATGGCCGTGTCGGTGCCCGCCGCCGCCATGGCGAACCCGATCTCCGCTCGGGCCAGCGCCGGGGCGTCGTTGATGCCGTCACCGACCATACCGACGCGATGCTGGCGTCCGTACAGCGCTTCGATGGCCTGCAGCTTGTCGGCTGGCAGCAGGTTGCCCTGCGCTTCATCGATGCCCACCTGATCGGCAATCGCCCTGGCGGTGTGCGGGTTGTCACCGGTCAGCATCAGGGTCTTGATGCCCAGCTCATGCAACTGGGCGACCGCTTCGCGGCTGCTGTCCTTCACCGTATCGGCCACCGCGAACAGTACCAGCGGGCCGCTTTCATCGAGCAGCAGGACCACGGTCTTGCCCTGCGATTCCAGCGCGTCGAGCCGGGCCTCCAGCGCTAGCGAGCACAGTCCCAGTTCCTCGACCAGGCGGTGGTTACCCAGATGATAGCGGCGGCCATCGATGCGGCCAGCCACACCCCGCCCGCCCAGGGCCTCGAAGTCCTCGACCTCATGCCGGGCCAGGCCGGGCTCGGCGGCCTGGGCGATGGCCAGTGACACCGGGTGGTCGGAACGTGCCGCCAGGCTGGCAGCCAGGGCCGCGACGCCTTCAGGGCGCTCCTGCAGCACCACGCAGTCGGTCTGCACCGGCTTGCCGTAGGTCAGGGTGCCGGTCTTGTCCAAGGCCAGGTAGTCGAGCTGGCGGCCCATTTCCAGGTACACACCGCCTTTGACCAAGATGCCCTTGCGCGCTGCCGCCGCCAGGCCACTGACGATGGTCACCGGGGTGGAAATCACCAGTGCGCAAGGGCAGGCCACGACCAGCAGCACCAGGGCACGGTAGATCCAGTCGAACCAGGCCCCGTCGAAGAACAGCGGCGCCACCACGGCCACGGCCAGGGCAATGGCGAACACCGCCGGGGTGTAGATGCGCGAGAAGCGGTCGACGAAGCGCTGGGTCGGTGCGCGAGCGCCCTGGGCCTCTTCGACGGCATGGATGATGCGCGCCAGGGTCGACTGGTTGGCCGCGGCGGTGACGCGGAACTCCAGGGCACCGGCCTGGTTGATGGTGCCAGCGAACAGCCTGTCGCCCACGCCCTTCTCCACCGGCAGGCTCTCGCCGGTGATCGGCGCCTGGTCGACCGTTGACTGCCCGCTCAGCACGTCGCCATCCAGGGCAATACGCTCGCCGGGCCTGACCCGAACGACTGCACCGGGCTCGACGGCCTTGGCCTCGACCTCCAGCCAGCTGCCGTCAGCCTGGCGTACGGTGGCGCGGTCAGGGGTGAGTTGCATCAGCCCACCGATGGCGCTGCGCGCGCGGTCCAGGGAACGGGCTTCGATCAATTCCGCGACGGTGAACAGGAACATCACCATCGCCGCTTCCGGCCACTGGCCGATCAGCAACGCGCCGGTCACGGCGATGCTCATCAGCGCGTTGATGTTCAGGTTGCGGTTGCGCAGGGCGATCCAGCCCTTCTTGTAGGTGCCCAGGCCACAACTGAGGATCGACAGCAGCGCCAACGCCGCCACCAGCCACTCGGGGCCGGCGCTGAAATGCACCAGCTCGGCCCCCAGGGCGGTCAGGCCAGAGAGGGTCAGCAGCTTCCAGCCACTCTTCTTCGGCGCCGCTGCCGGTTCAGGCGTGGCACCGGCGTCCAGAGGTTGAGCGTCCATGCCCAACGCGCCGATGGCGTCACGAATCGCAGCGGTGTCGGGCAGCACGTGCCAGACCCCGAGGCGGCGCTGGATCAGGTTGAACTCCAGCTTGTGCACACCGGCCAACTTGCCGAGCTTGTCCTGGATCAGGGTTTGCTCGGTGGGACAGTCCATGGCTTCGATGCGGAACTGGCTCAGGCGTGCCTCGGCAGAAGCAGCCTGGTCAAAAACCACCTCCGATGGCGCAGCACCTGCCGAGCAGCAGCCACCATGGCCGTGCGCGTGGCCTGAAGCGGCCGGGTGAGCGTGTGAATGTGCGTCCTGCACGGGCGTGAGCCGGGTGATCTGCCCCATCTGTCGAGCCTCCAAGTCGTGATGTTGCCAAGTGAACACCCTGTAGCCACTATAGGGTCAAGCACCCTCTCGGAAATCACTGCCATGAAGATTGGTGAACTGGCCAGACTGACCGATACCCAGGTCGAAACCGTGCGCTACTACGAACGTGAAGGTCTGCTGCCTGCGCCGTCGCGCACCGAAGGCAACTATCGCTTCTATACCCAGACGCATGTCGAACGCCTGACCTTCATCCGCAACTGCCGCAGCCTGGACATGACCCTGGACGAAATCCGTCGCCTGCTCAGCCTGCGTGACAGCCCCCAGGACCAGTGCGAAAGCGTCAACGCGCTGATTGAAGAACACATCGCCCATGTCGATGCGCGAGTCGCCAGCCTGCAGGCCCTGCAACAGCAATTGCGTGAGCTGCGCCAGCGTTGCAACGACGCCGACCCGAGCCACTGCGCGATCCTTGAGCGCCTGGAAGTGACCGGCGCAGTGGCGACCCCGGAAGGCGAACCCTCCCATGTAGGCAGAAGCCACGGGCATTGATACATTGGCGGCCCGCCGCGTAACCCGGAACTCCCATGCCGAAGAAACCTGCCAAGGCCGCCCTGTCGCAGCCGGGCCACAAGCCGACCCAGCCGACCCTGATCGATGTCGCCAAGGTGGCGGGGGTGTCGCCGATCACCGTGTCGCGGGCCTTGAGTCGACCAGAAGTGGTCAGCGAGAAGACCCGGCAGAAAGTCATCGAAGCCGTACGCCAGACCGGCTACGTGTCCAACATGCTGGCCGGCAGCCTGGCCAGCAATCGCAGCCGACTGGTGGCGATCTTCCTGCCCACCATCGCCAACTCGATCTTCGCCGACACCGTGCAGGCGCTGATGGACCGCCTGACCCAGGCCGGTTACCAGACCCTGCTGGGGTTGACGGGCTATTCCGCCGAACAGGAAGAAAAGCTGCTGGAGGCCATCCTCGGCCGCCGCCCCGACGGTATCGTGCTGACCGGCACGCTGCACACCGAGTCCAGCCGACTGCGCCTGGCCCAGTCCGGCATTCCGGTGGTCGAGGCCTGGGACCTTTCCGACGACCCGCTGGACATGCTGGTGGGGTTCTCCCACGAGAAAGTCGGCGAAGCCATTGCCCGGCACCTGCTGGGCAAGGGCTATCGGCGCTTCTCCATCGTCAGCCTGGGCGACCCTCGCGGCTTGCGACGCTGCAACAGCCTGATCGCCGAGCTGGGTCGCCATGGCATCGACCAGGTGCCGCTGCAGGTGATGACCCCACCGGCCACTCTCAAGACCGGGCGAGACGGCTTGCAGGCACTGCTGGAGCAGCACGACAGACCCGAGGTGGTGGTGTGCAGCTCCGACACCATCGCCCAAGGCGTGCTGGCCGAAGCCGCCAGCCGTGGCCTGCGGGTGCCCGAGGACCTGGCGGTGATGGGGTTTGGCGACTTGAGCAGCGCCGCCCAGGTCTACCCGGCGCTGTCCACGGTCAGCGTCAACGGCCAGGCGATTGGCCTGCAAGTCGCCGAAGCGCTACTGGAGCGCTTCGATCATGCCGACAACAGCGTCGAACCGCTGCGCATCGACAGCGGATTTACCCTGATCGACCGTCAGACCACCTGACCCCGCCCCCTGCCGTACGTAGCTCAGCGCTTGAATGATTGCGCAATCATTGTATGATCCAGCTCATCAGGCCTTGGCCGTAATCCGCCAGCCTGATTTTTTTGGGCGAAAAATGATTGCGCAATCATTTCTCACCCGGACGGGCTGCCGGGCACTTCGCTCACGTTGCCCGACACCGATCACTCATAAGGAAGACAACAACAGTGAGCCAGACCAACCCCTCGGTAGCCAGGACCAACGTCCGCTACCTCATCCTGGCGATGATCTTCATCGTCACCGTGTTCAACTACGTCGACCGCGCCACCCTGTCCATCGCCGCCCCGGCGATGCGCAGCGACCTGGGCTTCGATGCGGTGACCATGGGCATCGCCTTTTCCGCGTTCGGCTGGGCCTACACCAGCATGCAGATTCCCGGCGGCATCGTGCTCGACCGCTACGGCTCGCGCCTGGTGCTGGGCGTCAGCCTGATCCTGTGGTCGACCCTGACCTTCCTGCAGGGCTACGTCGACCTGTTCAGCTCGGCGTTCCTGGCGCTGTTCGTGCTGCGCTTTCTGATGGGCGTGGCCGAGTCGCCGGCCTTCCCGGCCAACAACCGGCTGACGGTGATGTGGTTCCCGCGCCACGAACGCGGCCTGGCCACGGCGATCTTCCAGTCGGCGCAGTATTTCGCCCTGGCCGCCTTCACGCCGTTGATGGTGCTGCTGCTCAATGCCTTCGGCTGGCAGCACGTGTTCTTCTGGACCGGTGCGGCCGGCATCCTGGTCGGCCTGCTGTGGTTTCGCATGGTCCACGAGCCGCGCAAGGACAAGCGGGTCAACCCGGCGGAAATCGAATACATCGAAAGCGGTGGCGGCATGCCGAACATCGGCGATACCAAGACCCCGTTCAGCTGGCAGCGCGCCCGGGCCATCGGCGCCAACCGCATGATGCTCGGCGTGTACCTGGGGCAGTTCTGCCTGACCTCGATCACCTGGTTCTTCCTCACCTGGTTCCCCACTTACCTGGTCGAAGCCAAGGGCATGACCATGCTCAAGGTCGGCCTGGTGGCCGCCATCCCGCCGCTGGCCGGTTTCGTCGGCGGCATGGTCGGCGGCCTGTGGTCGGACTGGATGCTCAAGAAGGGCTTCAGCCTCACGGCGGCACGCAAGACCCCGATCATCTGCGGCCTGCTGCTATCGAGCAGCATCGTGGTCGCCAACTACACCCAGTCAGTGCCCCTGGTGATTCTGGTGATGTCCATCGCCTTCTTCGCCAAAGGCGTCGGCAACCTGGGGTGGTGCATCGTCGGCGACGTCTCGCCCAAGCAGGCCATGGGCATCAGCGGCGCGATGTTCAACTTCTGCGGCAACATCGCCAGCATCGTCACCCCCATCGCCATCGGCCTGCTGGTCGGCAAGGGCTCGTTCGACATGGCGCTGGTGTATGTCGCCGCCATGGGCCTGCTGGGTGCCTTCGCCTACCTGTTCATCGTCGGCCCGCTCAAGCGCATGGAGCTTGATGAAGCCCTGCATGACGCCCCGGCCGCCGAACCGGCCCCCGCCAAATCCTGAAAAGTTATCCACACCCTCTAGGAGAGTGACATGAGCACACAAGCACAAGACCGCCCGTCCGCCGACCACGACCAGATCGCCTGGATCAAGGTGTCCTCGGTGTTCCTGCCGCTGGCCAACCCGATCAGTGACGCCAAGGTGCTCACCGGGCGGCAGAAACCCATGACCGAAATCGCCATGCTGTTCGTCGAGGTGCAGACCCGCGACGGCCACGGCGGCCTGGGCTTCAGCTATTCCAAGCGTGCCGGCGGCCCCGGCCAGTTCGCCCACGCCCAGGAAATCGCCCCGGCGCTGATCGGCGAGAACCCCAGCGACATCGCCAGGCTGTGGACAAAACTCTGCTGGGCCGGCGCCTCGGTGGGCCGCAGCGGCCTGTCGACCCAGGCCATCGGCGCCTTCGACGTTGCCCTGTGGGACCTCAAGGCCAAGCGCGCCAACCTGTCACTGGCGCGGCTGCTCGGCGCGCAGCGCGATTCGGTACGCTGCTACAACACCTCCGGAGGCTTCCTGCACACGCCGCTGGAGCAACTGCTGAAGAACACCGATCTGTCGCGGGAAAAGGGCATCGGCGGCATCAAGCTCAAGGTCGGCCAGCCGGACTGCGCTGTGGATATCCATCGGGTCAGCACGGTGCGCCAGCACCTTGGGGATAACTTTCCGTTGATGGTCGACGCCAACCAGCAGTGGGACCGCCCCACCGCGCAGCGCATGTGTCGGCAGTTCGAAGCGCATAACCTGGTGTGGATCGAAGAACCACTGGACTGCTATGACGCCGAGGGCCATGCCGAACTGGCCCGCCAGTTCGACACGCCGATCGCCACCGGCGAGATGCTCACCAGCGTCGCCGAGCACGCCGAGTTCATCAAGCTGCGCGGCGCCGACTACCTGATGCCCGATGCGCCACGGGTCGGCGGTATCACGCCGTTCCTCAAGGTTGCCGGCATGGCCGAGCAGGCCGGGCTGATGATGGCGCCGCATTTCGCCATGGAGCTGCACGTGCACCTGGCCGCCACCTACCCCACCGAGCCGTGGGTGGAACACTTCGAATGGCTGGAACCGCTGTTCAACGAACGCCTGGAAACCCGTGATGGGCGCATGCTGGTGCCTACCCGCCCCGGCCTGGGCCTGTCGCTGAGCGAGCGGGTGGCCGGCTGGACGGCACAGAGCGTGGAAATCGGCCAGCGCCCCTGAACGGCCCGGGCCGGCTGCAGGGGCGCGCGGTCCGACCGGCGCTTACAGCTTCATGCCCACTGCCAGGCGGTTGAAGGCGTTCATCAGCGACACCGCCATGGTCAGGTCGCTGATCTGCGCGTCCGAGAAGTGCGCCTTCAACGGCTCGTAGCATTCGTCGGGCGCGCCCTTGTCGGCCACGTACGTCAGGCACTCCGCCCAGGCCAGGGCCGCGCGTTCGCGCTCATCGAAGCGCTCGCTGAGGCGCCAGCCGGCCAGGCAGTCGAGCTTTTCCTGCGCGACCCCGCTTTCGCGCAGGGCCTTGGCGTGCTTGCCCAGGCAGAAGGCACAGCCATTGATCTGCGACACGCGCAGAAACACCAGCTCCACCAGCACGCCACCCAGCGGGCCTTCGAGCAGTGCCTTGTTGGTGGCCAGCAGGCCCTGGTAGGCGGCCGGGGACAGGGTAGAAAACGGCAGTCTGAGTTGGCTCATGATGAATCTCCGGTAGGTCAGAGGGAACGGAACAGTGGTTCGAGCGCCAGGCGCGCACGGGCGGCGGACAACGCGTTGTCCATGGCCGCCTCGCCGTGCGCCAGGCCTTGCAGGTAGGTGAAATGCAGGTCGAACAGGCCCAGGGTGTTGAGCACATGGCGCAGGTACGAGGTCAGGAAGTCCGGCTGCCGGGCGCGCTCGCCCTGGTGAAAGCCGCCGGAGCTGACCAGCACATAGACCGGCCGGTCGCCCAACAGGCCGTGCTTGCTGCCATCGGGCGCCGGGGCGAACGTGCGGTGGATGCGCAGCACGTAGTCGATCCATAGCTTGAGCGCTGCCGGCACGGCGAAGTTGTGCATGGGCGTGGTGATGAACAGCGCGTCGCACTGCTCCAGTTCACCGATCAGCGCCTCGGACACCTCGAAGGCCGGGTCGTGGAGCGGCGCGGCGCTGCTGACGGCGTACGCGTAGTTGGCCGGCAGCGGCGGCAGGTGTTGCAGCCCGAGGTCGCGCTCCACCAGGGTGAGCTGCGGATGCTGGCGACCCAGGGCCGCCAACAGTTCACGAGCCAGGCGCTGGCCCTGCGCGGCTTCGCCCAGGGGGCTGGCGTTGAGTAGCAGAATCCGGTTCATGCCGCGCCCTCTTCTTGCAGGCGCTGGCTGAAATGCATGCCCCGCGCCAGCAGGCCCTGGCGGAAGTAGAAACGCTGGGCCAAGGGCATGTGCAGGCCGGTGTCCAGCACGAAGTGGGCACACCCGCCCTGCCTGGCCCGTTCGCGCACCGCATCGAGCAGCCGCCCGCCCAGGCCGCCGCGTTGCAGGCTGGGTTCGATCACCAGGTCGTCGACATAAACGAAGCGCCCGTACAACAGATTCTCTGTCTCGCGGTAGCCGGCCAGGCCGACCAGCTGGCCTTGCTCGAACGCGCCCAGCAGGCGGTAGCCCTGGCGCATCTGGCGTTGCAGCTGGGTCACATAGCGCTGTGGATCGCCCAGGTGCGGGCGCAGCACGCGCATCAGCGCCAGGCTGTCGGCCAGGGCCTGGGGCGTTTCAAGGTGTTCGAAGGTGCAAGACATGGCGTGGGGGCTCCAGAAAAGGATGAGCCACTCTAGGCCGCCAATGGCTTAAGCTACAGGGCCAAAAAATGCACAAACGAGTAGGCCATGTCGTTATCCTTCGACCCGGACCGCAGCCAGGCGCTGCCGATCTACCGGCAGCTCTACCAACGCTTTCGCGAAGCCATTGCCAATGGCCGCCTGCAACCGGGCGAGCGGGTACCGGCGGTGCGCGCCCTGGCGGCCGAACTGAACCTGGCACGCGGCACCGTCGAGGCGGCCTACCAGTTGCTGATCGGCGAGGGTTACCTGAGCCCTCGGGGCGCAGCCGGTACGGTGGTCAGCCCGCAGCTCACGGCTCAGGCGCGCCAGGCACAGCCGGTGCCGGATGCTGCCCCGAGCTACCAGCCGGCGCACAGCGGCACGCTGCCCATGCCCTTGCAGATGGGCCTGCCGGCACTGGATGCCTTCCCGCGCAAACTGTGGAACCGCCTGGCCGCGCGCCAGCTACGGCACAGTGGCCTGGAGGGGCTGGTCTACCCGTCACCGCAGGGTCATGCGCCTCTGCGCACCGCCATTGCGACCTACCTGGGCATTTCCAGGGGTATTCATTGCCAGCCTGACCAAGTGTTCGTCTGCGCCGGCTATCGGGCCTGCCTGGACCTGATCCGCCACACCCTGATGCAGCCCGGCGATACCTGTTGGCTCGAAGACCCCGGCTACTTCATGGCCCGCCAGGTGCTGCTGGAGGCCGGTGCGCAACTGGTGCCGGTGCCTGTCGACGCCGAGGGCCTGGACGTGGCGCGTGGCGTAGCCCTGGCGCCGCAGGCGCGCTTCGCGGTGGTCACCCCCACCCACCAGAGCCCACTGGGGGTCTCGCTGAGCCTGCCGCGGCGCCTGGCCCTGCTGGACTGGGCCGGGCGCCAGGGCAGCTGGATCATCGAAGACGACTACGACAGCGAGTACCGCTACCGCGGCAAGCCGCTTCCGGCCCTGAAGAGCCTCGACCAGCAGGAGCGCGTGCTGTACACCGGCACGTTCAGCAAGGTGCTGTTTCCGGGGCTGCGCCTGGCCTACCTGGTGGTTCCCGCGCCGCTGGTGGATGCCTTCGCCCGCCAGGCCGATCGTCTGCACAACCATTGCCCGCTGCTGCATCAGGCCACGGTCGCCACCTTCATGGGTGAAGGGCATTTCGCCCGCCACCTGAACCGCATGCGCCAGCTCTATGCGCGACGCCGGCAGTGGCTGCTCGACGCCCTGCAAGCGCAGGGCGGCGCGCATCTGCAGCTCGATGAACAGGCCGGGGGCATGCACCTGCTGGCGCTTCTGAGCAATCAGGATGATGGGCCGGTGGCTGCCGAGGCTCGGCGGGCGGGCCTGGCCGTGCAGGGATTGTCGGCGTGGTATCTGGGCGAGGTGCGTCGGCAGGGGCTGTTGATGGGCTTCACCAACGTGGCCAGTGCCGAGCAGGCCAACGACCTGGCTCGGCGCCTGGCCCCGCTGCTGCGCAGGGCCGGTTGACGCTGGTCAGACCGCCATCGGCGCGGTCAGCGGAGCGTGGTGCTGGTAGCCTTCCAGGCTGAAGTCCGAAGGCTCGACCTGCTCCAGCCATTGCGGCTGGTAGATACCGGTCTTGGCGAACTCCGGCACGCGGTCGGCGATCACCAGCTTCGGCAGCGGGAACGGCTCGCGGCTGAGCTGCTCGTTGAGCATGTCCAGGTGGTTCTCGTACACATGCGCATCGCCGATGAAGTAGGTGAACCAGCGCGGCGTGTAGCCGGTCAGGCGGCCGATCAGGCTGAGCAGCGCGGCGCCCTCAGCCAGGTTGAACGGCGTGCCCAGCCCCAAGTCGTTGGAGCGGATGTACAGGGTCAGGGAGATTTCCCGGGTCTGCGGGTTGGGGTGCAGCTGGTACAGCAGGTGGCACGGCGGCAGGGCCATTTCATCGAGCTGCGCGCAGTTCCAGCCGTGGAACAGAATGCGCCGGCTGCCGGGGTCGTTGATGATGGTGTCCACGCACTGGCGGATCTGGTCGATGGCCTTGTACAGCACCACGAAGGCCTGGCCGTCTTCCTCGGCCTCGGCGATCTGCCGGTAGCCCTGGGCCAGGGTCTGCTCGATGGCCGCCGTGTTGCTGGCCGGAATGCGCTTGTAGGCCGGCCATTTGCGCCACTGCACGCCGTAGATCTCGCCCAGATCGTCTTCGCCCTGGCGGAACGGGTTGTTCAGCCACTGGGCGTTCTCGTTGGCGTTCTGGTCCCAGACCTTGCAGCCCAGGGCGCGGAATTCGGCCGCATTGTTCACCCCGCGCAGGAAGCCGACCATCTCGCCGATGGCGGCCTTGAAGGCCAGGCGCCGGGTGGTGATGGCCGGGAAGCCCTCCTGCAGGTCGAAACGCAGCATGGCACCGGGAAAGCTGATGGTGTTGATGCCGGTGCGGTTGGCCTGCAAGGTCCCGTGCTTGATCACATGGGCGACGAGTTCCAGATATTGCTTCATAAATTACCTGCTTGAATGAACACGCCGGGCTGCAGCCCGGCGTTTCAGTATTAGACGGCGGCCCTGGAGGCGGCCGGGTCACGCTTGTAGGCCAGCCAGATCATGAAGGCGCCGGCGAAGATCATCGGCAGGCTGAGAATCTGCCCCATGGTGACCCAGCCCCAGGCCAGGTAGCCCAGCTGTGCATCCGGCACCCGCACGAATTCGACGATGAAGCGGAAAATGCCGTAGAACATGGCGAACATGCCGGATACCGCCATGGTCGGGCGCGGCTTGCGGATGTACAGGTTGAGGATGATGAACAGCGCGACGCCTTCCAGGGCGAACTGGTACAGCTGCGACGGGTGCCGTGCCAGCTGTGCCGGGTCGCTAAACGGCGGGAAGACCATGGCCCACGGCACGTCGGTCGGCTTGCCCCACAGCTCGGCGTTGATGAAGTTGCCAATGCGCCCGGCGCCCAGGCCGATGGGCACCAGCGGCGCGACGAAGTCCATCAGCTGGAAGAAGCTCTTGCCGTTGCGCTTGCCGAACCACCAGGCCGCCAGCATCACGCCGATGAAACCTCCGTGGAAGGACATGCCGCCCTTCCACACCTCGAAGATCAGCAGCGGGTTGGCAATGTAGGCCGACAGGTCGTAGAACAGCACATAGCCGAGCCGCCCGCCGACGATCACGCCCATGGCCAGCCAGAACACCAGGTCGGAGATTTTCTCTTTGGTCCAGGTCGGGTCGAAGCCCTGCATCCTGCGCGTGGCCAGCCACCAGGCACCGCCGATACCGACCAGGTACATCAGGCCGTACCAGTGAATTTTCAGCGGGCCAAGCGAAACCGCTACCGGGTCAATCTGCGGGTAAGGCAGCATTGCGACTCCTCAATGAGATGCCCGTGGGGCAACTGGATCAGGCGGGCATAGTACCGGAGCCCGGCGCGTGGCTCTAGACGCCGCCGACCGGAGATAAGCAAAGTTCATGTTTCACAAGGAGCCGTACATGTGCCTGATCGTGTTCGCCTGGCGCCCCGGTCACCCGCAACCGCTGATCGTGGCGGCCAACCGGGACGAATTCTACGCCCGCCCTGCCAGCCCATTGGCGGCCTGGCCCGATGCGCCGGGCGTGTATGCCGGCCGCGACCTGGAGGCCGGCGGCACCTGGCTGGGCATCTCGGCCGCCGGACGCTTCGCCGCGCTGACCAACATCCGCGACCCCGGCCAGCCCCAGGGCCTGCGTTCGCGGGGTGAACTGGTCGCCGGTTTTCTGGCCGGCAACCAGGCGCCCGCCGACTACCTGGCCGAAGTTGCCGACCGGGCCGGGGCCTACAGCGGCTTCAACCTGCTGGCCGGCACTCGCGAAGAGCTGTACTACCTGAATTCCCGCGCCGCACAGCCCGAGCGTCTCGGCGCCGGCGTCCATGGGCTGTCGAATGCCCGCCTGGACACGCCCTGGCCCAAGCTGCGCAAGGCACGTGCAGCCCTGCACGCCGGCCTGGACGACCCACGGCCCGAAGCCTTGCTGGCGCTGCTGGAAGACCGCCAGCCGGCACCGCTCGCCGAGCTGCCCGACACCGGGGTCGGTGTGCAGACCGAAACCCTGCTGTCGAGCATCTTCATCGCCAGCCCGAACTACGGCACCCGCGCCAGCACCGTGCTGATCGTCAACCAGGACGGCAGCCAGCGGATCATCGAGCGCAGTTTCGGGCCGCAGGGTGCGGCGCTGGGAGAGGTGCAAGTGCTGGTCTGACGCCAGCCCAGACTGTGGGGTTCAACCGAGGCGGCCCGGTGTTCGCAGCAGATGCAGTGACCCCGGTAGGACCGGCTGAAGCCGCAATACTGGTCAGTTAGGCAGGGTAAGCGGCTTCAGCCGCGAAGCGACCGCCTGTTCATAACAGATGCACTGAATTTCCTGGCGCCTTCGCGGCTAAAGCCAATAATGATCTTTTAGACCAAAGCAATCCGATCTGGCGTCGCTTTTGCTTTTCAAGCATCGCCCTCACAGACGCCGCAAAACGCGACTTCGGTGCAGGCCGAGTGGAGGTGTCATGGAAGGGGGTAAGCCGG
>NZ_CAJYVE010000011.1 GCF_913777995.1 uncultured Pseudomonas sp. | reverse complement strand
GCAGCAGCACCAGCTGCGGCTGGATTTCCATGTTGAAGCGGCGTGCCACCTGGAACAGCCGCAGCAGCAGCTGGCCAAAGGAGATGTCCTTGAGCGGCTTCTCGAAGATGGGTTCGCAGACGGTACGAATGGCCGCTTCCAGTTCGTTGACCTGGGTGTTGGCGGGCACCCAGCCGGAGTCGATGTGCAACTGGGCGACCTTGCGGTAGTCGCTCTGGAAGAAGGCCCAGAGGTTGCGTGCCAGGTAGTCCTGGTCCTCGGGGGTCAGGCTACCGATGATGCCGCAGTCCACCGCGATGTAGAGCGGGTCCCAGGGCTTGGCGGTGCTGACGAAGATGTTGCCGGGGTGCATGTCGGCGTGGAAGAAGCTGTCGCGGAACACCTGGGTGAAGAAGATCTCCACGCCGCGTTCGGCCAGCAGCTTGAAGTCGGTGCCCTGGTCGCGCAGGGCAGCCAGGTCAGTCACCGGAATGCCGTAGATGCGCTCCATGACCAGCACCCGCTCGCGGCACCAGTCCCAGTAGACCTGGGGCACATAAAGCCGCTCGGAGCCCTCGAAATTGCGCCGCAGCTGGCTGGAGTTGGCCGCCTCGCGCAACAGGTCCAATTCGTCGTAGATGGTTTTTTCGTAGTCACTGACCACGTCTACCGGGTGCAGCCGGCGCGCTTCGGCGGAGAGGCGTTCAGCGGTGCGCGCTAGCAGGAACAGCCAGGCGATGGCCTGGCTGATGATGCCTTACAGACCGGGCCGCACCACCTTGACCACCACTTCTTCGCCGGTGCGCAGCTGGGCGGCATGGACCTGGGCCACCGAGGCCGAGGCCAGCGGCTGGTGATCGAAGCGGGCGAAGGCCTGCTTGATGGGCACCCCGAGTTGCGACTCGATGAGCGCCACGGCCTTCTCCGGCGGGAAGGGCGGGACCTTGTCCTGCAAGAACATCAGCTCGTCGGCGATATCCTCAGGCATGAGGTCGCGGCGGGTAGAGAGGATCTGGCCGAACTTGATGAACACCGGCCCCAGACCTTCCAGGGCCAGGCGCAGCCGGGCTCCGCGCGGCAGCGTCTTGCTCGGCCGCGGCAGCCAACGCCAGGGCAGCGCATAGCGGGTAGCACGCAGGTACCAGGGCAGCGGCAGGGCGTAGACGATGTCGTCCAGCCGGTAGCGGATGACGACGAAGAAGATCCGCAACAGGCGGTTGAGAGCAGCGAACAGCTTCATTCGTCGGGGTTATCCCTGGCGGAGCGGGCGGCGCCCAGGCGGGCGAGGCGAGCGTCGAGGCGATCCACGTCCAGGCGCAGGGCGTCGATCTCGGCGAAGCGAGCTTCGCCTTCGAGACGACCTACCAGGTGCCGGCTTTCCTCGTTAAGCCAGTTGGACAGCGTCAGCCGCAGGCTGTCACGGCTCTGCTCGCCGAAGGCCTGGCCGCGGCGGGCAAGATCGCCCAGGGCCGCGGCTGGCAGCGGGCCCAGCCAGCGGCTGACCTCGTGTTGCCAGTCCAGCTCCAGGTTCTGCAGGATGTCGGCCAGTTCGATCAGCAGGGTGCTGTCACCTTCCAGACGCACGTCGGGCTGGTGCAGGACCTTCTGCTTGTCGCGGGCCAGCGCCAGCTCGGCCAGGCGCGTCGCCGGAGCACTCAGGGTGCAGTCGATGTCGCCTTCGTGATGGGCGGCGAAATGCAGGCCGTCACCCGCAGGCAGCACATAGAGCCGCAAGGCGGGTTGCCGCGTCTGCACGGCGATGACGCGGCCGGTCAAACCCGCCAGCCGCGGTAGCGCTACCGGGTCGAGCGCCAGCAGCGGATTCAGGCCACGCTCCAGCGTAGCCAGCAAGGCCTGGGTGACGAGCGCCATCAGGGCTTGATACCGCGGTGCAGGGCGACCACGCCGCCGGTCATGTTGTGGTAGGTGACGCGAGCGAAGCCGGTCTCTTCCATCATGGCCTTGAGGGTCTGCTGGTCGGGGTGCATGCGGATGGATTCGGCCAGGTAGCGGTAGCTCTCGGCATCGCCGGCCACCAGCTTGCCCATCAGCGGCAGCAGGCCGAAGGAGTAGGCGTCATAGGCCTTGGACACCAGGGGGTTGGTGGGCTTGGAGAATTCCAGCACCAGCAACCGGCCACCGGGCTTGAGCACGCGCAGCATGGATGCCAGGGCCTGGTCCTTGTGGGTCACGTTACGCAGGCCGAAGGCGATGGTGATGCAGTCGAAGTGATTGTCGGGGAAGGGCAGCTTCTCGGCGTCGGCCTGGACGAACTCGATGTTGCCCGACACGCCCTTGTCGAGCAGGCGGTCACGACCGACCTTGAGCATCGAGGCGTTGATGTCGGCCAGTACCACCTGTCCGGTCGGGCCGACCAGTTGCGAGAACTTGCGCGCCAGGTCACCGGTGCCACCGGCGATGTCCAGCACGCGGTTGCCCGGGCGTACACCGGACAGCTCGATGGTGAAGCGCTTCCACAGCCGGTGCATGCCACCGGAGAGAAGGTCGTTCATCAGGTCGTAGCGGGCGGCCACGGAGTGGAAAACCTCAGCGACTTTCTCCGCCTTCTGGCTTTCCGGCACGTTCTGGTAACCGAAGTGGGTGGTGGGTTCGGCATCGCTGCCTTTGCGCTGATCGTTCATATCGCCTCACCGGAATGGAATGCGGCCATTCTAATCATCGGTGCGGGCTTTGTCTTGACGAGCCGCATGCCAGGCGGTCGCCGGCTGCTATAGTGGCGCGACGATTGGTCACCCTGACGAGGAACACCGGCATGTCGAAGATCACCGTGGAACGCGCTCATCACCTGGGCCGCGACAAGGCCCGAGCGCGGGCCGAGCAACTGGTCCAGAAGCTGACCAGCAAGTATGGCCTGGAGCATGACTGGGACGGCGATACCGTGCAGCTCAGCGGCAAGGGCGCCAAGGGCCGCCTGGAAGTGGGCGATGACCTGGTGCTTATCGTGCTGGAGCTGAGTTTCTTCCTGTCGCCGATGAGCGGCGCGATCCAGAGCGAGATCGAGCGGGTGCTGGACCGCGAGCTGGCGGCCTGACGGCCGATTGCAGGCGTTGTGGCTGTAAGCGGCTTCAGCCGCGACAGCTTCCCGCTGACGCCGGTCCTGCCAGCAGCTCTGCTGCCCGTCTCTAGGGTGTGCTTTCTAATTTTTCCGCCTACCGTGGTCCTCATCTTTCCGAAGGATGTTCTCTTCAACCTTTCCAGCGTGAGGTGAACCATGGTCAAAGCAAACCTGAAGAAAAAGATCGAAGACGAAGCCGAAGGCACCTTCACCGAGGTGCGGCGCTATGCCCGCAAGATCTGGCTGGCGGGCCTCGGGGCCTACACCAAGGTCAATCATGAGGGCTCCGAGTATGTGAAGGAGCTGATCCGCACCGGCGAGCGTGCCGAGAAGGACGCCAAGAAGGCCGTCGACGAGACCCTCGATGCCGCCAACAGCGAGATCGACTCGCTCAAGGGCGAGGTGTCGGGTGTGAAGGGACGCATCGAAGCTCAGCTGGATCGCATCGAGGGCGCCTTCGATCGACGTGTGGCACGAGGCCTGAATCGCATCGGCATTCCCTCCCGCCATGACGTCGAGACACTCTCTGCTAAGCTCGATGAACTGACGGCATTGCTCGAACGCGTCGGACCCAAGAAGCTCGAACGCCATGAGCCCAAGCAGCTCGAGCGGGTCGAGTCTGATCAATGAAGGAGAGCGGGATGGCTGGCAAGAAAAAAACCGAGAAAGAAGGCAGCTCCTGGATCGGCGAGATCGAGAAGTACTCGCGACAGATCTGGCTGGCTGGTTTGGGTGCTTACTCCAAGATCAGCAATGACGGCAGCAAGCTGTTCGAAACGCTGGTGAAGGATGGCGAAAAGGCCGAGAAGGAAAGCAAGGCCGAAGTCGAACAGAAACTCGAGAATGCCAAGGGCAGCGTACGCGCCGGCAAGTCCCGGGTCGGTGATGTCAAGGACATGGCCGTTGGCAAGTGGAACGAGCTGGAAGGTGCGTTCGACAAGCGCCTGAACAGCGCCATCTCGCGTCTCGGTGTGCCCAGCCGCCATGAAGTGCAGAGCCTGCACGACAAGGTCGACCAGTTGACCCGGCAGATCGAGCAACTGACCGGTGCCAAGGCCCGCCCGGTGTCCGACAAGGCCGCACCGCGCAGTGTCGCCAAGCCGCTGGTCAAGGCCGCCGCCAAAGGCGTGGCCAAGACCGCCGACAAGGCTGCCGAGAAAACCGCAGCGGCCAAGCCCGCCGTGAAGAAAGCCGCCGCCAAGCCGGTCGAGGCAGCCAGCAAGGCGGCTGCCAGCACCGCGAGCAAGGCCAAGTCGACCGCCGCCAAGGCCTCGACGGCGAAGAAACCGGCGGCGCGCAAGGCGCCTGCCAAGCCTGCGGCGAAGGCCGATGCACAGGACAACAAGGCCGCCAGCACTCCTGCGGCGCAACCGGCGCCGGCCACAGGTTCGTCGGCCCCGGCCAGCCAGTCCTGAGTCATGTGGCTCCGACCTGCCTTTCGCAGGTCGGGGCCATGCGGGTCAGCGCTCCAGGTAGTGCATGGCCAGCCGCTCCACGCTCTGTCGTGACCCCGCAACCAGATGCGGGGCGACCAGCATCATGATCTGGTAGACCACCACCCTTACTTCCCCGTCACGCCCCAGAATCCGCTGGTAATCCAGGGAAAACAGCACTGTCAGGGTGATCTGCTCCACCAGGTTGCCGAGTGCCTGGGTATCACTGACCAGCTGTCCTTCGGATTTCAGCCGCGCCAGCAGCGACGCCAGGGTGCGTTTCAGGGCGTTGAGCAGGTTGCGGATTCCACGCGCCAGCTTCGGCAGGCGCCCGGCCAGGTTGGACAGGTCCTGGAACAGGAAGCGGTAGTGGGCCAGCCGTTCGATGATCAGGTGCAGAAACAGCCAGTAGTCCTCGGCGTTCAGGCGAGCATCGGCCGGTGGGTCGAGCAGCGGCGCCAGCTCGGCCTGGAAACGCTCGAACAGGCCAAGTACCAGCGGCTCCTTGCCGTGGAAGTGGTAATACAGGTTGCCGGGGCTGATCCCCAGTTCGTTGGCGATTTCCAGTGTCGAGACATTCGGTTCGCCGTTGCTGTTGAACAGCGCCAAGGCGCATTCGAGTATGCGGTCGCGGGTTTTCATCCGGTCTACTTGTTCGGGTCGTTTTTCTGGCCGGGACGGCTTCTGCTTCAGCGCACATGCACATAGGTACCGGGCGCGGCTTCCATCGGGGGATAGCGGTCGCTGCCCAGGGTCATGCTGGTTTCGCGCTGGGTGCCCGAACGCTCCTGGACCCAGGCCAGCCAGGTCGGCCACCAGCTACCGTCATGATGCTGGGCGTCGTAGTACCAGGCGCGAGGGTCGCCGCTGAGGCTGCTGCCCTCGATGAAGCTGGACTTGGGATTGCCCGGTGGGTTGAGGATGCTCTGCACGTGGCCGCTGGTCGACAGCAGGAAGCGCCGGTCGCCGCCCAACAGCAGCGTGGAGCGGTACACCGCATCCCAGGGCGTGATGTGGTCGTTGATACCGGCCACGCTGAAACTGTCGACCGTGACCTTTTGCAGGTCGATGGGCGTTCCGCATACTTCCAGGCCGCCGGGGTGGCTGAGCGGGTTGTGCTTGAAGAAGTCCAGCAGGTCGCCGTGCAAAGCAGCCGGTAGGCGCGTGGTGTCGTTGTTCCAGTACAGAATGTCGAAGGGCGGCGGTGTCTTGCCCAGCAGGTAGTTGTTGATCCAGTAGGTCCAGATCAGGTCGTTGGGGCGCATCCAGGCGAACACCCGGCTCATTTCGCTGCCATCCAGCACGCCGCGCTGGTAGGAGCGCCGCTTGGCCGCCTCCAGGGCTTCTTCGTCGATGAACAGCGTAGCCGGGCTGTCGATCTGGCTGTCGAGCAGGCTCACCATGTAGGTGGCGCTCGCCACCCGGCGCATCTGGCGCTTGGCCTGCAGGTGACCTTGCAGCGCAGCGATGGTCAGGCCGCCGGCGCAGGCGCCGACCAGGTTGACCTCGCGGGCGCCGGTAATGGCCCGGCATACGTTCAGCGCCTCCTCGGTGGCCTCCACATAGCTGGACAGGCCCCATTCCCGGTGCCGCACGTCGGGGTTGCGCCAACTGATCGCGAACGTCTGCAGGCCGTTCTTCAGCGCGTACTGCACGAAGCTGTTGGTCGGGCTGAGGTCGAAGACATAGAACTTGTTGATCTGCGGCGGCACGATCAGCAGCGGGCGGGCGTACTGCTTTTCGCTCATCGGCTTGTACTGGATCAGTTCCAGCAGTTCATTGCGAAACACCACCGCACCGGTGGTGGTGGCCAGGGACCGGCCGATCTCGAAGGCATCCTTGGTGGTCTGGCTGGGCAAGCCGTTGTTGTGCAGCAGGTCGTTGGCCATGTGGCTCAGGCCCTTGAGCACACTGCTGCCACCGGTGTTGAACAGCTCCTTGACCGCCAGCGGGTTGAGCAGGGTGTTGGAGGGCGACAGGGCATCGTTGATCAGGCTGAACAGAAAATGCGCGCGGGCCCGGTCGTCGCTGCTCAGGTCGCTGTCGTCGATCCAGCGCCGAACCTGCTGCTGCCAGCTCAGGTAGGCCTGCAGGCCGCGGCGGTAGAAGGGGTTGAGGCTCCAGGTCGGGTCACTGAAGCGGCTGTCCTTGGGGTTGTGGGCGTGCGGGGTGTCACCCAGCAGCATGATTCGCCCCAGCTGGTTGCCCAGGGCTACGGCGTGGCGCGCGCTGCGCCACGGGTGCCGCCAGCCCTGCGCTGCCACGCTGCGCAGGGTGGACAGCAGGTCCCTGCCGCGCATGCCGGTAATCGCGCTTTGTGCATTGATGTAGGTTGCCGGTGTGCTCTCGGCAATCTTCGCTGGTTTTTCTCGCATGAGGGCAACACTCCTTCGTCAAGCCTTCAGTGGATGGGCGGCGCGCGCATGCGGCGCCGGTCTGTGCCGGTCGACGGTCCTGTCAGGGCACACGGCGGGTAAGACGGGTCTGGCGGCGCGCGCGTCGCCGCTGGCTCAGTGCGTGTCGGGTGTGGGGTGCGGATGCATGACCGCACGCTGACGTTCCTGCTGCAGAAAACTCATGATGATGGGGGCAACGGCTTCAGCCCGGGTGATCAGGAACAAATGACCGTCATCAATTATGTGTAGCTGGGCATTGGGTATACGCCAGGCCAGCAGCCGCATATTTACCAGCGGGATCAACGGGTCGTCGTCGCCGGCCAGTACCAGTGTCGGCTGGCGGATCTTGTGCAGCCAGTGGAAGCTGGTCCAGCCCATGCCGGCGAACAGCTGCCAGTAGTAACCCAGTTTGCCGGACGAGCGGACCTTGGCTGCGTGGCTGGCTGCCAGGTGCGGATCGCGGCGAAACGCCCCGCCGTAGATTTCCGGGGCGATACGGATGACGTGCGAGGGCTGGATGTAGCGTCGCGGGCTGGCCATCAGCATCAGCACCCGCGGCTTGCCCGGGACCATCACCATGCCTGCCGCGGTGGCCGCCAGCACCAGTTTCTTGCAGCGCTCCGGGTAGTCGTGGGCGAACTGCTGGGCCAGCGCGCCGCCCCACGACACGCCGATGGCATTGACCTGCCCGTAGTCGAGGTAGTCGAGCATGCGCGCCGCCAGCTTGGCCAGGCCGGGAAAGCGATAGGGGCGGCTGGGTGTCGACGAGCCGCCGACACCCGGCACGTCGAAGGCGATGACTTCCATGTCCGGGTCCAGCGCTGCGACGAACGGAAAGACCAGCTCCAGGTTGGCGCCGATGCCGTTGAAGATCAGCAAGGGCGTCATATGGCGCTTGCCGGGCCGCACGGCGGTACGGATCGTATGGCCGTCCAGGTCGATCGAGCGGAATACAAAGGGTTGTGGCATGCCGGAGCCCTGTTGGTTAATGCGCTGGAAAGCCGCGCTGCGCGTTTCCCAGACTGACCGAGGCCTAGCCTCTGGCGTGCGACTGACATTCATGGCGCGAACCGCGCGCCGGCGGTGACCCGGCGGCGGCCCTTGCATTCAAGTCTAGCGTTCGTGGACGTATGTGCCCGGCGATGCCTCGCCGGCCGGATAAGCCTTGCTACCCAGGCTGGCCGGGGCTTTCTTCAGCTCGCCGGAGCGTTCGCCCAGCCATTTCTGCCAGTGCAGCCACCATGAATCGGTGTGCTTGGTGGCATTTTCCTGCCAGGCGACCGGGTCCAGCGGCAGTTCCTCGTTGGTCATGTAGCGCGCCTTGGGGTTGCCGGGCGGGTTGAGGATGCTCTGGATGTGTCCGCTGCTGGACAGCACGAACTCGGTCTTGCCGCCGAACAGCCGCGCCGAGCGGTAGCAGGATTGCCAGGGGGTGATGTGATCGTTGGTACCGGCCAGGCAGAAGATGTCGTTGTCCACCTGCTTGAGGTCGATGGGCGTGCCGCACACTTCCAGGGCGTTGGGCCGGGTCAGCGGGTTGTTCTTGAACATTTCGATCAGGTCGCCATGGAAGGCGGCCGGCAGGCGCGTGGTGTCGTTGTTCCAGAACAGGATGTCGAAGGCTGGCGGTTCGTTGCCCAGCAGGTAGTTGTTGACCCAGTAGTTCCAGATCAGGTCGTTGGGGCGCATCCAGGCGAACACCTTGGCCATGTCGCGACCTTCCAGCACGCCGGACTGGTAGGAGTGGCGCTTGGCGGCTTCGAGGGTCTGCTCGTCGACGAACAGCGCCACGTCGTTCTCCAGGGTGGTGTCCAGCACGCTGACCATCAGGGTCATGGCGTTGATCTTGCGGTCGCCCAGTGCCGCGTAGTGGCCCAGCAATGCTGTGCAGGTAATACCGCCCGAACAGGCCCCCAGCATGTTGATGTCCGGGCTGCCGGTGATGGCGGTGATGACCTCCACGGCTTCCTTCAGCGCCTCGATGTAAGTGGACAGCCCCCACTCGCGCTGCGCCTTGGTGGGGTTGCGCCAGCTGATGATGAAGGTCTGCACCTTGCTGCTCAGGCAGAAGCGCGCCAGGCTCTTGTCCGGGCTGAGGTCGAACACGTAGAACTTGTTGATCTGCGGCGGAATGACCAGCAGCGGCCGTTCGTGGGTCTGTTCGGTGATGGGCTTGTACTGGATCAGTTCCAGCACCTCATTGCGAAACACCACGGCGCCTTCGGTGGTGCCGAGGTTCTTGCCCACTTCGAAGGCATCCATGTTGACCTGGCTGGGCATGCCGCCGTTGTGCACCAGGTCCTTGGCCAGGTGCGACAGGCCGTCGAGCAGGCTCTTGCCGCCGGTCTCGAAGAAACGCTTGACCGCCGCCGGGTTGGCGGCGGTGTTGGTGGGTGCCATGGCTTCGGTCATCAGGTTGACGACGAAGTGCCCGCGGCTGATGTCCAGCGGCGTCATGCTGCTGCCGTCGATCCAGTCGTGCAGCTCCTTGCGCCAGGCCAGGTAGACCCCCAGGTAGCGGCGGTACAGCGGGTTCTGGCTCCAGGCGGGGTCCTGGAAGCGCCGATCGTCCGGAGTCGGTTGCAGGCCGGAACGGCCCAGCATCACGTTTTTCAGTTCCAGGCCCAGGTGGGCGACATGCTTGAGGCTGTGGACCGGCTGCCGCAGTGCCAGGCGCATGACCATGCGCGCGGTGCTCAGCAGGTCCTTGCGGCGCAGGCCCACCACCGGGTTCAGACCCAGCGTGTGTTCAGAAGCCTGACGCGGCAGGTCATCGTTGCTCTTGTTACTCATCTACGACGCTCCGTTGTCCTGAGACGAGCATCGGCGTGGCTGTGGGGCACAGGCACGAAGCCGATACTGCTGCTCTTGTGACCGATGATGGCTGGTGTGCCGAATGCCGATGGGCATGCCGAACGACACGAAGGCGTCTGAACTGCTGCACTCCGTGCCACTGCAGTATTGGCTTCCCTCTTCCCGCTGCGTCGAAACGATGCAGTGAACGTGCCGAAAATCATGGTTACGCGAGATTGCATGGTGGCGAGCGGCCCATGCGTGGGCCGCTGCGCGGCACATTCAAGCAAAACAAGTTAGAAACCGCTTACTAATACGGCAAACGGTGGAAGGAAGGATAGACGCAGATTATGAAAGTGCGTGGTCAGCGCCAGGGGTCAGAGCATCAGCCGGACGGCCTGCTCGTTCGGGTCGCGGCTCTTGCCGGCGCGGTTCAGTTCCTGCAGGTAGTCGTCCCACAGCTCGGCCTGGCGCTGGCCCAGCTGGTAGAGGTAATCCCAGGTGAACAGGCCGCTGTCGTGGCCATCGTCGAAGGTCAGCTTGAGGGCGTAGTTGCCAGCGGGTTCGACCTTGGTCAGGCCGACCCCCAGCTTGCCGAACTGCAGTACCGGCTTGCCATGGCCCTGGACCTCGGCGGAGGGGGAGTGCACACGCAGGAATTCGGCGGGCAGGTCGAATTGCTCGCCGCTGGCGTATTTGAGCGTCAACGTTCTGGACGCCTTGTGCAGCTGGATGGCGGTGGGGATCTTGGTCATGGCGCCAGCTTAAGCGGGGCTGTCAGACGCGACAAGCCTCAAGCGGCAGGAAGATCCGCTTGAGGCTTGAGGCTGGCCATCTGAGGCTGTGTCAGAGGATATAGCGCGACAGGTCTTCGTCGTTGGCCAGTTCGCCCAGATGGCTGTTGACGTACTCGGCGTCGATGGCGATCGGCGCGGCGTCCGGGCTGCTGGCCAGGTCGCCGGCGCTGAACGACAGCTCTTCGAGCAGGCGTTCGAGCAGGGTGTGCAGGCGGCGCGCACCGATGTTCTCGGTCTTCTCGTTGACCTGCCAGGCGATTTCCGCCAGGCGCTTGATGCCCTCGGGCTTGAACTCGATGTTCAGGCCTTCGGTCTTGAGCAGCTCGCGATATTGCTCGGTCAGCGAGGCGTGTGGCTCGCTGAGGATGCGCTCGAAGTCCTGTGGCGACAGCGCCTTGAGTTCCACGCGGATCGGCAGACGGCCCTGCAGCTCGGGGACCAGGTCGCTCGGCTTGCTCAGATGGAAGGCACCGGAGGCGATGAACAGGATGTGGTCGGTCTTGACCATGCCCAGCTTGGTGTTCACCGTGCAGCCTTCGATCAGCGGCAGCAGGTCGCGCTGCACGCCCTCGCGGGACACATCGGCACCGCCGACGTTGCCGCGCTTGGCGACCTTGTCGATCTCGTCGATGAACACGATACCGTGCTGCTCGACCGCTTCGAGGGCCTTGGCCTTGAGTTCGTCGTCGTTGACCAGGCGGCTGGCTTCTTCGTCGCGGACCATCTTCAGCGCTTCGCGGACCTTGAGCTTGCGGGTCTTGCGGCGGCCCTTGCCCATGTTGGCGAACAGGTTCTGCAGCTGGCTGGTCATTTCTTCCATGCCCGGCGGTGCGGAAATGTCGACGCCCACAGATTCACTGACTTCGATCTCGATTTCCTTGTCGTCCAGTTGGCCTTCGCGCAGACGCTTGCGGAACAGCTGGCGGGTGTTGGAGTCGCTGGTCGATGCCGCCTCTTCGGCGAAACCGGTGCGTGCCTGGGGCAGCAGGGCGTCGAGAATGCGGTCTTCGGCGGCGTCTTCGGCGCGGTGGCGAACCTTGATGATCTCCTGCTCGCGCAGCAGCTTCATGGCCGCGTCGGCCAGGTCGCGAATGATCGATTCGACATCACGGCCGACATAGCCGACCTCGGTGAACTTGGTCGCCTCGACCTTGATGAACGGCGCGTTGGCCAGTTTGGCCAGGCGACGGGCGATTTCGGTCTTGCCGACGCCAGTCGGGCCGATCATCAGGATGTTCTTGGGGGTCACTTCGACACGCAGCTCTTCAGGCAGCTGCATGCGCCGCCAGCGGTTGCGCAGGGCAATGGCCACGGCGCGCTTGGCGTCGTCCTGGCCGATGATGTGGCGGTTGAGTTCGTGGACGATTTCGCGGGGAGTCATGGACATGGTGGTAATGGGTCCTCAGGCGGAGATGGCCGGCAAGGCTCACTCGGCGAGGTCCTGCTCCTCAATGGTGATGTTGTGGTTGGTGAACACGCAAATATCGCCAGCGATGTGCAATGCGGTTTCGGTAATCTCGCGGGCCGACAGTTCGGTCTTCTGCAGCAGGGCGCGGGCGGCGGCCTGGGCGAAGGCGCCGCCGGAACCCATGGCGATCAGGCCGTCTTCGGGTTCGACCACGTCGCCGTTACCGGTGATGATCAGCGAGGCGTCCTTGTTGGCCACCGCCAGCATGGCTTCCAGACGGCTCAGCGAGCGGTCGGTCCGCCAGTCCTTGGCCAGCTCGACGGCGGCGCGGATCAGGTGGCCCTGATGTTTTTCCAGCTGGGCTTCGAAGCGTTCGAACAGCGTGAAGGCGTCGGCGGTGGCACCGGCGAAACCGGCGATGACCTGACCGTGGTACAGGCGGCGCACTTTCTTGGCGTTGCCTTTCATCACGGTGTTGCCCAGGGAAACCTGGCCGTCACCGGCCATGACGACTTTGCCGTGGCGGCGTACTGAAACGATGGTGGTCAAGGGGAAAGTCTCCACGCAGCGGGGCGAAAATGCCCAGATGGAAACTGATATGGGGGTGGTGACGGTGATTTCAACCGTAGGCCCTTGCGACTGCGCAGCGGTGTCAGGCGCAAGGGGCAAGCGGCTTGGGCCACGAAAGGCTTCCCGGCTGGAGCCGGTCCTACAGGCCCAAGCCGCTCCACCGGATTGGAAGCGGCTTGGCCGGACAGTGTCGCCGGTGCCTCAGGTTCAGCGGCTCTGGCTCTGGCGCTGTTGCAGCAGCAGATTGCTGAAGCCGCCACCGGCCAGCTGCTTCTGCGCGGTGGTCAGCTGGTCGCGGTTGCTGAACGGGCCGACCAGCACGCGGTACCAGGTCTCTTCCTTGACCGTGCCGGACTCCACGGTAGCCGCCTGGCCCAGCAGGATGATCTGCGCACGCACCTTCTCGGCATCCGCCTGCTTGCGGAACGAACCGGCCTGCAGGAAGAACTGCGTCACCGGTGCCGGCTTGGCAGTAGCGACCGGCGGCGCGGGCGGCGGGGTCAGGCCACTGAGCGCGGCCTGGGCGCGGGCGGTGTCGATCTTCGACGCCTGTTCAGGGCTGACCGGGGTCATGGGCGCCACCGCAGGTGCTGGCGGAGTCTTCTCCGGCACGGCTTCCTTGGGCACGATGACTTCCGATTCCGGCAGCAGCGTGTAGAAGTCGTACTTGGGCTTGACCACGGCTGGGCTGGGCGGGGTCTTGTTGGCTTCGGCGATCTTCGCGGCGGCCTTGGCCTCGGCCTTCTCGCGCTTGATCTCGCTGCCACCGGGTTCCAGTTTCATCAGGAACACGATGAAAGCGCCGACCGTCAGGCCGACGGCCAGCCACACCCATCCAGGGATCGGCTTCTTCGCAGGTGCTTCGTAACGGCTGGCACCGCGCTTGGGAGGCGCCTTCTTTTTTGCAACGGCCAACTTACATTCGCTCCAGAGTTTCCAGGCCCAGCAGGTCCAGGCCTTGCTTGAGGGTGCGACCGGTCAGGGCCGCCAGGCGCAGGCGGCTCTGTTGTTGTTCCGGATTCTGTGCACCGAGGATCGGGCAGTTCTCGTAGAAACTGGAGAACAGGCCCGCCAGATCGTAAAGGTAGGCACACAGTACGTGCGGCGTACCTTTGTCGGCAACATTGTTGAGGGTTTCGCCGAACTGCGCGAGTTTCGCCGCCAGTTCCTGCTCCTGCGGCGCCTCCAGGACGATACGGCCCTGGCTGGCGTCGAACGGCGTGCCCAGCTTGCGGAATACTCCGGCCACGCGGGTGTAGGCGTACAGCAGGTAGGGCGCGGTGTTGCCTTCGAAGCTGAGCATCAGGTCGAAGTTGAAGCTGTAGTCGCTGGTGCGGTGCTTGGACAGGTCGGCGTATTTCACCGCGCTGATACCCACCGCCTTGGCGATGCGACGCAGCTCGCTCTCTTCCAGGCTCGGATTTTTGTCCTTGACCAGTGCGTAGGCGCGCTGTTCGGCTTCGTCGAGCAGGTCGATCAGCTTCACGGTGCCGCCGTCACGGGTCTTGAACGGCCGGCCATCGGCGCCGTTCATGGTGCCGAAGCCCATGTGTTCGAGCTGCATGCCGTCATGGGTGAAACCGGCGCGCCGCGCCACTTCGAAGACCTGCTGGAAGTGCAGGGCCTGGCGCTGGTCGACGAAGTACAGCACGCGGTCGGCGTGCAGCACCTTGCTGCGGTAGCGCACCGCAGCCAGGTCGGTGGTGGCGTACAGGTAGCCGCCGCCGGCCTTCTGTACGATCACCGGCAGCGGGGTGTCGTCGGCGGTGCGGAATTCTTCGAGGAACACGCACTGCGCGCCTTCGCTCTCGACCAGCAGGCCGGCGCTGCGCAGATCGCTGACCACATTGGCCAGGTCGTCGTTGTAGGCGCTTTCGCCTTTCACGTCGGCTGGGGTCAGGTTGACGTTCAGGCGCTCGTAGGTCTTCTGGCAATGCGACAGCGAGATGTCGTTGAAGCGTTGCCACAGGGTCAGGCACTCGGCATCGCCGGCCTGCAGCTTGACCACCAGGGCGCGGGCGCGGTCAGCGAACTCCTCGGACTCGTCGAAGCGCTTCTTGGCCGCACGGTAGAACTCTTCCAGGTCGGACAGCTCGTCACTGGTAGCGGGCTTTTCCTGCAGGTAGGCCAGCAGCATGCCGAACTGGGTGCCCCAGTCGCCGACGTGGTTCTGGCGGATCACGGTGTCGCCCAGGTAACCCAGAACGTTGGCCACCGCGTCGCCGATGATGGTCGAGCGCAGGTGGCCGACGTGCATTTCCTTGGCCAGGTTCGGTGCCGAAAGATCGACCACCACGCGCTGTGCCGGGCCGGCCTTGCGTACCGACAACCGCTCGTCGGACAACGCGGCGTCCAGGCGCCCGGCCAGGGCCTGGGTGTTCTGGAAGAAGTTCAGGAATCCGGGACCGGCGATCTCCACCTTGCTCACCTGTTCGTCGGCGGGCAGGGCGGCGACCAGCTTCTCGGCCAGTTCGCGCGGCTTCAGGCCGGCCGGCTTGGCCAGCATCATGGCGATGTTGCTGGCGAAGTCGCCGTGGGTCTTGTCCCTGGCGTTCTCCACCTGGATCGCCGGCGTCAGCCCGGCTGGCAAGACGCCCTCGCTTTCGAGGCGGGTCAGGGCTTGTTGGATCAGCTGGCGAATGGTGTCTTTCATGAGGTTCTCTTCAACAACCGCAAGCGCGGCAGCGCCTGGATGCGCGGGTGGAAAAACTGCACATTATCCGTGGCCCGGGCAAGCTTGCCAACCTTGGCGCATGCCCGCAGTGGGCGCCTATCAATAGAGGTCGACCGGGTCGACGTCCAGCGACCAGCGCACCTGGCGCCCGCCGGGCATCTGCTCCAGTAGCGGGAGCCAGGCGTGCAACAGCTTGTGCAACGGTGCCCGTGCACTGGATTGCAGCAGCAGCTGCGCACGGAAGCGCCCGGCGCGGCGCTCCATGGGAGCCGGAACCGGGCCCAGAAGTTCGATGCCGCCGGCATCGAGTGCTGCGATCAACTGCTCGGCCTCGCTGCACGCCTGGTCGAGAAATTCCTCGGCCTGCCCCGGCTTGTGCGCTTCGGCACGCAGCAGCGCCAGGTGCGAGAACGGCGGCAGGCCGGCGGCGCGGCGCTCGCTCAGGGCCTGTTCGGCGAAGGCGAAGTAGCCCTGCTCGGTAAGCTGGATCAGCAGCGGGTGCTCGGCCAAATGGGTCTGGATGATCACCTTGCCGGGCTCTTCGGCCCGTCCGGCCCGCCCGGCAACCTGCACGATCAGCTGCGCCATGCGTTCGCTGGCGCGGAAGTCGCCGGAGAACAGTCCGCCATCGGCGTCGAGGATCGCCACCAGGGTCACCCGTGGGAAATGATGCCCCTTGGCGAGCATCTGGGTGCCGACCAGGATGCACGGCTGGCCGCGCTGGATGGTCGCGAACAGCTGGTTCATGGCGTCCTTGCGCGAGGTGCTGTCGCGGTCGACGCGCAGCACCGGGTAGTCCGGGAACAGAATCGCCAGGCGTTCCTCGGCGCGCTCGGTGCCGGCGCCGATGGGCCGCAGGTCGACCTTCGAGCACGACGGGCACTGGTGCGGCACGCGCTCGACGTGCCCGCAATGGTGGCAGCGCAGTTCGCCGGAACGTTGGTGTACGGTCATCCGTGCGTCGCAGCGCGGGCAGCCCGACAGCCAGCCGCAGTCGTGGCACAGCAGCGTCGGGGCGAAGCCGCGGCGATTGAGGAACACCAGCACCTGTTGCCCGGCCGCCAGGGTCTGGCCGATGGCTTGCTGCATGGGGCCGGAGATGCCGCTGTCCAGGGGCCGGCTCTTCACGTCCAGGCGCAAAAAGCGCGGTTGCTGAGCGCCGCCGGCGCGCTGGGTGAGGCGCAGCAGGCCGTAGCGGCCGCTGTGGGCGTTGTGCAGGCTTTCCATCGATGGGGTGGCCGAGCCCAGCACGATGGGCACGTTTTCCTGGCGTGCGCGTACCACGGCCAGGTCGCGGGCGTGATAGCGCAGCCCTTCCTGCTGTTTATAAGAGCCGTCGTGCTCTTCGTCGATGATGATCAGCCCGGGGTTCTTCATGGGCGTGAACAGCGCCGAGCGTGTGCCGATGATGATGTCGGCATCGCCATCCCGGGCGGCCAGCCAATGGTCAAGGCGCTCGCGGTCGTTGACCGCGGAGTGCAGCAGGGCGATGCGCGCATTGAAGCGCTGCTCGAAGCGCGCCAGGGTCTGTGGGCCGAGGTTGATCTCGGGAATCAGCACCAGCGCCTGCTTGCCGGCCTCCAGGGTCTGGCGGATCAGTTGCAGGTAGACCTCGGTCTTGCCGCTGCCGGTGACGCCGGCCAGCAGGAAGGCATGGAAGCTGCCGAAACCGGCACGCACCGCCTCGCAGGCGGCGCGCTGCTCGGCATTGAGCGGCAGCTCCGGTTGCGCCAGCCAGTGCTCATGGCGGGCACTGGGGGCATGGCTGCGCACTTCGACCTCTACCAGCCCCTTGGCCAGCAGCAGGTTGAGGCTGTCGCGGTTGAGTTCCAGGCTGCCGAGCAGTTGGTGGGCCACGCCATGCGGATGCTGGGCCAGGGTCGCCAGGGCTTCGCGCTGCTTGGGCGCGCGGGCGATGCGCGGGTCGTCGAGGCTGGCCCCTGGTGCGGCCTGCCAGAAGCGCTCCTGGCGAGCCTCCGCCGGCTCGCCCTGGCGCAGCAGCACCGGCAGTGCCCAGCTCAGCGTGTCCCCGAGGCTGTGCTGGTAGTACTGAGCGGTCCACAGGCACAGTTTGAACAGCGACGGTGGCAGCGGCGAGTGGCTGTCGAGCAGGGCGGTGGCGGGCTTGAGCTTGTCGGCCGGCACCTCGCTGTGGTCGGTGATTTCGATCAGCACGCCGATCATCTCCCGGCGGCCGAACGGCACCTTCAGGCGCATGCCCGGTTGCAGCGCGTTGCGCGGCACGCCAGCCGGGGCGCGGTAGTCGAACAGGCGACGCAGCGGCGAGGGCAGGGCAAGGCGCAGGATGACGTCGGGCACGCGAGGACTTCCCAGTGGCGGAGAGGGCGGAGGCGCGATCTTAGCAGACCGTCGGTACAAGGGTTCGTTTGCGTAATGGCAATTGTCTGGTAATATCCCCCGCCTATTTTGCGTGCGGTATCCGACAATCGTGTCGGGTGGCGGCCCGCCAGTCCGAGGAAGTAATCATGAAAGCCGATATCCATCCAGTTTACGAAGCGATCGACGCCACCTGCAGCTGCGGCAACGTCATCAAGACCCGTTCCACCCTGGCCAAGCCTCTGAGCCTGGACGTGTGCAACGAGTGCCACCCGTTCTACACCGGTAAGCAGAAGACTCTGGACGTTGGTGGTCGTGTTGACCGCTTCAAGTCCCGCTTCGGTGCTTTTGGCGCTGCCAAGGCCAAGTGATTCGGCTTGTGGAGCTGCCCGGTGGGCATCTTCAGATCGCAAAGAAAGGCGTCCCTCGTGGGCGCCTTTTTTGTTTCCGTGTTCTGGCTGGGCGCCGCCCAGGCATTCTGCCCCGCGCCGGCAGGCCTGCCCGAGGCGCGGGTACGCCAGGTCATCGATGGCGACACCCTGCGCCTGAGCGACGGCCGCAGTGTCCGGCTGATCGGCATCGACACGCCGGAACTCGCCCGGCGTGGCAAACCGGCCCAGCCGCTGGCTGAGGCGGCGAAGCGGCGCCTGCAGGCGCTGGTACGCAGCAATGGCGACCGGGTGCGCCTGCGGGTCGGCCAACAGCCCAAGGATCGTTACGGGCGTACCCTGGCGCATGTCTATGGTCGGGACGGCAGCAATTTCGAGGCGCAGCTGCTCAGCGAAGGGCTGGGCTTTCGCGTGGTGATCGCCCCGGATGCCGCTCTGGCCGGTTGCCAGCGCGCCGCTGAGCGGCGCGCGCGGCAAGCGCGTCTGGGATTGTGGCGCCGCTCGCCGGTGCTGGCCGGGCAGCAGGTCCGGCGCCCCGGCTTTGCGCTGGTCGGCGGTCGGGTCATCGATGTGCGGCGCAATCGTGGCGGTGTCTGGCTGGAGCTGGATTCCGTGATGCTGCGCGTGGCACCGGACACGCTGCGACTGTTCGACGCAGGCCGGCTGGCGCAGCTCAAAGGCAAGCGCGTCGAAGCGCGTGGCTGGATCGTCGAACGCACCCCGCGCGGTGGGCTAAAGTCAGGACAGGCACGTTGGCTGATGCCGCTGAAACACCCGCAAATGCTGGATATCCTCGACTGAGTCGGGCTGATCTTGCCTCAGTGCGACATTATCTATTGAGTTATTGCAATCCAACCATCCGCCCTCTTGACAGCTGTGACTGGTCAGTCTTGTGAGGATTTCGCATCTTGCGTATCCTCGGCGGTTCGTCTGTCCCACCGTAGAAAAAGCGGAATCCTATAAAATGTCCGATCTTAAAACCGCTGCGCTTGAATACCACGCCCATCCTCGTCCGGGGAAACTCAGCGTGGAACTCACCAAGCCGACTGCTACTGCCCGCGATCTGTCCCTGGCCTATAGCCCTGGTGTTGCCGAGCCTGTACGTGAAATTGGCCGCGACCCTGAGCTGGCCTACAAGTACACCGGCAAGGGTAACCTGGTAGCGGTCATTTCCGACGGTACCGCGATTCTCGGCCTGGGCGACCTGGGACCGCTGGCCTCCAAGCCGGTCATGGAAGGCAAAGGGGTTCTGTTCAAGCGTTTCGCCGGTATCGACGTGTTCGATATCGAGGTTGACTCCGAAAGCCCGCAAGCCTTCATCGACACCGTCAAGCGGATCTCCATCACCTTCGGCGGCATCAACCTGGAAGACATCAAGGCACCCGAGTGCTTCGAGATCGAAAAGGCCCTGATCGAACAGTGCGACATTCCGGTTTTCCATGATGACCAGCATGGTACGGCCATCGTGACCGCGGCTGGCATGATCAACGCCCTGGAAATCGTCGGCAAGAGCCTGGACACCGCGAAGATCGTCTGCCTGGGCGCCGGTGCGGCGGCGATTTCCTGCATGAAGCTGCTGGTGAGCATGGGTGCGAAGATCGAGAACATCTTCATGATCGACCGCTCCGGCGTCGTGCACTCCGGCCGTACCGACCTGAACCAGTACAAGGCTGCCTTCGCCCATGCCACCGAGAAGCGCACCCTGAGCGACGCCCTTGACGGAGCTGACGTGTTCGTCGGCCTGTCCGGCCCGAACCTGCTGAGCCCGGAAGACCTCAAGCGCATGGCCCGCGACCCGATCGTGTTCGCCTGCTCGAACCCTGACCCGGAAATCAAGCCTGAGCTGGCTCACGAGACCCGCAGTGACGTGATCATGGCCACCGGTCGTTCGGACTACCCGAACCAGGTCAACAACGTACTGGGCTTCCCGTTCATCTTCCGTGGTGCCCTGGACGTTCGTGCCAAGCGCATCAACGAAGAGATGAAGATCGCGGCGGCCAAGGCCCTGAGCGAGCTGGCCAAGCTGCCGGTGCCGCAGGAAGTCTGCGACGCCTACGGCGGCATTACCCTGGAATACGGCCGTGAGTACATCATTCCCAAGCCGCTGGACAGCCGTCTGCTGGGCGTGATCTCCGAAGCCGTGGCCAAGGCTGCCATCGAAAGCGGCGTGGCGACCCTGCCGTATCCGAAGCACTACCCGCTGACCAGCGTCGACGAAGTCTTCAACGGCTGACAGCCGCTTCAAGCTCCAACAAAAAACCCTGGCCTTGCCAGGGTTTTTTGTTGGAGCGCTACAAGCTGCAAGTTGAAAGCGGTGCCGGGGCCGGCTGCTTTTTCTTGAAGCTTGCAGCTTGCCGCTGCTTTAAAAGAGGTCGATCGGCGCCGACTCGTCGGCCGGCAGCGGGCTGCCAGGGGCGCTGCCGCCCAGTTCGTTGACGCTCGGCGGTGTGTCTTCGCTCTTGAACAGCTCGAAGAACGCGTTGGGCGTGCTCGGCGTGGCAGCGCGACCGCTGACCGGGTCGACCCGCAGGCTGAGGATGCCATCAGGCTCGGGCTGCTGGTGCGGTGGCTTGTCCTTGAGCGCGGCGCTCATGTAGTCCATCCAGATCGGCAGTGCCACGGTGCCGCCGAACTCGTGGCGGCCCAGGCTTTCAGGCTGGTCGAAGCCGGTCCACACGGTGGTCACGTAGTCGGCGTTGTAGCCGGAGAACCACGCGTCCTTGGACTCGTTGGTAGTACCGGTCTTGCCGGCGATGTCCGGGCGGTTCATCGACAGGGCGCGGCGCGCGGTGCCGCGCTTGATCACATCCTGCAGCATGCTGTTGAGAATGTAGGTGGTGCGTCCGTCCACCACTCGCTCGGCCACCAGCGGTGCCGGATGGTCGGTGGTGGAGGCGGGTGTCAGGCTGGTCAGCGGCGGCGTGTCATGCACCGCGAAGGTCGAGGTGTCTGGTGCGGTCTTGGCTTCGTTGGTCGGTACGGTCGCCGGGTTGGCAGAGAACAGCACCTGGCCATCGCGGTTCTCGATGGTCTGGATCAGGTAAGGCGTGATCTTGTAGCCGCCGTTGGCGAAGGTGCTCCAGCCCGTGGCGATTTCCATCGGCGTCAGGGTCGCGGTGCCCAGGGCCAGCGAGAGGTTGCGCGGCAGGTCCTGTTTGGAGAAGCCGAAGCGAGTGATGTAGTCGATGGAGGTGTCGATGCCCAACTGCTGCAGCAGGCGGATCGAAACCAGGTTACGCGACTTGTACAGGGCCTCACGCAGGCGGATCGGGCCGAGGAAGGTGCCGTTGTCGTTCTTCGGCCGCCAGACCTTGTCCAGGTACTCGTCGACGAACACGATCGGTGCGTCGTTGACCAGGCTGGAGGCGGTGTAGCCGTTGTCCAGGGCGGCGCTGTACAGGAACGGCTTGAAGCTCGAACCTGGCTGACGCTTGGCCTGCATGGCGCGGTTGTAGTTGCTCTGTTCGAAGGAGAAGCCGCCGACCAGGGCGCGGATCGCGCCGTTGCGCGGATCAAGCGACACCAGGGCGCTCTGCGCGGCGGGGATCTGGCTGAACTTCAGGCTGCCGTCGTCCTGACGCAGCACGCGGATCAGATCGCCAACCTGGGCCACGTCAGACGGCTGACGTGGGTTGGCACCCATGCTGTTGGTGTTCAGGTAAGGGCGTGCCCACTTCATGCTCGCCCAGTCGACCAGCTCTTCTTTCTCGCCGTTGCGGGTCAGGACGCGCAGGCCGGTCTTGTCGACCTGGGTGACGATGGCTGGCTCCAGGCCGCTGATAGGGCGCTGCTTGGTCAGTTCCTGGGCCCAGGCCGCGCGGGTCATGCCTGGAAAGCGGCTTTCCGGCCCACGGTAGCCGTGGCGCTGGTCATATTCGATCAGGCCGCGCTGTACTGCCGTGTTGGCGTGCTCCTGCAGGTCGCTCGGCACCGTGGTGTAGACGCGGAAGCCTTCGGTGTAGGCGTCGCTGCCGTAACGGCCGACCATCTCGGCGCGCGCCATTTCTGCTACATAAGGTGCGTACACTTCGGGCGTCGGTACGTGATAGCTGGCGTTCATCGGCTCGCTCAGGGCGGCCTGGTAGTCGCTCTGGCTGATCTTGCCGAGGTGATACATGCGCCCCAGGATCCAGTCGCGGCGTTCCTTGGCGCGAGCTGGGTTGGCCAGCGGGTTGAAGCGCGAGGGCGCCTTGGGCAGGCCGGCGATGGTCGCCATCTGCGCCAGGCTCACGTCGCGGATCGACTTGCCGTAATACACCTGTGCTGCCGCTTCGATACCGTAGGCGCGGTTGCCCAGGTAGATCTTGTTGACGTACAGCTCGAGGATCTCATCCTTGGTCAGCTGCCGCTCGATCTGCAGGGCCAGCAGAATCTCGGTGGTCTTGCGCGAGAAGCTGCGTTCGCTGGTCAGGAAGAAGTTCTTCGCCACCTGCATGGTGATGGTGCTGCCGCCGGTCTGGATATGGCCGCTCTTGACCAGTTGGCCTGCGGCGCGCACCAGGCTGGTGGGGTCGACGCCATAGTGGTTCTCGAAGTTGTCGTCTTCGGCGGCCAGCAGGGCATTGATGAAATTGGGGGGAATGTCGGCGAAGCGCACGGGGGTGCGGCGCATTTCGCCAAACTCTGCTATCAGTTTGCCGTCGCTGCTGTAGACCCGCAGGGGGATCTGCAGTTGGATGCTGCGCAGGGCCTCGACCGATGGCAGGGTAGGGCTCAGGTAAAGAAAGGCTCCGCTCAGGCCAAGCAGCAGTGCACAGAACACCGCGACCAGGGACCACCAGAAAAACTTCAGCAGGCGTATCAAGGCTTTTGGGTTTCCAGAAAAAAGAATGGGTGAGACGCGCTCAACAAATCAATACAGTCTCAAGCGTTTGGTGAACAAAAAAACGCTGGGCATTATAAGCATTTTTCGTCTCGGGGCGGGATTTGCGCTACTGTCTTGCCTAGCGTCGGCCAAGACCCATCCACGAAGTCGCGTAAGTGCCGGAAAATCCATAGGAATCAGGTTGTGTTCGAACTCTTCGGAAAGAAGGCCCATACCCTTCTAGGGATCGATATTAGCTCCACAGCGGTAAAGCTCCTTGAACTGAGTCGTTCCGGCAGCCGTTTCAAAGTCGAGTCCTATGCGGTCGAACCCTTGCCCGCCAATGCCGTGGTCGAGAAGAACATCGCCGAGCTGGAGGGTGTGGGGCAGGCCCTGAGTCGCGTGCTGGTCAAGGCTCGCACCCAGGCCCGCAACGCGGCCGTGGCGGTGGCCGGTTCGGCGGTGATCACCAAAGTGGTGGAAATGGATGCCGGGCTGTCGGACGACGACATGGAGAACCAGCTGCGGCTCGAGGCCGACCAGTACATTCCCTACCCGCTCGAAGAGGTCGCCATCGATTTCGAGGTGCAGGGTTATTCGGTGCGTAATCCCGAGCGCGTCGAAGTGCTGCTGGCGGCCTGTCGCAAGGAGAACGTCGAGGTCCGTGAAGCGGCGCTGGCCCTGGCCGGTCTCACTGCCAAGGTCGTCGACGTGGAAGCCTATGCCCTGGAGCGCGCCTTCACCCTGTTGTCTGCACAGCTGGGCAAGGGACATGAAATGCTCACCGTCGCCGTGGTGGATATCGGCGCGACCATGACCACCCTGAGCGTCCTGCACCAGGGACGCATCATCTATACCCGCGAGCAGCTGTTCGGTGGCAAGCAGCTGACCGAGGAAATCCAGCGTCGCTACGGCCTGTCGATGGGCGAAGCCGGTCTGGCCAAGAAACAGGGCGGCCTGCCCGACGACTACAACAGCGAGGTGCTGGAGCCCTTCAAGGAGGCGATGGTCCAGCAGGTGTCGCGTTCCTTGCAGTTCTTCTTCGCTGCCGGGCAGTACAACGGCGTGGACTACATCATGCTGGCCGGCGGCTCGGCCTCGATCGCCGGTCTCGAAAACCTGATCCACAAGCGCCTGGGCGTGCCGACCATGGTGGCCAACCCTTTCGCCGACATGGCCCTGAGTTCCAAGGTCAATGCCGGTGCACTGGCCAGTGATGCCCCGGCACTGATGGTCGCCTGCGGCCTGGCCATGAGGAGTTTCGACTGATGGCCCGGATCAACCTCCTGCCCTGGCGCGAACAGCTGCGCGAAGAGCGCAAGAAGCGCTTCATCACCGCGCTGGTCGGTGTGCTGGTGATCGCCGTGGCCATCGTGCTGCTGGTCGACCAGACCCTCAGTCGCGCCATCGACGCGCAGAATGCCCGCAACGCCTATCTGCAGGGCCAATTGACGCAGCTCGATGCGCGCATCAAGGAAATCAGTGAACTCAAGAGTCGCCGCAAGCAGCTGCTGGAGCGCATGAAGATCATTCAGGACCTGCAAGGCAACCGGCCGATCATCGGCCGGGTGTTCGACCAGCTGGTGCGTACCTTGCCGGACGGCGTGTATTTCACTGATGTGAAAATGAACGGCAATCTGATCGCCATCAACGGTGTCGCCGACTCCAACAACCGGGTTTCCGACCTGATGCGCAACCTGGACGCTTCCGACTGGCTCGAGACGCCGGTACTCATCGAGGTGAAGGCCAACGCCACGGACCAGACCAATGTCTTCCAGCTGACCGTGCGCCAGACCCAGCCGGCCGACGCAGAAGGAGCCAAGCCGTGAGTATTTCCGAATGGCTGGAAGGCCTGCGCAAGATCGATCTCAACGAGCTGGACATGAACAACGTCGGCAGCTGGCCGGCGGCAGTCAAGGTCATTGCCTGTGCCCTGGCCATGCTGCTGGTTCTGGCGCTGGGCTATTTTTTCTATATCCAGGACCTGGAGGCGCGACTCGACGGCGCGCGGACCAACGAAGGGCTGCTCAAGGACCAGTTCACCACCAAGGCCTTCCAGGCGGCGAACCTGGAGCCCTACAAGAAGCAGATGGTGGAAATGGAAAACACCTTCGGTGCGCTGCTGCGGCAATTGCCCAGCGACACCGAGGTACCGGGGCTGCTCGAAGACATTACCCGTACCGGTCTGGGCAGTGGCCTGGAATTCGAGGAAATCAAGCTGCTGCCTGAAGCCGCCCAGCAGTTCTACATCGAGTTGCCGATCCAGATCACCGTAGTGGGTGGCTATCATGACCTGGCCACTTTCGTCAGCGGCGTGGCCAGCCTGCCGCGGATCGTCACGCTGCACGATTTCGAGATCAAGCCCGTCGATGCCAAGAACCCGAACAGGCTGCGCATGAACATCCTGGCCAAGACCTACCGTTACAACGATCAGGGGCTGAACAAATGAGGGCGGTGCGTCTGTTGTGTGCCTGCCTGGCATTGCTGGGCCTGACGGGGTGCGGCGGCAATGACGATGTCGGCGACCTGGCGGCGTTCGTGACCGAGGCCCGTGAACGGCCTACCGGCGCCATCGAGCCGCTGCCCAAGTTTCGCCCCTACGAAGCGTTTACCTACAACGCGGCAAGCCTGCGCAGCCCGTTCATGCCGCCAATGAAGATCGATGCGCTGAGCCGACAGAAGGGCTCGAGGCTGGTCAAGCCCGACGAGGCACGGGTCAAGCAATTCCTCGAAGGCTTCAACATCGAGACCTTCGAAATGGTCGGAACCATCGGCAACGATTCGGGTACATTTGCGCTGCTCAAGGGAGCGGGCGGGGTGCACAGGGTCAAGGTGGGCGATTACCTGGGGCGTAACGACGGTCGGATCGTATCGGTGAGCGATACGCAGATCGATGTCATCGAAATTGTTCCAGATGGAGAGGGGGGCTGGCTGGAAAGGCCGCGCACCATTTCCCTCAAGGAGCGCTCATGAAGTGGGCAGTACCAAGCATGCAGAACACCGTACGACGGAAATTGAACATGACCCGGATTCTTTCGACCCTCGTCGTATCGCTTTGGATGGCGATGCTGGCACCCTGGCTTCAGGCTGCCAGCCTCAAGACCCTGGACGTCGCCACGCTGCCGGGTGACCGTATCGAGCTGAAGCTATCGTTCGACTCCCCCGTACCTGCCCCGCGTGGCTACACCACCGAGCAGCCGGCGCGTATCGCCCTCGACCTGCCCGGCGTGAATACCCAGCTGGCCAATCGCAGTCGTGACCTGGGCAGTGGCAATGCCCGCAGCGTGGTCGTGGTGCAGGCCAAGGATCGCACCCGGGTCATCGTCAACCTCACCACCCTGGCGCCTTACAGCACCCGGGTCGAAGGCAACAACCTGTTCGTGGTGATCGGCCAGGGCGCTGCCGCCGCGCAGGCCTCGCAACCCACCACGGCAGCACCTGTCGCCACTGCGCCTGCCGCGACACGCAACACCCCGCGTGCCGCCCAGCCGTCAGCCGCTCCGGCTGCCCCGCGCATCAGCGTCCCGGCGGGAGCCAAGGCGGTGCGCAACCTGGACTTCCAGCGCGGTGAGCTGGGTGAAGGCAATGTACTCATCGACCTCAGCAGCGCAGCCATCGCACCGGACATTCAGGAGCGCAATGGCAAGATCTTCGTCGAGTTCGCCAAGACCCAGCTGCCCGACCCGCTGCGCGTACGCTTGGATGTGAAGGACTTCGCCACCCCAGTGCAGTTCGTCACTGCCACCACCTCCGGTGACAAGACCAGCATCAGCATCGAGCCTTCCGGTCCCTATGACTACTCCGCCTACCAGACCGACAACCGCCTGACCATCAGCGTGCGGCCCCTGACCAATCAGGACCTGGAGCGGCGCGCGGCCGACAAGCCGGTGTACACCGGCGAGAAACTGTCGCTGAACTTCCAGGACATCGACGTGCGCTCGGTGCTGCAACTGATCGCCGACTTCACCAACCTCAACCTGGTCGCCAGCGACACGGTGCAGGGCGGTATCACCCTGCGCCTGCAGAATGTGCCGTGGGACCAGGCGCTGGACCTGGTGCTCAAGACCAAGGGTCTGGACAAGCGCAAGATCGGTAACGTGCTGCTGGTGGCGCCGGCTGACGAAATCGCCGCCCGTGAGCGCCAGGAACTCGAATCGCAGAAGCAGATCGCCGAACTGGCGCCGCTGCGTCGTGAACTGCTGCAGGTCAACTACGCCAAGGCGGCGGACATCGCCAAGCTGTTCCAGTCGGTGACCAGCGCCGAGGCTCAGGCCGAAGAGCGCGGCTCCATCACCGTGGACGAGCGCACCAACAACATCATTGCCTACCAGACCCAGGAACGTCTGGACGAGCTGCGCCGCATCGTCGCGCAACTGGACATTCCGGTTCGTCAGGTGATGATCGAGGCGCGCATCGTCGAGGCCAACGTCGATTACGACAAGGCGCTGGGGGTGCGTTGGGGCGGCAGCCGGACCAGTGGCAATTGGACGACCTACGGTCTGGACGACAATCTCACTTCGAGCAGTATCAGTGGTGGTAGCTCCACGATCAACGACGGCGGATCCACCGGGACCGGCACCAGTTCGACCACCTCGACCCGCAATATCCCCTTCGTCGACCTTGGTGCACCCAGCGCGACGTCTGGTTTTGGCATCGGCTTCGTCACCAACAACACCCTGATCGACCTCGAACTCAGTGCCATGGAAAAGACCGGTAACGGCGAGATCGTCTCGCAGCCCAAGGTGGTGACCAGCGACAAGGAAACCGCCAAGATCCTCAAGGGCACCGAGATTCCGTACCAGGAGTCCAGCTCCAGCGGTGCGACCACGGTCAGCTTCAAGGAAGCCTCGCTGTCGCTGGAGGTGACTCCGCAGATCACTCCGGACAACCGCATCATCATGGAAGTGAAGGTCACCAAGGACGAGCCTGACTACCTCAACGCGGTGCTCGGCGTACCGCCGATCAAGAAGAACGAGGTCAATGCCAAGGTGCTGATTTCCGATGGCGAGACCATCGTGATCGGCGGGGTGTTCTCCAATACGCAAAGTAAAGTTGTAGAAAAAGTGCCATTTCTTGGCGATGTGCCGTATGTTGGCCGCCTTTTCAGGCGTGACGTGGTGTCCGATTCCAAATCCGAGCTGTTGGTCTTCCTGACACCGCGCATCATGAACAACCAGGCGATTGCTGTAGGTCGTTGATTCTGTGCGAAATCTAATACTTGTGGGGCCGATGGGGGCTGGCAAAAGCACCATCGGTCGATTGCTGGCCAAAGAACTGCGACTTCCATTCAAGGACTCCGACAAGGAAATCGAGCAGCGCACCGGTGCCAACATCCCGTGGATCTTCGACCGTGAGGGCGAGGCGGGATTTCGTGAGCGTGAGCAGGCGATGATCGCCGAGCTTTGTGCTTCCGACGGGCTGGTGCTGGCCACCGGCGGTGGCGCGGTGATGCGCGAGGAAAACCGCAAGGCCCTGCATGCCGGCGGGCGCGTGGTCTACCTGCATGCCTCGGTCGACCAGCAGGTCAGCCGCACGGCTCGCGACCGCAACCGCCCCCTGTTGCGCACCGCCGACCCGGCCAAAGTGCTGGGCGACCTGCTGGCCATGCGCGACCCGCTGTACCGGGAGATCGCCGATGTGGTGATCGAAACCGACGAACGGCCGCCCAGGATGGTGGTCATGGAGATACTGGCCCGCCTGGCGGAGCTTCCGCCCCGTTAAAGCGCAGACGAAAATGCGCTATTCTCGGCGACCATAAAATTCAGGCCGCAGGCGGCGACGGGCCGTCTGCCGCTGCGGTGCGCGAAAGCGCCCAATCGGTAATCACTGTGGGGATACATGCAGACTCTTAAGGTCGATCTTGGTGAGCGTAGTTACCCGATTCATATTGGCGAAGGTCTGCTGGATCGTCCGGAGCTGCTGACGCCGCACATCGTCGGGCGCCAGGTGGCCATCGTCACCAATACCACGGTCGCTCCGCTCTACCTCGAACGCCTGACCGCCACGCTGGCCGGCTACAACGTCCTGCCTGTGGTGCTGCCGGACGGCGAGGCATTCAAGAACTGGGAAACCCTGCAGCTCATATTCGATGGTCTGCTGGCGGCCCGCCACGACCGGCGTACCACGGTCATCGCCCTGGGTGGCGGGGTGATCGGCGACATGGCCGGTTTCGCGGCGGCCTGCTACCAGCGTGGGGTGAATTTCATCCAGATCCCGACCACCCTGCTGTCGCAGGTCGACTCCTCGGTAGGCGGCAAGACCGGCATCAACCATCCGCTGGGCAAGAACATGGTCGGAGCGTTCTACCAGCCGGCCGTGGTGCTCATCGACACCCTTTCGCTGCGCAGCCTGCCCGAGCGTGAGTTGTCCGCCGGGCTGGCCGAGGTCATCAAGTACGGGCTGATCTGCGACGAACCCTTCCTGACCTGGCTCGAAGAACACATGGACGCCCTGCGCGGCCTCGATCCGCAGGCGCTGACCCTCGCCATCGAGCGCTCCTGCGCGGCCAAGGCCCGGGTGGTGGGTGCCGACGAGCGCGAGTCGGGGGTGCGCGCGACGCTCAACCTGGGGCACACCTTCGGCCACGCCATCGAAACCGAGATGGGCTATGGTGTCTGGCTGCACGGTGAGGCGGTCGCGGCCGGTACCGTGATGGCCCTGGAAATGTCGGCACGGCTGGGCTGGATCAGCAGCGCCGACCGCGACCGCGGCATTCGCCTGCTGCAGCGCGCCGGCCTGCCGGTGGTGCCGCCCGAGCAAATGGACGAGGCGTGCTTCATGGCCCACATGTCCGTCGACAAGAAAGTTCTCGATGGCCGTCTGCGCCTGGTGCTGCTGCGCCGTATTGGCGAAGCGGTAGTGACCGACGATTATCCGCAAGAAGTACTCAAGGCCACCCTGGTTGCGGACTACCGCGCCCTGGTGGATCAGCTTAGAGGTTAATGGAAAGCCCGATGACTAGTTTGCATGCAGACGAGGCCTTTCTCGGCCACTACCAGTTGAGCCATGACCCCTTCGGGGCGCGTGTGCCTGGCTTCAAGTTCTTCCCCGCGCAACGCAAGCCGGTGCTGGGCCAGTTGCATCATCTGGCGCGCTACAGCCAGTTGCTGCTGGCGGTGACCGGCCCGCAGGGCAGCGGCAAGACGCTGTTGCGCCAGGCGCTGGTAGCCAGCACCAACAAGCAGTCGGTCCAGAGCGTCGTGGTTTCCGCGCGTGCGGCTGGCGAAGCGGCCGGTGTATTGCAACAGGTCGCCGAATCGCTGAGCGTGCCTCAGGCAGAGATCAAGCCGATCCTCGACCAGGTGGTGCAGCTGGCCCTCACCGGACAGGAGGTCTACATCCTGGTCGACGACGCGGAACAACTCGGCGACTCGGCGCTCGAAGTCCTGCTGGAACTGGCCGAAGGCGTGCCGGAAGGGCGTCCGCATGTGTTCCTGTTCGGTGAGGCGTCGCTGATCGACCGCCTGGACGAGATCTGCGGCCAGATGCAGGGCGAAGTCGAAGGCGAACGTTTCCACGTCATCGAGCTGCAGCCCTACAACGAAGAAGAAACCCGTGAATATCTGGCACAGCGCCTGGATGGCGCGGGGCAAGGCATTGCCCTGCTGACGGCGGAGCAGATCGCCGATATTCACGAACAGTCCGAAGGCTGGCCTGGGAACATCAACCAGGTGGCCCGCGACTCAATGATCGAAGCGATGATCGCAAGCCGTTCTGCGGTCAAGCGTCCTAGCGTGGGGTTCAAGATGCCGAAGAAACACGTACTGGCCCTTGGGGCCGTGGTCGTAGCGGCGGTGGCCGCGGCCGTGCTGATTCCGGGAGGCGACAAGGGCAAGGCGCCCAACGCTCCGGCCACGGCGCAGGCACAGCTGCCGCTCGGGCAAGGAGCGCCGGCCAACCAGCAATCCAACAATGGCGGCCCGGCCATCGAGTTCGCTGGCAACTCGCAGCCGATGCCGCTGCCGCTGGCTGGCAACTCGCAGCCTGTGATGCGCGGCCCGCTGGCAGAAGCTGCCGGCGGTAGCAGCGATGCCGACGAAGACAGCGTGCCGTCGACTTCGCCGGCGCATCCGCCAACCGTCAACACCAGCACGCCACCGGCCGGTCAGGCTGCCGACGTGCCACGGTCGTCGATTCCGGCGCCGACGCAGGCCGCTCCGGTCCAGGCGCCGGCAGCCAAGCCTGCTCCGGCGCCACAGACCCAGGTCGCCACCGCCAAGCCGGCGCCTGCCGCGCCCGCCAAACCGGTTGAAAAGCCGGTCGAGAAGCCGGTGGCGGCGGCCAAGCCGGCTGCCGGTGGTAACTGGTACAGCAGCCAGGCACCCGGTCATTACGTGGTGCAGATCCTCGGCACCAGTTCTGAAGCGGCGGCCCAGGCCTATGTGGCCGAGCAGGGTGGCGAATACCGCTACTTCAAGAAAACCCTGCAGGGTAAGCCGCTGTACGTGGTGACCTACGGCAACTTCAACGACCGCAACGCCGCCCTGGCTGCGATCAAAAACTTGCCAGCCAAGGTCCAGGCTGGTAAACCTTGGCCTCGGACAGTGGCCAGCATCCAGCAAGAGCTGGCAGCCACACGCTGAATCCTGCGGATTGAAGCGGTCCCGCAGGGACCGCTTATCTGAAAGATCCGACCCCTCCTTCGCCAGCCGCATCGCTTTCTTGGTGGTGCGCCTTGCGGTGTCTGCGCCGCAAATCCTGCCTCTCAGCCTGATCCATCGCCCAAACTAAAGCGGCTTATCACTTTTTTACGCTTTAAACCTTCATAAATGCGACATGCATTTTCAGTAATAAGTCATAAAATTTGTGGGCCTTGGCACTGCTGTGTACAATGGCCTCCGTTTTGCCTTTCCAAAGCCGGCGCACGTTCGGCGTGAAAGGTGGTGGTTGAATCGAAGAATTTGCCTCCAACGCGAGGCAGCCTGGTGAGAAAGTGTCTATGAAAACAGGTCTGTACCATCCGGATGTACATAAGGCTAACTGTGGATTTGGCCTGATCGCCCACATGCAAGGTGAAGCCAGTCATCACCTGCTGCAGACGGCCATGGCAGCCTTGACCTGCATGACCCACCGTGGCGGCATCAATGCCGACGGCAAGACCGGTGACGGCTGCGGCCTGCTGATCCAGAAGCCCGACCTGTTCCTGCGCGCCGTGGCCAAGGAGCAGTTCGGTGCAGAGCTGCCGGGCCAGTATGCCGTGGGCATGGTCTTCCTCAATCAGGACGACGCCAGTGCCGACGCCGCCCGGGAAAACATGAACCGCGAGATTCTCGCCGAAGGCCTGGACCTGATCGGCTGGCGCCAAGTGCCCATCGATACCAGCGTCCTGGGCCGTCTGGCCCTGGAGCGCCTGCCGAAGATCGAGCAGGTGTTCATCGGCGGCGACGGCCTGAGCGACTCGGAATTCGCGGTCAAGCTGTTCAGCGCCCGCCGTCGCTCCTCGGTGGCCAACGCCGAAGACACCGAGCACTACATCTGCAGCTTCTCGCACAAGACCATCATCTATAAGGGCCTGATGATGCCCGCCGACCTGGCGGCCTTCTATCCGGACCTGGGTGACGAACGCCTGCAGACCGCCATCTGCGTGTTCCACCAGCGTTTCTCGACCAACACCATGCCCAAGTGGCCGCTGGCCCAGCCGTTCCGCTTCCTGGCGCACAACGGCGAGATCAACACCATCACCGGCAACCGCAACTGGGCCCAGGCACGGCGCACCAAGTTCACCAACGACCTGATGGACCTGGAAGAACTCGGCCCGCTGGTCAACCGTGTCGGTTCCGACTCTTCGAGCATGGACAACATGCTGGAGCTGATGGTCACCGGCGGCATCGACCTGTTCCGTGGCGTGCGCATGATCATCCCGCCGGCCTGGCAGAACGTCGAGACCATGGACTCGGACCTGCGCGCCTTCTACGAATACAACTCCATGCACATGGAGCCGTGGGACGGCCCGGCCGGCGTGGTGATGACCGAAGGTCGCCACGCGGTGTGCCTGCTCGACCGTAACGGCCTGCGTCCGGCGCGCTGGGTGATGACCAAGAACGGCTACATCACCCTGGCCTCGGAAATCGGCGTGTGGGACTACACCCCCGAAGACGTCATTGCCAAAGGCCGTGTAGGGCCTGGGCAGATCTTTGCCGTCGACACCGAGACCGGCCAGATCCTCGACACCGACGCCATCGACAATCGCCTGAAGTCGCGTCACCCGTACAAGCAGTGGCTGCGCAAGAATGCCCTGCGCATCCAGGCGACCATGGAAGACAACGACCACGGTTCGGCCTTCTACAACCAGGACCAGCTCAAGCAGTACATGAAGATGTACCAGGTCACCTTCGAGGAGCGTGACCAGGTACTGCGTCCGCTGGGCGAGCAGGGCCAGGAAGCGGTGGGTTCGATGGGTGACGACACGCCGATGGCGGTCCTGTCGCGCCGCGTGCGCTCGCCTTACGACTACTTCCGCCAGCAGTTCGCGCAGGTCACCAACCCGCCGATCGACCCGCTGCGCGAAGCCATCGTCATGTCCCTGGAAATCTGCCTGGGCGCCGAGCGCAACATCTTCCAGGAGTCGCCCGAGCATGCTTCGCGGGTGATCCTCAGCTCGCCGGTCATTTCCCCGGCCAAATGGCGCGCCCTGATGAACCTGGAGCGCCCCGGCTTCGAGCGCTACATCATCGACCTGAACTACGACGAGAGCCTGGGCCTGGAAGCGGCCGTGCGCAACATCGCCGACCAGGCCGAGGAAGCGGTGCGCTCCGGCCATACGCTGATCGTCCTCAGCGACCGGCACATCGCCCCTGGCAAGCTGCCGGTGCACGCCTCGCTGGCCACCGGCGCCGTGCACCACCGCCTGACCGAGCAGGGCCTGCGCTGCGACAGCAACATCCTGGTGGAAACCGCCACCGCGCGTGACCCGCATCACTTTGCCGTGCTGATCGGCTTCGGTGCGTCGGCGGTGTACCCGTTCTTGGCCTACGAAGTGCTGGGCGACCTGATCCGCACCGGCGAGGTGCTGGGCGACCTGTACGAAGTCTTCAAGAACTACCGCAAGGGCATCACCAAGGGCCTGCTCAAGATTCTCTCGAAAATGGGTATCTCGACCATCGCCTCATACCGTGGCGCCCAGCTGTTCGAGGCCATCGGCCTGTCCGAGGAAGTCTGCAACCTCAGCTTCCGTGGCGTACCGAGCCGCCTGAAGGGCGCGCGCTTCGTCGACCTGGAGTCCGACCAGAAGCTGCTGGCCGCCGAAGCCTGGAGCCCGCGCAAGCCGATCCAGCAGGGCGGCCTGCTGAAGTTCGTCTACGGTGGCGAGTACCACGCCTACAACCCGGACGTGGTCAACACCCTGCAGGCCGCCGTGCAGCAGGGTAACTACGAGAAATTCAAGGAATACACCGCGCTGGTGGACAACCGTCCGGTGTCGATGCTGCGTGACCTGCTCAAGGTCAAGACCGCCGAGCAGCCGCTGAGCCTGGACGAAATCGAGCCGCTCAGCGACATCCTCAAGCGTTTCGACTCCGCCGGTATCTCCCTTGGCGCACTGTCGCCAGAGGCCCACGAAGCCCTGGCCGAGGCGATGAACCGCCTGGGCGCGCGCTCCAACTCCGGTGAGGGCGGCGAAGACCCGTCGCGCTACGGCACCATCCGCAGCTCGAAGATCAAGCAGATCGCCACGGGCCGCTTCGGTGTCACCCCCGAGTACCTGGTCAACGCCGACGTGCTGCAGATCAAGGTGGCCCAGGGCGCCAAGCCCGGTGAAGGCGGCCAGCTGCCCGGCGGCAAGGTCAACGGCCTGATCGCCAAGCTGCGCTATGCGGTGCCTGGCGTGACCCTGATCTCGCCACCGCCGCACCACGACATCTACTCCATCGAAGACCTGTCGCAGCTGATCTTCGACCTCAAGCAGGTCAACCCGCAGGCGCTGGTTTCGGTGAAGCTGGTGGCCGAGGCCGGTGTCGGCACCATCGCCGCCGGCGTGGCCAAGGCCTACGCCGACCTGATCACCATCTCCGGCTACGACGGCGGTACCGGCGCTTCGCCGCTGACCTCCATCAAGTACGCCGGCTCGCCGTGGGAGCTGGGCCTGGCCGAGACTCACCAGACCCTGCGCGGCAACGACCTGCGTGGCAAGGTCAAGGTGCAGACCGACGGCGGCCTGAAAACCGGCCTGGACGTCATCAAGGCGGCCATCCTCGGTGCCGAGAGCTTCGGTTTCGGTACCGCACCGATGATCGCCCTGGGCTGCAAGTACCTGCGTATCTGCCACCTGAACAACTGCGCCACCGGCGTAGCCACCCAGAACGACAAGCTGCGCAAGGACCACTACATCGGCACCGTCGACATGGTGATCAACTTCTTCACCTACATCGCCGAAGAAACCCGTGAGTGGCTGGCGCGCCTGGGCGTACGCTCGCTGGAAGAGCTGATCGGCCGTACCGACCTGCTGGAAGTGCTGCCGGGCGACACCGAGCGTCAGCACCACCTGGACATGACGCCGCTGCTGGGCAGCGACTTCGTGCCGGCCGACAAGCCGCAGTTCAGCCAGGTCGACCGCAACCCACCGTTCGACCAGGGCCTGCTGGCCGAGAAGATGGTCGAAATGGCCAAGCCGGCCATCGAAGCCATGAGTGGCGGTGAGTTCGAACTGGACATCTGCAACTGCGACCGTTCCATCGGCGCGCGGATCTCCGGCGAGATCGCCAAGCAGCACGGCAACCAGGGCATGGCCAAGGCGCCGGTCACCTTCCGTTTCAAGGGCACGGCCGGGCAGAGCTTCGGCGTGTGGAACGCCGGTGGCCTGAACATGTACCTCGAAGGCGATGCCAACGACTACGTGGGCAAGGGCATGACCGGTGGCAAGCTGGTGATCGTTGCGCCCAAGGGCAGCCCGTTCAAGACCCAGGAAAGCGCCATCATCGGCAACACCTGCCTGTACGGTGCCACCGGCGGCAAGCTGTTCGCCGCCGGCACGGCGGGCGAGCGTTTCGCCGTGCGTAACTCCGGCGCGCACACCGTGGTAGAAGGCACCGGTGACCACTGCTGCGAATACATGACCGGCGGTTTCGTCTGCGTACTGGGCAAGACCGGCTACAACTTCGGTTCCGGCATGACCGGTGGTTTCGCCTACGTGCTCGACCTGGACAACACCTTCGTTGACCGCGTCAACCACGAACTGGTGGAAATCCAGCGCATCAGCGGCGAAGCCATGGAAGCCTACCGCAGCCACCTGCAGAAGGTGCTCGACGAGTACGTCGCCGAGACCGGCAGCGAGTGGGGTCGCAACCTGGCCGAGAACCTGGACGACTTCGTACGCCGCTTCTGGCTGGTCAAGCCGAAAGCCGCGAGCCTCAAGTCGCTGCTCTCCAGCACCCGGGCCAACCCGCAGTAACGCAGCTGCAAGCGGCAAGCGACAAGCCGCAAGTTAAATGCAGTGCGAAGCTCGCCTGCTCACCGTGATTTTCTGCAGCTTCAGGTGCCTGGCCTGAAGCTGCCATGATGAGGCAACAACCATGGCTGAACGTCTGAGTAACGACTTCCAGTTCCTTGATGTCGGACGTAAGGATCCGAAGAAAAAGCTGCTGCGCCAGCGCAAGAAAGAGTTCGTGGAAATCTACGAACCCTTCAAGCCCCAGCAGTCCGTCGACCAGGCTCACCGCTGCCTGGGTTGCGGCAACCCATACTGCGAGTGGAAGTGCCCGGTGCACAACTTCATCCCCAACTGGCTGAAGCTGGTCGCCGAAGGCAACATCCTGGCCGCCGCCGAGCTGTCGCACCAGACCAACACCCTGCCGGAAGTCTGCGGCCGCGTCTGCCCGCAGGACCGTCTGTGCGAGGGCGCCTGCACCCTCAACGACGGTTTCGGTGCGGTGACCATCGGCTCGGTAGAGAAGTACATCACCGACACCGCCTTCGCCATGGGCTGGCGTCCGGACATGTCGCGTGTGGTGCCCACCGGCAAGCGCGTGGCGATCATCGGTGCCGGCCCGGCCGGCCTGGGCTGTGCCGATGTGCTGGTGCGCAGCGGCGTGACCCCGGTGGTGTTCGACAAGAACCCCGAAATCGGCGGCCTGCTGACCTTCGGTATTCCCGAGTTCAAGCTGGAAAAGAGCGTGCTGAGCCGTCGCCGTGAAGTGTTTACCGGCATGGGCATCGAGTTCCGCCTCAACACCGAGGTGGGCAAGGACGTGACCCTCGACCAGTTGCTGGCCGAATACGATGCCGTGTTCATGGGCATGGGCACCTACACCTACATGAAAGGCGGCTTCGCCGGCGAGGACCTGCCAGGCGTGCACGACGCGCTGGACTTCCTGATCGCCAACGTCAACCGCAACCTGGGCTTCGAGAAGTCGCCGGAAGATTTCGTCGACATGAAGGGCAAGAAGGTCGTGGTGCTCGGCGGTGGTGACACCGCGATGGACTGCAACCGTACGTCGATTCGCCAGGGCGCCAAGGCGGTGACCTGCGCCTATCGCCGTGACGAAGAGAACATGCCCGGCTCGCGCAAGGAAGTGAAGAACGCCAAGGAAGAGGGTGTGAAGTTCCTCTACAACCGGCAGCCGATCGCCATCATCGGCGAAGACAAGGTCGAAGGCGTGAAAGTGGTCGAGACCCGCCTGGGCGAGCCTGATGCCCGTGGCCGTCGCAGCCCCGAGCCGATTCCGGGTTCCGAAGAGATCATCCCGGCCGACGCCGTGGTCATCGCCTTCGGCTTCCGTCCCAGCCCCGCCCCGTGGTTCGAGCAGTTCGGCATCCAGACCGACAGCCAGGGCCGTGTGGTGGCGCCAGAGCAGGGCCAGTTCAAGCACCAGACCAGCAACCCGAAGATCTTCGCCGGTGGCGACATGGTGCGCGGTTCCGACCTGGTCGTGACGGCGATCTTCGAAGGCCGCAACGCCGCCGAAGGTATCCTCGACTACCTCGGGGTGTAACAGTAGTTGCAAGTTTCAAGCTCTAAGCTTCAAGCCAAAGCGAGTTGTGTTGAAATCGTGGGCGGAGCCTGACTTGCAGCTTGCAGTGCTGATGCACGTCAATGAGAAAGGGCCTTCGGGCCCTTTCTGTTTTCTGCGGCAAGCCTGTCGCTTGTATCTGTTCTTCCCGCTCTGAGAAAATGCGCGCACATTTTTTGCGGAAGCTGCCATGACTGCCTTGAAGAACGACCGTTTCCTGCGTGCCCTGCTCAAGCAACCGGTGGACGTGACGCCTGTCTGGATGATGCGCCAGGCCGGTCGCTACCTCCCGGAATACCGCGCCAGCCGGGCCAAGGCCGGTGACTTCATGAGCCTGTGCATGAACCCGCAGCTGGCGTGCGAAGTCACCCTGCAGCCGCTGGAGCGCTACCCGCTGGACGCGGCGATCCTGTTCTCCGACATCCTCACCATCCCCGACGCCATGGGCCAGGGCCTGTACTTCGAGACCGGCGAAGGCCCGCGCTTCAAGAAGACCGTCAGCAGCCTGGCCGACATCGAGGCCCTGCCGATTCCCGATCCGCAAAAGGACCTGGGCTATGTGATGGACGCGGTCAGTACCATTCGCCGCGAACTCAATGGCCGGGTACCGTTGATCGGTTTTTCCGGCAGCCCCTGGACCCTGGCCACCTACATGGTCGAGGGCGGTTCGTCCAAGGACTTCCGCAAGTCCAAGGCGATGCTCTACGACAATCCTCAGGCCATGCACCTGCTGCTCGACAAGCTGGCGCAGTCGGTCACCGCCTACCTCAACGGGCAGATCCGTGCCGGTGCCCAGGCGGTGCAGATCTTCGACAGCTGGGGCGGCAGCCTTTCGGCGGCGGCCTACCAGGAGTTCTCCCTGGCCTACATGCGCAAGATCGTCTCCGGGCTGATCCGCGAGCACGACGGTCGCCAGGTGCCGGTGATCCTGTTCACCAAGGGCGGCGGCCTGTGGCTGGAAAGCCTGGCCGACTCCGGTGCCGAGGCCTTGGGGCTGGACTGGACCTGCGACATCGGCCAGGCCCGTGCGCGGGTCGGTGACAAGGTGGCATTGCAGGGCAACATGGACCCCAGCGTGCTTTACGCCCGGCCCGAGGCGATCCGCCAGGAAGTGGCGCGTATCCTGGCCAGCTACGGCCACGGCAGCGGCCATGTGTTCAACCTCGGCCATGGCATTACCCCGGAAGTCGACCCGGCCAATGCCGGTGCCTTCATCGAAGCGGTCCACGAGTTCTCGGCGCAGTACCACGACTGATCGCAATACCCTCGCATTGGCCGCAATACGGGTCAGTCAGGCCGGGTAGGAGCGGCTTCAGCCGCGAAGCGACCGCCTGTTCACAGCAGATGCAGTGAATTTCCTGGCGCTTTCGCGGCTAAAGCCGCTCCCACCGGGCCACATGCCGCTTAAGCGAACAGTATTGGCTTTGGCCGCGCAACAGCTTCCCGGCTGAAGCCGGTCCTACAGGGCAATATTCGAGCATTAGCGGCTCAGTCACCGCCGGGCAGCGGTGCGAGCCTGGCCAGGCGCAGCGCCACCACCAGGGCCAGCAGCAACAACACGCCGATGAACAGACCAATGCCGTTCCAGCCCGCGTAGTGCCAGAACACCCCGCCACCGGTGCCGGCCACGCTGGAGCCTGCGTAGTAGCAGAACAGATACAGCGACGAGGCCTGGCCACGGGCGCGGCTGGCGCGACGGCCTACCCAACTGCTGGCCACGGTGTGTGCGCCGAAGAAGCCAAAGGTGAAGATCAGCACCCCGGCGACCACCACCGGCAGCGGCTTGAACAGGGTCATGCCCAGGCCGACGAGCATCAGCACGATCACCGCCCACAGCACGCGGCGGCGGCCCAGGCGGTCAGCCAGCGAGCCGACCTTCGCCGAACTGTAGATCCCCGACAGATAGACCACCGAGAACACCCCGACCAGGGCCTGGCTCAGGTGATACGGCGCTTCGAGAAAACGGTAGGCGATGTAGTTGAACAGGGTGACGAAGGCGCCCATCAGCAGGAACGCGGTGAGAAACAGCAGGGGCAGGCCGCGGTCGCGGAACTGCACCACGAAGCCCTCCAGCAGGCTGCGCGGGTGCAGCGAGCGCGGCTTGAAGTGCTGCGACTCGGGCAGGATGCGCCAGAACACCGCCGCGCAGACCAGCGCCAGGCCGCCGATCACCAGCAACGCCACATGCCAGTTCACGTAATCGATCAGCACCCCGGTGATCAAGCGCCCGGACATGCCGCCGACTGCACTGCCAGCGATGTACAGGCCCATGGCCAGGCCCAGGTGGGTGGGGTGGATCTCTTCGCTCAGGTAGGTCATCGCCACCGCCGCCAGGCCGCTCAGCGACAGGCCCACCAGGGCGCGGGTCACCAGCATGGTCTGCCAGTCGGGCATCAGCGCGCTGGCCAGCGTGGCCAAGGCGGCGCAGAACAACGCCAGCACCATCACCGCCTTGCGCCCGATACGGTCGGAAATCGGCCCGGTGATCAGCAGGCCGATGGCAAGCATCGCGGTCGACACCGACAACACCAGGCTGCTCTGCGCGGCGCTGATGGCAAACTCCTGCGACAGCAGCGGCATCATCGGCTGCACGCAGTACAACAGGGCGAACGTGGCGAAGCCGCCGGCGAACAGCGCCAGCACGGTGCGCTTGAACAGCGGCGTGTTTTTCTCGAGGTAGCGGGCTTGCGCGGGCCGCTCGGGGCTGGTGGTGGACGGGGCGTCATGGACGAGCACTGGGGTGTCGGGCTTCACGGCAGAACCTCGGTGGGGCGGGCAGCAGGCATGCGAAAAAGCATATAGCGCGCTATTTATGCAATCCAATATATTGTTCGACCCGTTTGATAGGTTTTACGAATCATTGAGGTGGGTATGGAGCTGCGTCATCTGCGCTATTTCATCGCGGTCGCCGAAGAGCTGCACTTCGGCCGTGCGGCCGAGGCGCTGGGCATCTCTCAGCCGCCGCTGAGCCAGCAGATCCAGGCCCTGGAACAGGAGCTGGGCGCCCGGCTGTTCGAGCGCACCAACCGCCGTGTGGCGCTCAGCGAGGCCGGTCGGCTGTTCCTCGACGAGGCCCGGCTGGTGCTGGCCCAGGTCGACAAGGCCGCCGACGTGGCACGGCGTGCGCAATTGGGTGAGCTGGGCGAGCTTAAGATCGGCTTCACCGCGTCGGCACCCTTCACCTCGAGCATTCCCAAGGCGATCTTTGCCTTTCGTCAGAGCTACCCTGCGGTGCACCTGGCCCTGCAGGAAATGACCAGCCAGGACGTGGTCGAGCGCCTGCAGGAGGGCAGCATGCAAGTGGGCATCATGCGCCCGCTGCCGCTGCCAGACACGCTAGTCGCGCAAGAGCTGTTGCACGAGCCGTTGGTGGCGATCATGCGCTCGGACCACCCGCTGGCGAGCGGCAGCGAAGCCGGGCTGCGCATGGCGGCACTGGCCGCCGAGCCGTTCGTGTTCTTCCCGCGCAGCTACGGCAGCGGGCTGTACGCGCAGATCCTCGGGCTGGCCCGTGCAGCCGGGTTCAGCCCGTTGATTACCCAGGAAGCCGGGGAGGTGATGACCATCATCGGTCTGGTGGCAGCCGGGCTGGGGGTGACAGTGCTGCCGGCCTCCTATCAGCGCCTGCGCATCGACGGCGTGGTGTACCGCACCCTGCTCGACGAGGGCGCCACCAGCGCCATCTGGCTGGTGCAGCGCCGCGATGAGACCTCACCCATGGCCAAGGCCTTCTACGACCTGGTGACCACCACTCTCACTACCGGGTAGCCACGTCTAGAGCCGCGCAAAGCTTCCCGGCTGAAGCTGCTCCCACCAGGTCGGGGGATCAAGGCCAGCGGCGGAAGATCAGCGAGGTATTGACGCCGCCGAAGGCGAAGTTGTTGTTCATCACGTACTCGTTGCTCATGGCCCGCGGGGCGTCCTTGAGGTAGTCCAGCTCGCCGCACTGCGGGTCGATGTGCTCCAGGTTCAGGGTGTGGATGTAATGGTCGCGCTTGAGCATCTCGATGCTGAACCACGACTCCAGCGCGCCGCACGCGCCCAGGGTGTGGCCGAGGAAGCTCTTCTGCGAGCTGATCGGCATGCGTGGGCCGAACAGCTCGCAGGTGGCCAGGGTCTCGGCGATGTCGCCCTGCTCGGTGGCGGTGCCGTGGCCGTTGACGTAGCCGATGGCGCCAGGCGCCAGCGCGGCGTCCTGCAGCGCCAGCTCCATGGCACGGCGCATGGTCACCTGTTCCGGGCGGGTGCTGTGCGCGCCGTCGGCATTGCTGCCGAAACCGACGATCTCGGCATGGATGCGCGCACCGCGTGCCAAGGCGTGTTGCAGTTCTTCGAGCACCAGCATGCCGGCGCCTTCGCCGATCACCAGGCCATCACGCCCGGTGTCGTAGGGGCGCGGGCTGCTTTGCGGCGCGTCGTTCTTCAGGCTGGTGGCGTACAGCGCATCGAACACCATGGCCTCGGTGGGGCACAGTTCTTCGGCGCCACCGGCGAGCATCATCGGCAGGCGGCCGAACTTGATCGCCTCGTAGGCGTAGCCGATGCCCTGGCTGCCGCTGGTGCAGGCGCTGGAAGTGGGGATCAGGCGCCCGGTGAGACCGAAGAAGATGCTGATGTTCGCCGCCGTGGTGTGCGGCATCATGCGCACGTAGGAATTGGCGTTCAGGCCATCGGCCACCGAGTTGAGCAGCATGTTGCCGAACGCCTTGATCTCTTCGGTACTGCCGGTGGACGAGCCGCAGGCGGTGCCCATGCGGCCGTCGCGGATCAGCGGGTCGTCGAGCAGCCCGGCGTCGCGCAGCGCCTGTTCCGAGGCCGCCACCGCCAGGCGCGACACCCGGCCCATGCTGCGCAGTTGCTTGCGGGTCCAGTGCGCCGGCACCTCGAAATCGTCCACTGGCCCGGCCAGGCGCGTGTTCAGTTCGCTGAAGCGATCCCACTCGGCCATGTAGCGAATGCCGCTGCGGTTGGCGGCGAAGTTCGCCGCGATACGCTCCCAGTCGCTGCCCAGCGAGGTGATGCCGGCCATGCCGGTCACGACAACGCGCTTCATCAACACAACCCTCCATTGACCGCCAGCACCTGGCGGGTGATGTAGGCCGCCTCGGCGGACATCAGGAAATTCACCGCGCCGGCGACTTCTTCCGGGGTGCCCATGCGCTGCGCCGGGATCATCTTCATCAGCTCTTCCACCGGCACGTTGTCGTCGAGCATCGCCGTGTCGATCAGCCCGGGGGCCACGCAGTTGACGGTGATCCTGCGCTTGGCCAGTTCCACCGCCAGGGCCTTGGCTGCACCGATCAGGCCGGCCTTGGAGGCGCTGTAATTGACCTGGCCACGGTTGCCGATCAGCCCGGACACCGAGGTGATGCAGACGATCCGCCCAGGTGCGCGGCGGCGGATCATCGGCATGCTCAGCGGGTGCAGCACGTTGTAGAAGCCGTCGAGGTTGGTGCGCAGCACCTGGTCCCAGTCGTCGTCACCCAGCGCCGGGAAGGCGCCGTCGCGGGTCAGCCCGGCATTGAGCACCACGCCGTAGTAGGCACCATGGGCCTCGACGTCCTGCTCCAGGATGGCCTTGCACGCCGCACGGTCGGACACATCGAACTGCAGCACGCGGGCCTGACGGCCCAGTGCCTGGATCTCGGCCTGCACCGCCTCGGCCTCGCGCCGGCCGCTGCGGCAGTGCAGCACCAGGTCGTAGCCGGCCTGTGCCAGGCGCAGCGCGATGGCCCGGCCGATGCCGCGGCTGGACCCGGTGACCAGGATGGATTCAGTCATGCGTGGGCTCCTTGGCCAGGTATTGGGCGGTGTTGGGCGGGCAATAGACGTTGAGACGGGCGAAGGCCTGGATGCCGGGGCCGCTCAGGGTGCATTCGAACACGCCCATGCCGCTGTCGTCCTGCAGCGAGCGCTGGGCGTGGATGTGCAGCTCGCTGCCGGCAGGGAAATGCTCGGTATTGCATTCGAAGCGGCGGGTGCCCAGCAGAAAGCCCAGGCGTACCGCTTCGCCGCGCTGGCGCGCCTGGCAGCCGGCAAAGGCCGCCACGCTCTGCGCCATCAGCTCGATGCCGACCCAGGCTGGCAGGCTTCCGTCAGGGGCGTTGAACAGGCCACCGGGGCGTACGCTCAGGCGGGTCTGGATACTGTCGTCGTCGAAGGCCAGCACCTGATCGATGAGGATCATGTCAGCAGCGTGCGGCACCAGTTCGGCGACCGGCCAGTCGGTCATGGTGCGTCTCCGATAATCAGGCTGATGTTGTTGCCCCCGAAGGCGAACGAGTTGCTCATCAGGTAGCGGGGCGTGTCACCGGGCAGGCGGCTGTCCGCGCCGGTCCAGCACAGCGCCGGTAACTGCGGGTCGGCCTGGCCGTCCCAGACGTGCGGCGGCAGGGCGCGGCGGGTATTGTCCGGCGCCAGGCACAGCCAGCAGAACGCCGCTTCCAGCGCCCCGGCGGCGCCCAGGGTGTGGCCGCTCATGGCTTTGCTCGACGAGCAGGGCACGCCCTGGGGAAACAGCGTCTGCACGGCCAGGCTTTCCATGGCGTCGTTGTGCAGGGTGGCGGTGCCATGCAGGTTCAGGTAGGCGATCTGGCTGGCCTGCAGGCCGGCGCTGTGCAGCGCGCGCTGCATCGATTCGCGAGCGCCACGGCCACTGGGCTCCGGCGCCGAAATGTGGTGGGCGTCGCTGCTGGCCCCGGCTCCGAGCAAGGCGATGCCCGGTGTATCGCCCGCCTCGCGGGTCATCAGAAACAGTGCCGCCGCCTCGCCGATGTTGATGCCATCACGATTGCGCGAGAACGGGTTGCAGCGTTGCCGCGACACCGCTTCCAGAGCGGTGAAACCGTTGAGGGTGAGCTGGCACAGGCTGTCCACGCCACCGCACAGCACCGCGTCACACAGGCCCAGGTCCAGGGCACGGCGGGCGCTGAGCAAGGCCCGGGCGCTGGAGGTGCAGGCCGTGGAAATCACATACGCCGGGCCGCTGAGCTGCAGCCACTCGGCGAGGAAATGCGCCGGGGCGCCAAGCTCCTGCTGCTGATAGTCGTAGTGTTCGGGAAAGCTCCGGTCGCGCAGCCAGGTGCCCAGGCTGCGGCTGGCCTCATCGATACCCGAGGTGCTGGTGCCGAGAATCACGCCGATGCGCGAGGCGCCGTAGCGGGCCATGGCGGTGCGAATCGATGCTTCGATCTGCAACGCGGCAGCCAGCAGCAGCTGGTTGTTGCGGCTGTGCATACCGAGGTGGCCGGGTATCGCCGGCAGCTCGCCACGCACCGCACCCACCGGCAGCTCGATACCGGGCACCCAGCCTGCCTCGTGGCGCATGCCGCTGCTGTCCCCGGCGAACAGCGCGCGCGCCACGCTGTGGCGATCATTGCCCAGCGCGCAGACCAGGCCCAGATCATTGAGGTAGGCGGTCATGGGCGGTTTCCTTGGTCGAGCGGGCTGATGCGGTAGTGCAGGCCCCCGGGCAATTGCAGTTCCAGGCGCGGGGCGGCGTGGTAGTCGACGACCCAGCGCGTGCCCAGCTGGCGCAGCATGCCTTGTTGGCGCGCTTCGGGGTAGCGTCTTGCCAGCTCCGCTTCCGGAGTCAAGGCAAACAGCAGCGCGGCAAACAGCTCGCGGGCCTGCGGATTGGGCGGCAGCAGGCCATCGGCCTGCCATTGGCCGTCGACCAGGCGCTGGCGGGCCTGGGGAATGCCCAAGGGGTCCATCATCGACCAGCGCAGCGCGCCGTCTTCGCGTTGCACGATCAGCAGCGCGTCCTCGCGCTGGCCGGCCTGCTCGCGCTCGACATGCCACTGGCTTGGCAGCGCCAGTGTCGGCAAACCCACCGGCAGCGGCGCCTGCGCGGCACAAGCGGCCAGCAGCACAGTGAACAGCAGGGCGAACAGACGCTTCATGAGGCGCTACCCGCCAGCGGCTTGCGCGCCAACACGTTGACCAGGGTTTCCTCGCGCTGGCCGAACGGCTTGGGCTTGCGCAATTTCAACAGCTCCAGCAGGCCGAAGTCGCTGGAACGGCTCCACCACAGGTAGGGGTAGGAGACGTTGCCCGCGCCGAACTCGAAGCCCTGGCCGCGCAGCATGTCCAGGTACTGGGCGGCGCTCTTCTGCACGTGCATGGGGTGGCGGAACAACCAGCGGATCACCCAGGTGTCGATGTAGGCCTCGGTGGACTCGGCGAACAGCAGGTAGCCGCCAGGCTTGAGCACCCGATAGAACTCGGCCAGGGCCTGCTCCTGCTCCACCAGGTGGTGGAAGGTCTGATGGCAGAACAGCAGGTCGACGCTGGCGTCGGGCAGCGGCAGGCTGGCGCAGTCGCTGCCGATCAGCTCGACATCCAGACCCAGCCGCGCGGCCTCGCTGGCGCTCTGTTCGAGGCTGTGCGGGTCGGCATCCACGCCGATGATGCGTCTGGGCTGGAACACCCGCTGCAAGTGCAGGAACGACTTGCCCTGGCCGCAGCCGGCGTCCAGCAGCACCGCCTCGCCGGGCGGTGGCGCATCGAACAGCCCGCGCAGGTCTTCGATCGCCACCCGCAGCACCCAGTACTGCCAGGTGTAGCTGCGCAGGAACCACAGGCCGAAGCGGGTCTCTTCGACGTAGCTGTCGCTCAGGTACGGACCGCTCATGAGGCCTGGCTCGCACAGACTTCAGCGAGCATGCGCAGGCGCCGCTTGGGCTCGCTGACGAAGGGGTTGTTCAGGTCCCAGGCGTAGCCGGCGAGGATCGAGCTGATCATCGCGCGGATGTCGGCCTGGCCGCCTTCGAAGAAGATCACGTCCTGGAAGCTGCCGTCGTACCAGCCCTCCACGTAGGCGCGGAAGGTGTCCACACCGCGCTTGAGCGGCACGGCAAAATCCTGTTCCCAGTCCACCGCCTCGCCGCGCAGTTGGCGGTCCAGCAGGCGGGCAGCCATGCTCGCCGAACGCATGGCGATGGTCACCCCGGAGGAAAACACCGGGTCGAGGAATTCCGCGGCGTTGCCCAGCAGCGCGAAGCCGGGGCCGTGCAGGCGCTTGACGTTGGCCGCGTAGCCGCCGATGGTCCGCGCCGGGGTGTCCCACACGGCGTGCTTCAGGGTGTCGCGCAGGCGCGGGGTCTCGTCGATGAAGGCGCGCAGGCAGGCGTCCAGGTCCTGGGGCTGGTCGGCAAAGCGTTCGGCACTGGCCACCACGCCCAGGGAGCAGCGGCCGTTGCTGAAGGGAATGGTCCAGAACCACACGTCACGGTGCTCGGGGTGCACGCTGACGAGGATCTTGTTGCGGTCGAAGGCCGGGTCGTCGATGTGGTCCTCGACATGCGTGAACACCGCCTGGCGCAGCGGAAAGCCCGACGGTGCTTCGAGGTCGAGCAGGCGCGGCAGCACGCGGCCGTAGCCGCTGGCGTCGAGTACGAAGCCGGCCTGCAGGGAGTACTGGCTGCCGTCCTCACGGCGCACCTCCAACAGCCCCTGGCCACTGCTGAAGTCGGCGCCGAGCAGTTCTTCCTGGTAGCGGATCTCCACGCCCTGCAGCGCCGCCTGGTCGGCCAGCAACTGGTCGAAGTCGGCACGCTGCACCTGGAAGGTGCTGGGCTTGCCGGGGGTGAAGGTGTTGCCGAAGTCGAAGTCGGAATAGCGCTCGCGCCAAGCGAAGGCCGCGCCATTCTTGTACTGGAAGCCCGCCGCCTGCACGGCGTCGAGCATGCCGGCTTCCTCGACGAAGTCCAGGCAGTGCGCCAGCAGGCTCTCGCCGATGGAGAAGCGCGGGAAGCGCTGGCGTTCGAGGATCAGCACGTCGTGGCCCTTGCGCTTGAGCAGCGCGGCGGCGATGGCGCCGGCCGGCCCGGCGCCGATGACCACCACCGGGCGATATTCCATATCAGTGCTTGGCACAGTGACTCCTTACCGGTCGGTCGGTTGCCTTGTCGATTGAGTGGGGGCTGGCGGCACTGGCCCAGGGCGCCAGCAGGAAGCTGAACACCAGGCCCAGGCTCACCGCCAGGCCGAAGTTGCTGATCGCCGGGGTCTGCGACAGCGCCAGCAGGCCGAACGACAGCCAGGTGGTGAGGGCCGCCAACAGGGTGCCGAGCAGGCTCACTGCGGCGCCACCGACCTGCTCGCGCATGAGGATCGCGTAGTCGACGCTGATCGCGGTGACCAGCAGCAGGCCGAACAGGCTGAATAGCGTCAGCGGCTGACCCAGCCAGCCGAGGCTGGCCAGGCTGCACAGTGCGGCGAGCAGCGGCAGGGCGACGATGCGCACGGCCCCGCCGAGGCCGAACGGGGCGATCAGCAGGGCGACGATCAGCACGCAGGACAGCAGCTTGAGTTCGGCAGCGCTGACCTGGGTCTGGGCGAATACGCCATTGAGGGCGCCCAGGCGGTCCACCAACTGCACGCCGGGCAGGTCCTTGGCCTGGGCCTGCAGCACCTGTGGATCGCCCAGGCCTTGCAGGCTGACGATGGCGGCCACGCCGTCGCCATCACGACCCAGCCACAAGGGGCGCCAGGCTTCGCTGAGCGGCCCGGCCAGGGCCTGCTCGATACCTTGCAGCGGCAGCGCCTGCAGCTGCTGCAGCTCGGCGTGCAGCGCGGCGTCGCTGACCCCCAGGGCGAGCAGCGGCTGCCAGTATTCCGGCAAGCGAGCCAGGGCCGTGCGGGTGGCCTGCTGGTCGGCGGTCGAAGCGAGCAACTGGCCGAGGGCCATATAGCCGCGCAGCTGGCCGTTGCCGACCTGTGTGTCGAGGCGTTGGGTGAGGGCGCGCTGGCGTTCCAGCAACTGCTGTTCGTCTTGGGCGCGGATGAGGAAGAACTGGCTGGTCGGCTGGTAGCCGGTGATTCGCGCGATGGCCCGGGCTTCGTCAGTCAGGGCGGCGGGTGCGGAAATCCACTGGCGGATATCGTTGCGGGTGCTCAACTGCCACAGGCCCGCCGCACAGAACGCCGCCAGCAGCGCCAGCAGCATGGGCGTACCGACCCGGCGCAGCAGGGCCTGACGTGCGTCGAGCAGGCGTTGGGCGAGATCCAGTGGCCATTGCGCCGGGCGCAGTTCGACCCGCGCCAGCAGCGCCGGCAGCAGGCACACGGCGGTGAGGTAGGCGCCCAGCAGACCGGCGGCGGAGAAGGCGGCGATCTGGGTCAGAGCCGGGAACGGCGTCCAGGCCAGGGCCAGGTAGCCGATGCAGCTGGTGATCAGGCTCAGGGTCAGGCCCGGCAGGGTCACACGCAACGCCGGCCAGGCCCGCCAGGGCTTGAGGCTCCAGCTCTTGGACAGGTAGTGCAGCGGGTAGTCCACGGCCACGCCGATCAGGCTGGAGCCCAGCACCAGGGTCATGACGTGCAGGGTGCCGAACAGCGCCACGCAGGCCACCGCGCCGAACAGCATGCCCACCAGCACCGGCACGAAGGCCAGTAGCACGCGCCAGCGGCGGAACGCCAACAGCAGCAGCAGGAGAATGCCGAGGGTGGCGCCACCACCGACCCAGGTGATTTCCTGGCGCGCCTGCTGCTGGCCGGCGGCGGCGTACAGCAGGCCGCTGGCCGCCAGCAGTTGGCCGTGGGCCTGGGTGACCTTGTTGCGCGCTTCGGCCACTTGCGCGGCGATCCGCGTCGGCAACTGCAGGTCGAAGGCATCGCCAGCGGTGCGTACACGCAGCAGCACCCACTGCTGGCCGTCGGCCTCGGCGACCAGCGCACCACTGGCGAGGTCCGGCTGTACCGCGCCGGTGCGCGGCAGGCCGTTCTGGATGCGCCCGGTCAGCCCCAGCCAGTCGTCCTGGCTGGGCACCAGGCTGAAGCTGGCGAAGGGGTCGAACAGGCTCTGCACGCGCTGTTCGATGAAGCGCTGCGGTTGTTCGATCAGCAACTGGCGGTCTGCTGCCGGGAGCATCGCCAGGCGGCCTTGCAGCAGTTGCGTGCGGATCGCCGGCAGGTCGGCGGCGAGGTTCCACTGGACCTTCTCGAACAAGCCGCTGGCCTGCCATTGCGCAGCCAGCTCACGGGTCAGGTCGATAGCGCGCTGGCGCTCGGCATGCCCGACCAGCACCAGCATTTCCCGGTTCAGCGGTTCCTGCATGCGTTGTTCGGCGCGCAGTTCCAGCGGATCGGGACGGCTGCCCGGCACCAGATCCATGAGGTTGGCCGACAGCGGCGCGCCCTGCCGCCACTGCCAGCCGGCCACGGCCAGCACTGCCAGCAAAATCAGCAGGAACAGGCGCGGCAGGCGCCGCTCAGGATTGGAAATCTTCACGCTGCGCGTCGCTCAGGGCTGGAAGGGCGTGGCTGTCGAGCATCTTCAGCACGGTGCGGTCGCCCTGGGTTTCGTGCAGTTCGATCTGCCGCACCAGCTCGCCGCCCTCGATGTCGATCTGCTTGAACACTTGCTGCAGCAGCATCGAACGCGGCACCAGTACCAGTTTCCAGGCCTGCGCGTCGCCGCTGAGCTGCAGCTCGAAGTCGCGCTGCAGGCCGCTGCTGTCACCTTGCAGCACGGCCAGGAACAGGCGGTTCTGTTCGGCACCGGCGCCCTTGCCGGGCAGCTTCTGCCAGCCTTGGGCATCGCGGCGGGCGATGCCCTCGGCGGTGATGCGGTAGTCCTGCTTGAGAGGCGCTTCGAGCAGCCACAGCAAGCCGAACTGCCGCGCCAGCACGAAGTGCCCGGTACTGGTCAGCGGCTGCGGCAGGGCGCGCAGGTGTTTTTCCTGGATGAAGCGGCCCTCGATGGCCTGGGGCCGCGACAACTGTTCGCTCAGTTGTTGCAGGTCGAAGGCCAGGGCCTGGGTCGACAGGCACAGCAGGACCAGGGCGGTGAACAGGTGCTTCATGACAGGGCCCTCTGCACGGCATCGACGAAGACTTTCGGCGAGGCCAGCTGCATCTCGCGGCTGGCACTTTCCACCGCGACCTGCACGGTGCTGGCGCGGGTCAGGCGTTCACCGGTGGCGGCGTCGCTGATCAGGTAGTTGATCTTCAGGCGGTTCTCCCACTCGACCAGGCTGGCGCGCACGATCAGCTTCTGGCCGAACACCGCCGGGCGCACGTAGCGCAGTTGCAGGTCGATCACTGGCCAGCCGTAGCCGGACGCGCGCATCTGCATGTAGTTGTGGCCGATGTGGTCGAGCAGCGCGCAGCGCGCCACTTCCAGGTATTTCACGTAATGGCCGTGCCAGACGATGTCCATCATGTCCACGTCGAAGAACGGCACCAGCACTTCGGTTTCGATGTCGATCAGGCCCTTACCGCGCATACAGCCTCCAGTGGCGTTCGCCGATCCGTTGCAGGCACAGGCGCAGCTCGCCCTCCAGGCCACGGTCGTCGATGACCGGCGCGAACTCCGCCGCCAGTTGCTCGCGCATGGCCGCCAGCGGTGCCGGCAGTGGTCGGGCCTCGGGCGCGCGGCTGCGCAGCCACAGGCCCTGGTTGGCGGCCAGCAGGGTGGCGGCGGCGACCTGTTCGGTGAGTTCCAGCACGCGCAGGGCATCGCGTGCGGCGATGGTGCCCATGCTCACCTTGTCCTGGTTGTGGCATTCGGTGGAGCGCGAGAACACGCTGGCTGGCATGGTCTGCTTGAGGGCTTCGGCGGTCCAGGCGCTGGCGCCGATCTGCACGGCCTTGAAGCCGTGGTTGAGCATCGCCCGCTCGGCGCTGGCCCCGGAGAGGTTGCTGGGCAGGCCGTGGTTGTAGCGCACGTCGACCAGCAGCGCCAGCTGGCGGTCGAGCAGGTCGGCGACGTTGGCCACCAGGGTCTTGAGGCTGTCCATGGCAAAAGCGATGTGCCCGCCGTAGAAGTGCCCGCCGTGCAGCACCCGCTCGGCGTCGCCGTCGATGATCGGGTTGTCGTTGGCGCTGTTCAGTTCGGTTTCGATGAACGAACGCAGCCAGCCCAGGCTGTCGGCCAGCACGCCCAGTACGTGGGGCGCGCAGCGCAACGAATAGCGGTCCTGCAGGCGGTGCAGCGGCGCGGTCGGCGCGTCGATGGCCAGGTCCTGGCGCAGCCAGGCGGCGACCTGGCTCTGCCCCGGATGCGGCTTGGCGGCGAACAGGCGCTCGTCGAAGTGCTCGGGGTTACCTTGCAGCGCCACCACGTTCATCGCGGTGATGCGCGTGGCCAGTTGCAGCAGGTAGTCGGCGCGGGCGAAGGCCAGGCAGGCCAGGCCGGTCATCACGGCGGTGCCGTTCATCAGCGCCAGGGCTTCCTTGGGGCGCAGCACCAGCGGTTGCCAGCCCAGCTCGCGGTGTACGTCCGAAGCGTTGCGGCGCTGGCCACGGAACAGCACCTCGCGCTCGCCGGACAGTGTCGCGGCCACGTACGACAGCGGCGTCAGGTCGCCACTGGCGCCCACCGAGCCTTCCTCGGGAATCAGCGGCAGCACGTCATGGCTGAGAAACGCCTGCAGGCGCTCCAGCAACTCGATGCGTACCCCGGATACGCCGTGACACAGCGACTGCAAGCGCGCCGCCAGCACGGCGCGGGTGGCGCGCGCGTCGAGCAGGCTGCCCAGCCCGCAGCCATGAAAGGTGTACAGGTGGCGCGGCAGGGCTTCGACATGCTCCAGCGGCACCGCGACCACGCAGGAGTCGCCATAACCGGTGGTCACGCCGTAGATCACGCCTTCCTTGTCCAGCAGCGAGTCGAGGAAGCGCGCGCCACGGGCGATGCGCTCGCGATACTCGGCGTCGTCCTGCAGCGCCACGGGGGCCTGGCGGTCGGCGACGGCCAGCACCTGCTCGATGCTTAGCGGGTGGGCGCCGAAACTCACGGGGTCATGAACTTGAGGATTCATCGGGCTTCCAGAAAGGGTAGAAGTTGAACCACTGCTGCGGTGCCTGCAGGCAGTAATGGGCCAGGCGTTCGGCGTAGCGGGCGGCCCAGTGGGCGATCACCTCGGCGCGGTCGCTGCGTTTCCATTGCACGGCGTCGGTGAATGGTTCGAGGATCATCCGGTAGCCCTGGGCATCCTTGAGGCAGAAGAACAGGTTGACCGGGCACTTGAGCAGCCCGGCCAGCAGCCAGGGACCTTGCGGGAAGGCCGCTGGCTGGCCGAGGAAGTCGACCTGCACGGTGCGCCCGCCATGCAGCGGCACGCGGTCGCCGGCGATGGCCAGCCACTCGCCGTTGTCCAGGCGCTGGCTCAGTTGCAGCATGATCGCCGGGTCCAGCTCGCTGACCTGCACCAGGCGCAGGTGGGTGGCTCCCGCCTCACCGAGCAGGCGATTGAAACGCTCGGCGTGCTTGGTGTGCACCAGGACGTTCATGGTCACTTTCTCGCCCAGCTCGGCCAGCGCCCGGCACACCTCCAGGTTGCCCAGGTGTGCGCCGACCAGCATCTGCCCACGCTGGCCGCGCATCTGCCGGCGCAGCCCGGCCGGGTCGTCCAGGCGGATCTGCTCGACGTCCAGCTTGCCGTTCCACACGTCGAGCTTGTCGAGCAACGAGTCGGCGAAGGCCATGAACTGGCGAAACACCCGCCCGGTGCTGGGGCGCAGGCCTGGCTGGCCGCTCCAGCGCGCCAGGTTGCGGTGAAATTCGGCGATGCTGCGCCGTGCGGTGCGACCGAACACGAAGAAATACAGCACGATGCCGTACAGCACCGGCGTGAGCAGGCGCCGACCGAGCAGGCGCACCGCCCAGGCGGTGAGCTTCATCAGTGCAAAACTGCCGCGCTCTTCGCGGTCGGCCCAGTGCCGAGGGTCGCGGCTCATGGACGCACCTTGCGCCACAGCAGCACCGGCAGGCGCAGCAACATGCCGAAGAACAGCTTGGCGTGCATCTTGGAAATCAGCGCATTGTCGTGGAACAGGCGAAAGTGCGAGCGGCCGTCGGCGGGGTAATGGACGCGGATCGGCAGCCAGAGCATCGGCTGGCCGCGCCAGAACAGGCGCACCAGGATCTCGGTGTCGAAGTCCATGCGGCGGCCCAGGTGCACCGCATCGATCAGGCGCAGTACCGGCTTGAGCGGGTAGATCCGGAAGCCGCACATCGAGTCGCGGATCTGCAGCGACAGGGTGTTGATCCACACCCACACGTGGGTCAGGTAGCGCGCATACAGGCGCCCCTTGGGCACGCTGGCGTCGTACTGCGGGTAGCCGCATACCAGCGCCTCGGGGTGCTGGTGCGACAGCTGCAGGAAGCGCGCGAGGTCGCTCAGGTCGTGCTGGCCGTCGGCGTCCACCTGCAAGGCATGGCTGTAGCCGCGCTGCGCCGCTTCCTGGAAACCGGCCATTACCGCACCGCCCTTGCCCTGATTGACCGGCAGGCGGATCAGGTGCACGCCGTCGCGCTGCGCCAGCGCCTGCAGCACCTGGGCGCAGGCCGGGCCGCTGCCGTCGTCGACCAGTACGCAGGGCAGGCCGGCCAGGCGCAGTGCATCGACCACGTGGGTGACCGCGTGTTCATGGTCGAACACCGGGATCACGGCGCAGGGGTTATGCATGCTCGGGCTCCGTGGCGATCGGCCCTTCCAGCAGGATGCGGCCACTGGAGCAGGGCTGCTGGTCCAGGTTGTGATAGGCGAAGTGCAGCTTGTTGCGGGCGCTATCGAAGCGCAGGGTCAGGCTCAATTGGTCGCCGGGGCGTACCAGTTGCTGGAACTTGATCACTTCCATGCCGGCGAAGCGCGGGGGCAGGTTCAGCAGGCGCTGGCCCAGTTGCACGGCCCAGTCCAGCTGCACCACGCCGGGCAGCACCGGGGAGCGCGGAAAATGCCCGGTGAAGAAGGCCAGGTCGGGGGGGACCCGCAGGTCGAGGTGCAGGCCGTCGTCGCTGCGGTGTTGTGCCAGCAGTTCCGGCTCTTTGCCCCGCGGCGCGGCCAGCAGCGCGTCGATACGTGCCTGGGGCAGCTTGCCTTGGGTGTTGAGCGGCAACTGGCCCAGCAGCCGCCAGCGGCGCGGCAGCGCCAGGGCTTCGCAGTGGCCACGCAGGTGCTCGCGCAGTGTTTCGGTCAGGGCTCGGCGACCGCCCTCGCGCAAGGCTTGCAGGCCCGCCGCGCTGAGGACCGCCAGCACGCCGAGGTAGGCGCGGCGTTCGCGCACCACGCCCAGACGCGCCTCGCTGACCCAGGCATGGTTGGCCAATGCCTGCTCCAGTGCCGGCAGGGCGATGCGTTTCTCTTCCAGTTTGACGATACGGTCGAGGCGGCCGAGCAGCTCGAAGCGCCCATCGGCCTCGAAGCGGACCGCGTCGGCCGTCTGCTCGACGTGCCCGACGGGCAGGTACGGCGAGCGCACCTGCAGGGCGCCCTGGTCATCGCCGCTCAGCTGCACGCCGTCGAAGGCCTGCCACAGCGGCTGGCCCTGGCGCCAGGCGATACCGCCGGTTTCCGAACTGCCGAGAATCTCGCAGGGCCACTGGCCCAGGCGCTGCTGCAGGCTTTGCGCGGCGTCGCCGGGCAGTGCACCGCCGGAAGAAAACACCCGGCGCACCGCGCTCAGGGCCGGCCAGTCGAGGTTGTCGCCCATGCGCTTGAGCAGCGCCGGGCTGGCCACCCAGGCGAAGCGCGGGTACTGGCGGCTGACGCGCTGCAGGTCTTCGGGAAAAGGCACTGGCAGGCGCACCCACTGACGCCCGGCGCACAGCGGCCACAGCACGCGGAACAGCAGGCCGTAGATGTGCTGGGCGGCGACGCTGCCGATCATGCAGGCATCGCCCAGCTGGGCGCCCCACAGGCGTTCCAGGCCGCGCACTTCGTTGTCCAGCTGGCGCAGGCGTTTGTCGATGCGCTTGGGCTCGCCGCTGGAGCCTGAGGTGCACAGGCTCAGCTGGCAGGCGTCGAGGTCCAGGGCGGCTGGCGCCAACGGCGCGCTGGTGCACAGTTCGGCCAGGCTGGCGTCGCCGGCGTGGGGGCTGAGCCACAGGTCGACCTGCGGTGTCCAGCGCTCGCGGGTCTGCGCCTGCAGGTCGGCAGGCAGCAAGACGCTGGCCCCGGCACGCCAGGCGGCGAACAGCGCGACCACCAGTTCCCCGGCGTCTTCCAGGTGCACGGCCAGGCGCCGCACCCCGCGTTGTTGCAGGGCGGCCGCGGCGCACAGTGCCTGGTAGCGGAACTGCGCAAGGGTCATGTCCGGCGCCTGGCACAGCAGGCGCTCGGGCTGCTCGTCGAGCAGCAGGTGTTCAAGGTTCGACCAGTTCATCGCATTCACTTCAAGCACCGCCTCGGACCCGGCGGCGGACCATCCATTCGCCTGCGAACAGCAGGCCCATCAAGACGTAGGACAGCAATCCGGTCCACAGCGCCCACCAGTGCAGCGGCGCCCACAGGGTCAGGGCGGTCGTGGTCAGGCCGTTGAACAGAAAGAACCCGCACCACACCCAGGTCACCTGCCGCGTGTAGCGCACCCCCGACTCGGGCATGTCCGGCTCGCGCAGCCGCGCCAGGCGTTCGACCAGCGGCGGCCCCTGAATGAGGCTGCTGCCGAACAGGCCGAGCATGAAGACGCTGATCAGCACCGGGTACCAGCGCAGCAGCACGGGGCTGTCGAGCAGCGCCAGCAGCAGGCAGAAGCCCAGGGCGACTGCCGCCATGGCCAGGGTGCCGGGGCGGCGCTCGCCGCTGAGCAGCCGCGCCAGCCACAGGCCGCCCAGCAGCAGGGCGAACTGCCAGGGGGCGAAGTGCTCGATACCCAGGTAGACCACGATGGGGTAGAGCACACCGGCCAGCACCAGCAGCAGGCCCGCCAGCCGCTTCATGCGGCGGGGCTGACCATGCGGTAGACCGCTTCGACCACGTCGTTGACCGTACGCACCGACTTGAATTCCTCGGCGGCGATCTTTTTTCCGGTCTTGCGCTTGATGTGGTCGATCAGGTCCACGGCATCGATGCTGTCGATTTCCAGGTCCTGGTAGAGGTTGGCCTCCAGGGTCACACGCTCGGGCTCGATCTCGAACAGCTCTACCAGCGCGGTGCGCAGGGTTTCGAAGATGTCGTCACGGGTTTGCATGATCAATCCTCAGGCCGATTGCCGGGCGCTGACGAAGGCCGCGAGGCTGTCGACGCTGGTGAAGTGCGAGCGGGTGTCCTTGGCTTCGGCGTCGATCTTGATGCCGTAGCGCTTCTGGATGGCCAGGCCCAGTTCCAGGGCGTCCACCGAGTCCAGGCCGAGGCCTTCGCCGAACAGGATCTGGTCGTCGCCGATGTCCTGGGTGGTGATGTCTTCGAGGCCCAGGGCATCGATGATCAGTTGCTTGATGTCACGGTGCAGATCGCTCATCTGGGGCGAGCTCCTTGATGAAATAGTCGTGCAGGTAATCGTTGAGCTTGCGTGAGGCCAGCGGTGGCGGGCCCATCTCGTTGAAACGCTGCGGATCGATATCGGTACCGACACGCAGGCTGAAGTGCACGCGGCGTTGCGGTATGCGGTACCAGGGTTCGGCTTTGGTCAGGGTGGTGGGGTGGACCACGATGGTCACCGGGGTGATGACCTGCGCCCCGCGCAGGGCGATGGCGGCGGCGCCGCGGTGGAAGGCTGGCGGCTGACCCGGCGTGGTGCGCGTGCCCTCGGGAAAGATCACCAGGGTCTGTCCGGCCTGCAGGCTGCCGACCGCCAGGTCGAGCATGTCGATGCTGCCGTCGTTGCTGACGTAACCGGCGCGGCGCACCGGCCCGCGGGTGCAGGGGTTGTCCCAGAGGCTGCGCTTGACCACGCAGTTGGCGTCGCGGACCAGGCCGATGAGGAACACCACGTCGATCAGCGATGGGTGGTTGGCGATGATCATCTGCCCTGGCCGGCCGAGCTTTTCGGCACCCTGCACCTCGTAGGTGAGTACGCGCAGGCGCGCCATGATGCGGATGAAGCGCCAGAACAGCAGGCTGATGGTGTAACGCGCGCGGCGCTGATGGCTGGCGGCGTCACCGGGCAGACAGGCCAGCACCGGAAACACCAGCACGCGCAGGCACAGGCCGCCCAGACCGAACAGGGCGAAGCTGGCAGCGGTGGCCAGCAGGCGCCAGTAATAGGCATCGCGGTGCTTGCTCAGTGATTGCGTTGCCAGGTCCATAAACGCTTCTTCCACGGATGTTGGCAGGCAGGCTGATCGGCATGCAGGGTCTGGAGCAGACTCAGGGCGTGTGGCCAGCGCGAAGGCTGCGCATCCGCCCCGGTGCTGTCCAGGGACAGGCTCCAGGTGTCGCCGGGGGTCAGCAGCAGCCCCACGGCATAAGGAAAGGGCACGTCGTCGATCCACTGGGCGTAGGCTTCGGGCGGTCGCTCTTCGGTGATGATCAGCAGCACCGCGGCAGCGCCTTCGGCGAGCAGCGTGGCGGCCTCGAGAACCCCGTGCTCCAGGCCATCGCCAGCGGCGGCCAGGGCCGTCATCTCGCAGGTGGCGCCGCGCATGATCGACCACAGGCCGATCACCGCGTTATGCACCGACAGGCTGAACTGGGTCGGCGACAGCGGCTCGCCGGCGGCCAGGTCGCGCAGGATGTCGAAGGTGCGTGGGGTTTCGCCATGGCGCGAGACGAACACCAGGGGCAGCTGCTCATGGTCTTGCGCCAATGGCCAGCCGACGGCGAACGCCATGCGTGCCATGCGCCCAAGGCGACGGCGCTGCATGGCCGGCAGGAAGGATACGTCCGGGGATTCGTCGTGATCGGGCAGCGGGCGGGGCGCCAGGCTCCACTGCTGCCAGTCTTCGACGCTGGCCAGGCCAGGCGCCCAGGCACGCCATTGTGCGATGTTGAACGTGATCAAAGTTTATTCCCGCCCCTGCGGACTGCTTCTTTTCGTCCCGGTGACACGGGGACGACACCGACCTTGGCGTGACTATTGACCGAGTGCGCGCATTATCCAGATGGGGGTCCGGAGTAGCAAATTTGTTACACATTATCTGTGTGCCGCATCGCTATTTCCGACTGAAGGCAAGCCTGGCGGGTGCCTGAAGAGCGAGCTGCCGTCGGAATCCGGTGCTGTTGGGCGTGGCGAACCCGGTTGTCATATGGATTGCCTAGACTCGCATGGCACTACGGTCCACACTGACCTGTTTCCAATTTTTGCCAATCCGGGAGGGCGAACGATGCGCCGTGTGGTGTTCAATCAGAAAGGGGGTGTCGGCAAGTCCAGCATCGCCTGCAACCTGGCGGCTGTCAGTGCCAGCGAAGGCTATCGGACGCTGCTGATCGATCTCGATGCCCAGGCCAACTCGACCCATTACCTCACCGGCCTGACCGGCGATGACATTCCCATGGGCATTGCCGAGTTCTTCAGGCAGACCCTGGCGTCCGGCCCGTTCACGCGCAAGAACCAGGTGGATATCTACGAAACGCCCTACGACAACCTGCATGTGATCACTGCCACGGCAGAGCTGGCCGAGCTGCAGCCCAAGCTGGAGGCCAAGCACAAGATCAACAAGCTGCGCAAATTGCTCGAAACACTGGATGAAGACTACGAGCGCATCTATATCGATACCCCGCCAGCCTTGAACTTCTATGCGGTTTCGGCGCTGATCGCCGCCGACAAGGTGCTGATTCCTTTCGACTGCGACAGTTTTTCGCGCCAGGCGCTGTATGGGCTGATCAAGGAACTCGAAGAGTTGAAGGAGGACCACAACGAGGCGCTGGAACTCGAAGGCATCATCGTCAACCAGTTCCAGCCTCGCGCCAGCCTACCCCAGCAGATACTCGACGAGTTGCTGGGCGAAGGCCTGCCGGTGTTGCCGGTGTATCTCAATGCCTCGGTGAAGATGCGCGAATCCCATCAGGTGGCTCAGCCCCTGATCCATATGGACCCGCGCCATAAGCTGACACAGCAGTTCGTTGAATTGCATCACCACCTGGAAAGCCAGTCCCGGTATTGAATCGCGTCGCGAGGGGATTGTTCAGGATGTCGTCATGGTACGCATGACGCGCTGAGGGTAGCAGCCTTCCTTGATTTCCCGGGTCAGGCGCTCGGCCTGGGCACGGGCGTTCTCGGCCATATCGGCGGGAATGTCGATGGTGGCTTCCATGTCGGCCTTGAACTGCTGTTGCGAGGCCTTGACGCTATTGCTGCCAGCCTTGCAGCCGCAGGATATACGGTGACCGTGGGTGGCTACGGCGACCTGCCCGTCGACCCAGGTGGGGTTGCCCTGGGCGATGTAGCCGACTTCACGGCACGCCGGGCACCAGACCGGGTCGCCCATGCGGGCAATGCGAAACAGGTCGATGGCCTCGCTGGCGGACCCTGCCAGCACGAAACCGCCGCTTGTGGTGGGGTCGCCTTCCCTGACTACGAATGGCATGGCGTGGTTTCCTTCTGTAAGAGTGGGAGACCGATGCTAGGGCCTGAGTCGGGTTTCGTAGAGTGGGGGCAGGTGGTTAAGGACCGTTCCTACAGCAGAATCAGCGGTGGCTTGCGCTGCCCGGTACAGACATCGGTAAGAGCGGTGATACCGCGGAAAAACGTCCCGGCTCCAGCCAATATGGGTCAGTCAGGCGCGCTCTGGCTTTTGTTGGAGCTTGCTCGCGAAGAGGCCGGGAAAGTCACTGCATCTGCGCTGAACATGAGGCAGCCTTCGCGAGCAAGCTCGCTCCCACGGCTGAACTGACGCTTAGTGCATCTGAAGCCAGTCCAACAGGTCAGAAATACCGGCGGCGGGTCAGGACGAGCAGCTGATTTCCAGGTGCTTGCCCCAATCCGGCGGCCGTTTGGCGTATTCGGCCATGCCGGGCTGTTCGGTGAATGGCGTGCTCAATACTCGGTGCAGTTGCCGCACTTCGCTGTAGTCGCCCTGTTCCGCCGCTTCGATGGCCTTCTGCGCCAGGTAGTTGCGCAGCACATACAGCGGGTTGACCGCATGCATCCGCTCGCGGCGCTGTTGCTCGGTGCCTTCCGCCTGGCGGCCCAGGCGCTCCAGCAGGCTTTCGCCCCAGGCATCGAAACCCTGGATGTCGATGAAGTCGTCACGCAGCGTGCGCAACGCGTCGGCAGCCGGGCGGTCGCCCAAGCGGCGGAAGAACAGGTTGTAATCCACGCCGCCCATCTGCATCAGCTGCAACAGCCGGGCGATGAGTTCGGCGTCCTGTTCCTCGGCATGGGTCAGCCCCAGGCGGCGGCGCATCAGGTCCAGGTACTGGGCCTGGTACAACGGCAGGAACAGACCGATGGCCTCACGCAGCGCCTCGACGCTGATGAACGGCGTCAACGCCTGGGCCAGGGCGCTGAGGTTCCATTGGGCGATGGGCACCTGGTTGCTGAAGGCATAGCGGCCTTCGTGGTCGGAATGGTTGCAGATGAAATGCTGGTCGAAGTCGTCGAGGAAGGCGTAGGGGCCGAAGTCGAAGGTGATGCCCAGAATCGACATGTTGTCGGTGTTCATCACGCCGTGGCAGAAGCCATAGGCCTGCCACAGGCCAAGCAGCTCGGCGTTGCGCTCGACGATGTCGCGGAACATCGCCAGCCAGGGTTCGTCCTGCTCCAGGCAGTGCGGGTAATGGTTGGCCAGCACGTACTCGCCCAGTTCTTTCAAGCGCTCGGGCTGTTTGGTGTAGTAGAAGTACTCGAAGCTGCCGAAGCGCACGTGGCTTTGCGCCAGGCGCAGCACCATGGCCGCGCTTTCCTTGCGCTCGCGCCACACCGGGGTGCTGGAGCCGATCACGCAGGCTGCGCGGCTAGTGGGAATGCCCAGGGCATGCAGCGCTTCGCTGGCGAGGAATTCGCGGATCGACGAGCGCAGTACCGCGCGGCCATCGCCCATGCGCGAGTAAGGCGTCTGCCCGGCACCCTTGAGGTGCAAGTCCCAGTGCTGGCCGGCATCGTTGACCACTTCACCAAGCAGCAGGCCGCGGCCGTCGCCCAGCCGCGGCGTATAGCCGCCGAACTGGTGTCCGGAATAGACCATCGCCCGCGGGTCGGCGTCGGCCCACAGCTTGTGGCCGCTGAACACTTCGGTGAACAGCGGCGCTTCGGCGTCGGTGCAGGTCAGGTCGAGCAGCGCCAAGGCTGCCTCGCTGGCCACCACCAGGCGCGGCTCGTCGATGGGTTCGGGCAATACCTGGGTGGAGAATGCATCGCCCAGGCGGGCGAAGCGGTTGTCGAAATCGAGTTCGTCGAGGGCTTTCACAGGCTGTTGCCTCCAGCTGTATAGGTGAAGCGGCTGCTTAGCGGCTGAGGCTGCGCTCGTAGGCAGCCAGCACGGTGCGCTCGGACTGCACCAGGTAGCCTTCGAGCAGGTGCGTCGCTTCTTCGGCACGGCCCTGTTCCAGGCGTTCGAGAATTGCGGCATTCATATCGACATAGGGCGAGTGGAGGAATTCGGGGTTTTTCAACAGGCCGAAGGCCAGGCGCAGCTCGGCGGAAATCTGCCCATAGAAGGCTGACAGGCGCGGGCTGTCGGCCATTTCCACGATGGCCCGGTGAAACATCATGTTGGCCGTACCCACCGCCACCCAGTCCTTGGCCTCACGGGCGCACATGCCGCTCTCGACGGCTTCGCGCATGTGTCGTGCGCCCGGGTGCTGTGGATAACCCTGTGCCAGGGCCTTGCACTCGATGAAGCGGCGCACCCGGTAGATATCGATGATCGACGCCATGTCGGGCACCGCCACGGTCACACCGCGATTGGGCGCGTGCTTGAGCAGGCCTTCCTGGGTCAGGACCCTGAACGCTTCCCGCAAGGTATTGCGCGAGATCTGCAGGCTTTCCGCCAGCGCTGCTTCAGAGAGCCGCTGGCCGGGGACCAGCTCGCCCTCGACCAGCATTCTGCGCATTTCTTGGGTGATGGATTCTCCCAGCGTGCGTGGCTGTGGAGAGCAAGCGTCGTTCATAGAAGGTCCAGGATGAGAAAAAGCCTGCTGATGTTCCCTGAGTGCTGGAGGGCTGGCAAGCAGCAAGGAGGGGCGCCATGCTCCATCAGGTAGCACGGCTGGGTCGAAGGGTAACAATTTGGTGCGTATAGCCTGACTATTCGATCATCATTGTTGAACAATATTCTCTTGTTTCTCCTACGTTAGAAGGTCTAAGAGTGGTCATTGGCATGCTCATTGCTCAATTCTCTGCTGCCTGCTCTCCCCCTATCCAGGAGCGATGCCGTGACACAGACCGCCACAGAGTTTACGAAAGCACGTCGATCTTCCCTGATCGCCGCCATGTTCATGATGACGACTTCCGCCATCGGCCCAGGTTTCCTGACCCAGACCGCCACCTTCACCGCGACCCTCGGTGCAGCCTTCGCCTTCGGTATCCTGGCCTCGATCCTCATCGACTTCGTCGTTCAGCTGAATATCTGGCGCATTGTCACCCTGACCCGCATGCGCGCCTCGGACCTGGCCAATACGGCGATTCCGGGTAGTGGCTACTTGCTGGCAGCCTTGGTGATTTCCGGCGGCCTGGTGTTCAGCCTCGGCAACCTGGCCGGCGCCGGCCTGGGCCTCAATGCGCTGACCGGCCTGGATCCGGTCTGGGGCGGGGCACTGAGCGCCTTGCTGGCGATTGCCATCTTCTCGTCGCAGCGCGCTGGCATCGCCATGGACCGCATCATGATCGTGCTGGGCGTGCTGAAGATCTCGCTGATCGTCTTCGCCTGCTTTGCGTCGCACCCGCCACTCGGTGAGGCGCTACGTCAGTCGGTATGGCCGGACTTCATCGACTTCGCCTCCATCACCACCATCGTCGGCGGCACCGTCGGCGGCTACATCACCTATGCTGGCGCACACCGTCTGCTCGACCGCGGCACCGTGGGTGTAGAGAACATCGATGCGGTGACCAAGGCGGCCCTGAGCGGCATCCTGGTCACCGGCATCGCCCGCTACGTGCTGTTCCTGGCGATTCTCGGCGTGGTCGCCAGTGGCGTGGTCATCGACGTTTCCGGCCAGGGTGCCAACCCGGCCGGCCAGGCCTTCGGCGCCGCCGCCGGGCAGTTCGGCATGCTGATGTTCGGCCTGGTGCTGTGGGCCGCGGGCATCAGCAGCATGATCGGTGCGTCCTACACTTCGATGTCGTTCATCACCGTGTTTTCGAAGAAAATCAGCGAGCGTGCGCGTAACCTCGCGACCGTGGGCTTCATCGTCCTGGCGCTGGTCTGCTTCCTGCTGCTGGGCAAGCCGCCTGCGGCGCTGCTGGTGTTCGCCGGGGGCTTCAACGGCCTGATCCTGCCCCTGGGCCTGAGCATCTTCATGTACGTGGGCTGGCGCCGCGCTGACCTGATGGACGGCTACCACTATCCGCGCTGGCTGCTGGTGCTGGGCGCGCTGACCTGCCTGCTGTCGTGGTACATGGCGTTCAAGTCTGCCAAATCCATTTTCGCCTTCATTGGCGCTGCCTGATTCCTACGGAGAACCGAACATGCGAACCATCGACATCAACAGTGACCTGGGCGAGAGCTTTGGCGCCTGGAGCATGGGCGAAGACGCGGCGATTCTCGAAATCGTCAGCAGCGCCAACGTTGCCTGTGGCTTTCACGCCGGTGACCCGGCCGGCATCCTGCGCACCCTGGAGGCGGCGGCGGCCAGGGGCGTGGCGGTCGGCGCGCATGTCGCCTATCCCGACCTGGTCGGCTTCGGGCGGCGCAACATGGACATCGGCTCGGCCGAGCTGAGCGCCGATGTGATCTACCAGATCGGCGCCCTGCAGGGCCTGGCGCGCAGCGTCGGCACCCAGGTCAGCTACGTGAAGCCGCATGGCGCGCTGTACAACACCATCGCCCAGAACCGCCGCCAGGCCGATGCGGTGATCGACGCGCTGCTGCGCCTCGACCCGACGCTGAAACTGGTATGCCTGGCCAATTCACCGCTGCTCGGCTGGGCCCGTGAGGCCGGTTTGCAGTGCGTGGCCGAGGCGTTTGCCGACCGCGCCTACACCGCTGAAGGCACCCTGGTGTCGCGCTCACGGCCCGGCGCCGTGCTGCACGATGCCGAACTGATCGCCCGACGCATGCTGCGTCTGGTCGCCGAAGGCGTCATCGAAGCCGAAGACGGTCGCCAGATCCCTCTGCAGGCCGACTCGATCTGCGTGCATGGCGACAGTCACGACGCGGTGACCATCGCCCGTACCCTCAAGGCCGGGCTGCTCGCCGCTGGTGTGAACATCCGTGCATTCAGCCAGGGCCAAGCATCATGAACGCACTGCAACGCGCCCGTGAGTCCGCTGCCGCCGCCCGCGCCCGTTACCGCGCCGGTGAAGTGGCGCCCACCGCCGGCCAGGCCCCCGGCCTGACCCAGGCCAACCTGATTTCGCTACCGCGCGAATGGGCCTATGACTTCCTGCTGTTCGCCCAGCGCAACCCGCAGGCCTGCCCGATCCTCGACGTCACCGAGCCGGGCAGCCACCAGACCGTGCTGGCCGAGCAGGCCGACTTGCGCACCGACATTCCGCTGTACCGGGTGTGGCGCGACGGCCAGCTGGTCGATGAAGTGCAGGATGCCTCGCCCCTGTGGGCGCAGCAGGGCGACCTGGTGAGCTTTCTGATCGGCTGCAGTTTTACCTTCGAAGCCGACCTGCTGGAGGCCGGCATCGACGTGCGGCACATCAGCCAAGGCTGCAACGTGCCGATGTATCGTTCCAACCGCCAGTGCCGGCCCGCCGGCCGGCTGCAGGGCGAGATGGTGGTGTCGATGCGCCCGATCCCGGCCAGCCGGGTGTCCGAGGCGGTGAAGATCACCGCGCGCTATCCGGCGGTGCATGGCGCCCCGGTGCATATCGGCGAGCCGCGTCTGCTGGGCATCGAGGACATCGCCAGGCCGGACTTCGGTGACGCGGTAGCGGTGCACGAAGGCGAGATTCCGGTGTTCTGGGCCTGTGGGGTCACGCCTCAGGCCGTGGTCATGGCGTCTCGCGTGCCGTTTGCGATCACGCATGCGCCGGGGCACATGTTCATCACCGACGTGCCCGACAGCCATTACCACGTATAGGAGAGCCCCATGCGTTTCTATCCGGTCAACCTGGACGCCCTCCTGGTTGAATTGGCCAATCTGGACGAGACCCTCGCGCTGTTCGATTCGTTGCAGCAGCAGCCCATCGCCGGCGTGCAGGAGATCGTCCCGGCGGCGCGGACCCTGCTGGTGCAGTTCCGCCCGGGCGCCATCGGCCCTGAGGTCCTGGCGGCGCAGATCGCCGCGCGGGATATCCATGGCCCGGCGCGCCAGGCCGGGCGCCTGGTGGAGATTCCCGTGCATTACAACGGCGAAGACCTCCAGGACGTCGCCCGTGAGCTGGACATCAGCGTCGAAGAGGTCATTCGTCGCCACACCGGCAGCGACTACAACGTGGCCTTCTGCGGCTTTGCGCCGGGCTTCGCCTACCTGAGCGGCGGCGCCGGCTTCGTGGTGTCGCGGCGCAGCACGCCGCGCACGCGCATCCCCGCCGGGGCGGTGGCCCTGGCCGGTGGCTTCAGCGGCATCTATCCACAGGCCAGCCCCGGCGGCTGGCAGATCATCGGCGTCACGCCGCTGAAAATGTGGGACCTGCAGCGTGACGAAGCGGCGCTGCTCAAGCCCGGCTACCGGGTGCGTTTCCAGGATGCCGGTCCATTGCCGACGCAGAGCGTGACAGTGCCGGTCGCCGAGCGCCAACCCGCTGCGCCGGTCACGGGCGACTGCCTGGAAATTCTCTCGCCGGGCCTGCAGACCCTGCTGCAGGACCTCGGCCGGCCGGGCCGCGCCGGGGAGGGTATCTCCGCCTCCGGAGCCATGGACCGTAGCGCGCTGCGTTCGGCCAACCGCGCCGTGGGCAATGACCCTGCCACGGCCTGCCTGGAAATCCTCATGGGCGGCCTGAGTTTCACCTGCCATGGCCAGGCGCTGGTCGCGCTCACGGGGGCCGAGGCGGCCATCGAAGTGCGCAGCGCCGAGGGCCAGGTGCTGCATCCGCCGCTGTACCAGCCTTTCGCCCTGCACGACGGCGACCGGGTCAGCATCGGCTCGCCCAGCGCCGGCCTGCGCAACTACCTGGCGGTGCGCGGCGGCTTCAGCGTGGCGCCGATCCTCGGCAGCTTGTCCACCGACACCCTGGCGCAGGTCGGCCCGGCACCGCTGGCAAGCGGCGACCGCCTGGGCTTCGAGCGCCAGCCTGGTGGCCGGGCGGTGTCGCTCAGCGAGCAGCCGGCTTTCGCCATGCCGCGCCGTGACCAGCTGATTACCCTGGATGTGGTCATGGGCCCGCGCAGCGACTGGTTCACCCCGGCGGCCCTGGCGCTGCTCGCCGAGCAAATCTGGCAGGTCACCCCGCAGTCGAACCGCATCGGCATCCGCCTGGCGGGCGAGCAGAGCATGGAGCGCGCCGTGGGTGGCGAGCTGCCCAGCGAAGGCACGGTGGTCGGCGCCATCCAGGTGCCACCCAGCGGCCAGCCGGTGCTGTTTCTTGCCGACCACCCGCTGACCGGCGGCTACCCGGTGATCGGTGCTGTGGCCAGCCACCACCTTGACCTGGCCGGGCAGATCCCGGTCAACGCGCGCATCCGCTTCAACCCGCTGGCGGCTTTCGAACCCGTGCTTCCCGTTTCTCCAGACGAGACCCAGAACAAATGAAAAAGGTCCTGATCGCCAACCGTGGCGAAATCGCCGTGCGTATTGCCCGAGCCTGCCGTGATTACGGCGTCGCCTCGGTAGCGGTGTACGCCGACGGTGACATCGACGCCGTGCATGTCGGTGCCGCCGACGAAGCCTATGCGCTGCAGGGCGAGCGCTCCACCGACACCTACCTGAACATCGACAAACTGCTGGCCGTGGCGGCGCGTGCCGGTGCCGATGCCGTACACCCCGGCTATGGCTTTCTCTCTGAGCGCGCCGACTTCGCCCGGGCGGTGATCGATGCCGGGCTGACCTGGATCGGCCCGGACCCGGCGACCATCGACGCCCTGGGCGACAAGGTCCAGGCCCGGCGCATCGCGCTGAAGGTAGGCGCTCCGCTGGTGGCCGGCACCGAAGACCCGGTGGCCGATGCCAGCGAGGTCGTGGCATTCGCCGAACAGCATGGCCTGCCGATCGCCATCAAGGCCGCCTTCGGCGGCGGTGGCCGTGGCCTGAAGGTCGCCTGGCAGCTGGAGGAAGTGCGCGAGCTGTATGAGTCTGCCGTACGGGAGGCCACTGCCGCCTTCGGCCGTGGCGAGTGCTTCGTCGAGCGCTTCCTCGACCGCCCACGGCATATCGAAGCGCAGATCATCGCCGACCGCCATGGCCAGGTGGTGGTGGCCGGCACCCGCGACTGCTCGCTGCAACGCCGCAACCAGAAACTCATCGAAGAGGCTCCGGCGCCCTACCTGGACGCCGCGCTGCGTCAGCGCATCCATGACTCGGCCCGCGATATCTGCGCCGCCGCCGGTTATGTCGGCGCCGGCACCGTGGAATTCCTGCTCAGTGCCGACGGCACCCTGTCGTTCCTCGAGGTCAACACGCGCCTGCAGGTCGAACACCCGGTCACCGAAGAAACCAGCGGTATCGACCTGGTCATCGAGCAACTGCGGGTCGCCGAGGGCCTGCCGTTGTCCTTCGAAGGCACGCCGGTGCCACGCGGCCACAGCTTCGAGTTCCGCATCAATGCCGAAGACGCTGGCAACGGCTTCCTGCCCACCCCCGGACTGATCGAGCGCTTCCAGGCGCCCTCGGGGCCGGGCGTGCGTCTGGACACCGGAGTAGCGGAAGGCTCGCGGGTGTCGCCGAACTTCGACTCGATGATCGCCAAGCTGATCGTCACCGGGGCCACCCGCGAGCAGGCCATCCGCCGCGCCCGGCGCGCCCTGGCAGAGTTTCGTGTCGACGGCGTGGCCACTGTGCTGCCGTTCCATCGGGCGGTGATGGACCACGCGGACTTCACCGCGCCAGACACCTTTGCCGTGCACACCCGCTGGATCGAGACCGATTTCGCCCGCGACATCAGCATCGCACCGCGCAGTGCTGCCGTGGCGGAGGCCGGGGTGCTGCGCACCTTCGTCGAAATCGACGGCAAACGTCATGAGCTGGGCCTGCCCGCCGCGTTGTTGCGTGGTGTGAGCCTGGAAGGCAGCGCGCCGGTGGCGGCGACCACCAGCGCCGAAGCGGTCGACCCGCAGGCGGTGCTGGCACCGGTGGCGGGCAATCTGCACGCCTGGGTGGTGGAGGAGGGCACGCAGGTCGAGGCCGGGCAAGTCGTCGCGGTGATGGAAGCGATGAAAATGGAGACTTCGATCGTGGCGCCCTGCGCCGGGACACTGGTCATCGAACAACAGCCCGGCGGTTACTTCGACGCCCGTACGGTGATCGGGCGTATCGCAGCCACTGCGTAACGGCATGTGGCCCGGTGGGAACGGCTGTAGCCGCAATACGGTTCGATTAAGCGCTTTGCGGTTCTGTGGGAGCGAGCTTGCTCGCGAAGAGGTCGGCAAAGTCACCCCATTTGTTGTGAGCATGACGCCGCCTTCGCGAGCAAGCTCGCCCACGGTCTAACCGAATTGCAGTCCAGGCCGCTCCCATCGTTGGGCAGTGGCCAAGGCTGGCATTCAGTCCAGTCGCGTTTCCGGCGGCTCCGGGGCGTCCTTGGGGGGGTTGTCCAGGCTGGGGGCTGGCGTCGGGTCCGGGTCCTTGGCCTGAGGCGTGGGGGGCTCGACCGGCACCAGCTTCAGCTCGCCGCCGTGGATGTTCTTCAGGTAGACCTCCATCTGCCGGAACGAGATGTTGATCTTCTGCTTCTTGAACTCGCGGCTGATGAAGCGGTTGATCTCGTCGAGCACCGGGTTGCGGTCGCCCAGGTCGCGGACATGCATGCGCAGTTCGTGGTCCAGGGTGCTCTCGCCGAAATTCAGGAAGTACACGATCGGCTCCGGCTCCTTGAGCACCCGCGGGTTGTCACGGGCGGCCTGCAGCAGCAGGCTACGCACCAGCTCCAGGTCCGAGCCGTAGTCCACGCCCAGTTTCAGCGTGACCCGGGTGATGGTGTCGGTCAGCGACCAGTTGATCAGTTGGCCGGTGATGAAGGTCTTGTTGGGGACGATGATGTCCTTGCGGTCGAAGTCGGTGATGGTCGTGGCACGAATGCGGATCTTGCTCACCGTGCCGGACAGGTTGCCGATGGTGATGGTGTCGCCGATGCGCACCGGGCGTTCGAAGAGAATCATGATGCCGGAGATGAAGTTGGCGAAGATCTCCTGCATACCGAAGCCCAGGCCCACCGACAGTGCGGCGACCAGCCACTGCAGCTTGTCCCAGCTGACCCCGAGGGTCGACAGGGTACTGACGAAACCGACCCCGGCGATGGTGTACGACAGCAGCGTGGTGGTGGCGTAGGCGCTGCCCTGGGCGAGGTTCATGCGCGACAGCACGAAGACTTCCAGCAGGCCCGGCAGGTTGCGCGCCAGTATGAAGGTGATGGCCACGATCACCAGCGCGCCGAGCATGTCGCCCAGGCTGATCGGCACCATGCTGATATTGGCTCCGGTGCCGCTGGTGTATTCGTACAGGGTCACGTTGTCCAGGTAGGAGAACACCGTGATCAGGTCGGCCCAGACCCAGTACATGGCACCGATGAACAACGCCATCAGGGCCAGGCGGATCAGGCGCAGCGACTGCTGGTTGACCTGTTCGATGTCCAGCTTGGGTTCTTCGACCGGTATGTCGCCGTCGCCGTTTTCCCGCGCCGCCTGGCGCTTGGCCAGGGCGCGCTGGTAGGCCAGGCGCCGGGCCGCGACGTTCAGGCCACGGATGAACGCTGCCTCGACCACCAACCACAACAGCAGCAGGTAAAGGGTGTCGATCAGCCGGTCGGTGAGCTTCAGGGCGGTGTAGTAGTAGCCGAAGCACACGGCGATGAACAGCGCCACCGGCATGGCGGTGTAGGCCATGCCCAGCGCCTTGCGAAACAGCGAAGCGTTGTGATGGGTAGGGCTGGAGAGCAGCAGCCGGCCCAGCAGCAGGGTCATCAGCGCGTAGCAGCTGAGCACCACGCCGATGCCCAGCACGTCGTCGGCCAGCGCCGCCGGCTGGTGCTCGGCCACCGCCACCACGGCGACCAGCGCCAGCACCACCAGCCCCAGGCGCCGCACCCAGCCGCGCAGGAACTCTACTTGTGATGGCTCCCAGCGAAAGTGCAGCTGGGCGACGCCGTCCGGGGCGAGGATCCGGTAGGCGGTGTAGAACATCAGCCAGGTCAGGCCGATTTCCTGCAGGGCCACGCCGAGGTTGGCGTTCTGTCCACGGGCGTCGATCTGCAAGGCATAGCCGCACGAGGCCAGGGTCAGCGCCACCGGCATCGCCAGCAGCACGTTGATCAGCAGCGCCGCCGGGGTCTTCCACTGGTTGTCGCGGCGGAAGTGGCCGATGTCGGCATGCAACTGGTTGAGCTTTTCGTACAGGGCCTTGCGCCGCCAGGTGAGCAGGCCGATGGTCAGCAGCAGCGGCAGGAACACCAGGGGCCGCTGCACCAGGCCGTCGAGCAGTTCGCTGAAGCTCGACGCCCAGGGCAGGGTGGAGACCTGCTTCTTCAGGCGCGGCCAGATGCCCTGGAACCACTCGGCGTCCAGCGGCTTGTTGCTGGGGATCCAGAACATCTGCTCGTCGAGGGTGGCGCGCAGGCTGATGGCGGTGCTGATCAGTTGCTTCTGGTTGAGCTGCAGGTTGATCGATTCGTTGAGCAGCGCGGCCAGCAGTCGGTTGAGGCGTTCGAGCAGGTCGCTGCGGGTCACTGCCAGGTCCATCAGGGTGCGCCGCAGGGCCGGGGTGACTTGTTCGCTGGGCTGGCTGGCCAGCAGCTTTTCCACGTAGTCGAGCGGCGTGCTCATCTGTTCGCGCTGCTGGTTGACCTCGAACTGGTACAGGCGGATGTCGGCGATTTCGTCAGCGAGGTTCTTGTCCACCTGCAGATGCGGCAGCGACTGCTTTTGTTTGTAGAGGATCTTCGACAGCAGCAGGCTGCCGCTGAGCACGTTGATCTGCTCGTCCAGGGCCTGGTCGGTCTGGGTCAGGTTGTCCAGCTGCTGCTTGGTCTGCAGGTTGCTCTGGGTCAGTTCGTTGAGGCGTTCGGTGCCGCGCAGCAGGTAGTCGGAGAGTTTCAGGTTGGCAGCGCTTTCGCTGGCCAGCACGCTGCTGCCACCGGTCTTCTGCGCTTCCCTGGCCAGGTCTTCGACGGTCTTCTGCGACTGCGCGCGACGCTTGTCATTGATCAGGGTCTGCAGGTCCTGGATTTCCTGGTCCTGGCGCTGCACCTTCTCGTTCAGCAAGTCGTGCTGGCTGTTGCCCAGGTCCTGCAACTGACTGTTGCCGGCCAGCTCCTGGCGGCGCAGCTGGTTGAGGGCGCTGAGTGCGGCGATCTCGGCGTTGTACAGGTTGCGCTGGTCGCCGCTGAGCGGCTTGCCGCCGTCCTTGCCGTTCTTGAGCAGGGTGTTGAGCTGCTGGATGCGTGTCTGGTTGCTGGAGATTTCCGCCTGGGCGCGTTCAGGGCGGGTCTGGGCGGTGAGGATCAGGTTGCTGGCGTCGTTGAGCGCCTTCTGCTGGTCGCTCTGCTGGGTACTGCGGTCGCTGAGCAGCTGTTCGAGCTGCGGCACGTCGAGGTTGGCGTAGCGCTGGGCGACCGGAATCACCTTGCTGTTCTTCAGGCGATCGAGTTCGCGCTGGTTGTCGATGATCTGCCGCGGCGCGCGGTCCAGCTGCTGCTTGAGCGCGGCGAGCTTCTGCTCGCTGTCGTCCTTGCTGTCGAGAAAGCCCAGGGTCTGCTCCAGCACCTGTTGCAGCGCCTTCTGGTCGGCGTCGGACAGCTTGCGGTCGGCGATCTTGTCCAGGCTCTGCTGGACGCTGTCGCGGTTGGGCGGGTCGGCGGCCAGCGCCGCGCAGGAAGTGGTCAGGCAAAGGCCGAGCAGGGCGGCGGCCAGGAAGGTGCGCAAGGAAGACATAGACACCGATCGCTTGCAGAAACGGACAGGCGCGCAGTTTAAAACAATGCCCCCGGCAGGGGGCACTGGCAAACAGGCGATTTAATCGACGAGGTCTGCAAAGCGTGCGGGTGTCGCCGTTTTCAGCTCGTCTTAGGTTTCGTACGAAAAGTTGGCGAGCGAAGGTCAGGCAAGGCAAAAACAGGCGAGGAACGCTCGGAGTCGCGGGCGACTTTACTGGAGTAAATGAGCATTCCGACCGGGCTGGCGATCCAGCCTGTTTTTAACGCAGCATGGCCGAGCGCAGGCACTTTTCGTACAAAACCTAGAGGAACAGGCCCGGACCCGGGCGTGCGCCTTCGGGGAATTTGACCCCGACCTTGAGGATCCTGTTCCCTTCTGTCGAAGCGACGGTCCACAACGTGCCGTTCCACTCGATCTGGTCGCCGACGATCACTGCGCCGCGGTTCTTCTGCACGATGAACTGGGCCAACGGCATGTTCGGGTCCAGACCGTCGAGGTTCAGGCCGTACAGGGCGGCCACCGCGCCGAGCTGGGCATCGCCTTCCAGCACGAAATCGCCGAAGAAACGCAGGTCCTGGCCGCGTTGAGGGGCCTGGCTGAACAGCTTGCCGAGGGCCGGCAGGTCATGTTCGTGACCGATCACGCAGAGCAGGTCACCGACCTCCAGGGTGGTACTGCCGGACGGGTGCAGCAGTTGTTTGCCACGGAACAGCGCGGCGATACGCGTGCCCTCGGGCATCTTCAGTTCGCGCAGGGCGGCGCCGATGCACCACTTTTCCGCGCCCAGGCGGTAGACGAACAGCTCCCATTCACTGGTGACGTGGACTTCCAGCGCCGAGCGGGAAATCGGCGCCGGGTCTGGCGGCACCGTGACCTTCAGCAGCTTGGCCATCCACGGCAGGCTGGTGCCTTGCAGCAGCAGCGAGATGAGCACGATGAAGAACGCCAGGTTGAAGTACAGCTGGGCATTGGGCAGCCCGGCCATCAGCGGGAACACCGCCAGGATGATCGGTACTGCGCCACGCAGGCCGACCCAGGCGATGAAGGCCTTTTCCCGACCATGGAAGGCCTTGAACGGCAGCAGGCCGACCATGACCGACAGGGGGCGTGCCACCAGGATCATCCACAGCGCCAGGCCCAGGGCTGGAATGGCGATGGGCAGCAGGTCGTGCGGGGTGACCAGCAAACCGAGAACCAGGAACATGCCGATCTGCGCCAGCCAGGCCATGCCATCGAGCATGTGCAGGATGCCATGGCGGCTGCGGATCGGGCGGTTGCCCAGTACCAGGCCGAACAGGTAGATGGCCAGGAAACCGCTGCCGTGGATGGCGTTGGTCAGGGCGAATACCGCCGTGCCCCCGGCGATCACCAGAATCGGGTACAGGCCCGCGGTCAGGTTGATACGGTTGACCAGTTGCAGCATCAGCCAGCCACTGCCCAAGCCCATCAGGGTGCCGATGCCGAACTCCTGGATCAGGTGCCCGAGCAGGCTCCAGTGCAGGCCGGTCTGGCCGCTGGCGAGCATGCCGATCAGGGTGACGGTGAGGAACACGGCCATGGGGTCGTTGCTGCCCGACTCGATCTCCAGGCTGGCGGTGACCCGCTCGTTGAGGCCCTTGCCGCCCAGCAGCGAGAACACCGCCGCGGCGTCGGTGGAGCCGACGATGGCGCCGATCAACAGGCCCTGCATGAGGTTCAGGTTGAACAGCCAGGCGGCCACCATGCCGGTCAAGGCCGTGGTGATCAACACGCCGACGGTGGCCAGCGACAGGGCCGGCCACAGCGCCACGCGGAAACTGGCGACCCGGGTGCGCAGACCGCCGTCGAGGAGGATCACCGCCAGCGCCAGGTTGCCGACCAGGTAGGCGGCGGCGTAGTTGTCGAAAATGATGCCGCCACCGTCGACGCCAGCGACCATGCCGACGGCGAGGATGATGACCAGGATCGGAATGCCCAGCCGCGAAGACAGCGAACTGACCAGGATGCTGGCCCCGACCAACACCGCGCCGATCAGGAACAGGCTGTTGATGGTCGATGCATCCAAGGGCAGTACTCCATGACTGTAAGAATCGGGCTTCGCTTTGCGTAGGAAATGTTACTTATGCAGCGAGCGTGCCAAGGGATTTAACCCGTTGAATTGCCTGGCTGTCAAAGCCTTGTCGGACAGGAAGGCTGAAACAACTTTCATTCGTATGAAACAGTTATGCCATAACTAACTACCGCACGGGGTATCGGTGTCCCTGATCAGCTGCATGGCTTTCTCGATCAAGGAGTCCGTCATGCCGCATTCGGCAGAGTTCATCGCAGGGGCGCAGCAGCGCCGTTATCAGTCCGAGCAGCGGCTGCTCAGGCAAAAGGCCCGGCAATTCATCCAGGACTATCCCGACGTCCATGGCCAGGCCTGGGCGCAGGCCCGCAAACTGTTGCAGGAGCTGGCCGGCAGCCAGGCCGATCCGGACAAGGTCTGGTGGCATCGCTTCGCCACGGCGGTCAGCAGCTCGCGCACCTACAACGGTTGGGCGCACACCGGCACGCCGGTGGAGTCGATGACCCTGGTCGAACTGGTGATGCACCGCTTCAACGCCCGGGATCAGGATGCCAGCGATGAGTTGCAGATGTATGGCGGCTTCTATGTCGACGGGCCTGGGCATGGCCATTTCGATGAGCGCAACGAAGTGCGGCTGTTGCCGCAACAGGTGCTGCAGCGTCTCTGGGCAGACGATTTCGCCCAAGTGTTTCGCCAGCGTGTGGAGCACTTCTGGAGCACCCACGCACAGACCTTCCTGATACTGGCCCGCGTCGGCTGCAAGGCGTCTGGTGCGCTCGCGGTGCGCAACGGCCAGCTGTCGCCTGGCGACCTGGCCCTGTTCGACCAGGCGATCAGCGGCGTGCCAACGCCTTCGGCGAATGCCACGACGGGTGCCTCCCTGAACGGGACACCGGCGCTCAGCGTGCGCAGCTTCGATATCGGCGGGCTGGAGTCGAGCCATATCATCCGCGTCGTCGACGGTGCCGGACGGCAGATTCTCTACGTGGCTGGCAGCGAGGCCGCGTTCCACGTGTTCGCTACCGAAGCCGAGCTATTTGCCTGGGTGCGTGGTTGCTTGAGTGATGAACCTTCGCGCCAGGCCTTCAGTGCGCTGTTCCTAAGCGGGCCCGAAGTGACCCAGGAGCGCGCCAGCGAGCTGGCTGCAATGCTGGACCGCCTACGCGATGCGGCCTCGGGCCCTGACACCAACCACATCGCCGACCCCGAGGCGCTGGGGCTGCTCAACCAGGCCGACCGGGTCATTCTCGGTGATGTCTTCGAGCACTGGCGAGACCTGGCCCAGCGGGAAATGCACAGCGTGACGCAGGCGCTGACCTCCAATGCCAGCCTGCGCAAGCAGATGTGGATCGGTTACCTGAATGCGCTGATCCGCGTGTTCGGCCCCATGACGGTGGCGTCCTGGCCGCTGGCGCTGAGCCTTATCGGTGCCGGGCTGGGCAATCTCGGGCTGAACATCGACCAGGCAGTCAATGGCGTCGACTCCCGGCAACGCAAGGCCGGCGTGATCGGTGCCGTGTGCAATGCGATCTTCGTACTGTTCAGCCTGCCGTTGTTGGTCGATACCCTGCCGGCGCTGAGACGCGCCCTGGCACCCCGACCGTCAAGCGAGCTGGCAAGCCCAGACGGCGAGTGGATCCCCCTGCAGGAACTCGGCACCTCCAGCAGCGGCGACGTGCCCATGCAGGGCATTGAACGCACGGCCAGCGGCGAGACCTGGATCATGCTGGGAGAAACGCCCCGCCGCGTGCGTTTCAGTTCGTCGCTCAACACTTGGCTGGCCGTCGACCCGCTCAATCCCTTCTCCTTCGAAGGGGCCACGCCGGTGCGGCTCGATGCCCAGGGGCAGTGGCAGGCGCTGCCGTCTCTGAAGCTCGCCGGTGGCATGGAGGGCGCAAGCGCCGGTCCGTTGGCCGGTCCGTCGCAGGCGACGGGCTACCCGACGGTCGGTTCGGAGTTCTGGGATGTGCACATGCGCTTCGACCTCGAAGAGGAGGAGCGTTTATCGGAGATGGCCCTGGCAAGGCAGAAGGCAGTGATCAACGTGCACGAGATGGCGCCTGAAGACGAACTCAGCGTCGACAGCGAGGGCGACCAGGTGGTGGTTGACGCCTGGGGTGACGAATATCGTGTGTTCAAGACCCCGGCGGGCCGTTATTACGGTGGCCGGGTGAATCGTTACTCGCAGCGTGAAGAAGAGTTCAACCAGTACCTGCGCACCGGCAAGCCGAGCATTACCAACCAGGTGGAGATGATCGAGGAACTGGCCGACGACCTGCGGGCCATCGGCCATGACAACCATGCCACGCTGTATCGCGGTGGCAGCGGCGCACGGGGCACCTCGGGGCTGAATTTCCGCCAGGGGCATATCAAGGCAGGCGACGTGCTGGTCAACACGGACTTTACTTCGTTCTCGGAAAACCCCTATGTGGCACGGTCCTTCGCCAGCAGCCAGGCGGGGGCGCCGTCGTATGGCTACGATGGCGCGGTCACCTTCGACGACTCGTCCATCGTCTTCGAAATCCTCGCCGAGCAGTACCTCAACGCCACACCTGTCGCGCCGTTTTCGGAGGAGGAAGAGGAGGCAGAATCCCTGTTCGCACCAGGGCACTACTTTCAGGTACGCGATATACGTGAAATCAGCGGTGCCGCCTATCGCTTCATTCGCGTGCGGATGCAGGAAATTCCGAGGCCTTCCAGTGACGTACGGTTGTTCGAAATGCGTACCGGCGAGCCGTTCAGCCGCGCGCAATACGCAGCCAGGCTCGGGGAGCAGGGCAAGCGCCTGGTCGAGCGCTTCTTCCCGTTGCCGCAAACGCCGGCGGCCAGCCCAGGGCATGAATGAGAACCGGCCGCTGTCGCCAGCGGCCGGTGGGGTGGCGCGGTATCAGCCGATGGTCATCAGGCTGGCGTTGCCACCGGCGGCGGCGGTGTTGACGCTCAGTGCGCGTTCGATGACCAGGCGCTCCAGGGCAATGCCGGTGTCGCCGTAGGCGAGGCCATGGACGCCGACGATGGCACCGCTGCGTTGCGCAACCTGCTCGCAGATCGCGCGCAGTTGGTCGCTGTCGCCGTGGTGCAGCACGGCATCGAAGCTCACCTCGTCACGCTGCCAGTCATTGACCAGTTGCACGCGGGCCTGGACTTCGCGAGGCAGGCGCTTGTGCAGCGAGCGCCCTGGCTCGCCGTCCAGCCACAGCGCACGACTGCCCACCGCCAGCACCGCAGTCAGTTGCGCGAGCAGGTCGCCTTCGTCGTCGGCCAGGCACAGCACCTGCTCGCGCGGCAGGATGGTGTAGCTGTTGCGCTCGCCGGTCGGCCCGGCCAGGGTGCGGCTGATGCCGCTCTGCGATTGCGCGGCGAAGCTGTCGCTCAGTTGCACCAGCTCCTCGCGCTGCTGGCTGGCCGCCCAGGCCTTGAAGGCTTCCAGCGGCTTGAGCAGCGCTTCATGCAGGCGGGTGTCCGGCGCGCTGCCGGCATCGGCTCCGGCGAACGAGCGGGCGATGGCCTCCTGTGGGCGGGTGCTGAGCAGGCGGTACAGGTACAGCGGGCCACCGGCTTTCGGGCCGGTGCCGGACAGACCTTCGCCGCCGAACGGCTGTACGCCGACCACGGCGCCGACGATGTTGCGGTTCACGTAGAGGTTGCCGGCATGCGCCTTGTCGATGACCTTGGCGATGGTCTCGTCGATGCGCGTGTGTACACCGAGGGTCAGGCCATAGCCCGAGGCGTTTATCTGGCCGATCAGCGCGTCGAGGTCCTTGCGGGCATAGCGCACCACGTGCAGCACCGGACCGAAGATCTCGCGTTGCAGCTCATCGAAGCTTTCCAGTTCGATCAGGGTGGGCATCACGAAGGTGCCACGCTTGATCTCGTCGGTGTCGGCCAGGGCCATCTGGTATACGGCACGGCCTTTGTCGCGCATGGTCTGGATGTGCTTTTCGATACCGGCCTTGGCCTCGGCGTCGATCACCGGGCCGATGTCCACGGCCAGGCGCTCGGGGTTACCCAGGCGGCTCTCGGCCATGGCGCCCTTGAGCATTTCGATCACGCGGTCGGCGGAGTCTTCCTGCAGGCACAGCACGCGCAGTGCCGAGCAGCGCTGGCCGGCGCTGTCGAAGGCCGAGGACACCACATCGATGACGACTTGTTCAGTGAGTGCCGAGGAATCGACGATCATGGCGTTCTGGCCGCCGGTTTCGGCGATCAACGGGATCGGTCGGCCCTGGGCGTCCAGGCGACCGGCGACATTGCGTTGCAGCAGGCGCGCCACTTCGGTGGAACCGGTGAACATCACGCCCTTCACGCGCTCGTCGCCCACCAGCCCGGCGCCGACGCTTTCACCGCGGCCGGGCAGCAGTTGCAGGGCGCCTTCCGGAATGCCCGCTTCGAGCAGGATACGCACCGCCTGGGCGGCGACCAGCGGGGTCTGTTCGGCTGGCTTGGCCAGCACCGGGTTGCCGGCGGCCAGGGCGGCGGCCACCTGGCCGCTGAAAATGGCCAGTGGGAAGTTCCACGGGCTGATACACACCACCGGGCCGAGCGGACGGTGGCTGTCGTTGCTGAATTCGTTGCGTGCCTGCACCGCGTAGTAACGCAGGAAGTCCACCGCCTCGCGCACTTCGGCGATGGCATTGAGGTAAGTCTTGCCAGCCTCGCGCACCAGCAGGCCCATCAGTGGCTGGATCTCGCTTTCCATCAGGTCGGCGGCACGCTCCAGGATCGCGGCGCGCTCACCCGGCGGCGTGGCCTGCCAGATCGGCCCGGCGCTCATGGCGCATTGGATGGCGCCGTTGACGTCGGCCAGGGTGGCCTCTTGCACATGACCCACCACGTCGCGGTGGTCGGAAGGGTTGAGTACTGCCTGCGGAGTTTCCTGGCTGGCCGGGCAACCGAGCAGCGGAGCGGCTTGCCACTGATGGTTGGCGCTGGTCAGCAGCGCCGAGGACAGCGACGCCAGGCGATGCTCGTTGGCCATGTCGATGCCGCTGGAGTTGGCCCGCTCGCGGCCATACAGCTCGCGCGGCAGCGGGATACGCGGGTGTGGCAGGCCGCACTGGCCTTCCTGGGTGGCCATGCGCTCGATGCTGGTGACCGGGTCGGCGACCAGTTCCTGGATGGAAATCGATTGGTCGGCGATGCGGTTGACGAACGAGGTGTTGGCGCCGTTCTCCAGCAGGCGGCGTACCAGATAGGCCAGCAGGGTTTCGTGGGTGCCCACTGGCGCGTACACCCGGCACGGGCGGTTCAGCTTGCCGTCGGCGACCTTGCCCACTACTTGCTCGTAGAGCGGCTCGCCCATGCCGTGCAGGCACTGGAATTCGTACTGGCCGGGGTAATAGTTCTGCCCGGCGATGTGGTAGATGGCCGCCAGGGTGTGGGCGTTGTGGGTCGCGAACTGCGGGTAGATGACCTCCGGCGCGGCGAGCAGCTTGCGCGCACACGCGATATAGGACACGTCGGTGTACACCTTGCGGGTGTATACCGGGTAGCCTTCCAGGCCGTCGAGTTGGGCGCGCTTGATCTCGCTGTCCCAGTAGGCGCCTTTCACCAGGCGGATCATCAGGCGATGGCGGCTGCGGCGGGCCAGGTCGATGACGTAGTCGATCACGTACGGGCAGCGCTTCTGGTAAGCCTGGATGACGAAGCCGATGCCGTTCCAGCCGGCCAGTTGCGGCTCGAAGCACAGGCGTTCGAGCAGGTCCAGCGACAGCTCCAGGCGGTCGGCCTCTTCGGCGTCGATGTTCAGGCCGATGTCGTATTGCTTGGCCAGCAGGGTCAGCGACAGCAGGCGCGGGTACAGCTCGTCCATCACTCGCTCGTACTGGGCGCGGCTGTAGCGCGGATGCAGGGCCGAGAGCTTGATGGAAATGCCCGGGCCTTCATAGATGCCCCGGCCATGGGAGGCCTTGCCGATGGAGTGGATGGCCTGCTCGTAGGAGGCCAGGTACTTCTGCGCGTCGTGTTCGGTCAGCGCGGCTTCGCCGAGCATGTCGTAGGAGTAGCGGAAGCCCTTGCTCTCGAACTTGGCGGCGTTGGCCAGGGCCTCGCCGATGGTTTCGCCGGTGACGAACTGCTCGCCCATCAGGCGCATGGCCATGTCCACACCCTTGCGGATCATCGGTTCGCCGCTCTTGCCGATGATGCGGCTCAGCGAGGAGGTCAGACCGGTTTCGTTGTGGGTCGAGACCAGCTTGCCGGTCAGCAGCAGGCCCCAGGTCGCGGCGTTGACGAACAGCGACGGGCTGTTGCCCAGGTGCGGCTGCCAGTTGCCGGTGCTGATCTTGTCGCGGATCAGCGCGTCGCGGGTGCCTTTGTCCGGGATGCGCAGCAGGGCTTCGGCCAGGCACATCAGCGCCACGCCTTCCTGCGACGACAGCGAGAATTCCTGCAGCAGGCCCTGGACGATGCCGGCGCGGCCACCGGCGCTTTTCTGGTGGCGCAGCTTGTCGGCGATGCTGGCGGCCAGTTTGTGGGTGGCTTCGGCTTGCGGGGCGGGCAGGCGCGCCTGCTCCAGCAGCATGGGCACCACTTCCTGTTCAGGGCGGCGGTAGGCCGAGGTGATGGCGGCGCGCAGCACCGATTGCGGCAGAATGCTCTCGGCGAAGTCGAGGAACGGCTGGTAACCGGTGTCGGCCGGTGCATCGACGCGTTCATCGCCCTCGCGGGCGTCGTGGCCGTTGAGTTCCAGCAGGGGGGCACCACTTTCGAGCCGTTCGAGGTAATTGAAGATCGCCTGCTTGATCACCCAGTGCGGGGTGCGATCAATGCCCTGTGCAGCGCTTTTCAGGCGTTCGCGGGTCTGCTCGTCGAGCTTGACGCCCAAAGTGGTGGTGGCCATGTCTTGTCCTCATTATCGCCATCGTGGATGTGGCATCCGGTCGTGGGCAGCAGATTAGCTGTGAGTCGCCCAAGGTGCAACCAGGTGCAACCTAAATTTTCGTGCCAGGCCCACCCGCTTTCGGTCGGTCGTCGGGTTCACGGAAAAATGCCTGATTGCGGGCGCTCGAAGCCGAATTTTGCGGGGTTTTGCACTGCTGCGGTGCGCTTTCGTTTCGAGAACGGTGTCACGCAGAGGTACAACTGCCATCTGAAAGCGGTTGCACCTGTTTGGCGTTGTTGTCTAGGATGCCTGCCCAGCGGTGCAACCGACAGCCCCTTTCGGGGGCCGAGGTCAGCGAGGTGTCCGGGGACGGGCTGTTTTGGTGAGTCCTTGGCGGCTTCCCCGGGCGCTGAATAACAACAACACCAAGGCAGACATATGAGTTTCTTCAATCCCACCCTGATCACCTTCGTGGTCTATATCGCGGCCATGGTCCTGATCGGTTTCATGGCCTATCGCTCGACCAATAATTTCTCTGACTACATCCTCGGCGGGCGCAGCCTCGGCAGCCTGGTCACGGCGCTGTCGGCAGGTGCCTCGGACATGAGCGGCTGGCTGCTGATGGGCCTGCCAGGGGCGATTTTCGTTTCCGGCCTGTCGGAAAGCTGGATCGCCATCGGCCTGATCGCTGGTGCCTATCTGAACTGGCTGTTCGTCGCCGGGCGCCTGCGCGTGCACACCGAGTACAACGGTGACGCCCTGACCCTGCCGGACTACTTCTCCAGCCGTTTCGAAGATCGCAGTGGGGTACTGCGTATCATCTCGGCAGTGGTGATTCTGGTTTTCTTCACCATTTATTGCGCCTCGGGCATCGTCGCCGGTGCGCGCCTGTTCGAAAGCACCTTCGGCATGTCCTATGAAACGGCGCTGTGGGCCGGCGCTGCGGCGACCATCGCCTACACCTTCGTCGGTGGCTTCCTGGCAGTGAGCTGGACGGACACCGTGCAGGCCTCGCTGATGATCTTCGCGCTGATCCTCACACCGATCTTCGTGTTGCTGGCCACTGGCGGCGTCGACCCGACGTTCCTGGCCATTGAGGCGCAGGTACCGGGCAGCTTCGACATGTTCAAGGGCACCACCTTCATCGGTGTGATCTCCCTGCTGGCCTGGGGCCTGGGCTATTTCGGCCAGCCGCATATCCTGGCGCGCTTCATGGCCGCCGACTCGGCCAAGTCGATCGCCAACGCCCGACGCATCTCCATGACCTGGATGATCCTGTGCCTGGGCGGCGCGGTGGCCGTGGGCTTCTTCGGTATCGCCTATTTCTCGGCCAACCCTGATGTCGCCGGCCCAGTGACGGAAAACCCGGAGCGGGTGTTCATCGAGTTGTCCAAGCTGCTGTTCAACCCTTGGGTGGCGGGCGTGCTGCTGTCGGCGATTCTTGCGGCGGTGATGAGTACCCTGAGCTGCCAGCTGCTGGTGTGCTCCAGCGCGCTCACCGAAGATTTCTACAAGGCCTACCTGCGCAAGGGCGCCACGCAGAAGGAGCTGGTCTGGGTCGGTCGGGCCATGGTGCTGCTGGTGGCAGTGGTGGCCATTTTCCTGGCCGCTAACCCGAACAACCGTGTGCTCGGTCTGGTCAGCTACGCCTGGGCCGGCTTCGGTGCGGCCTTTGGCCCGGTGGTGTTGATCTCGCTGCTGTGGAAGGGCATGACCCGCAATGGTGCGTTGGCCGGCGTGGTGGTCGGTGCGGTTACCGTCGTGCTGTGGAAGCAGTTCACCAGCTTCGGCCTGTACGAGATCGTGCCGGGCTTTATCTTCGCCAGTATCGCCATCGTGGTGTTCAGTCTGCTGGGCCAGAAGCCCTCGGCGGCGATGCAAGCGCGTTTCGACACTGCCGACAAGTCTTACAAAGACGCGGTGCGCTGAGTACCTGGCTGACCTGAAGCGGCCCGCATGCCTGCCTGGCATGCGGGCCGTTTTCATTTGTTGTGGTCGATATCCAGGCGATAGAAGGTCGCCTTGCCGCCTTCGCTGGTGTAGCCGGTATTGTCCTGGGTGTAGACGCCCGCCTTGAAGTACAGGGGCTTGTCGCGCCAACTGGCACCCACCGAAGTCCGCCAGTTGCTGTCCTTGACGCTGACGCTCAATTCGCCGCCGCGGCTGAGGTGGATGATGTACCTGAAGCGTTCTTCGAGCGCCACGCCTTCCAGGAGGGTGATGATCCGCGCTTCCTTGTCTTCGAAGCGCTGGCGCACCTTGGCAACGATGTTGCCGGTCTTGGTGGCGTCCTTGTACTGGTATTCGACCTTGAGCATGGGGCGGTCGCTGTCTTTGGTATGGATCTGGCCAATGACGATCCTGCCACTGGAGGGGACCTGGTTGACCGTCAGGGTGGCGTAGAGGAAGTTGTCCGCTTCGGGGAACAGCCAGTTGTGAGGCGTGCCGTCGGACCAGGTTTCGCGCAGTTCGCTACGCGGGAATTTGGCATTGTCGGTCTTGGTGCCGGTCACGGGGGCCCAGAAAAAGATCCGGTCGCTGTGTGACTCGAAGTACTTGCCGTCGTAGCCCTGTTTCAGTTGCTGGGTTTCGATGGTTTTGGGGGGTGAGCCCACAGGAATGCTGAGATTCCATGAACCGAGGTCGATCATCCGCTTTGTTCCGCAAGTGACTGATATCTCCGGTGCAGAATCGATTCCGGAGAGATGAAGCGGAGTTATATACGAATAATAAGCAAACTTGTTAGCGCCGAATTAAGCAAAGTTTGGAATCAAAATGATTTCAATTTGTCCTAAGCGCCGGAGATTGAAGGGCTGAACGAACGCTACCGTTAGTCGGCAAAATCTCGGTTTCGTGATGGCAATCAGCTTCCCGCCTTACGCTTTCGAATACGCAGGGCTACAGTGGTGTCACTGTGATGACACGGTGTTGGCGTCAGGCAGTCGCTTAACAAGAGAAGCAGCATGGAATGCGCGAATACCAATGCTAATGACGGCAATGCGGTATTACTGGTCGTCGATGATTACCCTGAAAACCTCGTGACGATGCAGGCGGTCCTGCAGCGCGCCGATTGGTGCATCGTGACCGCCAGCTCGGGTTTCGAGGCGCTCAACGTGCTGCTGGAGCGCGAAGTCGACCTGGTGCTGCTGGACGTACAGATGCCCGGCATGGATGGCTTCGAAGTCGCTCGCCTGATGCGGGGCAGCCAGCGCACGCGCCTGACGCCCATCATCTTTCTGACCGCCAACGAGCAGAGCCAGGAAGCGGTGCATCGCGGCTATGCCAACGGCGCCACCGATTACCTGTTCAAGCCCTTCGACCCCCACGTGCTCAGGCCCAAGGTGCAGGCCCTGCTGGAGCAGCAGCGTAATCGCCGCGCCCTGCAGAAACTGACCCAGGAGCTGGACGCCGCGCGCGCGTTCAACGCCTCGGTGCTGTCCAACGTCGCCGAAGGCATCCTGGTGGTCGACGAGCAGGGCAGCATCCGCTTCGCCAATCCGGCCATCTGCCGTTTGCTCGACCTGGCCGAGAGCGCCCTGGATGGCTCTGCGCTGCTCGATCATTTCAGCTATCCCAAGGCCGGGCACTGGCTGGAGTCAGGCTTTCATACCCATTACCGACGCGGCGAAACCTGGCGTGTGCATGACGCGACCCTGCTGACCCGCACCGGCGGCCAGTTGCCTGTGGCGTTTTCCTGTGCTCCCCTGCCGACCGAGCAGAAAGGCATGGTGCTGAGCATTCTCGACATGTCCGTCGAGCGCGATCTCTACCGCCAGCTGGAACAACAGGCGGTCACCGATGCACTGACCGGCCTGCTCAATCGTCGTGGTTTGTTCAAGGCCGTGGACAGCATGCTGCCGCGCAACGAGCGGGCCGGCAAATGCCTGGCGGTGCTGTATCTGGACCTGGACGGCTTCAAGCGCATCAACGATTCGCTGGGGCACGAATCCGGTGACCAGGTGCTGCTCTGGGTGGCCGGGCAATTGCGTGAATGCATGCGCCCCTACGACGTGCTGGCGCGCATCGGCGGTGACGAGTTCGTGGTGGTCATCGAAGGCCTGGAGCACGCCGAGCAGGCGGCCAAGGTGGCCGAGAAACTCATCGAGCGCGTGTCGGTGCGCCGCCATGTGGACGGTGTGGACGTGACCCTGGGGGTGAGCATCGGCATTTCCACCCACCCAGCCTGCGGTGCCCAGCTCGACGACCTGCTGCGGGTGGCCGACACCGCCATGTACGAAGCCAAGCGTGCCGGGCGTCAGCAATATCGCTTCTATGACCAGAGCATGAATGGCCGTGCACGCTCACGGTTGATGCTGGAGGAGGGCATACGCAGCGCCATCAAAGACCAGCAGTTCTCGGTCATCTACCAGCCCCAGGTGTATGCCGTCGATGGCCGCCTGCGCGGTTTTGAGGCGATCCTGCACTGGCAGCATCCGCTGGTGGGCGATGTGCCGCGTGACCTGTTCATGCCGCTGCTGGAGGAAACCCGGCTGATCAATCGCCTTGGCGACTGGATGTTCGACCAGAGTACCGAACAGCGGCACCGCTGGAACGGCGTCTTCGACGCCGACCTGGTCATGAGCGTGGGAATCAGTGCCTCGCAGTTCTGCCTGCCCAGCCTGGCGACCGAACTGCAAGCTGCGATGCAGCGCCACGGTATCGCGCCGGGCCAGCTGGAAGTGGAAATCAGCGAAACGGCACTGGTGCACAACCTCAACCACAGTCGCCGACAACTGCAGCAGTTGCATGACATCGGGGTGCGGGTATCGCTGGACGATTTTGGTGCCGGTGATTGCTCGCTGGCGCACCTGCGCAATCTGGAACTGGATACCCTCAAGTTCGATCGGCACTTCATCGAAACCCTGCTCGATTGCCCGCGGGACATGGCCATGGCAAGCAGTGTCATCGAGCTGGCGCATCGCCTGAACATTCTGGTGGTTGCCGATGGCGTGACGCGCGTCGAGCAGCTGCGCTGGTTGGTCGAGCAGGGTTGCCACCTGCTGCAAGGCGCCTTGCTGGCCGCGCCGCTGAGTGCCGCGCAGGCCCAAGACCAGCCGCGGCGCATGGACCTGCACGCCTGGAACCTGAGCGAACCCTCCCGGCCGCGCTGACGCCGATGGTGTAGACTGCCGGGCTCATTCCGACTCGCGACGGCCCCGATGAGCGCTTCCAGTCAAGCACCGTTGAAATACCTGCAGGCCTATCCGGCGGCCTTGCAGGAGCAGGTTCGCCAGCTGATCGCCCAGCAGCGCCTGGGCGATTACCTGCAGCAGCGTTACCCCGCTCGGCATGCGGTACAGAGCGACAAGGCCCTGTACGCCTATGCGCTGGAGCTGAAGAACCAGTACCTGCGCAACGCCCCGGCCATCGACAAGGTGCTGTTCGACAATCGCCTCGACCTGACCCATCGTGCGCTCGGCCTGCACACGACGGTGTCGCGGGTGCAGGGGGCCAGGCTCAAGGCCAGCAAGGAGATCCGCGTGGCCTCGCTGTTCAAGGAAGCGGCCCCGGAGTTCCTCAACATGATCGTTGTCCACGAGCTGGCGCACTTCAAGGAAACCGAGCACAACAAGGCGTTCTACAAGCTCTGTGAGCACATGTTGCCCGGTTATCACCAACTGGAATTCGACCTGCGTGTCTACCTGACCTGGCGCGACCTGCAGGCGGCCTGAAGCGAGAGCCTTTCATGGAAGTGAGCAAGACCAAGAGCAGTTTTTATCGCCGTCTCTACGTGGCCTGGCTGATCGACAGCGGGCAGGCCAGCAGCGTGCCGGCGCTCACCGAACTGACCGGCATGCCGCGGCGCACCGCCCAGGACACCATTGCCGCATTGGCTGACCTGGATATCGTCTGTGAATTCGAGCAGCGCGACGGCGCGCGCAACCATGCCGGTGATTACCGCATTCGCGACTGGGGAGCGATCGACCCGCGCTGGATCGAGCGCAACCTGCCGACTATCAGACAGGTGCTGGGCTACCCCCTTTAGGAGAAATACTGGTCAGTTAGACCGTTGGAGCTTGCTCGCGAATAGCAGGCTATCTGGAGCGGGTACACCCGTCGCTGCATCTGCGCCCTTGAGTCACCTTTCCGCCTTTACGGCGGGTTACTTTTGGTTTCGGCCAAAAGTAACCAAAAGCCATTGCTCCTGGCTTGGGTCTGCCCTGCGGGCAGACTTCCCTCCTTCCGGCGCCATTCCAGGGGG
>NZ_CAJYVE010000010.1 GCF_913777995.1 uncultured Pseudomonas sp. | reverse complement strand
TGCATGACATCACCGTCCTTGACGATGTAGTCCTTGCCTTCCAGGCGCCACTTGCCGGCTTCCTTGGCGCCGTTCTCGCCCTTGAAGGCGATGAAGTCGTCATAGGCCACCACTTCGGCGCGGATGAAACCCTTTTCGAAGTCGGTATGGATGGCGGCGGCCGACTGGGGCGCGGTGGCGCCGACGCGGACGGTCCAGGCGCGGACTTCCTTCACCCCGGCGGTGAAGTAGGTCTGCAGGTTGAGCAGTTCGTAGCCGGCACGGATCACCCGGTTCAGGCCCGGCTCTTCCATGCCCATGGATTCGAGGAACATCTGCTTTTCCTCGTCGTCGTCCAGTTCGGCGATTTCCGCCTCGATCTTGTTGCACACCGGCACCACCACGGCGCCTTCTTCTTCGGCGATGGCACGGACCACGTCCAGGTGCGGGTTGTTCTCGAAGCCGTCTTCGGCGACGTTGGCGATGTACATCACCGGCTTGCTGGTCAGCAGGTGGAAGCCGCGGATGACCGCCTTCTCTTCGGCGCTCATGTTCTTCATCAGGCTGCGCGCGGGCTTGCCTTCGGTGAAGTGGGCGATCAGCTGTTCCAGCAGGGCTTTCTGTGCCACGGCGTCCTTGTCACCGCCCTTGGCGTTGCGCGCGACCTTCTGCACCTGCTTCTCGCAGCTGTCGAGGTCGGCGAAGATCAGTTCCAGGTCGATGATCTCGATATCGCGCTTGGGGTCGACGCTGTTGGCGACGTGAATCACGTTCTCGTCTTCGAAGCAGCGCACCACGTGGGCGATGGCGTCGGTCTCACGGATGTTGGCCAGGAACTTGTTGCCCAGGCCTTCGCCTTTCGACGCACCGGCTACCAGGCCGGCGATGTCGACGAATTCCATGGTGGTGGGCAGGATGCGCTTGGGATTGACGATCGCAGCCAGGGCCGCGAGGCGCGCGTCGGGCATCGGCACGATACCGCTGTTCGGCTCGATGGTGCAGAAGGGAAAGTTTTCTGCCGCGATACCGGATTTGGTCAGCGCGTTGAACAGGGTGGACTTGCCGACGTTAGGCAGGCCGACGATGCCGCAGTTGAATCCCATGGTGTTCCCCTCAAGTCGTGTCAGGCCTTCTGGCTGTGCAGGGTGCGCATCGCGCGGCTCCAGTCGCCGGCGAGAATGTCCGGCAGCACGCCGAGGGCAAAGTCGATACTGGCTTCGAGCTTTTCCTGTTCGGCGCGCGGTGCGCGGCCGAGGACGAAGCCCGAAACCTTGCTCGCATCACCTGGGTGGCCGATGCCGAGCCGCAGGCGATGGAACGTGTTCTGGTTGGCCATTTGCGCAATGATGTCGCGCAGGCCGTTGTGCCCGCCATGGCCGCCGCCGGTCTTGAGCTTGGCGACGCCGGGTGGCAGGTCGAGTTCGTCGTGGGCCACCAGGATCTCGTCGATACCGATACGGTAGAAGCCGGCGAGCGCCGCCACGGCTTGGCCGCTGCGGTTCATGTAGGTGGTGGGAATCAGCAGACGAACGTCCTGACCCTGGTGCGTGAAGCGCCCGGTCAGGCCGAAGAATTTGCGCTCGGCGGCGAGATTGACCCGCTGCGCCGCAGCAATACGCTCAACGAAAAAAGCCCCTGCGTTATGCCGGGTCTGTTCGTATTCAGCGCCTGGATTTCCCAGGCCGACGATCAGTTTGATGGCACTCACTGCAGGGGCTTCCTTCTCGTTGTGGATAACATCGCCGCCCGAAGGCGGCTGTGGACAAAAAGAGCTGATTACCGGTGTAAACGCTACGATTCTGTCACGATGTCATTTCAACGTGCGTTACCGGGTAATGAAATTACTCGGCAGCGCCTTCTTCAGCTTCGGCCGACACGCGTGGAGCGTGAACGTTGGCGATAGCCAGGTCGGTACCGTGAGCCAGTGCGACGAACTCAACGCCTTTTGGCGCCTTGAGGTCGGACAGGTGGATGGTGGTACCGACTTCGGCGTTGCCCAGGTCGACTTCGATGAACTCAGGCAGGTCTTTCGGCAGGCAGGACACTTCCAGCTCGGTGGTAGTGTGGGAAACTTCGCCGCCTTTCTTGACTGGCAGTTCTTCGTTCAGGAAGTGAACCGGAACGGTAGCGGTCAGCTTCTGGCCAGCAACGACGCGGATGAAGTCAGCGTGCATAACGTGACCCTTGGATGGGTGACGCTGCAGGGCCTTGATGATCACGTCTTGTTTCTTGCCTCCGACGTTCAGAGCGATCACGTGAGCGAAAGCCGCTTCGTTCTCGATCAGTTTGGCCAGTTCTTTTGCCAGGATGCTGATCGACTCAGGGGCTTTGTCAGCACCGTAGACAACAGCAGGAACCAGGCTGGCGATACGACGCAGGCGGCGGCTCGCACCTTTCCCCAGGTCGGAACGCACTTCAGCATTCAGATTGAAATCAGTCATTTCGTTTCTCCAAAGTAGCCAATCGTCCTGTGCTTGCGACCAGCGACAGGCGATATGGGCAAAAAAGCCCCGCCTTGGCCGATGGACCAGGGCGGGGCGCTTTTCGTCGACGCGTTGCAGGCTGTGGGCAGGGCCCTCAGCGGAACATCGCGCTGATCGATTCTTCGTTGCTGATGCGGCGGACCGCTTCGGCGACTACCGGCGCGATATCCAGTTGGCGGATACGGCTGCAGGCTTGTGCTGCGGCAGACAACGGGATGGTGTTGGTCACCACCAGTTCGTCGAGCACGGAATTTTCGATGTTCTCGATGGCCCGGCCCGACAGCACAGGGTGTGTGCAGTAGGCGAATACCTTGGCCGCGCCATGCTCTTTCAGAGCCTTGGCCGCATGGCACAGGGTACCGGCGGTATCGACCATGTCGTCGACGAGGATGCAGGTGCGTCCTTCGACGTCGCCGATGATGTGCATCACTTCGGAGTGATTGGCCTTCTCACGGCGTTTGTCGATGATGCCGAGATCGACACCCAGGGACTTGGCGACGGCGCGTGCACGCACGACACCACCGATGTCCGGGGAGACGATCATCAGGTTCTCGAAGCGCTGGTCTTCGATGTCGTCGACCAGTACGGGCGAGCCGTAGATGTTGTCGACGGGGATATCGAAGAAACCCTGGATCTGGTCGGCATGCAGGTCAACGGTCAGTACACGGTCGATGCCCACGACGGTGAGCATGTCGGCGACGACCTTGGCGCTGATGGCCACGCGTGCGGAACGCGGACGGCGATCCTGGCGGGCATAACCAAAGTAGGGGATCACAGCAGTGATACGGGATGCTGAGGAGCGGCGGAAGGCATCGGCCATCACTACCAGTTCCATCAGGTTATCGTTGGTCGGAGCGCAAGTAGGCTGGATGATGAAGACGTCCTTACCGCGAACGTTTTCATTGATCTCAGTGCTGATTTCGCCGTCGGAGAACTTACCGACAGAGACGTCACCCAGTGGGATATGCAGCTGACGTACTACACGCCGAGCCAGATCGGGGTTGGCATTCCCCGTAAAGACCATCATCTTGGACACGCGCAGTACCTGGAGGCTGAGAGTAACCTGGATGAGTATAGAGAAAATGGCAGGGGCGGCTGGATTCGAACCAACGCATGGCAGGATCAAAACCTGCTGCCTTACCGCTTGGCGACGCCCCTGTGGCGATGATGCTACGAGTGCCTGGCACTCGGTTCCAGTTACAGGCTATGAAGCTTGCGGTGCAACATCGAAACGTTGCTGCCTTTTGCTACAAACCCTGCGAAGGTATCTGGAAGAAGGGCCGAGACTTTATCAGCTTCAGCTTTGCTTGGGAAGGCCCCAAACACACAACCTCCGGTTCCAGTCAGTTTGGCTTCGGTAAATTTACCTAGCCATTTCAAGGCGTTATGCACTTCTGGATAACGTCTTTCCACTACTGCCTGGCAGTCATTTCGACCGTTTCCCTCGGGAACGGGGCGCACTTTAATGGGCTTGCTATCACGTGTCAACAACGGATCTGAAAATATTTCCGCTGTACTTACAGACACTTGAGGGACCACCACCAGATACCAGGGCTCCGGGGGTTCCACGGGGGTAAGGATTTCGCCCACGCCTTCGGCGAATGCTGCGCGCCCGCGCACGAAGACCGGCACGTCGGCGCCCAGTCCCAGGCCCAGCCCGGCCAGGCGATCTTCGTCCCAGCCCAGCTGCCAGAGGTGGTTGAGTGCCAGAAGGGTGGTGGCGGCGTCCGAGCTGCCGCCGCCGATGCCGCCGCCCATGGGCAGGCGCTTGTCCAGCCAGATGTCGACGCCCAGTGCACAGCCGGATTCGACCTGCAGGGCGCGGGCCGCGCGCACGATCAGGTTGCTGTCGTGCGGCACGCCGACGATCTCGGTGTTGAGCACGATGCGCCCGTCGTCACGGACGGCGTAACCCAGCTCGTCACCATGGTCGACGAACTGGAACAGGGTCTGCAGCTGGTGGTAGCCGTCGGCGCGCCGGCCGAGGATGTGCAGCATCAGGTTCAGCTTGGCCGGAGCGGGCAGCCGCAGTGATGCGAGATGCATGTTCATTGCCCCAGCTTGCGTGGCTGCCAGTCCTTGACCACCAGGGTCACGTCCAGGTCCTGGCCATGCAGCTTGACCCGCTCGGGCAGCCAGAAGCCGTTCTGCTGCACATAGCTGAGGTATTCGACCTTCCAGCCGTCCTGTTCCAGGGTGGCCAGGCGGCTGTCGTCATCCAGGACCAGGCTGCTCTTGGTGTCCGGGGCCGGCAGGCCGCGGACCCACCAGACCAGGTGCGAAACCGGCAGCTTCCAGCCCAGTTGTTCTTCCAGCAGGCTTTCCGGCGTGGCGGCTTCATAGCGGCCCTGATTGGCCACTTCCAGGTTGACGCTGCCGGGGCGGCCGGTCAGGCGCGCCGCACCACGGCCCAGCGGGCCAGACAGGCGGATGTCGTAGTAATCCTGGCGTTGCAGCCAGAAGAGGGTGCCGCTGCCGGAGTCCTTGGGGGCGCGGATGCCGACCTTGCCGTCGATCTGCCAGCCGTCGAGGCTGGTCAGTTGCTGCTTGTGGAGGCGCCACTGGGCCGGGTCGCCCTTGCCTTGCAGGGCTTCGCGGGAACCGATGCCGGCACAGCCGGCGAGCAGGGCGATGAAACTGAATACGACGAGATTGCGTAGGAACATGGAATTACAACTTCTCTGAACCGGTCAGGCGCTGCACGGTGCTGCGCAGTACGGGGCTGTCGGGTTGGTCTTCGAGGGCTTTGGCCCATACCTGGCGGGCTTCGCGCTCCTTGCCTCTGGCCCAGAGCACTTCGCCCAGGTGGGCCGCCACTTCGTGGTCGGGGAAGCGCTGCAGGGCCTCGCGCAGCAGGCGCTCAGCCTCTTCGAGGTTGCCCATGCGGAAGTTCACCCAGCCCAGGCTGTCGAGCACGGCCGGGTCGTCGGGAGTGATCTGGTGGGCCTTCTCGATCAGCTCGCGGGCTTCGGCATAGCGGGTGGTACGGTCAGCCAGCGTATAGCCCAGAGCATTGAGGGCCATGGCGTTTTCCGGGTCGCGCTTGAGAATGGCGCGCAGGTCGGTTTCCATTTGCGCCAGGTTGTCACGCTTCTCGGCCAGCATGGCGCGGGTGTACAGCAGGTTGAGGTCGTCCGGGTACTGCTTGAGCGCGCTGCCCAGCACTTGCCAGCCGCGCTCGGGGTGGTCATTGGCGGTCAGCGTCTCGGCTTCGATCAGGTACAGCTGGATGGCGTAGTCGGGCTGGTTGTCGCGGGCCTCCTTGAGGCGCCGCGAGGCTTCGGCAGCGTTGCCGTTGCTGATCAGGATGTCGGCCTGGCGCAGCTGGGCCGGCAGGAAGTCCTGGCCGGGACCAACCTGGGCGTATTCATCCAGGGCGCTCTGCGGGTCGTCGCGCTCTTCGAAGATGCGCCCCAGGTTCAGGTGCGCGGTGTCGACGTGGGCTTCACGCGCCACCAGTTCTTCGAGATAGCCGGCGGCTTCGTCCCAGGCCTTGGCTTCAAGGCAGACCAGGGCCAGCGACAGGCGCAGGTCGTCATCGTCAGGGTACTGTTGCAGCAGGTTGGCAAACTGCACCTTGGCATCGTTCATGCGGTTCTGTTCGACCAGCATGCGTGCGTAGGTCAGGCGCAGGCGCTTGTCCTCGGGGTATTTCTTGAGGCTCTTCTCCAGGATGGAAAGGCCTTCCTTGCCGCGCCCGAGGCTCTGCAGCAGGCGGGTGCGCAGCAGGATCGGGGCGATCTCGCCGTCTTTCGGCGGGTGGTCTTCGAGCAGCTTCAGGGAGGCTTCGGATTCGCCATTCTGCTGCAGCAGCAGGGCCTTGCCGAAGATCAGCTGGCCATTGCTGGGGTACTTGGCCAGCAGGCGGTCGAAGCTCTTGATCAGGGCGGTGCGGGTGTCGGTGTCGGTTTCCGCGGCCGCCAGGGCGAGGAAGTCGAAGTGCGTATCGCCCTGACCCTGCAGGACCCGCTCCATGTAGCGCATGGAGTCGTCGTAGCGACCGGCACGGGCCAGCTGGATGGCTGCGGCGCGCTGCGACTCCAGGTTGCTCGGGTCGTTGCGTGCCCAGATCAGCGCGGTGTCCAGCGCCGCGTCATCGGCGCCGACGTATTCGGCGATACGGAAAGCCCGCTCGGAGACGCCCGGGTCCTGGGTGCTGACCGCCTGGGTCACGTAGTTGTCCAGGGCAATGTCGAAGCGGTTGCGTTGCCCCGCCAGCTCAGCGACCAGCAGGCTGTACAGCGTGTCCTGGGTGAACGAACCGTACACCGTCGGCTGTTCTTTCGGTGTCGGGGTCGGTTCTTTCTGGGCCTGCGCCGAGGGCGAGTCGACCGGCGCCATGGACTGGCAGCCGCCGAGCAACACGAGGGCGAGGAACAACGCGGAGGATTTATTCATAGATCAGAGAGGCGGCTTACCTGCGGTTTGGAGCATCATGACACAAGGCTGGCGGCAAAACCCACCGCCCCTTGAAAAACAGGCCTGGCCCTGGCGATGCCATCATCCAGAGGCCATTGGCCGTCATTCTAGTCGGACAATAAGAAGCGGTGGTTGTTCTAAACCTATCGAAGTAGGACAATTGTCGGCTTCACGTCACAACCAGCGACCCTGAATGGCCTTCCTTGCACTTGGTATCAACCATAAGACTGCCTCGGTAGACGTGCGCGAGCGCGTGGCATTCACGCCTGAGCAACTGGTTGAAGCCCTGCAGCAGCTCTGCCGCCTGACCGACAGCCGCGAAGCGGCGATCCTGTCGACCTGCAACCGCAGTGAACTGTACATCGAACACGATCACCTCGGTGCCGATGCGGTACTCGCCTGGCTGGCCGATTACCACCGGCTGGACCTCGACGAGCTGCGCGCCAGTGCCTACGTGCACCAGGAAGATGAAGCCGTGCGGCACATGATGCGGGTGGCCTCCGGCCTCGACTCGCTGGTGCTGGGCGAGCCGCAGATCCTCGGGCAGATGAAGTCCGCCTATGCCGTGGCCCGCGAGGCCGGTACGGTGGGGCCGTTGCTCGGCCGCCTGTTCCAGGCCACCTTCAGTGCCGCCAAGCAGGTGCGCACCGACACCGCCATCGGCGAGAACCCGGTTTCGGTGGCCTTTGCCGCGGTCAGCCTGGCCAAGCAGATCTTCAGCGACCTGCAACGCAGCCAGGCGCTGCTGATCGGCGCCGGCGAGACCATCACCCTGGTCGCCCGCCACTTGCGTGACCTGGGCGTGCGGCGCATCGTGGTCGCCAATCGTACCCTGGAGCGCGCCAACGTCCTGGCGGCGGAGTTCGGCGCCCATGCGGTGCTGCTCTCGGACATTCCGGCCGAGCTGGTCAACAGTGACATCGTCATCAGTTCCACCGCCAGCCAGTTGCCGATCCTCGGCAAGGGCGCGGTGGAAAGCGCGCTGAAACTGCGCAAGCACAAGCCGATCTTCATGGTCGACATCGCCGTGCCGCGGGATATCGAGGCGCAGGTCGGCGAGCTTGACGACGTCTACCTTTACACCGTCGACGACCTGCATGAGGTGGTAGCGGAAAACCTCAAGTCGCGCCAGGGTGCCGCGCTGGCGGCCGAAGCGCTGGTCGAGGCGGGGACTGCGGAATTCATGTCGCGCCTGCGCGAACTGGCGGCGGTGGATGTGCTCAAGGCCTACCGCCAGCAGAGCGAGCGCCTGCGCGACGAAGAACTGGGCAAGGCGCTGCGCCTGCTCGCCAACGGCGGCAATCCCGAGGAAGTCCTCGTGCAGCTGGCCCGTGGCCTGACCAACAAACTGCTGCACGCCCCCAGCGTGCAACTCAAGAAGCTGTCCGCCGAAGGCCGCGTCGATGCGCTGGCCATGGCCCAGGAACTATTCGCCCTCGGTGAGGGCCAGACGGATAAATCCCCGCAATGAAAGCTTCACTGCTCAACAAGCTGGACGTGCTCAACGACCGTTTCGAGGAACTGACCGCGCTGCTGGGCGACGCGGAAGTGATCAGCGACCAGACCAGATTCCGTGCCTACTCGCGTGAATACGCCGAGGTCGAGCCGGTGATCGAAGCCTACAAGCAGCGCGTGAAGGTGCTTGCCGACCTGGAGGGCGCCCAGGCGCTGCTCAAGGACAGCGACCCGGACCTGCGCGAGATGGCCGCCGAGGAAGTGCGCGAGGGCAAGCAGAAACTGCTGGACCTCGAAGCCCAGTTGCAGCGCATGCTGCTGCCTAAGGACCCCAACGACGGCCGTAACGTGTTCCTGGAGATTCGTGCCGGGACCGGCGGCGACGAGGCGGCGATTTTCTCCGGCGACCTGTTCCGCATGTACTCGCGCTACGCCGAGCGGCGCGGCTGGCGGGTCGAGGTGCTGTCCGAGAACGAAGGCGAGCACGGCGGCTACAAGGAAATCATCGCCCGGGTCGAAGGCGAGAGCGTCTACGGCAAGCTCAAGTTCGAGTCCGGCGCGCATCGCGTGCAGCGCGTACCGGAAACCGAATCCCAGGGGCGCATCCACACCTCGGCCTGCACCGTTGCGGTGCTGGCCGAGCCGGACGAGCAGCAGGCCATCGAGATCAATCCGGCGGAACTGCGCGTCGATACCTACCGTGCTTCGGGAGCCGGTGGTCAGCACGTCAACAAGACCGACTCGGCGATCCGTATTACGCACTTGCCGACCGGCATCGTGGTCGAGTGCCAGGAAGAGCGTTCGCAGCACAAGAACCGTGCGCGTGCGATGTCCTGGCTGTCTGCCAAGCTCAACGACATGCAGGCCAGTGCGGCAGCGAACGCCATCGCCAGCGAGCGCAAGCTGCTGGTGGGCTCCGGCGACCGCTCTGAGCGCATCCGTACCTACAACTATCCGCAAGGGCGGGTCACCGATCACCGCATCAACCTGACCCTCTATTCTCTGGATGAAGTGCTCGCCGGTGGTGTCGACGCAGTGATCGAACCGCTGCTCGCCGAATACCAGGCAGACCAACTCGCGGCACTGGGTGAATAAATGACCATCATCGCCAGCTTGCTCAGAAGCGCTGAACTTCCCGATTCACCCACCGCGCGCCTGGACGCCGAGTTGCTGCTCGCCGCCGCGCTGGGCAAACCCCGCAGCTTTCTGCACACCTGGCCGGAGCGCATCGTCAGTACCGAGGCGGCTCAGGCCTTCGCCGGCTTCCTGGAGCGGCGCCGCACCGGCGAGCCGGTGGCCTACATCCTGGGCCAGCAGGGCTTCTGGAAGCTCGACCTTGAAGTGGCGCCCCACACCCTGATTCCGCGTCCGGAAACCGAAATGCTGGTCGAGGCGGCGCTGGAGCTGATCCCCGGCTTCGCGGCGGTCCGCGTGTTGGATCTGGGCACCGGCAGCGGTGCCATTGCCCTGGCCCTGGCCAATGAGAAGCGCAACTGGACGGTGACGGCGGTAGACCGCGTGCCGGAAGCCGTGGAACTGGCCGAGCGCAATCGTCAGCGCCTGCACCTGGACAACGCGCGCGTCTTGCAGAGCCACTGGTTCGAAGCCCTGGCCGGTGAGCGCTTCGACCTGATCCTCAGCAACCCGCCTTATATAGCGGCCAGCGACCCGCACCTGAGCCAGGGCGATGTGCGTTTCGAACCCAGCAGCGCGCTGGTGTCCGGTGCCGACGGCCTAGACGACCTGCGGGTGATCATCGCCGGGGCACTGGAGCATCTTGAACCCGGTGGCTGGCTGATGCTCGAACACGGCTACGACCAGGGCGCCGCCGTGCGCGAGCTGTTGGTGCAGCACGGTTACCAGCGTGTGCAGACCCGCCGCGACCTGGGCGAGCACGAGCGCATCAGTTTCGGGTGCCTGCCGTGCTGAACGACGAGGAACTGCTGCGCTACAGCCGGCAGATTCTGCTGCAACAGATCGACATCGACGGGCAACTGCGCCTGCAGGCCAGCCGCGTGCTGATCGTCGGTGTCGGCGGCCTGGGCTCGCCGGTGGCCTTGTACCTGGCCGCCGCGGGCGTCGGCGAACTGCACCTGGCCGATTTCGACCAGGTCGACCTGACCAACCTGCAACGCCAGGTGGTGCACGACAGCGCCAGCGTCGGCCAGCCGAAGGTCGACTCGGCGATGAGCCGCCTGGCAGCCCTGAACCCACTGGTGCGGGTGGTGCCGCATCGCCAGGCCCTGGATAGCGATTCCCTGGCCGCCGCAGTCGCGGCGGTCGACCTGGTGCTGGATTGCTGCGACAACTTCGCCACCCGCGAAGCGGTCAACGCGGCCTGTTTCGCAGCGGGCAAGCCGTTGGTCAGCGGTGCGGCGATTCGTCTGGAAGGTCAGCTGTCGGTGTTCGACCCACGTCGCGCCGACAGCCCGTGCTATCACTGCCTCTATGGGCATGGCAGCGATGCCGAACTGACCTGCAGCGAAGCCGGCGTGGTCGGTCCGCTGGTCGGTCTGGTGGGCAGCCTGCAGGCGCTGGAGGCCTTGAAGCTGCTGGCCGGGTTCGGTGAACCCATGGTCGGCCGGTTGTTGCTGATCGATGCCCTGGGCACGCGCTTTCGTGAACTCAAGGTCCGCCGTGACCCGGCCTGTGAGGTATGTGGTGCATGAATGACGTGCACATGAGCCATGGGGCCGAGACGCCGGTGGCGGTGTTCGATTCCGGGGTCGGCGGCCTGTCGGTGCTGGCCGAGATCCGTGACTTGCTGCCTGCCGAGTCGCTGTATTACCTGGCCGACGCCGGGCACGTACCCTATGGCGAAAAAAGCCCGGCGTTCATCGTCCAGCGCTGCCTGACGATTGCCGAGTTTTTCCACGCCCAGGGTGCCAAGGCCCTGGTGCTGGCTTGCAACACCGCGACAGCCGCAGCGGCGGCCGTGCTGCGTGAACGCTACCCGGACTGGCCGCTAGTGGCCATGGAGCCGGCAGTCAAGCCGGCCGCCGCCGCCACGCGCAGTGGCGTGGTGGGCGTGCTGGCCACCACCGGTACCTTGCAAAGCGCGCGCTTCGCGGCACTGCTCGACCGTTTCGCCGGCGATGTGCGAGTGGTCACCCAACCTTGCCCAGGCCTGGTGGAGCTGATCGAGACCGGCGACCTGCAAGGCCCGGCCATCACCCGGTTGCTGCAGGGCTATGTGCAGCCCCTGCTGGCCGAAGGCTGCGACACGCTGATTCTGGGCTGTACCCACTACCCATTTCTCAAGCCCCTGTTGCGCCAGATGCTGCCCCCAGGCATCAGTCTGATCGACACCGGTGCCGCGGTAGCCCGCCAGCTAGAGCGTCTGCTGGCTCAGCGCGAGCTGCTGGCGCAGGGGCCAGCCCGCCAGACGCAGTTCTGGACAAGTGGCGATCCGGACAATTTAAGAAAAATCCTACCAACGCTGTGGAAAAGTTCTGACAGTGTGCGAAGCTTCGTCTTGTAAAAAAAACGTGAAAGCCTGTTCAAGGGGATGAACTATCGTTCACTCGAAGATTTCTATAACGGGGCTGGTTCGCTTTAAAACTATAAACGGCGGGATTATCTAGGAATGTTTCGAATGAAACGACTTTTTTGCGTGGCTGCACTGGCAGCTGCCGCGATGGGGCAGGTAGCGGTCGCTCAGGCCGATGGCATCGAGTTTTCCGTGGGGCACACCAGCCAGTCGACCATGACCTACCGTCTGGGCGCGCAGTTCGACTGGGACAAGAGCTGGCTGAAAAGTGATGTCGGTCGTCTGACCGGCTACTGGGATGCCGCCTACACCTACTGGGATAGCGACAACTTCAAGGACAATCATTCCCTGTCGTTCTCGCCCGTGTTCGTCTACGAGTTCGCCGGCAACAGCGTCAAGCCGTACATCGAGGCGGGTATCGGCATCTCGGCGTTCTCCAACACCCAGGTGGAAGACAACAAGCTGGGCAGCTCCTTCAACTTCGAAGACCGTATCGGTTTCGGCCTGCGCTTCCCTGGCGGCCACGAAGTGGGCATCCGCGCCACGCACTATTCCAACGCTGGCCTGAAAGAGCCGAACGACGGCATCGAAAGCTACGCGCTGCACTACAAGCTGCCGTTCTGACGGTTAAGCTCAATACTGTTCGCTTAAGCGACATGTGGCCCGGTGGGAGCGGCTTTAGCCGCGAAAGCCCAGGAAATTCACTGCATCTGTTGTGAATATGCGGTCGCTTCGCGGCTGAAGCCGCTCCTACCCGGCCTAACTGACCAGTATTGCGGTTAAGCTGGTTCGCCAGCAGGTCGCCCCCACCAGACGTGGTGGGGGCGGCTTCAGCTTACGGCTGCTGCAGCAGTTTCCCTCCTCTTCACGGCTGACGCCGCCGCTACAGGTCGAAAACCGGCCTCAAGCCTCTCTTTCCACTTGCCGATGTGGCAGGTTCTTGAAGGCTTCCAAGGCTCGGGTCCTGCTACTGCGCAGGTCGACTATGGGCTGTGGATACCCTTTTACGCCGAACAGCCCGCCTGCGGCCGATGGGTCGTGTACGTCTTTCTTGTTCAGCTCCGCCAGTTCTGGCAGCCACTCTTTGATGAAGCGGCCATCGGGATCGAATTTCTCCGACTGGGAAATCGGATTGAAAATGCGGAAGTACGGCGCTGCATCGGTGCCGGTCGAGGCGCTCCACTGCCACCCGCCGTTGTTGGCGGCCAGGTCGCCGTCGATCAGGTGGCGCATGAAGAAGCGCTCGCCTTCGCGCCAGTCGATCAGCAAATTCTTGGTCAGGAACATCGCCACGACCATGCGCAGGCGGTTGTGCATCCACCCGGTTTCCAGCATTTGACGCATGGCGGCGTCGACGATCGGCAGGCCGGTACGCCCCTGCTGCCAGGCTTCCAGGTCCTTCGGCGCGCGGCGCCAGGGCAGCGCCTCGGTTTCGCTGCGAAAGGCGCGGTGCCGCGATACGCGCGGGTAGCCCACCAGAATGTGTTTGTAGAACTCGCGCCAGATCAGCTCGCTGACCCAGGTGACGATGCCCTTGTTACCGCTTTCGAATTCGCCTTGGTTGGCATTCAGCGCGGCCTGCAGGCACTGGCGTGGTGAAATCACGCCGGCCGCCAGGTAGGCAGACAGCTGGCTGGTGCCTGGCTTGGCAGGAAAGTCGCGTTCGCTGTCGTAGTAGTGGATCGCTTCGTCGCAGAAGGCATCGAGGCGCCGCTTGGCCTCTTTCTCGCCGGCTGGCCACAGCGCGCGCAAGGCGTCGCTCGGAGCGTCGAAGCCCTTGACCTTGCCCGGCACCTTGTCGCTACTGAGTTTCAACGGCGCCTGGGCGCTGTGCAGGCGCTGCGGCCTGGGTGACGCGCTGTGCAGGCGGGCATAGCAGACCTTGCGGAACTGGCTGAACACCTGGAAATACTGGTCGCTCTTGGTCAATACGCTGCCAGGGGCGAACAGCAGCTGGTCGAGGTGGCTGCACCAGACAATCCCGGCCTTGTCCAGGGCCTGCTGCACGGCCTGATCGCGCGCGCTTTCGTTGATGCCATATTCCTCGTTGGCATGCACGGTCTGCACCTGCAGCTCGCGGCACAGTTTCACCAGTACCTCGGGGGCCTTGTCCCAGGTGTCGGCCTCGCGGATCAGCAGCGGCACGTTCAGGTGCGCCAGTGCCTTTTCCAGTTCCACCAGGTTGCGCAGCCAGAAGTCCACCTTGCAGTCGGCGTCGTCATGCCGTTGCCATTGTGCCGGGCTGAGCAGGTACACGGCGACCGTCGGCCCGTCGCTCAGGGCGGCATTGAGTGCGGTGTTGTCGTGGGTGCGCAGGTCGCTGCGTAGCCAGAGCAATTGCATGGGCGATTCCCTTAGATGATTCCGAGCCTGTTCAGCTCGCTGTGGACTTCGAGCGGGTCACGGGCAAAGCTCAGGTTGGCGATGCCCTCGACGTGTCTGGGCAGCTCTTCGCGGTGGATCACCACGGCGGGGCCGCCGAGCAGAATCGGGCAATGGACGTTGGCCAGGACGCGGGGCAACTGGGTCAGGTTGAGAATCTGGGTGGAATACAGCAGCACTGCGCGCGGCTTGAGGTAGTCGCAGGCCATGGCCAGTTCACCGGGCGGCAGCGGGCCATCGAAGACTTCCACGGGGCAGTCGGCACTGCTGATCAGCCAGGCGGCCAGCCACAGGTGAGGTTCGAACGGCGAGTTGGACTGATTGACCAGCAACAGCCCCGGGCCGCTGACCTGGCGGTTGTTGTGGTAGGTGCGAGCGCCGAACTTGCTGCGCAACCAGGAGTAGAAAAACATGCGCTCCATCTGCCCGCCGAACTGCGTCTGCCAGCGGCGTTCCAGTTCGGCCAGCAGCGGCAGCAACAGTTGTTCGCAGATGGTCCGTGGTGGATAGAGCGACATGGCCCGGTTGAAGAGATCGTCGACCCGGCGTTCGGCCAGCGCGGCGATGCCACCCAGCAGCGAGCGGCGCAGTTCTTCCCAGTCGTTGCCGGGGCGGCTGATGTCCGGGACAGCGGCGTCCAGCAGCGCCTTGACCTGGCTGACCGACACACCGCGGTTGAGCCAGGTCAGTATGTTCCTGATGCGCTGTACGTGTTCATCGGAGTACAGGCGATGCCCCTTGGCGGTACGGTGCGGAACGATCAGCCCGTAACGGCGCTCCCAGGCACGCAGGGTGACGGCGTTGACGCCGGTCTGGCGGGCGACTTCACGGATCGGCAGCCAGCCATCCGGCAGGCGGCCCGGCTGAGGGTCTTCGGAGGTGTCGGAGGGTGTATGCATGGTTCAGATGGCGTTGCGCAGGCTGAGCGGCTCCGGATGTGGCTGCATGTAAACCTGCAGCGCCACATACGGGTCCGGGTGGTGACGGAAATGATGTTTGAGCAGGGTCAGTGGCACGATCAGCGGCACGATCCCCTGGTGATACTGGTTGATCAGTCCCTGCAGCTCCTGCTTGTCGCCGGCGCTGAGGGTCTGCTTGAGATAACCGCACAGGTGCTGCAGCACATTGGTGTGGCTGCCTCGGGTGGCGCATTTCTTCAAGGCGTTCATCAGCAGGCTGAAGTATTGCCGGCCGACCTCTTCGGGGTCGCTGCGGCCCATGCTGCCGAGCATCTTGCCCAGAGCCTTGTACTGCGTAACGTCACACGCCATGAGTTGGTACTTGTAGCGCGAGTGGAATTCGGTCAGGGCACGCCGGCTCAGGCCCTCCTTGAGCAGCCGTTGCCAGGCGGCATAGGCGTAGACACGGGTGATGAAGTTTTCGCGCAGCACCGGGTCGTTGAGCCGACCGTCTTCCTCCACCGGCAGGTCGGGTTGGCGCTCGCAGAATGCCTGGGCATAGATGCCGCGGCCGCCGCCGTCGAAGGGCGCGCCGTTGTCACGGTAGACCTTGACCCGTTCCAGGCCACAGGAGGGGGACTTCTGCATGAAGATGTAGCCGCTGATATCGGTCATCTCGCCGGCCATGTGCTCACCGTATTCGGCGAGTTGCCGCGTGACGTTCAGCTCCGGGTGTACGGTGCCGACCGCCTGGGGCCGCTCGGGATCACCGACCAGCCGAATGGTCTCACGCGGGATGCCCAGGCCAATGGCGACTTCCGGGCAGGCAGGAACGAAGTCGAAATACTCGCGCAGCGCGCCGGTGCACAGGTCGGATTGCTTGTGTCCACCGTTGTAACGCACCTCGACGCCCATCAGGCAGGCGCTGACACCCAGCTTGGGTTTTTCAGAGGGGGATACGGACATCAGGCACCTCGCGAACGCTTAAACTTATACAGATGACATACGCTGTACAATGAGAGTTCATCTTAGATGCGGGCTTGTACAAGTCAAATAATTTGTACAAGTGCCTGCGCAGCGGGCCGATTCCGCGGCGCAGGGCAGGGGAAGTGAAGGCCTGCCTATTTCCAGCCCATCCGCCAGCGATCGGCATCCTGCAACACTTGCCAGGGCAAGCGCTCGCTGCGCTGGGTCAATACGGCCTGCAGTTCGATTTCCAGCACCGTACCTTCCTCGTCGCGGAATAGCTCGGTCACCAGAAAATGTTTCTCGCGATTCTGCGGGGCTGCTGCCGTCCACTTCGACAGCAGCAGTTTGCGGGGGTTGATGCGGTTCAACGGGCAAGATGCTCCAACAGCCGGTGGGCGGCCTGCTGGCCACTGAGCCAGGCGCCTTCTACGCGACCCGACAGGCACCAGTCGCCACACACGTAGATACCCAGGTCGGCATCCGACAGCGCGCCCCACTCATGCACCCCGGCAGGGCGTGCATACAGCCAGCGGTGCGCGACGCTGAACAGCGGCGCTGGCATGGCGCAGCTGACCAGTTCGGCGAAGGCGCCATGCAGGTGGTCGATGACCTCCTCCTTGGGCATATCGACGTGGTCGCGACTCCATTGGCTGGTGGCATGCAGCACCCAGGTGTCCAGGGCACCGTCGCGGCCTGGCTTGCTGCGGTTGCAGGCCAGCCAGTCGAGCGGGCTGTCCTGCACGAAGCAGCCCTGCAACGGGGTATCCAGCGGTGTGCCGAAGGCCAGGGCCACGGCCCAGGTGGGGTCCATCTTGACCCCGGCCACCACCCCGGCAAGCTTGGGCGCAGCCGCCAGCAGGGTGGTGGCCTGTGGCGCCGGGGTGGCGATGACCACATGGCTGAACGGCCCGTGGCTCTTGCCATCGGCGTCCAGCAGGTTCCAGTGGCGGCTGCCACGAAAGACTTCGGTGATCCGGCACGAGAAGGTGACCGGCAGGTCGTCGAGCATCGCCCGGGTGATGGCGCTCATGCCCGGTGTACCGACCCAGCGCACCTGTTCATCCGGGGAAGGGCTGAGGCGTCCGCCGTGGTAGTTGTACAGCGAGGGCTTCCATTCGGCGACCCAGCCATTGGCCTGCCACTGGTTGACCGCGCTGACGAAGCGCCGGTCGCGGGCGGTGAAGTATTGCGCGCCCATGTCCAGCGAGCCGGCATCACTGCGCTTGCTGGACATGCGGCCGCCGCTGCCGCGGCTCTTGTCGAAAAGGTGAACGGCGTGCCCGGCGGCGTGGAGCGCCTGGGCGGCGGAGAGTCCGGCGATACCGGTACCGATGATTGCGATAGGTACAGTCATAGGGGCCTCGTTACCTTGTCTGCACAGACTACGCCGTCCTTAAAACCTGTACAATCTCGTAATTTGGTATAAGTTGCAGCGGTTCGCATTTCCAGTGCTGCGCAGCCTGCAACTCGTACTGTCCATGACGGTCTGTCTGTAGCTCATAGACAATGGGCCAACTACCCGGTTCTGGGCAGTAAAGCTCCAATCCTTTCAGGTGTGGCCTATGGTTCAGCAAAGGGACAGTGCGTCACGAATCACGGCCAAGGCCACGGCCTGCAAGCAATAGACTACTCAAAGGCCACGAACGCCACTCAAGGATACCTGCCATGCACATCTTGCTGACCGGCGGCACAGGTTTGATCGGTAAGGCGCTCTGCCAGCTCTGGCAGGCACAGGGGCATCAGCTGACGGTAGTCAGCCGCCGCCCTGGCGAAGTACGACGTTTGTGCGGGGAGGGTGTGCGCGGTATCTCCCGTTTCGCCGAACTCGACGGTCAGCCGGTCGATGCGGTAGTCAACCTGGCGGGTGCGCCCATCGCCGATCGGCCCTGGACCCGCAAGCGCCGGTTGCAGTTGTGGGAGAGTCGTATCGGCCTGACCGAGCAGCTGCTGGCCTGGATCGAAAGCCAGACGCAGCGGCCGCAGGTGTTGGTGTCCGGCTCGGCGGTGGGCTGGTATGGCGATGGTGGCGAGCGCGAGCTGGATGAGCACCAGCAGCCGGTCAAGGACGACTTCGCCAGCCAGCTGTGCCAGGCCTGGGAAGAAACCGCGCTGCGTGCCGAGGCCCTCGGTCTGCGCGTGGTCCTGGTGCGCACGGGCTTGGTGCTGTCTGGCCAGGGCGGCTTCCTGCAGCGTCTGCTGCCGCCATTTCGCTTGGGGCTGGGTGGGCCGATTGGCAGCGGCCGGCAGTGGATGCCCTGGGTGCATATCGACGACCAGATCGGGGCGATAGATTTTCTCTTGAACCAGGCCTCTGCCCGAGGTCCCTATAATCTCTGTGCGCCTTCGCCGGTGCGTAACCGCGCATTCGCCAAGACGCTTGGCGGTGTGCTGCACCGTCCGGCGTTCATGCCGCTGCCGGCGTTGCCGCTGCGCCTGCTGCTCGGCGAGATGTCCGGCCTGCTGCTCGGGGGCCAGCGTGCTCGTCCGACGCGGCTGGGCGAAGCCGGTTTCGTGTTCCGCTTTACCGAACTGCACGACGCCTTGGCCGACGTGCTGGCTCCCTCATCGAAATAGGATCTTGCATGACCGATCACGCGCTGTTGCTGATCAACCTGGGCTCACCGGCCTCCACCAGCGTGGGTGACGTGCGCCGCTACCTCAATCAGTTCCTGATGGACCCCTATGTCATCGACCTGCCGTGGCCGGTGCGCCGGTTGCTGGTGTCGCTGATCCTGATCAAGCGTCCGGAGCAGTCGGCCCACGCCTACGCCTCGATCTGGTGGGACGAAGGCTCGCCACTGGTAGTGCTCAGCCGCCGCTTGCAGGCGCGCATGCGCGAAGAATGGCCGCACGGTCCGGTAGAACTGGCGATGCGCTACGGCGAGCCGTCCATCGAATCGACCCTGGTGCGCCTGGCAGGCCAAGGCATCGGCAAAGTGACCCTGGCACCGCTGTACCCGCATTTCGCCGACAGTACGGTGACCACGGTGATCGAAGAAGCGCGCCGGGTCATCCGTGAGCGCGGCCTGAGGCTGGAAGTGGCGCTGCTGCCGCCGTTTTTCGACCAGGCCGAATACCTCGATGCGCTGGTGCAGAGCGCCACGCCGTTCCTGGAACAACCTTACGATCACCTGTTGCTGAGCTTCCATGGCTTGCCGGAGCGCCATCTGAGCAAGCTCGACCCGACCGGGCAGTGCTGCTTCAAAAGCGATGATTGCTGCATGAGCGCGCCACCGGAAGTGCTCAAGACCTGCTATCGCGCCCAGTGCATGCAGTCGGCGGCGGCGTTCGCCAAGCTGGCTGGCATTGCGGATGGCAAGTGGTCTGTGTCGTTCCAGTCGCGTCTGGGGCGAGCCAAGTGGATCGAGCCCTATACCGAGACACGCCTCGACGAGCTGGCGGCCCAGGGGGTAAAGCGACTGCTGGTGATGTGCCCGGCATTCGTCGCCGATTGCATCGAGACACTGGAGGAAATCGGCGACCGTGGCGCCGAGCAGTTCCGCGAGGCAGGAGGGGAGGAACTGGTGCTGGTGCCGTGCCTGAATGACGACCCGAACTGGGCCGCCGCACTCAAGCGCCTTTGCGAGACCACCACCCAGCCCCTGTAGGACCGGCTTCAGCCGGGATGCCTTTCCCGGCTGAAATCAGCCCTGTCAGGCCACATCAAGGCAGGCGATCTTCCGCCTGCTTGTGCTTCCAGCCGTCGTTGCCCGGCAGAATCAGGTTCAGCGCGATGGCGGTGATGGCGCACAGGGCGATGCCCTTGAGGCCGAAGTCATCCGGACCATCGCCAGTGCCGACCAGCACGCCGCCAATACCGAACACCAGGGTCACCGAAACGATCACCAGGTTGCGCGCCTCCGCCAGGTCCACCTTGTGGCGGATCATGGTGTTCAGGCCCACCGCGGCGATGGAGCCGAACAGCAGGCAGAGAATGCCGCCCATCACCGGCACTGGAATGCTCTGCAGCAGCGCGCCGAACTTGCCGATGAACGCCAGGCTGATGGCGAACACCGCCGCCCAGGTCATGATCTTCGGGTTGTAGTTCTTGGTCAGCATCACCGCGCCGGTGACTTCCGCGTAGGTGGTGTTGGGCGGACCGCCGAACAGCCCGGCCGAGGTGGTGGCAATGCCGTCGCCCAGCAGGGTGCGGTGCAGGCCGGGGGTCTTCAGGTAGTCACGACCGGTCACGCTGCCCACCGCGATCACTCCGCCGATGTGCTCGATGGCCGGCGCCAGGGCCACCGGGACGATGAACAGGATGGCCTGCCAGTTGAATTCCGGTGCGGTGAAGTGCGGCATCGCCAGCCAGGGCGCTGCGGCGATCTTGCTGGTGTCCACCACGCCGAACCAGAACGACAGCGCGAAGCCCACCAGCACGCCGGCGATGATCGGCACCAGGCGGAAGATGCCCTTGCCGAATACGGCGACGATCAGGGTGGTCAGCAGCGCCGGCATGGAGATCCACATGGCGGTCTGGTAGTGGATCAGTACGGAGCCGTCACCGGCCTTGCCCATGGCCATGTTGGCGGCGATGGGCGCCATGGCCAGGCCGATGGAAATCACCACCGGGCCGATCACCACGGGTGGCAGCAAGCGGTCGATGAAACCGGTGCCCTTGATCTTCACCGCCAGGCCCAGGAAGGTGTAGACGAAGCCGGCGGCCATTACGCCGCCCATGGTCGCCGCCAGGCCGAACTGGCCCTTGGCGAGAATGATCGGGGTGATGAAGGCGAAGCTGGACGCCAGGAACACCGGCACCTGGCGGCCGGTCACCAGCTGGAACAGCAGGGTGCCGAGGCCGGCGGTGAACAGCGCGACGTTGGGGTCGAGCCCGGAAATCAGCGGCATCAGCACCAGGGCGCCGAACGCCACGAACAGCATCTGTGCCCCCGACAGCACGGTGCGCCAAAGGGGGTCATTGAACTCGTCATGCTTCATCGGCTCAGGCGTCCTTCTGCTTGGTGCCGAAGATCTTGTCGCCGGCATCGCCCAGGCCGGGAATGATGTAGCCATGTTCGTTCAGGCGCTCGTCGATCGACGCGGTGTACAGCTGTACATCCGGGTGGGCCTTCTCCACCGCAGCGATGCCTTCGGGGGCTGCCACCAGCACCATGGCGCGGATTTCCTTGCAGCCAGCCTTCTTCAGCAGGTCGATGGTGGCGACCATTGAGCTGCCGGTGGCCAGCATCGGGTCGATGATCATCGCCAGCCGTTCGTCGATTTCCGGCACCAGCTTTTCCAGGTAGGTGTGCGCCTGCAGGGTTTCTTCGTTGCGCGCCACACCGACGGCGCTCACCTTGGCACCGGGGATCAGGCTGAGCACGCCGTCGAGCATGCCGATGCCGGCGCGCAGGATCGGCACCACAGTGATTTTCTTGCCGGCGATCTTCTCGACCTGCACCGGGCCTGCCCAGCCAGGAATCTCGTAGCTTTCCAGCGGCAGGTCGGAGGTGGCCTCGTAGGTCAACAGCGCGCCGACTTCCTGGGCCAGTTCGCGAAAATTCTTGGTGCTGATGTCGGCGCGGCGCATCAGGCCGATCTTGTGGCGGATCAGCGGGTGGCGGATTTCACGGATGGGCATGGGCAAAGGGCTCCTGGAGGCGGGCAAAAAACGGCCTAGATTAATCGATTCGGCGGTTACTGTCTTACGGCAGATGAAGTATCTTCCTACCCATTTTCGCTGCCGAAGTGATGATTCCATCGACGTCAGTCTAGATCTGCTTGCCCTCGAACGAGGGGATGCGTACCTTTGCCGGTTTTTCTCATTGTTAACTGGAGCGATTCATGTCCGCTGATCTCGAGCATATCCGTCAAGTCATGCGCGAGGCTGACTGCCTTTACAGCGAGGCCGAGGTCGATGCCGCCATCGCCCGCGTCGGTGCGCAAATCACCGCTGAACTGGCCGATCGCAACCCGGTGGTGTTCTGCGTGATGAACGGCGGCCTGATCTTCTGCGGCAAGCTGCTCACCCACCTGAAGTTCCCTCTGGAAGCCTCTTACCTGCATGCCACCCGCTACCGCAACGAAACCAGCGGCGGCGAGCTGTTCTGGAAGGCCAAGCCGGAAGTCTCGTTCATCGACCGCGACGTGCTGATCATCGACGACATCCTCGATGAAGGTCACACCCTGGGCGCGATCATCGACTTCTGCCGCCACGCCGGTGCCCGCGCTGTGCATACTGCGGTGCTGATCGACAAGGATCACGACCGCAAGGCGCGCCCCGAGTACAAGGCCGACTACGTGGGCCTGCCGTGCGTGGACCGCTTCATCTTCGGTTTCGGCATGGACTACAAGGGCTACTGGCGTAACGCCGCTGGCATCTACGCGGTCAAGGGTCTGTAAGCACCCGGGCGCGGCGACTGGACGACAAGGAGAGTGTCAATGAAATCACTGATGATCAGCGCCGCGCTGGCCCTGGCGCTGCTTGCCGGCAGCGCTGTGGCGGGGCCCATGCACGAGCAGTACCTGCCGCCGGATGACCAGAGCCTGCGCGAGGGCACGCCTGAGCAGCAGCAATTGATGCTGATTACCGAGTATTCGGTGGTGGTGGGCAACCAGCGGCCCTCCAACCAGCAGCCGATTCCGGTCACCGCGCCGCTGTCGATCAGCCTGCGCGGCAAGCCGCTGAACAAGGGCGCGACCCTCAGCGAGGTGCAGATCCACTTCGACGGTGAAAGCAAGAGCCTGAAGAGACCCAGTTTCGATGCCGCCAGCCGCACCCTGACGCTGTATTACCCGCAATCGCATTACCGCACGCTGGTCGACCTGCTGCGCAACGAGAAGGTTTACTGCCAATTCCTGGTGTACGCCAACGGGCATGTCTGGGCCGACCTGCACACGGCCGGGGCAAAGCCGCGTTGAGCTAAGCGGCGTGGCGGATATACACTGCCCGCCCCGTGAAAGTGACCGTGCCCCTTGGAGCCCGCAATGCGTAAAGACAAGAAGCAGATCATCGGCGACGAGATCGGTGACGAGCAGATCAAGCTGTTCCTCGAATTCGAGCCCGTCGACGCCACCTCGCCGTCGCTGCACAAGCTGATCAAGGCCTACCGGGGCCTGCGCATCGATGATTTCGAGCGTTTCCTGGTGTTCTTCCGTGAGGCGGGCTACGACCTGGACGGCAAGGACGCACAAGGCCAGACCTTCGTCGAGCTGATCAAGGACCAGCGCAACGCCGATGACTACATCGAGTTGGTGGAGAAGGCGCGCGCCGCCTGAGGCCATTGTCTGTGAGCGAGCCGGCTCGCTCACATCGGCCTGTCAGTTTCGCGGCTGGTAGGCCTTGCCGTAGTGCCTTTCCAGGCGCGCCTGGAGCAATTCCAGGCTGATCGACATGATCCAGTACAGCGCCGCCGCCGTGGTCAGCATCTCGATGTAGCGATAGCTGGAGCGGCCGTAGGACTGGGCCAGGAACATCACTTCCCATACCCCCATCACTGAAATCAGCGACGAGTCCTTGAGCATCGAGATGAACTGGTTGGTGGTCGGCGGGATGATGGTGCGCATCGCCTGCGGCAGCGTAATCAGCCAGAACACCTGGGCCGGGCGCAGCGCCAGGGCCATGGCGGCTTCGCGCTGGCCAGCGGCGACGCCGATGATGCCGGACCGGAAGATCTCGCTGAGGTAGGCGCCGTAGTTCAGCGACAGGGCGATCACCCCGGCGAGAATCGCGCCCGGCACCACGCCGATCTGCGGCAGCCCCAGGTAGATCAGCAGAATCTGGATCAGCAGCGGCGTGCCGCGAAAGAACGAGGCATAGAAGCTGGCGATGCCGAACGCCACCGCACTGCGCGACAGCCGCGCCAGGGCGGCGACGAAGCCCAGCAGTACCGAGACCACGATCGAGCACAGGCACACGAACAGCGTCAGCGCCGCACCTTGCAGGAAGCCATTGGGCGCCAGGTGCAGGCCGACCAGGTTGGGCAACTTGTCGAGGATGATCGAGAACTTCAGGTCGAAGCTCAGGAAGAAACCGGTGAACAGGGCGAACATCGTCGCCCAGGTCAGGTACAGCCGGGTCCTGAAGCCGAACAGGCGCTTGAGCAGACCCTGTCGGGCCGGCACGGGAGGGCGTTTCGGAAAGCTGGTCATTTACTGATGTCGGCGCCGATCCACTTCTGCGACAGGCGGGCCAGTGTGCCGTCCTTCTTGAGTTCTTCGAAGACCTCGCGAACCTTGGCGTTCCACTCGGCGTCGCCTTTCTCGATGGCGACGAAGTTCGGCTCTTCGTACAGGGCCGGGCCGGCCAGCTTGAAGCGCTTGTCCTGGTCCAGGCGAGGCTGGGCAGTGACCAGGTTGGTCAGCACCGCATCCAGGCGCTTGCCGGCACCCAGGCCGAGGTCCTGGAACGCCACGTTGTCGTTGTCGTAGGGGGCGATCTGCACGTTTTCGAACGGATACTCCAGGGGCTTGCCGCTGCCGCCTTCGATCACCAGGTTCTTGTTCAGGTAGCTCTCGTAGCTTGACGCGCTGGTCAGGCCGACCTTCTTGCCGCTCAGGTCCTTGGCAGCGTGGATACGGTCATCCTGGGCGTTGACCACGATCACCGCTGGCGATGCGTAGTACTCCACCGGGAAGTCGAACACTTCGGCACGCGACTGGCTGGGGGTCATGGAGCAGATGCAGATGTCATAGCGGCCGGCCCAGCGGCCAGCGGCGATCACGTCCCAGGAGGGTGTTTCGAGGCGCAGCTTGACGCCCAGCTTGTCGGCCACGGCCTTGGCCACGTCGACATCGAAGCCATCGAGCTGGTTCTGGTCGTTGAGGAAGGAGAAGGGCGGGTAGCTCTCCATCAGCACGTTGACCAGTTCCTTGTTGTCCTGCACACGCTGCAGGGTCGCGCCCGCCAGGGCCTGGCTGGAGACGGTCAGGGCGAAAAGGCCGATACCCAGAAGCGCACGTAGTTTCACGAATGAACCTCGAAAAAATGGTTGTCGTTTGAAGAAAGTGGCGTATTAAATACGTTATATAAGGCTCAATTCTAATGAGTCTTTTTCATATGTATATAAGTAGAGCGAATATGACTCAAGCTTCGACAGTAATTCTCGACGGCGGTATGGGCCGCGAACTGCAACGCCGGGGCGCGCCGTTCCGCCAGCCGGAGTGGTCGGCCCTGGCGCTGACCGAGTCTCCACAAGCGGTCGTTGCGGTGCACGCCGCGTACATCCAGGCAGGTGCCCAGGTTATTACTGCCAACAGCTATGCGGTGGTGCCGTTTCATATCGGCGAGGAGCGCTTCGCCCGTGAAGGTCAGGCGCTGGCAGTAACCGCCGGGCAGCTGGCCCGGCAGGCCGCCGATGCGGTCGGTGGGCGGGTACTGGTGGCCGGTTCGCTGCCGCCGCTGTTCGGTTCCTACCGTCCCGACCTGTTCGATGCCTCGCGCGCCGCACAGGTGTTGCAGCCGTTGGTGACGGGGCTGGCCCCTCATGTGGATCTGTGGCTGGCGGAAACCCAGAGCAGCATCATCGAGGCACGTACCATCCGCGCCGGTTTGCCAGCCGATGGCAAGCCCTTCTGGCTGTCGTTCACCCTGCAGGATGAAGACGTCGACGACACTCCGCGCCTGCGCTCGGGCGAGCCAGTGGCCGACGCCGCGCGTGCGGCAGCCGAGCTGGGCGCGGCGACCCTGCTGTTCAACTGCAGCCAGCCGGAAGTGATCGGTGCCGCCATCGATACCGCCCGTGCCGTGTTTGCCGAGCTGAACGTGCAGATCGGTGTGGGGGCCTACGCCAACGCCTTCCCGCCACAGCCCAAGGACGCCACCGCCAACGATGGCCTGGACGAACTGCGCGAGGACCTCGACCCGCAGGGTTACCAGCAGTGGGCCGCCGACTGGGTCAAGCGCGGCGCCACGCACATCGGCGGCTGCTGCGGCATCGGCCCGGAGCATATCGAAGTCCTGGCCCGCAGCCTCTGACCTTCGCCGCAGGGCGCGACGCCCTTGCATACCTGACCTGTAAAAACACAAAACCCCGTGGCTCGGCGAGCAGCACGGGGTTTTGCGTTTGACTGGCGGTCAGGTCATCAGGCGATGCTTTGCGCTTCGCTCTCCTGGTGTGCCGCCAGGTTCAGGGCTTCGTCGCTCTGTGCGCTGATGCGCTGGTACAGCTGCGCATCGCTGGCCAGGGCCTTCTCACGAGCCGGGAAGATCTCGTTGAGCTTGGCTGTCCATTCACCCTTGGCCTTGTCGGCGAAGCAGCGCTCGATCAGCTCAAGCATGATCGATACGGTCACCGAGGCCCCAGGCGAGGCGCCGAGCAGGGCGGCCAGGGAACCGTCGGCAGCCGCGACCAGCTCGGTACCGAACTGCAGCACGCCGCCTTTCTTGGCGTCCTTCTTGATGATCTGCACGCGCTGGCCGGCGATCTCCAGGCGCCAGTCCTCGGCTTTGGCCTGCGGATAGAAGCGGCGCAGCGAGTCGAGGCGCTGTTCCATGGACTGGCGCACTTCGCTGACCAGGTATTTGGTCAGGTCCATGTTGTCGCGGGCCACGGCCAGCATTGGCTTGATGTTGCTCATGCGCACCGACAGCGGCAGGTCGAGCAGCGAGCCGTGCTTGAGGAACTTGGTCGTGAAGCCGGCGAACGGTCCGAACAGCAGAGACTTCTTGCCATCGACCACGCGGGTGTCCAGGTGCGGCACCGACATCGGTGGCGAGCCGACCGCTGCCTGGCTGTACACCTTGGCCTGGTGCAGCTTGACCACCTCCGGGTTGTCGCAGCGCAGCCACTGGCCGCTGACCGGGAAGCCGCCGAAGCCCTTGCCTTCCTCGATGCCGGACATCTGCAGCAGCGGCAGGGCCGCGCCGCCGGCGCCGAGGAACACGAAGCGGGCGTCGATATCGCGGGTGCTGCCGGTATTGACGTCCTTGATGGTGACGGTCCAGCCCTGGCCGTTGCGGGTCAGGTTGGTCACGCGCTTGTTGTACTTGACCTGGGCGTCGGGCTCGCTGGCCAGGTGCGCGAGCAACTGGTTGGTCAGGGCGCCGAAGTTGACGTCGGTGCCGTTGGTCATGCGCGTGGCGCAGAGCTTCTGGTCGGCCGGGCGGCCGGCCATCATCAGCGGCATCCACTCCTTCAGCTTGCCGTGGTCTTCGGTGTATTCCATCGCGGCGAAGGCATGGTGCTGGCGCAGGGTTTCGAAACGGGTCTTGAGGAACGACATGTCCTTTTCGCCCTGCACGTAGCTCAGGTGCGGGACGGAATTGATGAAGGTAGTGGTCGTCTTGAAGCCACCCTTGCGCACCAGATAGGCCCAGAATTGCTTCGAGACCTCGAACTGCGTATTGATGTGCACGGCTTTCTTGATGTCGACGGATCCGTCGGCGGCCTGCGGGGTGTAGTTCAGCTCGCACAGGCCGGCGTGACCGGTGCCGGCGTTGTTCCAGGGGTTGGAACTCTCTGCAGCGCCGGAATCCATCAGCTCGACGACTTCCAGCTTCAGGCTGGGGTCGAGCTCCTTGAGCAGCACGCCCAGCGTGGCACTCATGATGCCCGCTCCGACCAGTACTACGTCGACTGCTTCGTTATGCGCCATTAACGCGTCTCCAAAATCTGCAACACCCAATGGACGGTCTGCGTTCCCGAGGCTGATTGCCAGGTATTGAGGGCATGATGCGGCATCATGCTTCGCACGTCCTGGCCGGGAACGAGTGTCCGGTTTTCAGGATCTGCCCGAGGGCGCCGGTCAGCGATGCTCAAGGGGCGGATCCCAGCAATGTTTTGCATCTCACGCGCAGGTCCGGCAGGGCTGCAAGGGGTTCATCCAGACGATCATGAACGCATTTTGCAGCCTGTGGGGCCATACGACCATCGTCAGACGCCTGACGATGACCCTGCGTGGTGACGTTCGACCCTGCCTGGGGAAGCCGATGATGACGCCGGTGCATCTACAAACCTATTCATGTGCTCGCCACACTCTTGTGAAGTTGTGAAACCCGTTATTTCGTGCCTCTTTTTGGAGACGCGAACCAAACCTCAAAAGGGGCTGCGAGGGCAGCTCCGGCATGTCCGCTGTTCACAAGTGAGGCGTCGGGGGGCGCGAAAGGTTCGATCGGATCCGAGCGAGTGCGCGCCGCCCATCGAATCATCGCGATACGACCGGACTGCGTGGGCGGCTCTCTGTGGGCATTGCGAAGGAGCTAATTTCGTGGATTAGCGATGCAGCGAGGCCCGATCAGGAGACGTCCTTATAATCGGGGGGAGATTATAGCGATGAAACATCGGGAATTGGTTGGCCTGATTGACATTTATGTCGATTAATTCAGGCCGCCAGCAGCAGGCGCAGCGCCGAGCGTGCGGCACGTGGCGTGATCCGGGCGCTGGCGGGCAGGGGCTGACCCAGCCAGGCCAGGCGTTGTTCGTTGACCTCGACCCACTCGCCGCCCTGTGGCGCGTGGCTGCAGTGTTTGAAGGCACGGCAGATACCGCTTTCATCCAGGCGTGCGAAGTGGCGCGGGGCAGGGCGTGCGCTGAACAGAGACCGGAAAAAGCTCATGACGATGCTCTCTTTGGAAAACTGCGCACAGCTTGGCGCAGTGAAGTGACATGCGCATTACAATGCCGCCGGCGCTGAACCAGCAGGCGCTGCCAGCGGTCGGATTTTCGCTATACTGCCGCCCATCGATTGCCTGCCCCCGTGGAGATATGAGCATGCTGCGTCGCGTTTTGTTTGGTCTGCTTGCCGTAAGCAGTTTGACCCTGGTCGGTTGTGCCCACAGCCCGCAACAGCTGAGCCCGCAGCCGCGCATTACCGCGCAGCTGGCGCCGGTCGGCCATGGCCAGCCGGTGGTCGTGCGTGTCGTCGATGGCCGCCAGAGCCAGGTGCTGGGCACCCGTGGCGGCATGTATCCGGAAACCAGCTCCATCACCGTCAGCGGCGCCGACGTACTGCCCAAGCTGCAGGCCCAGGCAGAAGCCGCCGTGCGCCTGCTCGGCTTTACGCCGACTCAGGGTGGCAATGCCCCGCAGTTGACCGTGACCCTGGCTGACCTGCGTTATCAGTCGCCGAAGGAAGGCATGTACGTGACCGAAGCGACCATCAGCTCGACCTTCCGTGCTGACGTGCGCAACAACGGCCGCTCCTACAATGGCCGTTACGCCGCCTCGCTGGACCAGCGCTTCGGCATGGCGCCCAACCAGGAAACCAACACCAAGCTGGTCGGCGATGTCCTCAGCGATGCCCTGACCCGCGTGTTCCAGGACCCGACCATCGGTAACACCCTGGCGCAGTAAACGGCGCCCGTCATGAAAAAGCCCGGCCTCTTGTGAGAGGGGCCGGGCTTTTTCATGGGGCTGTGTTTTTGCCTCAATGGCTTTTTGCGCCAGCCAGGGCCACGGAAAAATCCAGGAAGCTCAGGCCGGTCTGCGGGTCCTGCTCGGGCAGGTCATGGTGCTGATGGCCGCCGAGGGCGCAGTACACCAGCCAGCGGTGATCGTGGACGTTGAAGGCCAGGCCGTCGATGAGCTCTTGTTGTTCATCGCTCTGGGCGATGTGGTAGAGGCGGTCCTGATTGTTGGCGTGCAGCATGTCGACTCCAGAATGTGCGGGCAATCCCTGCAAAATGCCCGGCCGGCGCATGCGCGGGCCGGGCGTCCTTTTGAAGGGCCATACAATGCCCTGCCTGGATGACGATATGGTGACGACGCCGTGCTCAGGGCAGTGCCAGACCAGCCTTGAGCCGGTACTGGTTGCGCACCGGGGTCGCGTACTGCTGGATCATGTAGGGGCGGTGCTCGGGCGGGCAGCCGGCCAGGCGGGTTTCCCATTCGTTCCGGGCCTTTTCCAGCTCCTCGGCGCCGAACAGTTCGCTGGCCTGCGGCACCTGTAGCTGCGGGTCGGCCTCGCTCCACTGCGCCCAGGCCAGGTAGTGCACCGGGAACAACCGATAACCGGTGAGAATCTGCCGGTCAATTTCCGCAGCCAGCTGCTTGGTGTCTTCGAACTGCTCGGTGACCGGCGGGGCGAAGTTCACGTGCACCCGGCCCTTGTAGCCGGTGATGCCCAGGGCGATGCTGATATCGTCCTCGCCTGGCGTCTTGGCGTAGCCGCCGGTGGTGGCACGGATGTACAGCTCGCGGGCCTTGGCCTGGTCACAAGGGTCGTATTCGTAGCTGATCGAAACCGGAATGAGGTTCAGCGAACGGATCACGTCGCCGAACGGCTCGTCCTTGCGGCTCATGTGGAACATCTTGAGGATCGCCGACTCGGTGCGGTCGTCGCCATCCTTGGCCCGGCCCTCGGCCTGGGCGATCCAGATCGACTGCCCGTCGCGGGTGATCGAGTGGTTGATGTAGGCCGACAACAGTTGGTAGGCGGCCATCTTCTCGCGGCGCCCGCTGATCGAACGGTGCACGATGAAGCTCTTGTTCAGGCGCATCAGGTCGCTGACGAAAGGCTTCTGCAACAGGTTGTCGCCAATCGCGATACGTGGCGTGGGCAGGCCGGCGTGGTACACCGCGTAGTTGACGAACGCCGGGTCCATCACGATATCGCGGTGGTTGGCGAGGAACAGGTAGGCGGTGCCAGACTTGAGCTGCTCGACACCGGCATAGGTCACGCCATCGGTGGCGCGTTCGATGGTGTGATCGACGTAGAACTCGATCTTGTCCTGCAAGGTGGCTACCGAGTCGATCCCGGCGAACTCCTTGCGCAGCTTGCGCGCCAGCGCCGGCTGCAGGAACCAGCCGAACGAACGGGCCAGGCGCGGAAAGCGGAACTTGGTCAGGGTAGCGAGGAAAGCCTTGTCACTGAGCAGGCGCGCCAGAACGGCTGGCACTTCCGCGTCGTCATAAGGCCGGATGGCATCGAATTCGCCCATCATGCTCTCTTGTAGGGGGTCTAAAACAGGTAATGAAAAGGCTGGTCTGAATTAAACGGATACCAGAATCCGGGTTCAGTAAAAAGAACCGGCCTTCGAACAGTGGCCGATTATACGCAAAACTCAAGGAGCCGACCCGATGCAGGAACTACAGGAATACGATTGTCCCTATTGCGGCGAACCCGTCGAGGCGGTTTTGGACCTCTCCGCCGGAGATCAGACCTACATTGAAGATTGCCCGGTGTGCTGTCGGCCGATCGTTTTCGACCTGCGTACCGATGGCGAGCAATGGACGCTGGACGTACGTAGCGAGAACGAGTGATGCAACGTATCTATGAGCCTGAACACCTGCATGAAGGCGAGCTGTTGCTGGGGATGCTGGCCAGCGAAGGCATCCAGGCACACCTGGTCGGCCGCGACCTGCTGGGCGCGGTCGGTCACCTGCCGGTCAGCGGCCTGCTGGGCATCGTGGTGGATGACGAGCAGGTCGAGCGCGCGCTGGCGCTGATCAGCGCGTACAATGCCGCCTTGCCTGTGGACGGCGACGAGCCGGACAGTATTCCCGACGTGCTGGTGTGTTGAGATGTGTGGACGTTATGCCCTGTTTCGCTGGAACCGGGAATTTGCCGGGCTGCCGGGGTTTCCCCCCGACCAGCAGGCGCAATGGAACATTTCCCCGGCGCAGTGGGTGTTGATGCTGCGTGCCGATGAGCAGGGCAACCGCAGCCTGGCGCGTGCCCGCTGGGGGCTGACCCCGGCCTGGCTGACCGACCTGTCGCGCACGCCGGCCCATGCCCGCGCCGAAACCCTCGCCGAACAGCCGATGTTCCGCGACGCGTTTCGTCAGCGGCGCTGCCTGTTGCCTGCCAATGGCTTCTACGAGTGGCGCGGCAATGCCCGCAAGCAACCTTTCTGGCTGACCCCTGGCGAAGGCTCGTCGCTGTTCTTCGCCGGCCTCTGGGAAAGCTACCCGGTGCAGGAACAGAACTGGCTGAGCGTGGCGGTGGTCACCCAGGCGGTGCTGACTCAGCGCCGTCCGCTGATCCTCGATGAAGAAGGCCAGCGCCTGTGGCTTGACCCTCAGACGCCCGAGCATGTCCTGCAGGGACTGCTGGCCTCACGGCAGATGCAACTGCGTGAGCGCCCCCTGGCCAACCTCATCAACGACCCGACCCTCGATGGCCCGGAGTGCCTGACGCCGGCCTAGTCGCGGCTAAAGCCAATACAGGTCAATTAAGAGCTCTTCGGCTGTCGTTGGAGCGAGCTTGCTCGCGAAGAGGCCGGCAAAGTCACTGCATCTGCTGTGAACAGGCGGTCACTTCGCGGCTGAAGCCGCTCCTACCCGGCCTAACTGACTTTTGTTGAGCGAGCTTGCTCGCGAAGAGGCCGGCAAACCTCATGCATCTGTTGTGAACGTGACGCAGCCATCGCGAGCAAGCTCGCCCCAACGGCCTAACTGACCCGTATTGGGCCTAGACCTTGAACTGGTTGATCAGCCGCCTCTGCTGCTCGGCCAGGCGGGTCAGCTCGGCGCTGGCCTGGCTGGCCTCGTCGGCACCACTGGCCACCTGGCCGGCGACCTGGCCAATGCTGATGACGTTGCGGTTGATGTCTTCGGCCACCGCACTCTGCTCCTCGGCAGCGCTGGCGATCTGCGTGTTCATTTCGTTGATCACCGATACCGCCTGGGTGATGCTGTTCAGCGCTTCTGCCGCCTGTGCGGCGTGATCGACGCTTTCGTCGGTGCGTGCCTGGCTGTCCTGCATGACCTGCACCACCTGCCGGGTGCCGGATTGCAGTTGCTGGATCATGGTCTGGATTTCCTGGGTCGCCTGCTGGGTCTTCTGCGCCAGGTTGCGCACCTCGTCGGCGACCACCGCGAAACCACGGCCCTGTTCGCCGGCGCGTGCGGCTTCGATGGCGGCGTTGAGGGCCAGCAGGTTGGTCTGTTCGGCGATGCTGCGGATGGTGGTGAGGATCGCATCGATGCTCTCGCTGTCGCGCGAGAGGTTCTGCACCACCTCCACCGCCCGGCCAATCTCCCTGGCCAGGCTGCCGATGGAGTCTGAGGTGATCTGCACGATGCCCATGCCTTCGCTGGCCGCGCTGTCGGCGTTGTTGGCAGCCTGCGCGGCCTTGGTGGCATTGAGTGCGACATCCTGGGCCGTCGCGGTCATTTCCTGCACGGCGGTGGCGACCTGGTCGATTTCCGCCAGTTGCCGCTGTACGCCCTGGTTGGTGCGAATGGCGATATCGGCTGTGTGCTCCGAGGAGTCGCTGACTTTCTGCACCGAGCTGACCACCTGGCTGATCATGGTCTGCAGCTTGCCGAGGAAGGTGTTGAAGCCGGTAGCGATCTTGCCCAGTTCATCGGCGCGGTCGCTGTGCAGGCGGCGTGTCAGGTCACCTTCGCCCTGGGCGATGTCATCGAGCATGGCGACCATCTGCTTGAGTGGTCGGGCAATGCCCCGGGCGGCCAGCCAGATCACCAGCAGGCCGATGGCCGCGATCAGCAGCCCGACCAGGCTCATGCCGAGGATGTCGCTGCGGCGCTGAGCCTGCAGGTCGTTCTGCAGTTTCTCCTGGTCGGCCATCACCGCGCTGAGTGGCAGTTGCATCATCAAGGTCCAGCGAGCGCTGGTGCTGCCCAGGGTGAAAGGCATGTACACCTCGATGTGGCCGTGCTCTTCGTCCAGGTCGTAGCTGACCTGGTCGTTGGACAGCTTGGCGAGGTTGGCGATCTCGTTGGCGTCGAACAGGCTGCTGGCCTTCTGGCCGAGCTTGCTCTTGTCCTTGGTATAGGCCACCAGGCCGCCATTGCTGGCGATCAGGGCGATTTCACCGGCACCGTTGTAAAGACCCTGATCGGCCTTCTCCAGCATGTCCTGGATGAAATCCACTGAAAGGTCGGCACCGGCAATGCCCTGGAACTGGCCGTTGACCATGATCGGCGCAATGAACGAGGCCAGCATCACGGTGCGGTTGCCGATGGGGTAGGGCGCCGGGTCGACCACGCAGCCCTTGCCGGTTTCCTTGGCGCACATATAGAACTCGTTGGCGCGCACACCGGTTGGCAGCAGGGCACTGTTGTCCAGATCGGTGACCTTGTTCAGCTCGACGCTGCCATCGTCGTTGCGGTACCACAACGGAATGAAGCGTCCGTCGGTGTCAATGCCAGGGTATTCACGGTCGGTATACGCCGCGTCGTTGTGCAGCAGGCCATTGCGTTCCCAACTGATGTAGCTGTCGATCAGCCGTGGATTCTTCTCAAGGGCATCGCGGGTCAGGGTGATGAGGGCTTCGCGGCTCATTTCCAGTTGCGCACGGCCCTGTTTGTCAGGGGTTCCGGCCAGGGCGTTGACCTGTGCCAGGTTGGCGGCGATCTGCAGCGGTGTCTCCAGTTCGCGGCGTATAGCCTGGGCCTGGCTGTGGGCCAGGGCCTCGAGGCGTTGCCTGACCGCCAGCTCCGACTGCTCTCGGGTGCGCTGCTCGACCAGTGCCTGCGTCCGTGCTCCGGAATACAGGGCGTAACTGATGAACGCTACGGCCACACCCAGCACGACGGCGCCGGCGAGAAAGGCGATGGAGAACTGGATCGACTTGAATTTCATACCCGCTCCCTGGAAAAAAGGACGCTGTGCCTTAAGCGCTATCGCCCAGTGGGCGGAAATCATTAGGCCTATTCATGCACCTTTTACCGAGTTGATCTGACAGTTTGGCGGGCAGGGAACCAGTGGGCGGGGAGAAGAGACAAATACGGCAATTGGCCGGTATCTGGCGCGCCAGCGTATCGCGGCCTAGGATGAGCGCCACGTGAGTAAGGAGAACCCAGTAATGCGTCAGACTTTTGCCATGTGTGCCTTGGGCGCCGCCCTGCTGCTTGCCGGTTGCCAGGCGGTGAATACCACCGGCGGCGATTCGGTCGGTGTAGAGCGCAAACAGTACATGTTCAGCATGTTGTCTACCGATGAGGTGAACAAGATGTACGCGCAGTCCTACCAGGAGACGGTAGGCGAGGCGTCGAGCAAGGGTGTGCTGGACACCACCAGCAACGATGCCAAGCGAGTGCATGCCATCGCCGACCGGCTGATCGGTCAGGCACCGAAGCTGCGCCCGGATTCGGCGCAGTGGCAGTGGGAAGTCAACCTGATCAAGAGCGACGAGCTCAACGCCAACTGCGGACCAGGCGGCAAGATCATCTTCTATACCGGGCTGATCGATACCCTGAAACTGACCGACGATGAAATCGCCGCCGTGATGGGGCATGAAATCGCCCACGCCCTGCGCGAGCACGGTCGTGAGGCGATGTCCAAGGCCTACGGCGTGGCGATGGCCAAACAGGGCGCCGGTGCGCTGTTCGGCCTGGGGCAGGACAGCCTGGCGCTGGCCGATACCGTGGTCAACTACAGCATGACCCTGCCCAACAGCCGCAGCAACGAGAACGAAGCCGACCTGCTGGGGCTGGAGCTGGCCGCGCGTGCCGGTTACAACCCCAATGCAGCGATCACTCTGTGGAAGAAGATGAGCGCGCAGAGCGAGGGTTCGCCCCCCGAGTTCATGAGCACTCACCCGGCTTCGGACAGCCGTATCGCCTCCTTGCAGGCGGCGATTCCGAAAGTCATGCCGCTGTACGAAAAAGCCAAAAAATCCTGATCCACGACCAAGGCGTGGCGCCGGCCACGCCTTTTCCGGCCGTTACAGCCAGCCGCTGACCTGCATGGCCTTGTACACCGCCACCAGGGCCATGACGAAGAAGGCCGTGGCTGCCAGGCGGCGAATCAATGTCAGTGGCAGTTTCTCGGCAGCGAAGTTGCCAGCCAGCACCACCGGCACGTTGGCGATCAGCATGCCGAGGGTGGTGCCGAGGATGACCAGCCACAGGTAGCTGTACTGGGCGGCGAGCATCACCGTGGCGACCTGGGTCTTGTCCCCGATTTCGGCGATGAAGAAGGCGATCAGGGTGGTCATGAACGGACCGAACTGGCGCTTGGTGCTGGCCTCGTCATCATCCATCTTGTCCGGCACCAGGGTCCACAGCGCCGTGGCGGTGAAGCTGGCGGCGAGGATCCAGTGCAGCACGGCATCCGAGAAGAACTGGCTGAACCAGGCTCCGACGGCACCGGCGGCAGCGTGGTTGGCCAGGGTCGCAGCGACGATGCCGGCAATGATCGGCCAGGGCTTGCGGAAGCGGGCCGCCAGGATCAGTGCGAGCAATTGGGTTTTGTCGCCGATTTCAGCGAGCGCCACGATGGCGGTAGGGACGAGCAGGGATTCCAGCATCAGGGGTTCCAGAGGGCGGGTCGACACGGCTAATGACACGTACAACCTCCCCGCCCTGGGTAAGGATGTGCGTGTCATAGGTCTTGTCAAACCGCTGATCCGTCTGAGGCGGATTCTGGGTCGCACGCACCATGGTCTGCGGACCAAGTATGTTGATGCATGCCGGACGAGCTGAGCGCTCGTGGGAGACTACTCCCCTAGGACGGAGCGGATTCTGCCTAGCCGTTTCGCTTTGGGCAAGCGTTTATTTCATCCGCGCACGGCACTGTAGATCCTGAAGCCGTTACCTTCCGCCAGGGTCTGGCAAGCGCCCACATGCGCCTCGATGAGCGGTTGGTAACGCAGGAAACTATTCGCCACAAGGCGAAGTTCGCCGCCTTTTTTCAGATGTTCTCTGGCTTTTTTCAGCAGGTTTTCCGATGCCTGATAGTTGGTGTGAACCCCGGTATGGAACGGTGGGTTACTCAGGATGACCTGCAGCCCGGCGGGGGCGGCGTCGATGCCGTCACCGGTGATGACCTGGGCCTGCAAGCCGTTGGCGGCGAGGGTCAGTGTGCTGCTGGCAGTGGCGAAGGCGTCGACGTCGAGCATCACCACCTCGCTCTGCGGGCTGCGACGCTTGATGGCGGCTCCCAGCACGCCCGCGCCGCAGCCGAAGTCCAGCAGGGTGCCAGCGGGCAGGCCGTCCAGGTTTTCGAGCAGCAGTGCAGTGCCGCGGTCAAGCCGTCCATGACTGAACACGCCGGGCAGGCTGACCACTTGCAGCGGGCCGTCGGCCAGGGGCACTTCGTAAGTGCGTGCCAGGCTTTGCAACGGCCGTGCTTGCGGAGCCTGCTCCACACCGACCAGCCAGAGCTGGCAGTGCCGCGCGCTGTCGAGCTTGCGCGGCTTGCCGAACGGATGCAATTGCTTGGAAGCGGCTTCGATTCCGCCGCGTTTTTCGCCGACCAGGAAGAGTTGACGACCCTGCAGCCGTGCCGCCAGGGCATTGAGCAGGTAGTCGGCAAGGTCGCGCGCCTTGGGCAGGAACAAGACCGCGGCATCGAAATCGCCAGCAGGTGGCTCGACACCGAAATGCGTCCGTCCGGCGAAGCGAGCTTCAAGCGCGGCATGGTCACCGGCATGCCAGGACCAGCCGCAGGCGTCGGGCAGCTGGCCCATCAGGTCGTCGGCCGGCAACCCGGCCAGCAGTACCTTGCCTTGAAACCGCTCGGCCTGGCGGAGAATCACTTCACTGCGCGGGTCCATGTCCTGACTCCTGGAAAAAAGGGCGCAGTTTAGCAGGGGCGTCAGGGCGAGCTACAGGCTTCACGCCACGACGCGCAGCGGCGAGCCTGCGAAGAACTGCCGGGCATTCTCGGCGGTCTGCGCGACGATGCGCTGCCGCGCTTCTCGGGCGCCCCAGGCGCTGTGCGGAGTGACGATCAGCCGTGGGATGTCGGCAGCTAGCAACGGGTTGCCGTTCACCGGTGGCTCGACGCTCAGCACGTCGGTGGCCGCACCGCCCAAATGGCCGTTGCGCAGCGCGTCGGCCAGGGCCTGTTCTTCGATCAGCCCGCCACGTGCAGTGTTAACGACCAGCGCATGCGGCTTGAGCAGCGCCAGCTCGCGAGCACCGAGCATGTGGCGGGTCTGCTCGTTGAGCGGGCAGTGCAGGGTCAGGGCATCGACCTGTGGCAGCAGTTCTTCCAGGGGCAGGCGGTCGGCCCGTGCCGGACGGCCTGGCACCTGGCCGAGCAGCACGCGCATGCCGAAGGCTTCGGCCAGCCGCGCCACGGCACCGCCCAGCTCGCCATGGCCGAGCAGGCCCAGCGTCTTGCCTTGCAGCTCGACGATCGGGAAATCCAGCAGGCAGAACTGCGTCGACTGCTGCCAGCGACCTTGCCGGACGGCCTGCTGGTAATCCGGCAGGCGAGTGGCCAGGGCCAGCAGCAGGGTCAGGGTGTGCTGGGCAACCGAGGGGGTGCCGTAGCCCTGGCAGTTGCACACCGTTACCCCGTGTTCGCGGGCCGAGACCAGGTCGACATTGTTGGTGCCTGTGGCGGTGACCAGCACCAGCTTGAGCTGCGGGCAGGCGGCGAAGGTCTGGGCATCGATCACCACTTTGTTGGTGATCGCCACTTGCGCGCCCTGCAGGTGCTCGACCACTTGCTCGGTCGAGGTGCTGGCGTGCAAGGTCAGCTCGGTGAAGCTGTCACGCAGGACGCCGAGGTCGAGGTCGCCCAGGTCGAGGGAGGAATAGTCCAGAAAAACGGCGCTGCCAGCGTGTTTCATCAGCTGTACCTTTTTTGTTGATCGATGAAGTTGTAAGGTGATGTGTCGTTTTTCTACCACATACCGTCCGTCGCCGAGGCGGTTTTTGTCGATCTGCCTCGCTGGAGCGCACCATGTACTGGGCCGAGTTTCTCACTGTCGCCTTGATTCACCTGCTCGCCGTGGCCAGTCCGGGGCCGGACTTCGCCGTGGTGGTGCGTGAAAGCGTGGCGCATGGCCGCAAGGCCGGGACCTGGGCCGCGCTCGGAGTCGGTTCGGCGATCTTCCTGCACGTCGGTTACTCGCTGCTGGGCATCGGCATCATCGTTTCCCAGTCCATCGTATTGTTCAATGCGCTGAAATGGGCGGCCGCCGCCTATCTGCTGTACATCGGCATCAAGGCCCTGCGTGCCCGGCCGGCCGAGGCGCGCGCCCAGGAGCCCGAGGCCGCGAGTGTCGAGCGCTCGGCGCGTGGTGCGTACGTCAGCGGCTTCGTGACCAACGGCCTGAACCCCAAGGCCACGCTGTTTTTCCTGTCGCTGTTCACCGTGGTCATCGACCCGCATACCCCGCTGATGGTGCAAGCCGGCTATGGCCTGTACCTCGCCGCCGCCACGGCGCTGTGGTTCTGCCTGGTGGCGCGCCTGTTCAGCCAGGCGCGGGTACGTGCCGGTTTCGCACGTATGGGCCATTGGTTCGATCGCGCGATGGGTGGCGTACTGGTTGCCCTGGGCGTGAAACTGGCGTTCACCCAGGCCAACTGAAGCCAATGCGGCGCGCCGGGCAATGGCTGCGCCGGCTTTTTACCGCCGTCTGCCTGCCTGCCCGTGCTTTGCCCGATGCCACTGGCGAGAGTGCCCTGCTGCGTCCATAGTTGAGCTTCGCCTGTGAACTCTGGAAAGGGACTCTTATGTTGCAGACTCGCGTTCTGGCGCCGGCCGAAGGCGCCTACCGGTATCCACTGTTGATCAAAAGCCTGCTGGTTTCCGGCAGCCGCTATGAAAGAACCCGCGAGATCGTTTACCGCGACGCAGTCCGCTATACCTACCCCACCCTCAATGAACGGGTGCGACGGCTGGCCAACGTCCTGAGCGAGGCGGGAGTCAAGGCCGGCGACACCGTGGCGGTCATGGACTGGGACAGCCATCGCTACCTGGAATGCATGTTCGCCATCCCCATGATCGGCGCCGTGGTGCACACCATCAACGTGCGCCTGTCCCCGGAGCAGATCGTCTACACCATGAACCACGCCGAAGACCGCTTCGTGCTGGTCAACGGCGAGTTCGCGGCGCTGTACAACGGCATCGCCGGGCACCTGACCACGGTACAGAAGACCCTGCTGCTCACCGACACCCCCGAACAGCCTGCAGAGCTGCCCGGCCTGGTCGGTGAATACGAGGCGCTGCTGGCAGCGGCCAGCCCCGAGTACGACTTTCCGGACTTCGACGAGCACTCGGTCGCCACCACCTTCTACACCACCGGCACCACCGGCAACCCCAAGGGCGTGTACTTCACCCACCGGCAGCTGGTGCTGCACACCCTGGGCGTGGCGACCATCATGGGCAGCGTCGAAAGCGAGCGGCTGCTGGGTGCCGATGATGTCTACATGCCGATCACCCCGATGTTCCACGTGCATGCCTGGGGCATGCCGTATGCGGCAACCATGCTGGGCATCAAGCAGGTCTACCCGGGTCGTTACGACCCGGAAATGCTGGTACAGCTGTGGGAACGGGAAAAGGTCACCTTCTCGCACTGCGTACCCACCATCCTGCAGATGCTGCTCAACGCCAAGTCGGCCAAGGACAAGGACTTCGGCGGCTGGAAGATCATCATTGGCGGCAGCTCGCTGAACCGCAGCCTGTACCTGGCGGCCAAGGCCAAGGGCATCCACCTCACTGCCGCCTACGGCATGTCGGAAACCGGGCCGCTGATCTCCGTGGCGCACATGTGCGAGGAACTGCTCAGCAGCAGCGACGACGAACGCATTCGCTACCGCATCAAGGCCGGCGTGCCCGGCATGCTGGTGGAGGCAGCCATCGTCGATACGCAAGGCAACTTCCTGCCGGCCGATGGCCAGACCCAGGGAGAGCTGGTGTTGCGCGCGCCGTGGCTGACCGAAAGCTATTTCCGTGAGCCGGAAAAGGGCCGAGAACTGTGGGCCGGTGGCTGGCTGCATACCGGTGATGTGGCGACCCTCGACGGCCTGGGCTTCATCGACATCCGTGACCGTATCAAGGATGTGATCAAGACCGGCGGCGAGTGGTTGTCGTCCCTGGCCCTGGAAGACCTGTGCAGCCGGCACCCGGCAGTGCGCGAGGTGGCGGTGGTCGGCATCCCCGACCCGCAATGGGGCGAGCGGCCTTTCGCGCTGATCGTGCCACATGAAGGGCAGCGGCTCGATGCGGCGGCGCTCAAGGTGCACCTCACGCCATTCGTCGAGCAGGGGCACATCAACAAGTGGGCGATCCCGCAGCAGATCGCCGTGGTCAGCGAAATACCCAAGACCAGTGTCGGCAAGCTGGACAAAAAGCGCATGCGCCTGGACATCGCCGAGTGGCAAAGCAGTAACAGCGCGTTGTTGTCCCATCTGTGAGGTCTCGCCGCCATGCCCACGGGCATGGCGGATTGCCCTGTGTACCGGCCGGCCCCGAGGCTTGCCAATTCGTCAAAACCAGCCATCCTCCCCCCGTGCCTGTCACGCGGTCGGGCAGCAGTGGGCTGGCCAGAACGTCTGACGTTGTAACGCATGCTTACAATTTTAAAAGGAGCGATACAGACTGCTGGCTATAGTCGGCACAGGGACCTGGCACCGTGCGCTGCGTCGTGTTGGAGCACACGTCGCATCTTCCAAGCGTCGCCACTCGGTTTCACTTGATCGATCGAGTCGTATTCGAGCGTCCCGTCTGCCATAAAAATAAAAGCACATGGAGTAGCTTAAATGACTACAGCAATCCCTTTCTGGCGCCGGGCCCGGTTGCCCCTGGCGGTCAGTCTCGCATCGTCTCTCGCCGGCCCTGCCTTCGGTGTCAGTTTCAACATCGGTGAGGTGGAAGGCAGCTTCGACTCGTCGCTGTCGATCGGCGCCAGCTGGTCCACTGCCAGTCCCAACAAGAACCTGATCGGTGCCAACAACGGCGGCCGTGGCCTGTCGCAGACCTCAGACGACAGCCACCTGAACTTCAAGCGTGGCGAGACCTTTTCCAAGGTCTTCAAGGGCATCCACGACCTGGAACTCAAGTACGGCGATACCGGCGTGTTCCTGCGCGGCAAGTACTGGTACGACTTCGAACTCAAGGACGAAGGACGGCCGTTCAAGGACATCAGCGACGCCAACCGCAAGGAAGGCGCCAAATCGTCCGGTGCGCAGTTGCTCGATGCCTTCATCTACCACCGCTATTCGATCGGTGACGAGCCGGGCAACGTGCGCTTCGGCAAGCAGGTCATCAGCTGGGGCGAGAGCACCTTCATCGGTGGCGGTATCAACAGCGTCAACCCCATCGACGTTTCCGCGTTCCGCCGGCCAGGCTCCGAGGTCAAGGAAGGGCTGATTCCGGTCAACATGTTCTACCTGTCCCAGGGCATTACCCAGGACCTGTCGGTCGAAGGTTTCTACCAGCTGGAGTGGGACCAGACAGTGGTGGACAACTGCGGCACCTTCTTCTCCCAGCCAGACGTCATTGCCGATGGCTGCAACAACAACCTGGCGGTGTTGCGCAACCAGCAGGGCCTCAACGCAGCCCTGGCCGGCGCCGGCCTGCCGGCAGCGGCCCGTGGCGCGGTGTTCAACTCCCTGGCGCAGCAGGGCGTGCTGTTCGGCTCGCCGGATGAAGGCGCCATCGTGCGTCGCGGCCCGGATCGTGATGCGCGGGACAGCGGCCAGTTCGGCTTCGCCATGCGCTACAACTTCGCACCGCTGAACACCGAGTTCGGCGCCTACATGATGAATTACCACAGCCGTGCGCCAATCTTCAGCGGCCGTGGCGCGCCGGCGTCGGCCTTCAGCCCGGCAGGCCTGGTCGGTTCTCTGGTGCGCAACGGCATCCCGGCGGCCACCGCCACCGCGTTGGCGCCGACCCTGCTGCCTGTCGTGGTGGCCGGCAACTCCAGCTACTACGTGGAGTACCCCGAAGACATCCGCCTCTACGGTCTGAGTTTCTCCACCACGCTGCCCACCGGCACGGCGTGGAGCGGCGAGATCAGCTACCGGCCCAACGCGCCGGTGCAGATCAACACCACTGACATCCTGTATTCCGGCCTGTCGCCGTTGAACCCCAACGTCTCGGTACTCACCGGCCTGCCCAATACCGATCAGCAGGGCTACCGGCGCAAGGAAATCACCCAGCTGCAGACCACCTTCACGCACTTCTTCGACCAGGTGATGGGCGCCGAGCGCATGACCCTGGTGGGTGAGATCGGCTGGACCCACGTCGGTGGCCTGGAAAGCACCTCCAAGATCCGCTACGGCCGTGATCCGGTCTATGGTCCAGGCCCACTGCCCGGCGGGCAGTGCGTGGCGCTCAACGCCGGGACCCTGACCGGCGCGGCGCAGAACAACCTGAGCCGCTACTGCGAGAACGACGGCTTCACCACCAGCGATTCCTGGGGCTATCGCGCACGCGCCATCTGGGACTACAACAACGTCTTCGCTGGGGTCAATCTGCGGCCCAGCGTGGCCTGGTCGCATGACGTGAAGGGGTATTCCCCAGGCCCTGGCGGCAACTTCGAAGAAGGTCGCAAGGCCGTCAGTCTCGGGCTGGATGCCGAGTACCAGAACACCTACACCGCGAGCCTTTCCTACACCAACTTCTTCGATGGCAAGTACACGACGGTCGATGACCGCGACTTCGTGGCGCTGAGCTTTGGCGTGAACTTCTAATAATCGGTTTTTCAGGACGACGAACATGAATATGACCAAGGGTCTGTTGCGAGCCGGTGTACTGGGTCTGTCGATGCTGGCCAGTGGGGTGATGGCAGCGGTGTCGGAATCCGAGGCGGCAAAACTGGGGGCGGCGCTGACGCCCATGGGCGCGGAGAAGGCCGGCAACGCCGATAACAGCATTCCGGCCTGGAGCCCGATGCCGAAGAATGCCGGGGCGGTGGATAGCAAGGGGTTCCTCGCCAACCCGTATGCCAGCGAGAAGCCGCTGTTCATCATTACCGCGAGCAATGTGGAGCAGTACAAGGACAAGCTGGCGCCGGGGCAGTACGCGATGTTCAAGCGCTACCCGCAAAGCTACCGGATTCCGGTGTATCCCGGGCATCGCGGGGCGACCGTGCCGGACAGCGTGCTGGCCGCCATCAAGCGCAACGCGGTGAATGCCCGGCTGGTAGCCGGTGGCAACGGCCTGGAGAACTTCGAGACCGCCATCCCGTTCCCGATTCCGGCCAATGGCGTGGAGGTGATCTGGAACCACATCACCCGCTATCGCGGCGGTACGGTCAAGCGCCTGGTTACCCAGGCCACACCGCAACCCAACGGTTCGTATTCCATCGTCAAGTTCAGCGACCAGTTCGTGTTCCGCGACCGTATGAAGGACTACGACCCGAAGAACCCCGGAAACATCCTGTTCTACTTCAAGCAGCAGGTCACCGCGCCAGCACGCCTGGCCGGCGGTGTGCTGCTGGTCCATGAAACCATCGACCAGGTCAAGGAACCGCGTTCGGCGTGGGTCTACAACGCCGGCCAGCGTCGCGTACGCCGCGCCCCGGAAGTGTCCTACGACGGGCCGGGCACCGCGTCGGACGGCACCCGTACCTCCGACAACCTCGACATGTACAACGGCGCTCCGGATCGCTACGACTGGAAACTGGTGGGCAAGCAGGAGATGTACATCGCCTCCAACAGCCACAAGCTCGACGACACCTCGCTCAAGTACGACGACGTCATCAAGGCCGGGCACATCAACCAGGACCTGACTCGCTACGAGTTGCGCCGTGTCTGGCACGTGACCGCCACCCTCAAGTCTGGCCAGCGGCATATCTATGCCAAGCGCGACTTCTTCATCGACGAAGACACCTGGCAGGCAGCGGTGATCGACCACTACGATGGTCGCGGCCAGCTGTGGCGGGTGGCCGAGGCCCACTCGGTCAACTACTACGACAAGCAGGTGCCGTGGTACGTGATCGAAACCCTCTACGACCTGCAGTCGGGGCGCTACATGGCACTGGGCATGAAGAACGAGGAGGCGCGTGCCTACGAGTTCGACTTCAATGCCAGCAGCAGTGATTTCACCCCTAATGCCCTGCGCCAGGAAGGCGTGCGCTGAAGGTTGAGCGAGCCCGCGCCGTCGGTTCAGACGGCGCAGGCTCCGGCCCAGAGTTCATTGTAGTTCTCGATACCCCATTGCTCGGGTGACTCGATCCTGACGATGCTGTCCGTGTCCTGGGCCTTGCCCAGGTGCAGGGTGCGGTGTTCGAGCGGGCGCCGGGTACGTGCCGACATGATGACCTTGACCTTTGGCGTGAGCAGCGAGTGCTCGCTCTGTTCCATGACCACCGCCAGGCGTTCGCTTTCCAGGCGCACCAGGGCACCGATCGGGTAGATACCCACGGTCTTGACGAAGTGCTGGAACACCTGGTCGTCGAAGTGGCCTTTCCAGCCGGCCATCTCCCGGATGGCCCGGGCCGCGCACCAGGCTTTCTTGTAGGGCCGGTCGGAGGTCACCGCGTCATACACGTCGCAGACCGCACCCATCCTGGCGAAGATGCTGATCTCGTCGCCGACCAGACCGTGGGGGTAGCCGCTGCCATCGAATTTCTCGTGATGGTGCAGGCATACGTCCAGCGCGGCACGGGTCACCCGGCAGGTTTCCTGAAGGATCTTCAGCCCGGCTTCAGGGTGAGACTTCATGGCCTGGAACTCGTCATCGGTCAGGCGCCCGGGTTTGTTGAGAATCTCCGGGTCCATCATCATCTTGCCCACGTCGTGCATCAGGCCGGCGACGCCCGCATCGCGCACCTGTTCTTCGTCAAGGCCCATGCGCCGGGCGAGGGCGACCATCAGCGCGCAGACCGCCACCGAATGCATGTAGGTGTATTCGTCGGAGCTCTTGAGCCGTGACAGGCTGATCAGTGCATGGGGGTGGCGCATGATCGAACTGGCAATTTCGTCGACCAGCAGCCCGATATCTTCGACATTCATCGCGCGGCCCATCTTGGCCTCGTCGAACATGGCCATCACCAACTGCCTGGCCCGGCCGCATATCTGCCGGGCGCGCTGCAGCTCCTTTTCCAGGCTGGTCGGCGCCGTATCGCCAGCTGGCGGAGCATCGGGCGCCTTGCCGCGACTGATATCGATCCACAGCTCACGCAGGCCCGAGTGGCGAATACGCTGCAGCACCTGTGTGTCGTTCAATTGGGATTCGATCTGGGCGATCCAGAAAGGATCGTCGTCCCAGGGGCGGCAGAATTCGTGAATGTGCATCCCTAACGCGAGTTCGGACACCATTATTTTTCTTAGCATGTCGGGTCACCCTGTTTGTTCGTACGGGCGTCCTTTGCCGCATGGTGCAGTAGATGGGTAAAGCGACATCGTCCGAGCCTGTTCTGGCGTCTGAACGATGAACAGCGCAAGCGAATCAGTGATCGCTTTTTGCCAGTATAGAGGGAAGTTCGTTACTGGGAATGACAGCGTGAAAACGTCAAAACCTTGCTGTCCCGGCTTTGTCTTCGCCAATCAACGACTTGTAAAGTTGCGGATATATGGCGCCAAAAAGCGGTGAAAAATATTTCATCGACGAACATCTTCCACCCTTCGCCGCGGGCACTATGATCACCCTGCATCGAGTTACGCAGGCCGTTCGGGTCAGCTTTCGGCGGCTGCGGCAACTGGCCTGAGGCCGGAATTAATTGCCGTCTTCGCGTTCCAACGGTCAATAAAGCGTTCGTAGAAAACCAGGAGCATTTCATGTTGACCACGCCCCGTCTGATCATCGCAGCCACTGCCGTGGCCTTGCTGGCCGGCTGCGCATCGCCCAATCCCTATGACAACCAGGGGGGATATGGCGGCCAGGAACAGCAGGGCATGAGCCGCACCGCCAAATATGGCGGGCTGGGCGCCCTGGCCGGTGCCGTGGCCGGCGCCGCCATCGATCACAACCACCGCGGCAAAGGCGCCCTGATCGGTGCTGCCGTAGCCGGTGCGGCATCCGCCGGTTATGGCTACTACGCCGACCGCCAGGAGGCCGCGCTGCGTGCCAAGATGGCCAACACGGGTGTCGAGGTGCAGCGCCAGGGTGACCAGATCAAGCTCATCATGCCGGGCAACATCACCTTCGCCACCGACTCTTCGGCGATTGCCAGCAGCTTCTATGCGCCGCTGAACAATCTCGCCTCGTCACTCAAGCAGTTCAACCAGAACAACATCGAGATCGTCGGCTATACCGACAGCACTGGCAGCCGCCAGCACAACATGGACCTGTCCCAGCAGCGTGCGCAGAGCGTGGCGACCTACCTGACGTCCCAGGGCGTCGATCCGACCCACCTGTCGGTACGCGGCGCCGGCCCCGATTCGCCAATCGCCAGCAACGCCGATGTGAACGGCCGCGCGCAGAACCGCCGTGTCGAGGTCAACCTCAAGCCGATTCCGGGCCAGCAGTACGATCAGTACCAGCAGTAAGCGACCGGAAAGCAAAAAAAGGGGCGGCCACTGGCCGCCCTTTTTTTGCGTGATACCGCAGTGTTCAGCGCTCGCCGTACTGCGCCTGCATCTGCTCCAGCAGGCGATCCTTCTCTTCCCACGCCTCGTTGATCCAGGCCTGGAAGGCCTGGCGATAGTCCGCGTCCTGGTCATAGCTCTTGCCGATGAACCCGGCCGGAATGCGTACCTCCTCGAAGTGTGCCACCACCTGGCCGACCCGGCCGCACAGCAGGTCCCAGTAACCCGGCCGTCCTTTGGGATAGTGCAGGGTCACGTTGACGATCGATTCCAGCTGCTCGCCCATCGCATCCAGCACAAAGGCGATACCACCGGCCTTGGGCTTGAGCAGGTGGCGAAACGGCGATTGCTGCTCGGCATGCTTTTCCGGGGTGAAGCGTGTGCCTTCGGCGAAGTTGAAGATCGCCACAGGCTTGTCGCGAAAACGCGCGCAGGTGCGGCGTGTGGTTTCCAGGTCCTTGCCACGCTTTTCCGGGTGCTTGGCCAGGTAGGCCTTGGAGTAGCGCTTCATGAACGGAAAGCCCAGCGCCCACCAGGCCAGGCCGATCACCGGCACCCAGATCAGTTCCTGCTTGAGGAAGAATTTCAGGGGGCGGATACGTCGGTTCAGCAGGTATTGCAGCACCATGATGTCCACCCAGCTCTGGTGGTTGCTGGTCACCAGGTAGGAGTGCTGGTAATCGAGTTGCTCCAGGCCGGTGATGTGCCAGCGGGTGCCGCTCAGCAGGCGGATCCAGGCATTGTTGTTGCCGATCCAGGTTTCCTGGATCAGATTCATGATCGCGTCGAACAGGCGCTGCGCAGCCTTGAAGGGCAGGCACAGCTTGAGCAGTGTCACCACGAACAGCGGCAGGCAGCACGCGAGCGTATTGAGCCCCAGCAACAGCGCGGCGAGGACGCCGCGCAGGGGAGCAGGCAGGAAAGCCATGGCAGGGAATAACTCCAGGTGAAATGGGGGGCCGGGACCGATCGGCACCCCCTGTTTATCAGAGCAATGTGTCGGCTTGAATCGCGGTCAGGGCGATGGTGTGCACGATATCGTCGACCTGGGCACCGCGTGGCAGGTCGTTCACCGGCTTGCGCAGGCCCTGCAGCATCGGGCCAAGGGTGACGCAGTCGGCGCTGCGCTGCACCGCCTTGTAGGTGGTGTTGCCGGTGTTCAGGTCGGGGAACACGAATACCGTTGCGCGACCGGCCACCTGGCTGTGCGGCGCCAGTTGGCGGGCGTCATTCTCGTTGGCGGCGGCATCGTACTGCAATGGACCATCGATCAACAGCCCCCGGCGTGCTTCACGGGCCTGCTGCGTGGCCTCGCGGACCTTCTCCACTTCCTCGTCGTTGTCCGCATGGCCGCTGGAGTAGCTGATCATCGCCACCCGCGGGGTGATGCCGAACGTCTCGGCCGAGTCGGCGCTCTGCAGGGCAATTTCCGCCAGCTCGGCCGCACTGGGGTGCGGGTTCATGATGCAGTCGCCGTACACCAGCACCTGCTCGGGAAACAGCATGAAGAACACCGAAGACACCAGGCTGCAACCCGGCGCGGTCTTGATCAGCTGCAAGGCCGGGCGAATGGTGTTGGCCATGGAGTGCACCAGGCCCGACACCAGCCCGTCGACTTCATCCAGGGCCAGCATCATGGTGCCGATCACCACCGGGTCTTCCAGTTGCTGCTCGGCCATCGGCGCATTGAGGCTTTTGCTCTTGCGCAGTTTGACCATGGGTTCGACATAGCGCTGGCGGATCAGGTCCGGGTCGAGGATTTCCAGGCCCGGCGGCAGCACGATGGCCTGAGCCTTGGCCACGGCGTGGACTTCCTCCGGCTTGGCCAGCAGCACGCAGCGGGCGATGCCGCGCGCCTGGCAGATGGCGGCGGCCTGGATGATCAGCGGCTCGGCGCCTTCGGGCAGGACGATGCGCTTCTGGCTGGCCTGGGCCCGCTGGATCAGCTGGTAGCGGAATACCGCAGGCGACAGGCGCAGCTCTCGCGGTGTGCCGCAACGCTGGTGCAGCCATTCTGCGTCCAGGTGGCCGGCGACGAAATCGGTGATGATCTCGGCTCGCTCGCGGTCGTCGATGGGGATTTCCTTGTTCAGCTGGTTGAGGCGGTTGGCCGTGTCATAGGTGCCGGTATTCACGGCCAGCACGGGCAGGCCGGCCTGCAGGGCGCCCCGGCACAGTTCCATGATGCGTGGGTCGGGCGAGATGTCGCTGGTCAGCAGCAGGCCGGCCAGCGGTACGCCGTTCATGGTCGCCAGGCTGACCGCGAGGATGATGTCGTCACGGTCGCCTGGGGTTACCACCAGCACGCCCGGCTTGAGCAGATGCACCGTGTTCACCAGGGTGCGTGCGCAGATGATGATCTTGGTCATGCGCCGCTGTTCATAGTCGCCGGCGTTGAGCACCTGGGCGTCCATCAGCTCGGCTACATCGCGGGTGCGCGGGGCATTCAGGTCGGCCTGGTAGGGGATGCAGCCCAGCAGGCGGAAGTCGCCGCTGCGCAGCAGTGGCGAGTGTTCCTTAAGCCGCGCGGCGAAGTCCTGCATGCTCTCTTCGGTGCGCACCTTGTTGAGGATCACCCCCAGCACCTTCGGGTCCTTGGGGCCGCCGAACATCTGCGCCTGCAGTTCCACGCGCCCGGACAACTCGGTGAGTACTTCGTTTTCCGGTGCCGAAACCAGGATCACCTCGGCATCCAGGCTCTTAGCCAGATGCAGGTTGACCCGCGCCGCATAGCTGGCGTGGCGGGTAGGGACCATGCCTTCGACGATCACCACGTCGTTGCCGGCGGCGGCCTGTTGATACAGGCGTACGATTTCTTCGAGCAGTTCATCGAGTTCACCCTCGCCGAGCATGCGCTCTACATGGGACAGCGCCAGCGGACTGGGTGGCTTCAGGCCATGCGTGCGCGCCACCAGTTCGGTCGAGCGTTCCGGCCCGGTATCGCCCGGGTGAGGCTGGGCGATGGGCTTGAAGAAGCCGACCTTGAGCCCGGCGTGTTCCAGTGTACGAACCAGGCCGAGGCTGATGGAGGTCAGGCCAACGCCGAAATCCGTGGGCGCGATGAAAAAAGTCTGCATGCGGGCTTCCGAATTGAGCAGTGCAAGGGTCGTGGCACAAGAACGGACCGTGACCGGTGAGTGAGTCGGCGCCGTCTGTCGCGGCGCTTCACGAAGCGCCAAGACTATCGCCATCGGGGGGCTGTGCGCACCATCCGCAGTGAAACGGCAGGCCGATTTTTTTCGCCCGCTGCCCGGGGTCCAGCACCCAGGCCCGGGATTGCCAGGGTGGCTGATGGCGCAGATGTTGGGTATGGCCGCAAGACAGTATGGCGACCCAGTGGCCTTCTTCGTCCTGGCGCCAGCCGGTCAGTGTGGTGATGTGCGGTGTCGTGTTCATGGATTCACCTGTCGGTGTTCCGTTAGCTTTCGCGGCATGGCTTGGTTAGACTTGGGCGTTCATTCATATCAAGCAAAGGTCTTGTCCCCATGCCTATCGCTGCCAAAAAGGCTGTCTCCATTGACTATACCCTGACCAACGATGCTGGTGAGGTCATCGACAGCTCGTCCGGCGGCGCGCCGCTGGTCTACCTGCATGGCGCCAGCAACATCATCCCGGGTCTGGAAAAGGCCCTGGAAGGCAAGGACGTCGGTGACGAGCTGAGCGTTTCCATCGAGCCGGAAGATGCCTACGGCGAATACTCCGCCGAGCTGGTCAGCACCCTGAACCGCAGCATGTTCGAAGGTGTCGACGAGCTGGAAGTCGGCATGCAGTTCCATGCCTCCGCGCCAGACGGCCAGATGCAGATCGTCACCATCCGCGACCTGGACGGCGACGACGTGACCGTCGACGGCAACCACCCGCTGGCTGGCCAGCGCCTGAACTTCAAGGTCAAGGTCGTCAACATCCGTGACGCCAGCGATGAAGAAGTTGCCCATGGCCACGTCCATGGCGAAGGTGGCCATCATCATTGATCCGGGCTGCTAAGCTCAGGTGACCGCAGCGGCTGTTACGGATTCGGCCTTTCTGTCGAAACCGCGCAGCCCTGAGGCGTCCGGGTGGTCCTGCTTTCAGGCAGGCCGCCGGGCGCTTTTTTTTGCGGTACTGCCGAGGGTTGGTCGGGAGGCGGGCTGGCAATGACGCCCGTGACGGACTGTACAAGGGGGTGACCGATGAGTGCGTTTCATGAAATGACCCTTCAAGGGCTCGATGGGCAGCCGCTGCCCCTGGCGCCGTTCAAGGACAAGGTGGTGCTGGTGGTCAACGTGGCCTCCAAGTGTGGCCTCACGCCACAGTATGCAGCGCTCGAGTCGCTCTACGAGCGCTACAAGGACAAGGGCTTCGTGGTCCTGGGCCTGCCATGCAACCAGTTTGCCGGTCAGGAGCCGGGGTCCGAAGCCGAGATCCAGTCGTTCTGCTCCTTGAACTACGGGGTGACCTTTCCCATGGGCGAGAAGCTGGAAGTCAACGGCGCGCATCGCCATCCGTTGTACCGTTTGCTGGCCGGTGAGGGCGCCGAGTTTCCCGGTGATATCACCTGGAACTTCGAGAAGTTTCTGGTGGCCCGCAACGGTGCGGTCATCGCGCGGTTTTCGCCGCGTACCCTGCCGGACGATCCGGCGGTCATCCAGGCCATCGAAAAAGCGCTGGCCTGATCTCGCGGGCTGAAGCTTGTCGCTGCCGGGGCCGCTGGCTCAGGACAGCGACTTGACCGGTAGCCCGACCTCCTGCGGGCAGACCTCCCGCAATTGCCGTTCGAACTGATCGATGATGAGGTTCCAGCCCTGGCGGCTGGCATGTTGGCGTGCGTTGAGCCGGACCCGGCGCAGCGTTTCGCTGTCTTCCAGCAGCCAGCGTGCCGCGTCGATGAACGCCTCGGCATCGCCTGGCATGGCCAGCGCACCGTTATGGCCATGGCGAATGTGCTGGCCAGCGGCTGCCTCATCGTAGGCCACCACCGCCAGTCCGGAGGCCAGGGCCTCCAGAACCACGTTGCCGAAGGTTTCGGTGAGGCTGGGGAACAGGAACAGGTCTCCCGAGGCGTAGTGGCTGGCCAGCACCTCGCCGCGTTGCGAGCCGCAGAACACCGCATTGGGCAGTTGCTGTTCCAAGGCGTTGCGTTGCGGTCCGTCGCCGACTATCACCAGTCGCAGACGCTGCTGCGGATAGCTGTGCTGCAGCGCTTCGAAACAGGTCTTGAGCAGGCTCAGGTTCTTTTCCGCCGCCAGCCGACCGACATGCAGCACGGCAATCTCGTCGTCGCCCACCCCCCAACTGGCGCGCAGCGCCTGAGAGCGGCGGCTGGGATTGAACAGCTGGCTGTCCACGCCGCGTGACAACAGCTCGATGCGCTCGAAGCCACGCCGTTCCAGTTCGAGTTTCTGGCTGACGCTGGGCACTAGAGTGAAACGTGAGCGGTTATGGAACCAGCGCAGGTAATGGGTCAGCAGGCGGGTGATGAAACCCATGCCGTACTGCTGGGTGTATTGCGGAAAGTTGGTGTGGAAGCCGCTGATCACCGCAATGCCCAGACGCCGCGCCGCGCGCAATGCCGCCAGGCCCAGCGGCCCTTCGGTGGCGATGTACAGCACATCGGGGCGCCGCCGTTGCCAGCGCCTGAGCAGCTTGTGCATGGAGATCTGGCCCCACTGCAGGTCCGGGTAGCCGGGAATCGGCCAGCCACGGCAGAGCATCAGCTCCTCCGGCACGGTAGGCGCCGCCTCGCCGTTCTGCCGTGGCCGCACCAACTCCACCTTGTGGCCCCGCTGACGCAAGCCCTCACACAGGCGCCCGAGGGTATTGGCCACGCCATTGATCTCGGGGGCATAGGTTTCGGTGACCAGGGTGACATGCAGGAATGTGCTCATGAACCCCAGTGTCGAGGCCGCAGATTGCCGTTGCGTGAGGGTTTTGTGACGGGTTTGTGATGCTTGCGCGGGCTGGAACTATGGGCTTTTTGTAATGAGGCTGCCCGTTTGGTTCCGAGGTGTTCGTAAGAAACTTCTGAGATCTACGAATTCCCTCATTTGGGTGTTGATAGAAGTAACTTTCTGAATAACGTCGGTGGCTCAAGTTTAATGGCTTGAACATAGATGAATGTCTGTATTTTCAGATGTTTTGTCCTGACTTGTTATTTTGGAAAGTTTTGAATGAGATTTGATCCTAGAAGGTCGAAGTGGATTGGCTTGGTCTCGATTTTGAGTTTTTTGATGCTAGGAAGCCTAAGTTCTGCGCAGGCGGCCAATTACAGCGCCTCGGTAATATTGCCGACGGTTCACTCAAAAGGGTATTTGTATAAGGCGGTTGTTCCCGTTATGGCACGACCCGCGGCCGGGGCTGTTATTTCTGACGTCAGTTGGACCTGGAATGTCGTAGGTTGGCCGAACTATTTGCAGGTCAGCCTTTGTATTGAGGTGGGCCACTGCCTGGATGTGTCTCGCCTGCGTTCAGGTTCTACCCGTTTCTTCGCAGGACGTCCGGCCAGGCAGCCGCTCTACTTCACCATCAGAATGTCGCCCTCCGGCTTGGTGCCTGTAGCCGGTCAACAGGCTCAACTGACCGTCAACTGGTAGCGCTTGCGCGGCTCACCAGTTAGCCATGTCACGAAACCGTTTTGGCTGTGAGTCATTGAAGTCGAGAATTTTTTCCAGAATCTGCGCGGGCGGTGTGCCTTTCAGAAGTTCTGATTCGTAGAGCGCCGAGCGCTGCAGTTGCATGTGTTTAAAGTACGACTCGAACCCACTGCTGGACTCGTCCGTGACGATTTCTCCAGTCGCGCAGTAGCGAATGACCGGATAATCGGTCAGGTCGATACCCTGACCGTTCAGCGAGTGATAGGCATACCCATGCGCGAGTTCAGCGGCCTCCTGGGGGCTTCGGTTGGCTTTTTCCATCAGCCATTGGCGTTGTGCACTGCCGCGAGTGCTGTCGGTCTCAGCGGTTTTATATTTTCCTTCTGCCGCCTGCAAAAGGTTGGCAAATGGGGAGGTTGGAATACCTGTCTTTGCGACAGTCGGCTTTTTTGCGCGAGGTCCCAAGCAGGTGACGTTGGGCAGCAGCGTAGTATCGTCTGTGGTCATGGCGCCTTTCCGATTTTCATAGTGTGGGTGCTGAGGCGCACTCAAGGCCTCGGGCTTCATTTACTTGAAATGAGTTTCACAGCATGAGCAAGGTCGGTGCCAGGTAAAAGAGCGAATTTGAAAAGTGTGATGAAGTGTCAAGATTCGGTTTTGTAATTAGTCTTTTCGGAAGAGTCTTACAAGAGATGTTGGTGATGATGACGGCAAGCTTTTGCCAGTCAGGTCATCGGTTGCCGCTTTCTTGTTTGGATGTAACTGTTGAAGCGCTGAAGGCAGCATTTCAATACTGGACTGGCTTCAGCGCTTGGACGCTCGAGCGGTTCCTGCGTCGTCAGGTGCGCTGCTGGAGAATTTCTCCTTCAGTACGCTCCCTCACCCAGAACAATGTCGCGCCCGCCACTGCCGCCGGCATCATCAGGATATTCACGAACGGAATCAGCAGCGCGGCGTACACGCAGCCGCCGAAGCTCAGGCAGGCCCAGCGTTTGCTGCGCAGCCAGGCGAGCATGTCCTGCCAGCTCATCTTGTGGTTGTCGGCGGGGTAGTCGATGTACTGGATGGCCATCATCCATACGCCGAACAACAGCCACAGCGGCGTGGCCACCAGGTTGACCACCGGGATGAACGACAGGATGAACAGGCCGATCACCCGGGGCAGCATGTAGCCCAGCTTGCGGGCCTCGCGGCTGAGGGTGCGCGGGATCATCGCCAGCAGTTCGCCCCAGCTGAAAGGGGGCGAGGTATCGACGCCGCGCACTACGGCTTCGACCTTTTCCGACAGAAAGCCGTTGAAGGGCGCGGCGATGACGTTGGCCAGCATGGTGAAGGTGAAGAACACCATCAGCAGCACCAGCAGCACGAACAGCGGCCAGAGGATGTAGCTGAGGAAACTCAGCCAGTGCGGCAGGGTCGGCATGAAAGTGTCGACCCACAGGCCGAACTGGTGCACCGCCAGGTACACCAGGCCAGCGAACAGCAGCAGGTTGATGCTCAGGGGCAGCAGCACGAACAGGCGCAGGCCTGGGCTGAGGATCAGTTTCAGGCCTTCGGAGAGGTATTGCGGGCCTGAGAGGGCGTGTGTCGGCATGGCAGCTTCCGATGAAAGAGACGAGCCGACCTTACCGGCTTTGCCGGGGCGGTTAAAGAGCATGCCGGTCTGTTAGAACGTTGGAGCTTGCTCGCTAAAGCTTTGTCACGTTCACGGCAGGTGCATGGGCTTCGCCGGTCTCTTCGTGAGCAAGCTCGCTCCCCCGGTCTGAACTGTATTGCGGCCAAGGCCGCTTCCCCCAGCCAGGACCCAGCACGGTGCTGTTAAACAAGAGCATGTCGGACTGGGAGGCGGTCGCGTGACAATCGGCGCTGGCGTAGAGTAGTGGCTCTGGAGCTTTTCTGAATAGGTGCAGTCTATGAGGTGGATTGTGAAACGAAATTTCCTTAATCTGCCCTCCCCGGATAGGCTGGCGATCCTTTTCCTCACCTATCCTTTCCATTTCTGACTGGAGTCCATTCATGAGCGTACTGGTAAACAAACAGGCCCCTGATTTTGATGCAGCAGCCGTACTCGGCGACGGTTCCATCGTCGACAGCTTCAAGCTGTCTTCGCTGCGCGGCAAATACGTGGTGCTGTTCTTCTGGCCGCTGGATTTCACCTTCGTGTGCCCTTCGGAAATCATCGCCCACAACAACCGCATGGCCCGCTTCCGTGAGCTGGGCGTTGAAGTGGTCGGCGTTTCCATCGACTCGCAGTTCACCCACCACGCCTGGCGCAGCACCCCGGTCGAGAAGGGCGGCATCGGCGAAGTCGAGTTCACCATGGTCGCCGACGTCAAGCACGAAATCACCCGCGCCTACGGCATCGAACACGATGCTGGCGTAGCGCTGCGTGCTTCGTTCCTGATCGACAAATCCGGTGTGGTACAGCACCAGGTGGTCAACAACCTGCCACTGGGTCGTGACGTCGACGAGATGGTGCGTCTGGTCGAAGCGCTGCAGTTCACCGAAGAGCACGGCGAAGTCTGCCCAGCCGGCTGGCGTCCAGGCCAGAAAGGCATGAAGGCCGATGCCAAGGGCGTCGCCGATTACCTGGCGTCCAACGCCACCAGCCTGTAAGGCTGCCAGGCCACGGCGCTCGCCGTGGCCAACCGAATTCCGGGCCGCTGCACCTGTGCATCGGCCGTCATTTTCGAAACGTTGCGACCCCCGCGTGATTGGCCGGTCGCCAGGAGTGTGTCATGTCCGATGTACGCCATTCCCGAGTGATTATTCTCGGCTCCGGCCCTGCCGGTTACAGTGCGGCGGTCTACGCCGCCCGTGCCAACCTCAACCCTCTGCTGATCACCGGCATGCAGGCGGGTGGTCAGCTGACCACCACCACCGAGGTGGACAACTGGCCTGGCGATCCGCACGGGCTGACCGGTCCTGCGCTGATGGAGCGGATGCGTGAGCACGCCGAGCGCTTCGAAACCGAGATCGTCTTCGACCACATCAACTCCGTGGACCTGGCCGGCAAACCGTTCAGCCTCAAGGGCGACAGCGGCACCTACACCTGCGACGCACTGATCATCGCCACCGGCGCCAGCGCCCGCTACCTGGGCCTGCCTTCGGAAGAGGCTTTCATGGGCAAGGGTGTTTCGGCCTGCGCGACCTGCGACGGTTTCTTCTATCGCAACAAGCCAGTGGCCGTGGTTGGCGGCGGCAACACCGCCGTGGAAGAAGCCCTGTACCTGGCCAACATCGCCAGCAAGGTGACCCTGGTACACCGTCGCGATACCTTCCGCGCCGAGAAGATCCTCATCGACAAGCTGCATGCCCGTGTTGCCGAAGGCAAGATCGAACTCAAGCTCAATGCCACCCTGGACGAAGTGCTGGGTGATGACATGGGCGTGACCGGTGCGCGCCTGAAGAACAACGACGGCAGCTTCGATGAGCTGAAGGTCGATGGTGTGTTCATCGCCATTGGCCACACGCCGAACACGTCGCTGTTCGAAGGTCAGCTGAACCTCAAGGACGGCTACCTGGTGGTGCACGGCGGCCGTGAAGGCAACGCCACCGCCACCAACGTCGAAGGCGTGTTCGCCGCCGGCGACGTGGCAGACCACGTTTACCGCCAGGCGATCACTTCCGCTGGCGCCGGCTGCATGGCTGCCCTGGACGTGGAGCGCTACCTGGACGGCCTGGCCAACGCCTCGTTCTGAGTCGCGGCTGTGGCGCAAAAAAACCGGCTCAGAGCCGGTTTTTTTGTGCCTGCGAGACAGCCTGAGGTATCAGGCCTTGCGGGTCAGGGGTTGAGTGGCGAATTTCACTCCGGCCAGGCCATGGGCGATCAGCGCACGGATATTGGCGTGGTCACTGCCCTCGGGAGTGGCTTGCACCGAGCGGTAGTGCTCACCGAAGGCCAGCAGGGCTTCTTCGTCGCTCAGGCCTTCGAGCAGGGCCAGGCCCAGGGTCTTGCAGGAGCCTTCGTTCTGGCCGGCGGCGTTTTCCACCTCGCCGTTACGGAAGGCCTGGGGCTGATAGTCGTAACCTTCGGCGATGAAGGCCAGGGTATCGGCGAACGCGTGTTGGCCGCTGCGCAGGCTGGCGCGCAGGGTGTTCAGATCAGTCATGCTTGGGTTCCTTGGCGAAGGCCGCTAGCTGCTCGGCATTGGCTTCTTTCTGGTAGAGCGACTTCCAGTCGGCGTAGGGCATGCCGTAGACCACTTCACGGGCGTCATCGAGGCTGATGTCGATGCTGCGCTCGTCGGCGGCGGCCTTGTACCACTTGGACAGGCAGTTGCGGCAGAAGCCGGACAGGTTCATCAGGTCGATGTTCTGGACGTCCTTGCGGCTGTCCAGGTGCGCGACCAGGCGGCGGAAGGCGGCGGCTTCGAGTTCGAGGCGTTGTTGCTCGGTCATGAGAGGCTCCATAAACGGCCCGCGATGATATCAGCGGTGGCCGGCCAGGGTGATCGAAACCGACTCGGCAAACCGCAGGGCATGGGGTTTGTCGACCTCGACTTCGGCGTAGGTGACAGCCTGGTAGCTCATCACCAGGTCCAGGACCTCCTGGGTCAGGCGTTCGAGCAGGGCGAAGCGGTTGCCCTCCACGTGCTGGATGATCGCCTTGGTGATGGTGCGGTAGTTGAGGGCGTGATCGATGTCGTTGTCACGCACTGCCTCTTGCGCCGGGTAGCAGATCGTCAGGTTGATCAGCACGTCCTGCTTGTTGAGGATTTCATCTTCGTTGATGCCGATGAAGGTCCGCAGGCGCAGGTCTTTGACCCTGATGCGTGCAGTACCGGGTTCAAGTTTGGCCATCAGCCCTTGCTCCGTCCGATCAGTTGCATGAACTCCATGCGCGTGGTGCTCGATTCGCGGAAGGCGCCGAGCATTACCGAGGTGTTCATCAGCGAGTTCTGTTTCTCGACGCCGCGCATCATCATGCACATGTGCTGCGCTTCGATGACTACTGCCACGCCGGCAGCCTGGGTGACGCTCTGGATCGCCTCGGCGATTTGCCGCGTTAGGTTTTCCTGGATCTGCAGGCGGCGGGCGAACATGTCCACCACGCGGGCGATCTTCGACAGACCCAGCACCTTGCCGGTGGGGATGTAGGCCACATGGGCCTTGCCAATGAACGGCAGCAGGTGATGCTCGCACAGCGAGTAGAGTTCGATGTCCTTGACGATCACCATCTCGTCGTTGTCGGAAGCGAACAGTGCGCCGTTGACGATCTCATCCAGGCTCTGCGCGTAGCCGTGGCAGAGGTACTGCATGGCTTTGGCGGCACGTTTCGGGGTATCCAGCAGACCTTCACGCTCCGGGTTTTCACCCAGGCCAATGAGAATGTCTCGGTATTGCTGTGACAGGGGTTCGCTCATCATCAGGTCCTCGGGGCGGCCTACTTTAGGTGCCGTCCGCCGTTTACGGTCAAGGTTGTGCCGGTTACATAAGGGGTGTCGAGCAGGTAGCGCAGGCTCTGGTAGACGACCTCGGGGCCGGGCTCGATGCCCAGCGCCGATTTGGCCAGGGTCCTGGCGCGGTAGTCCGCGTCGTCACCGGGCTGGAACATCACCAGCGCCGGGGCGATGCCATTGACCTTGACCTGTGGCGCCAGGCGTGCGGCGAACGACAGGGTCAGGCTTTCCAGGCCAGCCTTGCTGGCGCAGTACGCAATGTGCTTGCTGCTGCCCTTGCGGGTCACGTCGTCACTGATGTGGACGATGTCCGCCTGCGGGCTGCGCTGCAGCAGTTCGGCACCGTGCAGGTTGATCAGGTAGGGCGCCAGCATGTGGATGCTGAACATCCGGGTGAACACTTCGGCTTCGTCGCCGGGTGTTTCGGCGAGCCATTCCGACGCATTGTGGACGATGGCGCGCAGGCTTGCCGTGTGCTGCCGGAGTTCGTCGATGAACGCCAGGATGCCTGCCTCGGACGAAAAGTCCGCCTGCAGGGCTACTGCACCGGCAGCACGCAGCTGCTCCACGCCGGGGCGCAGGGTGCGATAGCTGACGATCACGGGCTGGCCTTCTTCAAGCAGGCGCTGCGCACAGTGCAGGCCGACCCGCTGGCTGGCACCGGTGATCAATATCGGTGCATTGCTGGATACCATCGACGGCTCACGATCAATCGCGCGTCAGACCAGAAAGGTCTGTTCGCAGGCGTGGAGGAAACGGCTTGTGGAGCTGTAGTAACTGGCAAAGTTATACCAACGGCCAAGGTTGTACAACCTTGTGGGAAGGTGGCCGGCTCATCCGTCGGGCTTGAGGCCGGCCACGTGGCGCGTTGTTAGCGCGCGGAGGAGGATTTTGCCTTGGCGGCAGTGGGTGTCGGGTCACCTCTGAGCCAGTTCGCCAGCAAGCGGGTGGACAGCGGGATGAACAGATAGACCATCAGCGGTGTGAGAATCAGCGTGCTGAACAGGATTCGCGGAACCAGCTCGAGTTGGCCGAGCACCGGCTCCAGCAGGTAGTTGAACAGCAGCGAAACGGGAAAGAACGCCAGCCAGATGGCGATGGACTGCTTCCAGCGCGCGGGGCGCATGTCGGTGGTGCCGAACCAGCCGGCCGTGCCGTTGACCCGGTGTTCGGAGGGGCAGTCGAACAGCCCGCTGCCACGCACCAGCCAGGCGCGTCTTGAGGCCGAATGCTCCCAGGCGTGCAGGGTTTCGGCGTCGCGAAAGCGGAAGATCATCTGGAATTCGTCGTCTCCTGGGGGCGGTGCAAGTACGCCAGAGCCCAGGTAGCCGGGAAAGTCGGTGGCCAGCCGTTCGCCTTCATGCAGCCAGGCGATAAGGTCCTGGTAGCGGCCGTGGGTGACACGGCGAGCCACCATCAAGGTGACAGGTGCGGTAGACATTGTGTATCTCCAAGCGGTGCACAGGCCTCCTGGATAAGGATGCCCGCAGGGCACGGCACCGGGGGTGGTGGTGCCGCGGCTGCTTCAGCTGATGAAGCAAGCAAGGATTATTCCTGAAAACTGCGAACAGTCCAGATAATCCGACCGCCTGGCGTCGTGCAGGCGCGCCAAAGGGGTCAGGCGTAAAGCGAGGGGTTGGCCTTGCGGTGCTCGTCGAGCAGGTACTGGCGCAGGTTCTCGGCTTCGAGCGGGTCATTCTGGCTCAACCGGTAGGCCGCCAGGCCCTGGTCGGTCAGGCGCTCGAAGCGCCCGCGCAGGGCGATGGACTTTCTTCCGGCAGGGCGCAGCCAGGCCGAGAATCGCTGTGGCGGAGTGCCGGGGCGGCGATATTCCAGCAGGACACCCTTGAAGGAGATGTCATGAACCCAGAGGGCCGTGCGGGCGCCACGCAAGTTTTCCAGTGGCACGGGGGCGGGCAGGGCAAGGCGCCAAGGGCGAACCTGCGGGCCGTCTTCATAGATGCTGGGAGTGCCCAGTTCCAGATGCTGGGCATGGAATTCGTCTTCCACCAGTTGCAACGGGAAGGTCATCTGCTGATTGTTGAATTGCGCCTGGATGGTCACCTGCTCATGCGCAGCCAGACGCGCCAGCAACCGCTGGATGCGCTCACCCCCGTTCACGCTCATCTGCTGCGTGTTGTCACGCACGTTGAGTTTGGGGTTGTGCTGCATGTCCAGGATGAAATCCAGTTCGTCCTGGGTAAGTAGGGAGTCAGCTTGCATGGCAGACATCTGGGCTCGGACCGGTCCGTAATTACTGAAAGTGACCATAAATTCCCGGTCGAGTTCTGACCGCTGGTCGGTTTGGTTCAGCGTGGCGCACTCGTTGGCGCCTACGTCTCGTCATTTCATCCCGAGTTGACGAGCCTGCAAGCGCAATGGAGCATAATGCCCGAATTTTTACCGGGCCATGGGACAAGTTATGAAAATTGCCATTCTTTGCGGTTCTGTCTTCGGTGCGGCGGAAGACGTTGCCCGCCACGCCAGCGGTTTGCTGCGCCATGCAGGCCACGAGGTGCTCTGCAACATCCGTCTGACCCAGGCCGAACTGCTGGCCTTCGCCCCCCAGGCCTTGCTGGGCGTCACGTCGAGCACCGGCATGGGCGAGCTGCCCGATAACCTGCAGCCGCTGTTCTACCAGCTGCGCGACGAATTGCCTGCGGCGCTGCGCGGCTTGCCGGGCGGGGTCATTGCTCTGGGTGACAGCAGCTACGACGACACCTTCTGCGGCGGCGGCGAGCAACTGCGCGAGCTGTTCGGCGAACTGGGCATCAATGAGCTGCAGGACATGCTGCGCCTGGATGCCAGCGAAACCGTCACGCCCGACACCGACGCCGAGCCTTGGCTGGCGCAGTGGATGCAACGGCTGGCCTGAGCCATCCGGGCAGGCAGATCCTGCCGTGAATGGCTCGTAGCGCTTACGGCCTGCGGACCCGCCCTTGGGCCTTGTACTTGGCCACCATCATCATGAAAGGGTGCAGCAGGCTGGCTTTTTTGACACGCTGCTGCACCCAGCCTGCCATGTTCTCGTCCGTCTTCGGTGCAGGCATGGCGCTTGGTGTGTGAATCACCAGCCCGCCGCTCACCGGGTCCAGCCCGAAGCCGGCGGCCTTGCCCTTGGCGGTAATGGCCCAGCCGTCTTTGGTGCTGACGAACATAGGCTCCCAACGTGGTGACCGTTCGGCATGGCTTGAGCGGTGCACGATCTTGTCTTTGGTCTTGGGGTCGTGATCGTAGTGCGCGAAGCGGGCGTCCAGAGCATAGTCCTTACCGCCTTGGGCCGAAAAGCGTGTGACCATCTGCTCCAGGAAGCGCTTGTCGCTGCCGTTGCTGAAGGGACGAAAGCCGGGGTCGAAAGCGAATTCCAGAAAGCGGGTATCCAGAAGTGTCGTCTTGAACGCTTCGCTGCTACGGATACGGTTGATGATCTCTGCATTTTCAGGGGTGAAGTCGTACGAAAGGCGGAATCCCTCTTGGTCGCGCTGTTTATGAGCGTTCAGGTTCAGCATCACACGACCATCGTCCAATTCTCGATAGCCCCCGAGTTCGTAGGCTAATTTGTCGACGTAACGCAGATCTGCCCCTTGCCCCTGCGAATAGTCATACATCTGTGCCAGCAGAAAACGATCTTCCTGAGTCAGGAAATCATATAGACCCCGGCCCATGTTCACTAAGCTGCGCCGCTGCGATGGCTCGATCAGCGGATGTTCGAATTTCCCATACAGCCGCTCGACCAGCGTGCGGTAACCCTGGGTGTCTTTGGTACGCGGAACGTTCAAGGTATCGTCTTCGACTGCGGCTGCAACCGCTACGCCACTGCGCGACAGGAATAGTTCCTGGATCAGGGCTGGGGTATCCAGCCGTGCGCGCTGGGCACCTTCCGAACCCGCAGCGCGGGCTAGGGCCTTTTCAAGCCGCTCGATATAGCCCTCCGGGAGCTGGGCCTGCTCCATCGCCGACAACTGCCGGTAATGCGTGAGAGCCTGTTTGAGGGTGTTCTCCACCCTGCCGGTGCTCGCCAGTTCCTGCTGAGCATCGGCGGCGAAGCGGTGCTGCTGCACGTTCTGCATGCTCTTGAGTGTCAACCAGGCGGCTCGGCGCTCATTGATGGTGAAGGTCTGGCTGTCGTCCCATGCCACCAGCGCCAGTTGTGGTTGGGACAGGCCCTGAAAGGGATCGCTGGCCCTGCCTTCGAGAAAATCTGTGGCCTGGCGCGTGCGGCTTAGCCATTCTCCATCCTGGGTCGCCGGTGTCTCGGCGTCATGGGTGGCCTTGTTCTGTTGATAGACGTCGTCGGTCAGGGGGGCCAGCAGGCGGGCCGATTCGAGCCTGGCCTGCTGGAGCGACGGGGCGGGTTGACAAGCCCATGAGCTGGAAGCGGCCCTGCTTAAATGCTGGGCCATGAGTGAAAGCCGGTCTGATGATTGCGGCTCTATTAATTCGATGCCTGCAGCGTAGGCTTCTTTCGAGGAAGTCATGGCTGGAGTGGACAGAGGACTTACGCGCAATGTTGTGATGTCGCTGATCATGATGAACCCACTCTTGTCGTTGTGGAAGGGCCTCGCTAGGTGAGGCCCGACATCAAAGTTTTTTAATATTAATTAGTAGCTGTAATAGAAAGTGACGCGGTCTTGATCGCTGGCGCGCCCAGGCTGGCTACCTCCATTTATTCGGTGTTTGATGACGGCGTACGAGTAACTTTCAAACTTGTAGATGTTGAAAAGGTCTGTCTCGCCTGTCGATCCGGGGTTAATGGGCGTGCAATGCTCTTGCTTGAGGCTGCCGTGCGGGTAATAGCAAAGTTCTACATGTTCTTGGGCATTATCTGGATAGGAGGTAGTGTGCCATTCAATTTTCTTCAGATGCTTTTCCTTACCTATCGACGCTTTCGGAAAATCTCCAAAACGAAGGTTGAAGAAAGCCAGGCCGACGCCATCCTTGACGATGTTGACTTGGCCTGGCTTGGAGACCTTGGTGATCGAATGATCCTCGGCCATTGTCAGGGGCGAGGTGAGTGCCAAAGTGGCGAAGATAATCTTTTTCATGTCGTGTTCTTCATATCTATTTATGCCCTTTCAGGCAAAGAGTCCTTTCTTTTATCGTGCTGACGATCAACGCGTTGCTTGAATTCATTCAGCACTTTTAATTTTTAAACATATTTTCGTTTTGCAGCATGTAGTCCCGGATCCGAAACTAAGGTAGGAATAATCTCGGTGGCTTTGGGTGGTGAAATTGTCGCGGTTTTTCGTGGGGTGTTGAACCTGTGCAGCAGATTTGCAAAACGCCTGCAACCTAATAAGGAGCGTTTTCCGGCAGGCGTGTCATCCCGTTCCGAAAACTCTTCAGCGACTCAGCAAATTAGTCCGGCCGACCGATAGTTCGATAACTGCCTTCGCTACTTGGAGTTCGATCATGGCCAAATCCATCTGGGGGGATTTACCGCCCTTCACCATCAAAGCCCTGCCGGCCAGGAAAGAAGCGGCCGCGCCAACGTCCATGCAGGCCCAGCAAGTGCTCAGCGAGATCGGCCAGAACGCCCTGGCCCTCAATGCGCTGGAAATGGAAAAACAGAGGCTCAAACCGCTGTTCAAGGGCTTCAATCCTGCGCACATCAGCCCCAAGGCGCTGGGCGAGGCGGGCATGCTGCTGTTCAAGCTGGGCTTCATCGACAACCTGACCGCCGACCTGATGAGCCGCACCGGGGCGGAGTTCGACGCACAGGGCAAGGTGTTGAACGTCGAGCAGCCGATCAACGCGCTGGAATTTCTCGCCAACCGTATCGCGCAGATGAAGGAAAGGACCCAGTGGGGCGATCGCTACGCCGAGACACTGCTGCCGGACTACGTGCGTACCATTCACGTGATGCAGAACCTGCAGGCCTTCGCCGAGTCCGGTGACAGTTACGAGATGCTCAAGATCAAGGCCCAGGAGCGCAACGGCAAGCGCGCTCCCACGCCAACCCCCAAGCTGCCCTGAGGCCCGGTCAATGCAGTCGGTTGGTTGGCAACTGGCCGAGCCGTTCGGTCAGCCGCAGGCGCTGCAGGGGGTCTTCGCTGAGCAGCAGCGCATGTTCCAGGTCGAAGCGTTCGGCCTGGGGGCACTCCAGCGTCTGGTAGAGGCTGGCGCGGGCCATGTAGTCGCTGCCGGTGGCGTCGCCCAGTTCGATGATCCGGTTGGCATCCTGTAGGGCGGCGAGGAAATCGCCGTTGATCTGGTGCAGGTGGCGCAGGTTGCGCGACAGGCGCTGCACCAGGCTCAGTGGGCTGGCGCGGACCATGTGTTCGGCACGTAGCGGCATGTCCGGGCCGTACTGGCGCACCAGCAGTTCACGGCAGTCCTTGGGGTACAGGCGGCGACCGTTGCACGGGTCCAGTACATGGTCAGCGCCGGGCACCCGGAGCAGGAAATGCCCGGGAAAGTTGACGCCTTCGAGGGGGATCTCCAGGCGCCTGGCCAGCTCCATGGCGAGCAGCGCCAGGCTCAGGGGCTGGCCGCGCTGGCGTTCGAGCACCCGGTGCAGCATGGCCGACTCCGCCTTGGGCGGATTCCATTCGTCACGCTGGAAGCCCAGGTGGTTCATTTCACGCAGCAGTGGCTGCGCCAGCTCGACGGCAGGGGCTGCGGGCAGCGCGGTACTGATACGCCGCAGCAGGCGATCCATGGCCTCGACGATATGCGCCGGCTGGAAGCCAGGGTCGTGTTCGGCGGCGATCCACAAGGCGGCCTCGAATACTGCCGGCGGGGTACGCTGCATGCAGTTCAGGCACTGTTGACGGGGAGTCATGGGGTCCTCCTTCTGAACGCCGTGACGCGGCTGCTCCTTTTTTAGACCCTGCGGACGGTGTTCGTCCAGCCTCGGCTGCTTCCTCCCGAACGGTCAGGTACAGGCCACTGTGCAGCCTATACTCCGGCTTGAAAGACGTTCACTGAGTCTGCACAGGAGTATGCCCATGTTCGCTCTCCTGCATGGCAGCCGCGCCGAAACCCTGCATCTGGCCTGCGACCCCAGCACGGGGCTTAGGGCCGTCATCGCCATTCACCATGCGCGCATGGGCCCGGCGCTGGGCGGCTGTCGCTACCTCACCTATGTCGATGAAGAAAGCGCCATCGAAGACGCCATCCAGCTGGCCAGGAACATGAGCTACAAGGCCGTGCTCGCCGGCCTGCCACTGAGCGGTGGCAAGGCGGTGATCATGCGCCCGGTGCACCAGCCTGATCGCGCCGCGCTGTTCGAGGCGTTCGGGCGTTTCGTGGAAACCCTGCAGGGCCGCTACATCACCGCCGTGGACAGCGGTACGTGCAGCGCCGACATGGATCGCGTTGCGCTGCATACCCGGCATGTCACCAGTACCAGCGAGGAGGGGGACCCGTCACCGCATACCGCGCTTGGGGTGTTCGCCGGCATCCGGGCGACTGCCATGGCACGCCTGGGCAGTGACAATCTGGAAGGGTTGCGGGTGGGCATCCAGGGACTGGGGCACGTGGGCTATGCCTTGGCCGGGCACCTGCATGCCGCCGGCGCCGAGTTGCTGGTCAGCGACCTGGACAATCGCAAGGTGCAGCGCGCCATGCAAGCGTTCAACGCGCACCCGGTGGCCTGCGAAACGCTGCTCGGCACGCCTTGCGACATCCTGGCGCCCTGCGGCCTGGGCAAGGTGCTCAACAGCGCCACGCTGATGCAGTTGCGCTGCGCCGCCGTGGCCGGTGCCGCCAACAATCCGCTGAGCAGCCTGGAGATGGCCGATCAGCTGGAGCGTCGCGGGATTCTCTATGCCCCGGATTACATCATCAATTGTGGCGGGCTGATCAAGGTCGCTCTCCAGCACCGCGGCGACAGCGCCGCGACGATCGCCGCGCACATTTCCCGAATAGGGCTACGATTGACAGAGGTCTATGCCCATTCTCAAGCACACAAGCGCTCACCCGCGCGAATTGCCCAGGCCTTGGCAGAACACCTCCTGAATGTCGGCTAGCGCACCTATACCCGGTGCCGCCCGACGGTTCCATGCAGCCACAAGCCGCGAACCACGATCATCACGCACGACCTGCGTGTCTGGAGTAGGCAATGTCCAATAACAAGAGTGAGCTTGCGTACACCCGCTACCTGGCCCCCGACGGCCAACTGATTGCCCCCTTGCCCGGTTGGGCCGATGATTTCAACCTGCTGACCCGTCTCTATCGGCAGATGGTCCTGACCCGTCTGTTCGACCAGAAAACCGTCGCCCTGCAACGCACCGGCCGTATCGGCACCTTCGCCCCGACCCTTGGCCAGGAAGCCATCGGCGTGGCGCTCGGCAGCCTGATGCGCGCTGAAGACGTGCTGGTGCCTTACTACCGCGACACCGCCGTGCAGTTGATGCGTGGCGTGCGCATGGACGAGATTCTGCTGTACTGGGGCGGCGACGAGCGCGGCAGTGCCTACGCCGAGCCTGCTGCGGCGCAGGACTTCCCGATCTGCGTGCCTATCGCCACCCAGGCCCTGCATGCCTGCGGCGTGGCCAGCGCCTTCAAGGTACGTGGCGAACATCGTGTCGCGGTCACCACCTGTGGTGATGGCGCCACCAGCAAGGGCGACTTCCTCGAAGCGCTCAACGTGGCCGGTGCCTGGCAGCTGCCTGTGGTGTTTGTGGTCAACAACAACCAGTGGGCGATCTCGGTGCCACGGCGCATCCAGTGCGGAGCGCCGACCCTGGCGCAGAAGGCCGTGGGGGCGGGCTTTCATGGCGAACAGGTCGATGGCAACGACATCCTCGCGGTCTACGATCGCATGCAGGTCGCGCTGGAGCGTGCCCGCAAGGGCAAGGGCCCGGTGTTGCTGGAGTGCATGAGCTATCGCCTGGGCGACCACACCACCGCCGACGACGCCACCCGTTATCGTCCGGCCGACGAAGTGCGCCAGGCCTGGAACGAGGAACCGATCAAGCGTCTGCAGACTTTCATGGCTGCCCAGGGCATCTGGGACGAAAGTCGCGAGCAGGCGCTGGTCAGCGAATGCCAGGCGCAGATCCAGGCCGCCGTGAGCGCCTACGAGGGCACCACTGCGCAACTGGCCGAGTCGGCCGTCGACCATGTCTATGCGCAATGGCCGGCGGCCCTGGCCGAGCAGCGAGAGTGGTTCCTAGAGCGTGTCGCACGGCGTGGGGGAGGCGAGCATCATGAACAATGACAAAGTGACCTTGCTCGAAGCGGTCAACCTGGCCTTACACCGGGCCATGGCCGAAGACGAGAACATCGTGGTACTGGGGGAGGATGTCGGGGTCAACGGTGGGGTGTTCCGCGCCACTCAAGGCTTGCGCGACAGCTTTGGCTTCAAGCGGGTGATCGACTCGCCACTGGCCGAAACCATGCTCGGCGGCCTGGCGGTGGGCATGGCTGCCCAAGGCCTGAAGCCTGTGCTGGAGATCCAGTTCCTGGGGTTCATCTATGCGGCCATGGAACACCTGGTGTCGCATGCCAGCCGCCTGCGCAACCGCACCCGCGGCCGACTGACCTGCCCGATGGTGTTGCGCAGCCCGATGGGCGCCGGCATTCGTGCGCCGGAGCACCACAGCGAAAGCACCGAAGCGCTGTTCGCGCACATTCCCGGCCTGCGCGTGGTCATCCCGTCGTCCCCAGCGCGCGCCTATGGCCTGCTGCTGGCGGCCATCGATGATCCCGACCCGGTGATCTTCCTCGAACCCACCCGGCTCTACCGCATGAATCCGCAACCGCTGGTCGATGACGGCAAGCGCCTGCCGCTGGACACCTGCTTCACCCTGCGCGAAGGCAGCGACATCACCCTGATCAGTTGGGGCGCCAGCGTGCATGAAACCCTGCAGGCGGCGCAGGCCCTGGCCGAGCGCTGCGTGTCGGCGGAAGTCATCGATGTCGCCTGCGTCAAACCCCTCGATCTCGACACTCTGGAAGCCTCGGTACGCAAGACCGGGCGCTGCGTGATCGTCCATGAAGCGCCACGTTCCTGCGGGGTAGGGGCGGAAATCGCCGCCAGCCTCTACGAACGTGCGCTGCTGGACCTGCATGCGCCGATCCAGCGCGTCACGGCGCCGGACATTCCGCCGCCGCTGTACCGCCTGGAACAGCTGTACATGCCCGGTGTGGAAGACATTCTCCACGCCTGCGATAGCGCACTGGAATACGCCTGAGACCCGAGGAGGCTTGCGATGAAATTCTTCAAACTGCCCGATCTGGGCGAAGGACTGCAGGAAGCGGAAGTGGTGCAGTGGCACGTCAAGGTCGGCGACAGCGTCAAAGCCGATCAGTTGTTGGTCTCGGTGGAAACCGCCAAGGCCTTGGTGGACATTCCGGCGCCCTATGACGGGGTGATCACCAAGCTGTTCGGGGGGGACGGCGACATTCTGCATGTCGGTGAGCCGTTGGTGGCCTTCGACGGCGATGGAGACAACGGTACGGTGGTGGGCAAGCTCGAAGGCGGTGGCAGCCTGGAAGACCAGTTCTTCGTCGGTGCCGCACCCTCGACCCGCGAACACCTGGCGACCCGCGCTACGCCAGCGGTCCGCCAGCTGGCCCGGCAACTGGGGGTGGAACTCAATGGCCTGGAGGGCAGCGGCAACGATGGGTTGATTACTCGCGCGGATGTCGAGCGCGCCGCGCAGGCCGAGCGTGATCGCTTCGGTGGCCAGAAGCTGCGCGGCGTGCGCCGCAGCATGGCGATCAACATGGCGCGCTCGCATGCCGAGGTGGTGCCGGTGACCCTGTATGCCGATGCCGACCTGCACCGTTGGGCCGAAGCCCGGGACCCGCTGATTCGCCTGGGCAAGGCCATGGCCGAGGCCTGCAAGGTCGAGCCGGTGCTCAACAGCTGGTTCGATGGAAAGTCACTTTCGATCCGCCAGCATGAGCGGCTCGACCTGGGGATTGCGGTGGATACCCCGGACGGGCTGTTCGTGCCGGTGCTGCGTGACGTGGGTAACCGCGAGGCGCAGGACCTGAAGGAAGGGCTGAGCCGCTTGCGTGCCGACGTGAAGGCGCGGTCCATTCCGCCACAGGAAATGATGGGCGCGACCATCACCCTGTCGAACTTCGGCACCCTGTTCGGCCGCTATGCCAACCCGGTGGTGGTCCCGCCCCAGGTGGCTATTCTCGGTGCTGGCGGCATTCGCCAGGAGCCGGTGGCCGTCGACGGCGAAGTGGTGATCCACCCGATTCTGCCGTTGTCGCTGTCCTTCGATCACCGTGCGGTGACCGGTGGGGAAGCCGCGAGATTCTTCAAGGCGCTGGTGCAGGCCCTGGAGCAGGCTGAATAGCCCCATGCAGGAAACCCGTCGGCGGCGTTCGCTCCGCTGACGGGTCTGCAATGCCCTCATTCCCCTGGCGTCGCCAAATCGTCATTCGGCTTCGGCATCATTGAGCAATTCGTTCAGGGCGTCTGGCTGGCTCTTGAAGGCGCGGGCGAACACGTCGCGGTTCTTCGCCATATAGATACCGGCTTCTTCGACCTGGTCTTCGCTCAGCGACGGAACCGCCTTGCCCAACACTGTTGCCAGCAGTTCAGCGAGTTCGAGCATCTTGTCATGACGATCAGCTTCGGCTTTATCCATGAACAGGCGCTCCAGATCTCGGCTGCTGCGGTATACCACTTCGACGGCCATTCACCACCTCACGAGCCTTCCAGAAAGAAATAGGGTTAACTGTATTTATATACAGTGTTCAGCATAAGCCATTGGCAGCGTATCTGGATAGTGGCACGTGAATTTCTTTTCACGCCAGGACCGCCCTTGCGACAACTGGCCACAGCGCCGATGCTGGATATGGCCTTGATCCTGCTTTAAAAAGCCTGCGCCCACAACGGGTTGGGAATTCGAGGACACGCAAGATGAAATGGGCGGACAACGGCCGTAAACGCATGCACGACGGTGCCAACTCCATCGGCAACCTGCTGGTCGAGGGCTTTCATTACCTGGGGCTGTTCGCCATCGGAGCCGTCACCGCCTGGGCGTCGGTCATGGCCTTTACGGGCATGATCGACAAGGGCCAGGCCAGCGTCGATGACATCCTGCTGCTGTTCATCTATCTGGAGCTGGGCGCCATGGTGGGGATCTACTTCAAGACCAACCACCTGCCGATCCGCTTCCTGCTGTACATCGCCATCACCGCACTGACGCGCTACCTGATCGGTGATGTCTCGCATCACAAGGCGCCGGACATCGGCTTGCTGTACCTGTGTGGCGGCATCTTCTTCCTGGCGCTGTCGGTGCTGGCGGTGCGTTATGCCTCGTATCGCTTTCCGTCGAGCAAGGCCATCGATGCCAGTGGCGAGTATGTCGGGGATAACCTCACCGAGAAGTGATGCCCGCTGTCGGTGGCCCCTGCAGATGCGCAAAGCCCGGTGTTGGAGCACCGGGCTTTTTTATGGGGCATGCTGCCAGGCGAGAGTTTCACATCGCCATGCCTACGCGGTTGCCTTGTGGCAGGCGACGGCTGGCTGGCGCGGCGAGCTGTTTGAGCCGATCCTGGTCGGTCATCGCTTCGAGCAGTGTCACGGCGCTGTGGCCTTGCTCTATGGCAATGCCGAACTGCACGCTTTCGATCAGGCGCCGCAGCCGTTTGGGTTCGTTGCGCTGTTCCGGGCTGATCAGGCGCTTGGCGACCACACCGGTTTCATTGGACAACGTGAGCATGATGCTGCCATCCAGTCCCTGAATGCTGAGGTTCACCCGATACTCCGGGGCGAACGTATCAGTGATCATCTGAAAAGGATTGTCAGAATTATCCATTGTCGGTACCTGCTCATGGGTTCTGCATAAGTTGACCGGCCATTAATCCTTTTGGTTCTCAGTGGCGGATAAGCGGTCGTCCCTGTCCGGCCGTTTGCCGATCTCCTCAGCCATGCCGTCGTTCCCATCCATGCACGCATCAGGCCACTTCGCGGATAAAAATCCGGGCACAAAAAAAGCGGGCCGTTACAGGCCCGCTTTGCGGTGACGGGGGAGGGGTCAGGACAGCCGCTCGGCTTCCTTGGCCTGCTCGTTCTCGAGAAACTCTTCCTGCAGCAGCGCATCGGCGTTTTCAGGATCGAAGGGCGCGGTGGTCTGCGCGTGGCGCTGCTTGTCTCGCAATTTGCCGATCAGGTGTTCCAGGGCGTGGTCCAGCTTGCTGGCTGCGCCGTCCACCGCCAAGTCCAGTGTGTCGGCCTTGTGGGTCACGGAAATCGGTTGATGGCCCTTGGGGCGTGCCTCCATCTGGCAGCGAATGTCGTTGGGGCCGGCTTTGTCGCCGTTTTCGTCGCGCAGATGGACTTCCACGCGGGTGATGTAATCGTCGTAGCGTTCGAGTGTGCTTTCGAGGGTAGAACGAACCCAATTCTCCAGTCGGATACTGCTTTCGATGTGGTTATCGCTGTTGACCTGGATTTGCATAGTCGATCCTTACTAGGGCTAACTCGTGCTTGAAGCGAGGCGGCTCGTTCGGCGTCTGAGCATTCAGTCACTGCATGTCCGCGCTCGATTACAGTGTTGGCGCCATTTGTTTTTTATTTCAAGCCCTTGGCTTGAAGAAATATTTGGCAGCAAAGGCCCGGGCGTTTTTTTCGGGTGCGAAATTGGCCGCGAATCCCTTGATTTTCGTCATCATTTCCAGACGTTTTGCCCCTAACCCGGCTTCGCCGAAAGTGGCTTCTGTGCGTCAGAATGTCACTGAAGTTTGCAGGCCTGTGGGGATTAACCATCGCTTACCAAGTGCCCATGTAGTTGGCGTGTAAAGCCCGAGTGAAAGATTCGTGAAAGAACAGACTTCGCGCGTCCGTTATGTGCGAGTCAGGTTGCAACTTCCATACTCAAATAACGGGGGAAGAAGAACGGCCTGTCAGGCGGTGAAACCCGTTCTGGAATACCCAGCCGCCAATTTGTCGCGATCAACGAGCGGGGCATGAGGCTGCGGCGCAGGCCGTAAGGGCGCCATCCGGCGTCTTTGCTTTTGAGAATATTTATCATTATTATCGCTGCGTTTTGGCACGCCGCTCTGCCCGGCCTCGCCTCCTGTTACCGGCCGCGAGTCTCCTGATGGACGACACTCTGATCCACCCTGTACCCATGGCGAGTGCGCGCCGTACCAGGCCCGAGAAAACCGGCCCTTCCACGACCTATCGGCTGGCCGTGGCTTCGCGCTTCATCGTCGCTAGCCTGGGCGGCTACCTGTTCGCTTCGCTGTTCAGTGTGTGCGTCAGCCAATGGCTGCCGCTGCCGCGTGGCGAAGCCGTGATGGCCGGCATGATGCTGTCGTTCCTGGCTTACCTGGGGGTATTCATCGGCTGCTTCGCCTGCCGCACGGCATGGCGCGCCTGGACTGGTGTCGCGCTGGGCTGCGCGGTGTTGGCGGTGGTCTGGGCAGCAGGACGCTGGCTGTCATGAGGGAGGGCCTGCGCCAGGCCATGGCGTGGCTGCACACCTGGCTGGGGCTGGTCTTCGGCTGGCTGCTGTTCGCCATCTTCCTTACCGGCACGCTGTCGTATTTCCGCGCCGAGATCACCCAATGGATGACACCGGAACTGGCTTCCCATCCGCTGGACAGCGCGCGTAGCGTCCAGGTGGCGCAGGACTACCTGCAGGGCCATGCACCGAGTGCAGCGCGCTGGATCATCAACCTGCCCGACGCGCGCACGCCCGGCATGCAGCTGCTCAGCATCGGTGCCGCCGCCCCCGGCCAGCGGGGGCGCGTCGAGCGAACCCTTGTCGACGCGCAGAGCGGTGCGCCCGTCCAGGCGCGGGAAACCCGAGGCGGGGACTTTTTCTATAACTTTCACTATCAGCTTGAAGTGCCGTACCCGTGGGGACGCTGGCTGACCAGCATCGCCGCGATGGTGATGTTCATCGCCCTGGTCACCGGCATCATCGTGCACAAGAAACTGTTCAAGGAGTTCTTCACTTTCCGTCCCGGCAAGGGCCAGCGTTCCTGGCTGGACGGGCATAACGCCCTGGGCGTGCTGATCTTGCCGTTCCATCTGATGATCACCTACAGCAGCCTGCTGTTCTTCGCCTCGATGGTCATGCCGGCGAGCATCATCGCCCACTACGGCAGCGACACCCGGGCTTTCTACGACGAGGTGTATCCCGGTTTCGCCCAGCCGCCGGCCAAGGGCGTCGCGGTGCCGCTGGCACGCCTCGAGGCGCTGGTACCGCTGGCCGATGCCCGCTGGGGGGCTAACCGTATCGAGCGCATCGTGGTCAACAACCCGGGCGATGCCAGTGCCACGGCGTTGCTGTATCGCGATGGCCACGACCGCGTGGTGCGTCGTGACGGCGACACCCTGAGGTTCGACGCCACCAGCGGCCTGTTGCTGGGCGACACGGAGCCGGTGCGGGGCGCGCCTTCGGTGATCACCGAGGGCTTCTGGGACCTGCACATGGGGCACTTCGCCGGCACCCCGCTGCGTTGGCTGTACTTCGTGTTCGGCCTCGGCGGTACCGCCATGATCGGTAGCGGGCTGGTGATGTGGCTGGGCAAGCGCGCCGCCAGACATGCCAAGACGGGGGTGCTGCCTTTCGAGCTGCGGCTGGTGCAGGTGCTCAACATCGCCAGCATGGCCGGCCTGCTGCTGGGCGTAGCGGCGCTGTTCTGGGCCAATCGCCTGTTGCCGGTGGGCATGGCCGGGCGAGCCGCTTGGGAGGTCAAGGTGTTCTTCCTGATCTGGGCCCTGGCGTTGCTGCATGCCCTGTTGCGTGACGGCCGGGCGGCCTGGCGTGAGCAACTGGGACTTGGCGCCGTGCTATTCGCCTGCCTGCCTTTGCTGGACCTGTTCAGCGCCGGGCCTTACCTGTTGGCAGCCTGGCAACGCGGCGACTGGGTATTGCCCGGCTTCGACCTGGCGGCCCTGGCGACCGGCCTGTTGCTGGGCTGGCTGGCCTGGAAATTCCGTCAGCGCCCGCCGGTATCGGCACCACGCGCGCAGCACCGGCAAGCGACTGTCGCGGCGGCGGCTGCCAGGGAGCTTCACTGATGCTATTGCCCGCGCTGCTGTGCTACAGCGGCTTCACCGCCCTATGCCTGTCGATGGAGCGCCACTACGCCGACCTGTTGGGTGGCAAGCCGGGTACTCGACGCTGCCTCTTGCTGCGCAGCGCGGGCTGGTTGCTGTTGGCGCTATCGCTGTGCGGCGCTGTCGCTACCCGTGGCGTGACCATGGGGCTGGTGGAGTGGGCAGCGGTATTGATGGGCAGCGGTGTGTTGCTGGTGTTCCTCATGCCGTACCAGCCACGCTGGGTGGTACGCCTGGCGCTCGTTGGCCTGCTGGCCAGCCCTGTCGTGGCCCTGCAAAGCTACATCGTCTGGGGCGGTTAGGACCTTGTTGCTGGCTTTTCGCGGCTAAAACCAATACGGGTCAGTCAGGCCGGGTAGGAGGCTCAGGCAAACGCCTGCCGGTATTCCCCCGGTGTCGCGCCCATGGCCTGGCGGAAGCGATTGGTGAAGTGGCTGGCGCTGGCGAAACCACAGGCCAGGGCGACGTCACCCAGCGGCACGGCGGATTCGCGCAGCAGGTGCCTGGCCCGTTGCAGGCGGCGTTGCAGCACGTAGCGGTGCGGCGGCATGCCGAAGCTGCTGCGAAACATCCGTGCGAAGTGGTATTCCGACAGCGCGCAGAGTTCGGCCAGTTGCCCCAGGCTCAAGCCTTCGTCCAGATGTGTTTCGATGAAGTCCACCAGCCGCTTGCACAGGTGCGGCGCCAGGCCGCCCTTCAGGCGCAGGCCATCGCGCAGGCCGACCTGGGTCAGCAGCGCATGGCTGAGCATGTCGTGGGCCAGGCTGCTGGTCAGCAGGCGTTCGCCGGGTTCATGCCAGTTCAGGCCTATCAGGCGCCTGAAGTTGTCGGCCTGGCAGGCATCGTCGAGAAAGGTGTTTTCCTGCAGCTGCAGGGTGCGGGGCTCGCGGTCCAAGAGGGTCACGCAACCCAGGGCGAACTGCTCGGGGCTGATATACAGGTGCGCCAGACGAATGCGGCCATTGATCACCCATGCCGACTCATGGCCGGCCGGCAGCACACAGAGCTTGCCGGGCGAGCCCTTCTGGTCCGGGCGGTCACGACGGAAGGTGCCGGTGCCGTCGGCGATGTAGCACGACAGCGTGTGATGGTCAGGCGCGTGATACTCGCGGATGTCATGGTGGTTGCTCCATAGCGCGGCGTTCAGGCCGTCACCCAGCCGCGCGCTCTGCTCCAGATGGGCATGGGGCGAACTGTTGAGCGACTGGAAGACCTGGATGCTATCGAGCGACATGGCAACTCCTTGAGGCCCTTCATCCTACTCCGCATGGCGGCGCTTGCCAGCGGGGCAACCGCTAAATGCGCAAGATTGTGCAAGCGGCCCGGGCCTGCCGTGCAGAGAATCCAGGCTCACACAGGAGCCACATCATGAACCTCTCGCTTTACCTGCTCACCGTGCTGATCTGGGGCACCACCTGGATCGCCCTGAAACTGCAATTGGGCGAGGTGGCCATTGCCCTGTCGATCGCCTATCGCTTCGGCCTGGCGGCGCTGCTGCTGTTCGTCGTGCTGCTGTTCAGCGGGCGCCTGCAAGCGGTCGACCGGCGCGGGCAGTGGATCTGCCTGGCCCAGGGCCTGTGCCTGTTCTGCCTGAACTTCATATGCTTCTACACCGCCAGCCAGTGGATTCCCAGCGGCCTCATCGCGGTGGTGTTCTCCACCTCGACGCTGTGGAATGCCCTCAATGCCCGGCTGTTCTTCGGCCAGCGCATCGCCCGCAACGTGCTCACCGGAGCGGCCCTGGGCCTGACCGGGCTGGCCTGCCTGTTCTGGCCCGAGCTGGTCGGTCATCCCGCCAGCCAGGAGACCCTGCTGGGGCTGGGCCTGGCCTTGCTTGGCACGCTGTGCTTCTCGGCGGGCAACATGCTCTCGACCCTGCAACAGAAGGCCGGCCTCAAGCCGCTGACCACCAATGCCTGGGGCATGCTCTACGGCGCTGTGCTGTTGAGTCTGTATTGCCTGGTCAGTGGCGTACCGCTGCATTTCGAGTGGACGACGCGCTATGTCGGCTCGCTGCTGTACCTGGTGATTCCGGGTTCGGTGATTGCCTTCACCGCCTACCTGACCCTGGTCGGGCGTATGGGCGCGGAACGTGCCGCCTATTGCACGGTGCTGTTCCCGGTGGTGGCGCTGAACATTTCGGCCTATGCCGAAGGCTACCAGTGGACGCTGCCGGCACTGGCCGGCCTGGCGCTGGTGATGGCGGGTAACGTGCTGGTGTTTCGCAAGCCGCGCGCCGTGGTGGCCACGGCGGCGGGCAAACTGGCCTGATCAGGCCTTCCAGGCCTGCGGGTTGACCAGGTTCTGCGGACGCTCGCCGAGCAGGGCGCTGCGCAGGTTCTGGCAGGCCAGGTCGGCCATCGCCTGGCGGGTCTCGGTGGTCGCCGAACCGATATGCGGCAGGGTCACGGCATTGCTGAGCTGGAACAGTGGCGACTCGGCCAGCGGTTCCTTCTCGTAGACGTCCAGGCCGGCGCCGCGCAGGGTACCGTTCTGCAACGCCTCGATCAGTGCCGGCTCGTCGACCACCGGGCCACGCGAGATGTTCACCAAGATGGCACTCTTCTTCATCAGCGCCAGTTCGCGGCGGCCGATCAGGTGGCGGGTCTTGTCACTCAGCGGCACCACCAGGCAAACGAAGTCGGCTTCGGCGAGCAGTTGATCAAGCGTTCTGAACTGCGCGCCCAGTTCCTGCTCCAGGGCGGTCTTGCGGCTGTTGCCGCTGTACAGGATCGGCATGTTGAAGCCCAGGCGGCCGCGACGGGCCACGGCGGCACCGATGTTGCCCATGCCGACGATACCCAGGGTCTTGCCATGCACATCGGTGCCGAAATGCGGCGGCTCGATGCTGCGTGTCCAGTGGCCGGCCTTGGTGTAGGCGTCCAGCTCGGCGACCCGGCGGGCGCTGCTCATGATCAGCGCGAAGCCCAGGTCGGCAGTACTCTCGGTCAGGACGTCCGGGGTGTTGGTGAGCAGGATGCCACGCTCGGTGAGGTAGTCCACGTCGTAGTTGTCGTAGCCCACCGAAATGCTCGACACCACCTGCAGATTCTTCGCGTCGGCCAGTTGCTCGCGGCCCAGCTTGCGTCCGGCGCCGATCAGGCCATGGACCTCGGGCAGCGCTTCGTTGAACTGCGCCGCGATATCCCCCTGTTTCGGGTCGGGGATGATCACATTGAAGTCCTGCGCCAGGCGTTCGGCCATTTGCGGATTGACACGGCTGAAGGCGAGTACGGTTTTTTTCATTGTGCGGTCACTCTCGAGCGGTTGAATGCGTAGCACGCTAACATTCCGGGCCTTCGTGGTCAGCCGTTTTCTTATCGGACGACTGACGAGAACTCGCCTGGTCCTTTAAGGCTGGAGCCGTTCCTGCCGATGTGCGCCAGGCCTAGGCCGGAGTATGCGCCTGCAGGTCTGTCTCGTCGGCGGCGAGGATGGCCGGGAGGGTGCTGCGCAGGTATTCCACCCAGGTTTTGATCTTCGCGTCCAGGTACTGGCGCGAGGGGTACACGGCGTACAGGTTGAGTTCCTGGAAGCGGTAGCGCGGCAGCACGCGCACCAGGGTGCCATCGCGCAGGCCGTCGATGGCCGAGTAGATCGGCAGGATGCCCACGCCCATGCCGCTGGCGATGGCGGTCTTCATGGCTTCGGCGGAATTGACCAGGAACGGCGAGCTGTTGAGGCTGACGCCTTCCTGGCCATCCGGCCCGGTGAACTGCCACTTGTCCAGCGGGAACACCGGGCTGACCAGGCGCAGGCAGTCATGGGTGAGCAGGTCGGCGGGTCGATGCGCCATGCCGCGCCGCGCGATGTAGGCGGGGGAGGCGCAGACGATGCTGTAGGTGATGCCCAGGCGTTGCGAGACGAAGCCCGAGTCCGGCAGTTCGCTGGCCAGCACGATGGACACGTCATAGCCGTCTTCCAGTAGGTCGGGCACGCGGTTGGTCAGGGTCAGGTCGAACGACACGTCCTTGTGATCCTGGCGGTAGCTGGCAATGGCATCGATGACATAGTGCTGGCCGACGCCGGGCATCGAATGCACCTTCAATAGGCCGGCGGGCCGGGCATGGGCATCGCTGGCCTCGGCTTCGGCCTCTTCGACATAGGCGAGGATCTGCTCGCAGCGCTGCAGGTAGCGTTTGCCGGCTTCGGTCAGGGCGATGCGCCGGGTGGTGCGATTGAGCAGGCGGGTCTGCAAGTGCGCTTCCAGATTGGATACGGCGCGCGAAATGTTGGCGGTGGTGGTATCCAGTTGTGCGGCGGCCGCAGTGAAGCTGCCCGCTTGCGCCACGCAACTGAAGGCGCGCATGTTTTGCAGGGTATCCATGAAGTTTCTCGGAAGAAAAGGCGTACACGGTTTGGGTAAATTGTGACACGAAGTTACCAGTCCCTGTCTATCCACCCAGCGGCATTCTTGCCGTTCCTGCAATAAAGATTCACATTCGGCCCCGCTTATCGCTGCCTCGGCCGCCCCCTAGAATCGCGGCATTCACAGTCGTTTCATTTCCTCCTGGGGAATTTGCAGCAGTGCCGCGTTGCATCGTCAGAGGGCTCAAGACCCTCAGTGTCCTGGCAGCCTCCGTGTTGCTCAACGGCTGTATTTCCACTCACGGCATCCAGCCGCTCAGTGACGACCTTCCCACCCATGACCTGGGCATCGACCTGGCCGACCGTGAAGCCAGCTGGCCGGCTGCGCAGTGGTGGCGCGCCTACGGCGACCCGCAGCTTGACGCCTGGGTGGCGCAGGCCAGTGCCGGCAGCCCCAGCCTGGCTGCGGCTGCCGCACGGGTGCGCCAGGCCCGGGCCATCGCCGGCCTCAGCCAGGCGCGTGAAGCGCTGCAGGCCAATGCTACGGGCCACCTGGCGCGACGCGGCTGGCCCGACGATGGTTTCTACGGCCCCGGCAGCCTCGCCAGCACCCAGACCTGGGATAACGACCTGGCGGTGGCGCTGAGTTTCGACCTCGACCTGTGGGGGCGTGAGCACAACGCCAGCGAGCAGGCACTGGACCGGGTGCACCAACGTGCCGCCGAACAGCGTCAGGCGCAGCTGGAGCTACAGGGCAACGTGGTGCGTGCCTATATCGAGCTGGCCCTGCAGCATGCGCGGCTGGAGATTCTCGAATCGACCCTGGGCCAGCAGCGACAGATCCTCGACCTCGCCCAGCAGCGCCTGCAAGCCGGTATCGGCACGCAGCTGGACGTGACCCGCGCCGAGGCGCCGCTGCCTGAGACCCATCGGCAGATCGACGCCTTGCACGAAGCTATCGCCTTGAGCCGTCAGCAACTGGCGGCCCTGGCCGGGCTGGGGCCGGAGCAGGGGGCCAGCCTGCGGCGGCCAACCCTGGCGCTGCGCCAGGCATTGGCGTTGCCAGCGGCGCTGCCGGCGCAATTGCTCGGGCAACGCCCGGATGTGGTCGCCAGCCGTTGGCAGGTTGCGGCCGAGGCGCGTGGCATCGAGGTCGCCCGGGCCGGTTTCTATCCCGACGTCGATCTACGCGCCAGCTTCGGCTACATGGCCACCGGCGGTGGCGTGCTGGCATTTCTCGACGCTCGCAAGCAGGCCTGGAACGCCGGCCCGGCGCTGAGCCTGCCGATCTTCGACGGTGGCCGCCTGCGCAGCGAACTGGGTCAGGCCAATGCCGGTTACGACTTGGCGGTCGCGCATTACCGGCAGGTGCTGGTCACGGCCTTGCAGGAGGTGGCCGGCCAGTTGTCGCGCCGTCAGTCGTTGGAGCAGCAGCAGGCCCTGGCCGCAGAGTCGGTGAGCAAGGCGGCCAAAGCCTGCGACCTGGCGCGGCTGGCCTGGCAGCGTGGCCTGGTGGACTACCTCGATGTGTTGCAGGCCCAGACCCAGCTGTGGCGTCAGCAGGACATTCAGCAGCAGGTCGAGGCCGCGCGCCTTGGCGCCTACGCGGGGCTGCTGGTGGCCTTGGGTGGTGGCCTGCAGGCCGGCGCAGACAGCCCCGCCGAGCCGCGCTTGCGCGCCCCTGCCACGGCAGGCGGACTCGCCCAGCTGAACCCTTGATTCCTGATTCCGCAAACCCCTTTGGCGATGACTGAACCGATGAATGCTGAAATGTCCCGAACGGCCCTACGCGCCTGCGCTCGTTTCATGGAGTGGCGGCAGTGAGCCTGGCCCTGCAACGCGTTGGCGGCCTGCCCTGGCGTCGTGAATTCGACCTTTGGCTGCGCAGCGATGGCGTGACTTGGGTGTACGTCGCCAAGGTGCTGCTGGCCGCTTTCCTGACCTACTGGCTGGCGCTGCGCCTGGAATTGCCACAGCCGCGTATTGCGGTGATCACCGTAGTGCTGGTGATGCAGCCGCAGAGTGGCCAGGTGTTTGCCAAGAGCTTCTACCGGCTGCTCGGCACGCTGGCCGGCTCGGCGATGATGGTGCTGTTGATGGCTCTGTTTGGTCAGGACTCGGTGCCCTTTCTCGGTTGCCTGGCGTTGTGGGTGGGGCTGTGCGCGGCGGGGGCTGCGCGCTTTCGCAACTTTCGCGCCTACGCCTTCGTGCTGGCCGGCTACACCGCCGCCTTGATCGGCCTGCCGGCCCTGTCGCAACCCGAGACGGCATTCATGGCGGCGGTGTGGCGGGTCCTGGAAATCTTCCTCGGCATTCTGTGTTCCACCCTGGTCAGCGCGGCGATTCTGCCGCAGAGCGCCAGCGCGGCGCTGCGCAACAGCCTGTTCCAGCGCTTCGGCCGGTTTGCCCGGTTCGTCGTCGATGGCTTGCGCCATGGCCACGATCAGGCGGCGTTCGAGGCCGGCAACCTGCGCTTCGTCGGCGAGGCCATCGGCCTTGAAGGGCTGCGCAGCGTGACCCTGTTCGAAGACCCGGCCATGCGTCGGCGCAATGGTCGGCTGAACCGCCTCAACAGTGAGTTCATGGCCATCACCACGCGCTTCAATGCCCTGCACCAGCTGCTGGAGCGCCTGCGCAGCCAGCGCCTGGGCTTCGTATTGCGGCAGGTCGAGCCAGGGCTGCACAGCCTGGCGGCGTTGCTCGAACACTGCGCCGACCAGGCGCTGACCCTGGATGACGCCGCGCGCCTGGTGATCCGTCTGGAACACTGGCAGGCCGACCTGCCACCCATGGTGCGGCGCCTGCGCCGGGAGCTGGAAGCGGCCGCTCCCAGCCAGGATGAACGCCTGGATTTCCACACCGCCTTCGAGTTGCTCTACCGCCTTGCCAGCGAACTGCATAACTACGCCCTGACCCACGCGTCGCTGGCTGACCATAATCACGTGCGTGAGCAGTGGGAGGAGCCCTTCGTCAATCGCACCCATGGCATGGCGGTGCTGGGCGCCGGTGTCCGCGCCACCCTGGTGGTGGCGCTGATGAGCGCCTGGTGGGTACTCACCGCCTGGCCCAGTGGTGCGACGCTGATCCTGGTTGCGGCAGTGACCGTGGCGCTGTCATCGATGAACGCCAATCCCTGGCGCATGTCGCTGCAGATGGCCTGCGGCACCGCACTTGGCGCGCTGTTCGGCTTCGTCGAGACTTTTCTGGTGTTTCCGCGTATCGATGGCTTCCCCTTGCTGTGCCTGGTGCTGGCCCCGGTGTTGGCGCTGGGCACCTTTCTGTCGTCGCGGGTGCAGTGGTCGGGCATCGGGCTGGGGCTGATGCTGTTCTTCTGCATGGGTACGCTGCCGGGCAACCTGACGCTCTACCAGCCTTACCCATTCATCAACGATTACCTGGCGATGCTGGTCGCGACCCTGGTGTGCAGTGCCGCAGGGGCCGTGGTGCTGCCGCCCAACAGCCGCTGGATGTGGCGCCACCTGGAGGATGACCTGCGCCGTCAGGTGGTGTTCGCCATCAGCGCGCCGCTCAAGCGTCTGGGATCAAGCTTCGAGAGCCAGACCCGCGACGTGATGCACCATGCCGATGCCCTGGCCGCCGGCCGACCCGAGGTTCGCCAGCAGTTGCTGCGCTGGATGTTCGTGGTGCTGGAAATCGGCCACGCGATCATCGAGTTGCGCCGCGAACAGGCGTTGCTGCCGGTGCACCCCAGCTACGCCGAGCACCGTTCGTGGCGTTTGTCGATCCGTAGCATGGGGCGTGCGCTGATCCGCCTGTTCATTCAACCAGACGCGCGCAATCTAGCGCGCAGCCTGGCGGCGGTGGAGCGGGCCATCATGCGGGTCAGGCAGACCGACGAGCCCTTCGCTTCGCATTTCGACACCTCGCCGCTGCGGCGGGTGGAGAGCTACCTGCACTTCATCCGCACCTGCCTGCTGGACCCGCGTTCACCGCTGGCTGCCCATACCCGCCGAGGGATTGCCAATGCCGCGTGAAATCGCGTTCTTCGACCTGTACATGCCAAGCATGGGCCTGTTGTTCGTGCTGGCCATGATCCTCGCCTGGCTGCTCGACCGGCTGCTATCCGGGCTGGACCTGTACCGGCTGTTCTGGCACCCGGCGCTGCTGCGCCTGAGCCTGTTCGCCTGCCTGTTCGGCGCGTTGGCGCTGCCCCTTTATCGTTGAAGCCTGGCTCGGGAAAACCTGGGATGAAAAAGCTGTTCAGTCTTGCCGCGACGCTGTCGATTCTCGCTCTGGCCGTGGTGCTGGGGCGTGCCGTGTGGGTGCACTACATGGATACGCCCTGGACCCGCGACGGGCGGGTCAGGGCCGACATCATCAACGTCGCGCCGGATGTCTCGGGGTTGGTGGAGCGGGTGGCGGTGCGTGACAACCAGGCGGTCAGCAAGGGTGACCTGCTGTTGCAGATCGACGCCGAGCACTATCGCCTGGCGGTGCGCCAGGCGCGTGCCGAAGTCGCTGCACGCAAGGCCGCCTGGGACATGCGCGCCGCCAACGCGCGGCGCCGCGCCGACATGGATGCCCTGGTGATCTCGGCGGAGAACCGCGATGACGCCGGGCATCAGGCCCTGGCCGCACAGGCCGAATACCAGCAGGCCCAGTCGCGCCTTGAGGCTGCCGAACTGAACCTGGCACGCACCCAGGTGCGCGCCTCGGTGGATGGCTATGTCACCAACCTCAACGTCCACCCCGGTGACTATGCCCACGCCGGCGAAGCCAAGATGGCGCTGATCGACCGCCACTCCTACTGGGTATACGGCTTCTTCGAAGAAACCAAGCTGCCACAGGTGCACGTCGGTGACCGCGCCGAGCTGGAAATGATGAGCGGCGAACGCCTGACCGGCCGAGTGGACAGCATTGCCCGCGGCATCTACGACCGCGACAACCCGCAAAGCCGCGAACTGCTCGCCGACGTCAACCCGACCTTCAACTGGGTCCGCCTGGCCCAGCGCGTGCCCGTGCGCATCCACCTCGACCCGATGCCGGAAGATTTCGTTCTCGCGGCGGGCATGACCTGCACGGTGATTCTCAAGCCAGAGGGCACCCAGCAGAGCAGGGCCACAACTCGATAGATATGTACCGCATGGCGTTGACGTGCCCATGGAAAAGTATGCCCGTTACGGGTATGTTCGGAGGCGTTGGCATGCAGGTACTCAAGCGCAGGGATTTCATGCGGTGGCAAGCGCAGCAGGGGGTGGCAGATGCCTGCCTGTGTCGTGCGGTCGAAGATATGCAGCGTGGCCTGATCGACGCCGACCTGGGGAGCGGCTTGTACAAACAGCGCATCGCTCGGGAAGGCAGCGGTAAAAGCCGGGGCTATCGAACCCTACTGTCTGTCAAGTTCGGCGATCGATGTGTGTTCCTGCATGGTTTTGCCAAAAGCGAAAAGGCAAGCGTCTCGGCAATCGAAAAAAGAGCGCTACAACATGCCGGTAAGGTTTTTCTAGAGCTGTTATCACATCAGCTCAATGAGGCTATTTCCCTGGGGCTGCTGATAGAGGTTCGTTGTGAGCAAAATCATTGAATCCCTTTCCCGCGACATGAGCGCTCTTTACCAGGCGGGCTTGATCGACAAGGTTACGATGCGAGAATTCGAAGCCCTGTCACCTTCCCCTGTACGCGAGTTCAGCGCGTCAGATATCCGCCTGTTGCGTGAACGGCTGAGGTTCAGTCAGCCAGTATTTGCCCTTCACCTGCATACCTCGGCGTCCACGGTCAGGAAGTGGGAGCAGGGAGAAACGCGCCCGGCTGGCCCGGCGCTCAAATTGCTGAATGTCATTGCCGAAAAGGGCATTCAAGCGATTCTCTGACTGTCAGCGATACCCGGGGGCCGTTCAACCTACAGGTAGAAGCGGCTTCAGCGGGGCAGAGGTCGGTAAGTCACCGCGTCTGCCGGGAATCTGCACCGGCCTTCTCCTTTGCCAACGTGCTAGGGCAACTGGCGGTCGAGGCCGAAGCGTTTTTTCAGCACCCATTCCAGCAGCCCCTGCGGCAGCCAGCGGGCCATCAAGGGCAGGGAGCGAGCACCGTTGCCCAGGCGCAGCAGGCGCGGCGGGTTCGAGCGTTGCAGGGCGCCCAGCACGCCCTGGGCGAAGGCCTCGGCAGAGGTCGGGTGGTCCTGCGAGGCGCGGGCGCGGGCGCGGATGCCTTCGCGCAACGGCCACCAGGGCGACTGCTCGGCCATCAGCTGTTCGGCCTCCTGGCTGGCATTGCTGGCGAACTGCGAGGCAATGGCGCCTGGCTGCACTTCCATGACCCGAACCCCGAACGGTGCCAGTTCCATGCGCAGCGCGTCGCTCAGTGCATGCACGGCGGCCTTCGACGCGCAGTAGGCACCCGCGAATGGGGTGACTAGCACCCCGGACACGCTGCCGATGTTCACCACCAGCCCGCGCTTGCGCCGCAGTGCCGGCAGCAGGGCCTGGGTCACGCCGACCACGGCGAAGACGTTGGTCTCGAACTGGCGCTGCATCGCGTCCACGCCGCCGTCCAGCAGTGGCCCCATGGCGCCGTAGCCAGCGTTGTTGATGAGGATGTCCAGCCCCTCGGGCTCAAGGCGCGTGGCCAGGGCCTGCACGGCCGGCGCGTCGTTGACGTCCAGTTGCACGGCGCGGAAACCGGCGCCTGCCAGGGCTTCGACGTCAGCCGGCTTGCGCGCGGTGGCCCACACATCGTGGCCGGCCGCACGCAGGGCATCGGCCAGGGCGCGGCCGATACCGCTGGAGCAACCGGTGATTAGCGTTACGGGCATGAAGAATCCTTAGGTTTTGTACGAAAAGTGCCTGCGCTCGGCCATGCTGCGTTAAAAACCGGCTGGATCGCCAGTCCGGTGGAGCGCCACCCGGTGGATCGCCACCCGGTCGGAATGCTCATTTACTCCAGTAAAGTCGGCCGCGACTCCGAGCTTTCCTCGCCTGTTTTGACTCGCTGGCGCTCGCCCTTCGGGTCAGCCTGCGGCTGTTACTCGCTTCGCTCGTTGCGCCTTGCCTGACCTTCGCTCGGCGACTTTTCGTACAGAACCTAGTTCGAGAAGCTGCCTTGCAGATGCTCGGCGCGAAATTCGAGGCTGTCGGGGCGGTAGCCGCTGCGCAGGGTGGGGAGGGGCAGGCATTCCTGCCATGCGGCGCCGGCCTGGAGTTCACCCGGGCCGCGGTAGCGCGCCGAAGTATAGGTGTTGTCGACCAGGTTGACCGTGTCGCCCGGTGCGTAGGCGCCCACCTGCCAGCGCAGCTCGACCAGCGGCACGCTGTTGGTGTTGGTCAGCCTGATCTGCAGGGGCCGGTCGGCCGGGCAGCTTTGTCGAGCCAGACTCAGGCGCAGGTCGAGACGTTCGAGCTGGCGGGTTTCACGGTGGTCTTGCCAGATCACCAGGGTGGCGACCAAACCCAGCGCCACGGCGGCCACCAGCGACACTGGCAGGGCCTTGGCCGGGTAGCGCAGCAACAGGATGAGCCAGGTGACGATCAACAGCACGCCGATCAGCATGGAGGTGCTCCCGCATGACAATGCGGCTCATCCTACCCAAAGGCGAGGGGACTTGGCCATGCACAGGCTCAGCAGAAGATCGCCGTTTCCGAACCCGGCGAGCGCACCCAGCGTTGCGTGCCTCGGCGGCGCAGCAGGGCGACGGCGACCACTTCGTCGTCCAGGTCGAAGACGGCCTGCAGGTCATGCTTGTAGAACTCGGCCTGGGCGCCCTGGGTGTCGATGTCGGCTTCGGCCTGCAGGCTCCTGCTGGCGTCCGGTGTGGCCAGCAGGACCAGCCGGACCCGGTCATACGCTTGCGGGTCGACGGCGGGAAGCTGTACGCGCAGGAAGGCGGCGTCGAGGTTGATGAGCTGGTCGGTGCTGTCCACCAGGATCGGCCGTGGCAGTGAGTCATCCGGTTCGGCAGTGTACAGATCAATGTCGTCAGTCATGTCGGCGTTCTCCTCATACCGGGCCTCATGCCAGGCCCAGGGGCGATTCTCTTCCACTTTAGGCGGCTGGCCGGCCATACGGCACTGGCAGAACTGTCAGTGGGCGACCGGTGGACACGCCATACGTCACTTGCTGCGCCGGGCCGCCAGAGGCATGAACGACGACGGCCCCGCCCCTGTCGCGCAGCAGCCAGTGCGCGACAGGGGCGGGGCCGTCAGGCCTGCGCCGGGATCAGCGAGCGATGGTCTGGGTACGCACACCCGACTCGACCGAATCGGTACGCCCGTAGACGTCTTCGAAGCGTTCGATGTCGTCTTCGCCCAGGTAGCTGCCCGACTGCACTTCGATGATTTCCAGCGGGATCTTGCCTGGGTTCTTCAGGCGGTGCACCGAGGCGATCGGGATGTAGGTCGACTGGTTCTCGGTGAGCAGGAACACGTTCTCGTCGCAGGTCACCTGGGCTGTGCCGGACACCACGATCCAGTGTTCGGCGCGGTGGTGGTGCATCTGCAGCGACAGGCTGGCACCCGGCTTGACCGAGATGCGCTTGACCTGGAAGCGGCCGCCCATGTCCACCGAGTCGTAGGAACCCCACGGACGGTAGACTTCCAGATGGCTCTGGGTCTCGCTACGGCCCTGCTCGTTGAGGGTGTTGACCATCTGCTTGACGCCCTGGACCTTGTCCTTGTGGGCGATCATCATCGCGTCCTTGGTTTCCACGACCACGATGTTGTCCAGACCGATCACCGACACCAGCTTGCCGTTGCCGTGGATCATGCAGTTGCGGCTGTCCTGGATGACCACGTCGCCCTTGGTGACGTTGCCGTTCTCGTCTTTCTGGTGAACGTCCCACAGCGACGACCAGCAGCCCACGTCGCTCCAGCCGGCAGTCAGCGGCACCACGCAGGCGCGCTGGGTCTTTTCCATCACCGCGTAGTCGATGGAGTTGTCCGGGCAGCAGGCGAAGGTGGCTTCGTCGATCTCGATGCCGCCGTCTTCATGCTTGCTGCGCTCAAGGGTCAGCACGCAGGTTTCGTAGATGTCCGGATCATGCTTTTTCAGCTCTTCGAGGAAGCGGCTGGCGCGGAACAGGAACATGCCGCTGTTCCAGTAGTAGCCGCCGGCCTCGACGAATTCCTGGGCACGTTTTTCGTCAGGCTTCTCGACGAAGCTCTGCACGCGGCGCACGCCTTCAGGCAGCAGCGAGTCGCCAGTGGACTTGATGTAGCCGTAGCCGGTTTCCGGCTTGGTGGCCGGCACGCCGAACAGCACCATCTCGCCACGCTCGGCGGCCACGGTGGCCAGGGCCAGGGCGCGCTGCAGGGCCTTCTGGTCTTCGATCACGTGGTCGGCCGGCAGGACCAGCATCAGATCGTCTTTGCCTTCGTTGACCATCATCATCGCGGTCAGGGCCACGGCCGGCGCTGTGTTGCGGCCGAAGGGCTCCATGATCACTGCCTGGGTCTCGAGGTTCACTGCCGCCAGCTGCTCGTTGACGATGAACCGGTGCTCCTTGTTGCACACCACGATGGGCAGTTCCATGCCTTCGAACACCAGGCGCTCGAGGGTCTGCTGGAACAGGGTGTGTTCACCGGTCAGGGCCAGGAACTGCTTGGGGAATTGCTTGCGCGACAGTGGCCAGAGTCGAGAACCGCTACCGCCTGACAGGATGACTGGAATCATTTTGTGTCTCTCCGAAAACGTTCAAAAAGGGGCTGTACGGGTTACTGCCATTTGCGTCTTGTCATTGTTTCCTGGGTCCTGCACGGCGCCGGTATTTCCCGCCGGCCTGCCATGCAGTTCCCCGGTGCCCGGTGGTCGAGCCGACCGGGCACACGCATCACTTAGCGGGTTTCGACCGGTGGCTTGACCCACACCGGCGACAGGTTGCTGCCGCTGCCGGTGACGTACAGCACGGCTGCTTCGCCGCGCTCCAGGGCGACCGGCTTGACGTCAGCGACTTTCTTGTCGCCGCTGTACAGGGCCAGGCTGACCTTCACCGGGTTGATTTCACGCTGGCCGGTGCCCTTGGCGGAGACGGCCTGGACCACGTCGGTCTTGCCATCGGCGGTCTTCAGGGTCAGCGACTGGTCGCTGAGGTTCTGCAGGCGTACCAGGGACTTCTGCTTGTTCTTGAACGGTGCTTCCTCGACCAGCAGCGGCTTGCCGCTGGCAGGGTTGACCAGGGTGTAGTAGTGGTCGCCAGCCAGCTTCACCGGCATGCTCTGGCTGCCCACCTTGGCGGTGTAGTCGCCGCCAGGCATGAAGCTGAACGCGGTGCTGCCCAGGGGCGCGACGTCGTTGAGGTTGGTGTTGCCGACGGTGGCGCTGACTTCGCTGTTGCTGGCGTTGTACACGCGGATGAAGGTCGAGCCTTTCGGCGCGGTCGGGCCGTACAGCGCGGCGTCACCGGCGGCATAGGTCGGCAGGGAAACCATGCCCAGACCGAGGCTCAGGCCCATGGCCAGGGCGCAGCGCTTGATCAGGGTGTTTTTGGCCGAACGATTGGCAGTGTTCTTCAAGGTCATAAGGACAGTCCTCTCAGTTTTGCGCCCGCTCGGGCGACTCGGATGGTTGGGTGTTCAGGGCCAGGTTGTCCTGGCTGCCAGGGGTTTTCTTCAGCTGAGCGATCCAATTGGCATCGAATTCGCGCAGGTCGTTGTGGGCCGGCAGGTAGCGCTCGGGGAATTCCCAGATCACCACTTGCGGCGGGTTGTTCTTGAAGTCGTCGGTCTGCAGGTACTTGAGCATCGGCAGGATCGGACCATGGCCGTCTTCGGCGTAGTTCACCACGTCGCTGCGCAGGGCCTGCTTGAGCGCGCCGACGAAGTTCCAGTTGGGGTTGGCGCTGTAGCTGGTGCCGACCAGGCCGACCGGAATGTCGCTGTCGGCGAACAGCGCGTCCTCACCCTCGCCAGTGCCGCCGGCCGCTTCGGTGGTGCGCTTGTCCAGGGCGTCCGGCTTGGGCAGCAGGTTGCTGAACAGCGGGTCGAGCGGCAGGAAGTTGGTCAGGTCGCCCTTGTAGGGCTCGGTGCCCTTGTCGGCGGTGACGAAGGTCTGCGGCTCGGCTTCCAGCGGTGCCTGGCTGGCGATGGTCTGGCCCAACTGCTGCGCCGCCACCTCGGCACCCATCGGCGTCCAGTGGGTGTCGGTGCGCAGAAACACCTGGCCACGTTGCTTGGCGTCGCGCAGCGGTTGCAGCAGGTCAGGGGCCAGGATACCGGCCTGGGCCGCTTGCTCGTGGAAGCGCTGGTACAGGTCCTGGTGCAGGCGCGCCGGGGTCTGCTCGCCGATGTGCTCCGGGTACAGGCGGGTCTTGGCCGGAATGATCGCCAGCACCAAGCGGGTACCCTGTTTGTTCAGGGTCTCCTTCACACCGCGCACCAGGGCCAGGTTGTCGGCCATGTTCTGCTCGCCGTGGGCGATGGCGTCGAACTCTTCATCGGTATACAGCCACTGGTCCTTGCCCAGTACCACGCCAGGGCGACCTTCGTTGAACAGCTTGTAGTCCAGCGCGGCCCAGAGGTTGGTGCCCAGGCGCTTGATGGGAAACTCATCGTCGTAGTGGGTTTCCACGGCCTTGGTCCAGCGCCCGTTGAGCACGGTCTGCTCCGGGGTCTTGGTAAAGCTGCCGAAGCTGCGCAGCGACCAGATGCCCAGCACCAGCAGCAGGCCCATGAAAGTCACGACGTAGAGGATGCGTAATGAACGGGTCATGTCTGGCTCCTCAGAACTGGAAGTACAGGAACGGCGAGAAGCTCTGCGCCGACAGTTTCAGGATCGACGCCACGAACAGCAGCAGGATCAGCACGCGCATGGCGTAGCGTGGCCAGTCGGCCTGCCAGGTGGCCGCCTGTACCTGGGCTTCCTGGCCCACGATGTAGCCGGGCTGATGGATGCTGCCAGGCGCATCGCCAGGCACGGCCTTGATGGTGCCGGGCTGCTCGGTGGCCGGGCCGTCGGCACGGGCCTTGCCCTGGTTGGCCGGACGATCGGTGTAGAAGTCGCGCAGGCCGAAGAAGGCCAGGGTGGCGTAGGCCACGACCAGGGTGGCGATCTGCAGGCCGGTCAGGTTGGCGCGGGTCAGTTCCGACAGCTGCCAGTCGCCGAAGCTGAACATGGCGCCGTACATGCGGGTGGCCACGTGCAGGTTCTCGGCACGGAAGATCACCCAGCCGATGACCACCAGCAGGAAGGTCAGGGCCCAGCGGATGATGTTGAAGCTGTGTGGCTTGGTGTTGATGCCCACGGCTTTTTCGATGGCCAGCCACATGCCGTGCCAGGCGCCCCAGATCACGTAGGTAATGTTCGCACCGTGCCACAGGCCACCGAGCAGCATGGTCAGGAACAGGTTGCGGTAGGTGGCGACCTTGCCGCCGCGGTTGCCGCCCAGGGTGATGTACAGGTAGTCACGCAGCCAGGTCGACAGGCTGATGTGCCAGCGCCGCCAGAACTCGGTGATCGACTGGCTGATGTACGGCTGCTTGAAGTTCTCCATGAAGCGGAAGCCCATCATCAGGCCCAGGCCGATGGCCATGTCGCTGTAGCCGGAGAAGTCGAAATACAGCTGTGCGGTATAGGCCAGCGCACCCAGCCAGGCGTCGCCGGTGGTGGGGTTCTCCAGGGCGAAGCAGTGGTCGGCGACCACCGCCAGGGTGTCGGCGATGAACACTTTCTTGATGAAGCCCTGCATGAAGCGCGTGCAGCCTTCAGAGAACTTGTCCAGGGTGTGGGTACGGTTGTTGAACTGGTCGACCAGGTCACGGAAACGCAGTACGGGGCCCGCGATCAGGTGCGGGAAGATCGCCACGAACGCCGCAAAGTCGATCAGGTTGCGGGTAGCCGGAGTATCGCCACGGTAGACGTCGATGATGTAGCTGATGGACTCGAAGATGTAGAACGAGATACCGATCGGCAACAGCACGTGGGTCAGGATGAAAGGCTCCAGGCCCATCGAGGTCATGATGGCGTTGAGGCTGTCGACACCGAAGTTGGCGTACTTGAAGTAGCCCAGGATGCACAGGTCGACTGCAACACCCAGCAGCAACCAGCGCTGCGCCTTCTTGGTCCGCACGCCGGCGGCGCCCACCTGCAGGCCGATCAGGTAGTTCCATACCGTTACAGCGATGAACAGGCTGAGGAAGTCCACACGCCACCAGGCGTAGAAGACATAGCTGGCGATCAGCAGCAGCAGGTTGCGATAGCGTTGCCCGCTCACGTAGTACAAGCCGAGGAAGATCGGCAGGAACAGGAACAGGAACACGTTGGATGAGAACACCATCCTTCTTTACTCCGTCAGTCCAGCGATAAGGGCCAAAGCCCCCCCAAACCCCCCATCCATGTGGGAGGTTGCAGAAGCGGCCGCAGCCGCTCCTACGGTGTTACGAACGTTACTTGTTGTGATCCTTGTCGTGACTCGGGTCATAGACCCGGGTCAGGTCGCCGCCAAGACGGAAGGTCTTGAATGGCTGTTTCTCGTGCTTTTCCTCCAGCACCTGCTGATCGCAGTTGTAGAGGCTGCAGTAAGGCTCCAGCCAGGCGAATTTCGGATCTTTCTTGAGGTCGGTCATGTCCTGCTTCTCGCCGCCTTTGGCAGCGAATTCGTCAGGGTCACGCACGCCTTCGAGCACCCGGTCGGCGAGGCGCTTGAGGGCGCCGTTGTTTTCCTGACGCAGGTCCACACCGTTGGCCTGGGCGAAGCTGGCGATCATCGCCAGAGGTGGCAAGGCGTAGTTGTGGTAGGCCAGGGCACGCTGGCGACGCTTGACCTCGTTAGGCAGGAAGCCCTGCGGGTCGACCTGATTGGCGGCGACCTTGAACTCCTTCACCGCCCAGTCGAACAGGTCACGACGATTGGTGGCCACGGCGGTGGACATCACCGACCAGGCCGCCCAGTAGGAGTGGTTGTTGATCTTTTCCAGCGGCAGGTTGCTCCAGTCGACGATCACCTGGTCGGCCAGCTTGCTGAACCAGGCTTCGATTTCCCGGGCCTGTTCCTGGTGGTTGGCCAGCGGGCGCGAGTCGGAGAACTTCAGCCGCAGGTAGGCCGAAGACAGACTGCCCAGCGCCCATTTGCGCATCGATTTGCCGGTGTGGTTGTAGTCCTGGGACTCCAGGGCGTCGGCCTTGGCCCAGGTGGTCATCATGTTCAGCGCGCAATCGAGCTGTTCAGGACGGCCATCACGCATGTACTGCATGACCACCTTGCTCACGCCGCGCTCCAGGTCGGTGATGTCCTTGGTGGAGTCGCGGAAGGCCTCTTCGGCACGCAGGTTGAGCGTGGCACGGGCCTTGTCCGAGCCTTCGTACTTGCTGCGGAATACCAGCGAACCGGTATAGGGCTGCGGAACCGGGCCGCAGCGGAAGTCGTTGTCACCCGTCTTCATTTTCTCGATGGGCGCCGAGTAGCCCTGGGGCGGAATCAGCGGTGCGGCCGCCGAAGCCGTGCCGCCCCATGCCAGCGTGGCCACGATGGCCAGCGACAGCAGGGCAGGGCGCATGGGTTTGCGAGTCTGCATGGGTCACCTCATTGTCCGGCTTGCGCAGTGTGCTGCGCGGAACCAGGCAGTGCATTGCGTCTGCACACCTGAGCTTTGACTTTCTGTGGTTCGCTACCTGCTTCGGGTCCTTCGATTTCCACGGCCAGCAACTGCTGGCTGGCCCAGTCTTCGTCTTCACGCAAATCGAAGGCGAAGCGTCCATTGGTGTCGGTGGTTTCCGGCTTCTCCAGCTTGAGGTCTTCGTGACGACCGTTCATGTACCAGAGGCGTGCCTTGAGGGTTTTCACCGAGGTGTCTTCGAACTGGATATCCACGCGGTTGGCACTGTTGCGGATGTCCTTGATGCCATTCTTGCCGTTGACCAGTACTTCGGTGGTGCCGCCTGGCTTGACGGTGGCTTCGCCGCTGAGCACCACTTGCTTGTCGTCGCAACCCTCGTCGAGCAGGGCGAACATCTGGCGCCAGATGCTTTCCTGGTCGAGGCGGTACAGCGGCGAGAATTCCCAGATGATGATCTTGGGCGGGTTGTTCTTGAATTCGTCGCTGGCCAGGTACTCGATCATCGAACCTTCCAGACCGCCACCGGGGAAGGCCACGTTGAGCACGTCGGCGCCGATGTACTGCTGCAGGAAGCCGCTGAAGTTGTAGTTCTTGCCACTGTGGCTGGTACCCACCAGGGTGATCTGCGGGTTGCCGGAGTCGCCGAACAGATCACCGTCGCCGGCTTCACCCTTGGGCTCGGTGGCGAACTGGTCCATGTACTGGATCGCGTAACTGGTACCGCACAACTGACCGGCCATGTTGTGCAGGGTGCCGGTCTTGCCCATGCGGCCGATCTTGTGGGTCTCGAACTCACGCTTGGGAATGTCGCTGAACCCCGGGATCTTCTTCACCGTCTCGGCCACCACCTTGGCGGTGCGTTCGGCGCCGTAAGGGGTCCAGTGCTGGTCACCGCGGAAGTAGAAGTCGTGGGCTTCGTTCTCGTTGGTCAGCGGCGACAGGTCCGGTACCCAGTAGCCCATCTTGCTGAAGCGACCGAGCATGGCCTGGTAGTTCTTCATGGCCTTGTCGTAGTCGAAACCGGCCTTGTCGGCAGCGAACAGCTTGTTGCGGTCGACCATGCCGCGGGTCGGCTGGTAGACCACGACCAGGTCGATGCCCTTGCGCTTGAACGCCCGTTGCAGTTCCTGCAGACGCTTGTAGCCCGCTGGCGTGGTGTCGAACTCGGTACGCAGGTCTTCGCGGGTCCGGAACAGCCAGTCACCTTCGGCCTGGATCAGCGTGGTGAAGTTCTGCTGGTAGCGGGTGGTGTAGTTGCTCGCGTCGTGCGCGGCCGGGCACAGCTGGCAGCATGGCTCGGCGGTGAAGCTCGGCGGTGCGGCCTGGTCGGCACGGGCCGCTCCGGCTGCGGCCATCAGGCCCAGGGTCAGGCCGGACAAGCCCAGGATCTTGAACAGGTGTGTATGCATGGAAATTCCTCGGCTCATTGGCGCAGCTCGCTCTGGCTTTCAACCGGGTCGATCAGTACGGCTTTCTTCTGGCGCACCAGCAGATCGAGGATCTGGCTCTGGTGCTCGCCCAGTACGCCGTTGAAGCTGATGCCGCTGCTCTTGGTCGGAGCCAGCATGGACACGTCGTAGAGTTCCACGCTCAGCGGCGAGTCGATCGACAGCGGGCCGGACTTGTTGCCTGCCAGTTCGCCGCCTACCACGATCAGCGAGACTTCGGCGTCGAAGGGGTCGAGCTCGATGTCGCGGTCGGTGTCGGTGAGGTCCTTGATGTGGCCATAGATGCCCATCAGACCGTTGGCCATGGCAAAGTTCTCGTAGAGCTTGATATTGGTGCTGTTACGCACGCGGATGCCATGCCGACGGTTGGCGACCACGCGGTTGCCCCACAGCAGGTTGTCACCGCTCTCGTACAGGGTGATGCCGTCGGTGTGGTTCTGGTAGATGTCGTTGTAGGCGACGATGTTGCCCACGCTGTTACGGTCCAGGACCACGCCAGACAGTTTGTTGTCGTAGCTCTTGTTGCGGAAGATGAAGCTGCGGTCCACCTCGCGGGAGATGATGATGCCGTGCTTCTTCTTCGTGCCATGCACCGTGTTCTCGGCAATGATCAGCCCGTGCGAACGGTCGTGCGGGTCGATGCCGTAGACGATGTTGTCTCGGTAGGTGTTGCCCTTGATCACGAAGTCGCGGGTTTCATAGCAGTAGAAGCCGTACCACAGGTCGGAGAACTCCGAGTCGATGATCCAGCCGGTCGGCTCGGGACGGTTGAGGACCTTCGCGGTGTTCGGCGTGTACTGGGAAATACTCACGCCATAGGACTTGCTCTGGTCGTAGCCGAGGCTGGCCATCTTGGTGTTGGCGATCCAGGTTTCCGAGCCGCCCCAGGTCAGCAGGAACGGACGGAACTCGCTCGGCTTGCGGAAGGTGGCCGGGCCGTTGCGGCTTTCGCTCCAGCCGTTGACCTGGCTCTGGGTGATCAGCAGCTTGCCTTCGCTGACGATGAACGAGCCTTTCTCCTGGGACAGGCGCAATTCCTGGGTGCGCTTGTCGATTTCCAGAATGCCGCTGTCCTTGACCAGGATCGGCAGGCGCGCCACGTAGACGCCGGGCGAGACTTCGCTGAGGAACTGCTTGGGCACCTGGCGGGCGACGTCCTGCAGGCTCACATAGCCGTCCTGGATGATGATCGCGTCAGGGATGCCGTGCTGACGGGCTACCCATTCGGCCATCTTGTTGTCACCGCCGATGAATTCCTTCAGGCCGGTTTCTTCCATCATCCGCGACACCCGCACCTTGCCGGGCTTGCTGCGGTCGATCTTCTTCAGCGCTGCTTCCAGGGTGTAGCCCGAGAGGTCCGGCAGCTTGGGCTTTTCCATCGCCAGCGGCTCGACGGCCGGGCTGGTGATGTTGTAGCTGTTGGTTTCCTGCAGGTCCTTGACCACGATCTTGGCCGCTTCGGACACCGCTGGCGTATTGGCCAGCGCAACACTGGCCATCAGCAGGGCACCACCGAACACCGCGCTTTCCAGCAGGGTGTGCGGCCAGGTGCGCCCGCGGGGATTATTGATCTGACGATTCATCTCATCGCACTCCTTTCGCGGCTGCCTCAGAAGCGCCAGATGACGTCGACCATGGCCCGGTGCATGTAGCTGTCGACCTGGTCGTGGTAGGCGTCGCCGGGCTTGAATACACCCGCACGCAGACGGATCAGCGCCGAAGGCTCATCCACCGACTGGCTGAGAGCGGCAGGCAGCAGGCCCTGCTTGAAGTACTTGGTGACCACCAGGTCCATCTCCTGACCCAGGTCCTTGCGGCCGTCTTCCAGCGGCAGGGAACTGAAGGTGTTGGTCGGTACGCCATCGGCGTCGACCACTTCGCGGGTCGGGTTGATGCCGGCGTTGCCGATGCCCGAGTTGCCGTCCACGCGACGGAACTTGTGGTAGATCAGCGAGGCGTCGTACTCCTCGTTGAACTGCCAGGAGGCGAACAGCGAGGCGGTTTCCACGTTGGCCATCTCGCCCTGGAAGGCTTCACCGAAGCGATGGATGCGCGAGCGGGTGCCGGTCCAGTTCGAGCGGTTGCTCTCCAGGCCGTTCTGTTCGTAGTCCTTGCTGGCGCGCGCATAGGCGGCACCGATCTGCCATTGCGGGTCCAGACGCAGGCGCACGCCCAGGTCGGTGGCCCAGCCGTTGACGTTCTGGCCAACTTTCTGCCCGGCCAGGTACTGGTCGGTGGCGCTGTCGTAGTTGGCACCGATGCGGTCACGGTCACCGGTCAGCCAGGTCAGGCTGCCCCAGTAGTTGACGGTATGGGTGTTGCGATGGTTGTAGGCATCGCTGTCGACGTTCAGGCCGATCCAGGTCAGGTCGCCATTGGCGGTCTTGTCCAGGTCATCGAGCCGTTCGCCGGCGTTCTTCAACTTGCCGTCGTCGTGGCTGTGGTGGGCACGAATGCCGGCCCAGTGGCCGGGAGTCCACTGGTAGGCCGCCGAACCGAACAGGTGCTGGCGGTCTTCGTCTTTGGGGTCCAGCTCGGTCAGGTCGGTGCGGTACTCGCTGAAGCGCTGGGCGGCGCCCAGTTCGGCACGCAGCAGGGTGGTGTCGAAGCTCCAGTTGACGGCCTCGATGTTGGTGTCATGCCATTGGCCGTCGTCGTTGCGCAGACGCTGGCGACCGACCTTGAGGATCTCACCGGGGTAGGGCGTGAAGCCGCTGTAGCCGACCCAGAACTCACGCAGGGCGGCGTAGGTCTTGTCGACCTTGCGCTCGCTGGCGTTGCCACGCGAGGTGCGGCTGCCGATCTGGCCATCGCTGTCGGTGGTGGTCTCGTCCAGCGGGTCGGTCTGAATGGTGTCGGTGGCGGTCACCACCTGGCCCATCGCGTAGCCGCTCCAGTTGCCGCGCTCGCCGTACACCCAGGGACGCAGGTCAAGGCCGAGACCGTTGACGTCGCCACCGGAGCGGGTGCCCAGGTCGCGGTCGTCTTCGCTTTGCCCGGTGATCTTCACTTCCAGGCCGAAATTCTGCTGCTCGGTCAGTGCGGCCAGAGTCGGGCATGCCCAAAGCAGGGTGAAGCCAAGGCCCATGCCGGCGGCCATCAAGGGTTTCAACTTCATAGTGCTTCCTCACCGTCATCTTTTTCCAGGGTCTGGATCACCAGCGCGGTCTGGCTGGCTGAAGTACCCCGGGCCTGTTGTTCGCGTTGCAGCAACTGTTGGGCAGTGGCGAGTTGTTCGGGTGGCAGCTGTTGGGCGATCTGCTGAGCCAGTTCGCCGGACTGCGGTGTCGGGTTGTGGCTCTGTGCCAGCTGGCTGAAGACCCACGCGTTGACCATGTTCGGCTTGATGCCACGGCCGCCCGAGTACAGCTGTGCCAGGGCGAAGTCGGCGCTGGCCTGGCCACCACGGGCGGCGAACAGCAGCTCGTCCACGGCTTTCTGCGGGTAGACCTGGCCCAGGTAGCCACGACGGTACAGCTGGCCCAGGTAGTAGTGCGCGGACAGCTCGGTGGGCGCGGCCTTGAGCAGGTGTTGCTCGGCCTGCTGGGCATCGGCGGGCAGCAGCTTGCCTTCGTAGTAGATGCGCCCCAGCAGCAGTTCGGCGCGCGGTTGGTCGGCGGCACGGCCGTTGTCCAGGTACTCCATCAGCTTGTCGACATCGCCCTGCTCGGGGAAGTCGTAGAGCAGCTGGGCCAGGGTGACCCAGGAAGCCGGGTAGCCGGGTGCGATCTCTTCGAGCATTTGCTGGGCGGTCTGCGGGTCGGGCGTGCCGATCTCCGAGTTGCCCAGTACCCGCGCCACGCTGTCGACGCGCTGGGCGCCGACACGGCCGGAGGCATGCGCGCTCTTGAGCTGGTCGATCAGGGCCTTCTGCTGCTCGGCCTGGCCGCTGGTCTGGTACACGGTGGCCAGCTCGACATAGCACATGTCGGTGGTGTTCAACGCCTGCTTGCAGATGGTTTCCACTTCGTCCAGGTGCTGGTCGTAGGTGCCCTGGGTGCGGTACAGAACGATCTGCGCCAGGCCCGCCTCGGCGTAGCCCTGGCTGCGCCACTGGCTGATTTTCTGCTGCGCGTTGACCTCGGGGAAGGTGTGCGGGTATTGCAGATACATCAGTGCCAGGGCCAGCAGGCTGCCCGACTCGCCATTGGCGAAGGCTTGTTGCAGCAGGCTCTCGGCTTCACGGCGTTCGGCGTCAGTGGCGTCCGGCTTGACGGCCAGCAGCTTGCCCAGGCGCGACTGGGCGCGGGGCGACGTGGCAGCGGCAGCGCGGTAGGTGGCTTCGGCTTCCTTGAGCTGCGCCGGGTCGCCACTGGCCACCTGGATATCGGCCAGGCCGACCTGGGCGTCGGTGTAGCCAAGCTCGGCCAGTTGCCGATAGTTGCGTTCGGCCAGGGCCGTGTCACCGTTCTGCAGGGCCTCGTTGGCCAGGCGCTGGTCCGGCAGGCCGGCACAGCCGCCGAGCCCCAGGGCCACGGCCAGGCCAAGGACCTTGGGCGTGAACCGCGTGGGGAACATCAGCGTGGGAGTCGACGGGCGTCGAAGCGCGCGGTTCATGGTTACAGACCTGCAGCCACGGCTTTATCGACCAGCCAGTTCATGGACGGGCCACGGTCGCTGACCACTTCCACTGGGCGGCCGATCAGCGAGCTGTTCAGCGACTCGTCAGGCTTGATCTGCACGCGGATGTCGGTGGACAGGTCTTTGTCGGTCAGGTTGGTGCTGCTGATCACGCGGCCGGTGCGCACCTGGTCTTCGCCAGCGATCTGGAAGCTCACCGCAGTACCTGGCTTGACGTCGCGGAACTGGCGGTAGGTGAAGCGCGCTTCGACGGTGGCCGGGGTATTGCGGGGCACCAGTTGGAAGATCACCTGACCCTTGGCGGCGTACTGGCCGTCGGCGACCAGCTGGCGGGCCACGACGCAATCGCATGGGCTGGTCAGGGTGCCGCTCAGTTGCTTGCCGTACAGCTCTTCGATTTTCGCCGGCTGCAGGTCGTCGCCGGTCAGGCCGCCCTTGAGCAGTTCCAGCATGTTGGTATCGAACGAGGCCAGCGGCGCGCCTTTCTCGGCCACCTGGTTGACCGGGATCAGGCTCTTCACGGTGCCTTCGCGCGGCATGGTCACGTCCATGCTCGGTACGGTGACCAGGCCGGCGGAAGCGTGGCTGACGAAGTACAGGTCGTAGACGGTCTTGGCGATGAAGCCGAAGGCGCCGATACCGACCACGAAGATCCCCAGGCTGAAGCCCACGGCACGCACGCGGCCGAAGAAGCCCATCGAGCTGTCGCCGCCCTTGTTCTTGCGCGCCTTGGTGAAGTTGTCACGCTGCAGGGTCGCCAGCACTTCGCCCATGCTGACCAGGTCGCCGGCCAGGTGCGAGGTGATCAGGTGGCGCAGGGTGGAGATGTCCTGGGCGTCGAGGTTCTGGAATTGCGTGCCGACACGGCCGGTCTTGCTGTCGATGGTGCGGATCTGCAGTTCGACATCCATGGACAGGCCGAGGTTGTCGATCAGGAACTGCAGGCGTGCCTTGACGATCTCGCCGACGCGCAGCGCAGCCGGATCGGGCGCGACGAAGCTCAGGCCACCGGCTGACAGGTCTTCGACCTTGACCACCGGGGCGTTTGGCGCACCGTTGAGCAGGCGCAGCTTGGCAGGCAGCTTGACCCGCGCATGCTGGCGCTGGGCTTCGGATTCATGCACGACATTGGCGTTCACGGCTGTATTCATGGTGAGTTTTCCTGATTGATCGATTGATTCAGAGGACCGGTCAGACCATGGTCAGCAGCACGGCGACAAAGATGCTGCCGGCTGAAAAGGTCATGGTTCGGGACGACCAGGTGTTGAACCAGCCTTGGAAGCTGGCCATGTCGCGGCTGAGTTTGGTGTCCTGGCGAGTCCAGGACTGGCGGTCGAGGCGGAAGAACACGTAGATCTTCATCAGCGCGCCGACGATCTGGTTGTAATAGAGAATCACCGGATAGGCCGGGCCGATGCGGTGCCCCGAGCAGGACAGCAACAGGGTCAGGATCAGGCGGGTGATGCCGATCCACAGCAGATACATCAGCAGGAACTGGCCGCCGTACTTGACGCTGGCGATGATGGCCACGGTCAGGCCGAGGATCGAGGTCCACATCGACACGCGCTGGTCGAACAGCACGATGCTGGTGAACAGCCCCAGGCGACGGATACCCAGCCCCAGGGCCCGGGAGTTCTGCCGCAGGTTGTTGCCGTACCAGCGGTACATCAGCTTGCGGCTGGCCTTGAAGAAGCTTTTCTCCGGCGGGTGCTCCACGGTGTTGATCGCGGCGTCCGGCACGTAGAAGGTGTCGTAGCCCAGGCGCATCAGGCTGAACCAGCTGGACTTGTCGTCACCGGTCAGGAAGCGGAAGGTGCCCAGGCGCCAGTGGTGCAGCGAGTCGGCTTCGACGTCGGCGATGAATTCCGGGTCGGTGACCACGGTGGCGCGGAACATCGACATGCGCCCGGTCATGGTCAGTACGCGCTTGGACAGGGCCATCGAGCACATGTTGATGTGCCGCTGGGCGAAGCGCAGCTTGTGCCATTCGCTCATGACGTAGCCGCCCAGTACTTCGCAGAATTCGTTGGTGGTCAGGCCACCGACGTTCGGGAACAGGTGGAACCATGGCACCGTCTTGGTCACCACGCCTTCGTTGAGCACGGTGTCGCCGTCGATCACCGCCACCACTGCACGCTCGTCGGGCATGTGCCGGGAAATGGCGCGGAAGCCGTAGGCCAGGCCGTCACGCTTGCCGGTACCGGGAATGCGCACGAAGTCGAGGGTGACGCGGTCTGGCGGATTGAGGCGTTCCCACAGGCTCTTGACCAGCAGTTCGTCGGACAGCTCCACCAGCGAGCAGACCACGGTGGTCGGCAGGCCGCAGTTGATCGCTTCCTTGATGACCGAGCTGTACACCTGGGCGGTGGTCGAGGCATCGATACGGAAGCTGGTGACCATCAGGAACACGTGCGACGGATCGGCGTCCTTGCCCAGCTTGCGCACCTTGCGGCGCAGGTGGGGGTAGACGATGTAGAGGAAAATCATGCCGCGCACGAAATGCGTGGCACCCATCGAGTAGCGCCAGATACCGACGATACCGATGAGGAAAATGAAGTTCTTCGATTGCGAATCGAAGATGCTGGTTGGCAGCGCAGTGATCAGCGCACCCAGCAATGTCAGGTAAAACAGCCAACCGGCGGCCTGCAGAAGGCCGTTCTTGAGCCTGTCCATCAAAGAATCCTTCGGAAGAGTTGCAAGGTTCAAGCGGCAAGCCGCGAGTCGGGAGCCAGTGGCTCCGGACCCGGGCTTGATGCTGACAACTTGAAGCTTGTCGCTTGCAGCTTGCCGCTGGGTTTACCAGCAGATGCCTTCGGCGCGGCCGTGCTCGTGGGTCGGCTTGGACATGAAGCCCACCAGGTCGACGACACGCTTGCCTTCTGGCGCCTTGTCGGCCAGGGCGCGGAAGCGCTCGTCACCGTTACCGAGGATGATGACGTCGGAGTTGTTGATGACTTCGTCGAAGTCGGCGTTGAGCAGGGACGACACGTGAGGAATCTTCGATTCGATGTAGTCCTTGTTCGCACCGTGAACGCGGGCGTATTCGACGTTGCTGTCGTAGATGCTCAGCTCGAAGCCCTTGCCGATCAGCATCTCGGCCAGTTCAACCAGCGGGCTTTCACGCAGGTCGTCGGTACCGGCCTTGAAGCTCAGGCCCAGCAGGCCGACCTTGCGGGTGTCGTGGCTGGCGACGATGTCGAAGGCGTTCTGTACCTGGGAAACGTTGCTGCGCATCAGCGAGTTGAGCAGCGGGGCTTCCACGTCCAGGCTGCCGGCGCGGTAGGTCAGGGCACGAACGTCTTTTGGCAGGCAGGAACCGCCGAAGGCGAAGCCTGGGCGCATGTAGTACTTGGAGAGGTTCAGTTGTTTGTCCTGGCAGACCACTTCCATCACTTCACGACCATCGACGCCGACGGCCTTGGCGATGTTGCCGATCTCGTTGGCGAAGGTCACCTTGGTGGCGTGCCAGACGTTGCAGGTGTACTTGATCATTTCGGCGACGGCGACGTCCTTGCGGATGATCGGCGCGTCGAGTTCTTCGTAGAGGGACTGCAGCAGGTCACCGGAGGTCTTGTCGAATTCCCCGATGACGGTCATCGGCGGATGGTCGTAGTCCTTGATCGCGGTGCTTTCACGCAGGAATTCCGGGTTGACCGCCACGCCGAAGTCGACGCCGGCCTTCTTGCCCGAGCAGTCTTCCAGAATCGGGATGACCACGTTGGCGACGGTGCCTGGCAGCACGGTGCTGCGCACCACGACGGTGTGGCGCGAGGTCTTGTCGCGCAGCACGTAGCCGATTTCACGGCATACCGATTCGATGTATTCCAGACCCAGATCGCCGTTCTTCTTGCTTGGCGTGCCGACGCAGATCATCGACAGGTCGGTGTCGCGGATGGCTTCGGAAAAGTCGGTCGTACCGCGCAGTTTGCCGGTGCGAATACCTTGTTCCAGAAGTTCGCCCAGGCCGGGTTCGACGATGGGGGACTTGCCGCTGTTGATCAGGGCGATCTTGTCGGCGGAGATGTCCACGCCCACTACATCATGACCCCGTGCAGATAGGCATCCGGCACAGACTGCACCGACATAACCCAAACCAAAAATGCTGATACGCATCGCACTCTCCTCGATTGTTCACGCCATAAGTTGGCTGGATATAAATTTTGGCCAGCAGTTGCCACACGTCACGCAGCGACAGCTTATTTAAGCCGTGCAACTAACGGAGGCATGTTTAATAGGTGAGTTGCCGAATAGGGCGCCGCTCACTCAACTGACATCAAATACGAACGGCAAGTATCCGGCCCGAGCGGGCGGGGGTCTTGCTCTGAGATTTGTGTATCACCTTGCGAAGGCGCTCAGCAGCCCATGTGATCAGAAAACCCTTGATTCAGAGCCTTGGGCATTGCTGTCTTGTCCTGTCTGGAGCATTCCTTCGACACACGTCATGGTCAGATTAACCAACTTTGGTGTGATTCCTTATTCGATGCACAACAGCGATTTGTTAGTAGTCTGCAATGTCATCGAACGAGTCCGGTAATAACTTCATCAGCTTCTCATCCTTGTGTAAGCCATCGCCTACATGAAGGGCGAGAATTGTTACGCGATGTAGGAGCCTGGGTGTTACGAAATAGTTCCGGGCCACTCGTCCTCTTTTTGGGAATTTTTCACATCGCGGCGCGCGGCGGGCTAGTTGCAAAATGATGGCAGCTCTTGGAGGCGCCCTTGTGTGGCGGGGGTTTTCGCTAGTTGGATGCTTAGTTGCCAGCATCGGGGCAGGGCAGGATGCCAGCTTGTAAAAAAATCGTTTTTTTTTGCGGAACTCGGTGAGCGTTACATGTTGATGATGGAATTGACTTGTTTATGGCGCCAGAAATACGGCGAAGCGTTACAGCGAGTTGACAGCGGCCGGCGCAGCGAGGGGCTGCACCGGCCGACGATCAGGCGTCGGGGGTATCGCGCAGGAATACCAGCTTGTCGGGCGAGGACTGTTCGGCACTGTAGTAGTAGCCCTGCACGTCGAAGCGCTTGAGCGCCTCGGGTGAGTCGATGCGCTGGTCGATCACGAAGCGGGCCATCATGCCGCGGGCCTTCTTGGCGTAGAAGCTGATGATCTTGTACTGACCGTTCTTGAAGTCTTTGAACTCGGTGTCGATGACCCGGGCCTTGAGGGCGCTGCGCCTGACCGCCGAGAAGTATTCGGTGGAGGCGAGGTTGAGCAGCAGGTCGTCACCCTGTTCGGCCAGCGCCTGGTTCAGCCATTCGCTGATTCGCGTGCCCCAGAAGGCGTAGAGGTCCTTGCCGCGGGCATTGGCCAGGCGGGTGCCCATTTCCAGGCGGTAGGGCTGCATCAGGTCCAGGGGGCGCAGCAGTCCGTACAGGCCCGAGAGCATGCGCAGGTGCTTCTGCGCGTAGTCCAGGCCAGCGTCGTCGAGGGTTTCGGCGTCCAGGCCGGTGTACACGTCACCCTTGAAGGCCAGCAGCGCCTGCTTGGCGTTGTCCAGGTCGAAGGCTGGCGTCCAGCTGCCGAAGCGCGCGGCATTAAGGCCGGCCAGTTTGTCCGACAGGTGCATCAGTTCGCCCATCTGTGCGGGCGTGAGTTCGCGCAGTTGGGCGATCAGTTCCTGGGAGTGGTCCAGGTACTCGGGCAAGGTATGGCGCGTGGTGGTCGGCGGGGTTTCGTAATCGAGGGTCTTGGCGGGCGAAATCACCATCAGCATGGCAGGCTCTCCTGGAATCGTCGGGGGATTCTAGGGGCTGACGATGGCTGACTCCAGCTATGAAGGTCATAGCCGCGCTACCTTCCTGACACATGAAGCGGGCGTCGAATCGGCTATAGTGCCGCGTTGAGCGGATTCGGAAGCATGTCGAGGGAGCATTGGGTTTGCGTATCGTTCTGGCTGTTTGCGCGTGTCTGGTGGGGTTGAAGGTGCATGCGGCGGTGCCGGATGTCGCCTTGGTCGATCGCAGTATCTGGCCTGAGCGCCTCGAAAGCCCGGTGCTGTTCGACGTGGCTTCGCGCGCGGAAATCCTTGGCTTCGCGCATGCCTTGTGGCTCAGCGAGCAGCAGAGCGAAGAGGCGCTGAAGGCGCGCCTGGGGCTGCGCTACATCAATATGGCGTCGATCAACCTGATGCGTCATCGCCTGTGGGTACGTCTGGTCGAGAATTTCCGCCAGGCGCGCAAGAGCTGCACCGAGGACGCCAACTTCTGCGTGTACGCCCAGGACATGGAGCAACTGCGCCAGCGTGCCGAAGAGTTCAATATCGCCCCCGACTCCTTCTATGCCGCCTGGAGCGAGCCCAGTGCACTGTTCCATCGGCGCTACCTGGATGAGCTGTTGTACAAGGCAGCGTTGTTTCCACAGACCAGCAGCGAGATCGCCCGCTACAACTCTGACGAAATGAGTGGCGACGAGCTGCCCGACCGGACCTTCATGCTCAACTTCGAGGGCGGCCCCAGCGCGGCCAATGGCGATACCGACTGGCTGGCCGATTTCATGCGCCAGCAGAAGATGACCGCCACCTTCTTCGTCCAGGGCAAGTTGTTGCAGGAGCGCCTCGACGCCAGTTCGCCCGCTGCCCTGCAGAATCTCTACCGCCAGCAATGCGTGGGTATCCAGGGCTGGGAGTACCGCTCGCACAGCCAGTGGCGCGACTGGCAAAGCTCGGTGCAGCGCAGTGCCGAGCTGGTCGAGCGAGTACTGCCGGACAACATGGTGCCGCTGTTTCGGCCGCCCTATGGGCATCGTCGTCCGGACAGTGGCGAGTTCTTCCGTGCCCATAACCTGCGCGTCTCGCTGTGGACCATCGATGCCCAGGACAACCTGGGGCGCCTGAGTTCGGCGCAGATCAGCGACCGGGTGCAGACTCTGATGCTGCTGTGGCGGCGTGGCACGGTGGTGTTCCACGACTCGGGCTACCGCGCGCAGTCGGCCTTGCCGCTGCTGCTGGCCAACAGTGCGCAGAGCGAGTTGACCTGGGAGGACTGTCGCAACCTGTCGCGGCTGCAGGATCCTGAAGAAGACGAAAGCGTTCCGGAGGACGAGTTGCCGGACGACTCGCAAGAGCCGCAGCAGATGCCGGAGGAGGACCAGCCTGCCCAGGACGGGGCGCAGCCGGTGCAGCGGGTGGAGCCCAGCCAGATGCAGATGCAGGGCGCCGAGCAGGGCCCCGGTGAGGAAAAACCGGAGCAATCGGAAACGGTCAATTAGCGAATGTAAACGCCTTGGCAGGGCGCGCCAAGGGCTTTTCGTCATCCTGTGAAATAAACTTCAAAAAACTGTCAAAGAGCTTTTTTCTGTCATCTGTTTTGCGGTATTACCTGAGGCAGACCGCCGAAACCTGCAACACAGGTGGCGTCACACAAGACCCATCTTGAGCTCCCGCTGTCCTGCCGCAAGGACAGCACCCGGCGGCCTTCCCGTGGCGCGGGATCGCATCGATCCCGCGTCGCCAGGCATCTACAAAGGTGAGCGAGTATGGATGACCACGGACGCAGCCCTTCCAACAACCAGCCAATCCTTTACGTGCTCGATACCAATGTATTGATCCATGATCCAAATGCCCTGCTGAACTTCGAAGAACACCACGTCGCCATTCCCATGACCGTCCTGGAGGAACTGGACAAACTCAAGGATGGCAAGCATTCGGTCGCCGCCGAGTGCCGTCAGGCCATTCGCTTGATCGACAAGACCCTGGGCGAGGCCTGCCCCGAGGATGTCGAGAAGGGCGTGCCCATCGACCGCGGTACCGGAATCTTCAAGGGGCACCTGTCGATTCTGATGAGCCGTCACGACGAACCCAACAGCCCGCTGCCTGAACACCTCAACGACAACATCATCATCAACCAGCTCATCGACCTGCATGCGCGTAACAAGGAACGCGACGTGGTGCTGGTCACCAAGGACATCAACATGCGCCTGAAGGCGCGTGCCTGTGGCATCGCCGCCGAAGACTACAGCACCGACCAGCTGGTCGATGACGTATCGCTGCTGTCGCGCGGTTATCACGAACTCAGCGGTTCGTTCTGGGAGCGTGTCAACAAGGTCGACACCCGCCAGGATCATGGCCGTACCTGGCACCGGGTGCAGCTCAACGAGAACCTGCCTTCGGTACACATCAACGAGTTCATCATCGATGAACAGGGCTTCGTCGGCTGGGTCAAGGGCGTGCGCAACGACGAGCTGATCATTCTCGACATGCACCAGGAGCCGTTGCTGCATCAGGAGGCGTGGGGGCTGAAGCCGCGTGATATCCACCAGGCGCTGGCGCTGTTCGCGTTGCTCGACCCGGATATCCACCTGGTCAACCTGTCCGGTGCCGCCGGCTCCGGCAAGACCATCCTGGCCCTGGCCGCCGCCATCGAGCAGACCATGGTCACCAAACGCTACCGGCGCATCATCGCCACCCGCAGCGTGCAGGGGCTGGACCAGGAGATCGGCTTCCTGCCGGGTACCGAGGCCGAGAAGATGGAGCCCTGGCTGGGGGCCATCACCGACAACCTCGAAGCCTTGCACATGGAGGACGAAAACACCCACGGCAGCGTCGACTACATCCTCAGCAAGGTGCCGCTGCAGTTCAAATCCCTCAACTACATCCGCGGGCGCAGCTTCCAGCAGAGCCTGATCCTGATCGACGAATGCCAGAACCTCACGCCGCACCAGATCAAGACCATCATCACCCGCGCCGGTGCGGGCTCGAAGGTCGTGTGCCTGGGTAACCTGGCGCAGATCGACACCCCCTACCTGTCGGCCACCAGTTCGGGGCTGACCTACATGACGGAGCGCTTCAAGGACTTCCCCAACGGCGTGCACATCACCCTTCAGGGCGTGCCACGTTCCATTCTCGCCGAATACGCCGAGAGCCACCTGTAAGCGGCAAGCCGCAGGCCGGAGCCTTACCGTCCGGCCTGCGGCTGGTAGCTTGTCGCTCGTCGCTTGCCTACAATCCTCACTCCTGTTCCGGAGTGAAGGCTGTGCTGACTCATCTCGATTCCCAAGGCCATGCCAACATGGTCGACGTCACCGACAAGGCCGTGACCTTCCGCGAAGCGGTCGCCCAGGCGCGTGTGCGCATGCTGCCCGCCACCCTGCAGATGATCGTCGCCGGTGGCCACCCCAAGGGCGACGTATTCGCCGTGGCGCGCATCGCCGGCATCCAGGCGGCGAAGAAAACCAGTGACCTGATCCCCCTTTGTCATCCGCTGATGCTCACCGGCGTCAAAGTCGAGCTGCGCGCCGATGGCGACGACGCGGTGCTGATCACCAGCCGCTGCAAGCTGGCCGGGCAGACCGGTGTGGAAATGGAAGCGCTGACCGCCGCCAGCGTCGCGGCCCTGACGATCTACGACATGTGCAAGGCGGTGGACCGCGGCATGGTCATCGAAGCGGTGCAACTGCTGGAAAAGCTCGGCGGCAAGAGCGGCCACTTCATCGCCGGTCAGGAGTCCCAGGCATGAGCCTTACCGTGCAGTATTTCGCTCGTTACCGTGAAGCGCTGGGACTCGATAGCGAAGAGCTGGCTGCCTCTTTCGCCAGCCTCGCCGAGGTGCGCGAACACCTGCTGGCACGCGGCGCTGCCTGGCAGGTGCTGGCCGAGCCCGGCCTGATGTGCGCGCGTAACCAGGAGCTGTGCTCATTGGCCGAGCCCGTGCAGGACGGCGACGAGCTGGCATTTTTCCCGCCCGTGACCGGAGGCTGAGCATGGTCGTGAGGGTGCAGCAGGCGCCGTTCGACGCCGGTGCCGAGGTCAATGCGCTGCACGCCGCCAACCGTGGCGTCGGGGCGGTGGTCAGCTTCGTCGGCTATGTGCGGGATTTCAACGACGGCAATGCGGTGTCGGGGATGTTCCTGGAGCACTACCCCGGCATGACCGAGAAGGCCCTGGGGCAGATCGTCGAGCAAGCGCGTGAGCGCTGGCCGTTGCTGGGGGTCGAGGTGCTGCACCGCGTCGGCCAGCTGGAGCCTGGCGAGCCCATCGTCTTCGTCGGCGTGACCAGCGCACATCGCGGCGCTGCCTTCGAGGCCTGTGAGTTCATCATGGATTACCTGAAGACCCGCGCGCCCTTCTGGAAGCGCGAAGACACCCCTGCCGGCCCGCGCTGGGTCGACGGCCGCGCCAGCGACCAGCAGGCCGCCAAGCGCTGGGAATAGCCTCGCCAGGCATCTGGCTGAAGCCTGTGCGTTCGGTCTGGCGTTGCGTGGCTCGGCAAGCGGCGTCAACCGCGAATAGGCCGGTCCTGCCGGCCCATTCCCATTCCGCTCAGGAGCGCTGGCGTACCACTGGGCGCAGCAGTTCGGTGGGTGGCATCTCGCAGCTGATCTTGCGCCCCAGCTTCTCTTCGATGGCTGGCAACTGGTAGGAGTCGTCTTCGCCGGCAAAGCTGATCGACACGCCATCGGCGCCCGCACGGCCGGTACGGCCGATTCGGTGCACGTAATCGTCGGGCACTTCGGGCAGGGTGAAATTGATCACATGGCTGATGCCGTCGATATGGATGCCGCGACCGGCCACGTCGGTGGCCACCAGCACGCGGATCTTGCCTTCCCGGAAGCCTTCCAGGGTCTTGATACGCTTGTGCTGCGGCACGTCGCCGGACAATTGCGCGGCATTCACGCCGTCGCGTACCAGACGCTCTTCGATGCGCCGTACTTCGTCCTTGCGATTGGCGAAGACCATGACCCGCTCCCAGCCATTGTCGTTGACCAGGTTGTACAGCAGCTTGTACTTGTCGGCCGAGGCCACGGCATATACATGCTGCTCGACGTTCTTGTTGGCCACGCCTTCGGCTTCGATCTCGACGATGGCCGGCTCGACGGTCCACTGGCGTGCCAGGTTCATCACGTCGTCGGTGAATGTGGCAGAGAACAGCAGGGTCTGGCGTTCGCCCTTGTAAGGGGTCTGGCGGATGATCTGGCGCACCTGCGGGATGAAGCCCATGTCGAGCATGCGGTCGGCTTCGTCCAGCACCATGACCTCGACCATGTCCAGGTGCACTTCGCCGCGCTGGTTGAAATCCAGCAGGCGGCCTGGCGTGGCGACCAGGATGTCGCAGAAGCGGGCTTCGAGCTGTTTGAGTTGCTTGTCGAACTCCATGCCGCCGACGAAGGTCATGACATTCAGCCCGGTGTAGCGGGTCAGCGCTTCGGCGTCCTTGGCGATCTGTACCACCAGCTCGCGGGTAGGCGCGATGATCAGTGCTCGCGGCTCACCCATGTAGCGTTCCGCCGGGGGCGGGGTCTGCAGCAGCTGGGTGATGGTGGAGATGAGGAACGCGGCGGTCTTGCCGGTGCCGGTCTGGGCGCGACCGATGGCGTCCTGGCCCTTGAGGGTGTAGCCCAGTACGCCGGCCTGGATCGGTGTGCAATACGGGAAGCCGAGGTCGTGGATGGCGTGCATCAGCTCGGGGGCGAGCTTGAAGTCGTGGAAACGGGTCTTGCCTTCCTGTGGCTCGACGACGAAGTCCTCGAGCTTCCAGGTGTCTACAGGCTTGGGTGACCGCTCACGGCGCGGGTTGGGCTGCGCCGGTTTGTCGCTCCTGGCTTTCTCGGTTCTTTCGGTCTTGGCCGCTTTCTCGGCCCTGGGCGCACGCGGGCGTTCGGGCTCGCTGGCCTTCGCCACTGGCGCTTCAGGGGCGGCTGGCGGGGCAGGGCGGTCTTCGCGGATCACGGCGGCGGATGTTGTCGGAGCAGGCTCGAATGGCTCGGCGGCGCTTTTTCCGAACATCTTCTTGAGTGCTTTGAGCACGGTCTTCTCGTCAATTGGTCAAGGAATGTACGCCCAGCAGTGTAAAGCAAGTTGCTGGCTCGGCGTAGTGGCATGCAAACCTGGCTACAGGCTGCCTGGCGAAACGGTCCAGACAGCCTGTGCTGTTACCGCAGCCTGTCACTCAGCCAGGTGCGAATGTCGGAAATCTCCTGGGGTAACACTTGGTGGCCCATGGGGTACTCCTGCCACTGCACATCGACGCCCAGCGACTTGAGGTATTCATAGGCGGTGCGGCCCATGGCATTGAGCACCACTTCGTCGTGGTAGCCATGCAGGCAATATGCCGGAATGCGCTGCTGGCTGGCCGAGAGGGTCATGGTATCGGTGAAGGTCGGCGCATAGGTCGATAGCGCCAGGACTCCGCCCAGCGGACCCTGCCAGCGGCGATAGGCGGTGTGCAGCACCACGGCGCCGCCCTGGGAAAAACCGGCCAGGAAGATGCGCGCCGGGTCGATGCCGCCGTCGCGCTGGGCTTCGATGAGGTCCATCACGGTCTGTGCCGACACCTCCAGTTCGTCATGGTCGATGGCCCGTGCCGGACTCATTGCCTTGATGTCGTACCAGCTGGGCATCTGATAGCCGCCGTTGATGGTAACGGGGCGATGGGGCGCCTGGGGTAACACGAAGCGTGTACTGCTCAGCGACTCCTGCAGGGCTTCGGCAACCGGCTCGAAGTCATGGCGGTCGGCACCCAGGCCGTGCAGCCAGATCACACAGGCGTCCGCCGGGCGGGAAGGTTCCAGGATCAAAGGTGTGGTCATGTGTGCTCCATATATGTGCGCAGCGTTTCCGAGCGTGCATTCAATGGGTGCGTGGTCAGCGCAGTTGCTAGCAAATCTGAACGAAGATGTCGCAAGGGTACAAGTTTTGAACTTGACCTGCCGGTTTATCGAATCAGCTCCCAGTATGGTACGCGGTTTGCTATGCAAGACGCGGAGTCAGAGCGCTCACATCGACCGGTAACACTATTGCGCCATTATCACCGACGTCGAAGGCAAAGCGGGAATCCCAGCTACAGGATACCCGTACGATTCAGTCCGCAACTCAGGCTGCGGAACAATCAGGGAGCTTCGGTCCGCGGGACTGAGGGTAACGGTTACAGGCGGGTGCCAGGGATATCCTGAGCCCCTCATGGACAGACCCAACGTCGCATGACCCAAAAAAAAGCCAGCACGGGTCATTGATGCCTCACAAGGGTGCGACGTGACTGAGGCTCCAAACAACAAAGAGCAAACCGGAGGTTATGAATGAAGATGTTGAAATCCACCCTGGCTGTAGTGACCGCTGTAGCCGCACTGGGCGTAACTGGTGTGGCCAATGCCGGCGCGACCCTGGATGCCGTACAGAAGAAGGGCTTCGTACAGTGCGGCGTCAGTGACGGTCTGCCAGGTTTCTCCGTTCCGGATGCCAAGGGCACCATCACCGGTATCGACGCGGACGTCTGCCGCGCCGTGGCCGCTGCCGTATTCGGCGACGCCACCAAGGTCAAGTTCAGCCAGCTGAACGCCAAGGAGCGCTTCACCGCCCTGCAGTCCGGCGAGATCGACGTGCTGTCGCGCAACACCACCTGGACCAGCTCGCGTGACTCGGGCATGGGCCTGGTCTTCGCTGGCGTGACCTACTACGACGGCATCGGCTTCCTGGTGAACAACAAGCTGGGCGTGAAGAGCGCCAAGGAACTGGACGGCGCCACCATCTGCATCCAGGCCGGTACCACCACCGAGCTGAACGTCTCCGACTACTTCCGCGCCAACGGCCTGAAGTACACCCCCATCACCTTCGACACCTCCGATGAAAGCGCCAAGTCGCTGGAAAGCGGCCGTTGCGACGTACTGACCTCCGACCAGTCGCAGCTGTACGCACAGCGCAGCAAGCTGGCCAGCCCTGACTCCTACATCGTTCTGCCGGAAGTGATCTCCAAGGAGCCTCTGGGCCCGGTCGTGCGTAAAGGCGACGAAGAGTGGTTCTCCATCGTCAAGTGGACCCTGTTCGCCATGCTCAACGCCGAAGAAGCCGGCATCACTTCGAAGAACGTCGAAGCCGAAGCCAAGAGCACCAAGAACCCTGACGTCGCCCGTATGCTGGGTGCCGACGGTGAGTACGGCAAGGACCTGAAGCTGCCGAAGGACTGGGTCGTCAAGATCGTCAAGCAGGTCGGTAACTACGGTGAAGTGTTCGAGCGCAACCTGGGCGAGAACACCCCTCTGAAGATCAAGCGTGGCCTGAACGCCCTGTGGAACAAGGGTGGCATCCAGTACGCTCCACCAATCCGCTGATATGACCCTGCGCCCGGCCGCCTGAACAGGCCGCCGGGCGTTCTGTACTGTTCCATCTCTTCCGGGGCATTTCATGCAAAACAACATCGACGCACCCAAGCAAAGGCTCACCCTGAGCGACCCCAAAGTGCGCGCCTGGCTATTCCAGATCATCACCGTCGTGGCGGTGGTCTCCCTGGGCTGGTTCCTGTTCGATAACACTCAGAACAACCTGGAGCACCGCGGAATCACTTCCGGCTTCGGTTTCCTGGATCGCAGCGCAGGCTTCGGTATTGCCCAGCACCTGATCGACTACACCGAGGCGGACAGCTACGCCCGGGTCTTCCTGATCGGCCTGCTCAATACCTTGCTGGTGTCTTTCATCGGCATCGTCCTGGCGACTCTGCTGGGCTTCATCATCGGTATCGCACGTCTGTCGTCCAACTGGATGGTCAACAAGCTGGCGACTGTCTATGTCGAAGTCTTCCGTAACATTCCGCCGTTGCTGCAGATCCTGTTCTGGTACTTCGCGGTGTTCCTGACCCTGCCGGGTCCGCGCGCTGCGCATGGCTACTTCGACATGTTCTACGTCAGCAGCCGCGGCCTGAACATGCCCAAGGCGCTGGCCGCCGAAGGCCTGACCCCCTTCCTGGTCAGCGTACTGGTGGCCATCGTCGCCACTGTGTTCATGAACCGCTGGGCCAACAAACGCTTCGAACTCACCGGCGAACCTTTCCACAAGTTCTGGGCCAGCCTGGCCATCCTGATCGTGGTTCCCGGCCTGAGCATGGCGCTGTTCGGCGTTCCCGTGCACTGGGAAATGCCCGAGCTGCGTGGCTTCAACTTCGTTGGCGGCTGGGTGCTGATTCCCGAGCTGCTGGCCCTGACCCTGGCCCTGACCGTCTACACCGCGGCGTTCATCGCCGAGATCGTACGCTCGGGTATCAAGTCGGTCAGCCATGGCCAGACCGAAGCGGCCCGTTCGCTGGGCCTGCGCCCCGGCCCGACGCTGCGCAAGGTGATCATTCCCCAGGCCCTGCGGGTGATCATTCCGCCGCTGACCAGCCAGTACCTGAACCTGGTGAAGAACTCTTCGCTGGCGGCCGGTATCGGCTACCCCGAGATGGTCTCGCTGTTCGCCGGTACCGTACTCAACCAGACCGGTCAGGCCATCGAGGTCATTGCCATCACCATGAGCGTGTACCTGGCAATCAGCATCAGCATCTCCCTGCTGATGAACTGGTACAACAAGCGCATTGCGCTGATCGAGCGGTGAGGAAACGCGCATGAGCACACATATCTTCAAACCCAACCTGGCGCCGCCCAAGACCACCGTCGGCGTGGTCGGCTGGATGCGCTCGAACCTGTTCTCGAGCTGGTTCAACACCCTGCTGACGCTGTTCTCGCTGTATCTGGTGTGGCTGATCGTACCGCCACTGATCAGCTGGGCCATCCTGGATGCGAACTGGAGCGGCACCACCCGCGCCGACTGCACCAAGGCTGGCGCCTGCTGGGTGTTCATCGAGCAGCGTTTCGGCCAGTTCATGTACGGCTACTTCCCCAGCGAACAACGCTGGCGCGTCGACCTGACCGTGATCCTGGCCATCGTCGGCGTCGCCCCGCTGTTCATCAAGGCCATGCCGCGCAAGCTGGCCTACGGCCTGGTGTTCCTGGTGGCTTATCCGATCATCGCCTTCTACCTGCTGCGTGGCGGCGCCTTCGGCCTGACCCCCGTGGCGACCAGCCAGTGGGGCGGCCTGATGCTGACCCTGGTGATCGCCACCGTGGGCATCGTCGGTGCCTTGCCGTTGGGTATTCTGCTGGCGCTGGGGCGGCGTTCGAACATGCCGGCGGTGAAGGTGGTCTGCGTGACCTTCATCGAGTTCTGGCGTGGCGTGCCGCTGATCACCGTACTGTTCATGTCTTCGGTGATGCTGCCGCTGTTCCTGCCTGAGGGCATGAACTTCGACAAGCTGCTGCGGGCGCTGATCGGCGTGATCCTGTTCCAGTCGGCGTACATCGCCGAGGTGGTGCGCGGTGGCATGCAGGCCATTCCCAAGGGCCAGTACGAGGCCGCTGCGGCCATGGGCCTGGGCTACTGGCGTGCCATGGGCCTGGTGATCCTGCCGCAAGCCCTGAAGCTGGTCATTCCCGGCATCGTCAACACCTTCATCGCCCTGTTCAAGGACACCAGCCTGGTGATCATCATCGGCCTGTTCGACCTGCTCAACAGCGTCAAGCAGGCTGCGGCCGACCCGACCTGGCTGGGCATGGCCACCGAAGGCTATGTCTTCGCGGCCCTGGTGTTCTGGATTTTCTGTTTCGGTATGTCCCGCTACTCCATGCATCTGGAGCGCAAGCTGGACACTGGCCACAAGCGTTAGGAGTTTCGTGATGAGTGAAGCAGTCAAAAAGCCTCTGGGCCCTGAAGGCATGATTCGCCTGGAAGGTGTCCACAAGTGGTACGGCCAGTTCCATGTGCTCAAGGACATCAACCTGAACGTCCGTCAGGGCGAGCGTATCGTGTTGTGCGGGCCGTCCGGCTCGGGCAAGTCGACCACCATTCGCTGCATCAACCGCCTGGAAGAGCACCAGCAGGGTCGGATCATCGTCGACGGGACGGAGCTGACCTCCGACCTGCGGCAGATCGAGACCATCCGCCGCGAGGTGGGCATGGTGTTCCAGCACTTCAACCTGTTCCCGCACCTGACCATTCTGCAGAACTGCACCCTGGCTCCGATGTGGGTGCGCAAGATGCCGAAGAAGCAGGCCGAAGAGATCGCCATGCACTACCTGCAGCGCGTGCGTATTCCGGAGCAGGCCAACAAGTATCCAGGCCAGCTGTCCGGTGGCCAGCAGCAGCGTGTGGCGATCGCCCGCGCCCTGTGCATGAAGCCCAAGATCATGCTGTTCGACGAGCCGACCTCGGCTCTCGATCCGGAAATGGTCAAGGAAGTACTGGACACCATGGTCAGCCTGGCCGAAGAAGGCATGACCATGCTCTGCGTGACTCACGAGATGGGCTTCGCCCGCACCGTGGCCAACCGCGTGATCTTCATGGACCGTGGCGAAATCGTCGAACAGGCCGCGCCTGACGACTTCTTCGACAACCCGCAGAGCGACCGCACCAGGCTGTTCCTCAGCCAGATCATCCACTGATCGGCCGAACCTGCAGCGTAGAAGAACCGGGCCTGGCGCCCGGTTTTTTTATGCCTGGCGCAGGGGCCTCGGATGCACGCCGGGGCCAGGCAATTGCGCTGAACCTTGTCAGCCGCCGCCTTCTCCAACAGGATAGCTGCCCCCCTTACTGCCCGAGGGGCCTGACTGTTCCTGAGGATTCAATGACTGCCCAGCTTCCCCGCCAGCCCGATCACCCGTCCAGCTCGGACGCAAGCCAGAGATCCGACCCGGCCAAACCCGGCGTCAGCGCGCGGCGCAGCGGGTTGTTGCTGCTGGGCCTGGTGCTGGTGGCGCTCAACTTGCGGCCGGCGTTGTCGAGCATCGCGCCGCTGCTCAACGATGTTTCCGCCGCCCTGGGCCTGTCGGCCGCCGAGGCGGGCTTGCTGACCACGCTGCCCGTGCTGTGCCTGGGGCTGTTCGCACCGCTGGCGCCGTTGTTGGCGAGACGTTTCGGCAGCGAGCGGGTGGTGCTCTGGGTGCTGTTGTTGTTGGCCAGCGGCGTGCTGCTGCGCAGTAACCTGGGGGCGTTCGGGCTGTTCGCTGGCAGCCTGGTGGCAGGCGCCTGCATCGGCATCATCGGCGTGCTGTTGCCGGGCATCGTCAAGCGCGATTTCCCCCACCAGGCCGGCACCATGACCGGTGTCTACACCATGGCTTTGTGCCTGGGCGCGGCCACGGCGGCGGCCAGCAGCGTGCCGTTGAGCCAGGCGTTCGGCGACCTGTGGACGGTCGGCCTGGGCTTCTGGGTCGTCCCGGCTGTACTGGCTGCAGTGGTCTGGTGGCCGCAGGCGCGCAGCGCCCATGCCCTGCAGCAGGATCGCTACCGGGTCATCGGTTTGTGGCGTGACCGCCTGGCCTGGCAGGTCACTCTGTACATGGGGCTGCAGTCATCGCTGGCCTATATCGTGTTCGGCTGGCTGCCCTCGGTACTCATCGATCGCGGACTGGCCCCGGCGCAAGCCGGCCTGTTGCTGTCCGGTTCGATCCTCGTGCAACTGGTCAGTGCGTTGAGCGCACCTTGGCTGGCCACCCGAGGCAAGGACCAGCGGCTGGCGATCATCCTGGCCATGCTGCTGACCCTGGCGGGCCTGTTCGGCTGCCTGTATGCGCCGCTGCAGGGGCTGTGGGGCTGGGCCATTCTGCTGGGCCTGGGGCAGGGCGCGGCATTCAGCCTGGCCTTGGCGCTGATCGTGCTGCGCGCGGGCAATTCGCAAGTCGCCGCCAACCTGTCGAGCATGGCTCAGGGTGTGGGCTACACGTTGGCGTCCATGGGGCCTTTCGCCGTGGGGGTGGTGCATGACCTGACCGGCAGTTGGCAGGCCATCGGCTGGATCTTCGCCTTTCTGGGCTGTGGTTCGATGATCGCCGCGCTGGGCGCGGGCAGGGCGCGCCAGGTACAGGTCAGCTGTGAAAAGGTCTGATATGCCCCATGACAAATGCTGGCCTACTGCTTATCGTGCTCGGATCCCATTCCCGCGAGTCATTCCATGAGCGACGATCCGCAAAGCCAGGCCAACGCCGACCTCATCACCGCTTTCTACCAGGCCTTCGCGCGCCTGGATGCCGAAGCCATGTGCGCCTGCTACAGCGACGACGTGCTGTTCAGCGACCCGGTATTCGGTGAATTGCGCGGCGCACAGGCCAAGGACATGTGGCGCATGCTCACGTCTCGGGCCAAGGAATTCTCCGTGCGTTTCGACCAGGTGCAGGCCGACGCGCATACGGGTTCGGCGCACTGGGTGGCGACCTACCTGTTCAGCCAGACCGGCAACACCGTGGTCAACGACATCCAGGCGCGTTTCGTGTTGCGTGACGGCAAGATCGTCGAGCACCACGATCACTTCGACCTGTGGCGCTGGTCGCGCCAGGCCTTGGGTACCAAGGGGCTGCTGCTGGGCTGGACGCCACTGGTGCAGAACGCCATCCGTGCCCAGGCGCAAAAGGGTCTGAAGGCCTTCTCCGGGCAACGCAATGCCTGAAAGCCTGGCCACGGCCGATGGCAAGCCCTGGTTCGTGTATCTGGTGCGGGCGGCCAACGGTTCGTTGTATTGCGGTATCAGCGATGATCCGCAGCGGCGTTTCGCCGCGCACCAGAGCGGCAAGGGCGCGCGATTCTTCCGCGCCAGCCCGGCGGTGGCCCTGGCCTACGTGGAGTCCTGGCCCAGCAAGGGCGAGGCGCTGCGCCACGAGCGGATGATCAAGAAGCTGCGCAAGAGTGCCAAGGAAGCCCTGGCCCGTTCCGACTGGCAGGCGAGCGTCGCGCTACCCGCCTGAGTCAAGGGCGGGCGGCTACTCTGTGAGTTTGCCCATTCTTCAAGAGGTGACCGATGTCCGAACTGATTCTGCACCATTACCCCGCTTCGCCCTTTGCTGAAAAAGCCCGCCTGATGCTCGGTTACAAGGGCCTGTCGTGGCGTTCGGTGTTCATCCCGCCGGTAATGCCCAAGCCCGACCTGATGGCCCTGACCGGTGGCTACCGCAAGACACCCGTCTTGCAGGTGGGCGGGGATATCTATTGCGACACCGCGTTGATCGCCCGCCGTCTGGAGCAGGAGAAGGCCATTCCGGCGCTGTTTCCACAGGGTCAGGAATTCGCTGTTGCGGGCTTGGCAGCCTGGGCCGATGCCACGTTGTTCCAGCATGCGGTGAGCCATATCTTCCAGCCCGAAGTGCTGGCCGCGCGTTTCGCCAAACTGCCGCCCGAAGCGGTCGAGGCCTTCAAGGTCGATCGCGCCGGGCTGTTCAGTGGCGGCACCGCTACACGCCTGCCGCTGGAGCAGGCCAAGCACCAATGGCCGGTGTTCATGTCGCGCCTGGACCAGCAGTTGCAGCGTAATGGCGATTTTCTGTTTGGCGAGCCGTCCGTCGCCGACTTTGCTGCCGCCCATTCGCTGTGGTTCCTGCGTCAGACGCCGCATACCGCGCCGGCCGTGGATGACTACCCGAACGTGGCCGCCTGGCTGAAGCGGGTCGAAGGCTTCGGCCACGGGGCCTTGACGCCGATGAGCAGTGCCGAGGCTATCGAGGTGGCTCGTAATACCACCCCAGTGGCTGTGCCTGTGGAAACCTTCACTGACCCTAACGGCTTCGCCGTGGGCGACCGGGTGGCGATTGGCGCGATCGACTATGGTGTCGATGCCGTGGAAGGGGAGCTGGTCTTCGCCGGCACCGAAGAATTGATTCTGCGCCGCGAAGACCCGCAGGCCGGCACCGTGCACGTGCATTTCCCGCGCCTGGGCTTCCGTATCGAAAAGCGCGGCTGAGCCGACGCCGGGCGGGTAGGCTGGCCCGAGCCTGCTCCTGGCCCTTCAGCGCAGCGCGTTCTCGACCTGCTCCGGGCTGAAATCGCGCAGCAGCCTGCCATTGACGTCGAGTAGCGGAATGCCGCGCCCTCCCAGGGCTTCGTAGGCCTGACGGCCTTCCTGGGAGGTTTCGATGTCGTAGTCGCGGTAGGCGATGCCCTTGCTGTCGAGCCAGCGCCGGGTCTGCTTGCAGTAGCCGCACCAGGACGTGGAATACATCACCACCCGGGCCTGGCTGTAGCGCTGCGCATCGGCCTCATCGGGCGGGTCGATGAGGTGCTCGATGCGTCCCCAGTTCTGATAGGTCACCACCACCAGCAGGATCAGGGCGACCTTTTTCAGGGTTCGCTGCAGCATGCGTTCAGCGGCGCTTCAACTGGTCGGTAAGCTGGGTGGGCAGGCCACGGATGATCAGGGTGCCGGCCTCCTCGTCATACTCGATGCGCTCACCCAGCAGGTGCGCCTCGAAGCTGATCGACAGGCCTTCGGCGCGACCGGTGAAGCGGCGGAACTGGTTGAGGGTGCGTTTGTCGGCCGGAATCTCCGGCGACAGCCCGTAATCCTTGTTGCGGATGTGATCGTAGAAGGCCTTGGGGCGTTCTTCGTCGATCAGCTCGGAGAGTTCTTCCAGGCCGATGGGCTCGCCCAGCTTGCTCTGGCTGCTGGCGTAGTCGACCAGGGCCTTGGTCTTTTCACGGGTGGCCTCTTCGGGCAGGTCTTCGCTCTCGACGTAGTCGCTGAAGGCCTTGAGCAGGGTACGGGTCTCGCCAGGGCCGTCGACGCCTTCCTGGCAGCCGATGAAGTCGCGGAAGTACTCCGAGACTTTCTTGCCGTTCTTGCCCTTGATGAACGAGATGTACTGCTTGGACTGCTTGTTGTTCTGCCACTCGGAGAGGTTGATGCGCGCGGCCAGGTGCAGCTGGCTGAGGTCCAGGTGCCGCGAAGGGGTCACATCCAGCGAATCGTTGACCGCCACGCCTTCGCTGTGGTGCAGCAGGGCGATGGCCAGGTATTCGGTCATGCCCTGCTGGTAATGGGCGAACAGCACATGGCCGCCGGTGGACAGGTTGGATTCTTCCATCAGCTTCTGCAGGTGCTCGACCGCGATGCGCGAGAACGCCGTGAAGTCCTTGCCGCCATCCAGATACTCCTTCAGCCAGCCGCTGAAGGGGTAGGCACCGGATTCACCGTGGAACAGGCCCCAGGCTTTGCCTTGCTTGGCGTTGTAGCTTTCGTTCAGGTCCGCCAGCAGGTTTTCGATGGCCACGGACTCGGCCAGTTCGCTGTCACGGGCGTGCAGCACAGCAGGGGTGCCGTCGGGTTTCTTGTCGATCAAATGGACGATGCAATGACGGATCGGCATGGAGGTCTCGGCTGAAAAGGGTGAAAAGCAATGCAGTCGGCAAGTGTACCGCAGGGCCGGGATAAATGAGGTGACCTGGTGATTTTTCGAGCGGTAAAGAATTTTTTACGGTTTTTTTCGCCGCAAAGCCCGCAAAACCTGACCAAAAGGCTCGGCGGAGGCGGATATTTGCCCGGCTCTGTGCTAGTTTTGCGCCGTCCTGCGCACTCCAGCTCGCCAGGCATGCAGTTTGTGCACGTGCTGGCCGAACCAATTCATGGTTTCAGTATCTACATTTCGCGATTGATCGTGGCTGCCAATGGCCGACGTTGCACTCTGCAATCCATATGAATTTTATAGGGAAGGAACACCACATGGCTCTTACCAAAGACCAGTTGATCGCCGATATCGCAGACGCTATCGACGCGCCAAAGACTACCGCGCGTAACGCTCTCGAGCAGTTGGGCCAGATCGTTGCTGATCAGCTGGAAAACGGTGCTGAAATCACTCTGCCAGGCATTGGCAAGCTGAAAGTCAGCGAGCGCCCGGCTCGTACCGGCCGTAACCCGTCGACTGGCGCCGCCATCGAAATCGCTGCCAAGAAAGTGGTCAAGTTCGTACCAGCCAAAGTGCTGAACGACGCGATCAACAAGTAAGCATCCGCTTGCTGCGAAAAGCCGCGCTCTGGACCACCAGGCGCGGCTTTTTTTATGGGTGGGTGTTTTTGCCAGGAGCGGCTTGCGCCACGAAAGGCTTCCCGGCTGAAGCCATTACTGTTCGCTTAAGCGGCATGTGGCCCGGTGGGAGCGGCTTTAGCCGCGAAAGCGCCAGGAAATTCACTGCATCTGTTGTGAGCAGGCGGTCGCTTCGCGGCTGAAGCCGCTCCTACCCGGTCTAACTGACCTGTATGGCGGCTAAAGCCAATACTGTTCGGTTAAGCGCTTTACGGCTTGGTGGGAGCGAGCTTGCTCGCGAAAGCGCCAGGAAATTCACTGCATCTGTTGTGAGCAGGCGGTCGCTTCGCGGCTGAAGCCGCTTACCCGGCCTAACTGACCAGTATTGCGGCTGAAGTCGGTCCTGCTGGGTCAAGGCGGCAGCGGGTGGCCAGCGGCCTCAACGCCAATGCGCGGCGCGCCAGGCTTGCTGTTCGGTGTGGTCCTGGAAGGTCCAGGCGACGAAGCGGCTTTGCTTCTGACCCTGCCCCATTTCCACCACCTGCACGTCGAAGGCACCGATCCTGTTCAGGCGTTGGCGGATCTCGGGCAGGTTGGCGGCCTTGGACACCAGGGTGCTGAACCACAGCACCTGTTCGGGGATCTGCGCGCTCTCCTCGATCAGCCGCAGCACGAAGGCAATCTCGCCGCCCTCGCACCACAGCTCCTGGGCCTGGCCGCCGAAGTTCAGTACCGGCAGCTTGCGACGCGGGTCGAGCTTGCCAAGGTTCTTCCATTTGCGCTGGCTGCCCCGTGTGGCCTCTTCCAGGGAGGCATGGAAGGGTGGGTTGCACAGTGTCAGGTCGAAGCGCTCCTGGGGCGCTACAAGGCCGCTGAGGATCTTCTGGCGGTCTGCTTGCTGGCGGATCTCGATGGCCTTGTCCAGGCGGTTGGCCTTGACGATGGTGCGCGCTGCGGCAATCGCCGTGGCGTCGATCTCCGAACCGACGAACTGCCAGCCATAGTCGGCATGCCCCAGCAGCGGGTAGATGCAGTTGGCGCCGGTGCCCACGTCCAGCACCTTGACCGCCGCTCCGCGCGGAATGGCTCCGGCATTGCCGCGTGCCAGCAGGTCGGCGAGAAAATGCAGGTAGTCGGCGCGGCCAGGAATCGGCGGGCACAGGTAGTCGGCCGGGATATCCCAGTGCGCGATGCGGTATTGGGCCTTGAGCAGGGCGCGGTTGAAGGTCCTCACCGCCTGTGGGTTGGCGAAGTCGATGCTTTGCTTGCCATAGGGGTTGAGGATGACGAATTCGGCCAGCTCCGGGCTGCTCTTGATCAGCGCCGGGAAGTCGTAACGACCCTGGTGTCGGTTGCGTGGGTGCAGGGTGGCCTTGGCGGCCGCAGCAGCCGGTTTGCCGGGCTTGGCTTTTTTGCGCGGTGGTTTTGCTGTGTCGGTCATGTGCAGGTCCTGCGGTTCGCAAGCAGGCTTGCGCCTACGGCGACAGGGTGGGGTCGCGGCAATAAAAAAGCCAGCCCGCGAAGGGGCTGGCTGTTTGCGTCAGGCGGCTTCAGAGGCTGCTGATGCGGGCGTGCTGCTCGGCCAGTTTGCCCAGCGCCTGTTCGGCCTCGGCCAGTTTGGCGCGTTCCTTGGCGATGACGTCCGCCGGGGCCTTGTCGACGAAGGCCGCGTTGGACAGCTTGCCGCCCACCCGCTGCACTTCACCTTGCAGGCGCTGGATTTCCTTATCCAGGCGCGCCAGCTCTGCGCCCTTGTCGATCAGGCCGGCCATCGGCACCAGTACCTGCATTTCACCTACCAGGCCAGTGGCCGACAGCGGTGCTTCGGCGCCCGGCTGCAGAACGGTGATGGACTCCAGCTTGGCCAGCTTCTTGAGCAGGTGCTCGTTGTCGTGCAGGCGGCGCACGTCTTCGGCGGTGGTGTTGCCGAGGAACAGTTGCAGCGGCTTGCCCGGGCCGATGTTCATCTCGCCACGGATGTTGCGCACCGCGAGCATCAGGCCCTTGAGCCATTCGATATCGCCTTCGGCGGCTTCGTCGATGCGCGTTTCGTTGGCCACCGGCCACGGCTGCAGCATGATGGTCTTGCCCTGGATGCCGGCCAGCGGTGCCAGGCGCTGCCAGATTTCCTCGGTGATGAACGGCATGAACGGATGTGCCAGGCGCAGTGCCACTTCCAGCACGCGCACCAGGGTACGGCGGGTGCCGCGCTGGCGCTCGATGGGCGCGTTTTCGTCCCACAGCACCGGCTTGGACAGTTCCAGGTACCAGTCGCAGTACTGGTTCCAGATGAACTCGTACAGCGCCTGGGCAGCCAGGTCGAAGCGGAACTGGTCGAGCTGGCGAGTGACCTCGGCCTCGGTGCGCTGCAGCTGCGAGATGATCCAGCGGTCCGGCAGCGACAGCTCATAGGCTTCGCCGTTCTGGCCGCAATCTTCGCCCTTGTCCAGCACGTAGCGAGCGGCGTTCCAGATCTTGTTGCAGAAGTTGCGGTAGCCCTCGACACGGCCCATGTCGAACTTGATGTCGCGACCTGTGGAGGCCAGCGAGCAGAAAGTGAAGCGCAGGGCATCGGTGCCGTAGCTGGCGATGCCTTCCGGGAATTCGGCCTTGGTCTGCTTGGCGATCTTGTCGGCCAGCTTGGGTTGCATCAGGCCGTTGGTGCGCTTTTCCAGCAGGGCGTCGAGGGTGATGCCGTCGACGATATCCAGCGGGTCAAGAACGTTGCCCTTGGATTTGGACATCTTCTGGCCCTGGCCGTCGCGCACCAGGCCATGCACATAGACGGTCTTGAACGGCACTTGCGGCGTGCCATCCTCGTTCTTCACCAGGTGCATGGTGAGCATGATCATCCGCGCGACCCAGAAGAAGATGATGTCGAAGCCGGTGACCAGCACGTCGGTGGAGTGGAAGGTCTTCAGCGCTTCGGTCTTCTCCGGCCAGCCCAGGGTGGAGAAGGTCCACAGGCCCGAGCTGAACCAGGTGTCGAGCACGTCGTTGTCCTGGCTCAGCACCACATCGGCAGCCAGGCCGTGCTTGGCACGCACTTCGGCTTCATCGCGGCCGACGTAGACCTTGCCGGACTGGTCGTACCAGGCCGGGATGCGGTGGCCCCACCACAGCTGGCGGCTGATGCACCAGTCCTGGATATCGCGCATCCAGGAGAAGTACATGTTCTCGTACTGCTTGGGCACGAACTGGATGCGACCGTCTTCCACGGCGGCGATGGCCGGCTCTGCCAGAGGCTTGGTGGACACGTACCACTGGTCGGTCAGCCACGGCTCGATGACGGTGCCGGAGCGGTCGCCCTTCGGTACTTTCAGGGCGTGGTCGTCGATGCTGACCAGCAGGCCGGCGGTCTCGAAGGCGGCGACGATGCGCTTGCGCGCTTCGAAGCGGTCCAGGCCGGCGTATTCGGCGGGCAGGGTGGTATCGACGCTGTCGTTCAGGCTGCCGTCGAGGTTGAACACCTGAGCGCTGCCCAGAACGCTGGCGTTCTTGTCGAAGATGTTGATCAGCGGCAGGTTGTGGCGCTTGCCGACTTCGTAGTCGTTGAAGTCGTGGGCCGGGGTGATCTTCACGCAGCCGGTGCCGAACTCGGGGTCGCAGTATTCGTCGGCGACGATCGGAATGCGGCGGCCGATCAGTGGCAGTTCCACGAACTGGCCGATCAGTGCCTTGTAGCGCTGGTCTTCGGGGTGAACGGCCACGGCGGCGTCGCCGAGCATGGTTTCCGGACGGGTGGTGGCGACCACCAGGTGGTCCTTGCCTTCAGCGGTCCTGGCGCCGTCGGCCAGCGGGTAGCGCAGGTTCCACAGGTGACCTTTCTCGTCGTGGTTTTCCACTTCCAGGTCGGAGATCGCCGTGTGCAGCTTGGTATCCCAGTTGACCAGACGCTTGCCCCGGTAGATCAGGCCGTCTTCATAGAGACGCACGAAGGCTTCCTTGACCGCTTCGGACAGGCCGTCGTCCATGGTGAAGCGCTCGCGGGTCCAGTCCACCGAGGAGCCCAGGCGGCGGATCTGCCGGCTGATGTTGCCACCCGACTCGGCTTTCCATTCCCAGATCTTGTCGAGGAATTTCTCGCGGCCCAGCTCGTGACGGTTCAGGCCCTGGCCTTCGAGGCGACGCTCGACCAGCATCTGGGTGGCGATGCCGGCGTGGTCGGTGCCCGGCTGCCACAGGGTGTTGCGGCCTTGCATGCGGCGGAAACGGATCAGGGCGTCCATGATCGCGTTGTTGAAGCCGTGGCCCATGTGCAGGCTGCCGGTCACGTTCGGCGGCGGGATCATGATGGTGTAGGAGTCACCCGCGCCCTGCGGAGCGAAATAGTTCTCGGACTCCCAGGTCTGGTACCAGGAAGTTTCGATGGCGTGCGGCTGGTAAGTCTTGTCCATGCGCGGCGGGAACCTGTGGCCTTGATTCGGAAACCGGCAAGTATACCCTTGCCGGGGATCAGCAGGCCACAAGCTGCGAGCGGGCGGGGGGAAGGGCGCTGGTTAGCGGGACTTCGCCCTTCCGGAATGGGCTCAGCCCTTGCCGCCAGCGGCGGCGATCAGGCGTTCCAGCCTGGCTTCCAGGCGGCGCTTGATCTCGTTCTCGATGTGCGGGGCGAAGTCGTTGATCACGTCCTGCATGATCAACTGCGCGGCAGAGCGCAGGTCGGCGTCCAGGTGCAGCAGGGTGTCGACGCTCGGTGGCGCGCCGGCCTCGGCGGGCGGTGCGTCGGGTGTCGGTGGCGGCAGCGCTTCGACGCTGGCGGCTTGCGAAGGCGGCTGGCTGTCGACCACGTCGAACAGCAGTGGGATCTGCTCCTCGCGGTGGACCGTTTCGGTCAGCAGCGGCGGCTGCAGGTTTTCTTCTTCGAGCAGCTTGCGGATCGACTCCAGGTCATCCAGCAGGTGCGCGGATTCGGCTTTTTTCGAAGTATCCATCGGTCACTCAAAAGCGCTGTAGTCGGTGGTCTTGCGGAGCATAGCCCTGTTCACGATAGCTACGGAAGTTGTCGCGGGCGCTCTGGCGCACCGCCGGGTCTTCGATGACCAGTTCAGCCACCCGCGCGAAGCGCTTGAAGAACGCCGGGATGCGCAGGTCGAGGTTGATCAGCAGGTCCTGGTGGGCGCCAGGGTCGTCACCCAGGCCGAGTACCACGGGGGCAACCTCATCGCTTTCGGCATCGCCATGCGGCACGAAGCTTTCGCCCTTGAAGCGCCACAGCCGTTCGTCCAGGTCGTCGCGCTGGGCGGCGTCGCTGCAATGCAGGTAGACCCGGTGCCCGAGGCGCCAGGCCTTGTCGGCCAGCTTGCAGGCGAAGTCCAGCCGCGCTTCGTTGGCGGGGCTGGGCAGAATGTAGAAATCGACTTGGGTCATGTACGTTCCGCTGGCGGCCATGTCCCGCGACATGCGGGGCATGGGGTAGGGATCAGACGCCGGCGCGATCCAGCAGGTACTGGGTCAGCAGCGGTACCGGGCGGCCCGTGGCGCCCTTGTCCTTGCCGCCGCTCAGCCAGGCGGTGCCGGCAATGTCCAGGTGCGCCCAGTCGTAGGCCTTGGTGAAGCGCGACAGGAAGCAGGCGGCGGTGATGGTGCCGGCTTTCGGCCCGCCGATGTTGGCGATGTCGGCGAACGGGCTGTCCAGCTGTTCCTGGTACTCGTCGAACAGCGGCAATTGCCAGGCACGGTCGTCGGCCAGCTTCCCGGCGTCCAGCAGTTGGTTCATCAGCGCGTCGTTGTTACCCAGCAGGCCCGAGGTATGGGCGCCCAGGGCGACTACGCAGGCGCCGGTCAGGGTGGCGATGTCGATGACCGCCTGCGGATTGAAGCGCTCGGCATAGGTCAGGGCATCGCACAGCACCAGGCGGCCTTCGGCGTCGGTGTTGAGGATTTCCACGGTCTGGCCGCTCATGGTGGTGACGATGTCACCTGGCCGGGTGGCGGTGCCGCTGGGCATGTTCTCGGCGGCGGCGACGATGCCCACCAGGTTGATCGGCAGGTTCAGCTCCAGCACCGCGCGTACGGTGCCGAACACGCTGGCGGCGCCACACATGTCGAACTTCATCTCGTCCATGTTGGCCGCCGGCTTGATGCTGATGCCGCCGGTGTCGAAGGTGATGCCCTTGCCGACCAGCACGTAGGGCTTGTCGCTCTTCTTGCCACCCTGGTACTGCATGACGATCAGGCGCGGTGGCTGGGCGCTGCCCTGGCCCACGGCCAGGAACGAGCCCATGCCCAGCTCCTTGATTTTCTTCTCGTCGAACACTTCGACCTTGAGGTTCTTGTGCGCCTTGCCCAGTGCCTTGGCTTGTTCGCCCAGGTAGGTCGGGTGGCAGATGTTCGGTGGCAGGTTGCCCAGGTCGCGGGTCAGCGCCATGCCGGTGGCGATGCCGTGGGCATGGCTGACGGCGCTTTCGACTTCGGCGACGCTGGCCTTGGCGGTCAGCAGGGTGATTTTCTTCAGGGGGCGGGCTTCGGCCTTCTGGCTCTTGAAACGGTCGAACACGTATTCGCCGTCGAGCAGGCTTTCGGCCAGCAGGCGGGTCTTGCCATAGGTTTCGCGGTGTTTGACCTTGACGTCGTCCAGCGCCAGGGCCGCATCGCTGCCGCCCAGGCTCTTGAGGGTCGAGAGCACGCCGGCGATGACCTTGCGCAGCTGGCGGTCGGACAGCGCTTCATCCTTGCCGACACCGACCAGCAGAACGCGCTCGGCCTTGAGGTTGGGCAGGTTGTGCAGCACCAGGCTCTGGCCGACCTTGTCGGCCAGGTCGCCGCGCTTGAGCACGGCGCTCAGGGCGCCGCCGCTCAGGGCGTCGAGGCTCTTGGCCGCCGTGCCCAGAACCCGGCCTTCGCTCACGGCGACGACCAGGGTGGCGGTTTTCAAGGTTTCTGGATTGACGCTTTTGACAACCAATTCCATGTCGGGTCCCCGAATGACTGAGCTTTGCGAAAAGAAATCTGTGCGGCGAGGCCCGTCTGCGGGCCTGGCGTATGAGCGGACCCGCAGTTTGACCCTGCCGGGCGACCGCTGACAACCCCACGGGACGTTCGTAGGACATGGATGACCGAACTATCCCCGACGCGAAGTGACAGAAGCAGTCAATCACAGGATAATGCCGCATATTTTTGCCGGAGCGCGCAGTCCCTCTGCCGCCTCCTTTACCGTGGCTCGTCTTTTTCCTTGTCCGGCAGCCGCTGCCTGGCAAATCTGGAGTGTCTGGTTTGATCGTCTTTCGTTATCTGTCCCGGGAAGTGCTGGTTACACTGAGCGCCGTCAGCGCCGTGCTGCTGGTCATCATCATGAGCGGGCGCTTCATCAAGTACCTCGCGCAGGCGGCGTCCGGGGCCCTGGACCCTGGCGTACTGTTCATGATCATGGGCTTCCGCCTGCCCGGCTTCCTGCAACTGATCCTGCCGCTGGGGCTGTTCCTGGGCATCCTGCTGGCCTACGGCCGGCTGTACCTGGAAAGCGAAATGACCGTACTGGCCGCCACCGGCATGAGCCAGCAGCGTCTGCTGGCCTTCACCATGGGCCCGGCGCTGGTGGTGGCGCTGCTGGTGGCCTGGCTGAGTTTCAGCCTGGCCCCGCAGGGCGCCGCGCAGTTCGGCCTGCTGATCAACAAGCAGGACGCCCTGACCGAGTTCGACACCCTGGTGCCGGGGCGCTTCCAGGCGCTGCGCGACGGCACGCGAATCACCTACACCCAGGAGCTGTCCGAAGACCGCACCCAGCTGGGCGGTGTGTTCATTTCCGAGAAGCGCCTTGGCGCCGATAAAAAGAATGACGGCAGCATCACCGTGCTGGTCGCCGAGAAGGGGCGCCAGGAAGTGCGCCCCGATGGCAGCCGCTTCCTGGTTCTGGAGAACGGCTACCGCTACGACGGCAATCCCGGCCAGGCCGACTACCGCGCCATCCAGTACGACACCTATGGTGCGCTGCTGCCCAAGCCGGAAATCAGCGAGGAAGTGACCGAGCGCGATGCGATCCCGACCCGCGAGCTGTTCGGCAACGACAACCCGCGTTACCAGGCCGAGCTGCACTGGCGTATCTCGCTGCCGATCCTGGTGTTCATCGTGACCCTGATGGCCGTGCCCCTGGCCCGCGTCAATCCGCGCCAGGGTCGCTACCTGAAACTTCTGCCTGCGATCCTCCTGTACATGGCCTACCTGACGATTCTGATCGCCGTTCGTGGCGCGCTGGAAAAGGGCAAGCTGCCCATGGCGCTGGGCATGTGGTGGGTCCACGCCCTGTTCCTGCTGATCGGCCTGGGGCTGATCTATTGGGAGCCGCTAAGGTTGCGGCTGGCGGGGCGTCGCGCAGGTGTGGAGGTGAGCCGTGGTTAAACTCGACCGCTACATCGGCAAGAGTGTCTTCATGGCCATTCTGGCGGTGCTGGGCATCATCCTCGGCTTGGCCTCGCTGTTCGCCTTCATCGATGAGATGGGCGACCTGAGCGACAGCTACACCCTGCTCGACGCCGGCTCTTTCGTGCTGTTCACGGCCCCGCGACGGGTTTACGACATGCTGCCCATGGCCGCACTGATCGGCTGCCTGATCGGCCTCGGCACCCTGGCCAGCAGCAGCGAGCTGACCATCATGCGCGCGGCCGGGGTGTCCATCGCGCGCATCGCCTGGGCGGTGATGAAGCCCATGCTGGCGCTGATGCTGGTGGGCATACTGGTCGGCGAATACGTTGCCCCCGCTGCCGAGAGCAAGGCCCAGGCCGACCGCTCCCTGGCCCAGGGTACGGGCGATGCGCAAAGCGCCAAGCACGGCATGTGGCACCGCCAGGGTGACGAGTTCATCCACATCAACAGCGTGCAGCCCAACGGCCTGATGTACGGCGTGACCCGCTACCGTTTCGACGAGCAGCGCCACATGCTGAGCGCCAGTTTCGCGCGCCAGGCCAAATACCACGAAAACTACTGGGAGCTGACCGACATCAGCACCACGCATTTTCGCAAGGATCACACCGAGGTCATCCAGGAGCCGAGCGAGCGCTGGGACGTTTCCCTCAGCCCGCAGTTGCTCAGCACCGTGATCATGCCACCCGAATCGCTGTCGATCAGCGGCCTGTGGAGCTATTCCCATTACCTGGCCGACCAGGGCCTGAACAATGGCCGCTACTGGCTGGCGTTCTGGACCAAGGTGCTGCAGCCGGCGGTTACCGTGGCCCTGGTGCTGATGGCCATTTCGTTCATCTTCGGCCCGTTGCGATCGGTGACCCTCGGCCAGCGAGTGTTCACCGGTGTGCTGGTGGGTTTCACCTTCCGCATCTTCCAGGACCTGCTGGGGCCTTCCAGCCTGGTGTTCGGCTTCTCGCCGCTGTTCGCGGTGTTGGTGCCGGCCAGTATCTGCGCCCTGGCGGGTGTCTGGCTGCTGCGCCGCGCGGGCTGAGGCTTGCGTATCCACGGGGCCTGGTCCAAGGCCCCGTGGGCTGATCAGGCTGCCGTACGCCGTGGCAACCTGACCAACTGGCTATTGGAATAGATGTCGTGCCAGGTACGCCCTTGCTTGTCGTACAGGCACCAGAGAAAGCCCAACCCCAGGCACAACGCCGAAGCGATGGCCACCATGAAGCGCAGCAGCGCCTGGGTGAGGCTGATCGCGCTGCCGTCGGCATTCTGCACCCGCACACCCCATACCTGCATGCCCAGCGTCTGCCCGCCATGGGTCCAGAACTTGGCGAAGAATCCGAAGGTCACCAGAAGCAGCAGCGATGACAGCAGCGGGTCGCCGTCCGTGGCGCCGGCATCGCTCAGCTCGCGCAGACGGGCCTCACCCACGAATGCCATCCAGATGAGCTTGTAGACGAAGGCGGTGACGATCTGCACGGCCAGGCACAGCAGCAGGTCGTAGGCGATGGCTGCCAGGCGGCGCAGCAGGTGCGCAGGCGCGAAGTGGCCTTGGGGTTGTAGCGGGCGGGAGGGCATATCGAGGTCTCGCTGGCTGGGCAGTGGGAAGTGCCATGGTACCGGGAGACAGAAATCAAAAAGCCCCTGGTACGTCAATACCAGGGGCTTTTGGCGATCACGCAGCTGCTTAGGCTTCTGCGATGACTTCGTCAGCTTGCATGCCTTTCTGGCCTTGCACGGCGATGAAAGTCACTTTCTGGCCTTCTTTCAGGCTCTTGAAGCCGCTGCCCTGAATCGCGCGGAAATGCACGAACAGATCCGGACCGCTCTCAGGAGTGATAAAACCAAAACCTTTTTCGTCGTTGAACCACTTGACGGTGCCGCTCTGACGTTGAGACATTTTCTTATTTCCTTGACGCTTGAATTTAATGACAGCCTTTTACGGCATTGGAGCCGCAAGAGTACTGGAGCTGGTTGCAGGAAGTAAGAAACGTAGAACGGGATGTAGCAAGTCTTTGAGCTACTGCCCAGGTCCCGATTCAGCGACCTTTGCAAACACAGTCAGGGAACTCTACGCCAACTCTCGTTACAAAAACAAGCCCCGCGAAACCCCGTATTTCAAAGGGCTGAGGCAAGGCACACGGAATGCACACCGCCTTGGGGCACGGCTCATGCCTGGTCTGATTCCTGCACTTTCACGGTGCATGAATCAGGCCGACAGAACTGTTGCATCGTCATGAAAGAACATCGACAGAACCGTGACGATTTTCTTCCTCGAGCTGTTTTATTGACGCCTTTATCAGCCCCTGAAATAACGTGGCGTCACGAAAGGCATTTTTGTCACTTTCATCGGCACTTTCTTGCCGCGCACCACCGCCCAGACAGTGGTCGCCAGCGCGCTGTGATCGCTGTCCAAATAGCCCATTGCCACTGGCGCGCCCAGGGTCGGACCGAAGCCGCCGCTGCTCACCTCGCCGATAGGACGGTCCTGCTCGTCGACGATCTGCGCGCCTTCGCGCACCGGAACGCGTTCCTGAGGCAGCAGGCCGACGCGCTTGCGCGCCACGCCGTCCTGCTGTTGGGCAAAGATCGTCGCCGCGCCCGGGAAGCCGCCGGCCCGCGCGCCATCGCTGCGCCGCGCCTTGGAGATCGCCCAGAGCAGGCTGGCCTCTACGGGAGAAGTCGCAGCGTTCATGTCGTGGCCATACAGGCACAGGCCTGCTTCCAAGCGCAGCGAGTCGCGGGCGCCCAGGCCGATGGCCTCGACTTCCGGCTCGGCCAGCAGGCGGCGGGCGAATGCGTCGGCTTCGGCGGCGGGCACGGAAATTTCGAAACCGTCTTCACCGGTGTAGCCCGAGCGGCTGACGTAGCAGTCGCTGCCGAGAATGTTCCGGCGGGCGAACTGCATGAACGTCATGCCGGCCACCTCGGGTGCCAGGCGCGCCAGCACGGTAACCGCTGCCGGGCCCTGCAGGGCGAGCAGGGCGCGGCTCTCGAACAGTTCTTCGATCTGGCAGCGGCCTGACAGGTGCTGGCGCAAGTGCGCCAGGTCCTGTTCCTTGCACGCCGCGTTGACCACCAGCAGCAACTGGTCGTCGGCCAGGCGCGCGACCATCAGGTCGTCGAGAATGCCGCCGGCCTCGTTGGTGAACAGTGCATAGCGTTGCAGGCCTACCGGCAGATCGACGATATCCACCGGCACCAGGCTTTCCAGGGCGCTGGCGGCCTCGGCGCCGCCGAGCAGGATCTGGCCCATGTGCGACACGTCGAACAGGCCGGCCTGTTCGCGGGTGTGCAGGTGTTCCTTCATGACGCCAAGGGGGTATTGCACCGGCATTTCGTAGCCGGCGAAGGGCACCATCTTCGCGCCCAGTTCACGGTGCAGAGCGTGCAGCGGGGTCACCCGCAGGGATTGCTCGGACATGATCGACTCCACAAGAGATTCGCAGGGCCTGCCCGCGCAGGGCGGGCAGGCTGGCGTGAGGGCGAGAGGTCAGGCTTGCTGGTAGCTCTCGATGGACGGGCAGGCGCAGACCAGGTTGCGGTCGCCATAGACGTTGTCGACACGACCGACCGGTGGCCAGTACTTGCCGTCCACCAGCGAGGCCACCGGATACACCGCCTGTTCGCGGCTGTACGGATGACTCCACTGGCCGACCAGTTCGGCCGCGGTGTGCGGTGCGTTCTTCAGCGGGTTGTCTTCCTTGTCCAGGGTGCCGTTTTCCACCGCGCGGATCTCTTCGCGGATGGCGATCATCGCGGTGCAGAAGCGGTCGAGTTCTTCCTTCGACTCGCTCTCGGTCGGCTCGATCATCAGTGTGCCGGCCACCGGGAAGGACATGGTCGGCGCGTGGAAGCCGAAGTCGATCAGGCGCTTGGCCACGTCGTCCACGGTGATGCCGCTGCTGTCCTTGAGCGGGCGCAGGTCAAGGATGCACTCGTGGGCGACCAGGCCGTTGCTGCCGGTGTACAGCACCGGGTAGTGCTCTTCCAGGCGGCGGGCGATGTAGTTGGCATTGAGAATGGCCATCTGCGAGGCACGCTTGAGGCCTTCGCCACCCATCATGCGGATGTACATCCAGGTGATCGGCAAAATGCTCGCGCTGCCGAACGGCGCGGCGCATACCGCGCCTTCCTGGCGCTCCATGTGCGCATGGCCGGGCAGGAACGGCGCCAGGTGCGCCTTGACGCCGATCGGGCCAACGCCCGGGCCGCCACCGCCGTGAGGAATGCAGAAGGTCTTGTGCAGATTGAGGTGCGAGACGTCGCCACCGAACTTGCCGGGGGCGCACAGGCCAACCATGGCGTTCATGTTGGCGCCGTCGATGTACACCTGGCCGCCGTTGTCATGCACGATGGCGCAGATCTCGCGAATGCCTTCTTCGAACACGCCGTGGGTCGAAGGGTAGGTGATCATCAGCGCGGCGAGGCGGTCGCGGTGTTCTTCGGCCTTGGCGCGCAGGTCTTCGATGTCCACGTTGCCGCGGGCGTCGCAGGCGGTCACCACCACGCGCATGCCGGCCATCTGGGCGGTGGCCGGGTTGGTGCCGTGCGCCGAGGAGGGGATCAGGCATACGTCGCGGTCGTTGTCGCCACGGCTCTGGTGATAGGCGCGGATCGCCAGCAGGCCGGCGTACTCGCCTTGGGAGCCGGCGTTGGGCTGCAGCGACACGGCGTCATAGCCGGTGGCGGCGCAGAGCATGGCCTGCAGCTCGTCGGTCATGGCCTTGTAGCCCGTGCTCTGCGACGCGGGGGCGAACGGGTGCAGGCTGCCGAACTCGGCCCAGGTGACCGGGATCATTTCGCTGGCGGCGTTGAGCTTCATGGTGCAGGAACCCAGCGGGATCATGCTGCGGTCCAGCGCCAGGTCCTTGTCGGCCAGCTTGCGCAGATAGCGCATCAGCTCGGTTTCCGAGTGGTAGCGATTGAATACCGGGTGTTCGAGGATCGCCGACTCACGCAGCAGGCTATGCGGCAGGCGCGAGTGGGTGCTGGCGGCCAGGGCGTCGAAGTCCGGCAGCGTCTGGCCGTCGTCGGCGAACAGCGCCCACAGGGCCTTGACGGCTTCGACGGTGGTGGTTTCGTCGAACGACAGACCCAGGCGCTGGCTGTCGATCACCCGCAGGTTGATCTGCTGGGCTTGGGCGCGGGCATGCAGGTCGGCGGTGCGTGGGCCGCTGGCCAGGGTCAGGGTGTCGAAGAAGAACGCCTGTTCCACCTCAAGGCCCAGCTGGGCGACGCCGGCAGCGAAGATCGCGGTCAGGCGGTGCACGCGGTTGGCGATGCGGGTCAGTCCCTGGGGGCCGTGGTAGACGGCGTACATGCTGGCAATGTTGGCCAGCAGCACCTGAGCGGTGCAGATGTTGCTGGTGGCCTTCTCACGGCGGATGTGCTGCTCGCGGGTCTGCATGGCCAGGCGCAGTGCCTGCTCGCCGTGGCGGTCGACGGAAACGCCGACCAGACGGCCTGGCATGTCGCGCTTGAAGGCATCACGGGTCGAGAAATACGCGGCGTGCGGTCCACCGAAGCCCAGCGGCACACCGAAGCGCTGTGCCGTGCCGATGGCCACGTCGGCGCCGAATTCGCCGGGCGGGGTCAGCAGGGTCAGCGCCAGCAGGTCGGCGGCGACCGCGACCAGGGCGTTGCTGCCGTGGAAGCGTTCGATCAGTTCGCGGTAGTCGAACACGTCGCCGTTGCTGGCCGGGTACTGCAGCAGGGCGCCGAAGTAGTCGCTGATATCGCCCAGCTCGTTCTCGTCGGCGACCACCACGGTAATGCCCAGTGGCTCGGCACGGGTGCGCAGCACGTCGAGGGTCTGTGGATGGCAATGGCTGGAGGCGAAGAAATGCTGGCTGCCCTTGTTCTTGCTCAGGCGCTTGCAGAAGGTCATGGCTTCGGCGGCGGCGGTGGCTTCATCGAGCAGCGAGGCGTTGGCGATGGGCAGGCCGGTCAGGTCGCTGATCAGGGTCTGGAAGTTCAGCAGGGCTTCCAGGCGGCCCTGGGAAATCTCTGGCTGGTACGGGGTGTAGGCGGTGTACCAGGCCGGATTCTCCAGCAGGTTGCGCAGGATCGGCGCCGGCGTGTGGGTGTTGTAGTAACCCTGGCCGATGTAATGGGTAAACAGCTGGTTGCGGCCGGCGATGGCCTTGAGCGAGGCCAGGGCGTCGGCTTCGCTCTGTCCGGCCGGCAGGTCCATTACGCTGGTGCCCTTGATGCTGTCGGGGATCACGCTGGCGCTCAGGGCCTCCAGCGAATCGAAGCCCAGGGTCTGGAGCATGGCCTGCTCGTCTGCCGCCCGTGGCCCAATGTGGCGGGCGATGAATTCGTTGGCAGTGTCCAGCTCGAAACGATCACTCATGACGTGCTCCTCAGGCTTGCGCGTTGGCTTGGATCAGGCGGTCATAGGCGTCCTGATCGAGCAAGGTGTGGATGGCATCGGCGTCGGCAGGCACGAAGCGGAAGAACCAGCCTGCGCCCAGGGCATCCTCGTTGACCAGCTCGGGGGTGTCGGACAACGCGTCGTTGACCGCGACCACTTCACCGTCGAGGGGCATGTAGATGCTGCTGGCGGCCTTTACCGACTCGACCACCGAGACTTCGGCGTGTTGAGTGTAGGCCTGCAATTCGGGGAGCTGTACGAAGACCACATCACCGAGGGAATTCTGGGCATAAGGAGTGATGCCGACCGTGATGCTGCCATCGGTTTCGGCCCTCAGCCATTCGTGTTCTACGGTGAATCGCAACTCGCTCATAAAGACTCCTAGGGGGCAGGTGCATGCTGCATGGGCATGCGTTATGAGTCTGATTAAGCAAATTTGCGGCCAGAACCTTTTATTCCTTGTTTATCAATGGCTTGGGTTGATTCTGCAGAAGCCGAGGGGTGGGTCGCTGTAACGAAATCGATACGGATCGCCAGGCACGGGGAAATGGCTGGAGGATCAACGCCTTGATCGACGTGAGGCAGCCTGCAATGGAATGAATTCGATACGGTGTATTGAATTCATTCCGTTTGGTGTGCAGCGCGTCAGGCTCGGGCGCCGATACCGTATTTGCGCAGCCGGTGGGCGATGGCCGTATGCGAGGTGCCCAGGCGTGCGGCCAGCTGGCGGGTCGAGGGATAGTCGCTGTACAGGCGGCTGAGCAGGTCTTTCTCGAAGCGCTCCACGGCATGCTCCAGGCTGTCGACCGTCTCGGACGGTTGTCTGGCCGCCACGCCCGCCGCGATATCCAGGTCGGCCAGGCCGATCTGGTTGCCGTCGCACACCGCGGCAGCGCGGAAGATCACGTTCTGCAACTGGCGCACGTTGCCCGGCCAGCGGTGGCCGAGCAGGGCGGCCTGGGCGTCGGCGGCCAGGTGGCACAGCGGGCGCTGGATCTGCGTGCAGGCCTGCTGCATGAAGAAGCGCGCCAGCAGCAGGACGTCCTGGCCACGTTCATACAAGGGTGGCACCTGCAGGTTGAGTACGTTCAGGCGGTAGAACAGGTCTTCGCGGAAGCTGCCCTCGGCCACCATCTTTTCCAGGTCGCGGTGGGTGGCGCTGATGATGCGCACGTCGACCTTCACTTCGCGGTCACCGCCTACCCGGCGGAAACTGCCGTCGTTCAGAAAGCGCAGCAGCTTGGCTTGCAGATACGGCGACATCTCGCCGATCTCATCGAGAAACACCGTGCCACGGTTGGCCAGCTCCATCAGGCCCGGCTTGCCGCCGCGCTGCGCACCAGTGAACGCCCCTGGTGCGTAGCCGAACAGCTCGCTCTCGGCGAGGTTTTCCGGCAGCGCGGCGCAGTTCAGCGCCAGGAAAGGTTCGCCATGCCGGGCGCTGCCAGCGTGGCAGGCCCGCGCCACCAACTCCTTGCCGGTGCCGGTCTCGCCGCCGATCAGCAGCGGCGCATCGAGGGCCGCCACCCGTTGGGCGCGGGCCTTGAGGGTGCGGATCGCCGCCGACTCGCCGAGCAGGGCGTCGAAGCCTTCGGCATGGTCATGATGCAGCGCCGACAAGCGTTCGCCGATGCGGCTGGGCGGGTAGAGGGTCACCAGCCCACCGGCTTCGGTGATGGGCGTGGCTTCCAGCAACAACGCCTGGCCGGCCAGGGTGATCTCGCGCATCGGCAGGCGGAAACCGTTGTCCAGCAAGGCGGCCTGCAGGTCGGGGTCGTCGAGCAGCGTACCCAGCGATTCGCCGGCCGGCTCGCGGCCGATCAGCGCCACCAGCGCCGGGTTGGCCAGCAGCACCTGGCCCGCGCTGTCCAGGGCCAGCACCGGGTCGGTCATGGCGGCCAGCAAGGCATCGAGCTGCAAGTGGCGGCGCTGGCCGGGGAGGATGTCGACCACCGTGATGGCCTCGACGCCCCGCACGCGAAACAGCGCGTCCTTGAGTTCTTCGAGCATCTTGTGGCTGAGCGTCGGTGCATCGATGTACACGTTCGGCGGCACCATCTCCACTGCATCGAGGTTCAAGTTGCGGCTGCCAAGGATGGCCAGCACTTCCTGGGTTATTCCGACACGGTCGATGAAACAGACATGGATGCGCATGGCGGGCTAAAGAGGGCAGCCGAAGAGGACGCCAGTATGCCTTGGCGCGACGGGCAAGTCCTGTACCGATGCTGTCTGGTTATCGCGTGGTGACGACTTGTCGACCGGTCCGTGCGGATCAGCGCTCCAGGTGTTCGGGCTTCACCGGTTCGCCGGACCTGGCATGCAATTGGGCGCGAATGTCTTCGAACATCCGGTCGTAATCCGCGTGCTGGGCAATGGGCAGCCCGGCGGGATTGGGCAGGCCATGGCGGATGGCGATGCGGCTGGCTTCGTGGGCGAAGTTGAAGGCCAGGTCGCGGGGCAGCACGAAGGTCTCGTTGAACGCCTTGCCGTCGATCTCGCCCTGCATGTCGAAGCTCATGCAGGTGCCTTCGGCGGGATCCTCGACTTTCTGGTAGCGCAGATGAATGTCGAAGCTGTGATCGGTCTTTTGCAGTGCGCTGTGGACGATATGCAGATGGCCAGGCTCGAACATGGACGGGCTCCCACGCGGGCAGGTGTATGTGTCGGGGTAGACACTACCCTGCCGGGCGGGTTCAGCGATTGTCGTCGGTCAGTTGCGGCTGCCTGGGGGGCTCTGGCCGCGACCAGATCCACAGGTTGCCCATGGCCATGCCGGCGATCGCCAGGTACAGCCACCAGACATGCTTGAGCAGGCACAGCATGAGGATGGCGCAGGCCAGCATGCTGATCGTGGCGCTGATCTTGCTGGCCCGCGAGACCAGGCGGCCATTGCGCCAGTTGCGCAGCATCGGCCCGAACAGCCGGTGGTTCTCCAGCCAGGCATTGAGCCGCGGCGAGCTGCGCGTGGCTGCCCAGGCCGCCAGAAGCACGAACTCGGTGGTGGGCAGGCCGGGCACGAAAATGCCGATGATGCCTATACCGAGGCTGGTATAGGCGAGGATGCCGAAGAGCAGGCGCGAGAGTCGTGAGCCGGGTGGTCTGTAGGTCATGGTCATGATCGGTGGACTTGAAAGCCCGGCAAGCTTAACAGGCTGGTCGCCAATGTCATGCCTGGACCGTCTCGGCCTGTGGCGCGTCGGCATAGGCATGCTCCAGCAGAACGGTAAAGCGTTCGAAGGCCGCCAGGGCGCCCCGGTCCAGTTCGGCCTCCTGCTCGGCCGTCAGCGGCAGGGTGTCGAGCATACGCGTGAAGCTTTTCCAGCCGGCTGCGCGGCCGCCTTCGGGTTCGCCCAGGTGACGGGCGCCGAAGCTTTGGCTCAGGCCCAGGGCCTCGGCGCGCTTGATGAGAAAGGCTGCGCCGAGCTTGGAACCCTCGGACACGAACAGCCAGCCCAGCGCCTCGGCCTGGCTCGGCTGCTGTACGGCGCCTGGCAAGCCGGCCGGCAGCGCCGCGTTGAGGTCTGCCAGGTCGGCGGCGGCCTGGGCGGCGCGACAGCGTTGCGGCAGGTCGCCGATCAGGATGGCCAGTTGCGGGTCGCGATAAAGGGCCTGCAGTTCGTTCTGGAACAGGTACTGGGCCTTCACGAAGCGCGTATAGCCGGGCAGGCTGGCGAAGGGCGCGTGGGCCTTGACCAGCTGGTCGAGGCGCGCATGCGGTTCGTGGGTGATCTGGTTCAGGCGTTGCGAGCGAAGTTCGGTGCTGCTCATCGAATCATCCTTGTAGGGGGCAGGTGGGCTGTTGACTAGACGAATGGGCGCCGGCTGGCGCGTAAAAAAAGCGTGGGCCGCGCCAGCTGCGCGACCCGCTGTGGCGTGCTCAGATGTCCCACACCAGGTTGACGCTGAAGTTGCGCCCAGGCTGGGTCAGGCGATCCAGATTGGCCGGAGCGGTCACCCCGGCTTCGCCTACGCCGTCGTAGCCGCGCACGTCATCCCATAGCCAGTATTTCTTGTCGGTCAGGTTGTACAGGCCGGCGCTGAGGGTCAGGTCCTGGCTGAGCTTGTAGTAGCCGCTGAGGTCCAGCACGCCGAAGCCTGGCGTCTTGAACTGGCTGGAGACGCCATCGGGGGTGTGGAAAGTGCTGTCGTCCACGCGGGTCTTGCGCTTGACCAGCGTCCAGCTCAGCAGCCCGCCGTAGGTGTCCTGCTCGTAGCCCAGGCCGAATACTCCGGTCAGCGGGTTGATGCTGTTGAGCGGCTGGCCGCTGTCATCGTTGCGGCCATGCAGGTAGGTCAGCGCCGCCTGGGTATACAGGCCTTGTGGTGCGCCAAGGCCTGCCAGTTCCAGGCGGCCCTTGAGTTCCACGCCCTTGATGGTGGCGTGGCGGATGTTGCTGGACTGGAAGGTCACCTGATCGTAGCCCGGGCTCAGGGCGTCCTCGTTGATGAAGTCGCGGTACTTGCTATAGAACACCGCGACATCGAACGAGGCTGTGTCGAAGCGGCCCCGCAGGCCGGTTTCCAGGCTTCTGCTCTTTTCCGGGTCGAGGTTGGGGTTGGGCGCGACCGAGTAGCCCAGGCTGGGGTTGTCGAAGCGTCCATACAGTGCCTTGGCCGACGGCGTGCGGAAGCCTTCGGCGTATTGCCCGTAGCCGGTGTAGTGCTTATCGAAGGCGTAGGTCACGCCGAACTTGGGCGATACCCGGTGCCAGGTCCGCTCGCTTTCCTGGACCTGGCTGCGGTCTTCGGCGCTCAGCGAATTGAGAAATTCCGGGGTCAGCTTCGGTTCCAGGCGCGTGTGGTCGTAACGCAGTCCGGGGGTGAAGGTCCAGGCGTTCCAGGCGATCTGGTCCTGGATGAACAGCGCACGGCTGGTGAGGGTCGGGTCCGGGAAGTCGCTGGTCGGCAGCAGGCGATCGCCGGGGCTGTCGGCGCCCACCGCGCGGCAGGAACCGAACACCCGTGCGCAGGTGCCGAAGCCGCTGCGCAGCCCGGTGACCTTCTGCTGCTTGAGGGTGGCGCCGTAGGTTAGCTGATGTTCGGTAGCGCCCAGGCTGAAGGCCTTGTCGGCCTGGAGGTCGAAGATCCACTGGCGTTCCCGGTAAGTGGTCTCGCGGGTGCGATAGACATCCCGGGAGAACGGGAAATAGCGCTCGTCGGTGGACTGGTCGGTCTTGGCATTCTGGTAGTTGAGGCTCCACTTCAACTGGTCGGCCAGCCGGCTGTCCAGGGCCAGGCGTTGGTCGATGCCGAAACGCTCGCGGCTGATGGTGTCGTTGCCCAGCCGTGACTGATACATGCCCAGGCCACTGCCGGCGTTGAAGGGGCCACCGACCGCGCTGCGCAGGTTGGTGTCGCGGTCATCCTTGTAGCGCTCGTAGGTCAGGCCCAGACGGTCGTCGTCGGCGTAGTTCCAACCCAGCTTGGCCAGCACGTTGGTGCTGCGCACGTCCTGCGGGTTGGCCTGGGTGCGCGTCAGGCCGTCGCCGCCGCGGCCGCCGTGCGATTCGGTCTCGTGACCATTGCGTTGGCTGAGGTGCAGCAGGGCGTCGACGTCATCGTGGCGCCCGGCCAGGGTCGCCGAGGTCAGCCAGCTGTCGTCGGCGGAGCTGTAGCCGGCCTTGAGCCGCGCGCCGGAGTCCCGGCCCGCCTTGATGATGTCGTCGGGGTCCAGGGTGTAGTAGCTGACCACGCCGCCGATGGCGCTGCTGCCATACAGGGCCGAAGCCGGGCCACGGAGGATTTCCACGCGCTTGACGATTTCCGGGTCGACGTAATTGCGCTGGGTCTGAGCGTAGGGGCCGCTGAAGAAGCGGTCGGGCACCTCGACGCCGTCGACCTGGGTGAGGATGCGGTCGCCGTCGATACCGCGGATGTTGTAGCCGCTGGTACCGGCACGCTGGCCGGCGCCGCCTACCGAAACCCCCGGTTCGTAGCGCACCAGGTCGCGGATGCTGTTCACGTTGTCGCGGTCGAGCTGCTCGCGGCCCTGCACGCTGACGGTGCTGCTGACCGCCGTGATGTCCTGGGCCTGGCGGGTGGCGCTGATGGTGGTCTGCTGCAGTTCCAGCATGCCGTTCGCCGCACGGCGCTGCAGGATGACGTTCTGCGTGCCGGCGCGGCGATAGCTCAGGCTGGTGCCGGCCAGCAGCCGCTCCAGTGCCTGTTCGGCGGAAAGCTGGCCTTCTGCGCCGGGCGAGGTGGTGTTGCGGGTCAGGTCCGACGTGGCGCCCACCTGCCAGCCGGTGACCCGACTGAATTCGTTGAGGGCGGTGGCCAGCGGTTGTTGAGCGATGTTGAAGCGATACTGGCCGGCGCTGTGCTGTGCGACCGGCGCGGCTTCCGCGGCGAACGCCGGAAACACTGGCAATCCTGCGGCCAGCAGGGCCAAGCCGAGCAACGATGGAGCGAACCTGGCGCAAGGATGAGCAGAGGATGAAACGGCGGATGGCATCGGAAAGGGCTCCCTGTCGTGCATCTTTTTTGAGTCATGGCTGATGGCTTGTAATGCGAATCAGTTGCATTGGCCATGACTAGACGAACGACCGCCGCAAACCACGTAAAAAGATTTCGATTGGGGAGTGCGCCGCAGCGGGATTTCAGTTGAGGATCAGCAGCCTGGGCAGCTCGTGAAGGCTCGCCGAGGTGACCTGCGCCAGTGAGCGCACCACATCCAGCGGGTCATCGAGGCGGTAGTTGCCGGTGACGTTGACCTTCGCCAGGGTCGGGCTGGCCGTGACGATCAGGCCGGGGTAGTAGCGGCGCAGCTCGTCGAGGACCTGGCCCAGCGGGCAGTTGTCGAACACCAGGCGTCCCTGCACCCAGGCCAGGTCGCGAGCCGGGTCCAGGCGCTGGCGCTGGCCGAGCCCGTCCGGCCCGAGGCTGACACTATCACCGGCCGCCAGGCGCAGGCGCGCGCCCCCCGAGGCGGCATGGATATCCGCCGCCCCGCGTTGTACCTGCACCCTGGCCTGGCCATCCAGGTAACGCAGCGACAGCGCCGAACCCTGGGTGCTGACGCGTAGCGGCCCGGCGGCGATTTCCAGGGGCAGGCCCCGGGCTTCGGGAACGTCGAGGAAGGCTTCGCCCTCGTACAGGCGTGCTTCGCGATGCTGGCTGTCGATCTGGCTGGAGAATGCCGAGCGGGTATTGAGCAGCACGCTGGAGCCGTCGGCCAGTTGCAGGCGCTGGCGCTCGCCGGCCACGGTGAGGTGGTCGGCTTGCAGGCGTAGCGGCAGGTCGATGCCGTAGCCGATGCCAAGTAGCACGGCAGCCGCGACCATCGGCCGAATCCAGGCGCGCAGGCGCTGCCGGCGTGAGGTGCGGGTGCCCAGGGCATTGGCCGTGTCGCGTATCACCTGGCCGTTCCAGATCGCCTCGGCCTGGGCGAAGGCTTCGGCATGCGCCGGGTCGGCGCGCAGCCAGGCCTGGAAGCGCGCCTGCTGGACGGCATCGGCGCTTTCCAGTTCGATCAGCCAGTCCAGGGCCTGATCCATTGCGCGCTGGTCCGCTGCCCGGGCGGCAGGTCCTTGCGGGCGATGAGGGGGTACGGCCACGGTCATCCTCGGAGAAGCTTGAATGGAGGGCAGTTTTGGTGAGCGCTCAGGCGGGGTCAAGCCTGGCGATGACGCCGATGCAGATCGCCATGATCAGCTTCAGCTCCTTCTGCACGGTGCTGGGCGAGACATTCAGCGCATCGGCGATTTCCTGGTAGCTGCAACCGTGCAGGCGGCTGAGCACGAAGATCCGCTGTTGGCGTGGGCTGAGCTGGCCGAGGCGCGCGCCCAGGCTGTCGAGCAGGCGCCGGGCATGTGCGCAGTCCTCGGGCGAGCCCAGCTGCGCCGCGACGCTCTCCAGCTCCTGGGGCGACACGTCCTCCACCAGGGTGCGCTGACGGACGCGCCGGGCGCGCAGGTGGTCGAGGGCCAGGTTGCGGGCGGTCTGGTAGACGAAAGGTTCGAGGTGCTCGACACCGCGCTCGTTCAAGGCACGGGTGACGCGCAGCCAGGTTTCCTGCAGCAGGTCTTCGGCGGTGCTGCGGCTGCCGACCATCCGCTGCAGGATTTTCAGCAGCACGTCGCGTTGGGACTGAAACACAGCGTTGAAGCGAGAGTGGGGCACGGGAAGGCTCGCACGGAAAACGAGCCGATGATAATGCTTATCAATAGCGTAAGTTTCAAGCTGCAAGTTCAAGTGCTTCGCACAGGCGGCGACTCACTCTTGCTTGCAGCTTGCCGCTCAGGAAGCGTTGTGCAGCGCCAGGCAGTTGTCGAGCATGCGGTTGGAGAACGCCCATTCGTTGTCGTACCAGGCCAGCACCTTCAGCAGGCGTCCGCTGACCTTGGTGTGGTTGGCGTCGAAGATCGACGACAGCGGGTTGTGATTGAAGTCGTGGGACACCAGCGGCAGGTTGTTGTAGCCCAGCACGCGGGAGTGTTGACTGGCTTCTTTCATCAGCGCATTGACTTCATCGGCAGTGGTATCGCGCTGCAGTTGCACGGTGAGGTCGACCAGCGAAACGTTGATAACCGGTACGCGCACCGCCATGCCGGTGAGCTTGCCGGCCAGCTCCGGCAGCACCAGGCCCACGGCTTCGGCGGCGCCGGTCTTGCTGGGGATCATCGACTGGGTGGCGGAACGGGCACGGTAAGGATCGGTGTGGTAGACGTCGATCAGGTTCTGGTCGTTGGTGTAGGCATGCACGGTAGTCATCAGGCCGCTTTCGATGCCCAGCTCACGATGCAGTACCTGGGCCACGGGGGCCAGGCAGTTGGTGGTGCAGGAGGCGTTGGAAATGATCTGGTGCGACTGGCGCAGCACGTCATGGTTGACGCCGTAGACCACGGTGGCATCGGCACCCTGGGCCGGTGCGGAGATGATCACCTTGCGGGCGCCGGCGGCGATGTGCGCGGCGGCCTTTTCGCGGCTGGTGAACAGCCCGGTGCACTCGAACACCACATCGACCTGCTGGGCCTTCCACGGCAGTTCGGCAGGGTTGCGGATGGCGCTGACCGCAATACGGTCACCGTTGACGGTCAGGCTTTCGCTGTCGCATTCGACGGTGCCGGCAAAGGCGCCGTGGACGGTGTCGAAGCGCAGCAGGTGGGCGTTCATCTCGCTGTTGCCCAGGTCGTTGATGGCGACGACCTGCAGGTCTTGCCTATAACCTTGGGTATAGAGTGCGCGCAGGACGTTACGACCGATGCGGCCAAAACCGTTGATTGCAATGCGAAGAGCCATGAAGTCGTCCTCAGTCGATTTGTTGTTTGAATTACAAGATTATTCTCATGAAAATAGAAAACAAGCCTTTTTGGTGGCAATATTTTCATAAACCTACAAATACAAACCTGTAAGGTCCACTGTCATGTCCCTGGTCGTGCCGCTTTCCGTCCTGCCGCAGACCGGTGAATGTCCGCATCCTTTACGGGTAACCATAGACCCGAGCCTGGAGTTCATCACATGCATCCCCGCATCCTAGAGGTCACCCAACGGCTGATCGAACGCAGCCGCCCGACCCGCCAGCGCTACCTGCAACTGATCCGTGACGCGGCCAGCGACGAGCCCATGCGCGCGCGGCTGCAATGCGCCAACTTCGCCCACGGCGTGGCGGGTTGCGGGGCCGACGACAAGCAGACCCTGCGACTGATGAACGCCGCCAACGTGGCCATCGTCTCGGCCTACAACGACATGCTTTCCGCCCACCAGCCCTATGAACACTTCCCGGAGCGCATCAAGCAGGCACTGCGCGAGGTCGGCTCGGTCGGCCAGTTCGCCGGCGGTGTGCCGGCCATGTGCGATGGCGTGACCCAGGGCGAGCCGGGCATGGAGCTGGCCATCGCCAGCCGCGAGACCATCGCCATGTCCACCGCCGTGGCGCTATCGCACAACATGTTCGACGCCGCGCTGATGCTCGGCATCTGCGACAAGATCGTGCCGGGTCTGATGATGGGCGCGCTGCGCTTCGGCCACCTGCCGACCCTGCTGGTGCCAGGCGGGCCGATGGTTTCGGGGCTGTCCAATAAGGAAAAGGCCGACGTGCGCCAGCGCTACGCCGAGGGCAAGGCCAGCCGCGAGGAACTGCTGGACTCGGAAATGAAGTCCTACCATGGGCCGGGCACCTGCACCTTCTACGGCACCGCCAACACCAACCAGCTGGTCATGGAGGTGATGGGCCTGCACCTGCCCGGCGCGTCGTTCGTCAACCCTTACACGCCGTTGCGCGATGCGCTGACCGTCGAGGCCGCGCAGCAGGTCACGCGCATGACCCGGCAGAGCGGCAACTACATGCCACTGGGCGAGATCGTCGACGAGAAGGCCATCATCAACTCCATCGTCGCCCTGCACGCCACCGGCGGTTCCACCAACCACACCCTGCATATGCCGGCCATCGCCCGCGCGGCGGGCATCCTGCTGACCTGGCAGGACATGGCCGAACTCTCCGACGTGGTGCCGACCCTCAGCCACGTCTATCCCAACGGCAAGGCCGACATCAATCACTTCCAGGCCGCTGGCGGCATGTCGTTCCTGATTCGCGAACTGCTCGATGCCGGCCTGCTGCACGAAGACGTCAACACCGTGGCCGGCCACGGGCTGCGTCGCTACACCCAGGAACCGTTTCTCGAAGACGGCCAGTTGGTGTGGCGCGAAGGTCCGCTGCACAGCCTCGACGAGAACATCCTGCGCCCGGTGGCGCGGCCATTCTCGCCGGAAGGCGGCCTGCGGGTGATGGAAGGCAACCTGGGCCGCGGGGTGATGAAGGTTTCGGCGGTGGCACCCGAGCATCAGGTGGTCGAGGCGCCGGCGCGGGTCTTCGAGGACCAGCAGGCGCTGGCCGATGCCTTCAAGGCCGGCGAACTGGAGCGTGATTTCGTCGCCGTGATGCGCTTCCAGGGGCCGCGCTGCAACGGTATGCCCGAGCTGCACAAGATGACGCCCTTCCTTGGCGTGCTGCAGGACCGCGGCTTCAAGGTGGCGTTGGTCACCGACGGGCGGATGTCTGGTGCCTCGGGCAAGATTCCGGCGGCCATCCATGTATGCCCCGAGGCCTACGACGGCGGCCCGCTGGCCCTGGTGCGCGACGGCGACCTGATCCGCGTGGATGGGGTCAAGGGAACATTGCAAGTTCTGCTCGAACCGGGAGAATGGGCCGCCAGGACACCGGCCACCGCGCAGATCGACAGCAGCGTGGGTTGTGGCCGTGAGTTGTTCGGTTTCATGCGCCAGGCCTTCAGCTCTGCGGAGCAGGGGGCCAGCGCCTTCACCGCAAGCCTGGAGGGACTCAAGTGAAGCTGGCTCTGGTAGGAGACATTGGCGGGACCAATGCGCGTTTCGCCATTTGGGAGGATGACCGGCTGCACTCGGTGCGGGTATTCGCCACCGCCGATTATCCCGGCCCGGAACAGGCCGTAGAGGTGTACCTGCAGGACCTCGACCTGCAGCGCGGCGATGTCAGCCATGCCTGCCTGGCGGTCGCCGGGCCGGTGGACGGCGACGAGTTCCAGTTCACCAACAGCGCCTGGCACTTCAGCCGTGCCGGCTTCTGTTCGCACCTGAACATCGAACAGCTGCTGCTGGTCAACGATTTCACCGCCATGGCGCTGGGCATGACCCGCCTGGGCGACGACGAGTACCTGACCATCTGCCATGGCAAAGGCAAGCCGGAGCGGCCCTTCGTGGTGATCGGCCCGGGTACCGGCCTGGGCGTCGGCACCCTGCTCAAGACCGGCGGCGGTCGCTGGATGGCACTGCCCGGCGAGGGCGGGCATGTCAACCTGCCGATCGGCACGGCCCGCGAAGCCCTGTTGTGGACGCGCCTGATGGCGACCCACGAGCATGTCAGCGCCGAGACCGTGCTCAGCGGCGCCGGTCTGCTGAACCTTTACCGTGCCAGTTGCGAGCTGGACGGTATCGAGGCGCAGCTCAAGTCGCCGGCGGCGATCACCAAGGCGGCCCTGGAGGGCGACGCGGTGGCGGCGGCGGTGCTGGAGCAGTTCTGCGTGTTTCTCGGCCGGGTGGTGGGCAACAACGTGCTGACCCTCGGCGCCCTGGGCGGGGTGTATATTGCCGGGGGCATGGTGCCGCGCTTCACTGAATTCTTCCGCAACAGCGGCTTTCAGCGCGCCATGGGCGAGAAGGGCGTGATGAGCGACTATTGCAAGGGCTTGCCGGTATGGCTGGCCACCGCTGAATATCCGGGGCTGACGGGCGCGGGCGTGGCCCTGCAACAGGCCTTTGGCGACAGCGATGCCATCGAGCGGCCCGCCGAGGCGGCGGACCTGCCTGGCCAGGCGTAAGGCCCAGAGTGCCCCATAACAGAAACCATGGTTAACAGGGACGACTCTCTTGAGTGCTGCCAACAAGACCATTCTCCTGGTCGACGATGACCAGGAGATTCGTGAGCTGCTCGAAGCCTACCTGAGCCGCGCCGGGTTTCTGGTGCGCGCTACGGCCAATGGCGCGCAGTTTCGCCAGGCCTTCGACGAGGCGCCGGGTGACCTGCTGATCCTCGATGTGATGCTGCCCGACGAAGACGGCTTCAGCCTGTGCCGCTGGGTGCGCCAGCATCCGCGCCAGCCCCATGTGCCGATCATCATGCTCACCGCCAGCTCCGACGAGGCCGACCGCGTCATCGGCCTGGAGCTGGGCGCCGACGATTACCTGGGCAAACCCTTTAGCCCCCGCGAGCTGCTGGCCAGGGTCAAGGCGCTGCTGCGTCGTGCGCAGTTCGGCCAGGAGCGCCCGGCTGGCGAGATCCTGGTCTTCGACGACTGGCGCCTGGACATGGTCAGCCACCGGCTGTTCCACAACGATGGCGAAGAAGTGATTCTCTCCGGCGCCGACTTCGCGCTGCTCAAGCTATTTCTCGACCACCCGCAACAGATCCTCGACCGCGACACCATCGGCAACGCCACCCGTGGCCGCGAGCCGATGCCGCTGGAGCGCATCGTCGACATGGCGGTCAGCCGCCTGCGCCAGCGCCTGCGTGATACGGAAAAACCACCGCGCCTGATCCGCACGGTGCGCGGCAGTGGCTACCTGCTGGCCGCCACCGTCCAGCCGGGCCACGGCCATTAAGCTGTTCGGCGGGCGGCGCCTGCCGCTGCCGCGCTCGCTGCTCGGGCGCATGCTGTTGCTCACCCTGCTGGCGGTGCTGCTCGGCCAGGCGCTGTCCAGCGTCATCTGGCTGTCGCAGCTGCGGGCCACGCAGATGGAAGGGCTGCTCAACAGCGCGCGCAGCCTGGCCTATTCGATGGCTGCCAGTGTCAGTTACTTCCGCTCCCTGCCGGTCAGCTACCGCCCCCTGGTGCTGGACCAGTTGCGCAGCATGGGCGGTACGCGCTTCGTGGTCTCGCTCAACGAACACCCGCTGGACATGCAGCAGCTGCCCGCCACGCCGCGCAAGGACGCGGTGATCCAGACCGTCGACGACGTGTTGCGTCAGTCGCTGGGGCGGCAGTTGCGCATCGCCGTGTGGTTCGTCGGCCCGGACGACCTGCGGCTGTTCAACAGCGGCCTGAAGCTTGATGAACTGCCGCGCTCCTGGGCCCACTACGCGCTGACCCTGGAGCCGGTCAATCCGCCGGTGCTGGTCACCCAGATCGAAATGGCCCCCGGTGAGTGGCTGTACATCGCTTCGCTGCTGCCCGAGCCCTACACCCTGCTGGAAGATCCCCAGCCACCGGTGCAGCAGGTCTGGTCCATCGCCCTGACCAGCGCCTTCCTGCTGCTGTTCATCGGCCTGCTGGTGCACTGGCAGAGCCGGCCGCTCAAGCGCCTGGCGCGCGCGGCCCGCGACCTGTCCCTGGATGTCGACAGCGCGCCGCAGATCGAAGGCGGCGGCAGCGAAGTGCAGGAGGTCAGCCGCGCCTTCCACACCATGCGCAACCGCATCAGCCGCTATCTGACCGAGCGCGGGCAGTTGTTCAGCGCCATTTCCCATGACCTGCGCACGCCTATCACGCGCCTGCGCCTGCGCGTCGAACTGCTCGACGACCCGGCCTTGCAAGCACGTTTCGAACGCGACCTCGACGAGCTGGAGCTGCTGGTCAAAGGTGCCCTGCAGTGCGTCAAGGACACCGACATCCACGAGAACATCGAGCCGGTGGACCTCAACCATCTGCTCGACTGTCTGGTCGAGCCGTATCTGCTGCCCGGTGGGGAGGGGCGGGTGATCGTCTACGGCACCGCGCAGGCGCCGTATGCTGGCAAGCCCCTGGCGCTGCGCCGCTGCATCGGCAATCTCATCGACAACGCCCTCAAGTACGGCCATCGCGCGCACCTGCGCATCGAGGACAGCGACGAGGCCTTCGTCCTGCATGTCGACGACGAAGGCCCCGGCGTGCCGGAGCAGCGCCTGGAACAAGTGTTCGAACCCAGCGTGCGGCTGGCCTCCAACCAGCCCGGCTACGGCCTGGGCCTGGGCATTGCACGCAACATCGCCCACAGCCATGGCGGCGAGGTGAGCTTGCAGAACATTCGCGACGGCGGTCTGCGCGTCACCCTGTGCCTGCCGCGCATCGAGTAGGCGCCTTTGCGGCTGCGGCCGCTTTTGCCGAGATATCCAAACGCTATCAAATGTCACAATTCGGTGACCATCGCGCATCCCTTCGTTACCAAAGAGGAATATCCGCTTGGCTAGACTGCCTTCACGCGCAGGCAAAGATCTGCACCCGCATAACAACAAAAAGGTTGAACCGATGAATTCTCTGTCCCAGCTCGCTGCTGCTGTCGCCCTCGCATCCCTGTTTCCTCTCACCGCCATGGCCGCCGACCCCAAAGGTTCGGTGGAAGTCGTGCATTGGTGGACGTCCGGCGGTGAAAAGGCCGCTGTCGACGTCCTGCGCGCACAAGTCGAAAAAGACGGTTTCACCTGGAAAGACGGCGCCGTGGCCGGCGGTGGCGGTGCCACTGCGATGACCGTGCTCAAGAGTCGTACCGTGGCGGGTAACCCGCCTGGCGTGGCGCAGATCAAGGGGCCGGACATTCAGGAGTGGGGCGCCATGGGCCTGCTGTCCACCGACACCCTGACCGAGGTTGCCAAGCAGGAGAAATGGGACGAGCTGCTCGACAAGACCGTCTCCGATACCGTCAAGTACGACGGCGAGTACGTCGCCGTGCCGGTCAACATCCACCGCGTCAACTGGCTGTGGATCAACCCGCAAGTCATGAAAAAGGCCGGCGTGGACAAGGCGCCGACCACCCTCGACGAATTCTACGCTGCCGCCGAAAAACTCAAGGCGGCGGGCTTCATCCCGCTGGCCCATGGCGGGCAGCCGTGGCAGGACAGCACCGTGTTCGAGAACGTGGTGCTTTCGGTAATGGGCGCCAAGGGCTATCACCAGGCGCTGGTAGAGCTGGACGACAAGGCTCTGACCGGCCCGGAAATGGTCAAGTCCTTCACCGAGCTGAAGAAGATCGCCACCTACATGGACCCCAACCGCGCCGGTCGTGACTGGAACATCGCCGCCGCCGACGTGATCAACGGCAAGGCCGGCATGCAGATCATGGGCGACTGGGCCAAGAGCGAGTGGACTGCCGCCAAGAAGATCGCCGGCAAGGACTACCAGTGCGTAGCCTTCCCTGGCACTGACAAGGCTTTCACCTATAACGTCGATTCCCTGGCGATCTTCAAGCTCAACGCCGATCGCAAGGGCGACATCGCCGCCCAGCAGGACCTCGCCCGCGTCGCCCTGGGCGAAGACTTCCAGAAGGTCTTCAGCATCAACAAGGGTTCGATCCCGGTGCGCAAGGACATGCTGGCCAACATGACCAAGTATGACTTCGACAGTTGCGCCCAGGCCTCGGCCAAGGACTTCCTGGCCGATGCCGGCAACGGTGGCCTGCAGCCGAGCATGGCGCACAACATGGCCACCTCGCTGGCCGTGCAGGGTGCGATCTTCGATGTGGTGACCAACTACATCAACGATCCGAAGGCCGACCCGGCGCAGGCGGCCAAGAAGCTCGCCGCGGCGATCAAGGCCGCCCGCTGAGTGCCTGATGCAGGAGTGGCCAGGCCGCTCCTGCGCAATGCAGTTCTCCATGCAGTCAGTGACGCCAGCACCTCCTGTGGGGCGCTGCGGCCAGCTGCTGCCTGAAATCGACCCGACCGGATGTTTACGATGAGTTCTGTCGCTGTGTTCAACAAGGCTTCACCGCTCGATGCGCTGCAGCGCTGGCTGCCCAAGCTGGTACTGGCGCCGAGCATGGTCATCGTGCTGGTGGGCTTCTATGGCTACATCCTGTGGACCCTGGTGCTGTCGTTCACCAACTCGACCTTCCTGCCGTCCTACAAGTGGGCGGGGCTGGCGCAGTACGCGCGGCTGATGGACAACGACCGCTGGTGGGTGGCGAGCAAGAACCTGCTGCTGTTCGGCGGCCTGTTCATCGGTATCAGCCTGGTGGTGGGGGTGATCCTCGCCGTCCTGCTGGATCAGCGCATTCGCCGTGAAGGTGCGATCCGCACCATCTACCTGTACCCCATGGCGCTGTCGATGATCGTCACCGGCACCGCCTGGAAATGGCTGCTCAACCCTGGTCTGGGCCTGGACAAGCTGCTGCGCGACTGGGGCTGGGAAGGCTTTCGCCTCGACTGGCTGGTCGATCCCGACCGCGTGGTCTACTGCCTGGTGATCGCTGCGGTGTGGCAAGCCTCCGGCTTCGTCATGGCGCTGTTCCTGGCCGGGCTGCGCAGCGTCGACCAGTCGATCATCCGTGCCGCGCAGATGGATGGCGCCAGCTTGCCGCTGATCTACTGGCGCGTGGTGCTGCCGAGCCTGCGCCCGGTGTTCTTCAGTGCGGTGATGATCCTCGCGCACATCGCCATCAAGAGCTTCGACCTGGTCGCGGCAATGACCGCCGGTGGCCCTGGCTACTCCTCGGACCTGCCGGCGATGTTCATGTACGCCTTCACCTTCAGCCGCGGGCAGATGGGCATGGGCTCGGCCAGTGCGATTCTGATGCTCGGCGCGATCCTCGCCATCCTGGTGCCTTACCTGTACTCGGAACTGCGGAGCAAGCGCCATGCATAACACCTTCTCGTTCAACCGGCTGCTGATCCACGCCGTGCTGCTGCTGGCTTGCGTACTGTACCTGGTGCCGCTGGTGGTGATGCTGCTGACCAGCTTCAAGACCCCCGAGGACATCGGCAGTGGCAACCTGCTGAGCTGGCCGGCGGTGGTCACCACCATCGGCTGGGTCAAGGCCTGGGACATCGTCGATGGCTACTTCTGGAACTCGATCCGCATCACCTTTCCGGCGGTGATCATCTCCACCGCTATCGGTGCGCTGAACGGCTACGTGCTGTCGATGTGGCGCTTCCGGGGTTCGCAGCTGTTCTTCGGGCTGCTGCTGTTCGGCTGCTTCCTGCCGTTCCAGACCGTGCTGCTGCCGGCGTCCTTCACCCTCGGCAAGCTGGGCCTGGCCAGCACCACCCCCGGCCTGGTGCTGGTTCATGTGGTGTACGGCCTGGCGTTCACCACGCTGTTCTTCCGCAACTTCTACGTGACCATCCCCGACGCCCTGGTGCGTGCGGCGCGGCTGGATGGCGCGGGATTCTTCACCATCTTCTGGCGCATCGTGCTGCCGATGTCGACGCCGATCATCATGGTCTGCCTGATCTGGCAGTTCACCCAGATCTGGAACGACTTCCTGTTCGGCGTGGTGTTCTCCAGCGGCGACTCGCAACCGATCACCGTAGCCCTGAACAACCTGGTCAACACCAGTACCGGGGTCAAGGAATACAACGTAGACATGGCGGCGGCGATGATTGCCGGGCTGCCGACCCTGCTGGTCTACATCCTGGCTGGCAAGTACTTCCTGCGCGGCCTCACCGCTGGCGCGGTCAAGGGCTGACTGAAAAGGTTTAAGCATGGCGACTCTCGAACTGCGAAACGTAAACAAGAGCTACGGCAGCGGCTTGCCGGATACCCTGAAAAACATCGAACTGAAGATCAAGGACGGCGAGTTCCTCATCCTGGTCGGGCCTTCGGGCTGCGGTAAGTCGACCCTGATGAACTGCATCGCCGGCCTGGAAAGCATCACCGGCGGGGCGATCCTCATTGACGGCCAGGACGTCAGCAGCACCAGCCCCAAGGATCGCGACATCGCCATGGTGTTCCAGTCCTACGCGCTGTACCCGACCATGAGCGTGCGCGAGAACATCGAGTTCGGCCTGAAGATCCGCAAGCTGCCCAAGGCCGAGATCGACGAGGAAGTGGCGCGGGTGGCGCGGCTGCTGCAGATCGAGCACCTGCTCGAACGCAAGCCGGCGCAGCTATCCGGTGGTCAGCAACAGCGTGTGGCGATGGGCCGGGCGCTGGCGCGGCGGCCGAAGATCTACCTGTTCGACGAACCGCTGTCGAACCTCGACGCCAAGTTGCGCGTCGAGATGCGCACCGAAATGAAACTGATGCACCAGCGCCTGAAGACCACCACGGTGTACGTCACCCACGACCAGATCGAGGCCATGACCCTGGGCGACAAGGTGGCGGTGATGAAGGACGGCATCGTCCAGCAGTTCGGTACGCCGCGGGAGATCTACAACGACCCGGCCAACCAGTTCGTCGCCAGCTTCATCGGTTCGCCACCGATGAACTTCATTCCCCTGCGCCTGCAACGTCGCGATGGCCGCCTGCTGGCGCTGCTCGACAGCGGCCAGGCGCGCTGCGAGCTGCCGTTGGGGATGAACGATGCGGGGCTGGAAGACCGTGACGTGATCCTGGGCATTCGCCCCGAGCAGATCGGCCTGGCCAGCGGCGATGGCCAGGGCCAGGGCCTGCCCAGTGTGCGCGCCGAGGTGCAGGTGGTGGAGCCCACCGGGCCGGACACCCTGGTGTTCGTCAACCTCAACCAGACCAAGGTCTGCTGCCGCCTGGCGCCGGACCAGGCACCGCAGGTGGGCGAAAGCCTGACCCTGCAGTTCGATCCGGCCCGGGTGCTGCTGTTCGATGCGGCCACCGGTGAGCGCCTCGGCGTGCTGGGCCGTGCCGCCGGGGCCGAGCGCGGCGGCAACGTCACACAGTTGAGCCGCAAGTGATCCTCCGCGGCTGGCCGGGCTGCCAGCAGCCAGCCGTGGTTGCAACCAAAGGAAGTCGCAAGACCCAAAGCAATAACAATAAATCGAGGACCAGAACAATGAGCAACAGCAAAGCGCAATCGCGTCCACGCCTGAACTGGGCGCACAAGCTGTCGGTGGTCGGGGCCATGGCCCTGGCCGGCAGCGCCCAGGCGGCCGACGCCTTCAGTGCCGATTCGCCCTGGATGACCGGTGACTGGGGTGGGACGCGCACCGAGCTGCTGGACAAAGGCTATGACTTCTCCCTGGAGTACGTTGGCGAAGCGGCGAGCAACCTCGATGGCGGCTACAACGACAACACCACGGCACGCTACAGCGACCAGTTCGCCTTCGGCCTGAAGGTCGACCTGCAGAAAGCCTTCGGCTGGCACGACGCCGAGTTCAAGCTGGCGATCACCGAACGCAGCGGGCGCAACATTTCCAACGACCGCATCGGCGACCCGCGTGCCGGTACGCTCAGCTCCTCTCAGGAGGTCTGGGGCCGTGGCCAGACCTGGCGCCTGACCCAGATGTGGATCAAGCAGAAGTACTTCGACGGTGCCCTGGACCTCAAATTCGGTCGCTACGGACCGGGTGAGGACTTCGCCTCCTTCCCTTGCGACTTCCAGAACCTGACCCTGTGCGGCGCACAGACCGCCAACTACGTGAACACCTGGTACAACTGGCCGGTCAGCCAGTGGGGTGGGCGGGTCAAGTACAACCTGACCCCTGAGGTCTATGCGCAGGTCGGCGTGTTCGAGCAGAACCCCTCCAACCTGGAAATCGGCAACGGCTTCAAGCTCAGCGGCAGCGGCACCAAGGGTGCGTTGATCCCGGTCGAGTTGGTGTGGACGCCCAAGGTCAATGCGCTGCCCGGTGAATACCGTGTCGGTTACTACTACAGCACGCCGAAGGCTGACGATGTCTTCGAGGGCGCCGATGGCCGTCCGCAGCCGGTGTCGGGCGGCGACTTCAAGACCCATGGCAGCAAGCACGGTTTCTGGGTCGCAGGCCAGCAGCAGCTGACCACCCACAACGGCGATGCGTCGCGGGGCCTGAGCGTGTTTGCCACGGTCACCATCCACGACAAGGACACCAACTACATCGACAACTTCCAGAACCTCGGCCTGGTCTACAAGGGCCCGTTCGATTCGCGGCCCAAGGATGACATCGGCATCGGCGTGGCGCGCATCCACGTCAACGATGACGCCCAGGATCGTCGCCGTCTGGTCAACCAGCTCAGCGGCATCAGCGACTACGACAACCCTGGCTTCCTGCCGGTGCAGGACACCGAGTACAACTCCGAGATCTACTACGGCTTCCATGTCACCAACTGGCTGACCGTGCGTCCCAACCTGCAGTACATCCGCCATCCGGGCGGTGTGGACAAGGTGGACGATGCGCTGGTCGCGGGCCTGAAGATCCAGTCCAAGTTCTAAACGCGTTCGTGTGTGCTTGCGGGCAGCCTGGCTGCCCGCTTTTTTTGTGCGGGTGACGGCCCATGGCCGGCGCTCGCGGTGAACCGATCGGGACAGGGCGATGGACGAACATCCTTTGCAGCGATTCTTCAGCGCACGCCGGCCGCGTGCGACGTTCGAGTGGGAGCGCTACCAGGCCCATGAGGTGCTGCTGATCGATCACCCGCGTTGTCAGGCGGCGTTCAGCCGCCAGGGCGCGCAATTGGTGCATTTCCAGCCCCGCGATCAGAAGCCCTGGTTGTGGTGCGCCACGCACTGGCCGGCGGTGGGGGCGATTCGTGGTGGCGTGCCAGTGTGCTGGCCGTGGCATGGCCGGCACCCGGAGGAGAGCGGCTGGCCGGCGCATGGCTGGGCCCGGCTGCTGAACTGGAAACTGCTCGACAGCCAGGCCGAGGAGCACGGCGTACGCCTGCACTGGCGCCTGCAACTGTGGGACTGGCAGGCGGATCTGCATGCCGAGCTGGGCGACACCCTGCGCCTGGACCTGAGCACCCGGCACCAGGACAGCGAGCCGTGTCATTTCAGCCAGGCCTTGCATGCCTATTGGCGCATCAGCGATGTCAACGAAGTGGCCCTGCAGGGCCTGGATGGCGCGCCCGGTTATGACCAGTTGCGTCGCCAGAGCTGTCGGCAGAGCGGCGAACTGCGCGTTCAGGGCGCCTGCGAGCAGGTCTTCGAGCACGAAGGTCGTGTGCGCCTGCAGGACCCGGGCTGGCAGCGCGGGCTGAATATCGATGTCGACGACAGCCCCAAAACGGCCGTGTGGCACCCTGGCAAGCGGCCTTTGCTGGGCCTGGGCGGCAACGAGGTGCAAGGCTTCGTACGCGTCGAAGCGGCCGGCAGCCACGGTCCGCGGCAAGGTCTGCAACCGGGCGAACAGGCTCGCTTGAGCCTGCAGGCCAGCCTGGCCTGAGCCCGTTATGAACGGACCGTGCCTTGTCCGGCTGAAGCGGCTTGCGCCGCGAAAAGCTTCCCGGCTGAAGCCGGTCCCACCGGCCACTGCCCGGCACCGCGTGCCTCTGCGAAATTGTGTTCACCCGGCAGAAGCGGCTTCAGCCGCGAAAAGCTTCCCGGCTGAAGCCGGTCCCACCGGTCACTGCCCGGCACCGCGTGCCTCTACTAAATCGCGTTCAACCGGTAGGCGCGGCTTCAGCCGCGTACAGGTTCTCATCGGGTCAGGCCAGGGCGGCTGTTGCACCGCATTCAGGCGTGCTGCGCGAAAAGCGTGCGCCATCGAGGCTGCGACAAGGGGGCGAAAAGCCCGCGAAAATTCGCTAAATATATGAATTTATTAGGTAAATGAATTCTGGCATTGCCCTTGCTCTGTCGATTCCAAACTTGGATACAAGATGGAATCTCAGTGTATGTCCCCAGCACCTGTCGCCTGCACCCTTGCTGACTGGCAAGGTTTCTACCGTAACGCTCAACAGCCCCGTGAGCTGCTCCATGCCCTGCTGGGCAGCCTGAGCCAGGACGATGCCGCCTGGATCACCCTGGCCAGCCCGGCGCTGCTGGAGGCCCAGCTCGATGCCTTGCAGGCACGCCTGGACGCGGCGGGTGGCAACCTGGACAGCCTGCCGCTGTACGGCGTGCCGTTCGCCATCAAGGACAACATCGACGCCGCCGGCTGGCCGACCACTGCGGCCTGCGAGGCCTTCGCCTACATGGCCGAAGCCGATGCCACCGTGGTGCAGCGCCTGCGCGCCGCCGGTGCGGTGCTGATCGGCAAGACCAACCTCGACCAGTTCGCCACCGGCCTGGTCGGCACCCGTTCGCCGTTCGGTGCCGTACCCAACAGCTTCAATCCCGACTACGTCAGCGGCGGCTCCAGCTCGGGTTCGGCCAGCGTCGTAGCGCGCGGCCTGGTGCCGTTTTCACTGGGCACCGACACCGCCGGGTCCGGACGCGTGCCGGCCGGCTTCAACAACATCGTCGGCCTCAAGCCGACCAAGGGCTGGCTGCCCAACACCGGCCTGGTGCCGGCCTGCCGCTCGGTGGACTGCATCTCGGTGTTCGCCCTGAGCGTCGACGACGCCGAAGCGGTGGCCAAGCTCGCCGGCGGCTATGACGCCGCCGACCCCTACAGCCGTCAGAACCCATACCGCGCGCCGGTGGCCATTGGCGCCGCACCGCGCCTGGCGGTGCCCGACAGCCTGGAGTTCTGCGCCGATGAGCAGACCCAGGCCGTCTTCGAACAGGCCCTCAAGGACCTGCAGGCCCTGGGCGCGCAGCTGGAAACCATCGACTTCAGCCCGTTCCGCACCCTGGCCGAGCAGCTTTACCAGGGCCCTTGGGTGGCCGAGCGTACCGTGGCGGTCGAGGGCGTCGACCCCGAGACCATGGACCCGGTGGTGCGCGGCATCGTCGAGGGCGGCAAGCGCTACAGCGCCTGCGATGCCTACAAGGCCGAATACCTGCGCGCCGAGCTGTCGCGCCAGATCAACGACAGCCTGGCCGGCTTCGATGCCCTGGTGGTGCCGACCTCGCCGACCATCCGGCGCATCAGTGAAATGGCCCGGGAGCCAGTGCTGTTCAACAGCCAGTTCGGCACCTACACCAACTTCACCAACCTGGCCGATCTCTCGGCCCTGGCCGTACCGGCCGGCCTGCGTGGCGACGGCCTGCCGGCCGGCATCACCTTCCTCGCGCCGGCCTGGCACGACCTGGCCCTGGCCAGCCTGGGCAAGCGCTGGCAGCAATCGCTGGACCTGACCCTGGGCACCACCGGGCGCCGCCTGCCGGCTCCGGCACCTGTGGTGCAGGCGCCGGGCAGCGTGCGGGTGGCGGTGGTTGGTGCGCACCTGACCGGCATGCCGCTGAACTTCCAGCTCACCAGCCGCGATGCGGTGCTGGTGGAGCAGACCCTCACCGCCAGCGATTACCGCCTCTACGCGCTGCCCGGTACCGTGCCGCCCAAGCCGGGCCTGGCGCGCAGCCAGGAGGGCAGCGCGATCATCGTCGAGTTGTGGGACATCCCGCTGGCGCGCTTCGGCGAATTCGTCGCGGAAATCCCGCCACCGCTGGGCATCGGCAACCTGCAGCTGGCCGACGGCCGCTGGGTCAAGGGCTTCATCTGCGAGCCGCTGGCGATCCAGGGTGCCCGTGACATCACCGCTTTCGGCGGCTGGCGCGCCTTCATCGCCAGTCTGTCTGCCACCGCCTCGTAACGCGCACAAGGAGCCCGTCATGTTCGATACCGTACTGATCGCCAACCGCGGTGAAATCGCCGTACGCGCCATTCGCACGCTCAAGCGCCTGGGCGTACGCAGCGTCGCGGTGTACTCCGACGCCGACCGCAATGCCCAGCATGTGCGCGATGCCGATGTGGCCATTGCCTTGGGCGGTGACAAGCCGGCCGACAGCTACCTGCGCACCGACAAGATCCTGGCTGCCGCTCGGGAAACCGGTGCCCAGGCGATCTATCCGGGCTATGGCTTCCTGTCCGAGAGCGCCGAGTTCGCCGAGGCCTGTGAACAGGCCAGTATCGCCTTCGTCGGCCCGACCCCAGGGCAGATCCGTGAGTTCGGCCTCAAGCACCGTGCCCGTGAGCTGGCCGCCGAGGCGGGCGTGCCCATGGCCCCCGGCACCGGCCTGTTGCAGAGCCTGGAAGAAGCCGTCGAGGCGGCGGCCGCCATCGGCTACCCGGTCATGCTCAAGACCACCGCCGGTGGTGGCGGTATCGGCCTGACCCGCTGCGCCGACGAACCATCGCTGCGCAGCGCCTATGAAAGCGTCAAGCGCATGGGCGAGCAGTTCTTCAGCGACGCCGGGGTGTTTCTCGAACGTTTCGTCGACCAGGCGCGCCATGTCGAAGTGCAGATCTTCGGCGACGGCCAGGGCCGTGTCGTGGCACTGGGCGAGCGCGACTGCTCGCTGCAGCGGCGCAACCAGAAAGTGGTCGAGGAAACTCCGGCGCCGAACCTGCCGCAGGCCACCCGCGAACGCCTGCATGCCGCAGCGGTGCAACTGGGCCAGTCGGTGAGCTACCGCAGCGCCGGCACCGTGGAGTTCATCTACGACGCCGCCCGCGACGATTTCTACTTCCTCGAAGTGAATACCCGCCTGCAGGTCGAGCACCCGGTCACCGAGATGGTCACCGGCCTGGACCTGATCGAATGCATGCTGCAGGTGGCAGCCAGCATGACGCCGGACTGGCCGGCCCTGGAGCGCGCGCCGCAGGGTGCGGCCATCGAAGTACGCCTGTACGCCGAAGACCCGCTGAAGAACTTCCTGCCCAGCCCCGGTGTACTCACCGATGTGTATTTCCCTGACGACGTACGCGTGGATGGTTGGGTCAGCACCGGCAGCGAAGTGTCGGCCTTCTACGACCCGATGATCGCCAAGCTGATCGTGCATGGCCGCGACCGCGCCGAGGCCATCGAGCGTATGCGCGCCGCCCTGGCCGCCACGCGCCTGCACGGCATCACCAGCAACCTCGACTACCTGCGCCAGGTGGTGGCCGACGAGCGCTTCGCCCGTGGCCAGGTGTGGACCCGGCTGCTCGATGACTTCGCCTTCCAGGCCAGCGTCATCGAGGTGCTGGAGCCGGGCACCTATTCCAGCGTGCAGGACGCACCGGGCCGCCTCGGCTACTGGGACATCGGCGTGCCGCCGTCCGGGCCGATGGACGAATATGCTTTCCGCCTGGCCAACCGCATCGTCGGCAACCATGCCAGTGCCGCCGGCCTGGAGTTCACCCTGCAGGGCCCGAGCCTGCGCTTTCACTGTGATGCACTGATCGCCCTGACCGGTGCCGATTGCCCGGCCGAGCTGGATGGCCAGGCCATCGACTACTGGCAGCCGGTGGCGGTACGCGCCGGCCAGGTGCTGCGCCTGGGCCGTGCGCGCAGTGGCTGCCGTACCTACATGGCGGTGCGCAATGGCCTGGACGTGCCGCTGTATCTGGGCAGCCGTTCGACCTTTGCCCTCGGCCAGTTCGGCGGGCATGCCGGGCGCATCCTGCGTACCTCCGACATGCTCGCGGTGTCGCAACCGGCGTTGCCGGCCTGCACCACACCCGCGCCAGTCAGCGTGCCGCAGGCGGTACACCCGGAGCTGATCCCCCGCTACGGCACCACTTGGGACATCGGCGTGCTCTACGGCCCGCACGGTGCTCCGGATTTCTTCACCCGCGAAGCCATCGAGCAGTTCTTCGCTGCCGAATGGGAGGTGCATTACAACTCCAACCGCCTGGGTGTGCGGCTGTCCGGCCCCAAGCCGAGCTGGACCCGTGCCGACGGTGGTGAGGCCGGTCTGCATCCGTCCAACGTGCACGACTGCGAATACGCCATCGGTGCGATCAACTTCACCGGCGACTTCCCGGTCATCCTCACCAAGGACGGCCCGAGCCTGGGCGGTTTCGTCTGCCCGGTGACCATCGCCAAGGCCGAGCTGTGGAAGGTCGGCCAGGTCAAGCCGGGCGACCGCCTGCGCTTTCACCCGATCAGCTTCCAGCAGGCGCAGAGTCTGGAGCAGGCGCAGCTGGGCTGCATCGAAAGCCTGGCGCCGATCAGTGCGCTGCCGCTGCCGGCCCCGGCTCTGGCGCCTGCCGGCACCGCGTCGGCAACCATCCTGGCCGAGCTGCCGGCCGCAGGCAGCCGCCCACGGGTGGTCTATCGCCAGGCCGGCGATGCCTACATCCTTCTCGAATACGGCGACAACGTGCTCGACCTGGCCCTGCGCCTGCGCGTGCACCTGCTGATGGAGGCGCTGAAGGCCGAGCCGCTGCGCGGCCTCGAAGAACTGGCGCCGGGCGTGCGTTCCCTGCAACTGCGCTACGACAGCCGCGTGCTGCATCAGCAGGCGCTGGTCGAGCACCTGCTGGCGTTGGAGTCGCGCCTGGGCGATGTCGCCGGGCTGAAGATTCCCACGCGCATCATTCATCTGCCGATGGCCTTCGAAGACAGCGCCACCCTCGGCGCGGTGCAGCGTTACCGCGAGACGGTGCGCAGCGAAGCGCCATGGCTGCCGAACAACGTGGACTTCCTGCAGCGCATCAACGGCCTCGACGACCGCGAACAGGTACGCCAGATCCTCTTCGATGCCAGCTACCTGATCCTCGGCCTGGGTGACGTCTACCTCGATGCACCCTGCGCGGTGCCGGTGGACCCGCGTCATCGCCTGCTCAGCTCCAAGTACAACCCGGCGCGCACCTACACCGCCGAAGGTACGGTGGGCATCGGCGGCATGTACATGTGCATCTACGGCATGGACTCGCCCGGTGGTTACCAGCTGGTCGGTCGCACCCTGCCGATCTGGAACAAGTACGTGAAGAACCCGCAGTTCGCCAATGGCCAGCCCTGGCTGCTGCACTTCTTCGACCAGGTGCGCTTCTACCCGGTCAGCGAGGCCGAGCTGGACGCGTTCCGCGAGGCGTTCCGCGAAGGGCGTGCCGAAGTGCGCATCGAGCACTCCGAGTTCGATTTCGCCGCCTACCAGGCGTTTCTGGCTGACAACGCCGAAAGCATCGCGGCCTTTCAGGCGCGCCAGAAGGCGGCGTTCGACAGCGAAGTGCAACTGTGGCGGGACGATGAGCCCGAGGCACCCAAGGCCGCTGCTGCGCAGGAAGACGCCGCCGACCTGGAAGGCCACCTGGTCAGCGCCGAGATGTGCGGCAGCGTGTGGAAGGTGCTGGTCGAGCCTGGCCAGCGCGTCGAGGCCGGGACGCCGCTGCTGGTGGTCGAGGCGATGAAGATGGAACTGTCGGTGGTCGCGCCGGTGGCCGGAGTGGTCAAGTCGGTGCGTTGCCAGCCCGGCAAGGCGGTGACGCCGGGCGATGCCCTGTTGCTGCTCGACCCGGAAGAGGCCGCCTGAGATGCAACTGCTCGGCCCGGCGCCGCGTGGCAAGGAGCGCCCTGAAAGCCTTGCCGAGCGCATCTATGCGCAGCTCAAGGATGACATCTTCGAGTTTCGCCTGTTGCCGGGCGACCGCTTCTCCGAAAGCGAGATCGCCGTGCGCATGTCGGCCAGCCGCACCCCGGTGCGTCTGGCGCTGTATCGCCTGGAACGCGAAGGCTACCTGGAGGTGTATTTCCGCAGTGGCTGGCAAGTACGGCCGTTCGATTTCCAGCACTTCGAAGAGCTGTACGACGTGCGTGTGGTGCTGGAGATGGAAGCGGTCAAGCGCCTCTGCGAATGGCCCGATACCTGTTGGCCCGAGGCCCTGCAGCAACTGGTGCAGACCTGGCAGGTGGCGCCCGCGGCGCGCCTGCAGGACGGTGCCGAGGTGTCGCGGCTGGACGAACGCTTCCATTGCCAGCTGCTGGAGGCGGCGGGCAATCGCGAGATGGCCCGCCTGCACGCCGAGGTCAGTGAAAAGATCCGCATCATCCGGCGCCTGGATTTCACCCGCCAGCCGCGCATCGAACTCACCTACGAGGAGCATGCGCGAATTCTGGAGGCGATCCTGCGTCGGCGCTGTGAGCAAGCCCAGTCGTTATTGAAGGCCCACATAGAGGTCAGCAAGGCCGAAGTCCGCAAGGTCACCCTGCACATGCTGCACAACGCCCGGCAACGGGCGCTGGCCGGGCAGGGCTGAAGGGGAGGACTGTTTCGATGCTGCCGCCCAACCGTCACGCGTTAACAATCGAATCTGTCAATGGAGAGTTCCTATGCGCCGTCGTAGCCTGATCAAGGCCTTCACCCTGTCCGCTTCCATCGCCGCCATGGGCATGAGCTGGACCATCCAGGCCGCCGACACCATCAAGGTCGGTATTTTGCACTCGCTGTCCGGCACCATGGCCATCTCCGAGACCTCGCTCAAGGACATGGCGCTGATGACCATCGACGAAATCAACGCCAAGGGCGGCGTCAACGGCAAGCAGCTGGAGCCGGTGGTGGTCGACCCGGCTTCCAACTGGCCGCTGTTCGCGGAAAAGGGCCGGCAGCTGCTGACCCAGGACAAGGTCGCTGTGGTGTTCGGCTGCTGGACCTCGGTGTCGCGCAAGTCGGTGCTGCCGGTGTTCGAGGAGCTCAATGGCCTGCTGTTCTACCCGGTGCAGTACGAAGGTGAAGAGATGTCGCCGAACGTGTTCTACACCGGTGCGGCGCCGAACCAGCAGGCGATTCCGGCGGTGGAATACCTGATGAGCGAGGACGGCGGTGCGGCCAAGCGCTTCTTCCTGCTGGGCACCGATTACGTCTACCCGCGCACCACCAACAAGATTCTGCGCGCCTTCCTGCACAGCAAAGGCGTGAAGGACAGCGACATCGAAGAGGTCTACACGCCGTTCGGCCACAGCGACTACCAGACCATCGTCGCCAACATCAAGAAGTTCTCCGCCGGCGGCAAGACCGCAGTGATCTCCACCGTCAACGGCGATTCCAACGTGCCGTTCTACAAGGAGCTGGCCAACCAGGGCCTGAAAGCCACCGACGTACCGGTGGTGGCCTTCTCGGTGGGTGAGGAAGAACTGCGCGGCATCGACACCAAGCCGCTGGTCGGTCACCTGGCCGCCTGGAACTACTTCCAGTCGGTGGATAACCCGGTCAACAAGAAGTTCGTGGCCGACTGGAAAGCCTACGCCAAGAAGAAAAACCTGCCGGGTGCCGACAAGGCAGTGACCAACGACCCGATGGAAGCCACCTACGTGGGCATCCACATGTGGGCCCAGGCGGTGGAGAAGGCCAAGTCCACCGATGTCGACAAGGTCCGCGAGGCCATGGCCGGGCAGACCTTCGCTGCGCCGTCGGGCTTCACCCTGACCATGGACAAGACCAACCACCACCTGCACAAGCCGGTGATGATCGGCGAGGTCGAGGACAACGGCCAGTTCAACGTGGTCTGGCAGACCAAGGAGCCGATCCGCGCCCAGCCGTGGAGCCCGTACATCCCGGGTAACGACAAGAAGCCGGACCATCCGGTGAAGAGCAACTGAGGCCGTTTCCTTTTTTACCCTTATGGCTGTGGGAGCGAGCGTGCTCGCTTTCACGGCTCAGGTCATTGCCATGCCCAATTCCCTATTGCGTCTGCTCCTGATCCTGGCCTTGCTGCTGCCTGCGCTGGCGCGGGCCAGCGATGCCGGTGATTTCGTCGCCGGCAATTCCACGCAGCAGGCCGACCTGCTGGAAAACTGGGCCGCCAACCCGGTGGCCGAGCGCCTGCCCCTGCTCGAGGCCTTGCGCGATGGCCGTGTCGCGGTCGACGACTGCAAGCGGGCCTATATCGAAAGTGGCGAACGCTACGTCGCCGTGGAGGCCGATGCGTCGGCCGCTGCCACGGATGAACTGCGCAAATTGCGCCTGAACAACCGCCTGCGCGGCCTGGTGGACACCGCGCTGGCCACTCATCAGCTTACTGCCGCCGATGCCAGCCTACGCCTGGCCGCCGCGCAGCTGCTGCAACGCACTGCGCGCCCGGCGCTGCTGGGCGTGATCAGCCATCAGGTCGCCAGCGAACAGGACAGCCAGGTGCGCGACGCTCTGCGGCTGGCGCAGGCCAACCTGCAGTTGACCGACGGCAGCCCGAGCGTGCGCCTGGCCGCCGTGCGCCTGCTTGGTGAAACCGGTGACCCGCTGGCCCGCACACGCCTGGAGACGCTGCTGGAGCCGGGCGTGGAGCCCGATGCCACGGTGCGCATCGCCGCACAGACCAGCCTGGCGCAGGTCAAGCGCAAGCTGCTGATCGGCGACCTGCTCGGCCAGGCGTTCTCTGGCCTGTCGCTGGGTTCGATCCTGCTGCTCGCCGCCCTGGGCCTGGCCATCACCTTCGGTCTGCTGGGGGTCATCAACATGGCCCACGGCGAGATGCTCATGCTCGGCGCCTACACCACTTACGTGGTGCAGTTGTTGTTCCAGCGCTATGCACCGGGTGCTCTGGAGTTCTACCCGCTGGCCGCGCTGCCGCTGGCTTTCCTGACCACCGCGCTGATAGGCATGGCCCTGGAGCGCACGGTGATCCGCCACCTGTATGGCCGGCCACTGGAAACCCTGCTGGCCACCTGGGGTATCAGCCTGATGCTGATCCAGGCGGTGCGCCTGATCTTCGGTGCGCAGAACGTCGAGGTCGCCAACCCCGGCTGGCTGTCCGGGGGTGTGCAGGTGCTGCCGAACCTGGTGCTGCCGTACAACCGCATCGTGATCATCGGCTTCGCGCTGTTCGTGGTGGCACTGACCTGGCTGCTGCTCAACCGCACGCGCCTGGGTCTGAACGTGCGCGCCGTGACCCAGAACCGCAACATGGCCGCCTGCTGCGGCGTGCCCACCGGGCGTGTCGACATGCTCGCCTTCGGCCTGGGCTCGGGCATCGCCGGCCTGGGCGGTGTGGCCCTCAGCCAGATCGGCAACGTCGGCCCGGACCTGGGCCAGGGCTACATCATCGACTCGTTCCTGGTGGTGGTGCTTGGCGGTGTCGGGCAGCTGGCCGGCAGCGTCCTGGCGGCGTTCGGCCTGGGCGTGGCCAACAAGGTACTCGAACCACAGATCGGCGCGGTGCTGGGCAAGATCCTGATCCTGGCGCTGATCATTCTGTTTATCCAGAAACGCCCCCAAGGGCTCTTCGCACTCAAGGGTAGGGTGATCGACTGATGAACCAGCCATTGATGATGACCGCCGTACAAAAGGCCGGCCCGCGGCTGTCCGTGGCCGTGGGCGCGATGGTGCTGGCCGTGCTGCTGGCCATGCCGCTGCTCTCGCTGCTGCCTGCCGACAGCCCGTTGCAGGTGTCGGCCTACACCCTGACCCTGGTGGGCAAGATTCTCTGCTACGCCATCGTCGCCCTGGCGCTGGACCTGGTGTGGGGCTACGCCGGCCTGCTGTCGCTGGGCCATGGCCTGTTCTTCGCGCTGGGCGGCTACGCCATGGGCATGTACCTGATGCGCGAAGCCGCCGGTGACGGCCTGCCGGCGTTCATGACCTTCCTGTCGTGGACCGAGCTGCCGTGGTACTGGGCTGGCACCGAGCATTTCCTTTGGGCGCTGTGCCTGGTGGTGCTGGCGCCGGGACTGCTGGCCCTGGTGTTCGGTTTCTTCGCCTTCCGCTCGCGAATCAAGGGCGTGTATTTCTCGATCATGACCCAGGCCCTGACCTTCGCCGGCATGTTGCTGTTCTTCCGTAACGAGACCGGTTTCGGCGGTAACAACGGCTTCACCAACTTCCGCAGCATTCTGGGCTTCTCGATCAGCGCGCCAGGCACCCGGGCGGTGCTGTTCCTGGCCACGGTACTGCTGTTGGTGGCCAGCCTGTACCTGGGCTGGCGCCTGGCGCGCAGCAAGTTCGGCCGGGTGCTGACCGCGCTGCGCGATGCCGAGAACCGCCTGATGTTCTGCGGCTACGACCCGCGCGGCTTCAAGCTGTTCGTCTGGGTGCTCAGTGCGGTGCTGTGCGGCCTGGCCGGTGCGCTGTACGTGCCGCAGGTGGGCATCATCAACCCCAGCGAGATGTCGCCGACCAACTCCATCGAGGCCGCCGTCTGGGTCGCCCTGGGTGGTCGCGGCACGCTGATCGGCCCGTTGCTCGGCGCCGGGGTGGTCAACGGCATGAAGAGCTGGTTCACCGTGGCCTTTCCCGAGTACTGGCTGTTCTTCCTCGGCGCGCTGTTCATCGTCGTGACCCTGTACCTGCCCAAAGGCGTGATCGGCCTGCTGCACAGAAGGAGTGAACCATGAGAACCCAGCCCAGCCCGGCCTACATGCCCAACCCGGTGCTGCCGCCGAACGCCGACGCCGGCACCAGCCGTGAATCCCTGGGGCTTGGCGGGCGCGCCGGCCAGGGTCTGGACACCCGCCACGGGACCATCCTGACCCTGGAAGACATCAGCGTCAGCTTCGATGGCTTCAAGGCGCTCAACGACCTGAACCTGTACATCGGCGTCGGAGAGCTGCGCTGCATCATCGGCCCCAACGGCGCCGGCAAGACCACTCTGATGGACGTGATCACCGGCAAGACCCGGCCCACCGAAGGCGCGGCCTGGTTCGGTGAGACCCTCGACCTGACGCGCATGAGCGAGGTGCAGATCGCTCAGGCCGGCATCGGTCGCAAGTTCCAGAAGCCCACGGTGTTCGAAGCGCTGAGCGTGTTCGAAAACCTCGAACTGGCGCTCAAGACCGACAAGTCGGTGTGGGCCAGCCTGCGCGCGCGGCTTGGCGGCGAACAGCAGGCGCGTATCGACGAGGTGCTGCAGACCATTCGCCTGGAGCCCTCGCGGCATCGGCCGGCCGGGCTGCTGTCGCACGGCCAGAAGCAGTTTCTGGAGATCGGCATGCTGTTGGTTCAGGAACCGCAACTGTTGCTGCTCGACGAGCCGGTGGCGGGCATGACCGATGCCGAAACCGAATTCACCGCCGAGCTGTTCAAGGGCCTGGCCGGCAAGCATTCGCTGATGGTGGTGGAGCACGACATGGGCTTCGTCGGCGCGATCGCCGACCACGTCACCGTGCTGCACCAGGGCAGCGTCCTGGCCGAGGGCTCGCTGGCCGACGTGCAGGCCGATGAGCGGGTGATCGAGGTTTATCTGGGGCGCTAGCGCCAGCTGCAAGCGACACGTTACAAGCTGCAAGCTCAGAGCGCGTGCGGGTCGGGCCGCTTGAAGCTTGAGGCTTCACTTCCGAGGGTTTCACATGCTCCACGTAAGCGATTTGCACCAGTACTACGGCGGCAGCCACATCCTGCGCGGGCTGTCGTTCCAGGCCCGGGTCGGCGAAGTGACCTGCCTGCTGGGCCGCAACGGCGTCGGCAAGACCACCCTGCTCAAGGTGCTCATGGGGCTGCTGCCGGCCCGCGAGGGCTCGGTGCAATGGGAAGGGCAGGGCATCAATGGCTTCAAGCCGCACCAGCGGGTCCAGGCAGGCATTGCCTACGTGCCCCAGGGCCGGGAGATCTTCGCTCGCCTGACCGTCGAAGAGAACCTGCTGATGGGCCTGTCGCGTTTTCCGGCGGCCGAGGCCCGCGAGGTGCCCACATTCATCTACGAACTCTTCCCGGTGCTGCTGCAGATGAAGCACCGCCGTGGCGGCGACCTGTCGGGCGGCCAGCAACAGCAACTGGCGATCGGCCGCGCCCTGGCCAGCCGCCCGCGCCTGCTGATCCTCGACGAGCCCACCGAGGGCATCCAGCCGTCGGTGATCAAGGAAATTGGCGCGGTGATCAAGCGCCTGGCGGCGCAGGGCGACATGGCGATTCTGCTGGTCGAGCAGTTCTACGACTTCGCCGCCGAACTGGCCGACCAGTACCTGGTCATGTCGCGCGGCGAGATCGTCCAGCAGGGGCGTGGCAGCGACATGGAGGCCGACGGCGTGCGCGGCCTGGTGACCATCTGAAGCCGGGAGGCCTCTCTTGCTCAGTTAGACCGGGTAGGAGCGGCTTCAGCCGCGAAGCGAGCGCATGTTCACAGCAGATGCAGTGAATTTCCTCGCGCTTTCGCGGCTAAAGCCGCTCCCACCGGGCCACATGCCGCTTAATCGAAGAGTCTTGTGCCTAGCCCTGGTCGTCCAGCGGGTAGCGGCTGTCGTTGAGGCTTTCCTTGATCTTGCGCAGATGGGGCTGGAAGTCCACGCCGCGACGCAAGGTCATGCCGGTGGCCAGCACGTCCAGCACGGTGAGCTGGATGATCCGTGAGGTCATCGGCATGTAGATATCGGTGTCTTCGGGCAGTGGGATGTGCAGGCTGACCGAGGCGACCTTGGCCAGTGGCGAGTCGGCGGCGGTCAGGGCCAGCACCGAGGCGCCGTTCTCCCGCGCGATGCGCGCCACTTCCACCAGGTCGCGGGTACGCCCGGTGTAGGAAATGATCACGAACAATTCCCCGGTGTGCGCCACCGAGGCCAGCATGCGCTGCATCAGCACGTCGGCATGGGCGCTGACCGCCAGGTTGAAACGGAAGAACTTGTGCTGCGCGTCGAGGGCCACGGGTGCCGAGGCGCCAAGCCCGAAGAAGTGGATCTGCCGGGCCTGGATCAGCATGTCTACGGCGCGGCTGATCTGCCCCGGGTCGAGCTGCTGGCAGGCGCTGTCCAGCGAGGCGATGGCGCTGCCGAAGATCTTCTGGGTGTAGGCCTCCGGGTTGTCGTCCGGCTCTACCGCACGGCTGACATAGGCCGCACCGCTGGCCAGGCTCTGCGCCAGTTGCAGCTTGAGTTCCGGGTAACCACTGACACTGAACGACCGGCAGAAACGGTTGACGGTCGGCTCGCTGACCTTGGCCGCCTGGGCCAGGGCGGCGATGCTCAGGCGCGTGGCCATCTGCGGATTGAGCAGGATGACTTCCGCCACCTTGCGTTCGGCCTTGTTCAACTCCGGAAGACGGCTCTGGATCTGCTCCAGGAGGTTGCGTGTGCGGTCCATTACGGAATCCTTGTCGGGGGCTGATCACCCGTGGTTCGAGCGGCTCTTTAGCCTGTAGCAAAGGTGGCCTATCGTACTGAGAGGCCGGGTGAATCACCACTGATATAAGGCTAACGATAAGATGTTGTGGTTATTACTACATTTGGCCTTGAGGTATACCTTGAAAAAAGGTATTTGTAGTCAATCTTGATAAAAGAACCAACATTATGCCCCTGATTACGGTTGAACCGTGCACGCTGGCCCTGTTCGGCGCCCTTGGCGACCTGGCAGTGCGCAAGCTGTTCCCGGCGCTTTATCAGCTCGACCGAGCCGGCTTGCTGCACCAGGACACGCGCATCATTGCCCTGGCTCGCGAGCCGGGTGACGAGGCCAAGCACCTGGCCTACATCCAGCAATCCATGCGCCGTTTCATTCCCGACGCGGAGCTGGAAGCCGGCCATGTGTCGCGCTTTCTGGCGCGGCTGAGCTACCTGCACCTAGACTTCGTGCAACCTGATGGCTACCCGGCCCTGGCGGAAAAGGTCGGCGACGCGCAAACCCTGATCGCCTATTTCGCCACCCCCGCTGCGGTGTACGGCGCGATCTGCGAGAACCTCGCGGCGGTCGGGCTGGCCGAGCGTACCCGCGCCGTGCTGGAAAAGCCCATCGGCCACGACCTGGCCTCGTCGCGGCGGGTCAACGACGCGGTGGCGCAGTTCTTTCCCGAGAACCGCGTGTATCGCATCGACCACTACCTGGGCAAGGACACGGTACAGAACCTCATTGCCCTGCGCTTCGCCAACAGCCTGTTCGAAACCCAGTGGAACCAGAACCACATCTCCCACGTGGAAATCACCGTGGCCGAGAAGGTCGGTATCGAGGGCCGCTGGGGCTATTTCGATCAGGCCGGGCAGTTGCGCGACATGATCCAGAATCACCTGTTGCAGCTGCTCTGCCTGATCGCCATGGACCCACCCAGCGACCTGTCCGCCGACAGCATCCGCGACGAGAAGGTCAAGGTGCTCAAGGCCCTGGCGCCCTTTACCCCGGAGCGCCTGGCCACCCAGGTGGTGCGCGGCCAGTACACCGCCGGCTTCAGCGAAGGCAAGCCGGTACCCGGCTACCTGGAGGAAGAAAACTCCAACACCGAGAGCGACACCGAAACCTTCGTGGCGCTGCGCGCCGACATCCGCAACTGGCGCTGGTCCGGCACACCGTTCTACCTGCGCACCGGCAAGCGCATGCCGCAGAAACTGTCGCAGATCGTCATTCATTTCAAAGAGCCGCCGCATTACATCTTCGCCCCGGAGCAGCGCCTGCAGATCAGCAACCGTCTGATCATCCGTCTGCAACCCGACGAGGGCATCTCGCTGCAAGTGATGACCAAGGACCAGGGCCTGGACAAGGGCATGCAACTGCGCAGCGGTCCCTTGCAGCTGAACTTCTCCGACACCTACCGCAGCGCCCGGGTCCCGGATGCCTACGAGCGCTTGCTGCTGGAAGTGATGCGCGGCAACCAGAATCTGTTCGTGCGCAAGGATGAAATCGAATACGCCTGGCAGTGGTGCGACCAGTTGATCGCCGGCTGGAAGAAGGCCGGTGACGCGCCCAAGCCCTATGCGGCTGGGTCCTGGGGGCCGATGAGTTCCATCGCCCTGATCACTCGAGATGGGAGGGCCTGGTATGGCGACATGTAATCTGCAACTGCCCGAGGGCATCATCGCCCACGACTTCGACGACGCCGTGCAACTGGCCGATGCGCTGGCCGCCCACGTGGCCGAGCGCTTGCGCCAGGCCATTGCCAGCCAGGGCCGCGCGACGCTGGTGGTCTCCGGCGGGCGTAGCCCGGTGGCGTTCTTCGAGCGCCTGGCCAACCAGCCGCTGGACTGGGCCCAGGTGGTGGTGACCCTGGCCGACGAGCGTTGGGTGCCAAGTGAGCACCCGGACAGCAACGCCGCGCTGGTCAAGCGCCACCTTCTGCAAGGACCGGCTGCGGCGGCGCGTTTCGTCGACCTGTACAACCCTGCAGCGAGCCTGGAAGAGGCGGCCGAACAGACCGACCGGGTGCTCGCCGAGCTGCCACCGATCGATGTGCTGGTGCTGGGCATGGGTGACGACGGGCATACCGCGTCGTTGTTTCCGGCCAGCCCCAACCTGCGTGAAGCCCTGAACCTGGGCGACCAACGCCGCTGCCTGCCGATGCTGGCGCCCAGCGCGCCGCACCAGCGCCTGACCATGACCCGCTCGCTGCTGGCTTCGGCCAACCATACCATTGTGTCGATTGCCGGCCCGTCCAAGCTCGACACCCTGCGCACGGCGCTGAAGGGCGATGATGTCGCCGCTCTGCCGATTCGTGCCTTTCTCAACCCGACACTGGAAATCTACTGGTGCCCCTGAGCCAAGGAAATCTCGCCATGACCCAGAACGAAACTCTTCAGCCGCTCAACAGCATGGCGAACAAGACTGCCCGCATCGACGCGCTTTGCGCCCAGGCGAAGATCCTGCCGGTAATCACCATCGCCCGTCAGCAGGACGTCCTGCCGCTGGCCGACGCGCTGGCCGCTGGCGGCCTGACCGTGCTGGAGGTCACCCTGCGCTCGGCTTTCGGTCTGGATGCCATTCGCCTGCTGCGCGAGGCGCGCCCGGAGCTGTGCACCGGCGCCGGCACCGTGCTGGACCGCCATACCCTGGCGCAGGCCGAAGCGGCGGGTGCGCAGTTCATCGTCACCCCCGGCAGCACCCACGAACTGCTGCAGGCTTCGGCTGAAAGCGACGTGCCGCTGTTGCCGGGTGTCGGCAGCGCTTCGGACATCATGATCGGCTATGCCTTGGGCTACCGACGCTTCAAGCTGTTCCCGGCCGAGGTCGCCGGTGGCGTGGCGGCGCTCAAGGCGCTGGGCGGGCCGTTCAACGAAGTGCGCTTCTGCCCCACCGGCGGGGTGAATGCGCAGAACCTGAAGAACTACATTGCCCAGCCCAACGTCATGTGCGTGGGCGGCAGCTGGATGATCGACAGTACCTGGGTCAAGAACGGCGACTGGGGGCGCATTCAGGAGGCTACGGCCGAGGCGCTGGCGTTGTTCGACTGACCGCATTTCGGGTGCAAAACGATCCGGTGCCCGCGAGGGCGCCGGATTTTTTTTGCCTGGTGTCCCGGTTGGTTTTTTTCAGTTTTGCTTGTAGGTTGCAACGCTGAGTCGGCGTGACCCGGGTCATCCCTCAGCATCACCCCAAAGCATTTAGCGCCCACGGCGGAGCCCTGGCAGCGCGTTCACCACGGAGCCGCAACATGCCCATGCACATCCACACCCCGCTGATCGAATCCCGTCCGCTGGGTGCCCTGTCCGGGGCGGCGGTGTGGCTCAAGCTCGATGCCTTGCAGCCCTGCGGCTCGTTCAAGTTGCGTGGCGTCGGCCATGCCTGCGAGGTGCGGTACGCCCAGGGGGCGCGGCATTTCGTCTCGTCGTCGGGCGGTAACGCCGGGCTGGCGGTGGCCTATGCCGGGCGCCAGCTGGGCGTACCGGTAACGGTGGTGGTGCCGCAGACCACCACCGAACGCGCCAAGGAGCTGTTGGCCCTGGAAGGCGCCGAGGTGATCGTCCACGGCAGCGCCTGGCACGAGGCCAATCAACTGGCTCTGACGCTGTTGCGCGACGACAGCGCCTTCATCCATCCCTTCGACGACCCGCTGCTCTGGGAGGGCCATGCCACGCTGGTCGACGAAGTGGCCCAGGCCGGGCTCAAGCCCGATGCCGTGGTGCTGGCGGTCGGCGGTGGCGGGCTGTTGTGTGGCGTGGTCCAGGGTTTGCGACGCAACGGCTGGCACGACGTGCCGGTGCTCGCGGTGGAAACCGAAGGCGCCGCCTCGCTGCACGCCGCCAGTCTGGCCGGGCAGGCCGTGGAGATCGAGCGCATCACCTCGGTGGCCACGTCATTGGGGGCGAAGAAAGTCTGCGAGCAGGCCGCACGGCTGCTGCAGGAACATCCCGTACACAGCCTGGTGGTTTCCGATGGTGCAGCCCTGGACGCTTGTGAGCGTTTCCTGCTCGACCATCGCGTGCTGGTTGAACCCGCCTGCGGCGCGGCCTTGGCGGTGGCCTATGAAGGACCGGCGCTGGCGGCCTACGAGAACGTACTGATGGTGGTCTGCGGCGGGGCCACCGCGACCCTGGAGCAGATTCGCCAGTGGCGCGCCCAGCAGGGTTGAATGCGCTGCCCGCTTAAAGTTCAGGCCCGACCGAGTCCGGTGGGACCGGCTTCAGCCGGGAAGTTTTTCGCGGCTGCGGCGTGCCTGCCCGGCCCGCTGCTCTAGCGACGACGGTGCTGGCGTTCGCGTAACGGATCAAGCAACGCGCCAAGGCCGTTGTGGTCGATCTCGTGCATCAGCGCCAGCAGGGCGCCCAGCTCGCCTTTGGGAAAGCCCTCGCGGGCGAACCAGTTGAGGTAATGGCCGGGCAGGTCGGCCAGCAGACGGCCTTTGTATTTGCCAAAGGGCATCTCACGGGTGACCAGCAGTTTCAGGGCTTCGGGATTCATGGCTCGTGGGTCGACAGAGGGAAAAGGGGCCGGGGGCATGGATCAGCGGGTGACGCGCTGGCGATGGCAGTCCTGCGGGGCCAGCAGCTTGCCGTGGCGCGAGCGTACCTGGAGACTGACAACGGGCTCGTGATGTTCGTTGTCCAGCAGCACTGAATGGGTTTCACCGGGTTCGAACAGGTGCTGCTCGCCCCATTGCCGCAAGCTGACCACGATGGGGAATACCGAGCGGCCCCGCTCAGTGAGCACGTATTCCTGGTAAGCGCTGCCATCCGAGGCCGGGCGAAGATCGAAGATGCCCAATTCAACCAGTGCTTTCAAGCGTGAGGCGAGGATGTTCCTGGCCAGGCCAAGGCTTTTCTGAAAATCGCTGAAGCGCCGAATGTCATCGAATGCGTCACGAATGATCAGCATGGACCAGCGGTCACCAATCGCTTCGAGCGCTCTCGCTACGGGGCATTCGCTGGTTGCCAGCGCCTGTTGTCTTGCCATTTGCATCACCTTCGTGCGGGGACGGCGTTATCCAGGGCGCAAGGATATGCCAAAAAACTGGTTGCAGTTTGAAACTTGAATGGCTACAAGATGTTTGTTCGGTTTCAAAATACAACCAGATTACTTGCCAAGGATGACTCATGACCGCCTGTACCGACACAGATGCTCAGCCACGATCCAGCCCCTGTGCTGCGCATGTCGATGTCCGTACGGCGCCGGTACTCTCGCGCCCGCTGATCCTGCTGCTGTCCATGACTTGCGCACTGGCGGTGGCGAATGTCTATTTCGCCCAGCCACTGCTCGAAAGCATGGCCAGTAGCCTGGCCGTACGTCCCGGCCTGATCGGCGTGGTGGTCACTGCCACCCAGTTCGGCTATGCACTGGGCTTGCTGTTCATCGTTCCGCTGGGTGATCTGCTCAACCGTAAGCGGCTGATCGTCAGCCTGATGCTGTTATCCGCTGCTGCCTTGCTGGTGGTGGCATCCGCACGGCAGTGGTCGGTGTTGCTGGCAGCGATGATTCTGGTCGGACTCATGGCGGTGGTGGTGCAGGTGGTGGTGGCCTATGCCGCTTCGCTGGCAAACGCCGCGCAGCGTGGGCAAGTCGTCGGCAGTGTGACCGGCGCGGTGGTCCTGGGCATTCTGCTGGCGCGCCTCGTTTCCGGGCTGGTGGCGGATCTGGCCGGCTGGCGAGCGGTGTATTACCTCTCAGCCGGGTTGATGCTGGGCATGGCCTTGCTGTTGTACAGAGCGCTCGCAGCGGTCGAGCCAGTGCGGCTTGATGCTTCTTACCCGGGCCTGCTGCTTTCGGTGTGGACGCTGTTGGTCACCGAGCCCGTGCTGCGTGTGCGGGGTGTTCTGGCTTTACTGGGTTTTGCCGCATTCAGTGTGCTGTGGACCGCCATGGTGCTGCCCCTGAGTGCTCCGCCGTTATCGCTTTCGCATACCCAGATCGGTTTGTTCGGCCTGGCCGGGCTGGCCGGTGCGCTGGCGGCTCGCCGCGCCGGACGCTGGGCTGACTGCGGCCATGCGCAGCGCACCACCGGCATTTCCCTGGCACTGCTGGTGCTTTCCTGGCTGCCGATGGCCTGGGCCGAAAGCTCTCTGCTGGCGTTGATCGTGGGGGTGGTGCTGCTCGATTTCGCCGTGCAGGCCCTGCACGTCACCAATCAGAGCCTGATCTTCGCCGCGCGTCCCGACGCGCAGAGCCGTCTGGTTGGCGCCTACATGTGCTTCTACTCCATCGGCAGCGCGCTCGGTGCTGCGGCGGCAACCCAGGTCTATGCGCTGTGGGGCTGGCCTGCGGTGTGCGCGCTGGGCGCTGCGATCAGCCTGCTGGCCGGGTTGTTGTGGATGGCAAACCGATTCACACCTGCTCATGACCTGACCGAAGGAAACCCACGTTGATGAAACTGCAGCATCTGCTTCTGGCGATTTTGATCACCGCGATCTGGGGGCTCAATTTTTCGGTCATCAAGTTGGGCCTGGTGTCCGTCGACCCGCTGATTCTGGCGGGTATCCGCTTCGCACTCTGTGCGCTGCCGGCCATCCTGTTCATTCCCCGGCCGAACGTGCCGTGGCGCTACATCATCGGCTATGGCCTGGTGTTCGGCATCGGCCTGTGGGGTGTGGTCAACCTCGGCATCAAGTCCGGGCTGTCGGCCGGCATCGCCTCGCTGGTGCTGCAGTTCAGCGCCTTTTTCACCCTTGTGCTGGGCGGCTGGGTATTCAAGGAGAAGCTCACGCGGTACCAACTGGGCGGTATCGCCATTGCCCTGTGCGGGCTGCTGAGCATCATCTTCATCGTGGATGGTTCGGTCACCCTGGCCGGTCTGGGCCTGGTGCTGGCGGGCGCCGTTGCCTGGAGTGTGGCCAACATCATCAACAAGAAGGCCCGGACCACCCAGGTTTTCGCCTTTCTGGTCTGGTCCAGCGCCTTTGCACCTGTGCCGCTGTTTCTGCTCGGCTATGCGGTCAATGGCGCCCAGGGCTACACGGCACTGGCCACCCAGCTCGACTGGCGTGCCGTGTCGTCGATTCTGTTCCAGGTCTATCCCAATACCTTGTTCGCCTACTGGGTCTGGAATTCGTTGCTCAAGCGGTATCCGGTTTCCACGGTCGCGCCGTTGTCGCTGCTGGTACCCCTCTTCGGCATGCTTGGTTCGGTACTGATCTTCAACGAGACGCTGTCACTGACCAAGGTCATGGCGGTGGTGCTGATCGTGGCCGGCCTGGTCGTGGGGTTGTATGGCGAGCGTATCGGCCATGCATGGCGGGCACAGGCTGCACGCTCGTCGGTGTAAGTCGCGCTGCGTGAAAGGGCCTGCCGCTTTCAAGGCAGGTCGACGATGGAACACCCGTTCTTCAATCAGGGAGGTGGCCGATGGCCAAGGCTTGCACTCTGCATGCTGGCAAAGTGTCCTTTCATGCAGAACGCAACTTCCTGGGAAGTTCAAAGTAATTTAAGTTGTTGAAATATAAGAATTTAATGTGATTTTTAAAGCTGGCATGAGCGCTGCAATATTCCAGGCAGTAACACTCGATTGGTATTAACTGCCTAGGAAGGATAGTGAAATGACTGACATCAACAAAGAGTCGATCAACCTGCTCAACGATCTTATCGAAGTCAGCAAGGACGGCCAGAAAGGTTTCGAGACCAGCGCTGAAGACCTCAAGAACCCGGAGATCAAGCGCTTCTTCCAGGCCCATGCCGCCGACTGCGCTACCGCCGTGCGTGAGCTGCAAGCCGAGGTTGGCGCCTTGGGCGGCGACCCGGAAACCTCCTCCAGCCTCAGCGGTACCCTGCACCGTGCCTGGGTCGACCTGAAGTCGCTGGTGACCGGCAAGAGCGACGAGGCCATTCTCAACGAAGTAGAGCGCGGCGAAGACAATGCGCTGAAGAATTATCGCGAAGCGCTGGCCAAGGCTCAGGAAAAGGCACTGCCTGCCAATGTGGTCAGCCTGATCCAGAAGCAACTGGAAGGCACCCAGCGCAATCACGATCAAGTGAAGGCACTGCGTGATCAGGTACGTCGCCAGGCCTGATCCCCTGCGGCTGTACCACGGCCTGGCGTGAGCCGCCAGGCGCTCGACGAACCGCCCACCCTCAGGTGTCGGCGGTTCGTTGCGTATTGAAGGCCATGAATTCCACCCGGTTGCGCCCCTTGTGCTTGGCCTCATAGAGCGCCTTGTCGGCGGTGTCGATCAGGCTGGCGGAATAGTCCAGGGGGCGAACCTGGGCGCTGCTCACGCCGATGCTCACGGTCAGCGCCTGCTGGCCGGGCTCGAAGGGCGGCAGGGCCATCACCGCACGACGAATGTTTTCCGCCAGGTTCAGGGCGCCCTGGCGGTCAGTCGCCGGCAGCAGCACCAGGAATTCCTCTCCGCCATAACGGGCGGCGAAGTCGGTGTGCCGATGAATGCTGTCGGCAATGCATTTCGCCACCAGGCGTAGCGCCTGATCGCCGCCCAGGTGTCCGTGGCGTTCGTTGAAACGCCGGAAATGATCGACATCCACCATCAATACGGCCAGGACGTCACCCGAGCGCTGCGCGCGTGCCCACTCCGAGGCCAGCACCTTTTCCAGCTGGCGACGGTTGGGCAGCCCGGTCAGGCCGTCGGTGGCGGCCTGACCGGCCAGTTCGTTTTCCGCTCGCTGGCGAAGGCGCAGCTCGCGGATCAGTTGCAAGGTCAGCCAGAGCCACCCCAGGCACAGGATGCCGGTGGCGCCGCCGACCAACAGCGCATTGCGTCGCCAGGCGGCATAGACCCCGGATTCCGGCTGAGTGATGACCACGATCAATGGCAGCCCCTTGACCCGGCAGAAGCTGTACACATGGTTGTGGCCGTGTTCCGCCGCGTAACCGATGAAACTGCCTTCGGGGTGTTCCAGGATGCGCTGGTAGTTGGCGTCGCCGGAGAGGTCGGTGCCGGTCTGATCGCGCTCGTCTTTGTCGGGTTCGCGGACCAGCAGGGTGGCATCGGTATTGATCAGGCTGATGCTGCTGTCGGCGCCCAGTGACTGGCTGCGAAACAGTGGCCGGAAATAGGCCAGGCGCATGGCGGCACTGGCCACGCCGAGGAACTCGCCGTCCGCTGCGCTGAGGCGGCGGCTGAAGCTGATGCTCCAGTCCTTGAAGCCCCAGCGCGCCTTGAACGGTCGGCTGACGTACAGCTCCTGGGTGTTGCTGTCCTGGTGATAACGAAAGAAATTGCGGTCGGCGAAATTGTCCTGGCGCGGGGTGCCCGGCAGGGCCTCGGCCAGCACAGCCCCGTGTTTGTCGAGCAGGACCAGGTCGCCCATGTAAGGGGCCGTGCTGGCGCGGTCGAACATCACCAGGCGACGCAGGTCGGTTGGCAAGGCCATGATGTCCGGGCGTCGCCAGGCTCTGATCATGCCCAGGAGCGAGGCGTCATACAGTTGCGCGGTACGCTGCACGTCGGCTTCGATCAGGCTGATGATATTGAACGCCGAACGCGAGGCGCTGAGCATCGCATCGGCGCGCTCGCGGGCCAGAAGCGAAGCGACGATTGTCAGGATGGCCAGCATCGACAGCAGGCTGCCGCCGATCAGTAGAACTTCGGAGCGCGTCCATCCGGCACTGGAGCGATGCTGGAGTGCGGGTGCGTTCATGACCACCACTCGATTGGATAGGTAACGGCGATTCCTGAGACCGCTAAGGTGGGTGCCGTCGGGCCTGGTATATCAGGTTTTCGGCAGCCTGCTGAAGATCAAGAGGGGCGGCCGGACCTTTGTTCGAGTGAGTTCGCGCCTTGTGCTCGAAGGCGTCAGCGGCTCGGCAGGCTGATGCCGAAACGGTTGACGCCGGCGTTGCTGCTGGCGAATACCGAGCCGCCGTGCATCAGCGCGATGGCCTTGACGATGGCCAGGCCCAGGCCATGGTTGGCACCGCTGTTGCTGCGCGAAGCGTCGACCCGGTAGAAGCGCTCGAAGAGCATGGGCAGATGCGTTTCGCCAATGGCGGGCCCAGGGTTGCTGACGCTGACATGGACCTGGGCGTCGACGGTGTCGATCTCGACACGGATGGTCTGTCCCGGCGAGGTGTGTTGCACGGCATTGTGCAGCAGGTTGATCAGCGCCCGGCGCAGCAGGGCCTTTTCCACCGGGGCGCTGGCATCGCCTTGCACTTCGACGCTGACCTGGGCGTCTTCGAGGATGAAATCCAGGTAGTCCAGGGTGGTCGCCACTTCGTCGGCCAGGGGCGTACAGGTCAGCTCCCTGGCCTTGCTGCCCTGGTCGGCACTGGCCAAGAACAGCATGTCGTTGACGATCGAGCGCAGGCGTTCCAGTTCTTCGAGGTTCGACTGCAGCACCTCGAAGTAGTCTTCGGCCGAGCGCCCGCGGGTCAGCACCACCTGGGTCTGGCCGATCAGGTTGGTCAGTGGCGAGCGCAGTTCGTGAGCGACATCGGCATTGAACGACTGCAGGCGCGAGTACGCCTGCTCGACCCGCGCCAGGGTGGCGTTGAAGGCCTGGACGAAGCGCGCCAGCTCCGGTGGCAGCGGCGACAGCTGCAAGCGCTGGGAAAGGTTGGGGGGCGACAGCTTGTCGGCTTCCTGGGACAGGCTGGTCAAAGGTCGCAAGCCGATGCGTGCCACCCAGTAGCCCAGCAGCGAGGCGAGCAACACGCCCAGTGCCGCCAGACCCACCAGGGCCACCAGCAGGGCGTGCTGGGTCTGGCGAAACGGGCGGGTGTCGATGGCGGTGAGAAAGCGCAGGGCAGGGCGCTGGTCGCGGGCCGCGAACTCGCTGACCAGCACCTTGTAGGGAAAGGGTTGACCGGGCAGGGTCAGGTCGCGCATGCCCGGCGCGCCCTGGGCGAAGCGGCGAATCTCGGCGTCGGGGTGGCCGTACTCATAGGTCGGGTCGGGGCTGACTACCCAGAAGCGGATGCGTTTGTCTTCTGCGCTGAGCAGGTTGAGCTTGTTCTTCAGCTTGCTCCAGTGTTCGGCATCGCCGAAGCGCTTGATGGTCGACTCCAGCACGCTGTAGCGCGCGTCGACCTCCGCCTCGGGCAGCAGGTCGAGGTGCTTGTCGACCTGCAGGTACAGGGCCCAGCCGATCAGCAGGAACACCCCGAAGGCGACCAGGGCGAACAGGCCGGCCAGGCGCAGGGCGATGGAGTCAGCCCGCACGGCGGTCCTCCAGCACATAGCCCATGCCGCGGATGGTATGCAGCAGCTTGTGCTCGCAGGGGCCGTCGAGCTTGGCACGCAGACGCTTGATGGCCACTTCGACGACGTTGGTGTCACTGTCGAAATTGATGTCCCAGACCAGCTCGGCGATTGAGGTCTTGGAGAGAATCTGCCCCTGGCGACGCGCCAGGACACTGAGCAGGGCGAATTCCTTGGCGGTCAGTTCCAGGCGCACACCGGCGCGGCTGGCCTTGCGGCTGAGCAGGTCGATGCGCAGGTCGGCGATGCTGATCTGTACCGGCTCCTGGGCGCTGCTGCGGCGGGTCAGGGCCTGCAGGCGGGCGACCAGTTCAAGAAAGGAAAAGGGTTTGCCCAGGTAGTCGTCGGCGCCTTCCTGCAAGCCGCGGATGCGATCGTCGACCTGCTCGCGGGCGGTGAGCATGATCACCGGGGTCTGCTTGCGCGCCCGCAGGGCACGCAGCACACCAAAGCCGTCCAGGCCGGGCAGCATCACGTCGAGGACGATCACCGCGTATTCGTTTTCCAGGCTCAGGTGCAGGCCTTCGATACCGTCGCCGGCCAGGTCGACGCTGTAGCCCTGTTCGCTCAGGCCGCGGTGCAGATAGTCGGCGGTCTTGCGTTCGTCTTCGATAATCAGCACGCGCATGCCGGGCCTCTCAGGAGTGCGCCGCCTGTGGCGCGGCGGGCGCGCTGCGGCGATGGAACAGGCGTTCGAGTTGCAGGTAGATCACCGGCGTAGTGAACAACGTCAGCACCTGGCTGAGCAACAGGCCACCGACCACGGCGATGCCCAGCGGCTGGCGCAGTTCGGCGCCGACCCCGAAGCCGAGCATCAGTGGCAGAGCGCCGAACAGCGCCGCCAGGGTGGTCATCATGATCGGCCGGAAGCGCGTCAGGCAGGCCTGGTAGATCGCTTCCTGGGGCGACAGGCCCTGGCCGCGCTGCGCCTCCAGGGCGAAGTCGACCAGCAGGATGCCGTTCTTCTTGACGATGCCGATCAGCAGCACCACGCCGATCAGCGCCATGATCGAGAAGTCCTGGCCCATCAGCCACAGCAACAGCAGGGCGCCGATACCGGCCGAGGGCAGGGTGGAGATGATCGTCAACGGGTGTACGAAGCTCTCGTAGAGCACGCCGAGGATGATGTACACCGCCACCAGCGCGGCAAGGATCAACCAGGGTTGGTTGGCCAGCGAACTCTGGAACGCCTGCGCTGCGCCCTGGAAGTTGCCGATGATCGAGGTGGGCATGGCGATTTCCGCCTTGGCCTCGTTGACCATGCGTACCGCGTCGCCCAGCGCGACGCCGGGCGCCAGGTTGAACGACAGGTTGGCGGCCGGGAACATGCCGTCGTGGCTGATCGAAAGCGGCCCCATGACCGGCGCGCTGACGCGGGCCACCGCCGACAGCGGCACCATGTCACCGCTCAGTGGCGAGCGCAGGTAGAAATAGCCGAGGCTTTCGGCGCGGCCACGCTGGCGTACGTCGAGTTCGAGAATGACCTTGTACTGGTTGGTGTCGGTCTGGAATTCGCTGATCTGCCGCTGGCCGAAGGCGTCGTAGAGTGCCTGGTCGACGTCGGCGGTGGTCAGCCCGAAACGCGCGGCGGCGCCTCGGTCGATGTCGATGTGGGTGACGCTGCCGCCCAGTTGCAGGTCGTTGGACAGGTCGCGGAACGCCGGGTTTTCCCGCAGCTTGTCGGTCAGGCGCTGGGTCCACAGGTTGAGCAGGTCACCGTCGTTGCTCTTGAGCACGTACTGGTACTGGCTGCGGCTTGGGCCGGGGCTGAGGTTGATGTCCTGGCCGGCCCGCAGGTACATGACGATGCCGGGCACCTTGGCCAGCTTCGAACGGATGCGGTCGATGAACTGGCTGGCTGACACGTCGCGCTGCCCGCGCGGCTTGAGGGAAATCCAGAAGCGCCCGCTGGCCAGGGTCTGGTTGCTGCCCGAGGCGCCCACTGCATGGGAGAAGGCCTGCACCGCCGGGTCGGCGGCGACGATCTCGGCCAGGGCCTTGTGCTTGGCGACCATGTCCGGGTACGAGATATCGGCGGCGGCATCGGTGGTGCCCAGCACCATGCCGGTGTCCTGGATCGGAAAGAAGCCCTTGGGGATCATCACGTAGCTGGCCACGGCCATGGCCACGGTGAGCAGGAACACGCCGAGGGTGATGCGCTGGTGCGCCAGGGCCTGGCGCAGGCCGCGTTCATAGAGACTCAGCAAGCGCTCGCCGAAACCCGGTTTGGCGTGTTCGGCATGCTTGGGCGCGCGCATGAACAGCGCGGCCAGGGTCGGCGCCAGGGTCAGCGACACCAGCACGGAAATCATGATGGTGGCCGTGGCGGTGAGGGCGAACTCCTTGAACAGCCGACCGACCACGCCACCCATGAACAGCAGCGGAATGAACGCGGCCACCAGCGAGAAGCTGATCGATACCACCGTGAAGCCGATTTCTCCGGCGCCCTTGATCGCGGCCTCGCGCTGGCTCTGCCCGGCTTCCAGGTGCCGGTGGATGTTTTCCACCACGACAATCGCGTCGTCGACCACGAAGCCGACGGCGATGACGATGGCCACCAGGGTCAGGTTGTTGAGGCTGAAGCCGGCGATGTACATCATCGCGCAGCTGGCCACCAGCGAGACGCCCAGCACGCTGGTGACGATCAGCGTGGCCGAAAGCTGGCGCAGGAACAGCGCCATGACCGCCACCACCAGCAGTACGGCGATGCCCAGGGTCAGTTCCACTTCATGCAGCGAGGCACGGATGGTGCGCGTGCGGTCGTTGAGCACCGAGACTTCCACCGAGGCCGGCAGCATCGCGGTCAGGCGCGGCAGTTGGCCAAGCACGCGGTCCACGGTCTCGACGATGTTCGCTCCCGGCTGGCGGAACACTACCAGGCTCAGGCCGGGGCGTTGCCCGGACCAGGCCTGCACATAGGCGTTTTCCGAACCGTTGACGACCTTGGCCACGTCCTTGAGGTACACCGGCGCGCCGTTCTTGTAGGCGACGATCAGCTGCGCGTAGTCCTGGGCTTCGAACAACTGGTCGTTGGCCGACAGGGTCGAGACGCTGTCCTTGCCGTACAGCGCGCCCTTGGCCAGGTTGAGGCTGGTCTGTTGCAGGGCCTGGCGCACGTCGGAGAGGTTCAGGCCCAGCGCGGCGAGTTTTTCCGGGGCGGCCTGCACGCGGATCGCCGGGCGCTGCTGACCGGATACCGCGACCTGGCCGACTCCTTCGATCTGGCTGATCTGGCGCGACAGCAGGGTCTCGGCCAGGTCGCTCAGCTCGGTGCCGGGCATCAGGTCGGAGCTGACGCTGAGAATCAGCACCGGGCTGTCGGCCGGGTTGACCTTGCGCCAGGTCGGCAGGCTGGGCATGTCCGCCGGCAGACGCCCGGCGGCGGTGTTGATCGCCGCCTGGACTTCCTGGGCGGCGGTGTCGATGCTTTTGGTCAGCGAGAACTGCAGGGTCAGGTTGGTCGAGCCCAGGGCACTGCTGGAGGTCATCTGGGTCATGCCGGGAATGGCGCTGAACTGCACTTCCAGTGGCGTGGCCACCGACGAGGCCATGGTTTCCGGGCTGGCGCCGGGCAGCTGGGCACTGACCTGGATGGTCGGGAATTCGGCCTCCGGCAACGGCGCGACCGGCAGGCGCGGGAAGGCGATCAGGCCCAGCAGGACCAGGGCAAAGGTCAGCAGCAGGGTGGCGATAGGGTGGTCGATGCACCACGCCGATAGCGCACCCTGGCCTTTGTGCTGAGGGGCGCTCATGGCTGCACCGTGGCTTGCACCACGCCGCTGTTCTGGCTGGGGGCTGGCGAGGCGTCGACCCGGGTGCCGGCCTTGAGCCGCGACTGGCCGTCCTCGACCAACTGGTCGCCGGCGCTGGCGCCGCTGATCAGGGTCATGTCGCTGTTCTGGTACAGCACCTTGACCGGAACCACCTCGGCCTTGCCGTCACGGATGCGAAACACGTAGTGCTGCTCCAGCCCGCGCTGCACGACTTGCGGCGGCACCTTCAGGGCATCGCGCTCGATACCGGTCTGGATTTTCACGGTCACCAGTTGGCCGGGCCACAGCGCCTGGCGCGGGTTGTCGAAACGTGCCTTGGCGCGGATGGTGCCGCTGCCGGCCGACACCTGGTTGTCGATCAGGCTCAGTCGGCCGCTGCCCAGCAGCGTGCCGTTCATGTCATCGCCCAGCCAGGCCTGCACCGGCGCTTGCTCGGGTTGCGCCAGCAGACCCTGCAGGGTCGGCAGCATCTGCTGCGGCAGGGAGAATTCCACGGCGACCGGGTCGATCTGGGTCACCGAAAACAGCCCGTTGGCATCGCTGACGCGCAGGAAGTTGCCTTCATCGACGTTGCGGATACCGACCCGGCCGGTGACCGGCGAAAGGATACGGGTGTAGGAGAACTGCACCTGGGCCGCTTCCAGGGTGGCCTTGTTGGCCTGCACCGTGGCTTCTAGCTGCAGCACCTGGGCCTGTTGCTGGTCGAGGGTCTGCCGGGAAATGCCGTTGTCGCGGCTCAGGTCGCGATAGCGCTTGAGGTCCAGACGCGCGACGTCCAGCTGCGCCTGGCTCTGCGCCATCTGGGCCTTGGCCTGTTCAACGGCGGCGCGGATGGCGCGGTCGTCGAGGGTGGCGAGGAGGTCGCCGGCCTTGACCTGCTGGCCTTCCTTGACCTGCACCTTGGTGAGAATGCCGTCCACCTGCGGGCGAATCACCACGCTCTGCAGCGACTGCACGGTGCCGATACCCGTGACGAACAGGGGCACATCGGCGCTCTGCAGGCTGATGACCTTGACCGGCACCGGGGCAGGCGGCTGCTTGGGCGAGGCGGCCGGGCGGGTCAGCCACCAGGCGCTGGCGCCGATGGCAAGCAGGGCCGTGAGGGCCAATACGGTGCGGGTCGATCTGTGCATGGGCAATGGGCGTCGGGATGGCGGTGGGCGGGTGGCAGGAAGCTGTCTTCTTATAGCCTGCCGACCGGGTCAGCAGACTGACGCCTGGCTGTCAGGATTGTCAGAAAAGTCGCGACAGGCATTCTGACGTTTTTCTTCACCCAGAAAGTTCGGCACAGGCGTGGGTTTCTTGAGTCGCTGTCCATCGACACATGAAAGCCTGGCTTGAAGCTTATGTCGGACACTTCCGGTGTGAGCGTCGGTTTATGGCGCTTGCAAACAGGTTGCGTTTTTTCTTACAGAAACGGATTTCAGCTTGTAGGGAATGTTCTTTCCTTGTGTGCGTAATGGCCTGACAGCGGGTAAGTCGAGCCGAGCCTATAGTGCTCGCCGTCCTCTAGGGGCAATCCGGAATAACACAAGGAACGTTGTTAGCATGAAAAAACTGTCTCTGACTATGACCGTACTGGGCACCCTGGCAATGGGCCTGATGGGTACTGCCCACGCCGCCAACAACGGCAAGCTGATCTTCAATGGCACCCTCACCAACATGACTTGCGACGTGGGCGCCGGCAGCGGCGTCAGCCCGGGCAGCAACCCTGGTGAAATCAACGTCGACCTGGGCAATGTTTCGTTCGCGGACATCGGCCTGTCGAGCGAAAGCAAGCTGCAGACCGCAACGCCCATTCAACTGCTGGTCAACTGCAGTGCCGGAGCGGCGCAGTACAACACCGTGAAGATGCGCTTCGCCGCCCGTAACGGCAGCGGCCTGGACAACAACGACCAGAGCCTGCTGCGCACCACTGGCGCCGCCGATGGCGTGGGCATCGGCCTGATCAATGCCTCGAACGTCCTGATGGACCTGTCGGGCAGTGAAACCATCGACAAGCCGCTGATCAAGGATGGCACGGGGGGCGCCACGGCCCAGCTGGATTTCGGTGCGGTCTATGTGCTCAACGGTACGGCGACCAACCCAGGCAACGCCGATGGCTTCATGCCGTTCGTGATGGATTACGAGTGATGCCGACGGCAGGGCGAAGCACTTCGCCCTGCTGCTTTCCCAGCCGAGGCGTTAGCCAGCATGTTCTTTTCCTTCATTCGCCATGCGCTGTGCGTGGTGTGCCTGCTCGGCATTTGCACGGCGCAGGCAGGCATCGTGATCAATACCACCCGTGTGATCTACCCGGCCGCAGACCGCGAGGTCAGCTTCGGGGTTTACAACAATGGCAGCGGGGAAATCCTCTTGCAGTCCTGGCTGGAGCCCTATGGCCTTGCTGCCGAAGCGCCGCAGGGCGCGCTCGCGGACTTGCCGTTCATCATGACCCCCGCGTTGGCGCGCCTGGGCGGAGATGGCAAGCAACTGGTGCGGATCATTCATGCCGGGCGAGGGCTGCCCGCCGACCGCGAGTCGGTGTTCTGGATCAACGTTCAGGAAATTCCCCAGGTCGCGCGGGAAAACACCCTGCAGATCGCTGTGCGCCAGCGCATCAAGCTGTTCTTCCGCCCTCGGGAGCTGTCCGGTGATCCGGCGCGGGCGGCGGGCCAGTTGCAGTGGCGGCTGTTGCAGGGGGATCGCCTGGAAGTGTTCAACCCCGGGCCTTATCACGTGTCGATGCTGGGCATCGTGGTTCGCCAGGCAGAGCGGGAGCTGGCCAGGCATGAGAGCCGGATGATCGCGCCGCAGCAGCGCTGGCAGGTGTCGTTGCAACCACGCAGCGGATCGGCTGCGCTGGACTTGAGTTTCATCGCCATCAACGACTTTGGCGGGCAGGAGCCCTATGCGGCCAGGTTGCAGGGGGATGCCCTGGCGCAGGCCGGCAAGGTCCCCTGAGGCGCGCCCAGCTCAATACCTAAGGGTGAGGACCCGTAGAAGCGGCTTCAGGCCCGGTAGGAGCGGCTTTAGCCGCGAAAGCGTCAGGAAATTCACTGCATCTGCTGTGAACAGGCGGTCGCTTCGCGGCTGAAGCCGCTCCTACCCGGTCCAATCGAACGGTATTGCGGCTAGGCCGCACCCACAGACCGATCGAATTTTCATGCAGCGGGGCAAGGATGCCGCGAGGCACCCGCTACCCGAATAGAGTGAACACAGCTAATGGAATGGCTCACACAGAACAATAAGGGAACCCACGCCCGGCTGTTGCGTTGGCCGGGCAGACGCCTGGCCAGGTCGCTGGCCAGGCTGTCCGTCAAGCGCCGTTCGTTGCGCGTCGGAATGGGCCTGGGGCTGAGCGTTTCGTTCAGTGCCCTGGCCGACCCCGCGCAGGATCAGAGCCCTGCGCGGGCGCCACGTTTCAACACCGCTTTCATCCAGGGCAGCAGCCAGCCACCGGACCTGGAGGAATTCCTGCGTTCCAGTACGGTATTACCGGGCACCTACCGGGTCGACATTCTGGTCAATCGGGCGCTGAGCGGGCGCCGCGACGTCGACTTCCTGCGCAACCCGCGCAGCGGGCAGGTCGAGCCTTGCCTGAGCCTGGAAGTGCTCCGCGAGCTTGGCCTGGATGTACAAAAGTTGCCGGCTGACGACGCATCGGGCCAGGCCTGTTATGACCTGGCGGGGCAGGTCGAGTTTGCCCGGGTCGACTACCAGCCCGGCTCGTTGCGGCTGAACATCAGCGTGCCGCAGGCGCTGATGGCACGCAGTGCGCGGGGCTACGTGTCACCGCAACTGTGGGATGAAGGCGCGGCCGCCGGCTTCGTCAACTACAGCTACAACGCCACACGCCGCCGCGCTCGCGGGCAGACCGGCGAGCAGCACTACCTGGGCTTGCGCAATGGCGTGAACCTCGGGGCGTGGCGCCTGCGCAACGAGTCGTCACTGACCCAGGGCGACGCGCAGCCGTACCGCTTTCGCAGCAATCGCACCTTCGCGCAGCGCGATATCACCGCGCTTAAGAGCCAGCTCACCCTCGGCGAAACCTTCAGTGACGGGCAGATCTTCGACAGCGTGCGCTTTCGCGGCGCGGCGCTGGTCTCCGACGATGCCATGCTGCCGGACAGCGAACGCTTGTACGCCCCGGTGGTGCGTGGTGTTGCGCAGAGCAACGCCACGGTGGAAGTGCGCCAGAACGGCTTCCTGCTGTTCAGCGGCAACGTCTCGCCCGGCCCGTTCGAGATCACCGACATCTACCCCAGTGGTTCCAATGGTGACCTGGAGGTCACGGTGATCGAGGCCGATGGCCAGCAACGGCGTTTCATCCAGGCCTATGCCTCGCTGCCGGTCATGGTGCCGGCCGGCACCTGGCGCTACAGCCTCAATGCCGGGCAGGTCGACGACTATGCCGGGACGGCGGCGCCGAATTACCTGGCGGGTGCGTGGATCTACGGGCTGGGGGAGGCGCTGACCGGTTATGGCGGCGTGCAGTGGGCCGAGGACTACCAGGCGGCCAACCTCGGCGCCGGGTTCGGCACCGCGCTGGGCGCGCTGTCTGCCGACCTGACCCGTTCCAGCAGCCGTCTGCAGGGTCGCCAGCGCAGCGGCCAGAGCCTGCGCCTGCGCTACGCCAATACCCTGGACATCACCCGCACCACCCTGGCGGTTGCGGGTTATCGCTATTCCACCGAGCAGTACCGCAGCCTGAGCCAGCATGTCGAGGAGCTGGACAGTCGCACTGCCGTCATCCCGACCGGCCGTGCCCGTGAACGGCTGGAACTCAACCTGACCCAGGCATTGCCTGATATCGCCGCCAGCCTGAGCCTGACCGCTTCGGAGCAACGCTACTGGAACCTGCCAGGCAAGACCCGGCAGCTGTACCTGGCCTGGAATTCGTCCTGGCGCACACTGAGCTACAGCCTGTCGCTGGAGCGCAACCAGTCGTGGAGCCGGTTGGGTGAAGCGCTGACCGATAACCGCGTCGCGTTGAGCCTGACCCTGCCGCTGAGCGACACCGCCCGTGCCTCACGTCTGTCGCTGAACGCGGTGCGTGACAGCCGTGGGGAATCCAACTTGCAGGCCGGCCTGAATGGCCAGGTGCTGGATGACCGGGACAGCTTTTATTCGGTCCAGGGCGGTCACGACAGTCGCTCGGGCAGTTTCGGTTCGGGCAAGCTCAGCACCCTGGCCCGTTTCGGGCGCTTCGAGGCAGGCTACAGCCAGGGCCGCGATTACCAGAGCCTGGCGCTGGGAGCCGCCGGCTCGGTGGTGGTGCACGGCGGTGGTATCAACTTCGGCCAGACCCTGGGCGAGACCTTTGCGCTGGTCGAGGTCCCCGGCGTGCGCGGCGCCAGCCTGGCGTCATCCCGGCAAGTGGAGACCGCGGCCAATGGCTACGCGGTATTGCCTTACGCCCAGCCTTATCGCACCAACTGGGTCAGCCTCGACACCCGGCAACTGGGCGCCGATGTCGAGCTGGATAACGCCATTGCCCAACTGGTGCCGCGTCGCGGTGCCATGCCGGTGGTGCGTTTCCAGGCCTCGGTCGGGCGGCGGGTGCAGTTCGAGCTGCTGCGCGCGGATGGTTCGCCATTGCCCCTGGGCGCCAGCGTGGAGGACGGGCAGGGCAAGGTGTTGGCCAGCGTCGACCCGACCAGCCAGGCCCTGGTGCTGGTCGAGCAGGACAGTGGCCGCCTGACGCTGCGTTGGTCGGAGCAGCGTTGCAGCGCACCCTTCCAGCTACCTCCACGTGAGGCGGGGCGGGCCTATGACCGGCTCAAGGTGGTGTGCCAATGACGGCCCGCCGACACTGGCCGTGGCTGCTGCTGGTGATGGTCTGCGAGGTGCAGGCCGCGCTTTCGTTGGGTGGTACGCGGCTGATTCTGGTCGGCCGCGAGGCAAGCCTCGAGCTGCACAATGCGGCGAATCGCGAAGCCTTGGTACAGGCCTGGCTGACGCCTGCCACTGACGATCAGGCCCCCGGCGGCGCCGACCCGCAGCCGGCCTTGCCATTCGTGGTGACTCCGGCCTTGGTCCGCCTGCCGGCCCATGGTCGGCAACTGTTGCGCGTGCTGTACCACGGCCAAGGCATGCCGACAGGGCGTGAGTCGTTATTGCACTTGTACGTGCTCGAGGTTCCTCGACGGGGGGAGGCCGCACAGCAGCTGAGCATTGCCGTGCGCCAGCGCATCAACCTGTTCTATCGCCCGCCCGGCTTGCCGGGCGATCCGGCCGCGGCGGTCACCGGGCTGCGCTGGTCGTGGCGCCAGGCCGGGGACGGTCCCAGGCGCCTGCGAGTGGATAACCCGACGGCCTTCCACGTGGTCTTGCTCGACCTGAAGGCTGGCAGCCAATTGCTGCAGGCTCATCGGTTGCTGGCGCCAGGCCAGACCGCCGAATGGACTGCCAGTGGGCCGGCGACGCGTCGCCTGTCGTTCAGGTCGCTCACCGACTACGGCGGCCAGCGCAGCTATTGCGTACGTTTGACCGAACAGGTGCCTGCCAGGCCGCGCCTGTCGAATTCTCCCTCTTTCATGGAAGACTGCTGATGATCGGTTTCCTGTTTTCCCGCAGGCCGCTGCGTGCCGTGCTGCTGATGTTGTTGTTCAATCCCGCCCATGCCCTGGCCATGCTCTGCACGCTGCAAGGCACCAGCGACACCCAGGTGCGCGGCGACCTGGGCAGTCGCGTGGCCATTCCGGAGACCCTGGCCGATGGCGAGGTGGTGTGGCGCTCCGAGCGCTACAGCCTGATGGTCGAATGTGCCCGGGAAGGGCAGCAGGCCGTGGCGCAGGACGTGTTTCTGCACATCAACCCGGACCGCCTGGAGATCGGCCAGGGCATCCGCATGGGGGTGAACCTGAACGGGGGCGATCATTTCTCCGGGCGTATCGCCACCGGCCAGCAGATACCGGTTTGCCATGAGGGCGATTCGAACATCGGCGCCTGCCCACGGGTGCGCTTCAACCTGGGCTTTTCGCTGTTCATCCAGAAGTTCGGCGCGGTGCCGTCTTCAGGCGTGCCCGTGGATGTGCCCGATTATCGGATCTTCGAACTCAATGGCGAAAGCAGCGCGCCGGCCGGTAGGCCTGGCAGCCTGAGCTACGTGCTGGATAACCTCACGGGCCTGCGATTCGTGGCCTGCGACGCCCAATTGCAGGTCTTTCCGGAAGTCCTGGAGTTCGGTGCCCTGCCGATTCGCCAGGTGGTGGTCGGCAAGGTCTTCGAGCGCCGCCCGTTCACCTTGCAGACCCAGCGCAGTTGCGATTCACCGTTCAGCCTGGACGCGCGGTTTCGCCCATTAACGGGTCAGGTGGTGGATAACCTGCTGATTCCGGCGAACAACGCTTCGTTGGGCATTCGTCTGGTGCGCGCCGCCGACGCCCGGCCTCTGGGCTACAACCAGCTGTTTCATCTGGCTGATCTGCTGGGAGATGTACCGACCCAGACCACCGAGTTCAACGCGGAACTGGTCTGGCAGAGCACCCGGCCGATCGCGGGGCCCTTTGCGGCGGAAGTGATGATCGACCTGTTCTACAAGTGATTCACGCCGCCAGCGGAATGAACAGATAGGAGGGTGCTGCCGGGTCAGCGAGACGCGCGCCGGCCTGGCGCAGGGTGTCGAGCACCTCTTCGCCGGTGACATGGAACTGCCACTGCGCGTGGGTGGTTTCATGAGGCGCCTGTTCGACCGCTTCGCGAAAGGCGGCCATGTCTGGCAGATAGGCGACGAAGCCGTTGCCTTTGAGTGCCGTGGTGTTGATGCCCAGGTATTGGCAGATCGCTTGCTTGCGGGCGATGTCATCACGATCGGCCTGTCGCGAGGCTTCGATCAGCGCTTGCAGCTGCGGGTCGGCCAGTTGATTGCCGACGATCAGTTCCGGCCCCTGCTCCCAGGCATGCGGGGGACAGTCTTTGGCCTGTGGCCGCAGCGGAATGTGTGGGTTGATCTCCATCGGGTAGATGCGGCACACCAAAGGACGGCGTTCGTAGATGCGGCACAGCTTCTGCGCGTCAAGATTCCGGCAAGGCCCGACGTTGTAGGCGGCGAAGGTGATCGCCACGTGCGCCTGTGCCGTACCGCTGCCGACCTTGATCGAGCGCCGGGTGGCATGCAGCCATTGCTCCTGCGGCAGGCCGTAGCCGTTATCCAGGAAAGCCTCGGTCAGCACGATCAAGGCGCCGCCGTCTGCCGCCCACTGGGCCGCTTCGTCGAGGGTCAGGGGGACATGATGGTCCGTGCAGCAGTTGCCACAGCCCACGCAGGAGAACCGGGTATTCATCGCTTCAGGGTCATCCGCCGATCAATGATGCAGCGGAACCGTTTCCGCCAGCGTTGTGTTTTGCCCCTGACGGAAGCAAGGAGCATGCCAGGCGTTTTCAGCGTCGCTCGATGCTGTCCCACTCGGTAACGCTGGCCTGACCGCTTTGCCGGTGGAAGAGGCACAGCTCCGTGCCCCGGCGGTTGTTCATGTGCTTCTGCGGGTAGCGCCCTTCGAGCAGCAGGGCGTCATACCCCACCGTATCGGCAAAACGCGCGCTGTTGCCGATGGTCTTCACATCCTTGAGCTGGCTGGCTTTCAGGCATGCCGCCTGGGCGGTCTTGTCGAGCTGCTTCCAGGACTGTGGGGTGGACGCTTGGACCTGAGTGATACCCAGGGCCAGGCTGGCAAGCAGGAGCAAGGCGGGTTTCATGAACGCATCTCCGGGGAAGCATGGACAGTTGCCCGCCAGGCTACACAAGGCCACGGGCGTAAGACCAGTGGCAGGTGCCTGGCGGTGTCCGGCTAACGGGCGTTGATGGTACGGGCAGCCTCGACCAGACAGCGGGTCAGTTCCGGCGAGGAGAACTTGGTCAGTACCGCATCGGCACCCGCGCTGCTGGCCTTTTCGCTGTTCATCGCGCTGTCCAGCGAGGTGTGCAGCAGGATGTAGAGATCCTGGAAGTCCGGCGTTTCACGCAGGGTACGGGTCAGGGCGTAGCCGTCCATTTCGGACATCTCGATGTCCGAGACCAGCAGGTTGATTTCTTCCGGGGTGCCCTTGAGTTCCATCAGCACATCCAGCGCCTCCCGGGCGCTGCGCGCGGTGCGGCATTCCATGCCGACCTGGCGCAAGGTCAGGATCGACTGCTGCAGGGCCACCTGGCTGTCGTCCACCACCAGGATCTGGGTGGTGCGCAGCAGTTCCAGTTCGTCGTTGCTCAGCGTCTCTGGCTTGACCTCGATCTGCGCCGGGGCGATACCGTGGATGATCTTCTCGATGTCCAGTACCTGCACCAGCGTGCCATCGACCTGGGTCACGCCGGTGATGAACGAACGGTTGCTGGAACCATAGGGCGGCGGACGAATGTCGGTGGTCAGGCAGTGCACGATCTTGCTCACCGCCTGGACATGCAGGCCCTGCTTGCTGCGGCTTACATCGGTGACGATCAGGCAGCCGGCATCCGGGTCGGCCAGCGGGCGCTCGCCGATGGCGCGGCTCAGGTCGATGACCGACAGCGAAGCGCCACGCAGGGTCGCCACGCCTTTTACGTGCGGGTGCGATTCCGGCAGGTGGGTGAGGGGAGGGCAGGGAATGATTTCGCTGACCTTAAGCAGATTGATCGCCATCAGCTTGCCGCTGCGCAGGGTGAACAGCAACAGCGATAGGGAGTCTGCCCGGGCGTTCGTGGTGGACATAGGAACCTTCTGGCAAATGAAAAGCATCGACCGCGTATCCAGCCTGATGACACCAATGAACGATTATCTTCAGGGTTGTGCCAAGGATAGCTCCGAGTGGGAGCCCGGGCTGGGAGCCGCTTCACGGTTTCATGCATTGCCGTGCCAGGCACGGGGTCGACGGTACGCGAAGCGCAATAGTGGCAGTTGGACTTTATTGACGTCAAACCTTCGGATGCCGCTCTGTGGCAAATGGTCGCATCCTTCTATATATAGAAGCGCGTGCGACAATCCGGCGCAGGCTCCTGGAGCGTAGCGGGCATGCGACATAAGCGCGCAGTTCGCAGCGTTCGCCAAGGCGTGTGTCAGGACCTGGCGTCGTTTGCACGACGTGAAAACCAGCGTGCGACAAATAGACGCATCCTTCTATATATAAGGAAGGCGTTCAATAACCGGCAGCAGGATGCCTCGCCACCCCGATTCGACCGCCCGGGTGGCCAAAGGCTCCGTATGGCGGTGCGGCCCTTGAGCCCGACGCGCCAGGCCCCGATCATCCCGGCCGGCGAATCACCGCCCCCATTCGAAAGGTAAGTGAATGAGCGACAACACGTTGTACCTGCGGCGCGAGAAGCGCTTTCTGGTCTTGCTGGGAATCATCTGCCTGTCGTTGATCGGCGGCGCCCTGTACATGCAGATCGTGCTGGGCGAGGCACCGTGCCCGCTGTGCATCCTGCAACGCTATGCCCTGTTGTTCATCGCCTTGTTCGCCTTCATCGGCGCGGCGATGCCGGGGCGGCGCAGCACCACGCTGTTCGAAGGGCTGGTGGTGCTCAGCGCCATCGGCGGCATCGTGGCGGCGGGGCGGCATGTCTGGGTACTGGCCAATCCGGCGGTCAGCTGCGGCATTGACGAGTTGCAGCCGATCGTCGACGGCCTGCCCCTGGCTTCGATGTTTCCCCTAGGATTTCAGGTCAGCGGCTTCTGCTCCACCCCTTACCCGCCGGTTCTGGGACTGTCGCTGGCGCAGTGGGCTCTGGTAGCATTCGTGCTCACCGCTATGCTGGTTCCCCTGGGGATCATTCGTAACCGGCGTAAGCCCCAAGGTTTGCAAGGGCTTTAGCCGCAAAGTGCCTCGTCGTAACGAGGCACTTTTTCGTGATCTGGACAACAAAAATTTGCAATTGTTTCCAAATCTGAGATTAACTGTTACAAAATAAGGCATAGTCAATAAAAACTTACATATCTACAATCGCCGCAGTTTTCGTCTAGCCTGACTGGACGATGAGCTGATTTTCGAGGCCCTGGAGTGCCGCTCTGTACCCTGAACAGGCCGCGCAACGCTGGCCTCTGGCGCTTGGAACGGCCGCATTCGTCCTGCTGGCAGGCGATTTCCAGTCGTTCAGGATATGAATCCAAGCAAAAACCGGATTTGTCGTTTCGCTACCGCGTTCTGGCAGGCCCTTGTTCAATTCAAAAAAACATGCCGGCACTGGCAGGGTGAAGTGTTGGCGGTCGAAACCCAACAGCACCGCGAAAGCTGCTTTTAGAGGTCGTGAGATGAGTAAAAATAGGTACCCCAGGTTTTTTGGCTACTTGGCCCTGTTCAGCATGCTTCTGCTCAGTGGTTGTGATGGCTTTCCGCTGCTCGATCCGAAAGGGCAGGTGGGTATCGAGCAACGCAACCTGATCGTTATCGCCACCCTGCTGATGCTGATCGTGGTGATCCCGGTCATTTTCATGACCATCATCTTTGCGTGGAAATATCGCGCGTCCAACACGGCTGCCAAATACACGCCTGACTGGTCGCACTCCACCAAGATCGAAGTCGCGGTGTGGGGCGTCCCGATCATCCTGCTGATCTTCCTGGGCTACTTCACCTACGTTTCGACCCACCGCCTGGATCCTTACCGTCCGCTGGATTCCGACGTCAAGCCGGTCACCATCCAGGCGGTATCCCTGGACTGGAAATGGCTGTTCATCTATCCGGAGCAGGGCATTGCCACGGTCAACAAGATCGTCTTCCCGGCCAATACCCCGATCAATTTCCAGGTCACTTCCGACAGCGTGATGAACTCGTTCTTCATCCCGGGTCTGGGCGGCCAGATTTACGCGATGGCGGGCATGCACACCAAGATGCACCTGATCGCCAACGAGAATCACGAGTTCAACGGTATCTCCGCCAACTACAGTGGTGCGGGCTTCACCGGCATGAAGTTCAAGGCTATCGCGACCAGCCAGGCTGATTACGAGGCCTGGATCGCCGAGGTCAAGAACTCACCTAAACACCTTGACTCGGCTGAATACGCTGCGTTGCTCAAACCTAGCGAGCGTCACCCCGTAGAGCTCTATTCCTCGGTCACCCCTGATCTGTTCCAGATCATCATCGACAAGTACGAGGGCATGAACCACGGGCCGAGCAAGCAGAGCATCCGTGAGAAGCAAGTCACCGGTACCGATGGCGCGCAAAACAGCAAGAATTCAGCTGCTGGGGCAGAGGAGTAAACAATGTTAGGCAAATTAAGTCTGGAAGCGATTCCGTTCCACGAGCCGATAGTCATGGTGACCCTTGCCATGATCGCTCTGGGCGGTCTGGCCGTGGTCGGCGCGATCACCTACTTCAAGAAGTGGAGCTACCTGTACACCGAGTGGTTGACGACCGTCGACCACAAGAAAATCGGTGTGATGTACATCATCGTGGCCATGGTCATGCTGCTGCGCGGCTTCGCCGACGCCATCATGATGCGTACCCAGCTGGCCATGGCGCAGAACGGCGCCGAAGGCTTCCTGCCGCCAGAGCACTATGACCAGATCTTCACCGCTCACGGTGTGATCATGATCATCTTCATGGCGATGCCTTTCTTCACCGGCCTGATGAACATCGTCCTGCCGCTGCAGATCGGTGCGCGTGACGTTGCCTTCCCATTCCTGAACTCCCTGAGCTTCTGGCTGCTGGTTGCCGGCATGCTGCTGATCAACATCTCCCTGGGTGTTGGTGAGTTCGCCAAGACCGGTTGGGTAGCCTATCCGCCGCTGTCGGGCCTGCAATACAGTCCTGGCGTGGGTGTCGACTACTACATCTGGGCCTTGCAGCTTTCAGGTCTAGGTACGACATTGACGGGCGTGAACTTCCTGGTCACCGTGCTGAAAATGCGTACGCCTGGCATGAAACTGATGGACATGCCGATCTTCACCTGGACCTGCACCTTCGCCAACGTCCTGATCGTGGCTTCGTTCCCGATCCTGACCGCCTGCCTGGCGCTGCTGACCCTCGACCGCTACCTGGACTTCCACATTTTCACGAACGAACTGGGCGGCAACCCAATGATGTACGTGAACCTGTTCTGGGCCTGGGGTCACCCTGAGGTATACATCCTGGTACTGCCGGCGTTCGGCGTGTTCTCGGAAGTGGTTTCGACTTTCTCCGGCAAGCGTCTGTTCGGCCACAAGTCGATGATCTTCGCGTCCGGTGGTATCTGCGTACTGGGCTTCGTGGTCTGGCTGCACCACTTCTTCACCATGGGTGCAGGCGCGAGCGTCAACGCCTTCTTCGGTCTGGCGACCATGCTGATTGCCATTCCGACGGGTGTGAAGCTGTTCAACTGGCTGTTCACCATCTACCAGGGCCGTCTGCGCTTCACCGCGCCGATCATGTGGACCCTGGGCTTCATGGTCACCTTCTCGATCGGTGGTATGACCGGCGTTCTGCTGGCCATCCCGGGCGCTGACTTCGTGCTGCACAACAGCCTGTTCGTGATCGCTCACTTCCACAACGTGATCATCGGTGGTGCGGTATTCGGCTACATCGCCGGCTTCGCCTTCTGGTTCCCGAAAGCGTTCGGCTTCAAGCTGCACGAAGGCTGGGGCAAGGCTGCGTTCTGGTTCTGGATCACCGGCTTCTTCGTGGCCTTCATGCCGCTGTACGCGCTGGGCTTCCTGGGTATGACCCGTCGTCTGAACGCGACCGACATGCCTGAGTGGAACATCTACCTGAACGTTGCTCTGGTCGGTGCCTTCCTGATCGCTGCCGGTATCGCTTCGCAACTGATCCAGCTGTTCGTCAGTATCCGTGACCGTAACAAGAACCGCGACCTGACTGGCGACCCATGGAATGGCCATACCCTGGAATGGTCGACCTCTTCGCCACCGCCGTTCTACAACTTCGCTGAACTGCCGAAAGCCGACGATATCGACGCTTTCACCGAGGCCAAGCGCAACGGTACCGCGTACAAGGTGCCTGCCAAGTACTCGGAAATTCACATGCCGAACAACACTGCAACCGGTATGTGGATGGGTCTGCTGCTGACCGTCTTCGGCTTCGCCTTCATCTGGCACATCTGGTGGCTGGTAGGTGCGAGCCTGGTAGCAACCATCGCGGTCTTCGTCGCTCACGCTGCACGTGACGACCAGGGCTACATGGTGCCGGTCGATCAGATCGCACGTATCGAAGGTGAGCATCACAAGGTCCTGGTGGCCGAAGGTGCCTACACCCCTGCCAAGTCTTCGATGGAACAGGCCTAACATGTCGAATATTGCTATCAACTCCGGAGCCCATGGTCACGACCACGGGCACGACGATCACCACCACGACAGTGGTGAGATGAAGGTCTATGGCTTCTGGCTGTACCTGATGACCGACTGCGTGCTGTTCGCCTCGTTCTTCGCGGTGTTCGCCGTGATGGCGAACAGCGTGGCGGGCGGTCCGTCCGGCAAGGACATCTTCGAACTGCCGTTCGTGGCCGTCGAAACCGCGTTCCTGCTGATCAGTTCGATCACCTATGGCTTTGCCATGCTGGCCCTGTACAAGGGCAAGAAGAGCCAGGTCCTGGGCTGGCTGGCCGTTACCTGGCTGTGCGGTGCCGGCTTTATCGCGATGGAAGTCTATGAGTTCCATCACCTGATCGTTCATGGTCATGGTCCGGACAAGAGCGGCTTCCTGTCGGCGTTCTTCTCGCTGGTCGGCCTGCACGGTGCCCACGTGACCAGTGGTCTGATCTGGATGGCCATCATGATGTATCAGGTCAACAAGAAGGGCCTGACCAACACCAACAAGACCCGCCTGAGCTGCCTGAGCCTGTTCTGGCACTTCCTGGACGTGGTCTGGATTGGCGTGTTCACCATTGTTTACCTGCTGGGGGTGCTGTAAATGGCTAATCCACATAACACCCACGACGATCATGCTGGCCACGGCTCCGTGAAGGACTACATCATCGGCTTCGTGCTGTCGGTGATCCTGACCGCCATTCCGTTCGCCATCGTGATGTCGCCAGTGCTGCCGAAGGACACCACCATCTGGGTCATCATGGCCTTCGCGGTCATCCAGATCCTGGTGCACCTGCGTTACTTCCTGCACCTGGACTTCTCGAAAGGCCAGCGTAACAACGTGATGGCATTCGTCTTCACGTCGCTGGTGATCGTGTTCCTGGTAGGCCTGTCGGTGTGGATCATCTTCAGCATCCACCGCGAAATGATGGCGCAGTGAGGAAATACCCAATGTCACTGAAGCACTTTATCCAAATCACCAAGCCGGGGATCATTTTCGGTAACGTGCTTTCGGTGGCGGGTGGCTTTTTCCTGGCTTCCAAGGGTGATATCGATCTGGTCGTGTTCCTCGCGGCAGTGATCGGTACCTCCCTGGTCGTGGCATCGGGTTGCGTGTTCAACAACTGTATCGACCGCGACATCGACCAGCGCATGGAGCGTACCCGCGGCCGCGCACTGGTTCAGGGGCTGGTGTCCCTGAAGCTGGCGCTGCTGTACGGCGCCGTGCTGGGCGTAGCGGGCGTATGGTTGCTCTACACCTACGCCAACCCGCTGTCGGCATTCCTGGTACTGATCGGTTTCGTGGTGTACGTCGGCCTCTACAGCCTGTACTTCAAGCGCAAGTCGGTGCATGGCACGCTGATCGGTAGCCTTTCCGGGGCCATGCCACCGGTGGTGGGCTACTGCGCAGTGAGCAACAGCTTCGACTTCGCTGCGTTGACCCTGCTGGTGATGTTCAGCCTGTGGCAGATGCCGCACTCGTACGCCATCGCGATCTTCCGCTTCAACGACTACCGTGCGGCCAAGATTCCGGTTTTGCCGGTCAAGCGTGGCATCCTGGTGACCAAGCGCCATATCCTGCTGTACATCCTGGCGTTCCTGGTCGCGACCCTGATGCTGACGTTCGGCGGCTACGCCGGCCTGAACTACCTGGCCGTCGCGGCGGGCCTGGGCATGTACTGGCTGTACATGGCCTGGAAAGGCTACAAGGCCGTGGACGACACGGTCTGGGCACGCAAACTGTTCGTGTTCTCCATCGTTACCATCACCGCTCTGAGCGTGATGATGTCGGTGGACTTTCAGGTGACCAAGGAGTTATTGGTGACTTACGCCTTCTGAGGCCCACCTGAGCGGTAACCCAAGCCCTGTTCTGCGGAACGGGGCTTTTTTTTGCCTGTCTGTTAGGCGGATTGGGAAAATTCCATGCGCCTGGCAGGGCCTTTCTGGCCGCGCAGTGGAAAAAAACGATCGATTGCACCATCATGTGTCCACTTTGTTAAAAGTTGCTAACCATTCAACGACAATGTCAGGTCCTCACCCGGCGTCAGACCTTATTAAACGATGAGCGACCAAATGATTTCCTCTGCACGGCCGACGGTGCAAAACGCGCCGCTGGTCTCGATCATTGCCCCCTGCTATAACGCCGAGAAGTACCTCGAAGCGGCCCTTGAAAGCATCTTTGCCCAGGACTACGAGAATTTCGAAGTCATCATCGTCGATGACGGCTCGACCGATAACAGCATTCCCATGCTGCAGGCCCTGCAGGCCAAATACCCCTTCCAGCTCCATACCCAAGCCAATCAGGGCGTCAGCGCTGCGCTCAATCATGGCCTGCGCTACGCCAAGGGCACCTACGTCTCCACCCCGGACCTGGACGACATCATGCTGCCTTCCTCGGTGCGCATTCGTGCCGAGTACCTTGACCAGCATCCCGAGGTGGGCTGCGTCGGGGCGTTGATCATCTACATGGACAGCGATGGCAACAACATCAAGTACCAGAGCCGTGATTATGTCGAGCGCCTGCACTTCGACGAGGCCCTGCGGGGTGCGGTCGTGGTGGGCGCCCCGGTGGCTCTCTACCGCATGGAGGCCCTGCAGGCCGCGGGTGGCTATGACCCCGACATCAAGGTGCAGGATTTCCAGATCACCCTGCGCATCGCACGCCAGGGTTACCGCCTGGATGTGCTGCCGGTGTGCGTGACCCGCTACCGTCGGCATGCCAACAACCTGTCGCGCAAATATCGCGTGCTGCTGGACGCCGACCTGAAGACCATCGAGCCGTACCGGGATCATCCCGATTACCAGAGCGGGCGAACGTTCGTCATTCACAAGGCACTCAAGTATGCCGTGGTCACCGACAAGGCTCATGCCTGGGAACTGTTGCGCTCCATCCCTTGGCGATACATGAATCGCACCACCTGGCGACGTTTCAAGCGCCTGATCCTGCACCGCTGAGTGCCCCGTTCAAGAACACCCTGGAGTGCCATGAAATTCCTTGAACTGCTGAGAGAACGCAAAACCAGAAAGCAGCTGCGGCGCATGGACAAGCTGGACCGTTCGGCCGAGAAGATCCGCCTGCGCTACCCACGCTATACGGTGGGGGTGGGCACCTATGGCATTCCCGAAGTGCTGGAGTTCGGTGACGACACCGTACTGCGCGTGGGGTCCTACACCTCCATCGCCGATGGCGTGCGCATCCTGCTTGGCGGTGAGCACCGTACCGACTGGCTGACCACCTATCCGTTCCCGGCGATGATCGACAAGCTCGAAGACATCAAGAACTACGCGCCCAGCAAGGGCGATGTGGTGATCGGCAGCGATTGCTGGATCTGCGCCGACGCGCTGATCCTTTCCGGCGTGACCATTGGCCATGGCGCCATCGTCGCCGCCGGTGCGGTGGTCACACGCGACGTACCGCCCTACGCGGTGGTGGGCGGCAACCCTTGCAAGTTCATCCGCTGGCGTTTCGAGGAAGCGGTGCGCGAGGAACTGCTGCAAGCGGCCTGGTGGGACTGGCCGGTGGACGAGGTCAAGTCAGTGGCGCGTACCCTGTGCAGTTCGGACCTCGATACCCTGCTGGACTACATTCGGCGGCGCAAGGCGGCGCAGAAGGTTCCGGTGGGTTGAAGCTGGCGCTGCCGGTGGCAAGCGTTTTCAGACTCCGGCGCAAAAGTTCTGGCAGAATACGGCATTGGCCTGACTCGTCCAGGCAGTCTGCGAAATGAATGAGGGCGTTATGAGTCAAGAAAGCATCAACTGGGACAAACTGGGTTTCGACTACATCAAGACCGACAAGCGCTTTCTCGCCCACTGGCGCAACGGCGCCTGGGAAGCCGGCAGCCTGACCGAAGACAACGTCCTGCACATCAGCGAAGGCTCCACCGCGCTGCATTACGGCCAGCAGTGCTTCGAAGGCCTGAAGGCCTATCGCTGCAAGGACGGCTCGATCAACCTGTTCCGCCCAGACCAGAACGCCCAGCGCATGCAGCGCAGCTGCTCGCGCCTGTTGATGCCCCATGTGCCTACCGAGATGTTCATCGAGGCCTGCAAGCAGGTCGTCAAGGCCAACGAGCGTTTCATTCCGCCTTACGGTTCCGGCGGCGCCCTGTACCTGCGCCCGTTCGTGATCGGCGTGGGTGACAACATCGGCGTGCGCACTGCCCCCGAGTTCATCTTCTCGGTGTTCGCCATCCCGGTTGGCGCCTACTTCAAGGGCGGCCTGAAGCCGAACAATTTCGTGATCTCCAGCTACGACCGCGCCGCGCCGAACGGTACCGGCGCTGCCAAGGTCGGTGGCAACTATGCCGCCAGCCTGATGCCGGGCTCCGACGCCAAGAAGAACAACTTCGCCGACTGCATCTACCTCGACCCACAGACCCACTCGAAGATCGAAGAAGTGGGCTCGGCCAACTTCTTCGCCATCACCGAAGACGGCAAATTCGTCACTCCGCGTTCGCCTTCGGTCCTGCCAGGCATCACCCGCCTGTCGCTGATGGAGCTGGCCAGCAGCCGTCTGGGCCTGACCGTCGAGGAAGGCGACGTGTTCATCGACAAGATCGCCGAGTTCAAGGAAGCCGGTGCCTGCGGCACCGCCGCAGTCATCACCCCGATCGGCGGGATCTCCTACAAGGACAAGCTGCACGTGTTCTACAGCGAGACCGAAGTCGGCCCGGTGACCCAGCGCCTGTACAAGGAACTGACCGGCGTGCAGTCGGGTGATGTCGAAGCGCCTGCTGGCTGGATCGTCAAGGTCTGAGCCGTTCGCCGCACACGAAAAAGGGAAGCCCAGGCTTCCCTTTTTTCATGGCGCCGCGTCGCCGTCCTTGGGCGGACCCAGCACGATGGCCAAGTGGCGCAGGTCGTCCACCTCCAGGCTGAAGCTCTTGCCGGAGGGACTCTGCACCAGCTTGCCCAAGGCGTAGAGGGTGAAGAACTTCACCTCGCCAGCATGGCTGAGCAATTCTTCGATGTAGCGACTGGAGCGGTAGGCCTGCATCTGTGCGGGCGAAACGTACAGCGTCACCCGCTTGCCTTCGAGGCGGTCGAAGAACTGGAACTTGAAGCCCTTGCCGTAGCGTTTGTCATCCAGCAGCCCACCGCCGTACAGCACCCGTTGGTTCTCACCCGGTTGCGCGTACTTGATGTGCCGGAAATAGCTGCGCAGGGCCACCTCGCCCTGGCCGGCAACGCGCAGGGTCAGTTGCTTGAAGTCGTCTTCCGGCAATTCGGCGCGCGCCTGGCGGTAGAAATCCACCAGGCGCTCCAGGTTGCTGGTGCGCGTCTCGCTGTAGCGCGGGGCCGCAGGCTCCTTGAGCGCATCGACCGGGGCTGCTTCGCGGGGCGCGGCGGCATGGCCTGCTGGTGCCGTCAGCGCCGGTTCCTTGACCGCCTGGCGCAGGGTGGGATCGAACACGTCGATGTTGTCGTCCAGCTTGCGCCGCGCCTGTCGCAGGCGCTGCTGCGGGTCGCTGGAGGCTTCGTCCGGTTCGTCGACGGCCTCGTCTTCCTCGACCCACTCACAATCGGGCTGGTGCTGGTAATGCGGGTTGGCACGAAAATGTGCCGCCACGAAGGTGGGATTGTCCTGAGGCTTCACGTCGTAACGCACGCCCGTCACCTTCACGCCCTGGGCGCGACAGGCTTCGCTGGAGCACAGAAACTCGAAGCGCTGGCGCGGCGGTTCCTGGGAGAAGTATTCACGGCGCGCGGCGGTGATCGACAGTTCTTGCTGCAGCTCCACGCACCAGGCGCGGGTGATGGTCTTGCCGGGTTTCATGCCTTACGTCTTCCTGATCCGTCGGGAACCCCGACAGATTGAAAGCTTTGTCCGGCCGCGACAAGAAGTTTCAGGCCCCCGGCCCGTCCTTCCGCTCACGGCCGAACGCTGTGCGTCGCTCAGCCCTTGATGACGCCGCAGGCCATACGGTCACCGCCGCCGCCCAGCGGTGCCGGGTGGTCAGAGTGGTTGTCGCCGCCGACATGCACCATCAGCGCACGGCCTTCGATTTCAGCGACCTTCTTGATACGTGGGGCCAGTACGGGATATTCGGCCTTGCCGTCGGCGGTCACGTAGATCGCCGGCAGGTCGCCCAGATGGCCGGCGTCGTCATAGGGGCCGAGGTGCTTGCCGGTCTTCTTCGGGTCGTAATGGCCGCCGGCGGCCAATGCGGCGACGGTCTTGCCGTCCTTGGTGCCGGAGTCGCAGCTGGGGTTTTCATGCACATGGAAGCCGTGAATGCCCGCTGGCAAGCCGCTCAGCTTGGGGGTGAACAACAGGCCGTACTGGGTCTCTTCCACATGCACACTGCCGATGGCCTTGGGCGCGCCGTCGGCGCTGACCAGGTTCATCGGCACGTCCAGTGACGCGGCGTGGGCAGAGAGAGAAAGCGCGCCGAGAAGGCCAAGGCAGAGGATCTTTTTCATAGGCGTTCAACACATCCTGTTTTCAGCGAAGAGGCGTGGCGCCCGGCCTGGAGTGAGGCCCGCCGGGCTGCCGTCCTGCCTTCCGGTGCGGCCACGAAGGCCTTAGCAAGCGTGGGAGGCATCGGTTTGGGCAATGCCTCCGGCGCTTGGTTCAACCCGCCTGCCGTCGCATCCTGGCGTGCGGACACGGCAAAGCGCACGGGCGTTGGCTAGGCTGAAAGGGTCACCTGAGCGATCCCGCCTTGAACGATCAATTGGTTCGAAGATGAGAGATCCTTATGCCTTCGGGTTCTACAGCGCTTGCCTGGCCCTCGTCGTGCTGGTCACCGCCGCCTTGCTCAGCGCCCGTAGCGGGCAGGCCTACGCGGTGCTCGACTCGGCCTCGGCGGTGATCGAAGCCCTGGCCGCCAGCGGCATCGCCGGCATTGCCTTTGCCGCCTACGGTGCGTGGAAGCGCGACGTGCGCCAGCACAAGACCCTCACCGTCATCTGGGAGGCCAGCGTAGCTTTTCGCGAAATCGAGATCGGCTTCAACGAATGGTTCTTCGGCCCCGCCACCGAACAACTGCATGAGCCCGACCCCGGCCGCCTCAACGCGCAACTGGCCACCAGCCCACTCGGCCAGGCTCTGCGCGCCTTCAAGAAGCAATGCATCCTGCTCGACAAGGTCGTGCTGAAAGAAAGCTGGCGTTGGGTCAACCACGCCACCGAACTCGACGTCCTGGCCCGCGCCCTGACCGCCGAATTCTTCGGCACCATGGCCAAAGGCAAAGTGCGCCCAGGCATCGTCGACTTTCTCTACCCCCACGAAGGCCAGGCCCGCCGCAAGACTCAGGCGGAATGGGAGGCGCTGATGGACACCATCGAGCGGGAGCTTGCCGAGCTTGAGGAGCGGTTTGGCTGAATGTCTTACTCATGACCCGCTATAGTGCTGCGCTAAGCAAACCGATGACTTAGTGAGAACCATGAAAAAAGGACTTTTATTGCTGGCCGCTCTGTCGCTTAGCGCCTGCGGCACCCTCGATACTGTTGTTCGAGACGACGAATACAGCCGCCGTGAACTGAGTGAGCGCGGCAGCCACTGCGATGAAATCACCCGAGTGTATAGCGGGGTCGTTTATGACTTCTGCCAACTACACGCCGATCCCGATAAGAGCGCGCATCGAACCGGTCCATTGTTACCCGGCATGATCCTGGACATGGCTTTTTCGGGAGTCCTGGATACCGTCGTGTTGCCTTACACCGTCTATCGGCAGGTTGCGGATGGCAATATCGTCATTCCGCATTCGACCTGGAAACCCTCGGATCGCTTGTAACAGGGTGGCGACGATATTGTTCGGCACTGTCGGGGAAGTTACGGGGTAATAAAGCTGCTTGTTCGGCAGTGAAGTGCCCGGTGAGTCCGGAGTCTTTGTCGTAGTATTTCTGAGCTGGCTATGCGGCAGTGAAGAAGGCGATCAGCAACGGCGCCAAGGGCAACCATTTCTGAGCTGCCTATACGGCAGTGAAGCGGGTGATGCGGCCGACCTGCTGCGCATAGAGTTTCTGAGCTGCCTACACGGCAGTGAAGCGAGCACTCGCGGATCAGCTCGTACACTGTCTTTTCTGAGCTGCCTACACGGCAGTGAAGTAGGCACTTTGATCTCTATGTCTCCGTTTTTAAAGAGCAAATACACCTAATTCATGCATTGACCCTCTTTTGGGCCTCTCATCTAACCCATTGATTTATATGGGGGGCTAAACCCGGCCCAGAAAAAGGGTTTGGTGAGCAGGTTCCACAGGTTTCATGAAGGGGCGGAAGTTGCCTGCTCGTGGTTGCTTTACTGCCCGTAGGCAGGACCCTCGAACAACGCCTTTACGAATTCGTCCACCGGTTCAGGGAGCAAGTCTTGAGGATGATCGCCGCCGAACGTGGCGAGTCCGCTGCGACCTTTGATGATCGCTGAGCTAAGGGCATCGCCGGTGGCGACTTGAATGACCTCGATCTTGACCTAGACGCGGTCGGGGATCATCGACCATTCGGTGGCTCGGTCTTCCCAGTGCAAGATGCTGGGAAAGATCAGCAGGTCCTGATCGGCCTGCTGCGCGGCGGCCAGGGCCTGGTCGAAGTCGTCGGTCTGGATGCCGATGCGGGCGGCGCGTACCTGACGCGCCAGAGAGGCCTGAATGATCTGTGCGGTGTTGCGGCCTGAGCCGATATAAGTGTGATCGCCATATGCGCCGTCGGTGGGCGTGGAGACATAGAACTTCTGTGTGCGTAGCACAGGGGCTAGCGCTTGCTGTTGGGGTGTCCACTGGTGTGAGTCGGCGCAACCGGCAAGAGCCATCGCGGCAGCGAGTAGTAGAGGAAAGCGCATCGACAGGTCCTTGTCAGAGGTTATGGCTTTGTAATATCAACCAAAGCACAAGCGCTGTCGATGGCATGCGAGGGCGAGCGCCGGCTCTCATCAGGCACTCAGGTGCTCATACAAAATCGTCGCCCCCACCAACATCAGCACCACACCCCCGATGATCTCGGCGCGCTTGCCGACCAGGGTGCCAAGCACGCGGCCGAGCATTACGCCGAGGGTGACCATCACCAGGGTGGCCAGGCCGATGGCGGCGGCGGCGATGAAGATGTTGACGTCGACGAAGGCCAGGCCCACACCCACGGCCAGGGCATCGATGCTGGTGGCGACGGCGGTGACGGCCAGGATCAGGAAGGAGTGCTGGCTGGATTTTGCTTCTGCTTCTTCGTCATCGCTCTTCAGGCCGTTGTGGATCATGTGCAGGCCCAGGCACACCAGCAGGGTGAAGGCGATCCAGTGGTCCCAGTCGGCGACCCACAAGGAGGCGGCGTGGCCGATGGCCCAGCCGATCATGGGGGTGATGGCCTCGATGACGCCGAAGATCAGGCCGGTGCGCAGGGCTTCGATCAGGCGCGGCTTGTGCAGTGCGGAGCCTTTGCCGATGGCGGCGGCGAAGGCATCGGTGGACATGGCCAAGGCGAGAAATACGAGGGAAATCGGGTTCACGGTTTGCTTCCAGCCGGGCTATGGAACAACGACACCGCCACGCGCCCGGCTTCAGGCGTGTGCAATGTCGCTGGTCTCACCAACCTTGAAGGTGTTCGTACCACGGCTGTCGTGCCGAGAATGTTGATACGAACGCTGACGGTTGCTCGTCAGCAGGCTACTCCCCAACGGAAGCGGCGATTATATACAGGTCTTGGGCAAGGTGTCTGGTGGAGCACGCGGATCGCTCTGCGGTGCTACCTGACGGCGACCCTTCGGCGCTTTTTTGCCTTTGGCCCGGCCATTTCTTTTACAGTGTGTCTAGATAGCACCCCGCCATGAGGTACCCGTCAGTGCAGGATGAAACCCCTTGCTTGCTCAATACCCCGGCACGACAGGAAGCCGTGAACGCCCTGGCGTGTTTCAAGGGCGTCAGGGATGAGATGTTCGATGAACTGATCCGTCTGGCAACCCAGCACTTCAATGTACCCATCGCGTTGATCTCGATCCTGGAAAACAATCGCCAGTGGTTCTGGGCCCAGGCCGGCATGGGCGTAGACCAGACACCCCTGGTGGATTCGTTCTGCGCCACGGCGATCCTGGCCGATGACTTCTTCCAGGTCAGTGATGCCACCACCGATGCGCGCTTTCGCGACAACCCGCTGGTGCAGGGCAGCCCTGGCATTCGTTTCTACGCGGGTTACCCGCTGGTGACCCTCGAAGGCCTGCCGCTGGGCATGTTCTGCCTGATCGATACCGAGCCGCGCGAAGGGCTGACGCGGGAGCAGCAGGCCACCCTGCAGCAACTGGCCAAGCTGGTCATGCTGCGCATCCAGGCGCTGCGCGAGAGCAGCTATGTGGACGCCACCATCGGGCTGTTCAATCGCATCAAGTTCGAAAAGGATGTCGAGGCCTATCGCTGGTCTGATGAGCCGGTCACGGTGATTGCTGCCGACATGATTTCCCCGGCCTTTCTCAACGAGATCGTCAAATCGCTGGGGTATCCGTTTTCCACGCGGGTGATGTTGCTGCTCAAGGACAAGCTCAAGCAGATCATCGGCGACCGCGACTTGTACAAGATCAGCCCCACCCGCTTTGGCTTCATGGTGCCCGGTGAGGTGGAGCTTTCGGGGCTGATCGAGCGTTTGTCCCGGGAAGTCCAGCAGCCCATCGAGTGCTCTGGCATTCCCCTGCAGCCGCGTGCCGGGTTGGGCATGCTCAAGCTCAGCCAACAGACATGGCACGATGACTGGCTGCGTTGTCTGGTCAGCTCTGCCGACCACGCGCGGCACCGTGGCAAGGGCTGGGTGTACTTCGAGCCTGAGCTGGATCACGCGCAGGTGCGGGCTTTCAGGCTGCTCACGTCGTTGTCCAAGGCGGTGGAGCAGGAAGATCAGTTCTACCTGGAGTTTCAGCCCAAGGTGCATGCCGCCAGCGGCAAGATGTGTGGCGCCGAGGCGTTGCTGCGCTGGAAGCACCCGGAACTGGGCCTGATCAGCCCGGCCGAATTCATCCCCCTGGCGGAAAAGACCCCGCTGATTCGCCAGATCAGTGCCTGGGTGGCACGACGTGTCTTGCAGCAGATGTCGGCATGGCAGGCTCAGGGGCATCGCTGGCTGGTGTCATTCAACGTTTCGGCCAGCGACATGGCTGACTCGGCATTCGTCGAGCGGATGATCGGCCTGTTGCGGCAGCAGACCATCGAGCCGAACCTGGTCGAGCTGGAGTTCACCGAAAGCGCCCTGATGACCACCCCGGAGCTGACCCACAGCAACCTGCAACGTATCCGTGCCTGTGGTATTCGCCTGGCCATCGATGACTTCGGCACCGGCTACAGCAACTGGACCTATCTGCGTACGTTGCCAGCGACCACGGTGAAGCTGGACCAGTCGTTCATGCGCGATGCCTGCAGTAACCCCAAGGACCGCGCGGTGGTCACCTCGATTATCCAGCTGGCGCAGAACATCGGCTACGAGGTGGTGGCCGAGGGCGTGGAGAGCGAAGAGCTGTTCGAGCAGTTGCGCAGTTGGGGCTGCGATCAGATCCAGGGCTATTACGTCGCTCGGCCGATGTCTGCATCGGCTCTGGTGGACTGGGCTCGGAGTCGCCAGGTCTGAGTGCACGCAAGACGGCATGCACTGGATGGGAAATCGAGATAGCCAGCCTGCTTGCGAAGATGACGCCTTTTAGGCGGTGTTCTCCGCGAGCAGGCTCGCCTGCGGCTCGGCCTTACTGCGGTCGTGAAGGGGCGAGGGCGGGTTTGGCCACTTCATGACCCGCTTCGACCTGTTGGCGTACGGCACGAACCTGCTCGGCGGACACCGCGCTCGCCTGGTTCGACCAGCCTTCGCGCAGGAAGCTCACCAGTGCCGCGGTCTCGTTGTCATCCAGGCGCCAGGCGAAAGCCGGCATCGGCAGCACGGCCGGGGCGCGGGCGGTCGACGGCGTCTGGGTGCCGGCGAGGATCACATGGATCAGCGCGGTGGGGTTGTCGGCATTGACGATGCTCGCGCCGTCCAGGCGCGGGAACACCCGCGAAGCGCCTTCACCAGCTACGAAGTGGCAAGCCCCGCAGTTGTCCAGGTAAAGCCGTTCGCCCAGGTTCAGGTCCTTGGCTGCCGTCAGCCTGGCGGTGGTCGCTGCGCTGCGTTGCGGATCATGCCGGTAGGCGGCGTTGGCTGAAGGCAGCGACTTGAGGTAGACGGCAATGGCCTGCAGGTCGGCATCGCTCATATGCGAAGTGCTGTTGGCGATGACGTCGGTCATCTCGCCGCCCACCGAGGCCTTGGCGTTACGGCCGCTGCCCAGGTAATCGACCAGTTCCTCCTCGGTCCAGTGCGGTACGCCGCGCAAGGCCGGTACCGACCAACCGTTGAGTTCGCCACCGGCCAGGTAGGTCGCGCTCTTTTCGTCCAGGCCGCGCTCCTGCATGGTCAGCGCACGGGGCGTGTGACACGAGCCACAGTGGCCCAGGCCCTGGACCAGGTAGGCACCGCGGGCAACCTGTGCCGCCTTGCCGTCGGTCGAGTCCTTGAGCGATACGGCGGCGTCTTCTGGCAGCGGCGCGAACAGCGTGCGCCAGTAGGCCAGCGGCCAGCGGATCGACAATGGCCAAGGAATGTCATGCGCTTTGTTGGCCTGGCGGACCGGTGCGACAGCGTTCATGAAATAGGCGTACAGCGCTTGGGTGTCGGCGTCGGAGGTACGGGCATAGGACGGGAACGGCATGGCTGGGTACAGCGCACTGCCGCCGTGGCCGATGCCGCGACGCACCGCGCGTTCGAATTCACCGTAGCTCCAGCCGCCAATGCCGGTGGCGCGGTCAGGCGTGATGTTGGTGGCGTAGATCGTGCCGATCGGCGACTCGATACCGCGCCCGCCGGCGAACGGCTGGCCGCCATGGGCGGTATGGCAGGCCACGCAGTCACCGGCACGGGCCAGGTATTCGCCTTGCTTGATCAGCGCCGGAGTCACCGGTTGGTCCAGCTGCGCGCTGGCGTCGCCAGAGCGGTTCAGCAGGCCGCCGACCAGCCAGCCCGACAAGGCCAGCAGCACACCAAGAGCAATCAGGATGAGCAGCAGAGAACGGGGTCTGGATTTCACTTTCGCACTCCTCATGCCTGCACCAGTGGGCCAGGGTTCTTCAGGTACTGATCCTTGATGGCCTGAGCCGCGAACAGCGTCAGTGCGCCGATCATGGAAGTGGGGTTGGCCTGGAAGTTCTGCGGGAACGCGTTACCGCCCGGCACGAACACGTTGTGCACGTCCCAGCTCTGCAAGTAGCGGTTCAGCGCGCTGGTCTTGGGCGAGTCGCCCATCACGGCGCCGCCGACGTTGTGGGTCGACACGTACTTGGTGATGTCCCAGTGCGCGTCCATGGCCAGGAAGCTTTCCGAAAAGCTGTCCGGGCCCAGTTCCCGAGTGATGTCCAGGACGATCTTGCGCAGGTACTGTTGCAGCTTCAGCTCGTTCTGTTTCCAGTCGAAGGTGATACGCGCCAGCGGCAGACCCCACGGGTCCTTGTAGGTCGGGTCGAGGTCCATGTAGTGATCGCGGTACGACATGCAGCTGGTGGTGATGCTGACTTTCATCGAGTGGCCGTACCAGTCGACCATGCCTTCCTTCCAGCCCTTGCCCCAATCGGCGGTACCGGGTGGCAGCGCGGTGCCGATCGGCGCACCGGTGGCCTGGGAACTGTGGATCTTGGCACCGCCGATGAAGCCCAGCGACGGGCCATCGACATTGCCTGGCGAGACGTCGTTGAACATCTGCCCGGTGGCACCGGCGGTGGCGAACGGGTTGAAGTGCTTGTCCTTGAAGAACAGCGTGGCGCCGCCATTGCTGAGGAAGGCGTAGCTGCGCCCGACGGTACCGGTTTCGGTGATCGGGTCGTAGGGCTTGCCGATGCCCGAGAGCAGCATCAGGCGCACGTTGACGAACTGGAAGCCCGCCAGCACCACGATCCTGGCTGGCTGGAACACGGTGTTGCCGTCAGCGTCGGCGTAGGTCACGCCCTTGGCGGTCTTGCCATCAGGGTGCAGCTCGACCTTGAGGACATTGGCATTGACCTTGTAGTCGAAGTTGGGCATGCGCTTGAGCGCATCCAGCACGGCGGTTTGCGGCGAGGCCTTGGAATAGTTCAGGCACGGGTACTTGCTGCAGTAGCCACAGTAGTTGCACGGTGCGATCTGGTTGCCGTAAGGGTTGGTCCATGCCTGCGAGACATTGGCCGACGGGTTGGGGAACGGATGGTAGCCCAGCTTGCGCGCCGCGTCGGCGAACAGTTTGTTGTTCAGGGTGTCTTGCAGCGCTGGCAATGGGTAGGGGTTGGAGCGCGGCCCCTCGAACGGGTCGCCGCCTTCCATGATCTGCCCACGCAGGTTGCCGGTATTGCCCGACAGGCCGCAGATCAGGTCGAACTTGTCGAGGAATGGCTCGATCTCGTCCCAGGTGAACGGGTAGTCACCGATGCGCATGTCATCCTGCAGCACGCCCTTCCTGTATGCCTGATCGGCATAGGTCTTGAGCTTGATATCGGTGGGTGTCGGGCGGATCAGTACACCGGTCCAGTGCAGACCCGAGCCGCCCACGCCGGTGCCTGGCTCGAAGGCACCCCACTTGCGGGTGGGCAGGGCTGTGGCGTTCATGTTGTGGCGGACGGTCATCGCCGCGGCCTTGGGGGTGGCCATGATCTTGTTGCGCACGCCGTAGGCGTACTGATCGGCTGGCTTGGGGTAGGCGAAGTCGGCATTGGTGCGATCTTCGCCGCGCTCCAGGGCGCGGACCTTCAGGCCGGCCTGGGCCAGCTCGATGCTCATCAGCGAACCGGCCCAGCCGAGGCCGACGACGACGACATCGACTTCGTCATTGGTAATGTTTGCCATAAGAAACCTTGCGAGTATTCGGGGGGATCAGCCGCGCTGGCCGCTGATGCTGACCGGCCCGAGTGGATACTTGACGTTGTGTTGGGCGACCCATTCCACGTAACTGGCGCGCGCGCCCGGGAAGCCGATGGCGATCCACGCCTTCATGCCCTTGTTGCCGCCGTAGATCGGGTCGGAAAGGTAGCCCTGCTTGGTATGGCCGAGCAGTTCGCCGAAGAACTGCTTGGACTTGAGCACGTCCTCGCCATAAGCCTTGAAGTCGATCTCGCCGCCTTGCAGCTTCTTGAGCACATCGTTTTGCGTGGCGGCGTCGAGCACCGCGAAGTTGTCGCGGTGGGTCGCCTGGCACCAGGCGTTCAGCGCCTTGATCGCATTGCGGTAGATCTGCTGTGGCGTATATGGAATCTGATAGCCCATGGTTGCCGGCGGGTTGGCCGGGAAGGGGCCTTCCAGGTAGATCTCGCTGCCCAGGTCGCCAGCCAGTTGCTGGTCGATGAACACCGGTACGTTGGTCTCCAGCGCACCCGGCCCGCGGCCGTCGGCCGGAATCAGCTTGTCGGTGGCGGCAAGGATGAAGGCCCATTCACCGGCGCTGAAAAAGCTCGGTTGGTAGGTATCCAGGCCCGGCGCGATCATTTCCGCCGCTGCGGCGGCGCTCAGGCCCTTGACGGTTACGCCCAGCGCAGGCAAGGCAATCAGAGAGGAAAGCAGGAACTTCCTTCGCGATGTCGGCTTGTTTATCAGCATGTAGGGATCACCTATGACGGCTCACAAGAAAATCCCGGACGGCACAAGCCTGCGCAGGTGGCGATATGGCCGACCTTGCCCTCTGCTGCAACGCTGGCGGCAGGTTCCCGGCCATCGCCTGGCCTGCCGATCCTTTTCTGAGGGCGAGCGCAAGCGCACGTCCACGACGAGGGGGCATGACAGGGGAGAGGTCTTCGGGAACAGGACTGGCGGGCCTGGCTGGCCGCTCTCATTGTGGTTCGTTTGCAGCGGGGTGCCGAAGCCGGGAATCGCCCGGCTTCGGACAGCGAGGTGCGACACTATGGCCGCTTGCTCATCACGGGTTGTACGATGTTAACAGACTCATTCAAGGATGTAACGAATGATTTCAATGTGATGTGATGGCTCTAAATTGCGGTTCTCGGCTAATAATGGCGCGACTTTCGAAAAAACGGAGCGGATGAAAGGCGAGCTTTAATAACCAGTTGTCTGATGAGTTAAGGCGTTTTTCACCTGCCAGTCCGCGTCTACCCACCGCGCCTCGCCACCCCCTCCTACGTTGCGGGAGGGGATGACGTCAGCCGCCAGAGGGCTTCACTCGCCAGGCATGGCCAGCCATTCGCCCTGGATCTTCTGATACGCCCCGGTGGCTTTGCTCAGATGCAGCCACTGGTCCACGTAGCTTTTCCAGGCCACGTCGTCGCGCGGCAGCAGGTAGGCCTTCTCGCCATATTGCATGTAGTGCGCAGGGTTCACCGCGCACAGCCCCGGCAGGCGCTTCTGTTGGTACAGCGCCTCGGAGGAGTCGGTGATCATCACGTCGGCTTTCTTGTCCAGCAGTTGCTGGAAGATGGTGTTGTTGTCGTGGAACGCCAACTGCGCCTTGGGCAGGTGGGCACGGGCGAAGGCTTCGTTGGTGCCGCCGGCCGGTTCGATCAGGCGCACCGAGGGTTGGTTGATCTGTTCGACGGTCTGGTACTTGGCCTGCTCTTCACAGCGCACCAGCGGGATCTTGCCATCGACGTCCAACGGGTTACTGAAGAAGGCTTTCTTCTGCCGTTCCAGGGTCACGGAAATACCGCCCATGCCGATGTCGCATTTGCCGGCCTGGAAGTCGGGCATCAGGGTTTTCCAAGTGGTCGGCACCCAGGTCACTTTGGCGCCCAGGCTTTGCGCCAGGCTGCGCGCCATGCTGATGTCGATGCCTTCGTAGTCGCCATCGGTACGCAGGAAGGTGTAGGGCTTGTAGTCGCCGGTGGTGCATACCGTCAATTCGCCGCTCTGCTGCACCTTGTCCAGGTGCGACGACGGTTGCTCGGCCTGGGCCAGGCCGGAAAGCCCCAGCAGCAGGGCGGTAAGGGCACGGGTTTGCAGTTTCATCGGCGGTTACTCGCTTGTTGGTATGAAGGCCGACAGGGTAGCCGGTTTTGCCAGGGCCACGCACCTTGGCGAGGCATGCTGCCTGCCCGCTCGCAAGCCGGGATATTTGTGGCAAATGGCTGCTATCGGTCTGCCCCGAATGGCGGCGATGAACTACCATGTTGCAGTCCAACCCCGGGCACCGGCACCGGGCGTCGCAGTAATGGAAAATTCGCTGTCCGACGCCCAGGAAATGCATACAATCCGCCCCTTTTTTCCCGATACAGGTCCGGCAGTCTATGGCCCTCGACCCCGTTACCATGCTGGTCCTCTCTCTAGCCCTCGCGGCGTCGGCAGCGTTGCACCTGGCCATCGAGTGGCGCAGCGTGCGAGCGCCGGCGCTGTTGTTCTGGAGCGCGGGGTTCGCGACCATCTTTCTGGGCTGTGGCCTGTCGTTGCTGCGCACCAGCGGCATCCTCATTCTGGGTATCTGGTTCGCCAACGGGCTGTTGATCTTCGCGCACTGGTTGTTCCTGTTCGGCGTGGCGCGCTTCACCGACACCCGGTTGTCCCGAGGCTGGTACCTGATCGTGCCGTTCTGGGTGGCGCTGTTGCTGCTGCCGGAAGGGCCGCAGTGGTCGAAGACCATGTTGTTGGTCAATTCGCTGCTGGTGGCGGCATTGGCTTTGCGTGCCAGCCTGTTGCTGCAGCCTCATGGCCGTTCGCTGAGTGTCGGGGCGGTGCAGCTGCGTTTCGTGCTGCTGCTTCACGGCCTGTTCTATCTGCTCAAGGGGCTGTCGGTGTTCCTGCCTGGCACCTTGCTCGACCTGGCGGCGCTGCGTGGACAGATCATCCAGATTTCCCTGGTCGAAGGGGTGATGGCGATCATGTTGATCGCCGTGTCGATGACCGGCTCCGAGCGTCACCGTCGGGAAAAACAGATGGCCCACCTGGCCGCACGCGACCCGCTGACGGCGCTGTACAACCGTCGTGCCTTTGAAGTCCGCGCCGCTGCGCTGCTCGATGAGGTGTCTGTGGTAACGCCGGGGGCGCTGCTATTGATCGATGTCGACAACTTCAAACCCGTGAACGACCTGCACGGGCACACCGCCGGTGACCACCTGCTGGTCACGCTCAGTGAGCAGATACGTTCGCTGCTGCCCGAGCAGGCACTGGCGGCCCGTCTGGGAGGCGATGAGTTCGCGATTCTCCTCAAGCACGCCTCGCGTGAGCGGGTGGAGAGCATCGGCAATGCGCTGCGCGAGCAGTTCAATGCCGTCACATCGGCCAGCTTTTCCACGCCCCAGCCGGTGACCCTGAGCATTGGCGCCAGCCTGTTCGACCAGCCGCCCGGTAGCCTGGCGGTGCTGATCGAACAGGTGGACGAGGCCCTTTACCAGTCCAAGCGCGGCGGGCGCGACACGCTGCAGCTTGTAGACCGTACGCGCCTGGGTGTGGCCAGCCGTCAGCCGGTCTGAGCCCAAAACGCCGGGTAGCGGTTGCGCCTCAAGACTTGAAGCGACCCACCAGCCCGTTGAGTTCATCCGACAGCTGCGACAGGCGACCTGAGTCTTCCTGTGCCGAGCTGGCCAGGTTCTCCACCAGCTGGGCTTCGTCGTAGATCTGCTGAATGTGCCGGTTGATCTCTTCGGCCACGCTGTGCTGTTCTTCGGCGGCTGCGGAAATCTGCAGGTTCTGGTCGCGGATTTCGTTCACCGAAAGCTGGATGCCTTCGAAACTGTCCAGCGCGTTCTCGATGGAAGACACGCTGGCTTGCGACAGCTCCAGGCAGCTGTCCATCTTCTGAGCGACTTCATGAGTCTTGTTGCCCAGCGCATTGAGCAACTGGTCGATCTCGCCGGTGGAGTCGGCCGTGCGCTTGGCCAGGGCCCGCACCTCGTCGGCCACCACCGCGAAGCCACGGCCCTGGTCGCCGGCGCGGGCCGCTTCGATGGCCGCGTTGAGGGCTAGCAGGTTGGTCTGCTCGGCAATGGCACGGATGGTGCCGAGGATCTGGTTGATATTGCGGCTGCCTTCTTCGAGCTTGACCATGGCCTGGGACGACTCGCCGATACGACGGCTCAGGCGGTTGACGTTCTGGGTGCTCAGCTCGATCTGCTGCTTGCCTTCGGTGACCCGCTGATGGCCGCTCTCGGCCGAGGAGGCGGCGGCGCTGCACGAGCGGGCCACCTCGTTGGCGGTCGAGACCATCTGGTTGAAGGCCGTGGACACCAGCTCTACCGACTGGCGCTGACGCCCTGCGGCCTGGTTCATGTCGCTGGCCACCTGGCTGTTGACGTGCGAGGCATCCTGCAGGTTGGCCGAGGCTGAACCGATGCGTTGCACCAGTTGGCGAATCGCCGCCAGAAACTGGTTGAACCAGCCGGCCAGCTCGGCGGTTTCATCCTTGCCTTGCACCTTGAGGTCGTTGCGCAGGTCGCCTTCGCCATCGGCGATCGATTGCAGGCCGCTGCTGACCTGGCCGATGGGACGTACGATGACCTTGGCCAGAGCGGCGGCCAGGCCGGCGAGGATCACCACCAGCACGGCCACGATGGCCAGGGTCAGGTAGGTCATCTGGGTGGCGCCGGCCATCACTTCGGAGCGTTCGATCAGGCCGATGTAGCGCCAGCCCAGCACTGGCGAGGTCCAGACGTTGGCCATGTAGGTGACGCCGTTGATCTCCACCTCGGTCATGCCTGAGGGGGTGGCGGCCAGCTTGGCATAAGGTTCGCCGAGGTCCTTGAGCGGCTTGAAGTTGTGCGCCGCGTCACGCGGGTCGACCAGCACCGTGCCGTCTTCGACCAGCATCACGTAGCCGCTCTGGCCGAGCTTGATGCTCTTGAGCAGTTCGGTGAGATTCTTCAGCGAGACGCTGACCACGAACACGCCCTTGGCCTTGCCGGTTTCGTCGAGCAAGGTCCGCGCGGTGCCGACCAGAGCCACGGCGTCCTTGTCGTAGTAGTAGGCGGGTGTGCGCACGGTCTTGCCGGGGCTGGCCATGGCCGCCTTGTACCAGGGGCGTGCGCGTGGGTCGTACTTCGACAGTTGCGGGTCGTCTGGCCACTTGGCGTAGGTACCGTCTTCCAGGCCGATGGACAGGATCGCTGCCGCCGGATGGTTCTTGCCGTAGCGGGCGAACTCGTCGATGACCCGCTGTGCCTCGGCCGGCAACGGCTGGCTGGCGGCATCGGCGCCGGTGTAGTTCTTCAGGCTCTTGGCCGAGGTGTAGATCGGGTCGGTGGCCATCTGGTCGACGTTCTGCACGTTGGCATCGAAGAACTGCCGGATGTTGCCGTCGATCTGGCGAATCTCTCGGGTACTGCCGTCGACGAACTGATCCACCGCCTGGGTGCGGATGTTCAGCACGGAGATGACCGCGACCAGGCTGACGGGCAGGAAGGCCGCCAGCACGAACGCGAGGATGAGCTTGTTCTTTATTTTCATCAGAATGCCACCGTCCAAGGAGAAAGACGCAAACGACCAGGCAGGAAAGTGGCCATTTGATGCTTGTCTGAATCTTCGGCTTGAACGGTGAATACTTTATGAAGGGTTGGTGTACAAAGCGGGCGGGATTGTTGCTGGCGTTGCGATGATCGCCGAGGCCCGTGCAGGCCTCGGCTTGGCGGGAGGGGTCAGTACACGAAGACCCGCACCTGACGTTCCAGATCTTGCGCCAGGGCCTGCAGCGCGCGGGCGGTGGTACTGGTCTGTTCTACGGCCTGGCTGTTCTGCTGCGACATCTGCGCGATGCGCTCGACATTGCGCGCCACGTCCTGGCTGGCCATGCTCTGCTCCTTGAGCGCCAGGGAGATCTGGTCCACGACCCGGACCACAGTGCCCGAGGACTCGCGGATATTGACGATTGCCTCGCCGGCCTGCTGAGCCAGCTCGACACCGCTCTTTACCTGGGTGACGCCCACCTCCATGCTGCCCACCGCCTCCTGAGTCCCTTGCTGGATCTTCACCACCATGTCGGTGATTTCCTGGGTGGAGTTGGCGGTGCGCTGGGCCAGCAAGCGCACTTCATCGGCCACCACGGCGAAGCCTCGGCCCTGCTCGCCGGCACGTGCCGCCTCGATGGCGGCGTTGAGGGCCAGCAGGTTGGTCTGCTCGGCAATGCCCTTGATGACACTGACGATGCTGGAAATCTGTTCGGCGTGCTGGTCCAGCGTGGCGATCTGGCTGGCGGACGCCTGCACCGTGTCGGCGATGCGCTGCATGCTGCCCAGGGTGCTCTGAATCACGTTGCCGCCTTCGGTGGACTGGCGTCCGGACTCGGTCGACAGCGCGTGGGCGTCGCTGGCGTTGTCAGCCACATGATTGATGCTGACGGTGAGTTCTTCGACGGTGGCGGCCATCGAAGACGCCGCCTGGGATTGCTCCTGCGCCGATGCGGAAAGCTGCGTCGAGGCGCTGGAGATGTTCTGCGAGGCGCTGACCAGTTGCTCGGCGCCCATGCGGATCTGGCCGATCATGCTGCGCAGACGCTCCTGCATGGCGGCGAAGGCCTGCAGCAGGGTGCTGACTTCGTCGCCTTCTTTGGCTTCGATGGCATTGTCCAGGCGACCGCCGGCAATGGCTTTGGCCACTTCGACAGCCTGGCTGATACGCCGCACCAGGGCGCTGGACAGCGACCAGGCGATCAGTACGGCGAGCAGAGCGGCCACTGCACCGCCCCCGACCAGCATGCTCAGGGCAAATGACTTGGCGTCGTCCATGGCCGCGGTGCGCTGGCTCTGCAGAGCCACCTCGGCGTCACGCAGCTCACCCAGCACCTGGCGCATGGCGTCCATGCGAGCCTTGTCACGACCGGTGCTGATTTCCGTTACCAGGGCGCTGAATGGCTGGCTGCCGTCGTTGACGGCCCGGCGCAGCGCCAGCTTGCCCTGGATACCTTCGCTCATCCACTGCTGATAGTTGCTGCGCAGGCGCTCCAGGCGCGCCTGCTGCTCGGCATTGTCGGCGGTGCTGCGTTTGATTTGCGCGAATTCACGGTCGAAGTCGTCAGAACCCTGCTTGAGCGGATCGAGGAAGTCCTCTTTTCCGGTCAGCGCATAGCCGCGCATGCCGGTCTCGATGTTCACCAGACTGCGCAGCAGTGCATCGGCCTGGTTCAACACTGCATAGCTATGAATGTTGCTGCGTACGCTGGTGGATACCTCGTTGAAGCCATGCCATGACACCGCGACGAGCAGAGCGATGATAAGGGTGACAATGCCGAAGCCTGCGTACAACTTCTTGGAAATGCTCAGGGACGAGAACATGATGATCTGCTCATTGGCCGTTGACGAAATGCCCCACCGGCAGGCTCGTTCATGAGTGTCGAGGTGATGGCTTATTGACTTCATTCCATGATGTCGTTGAGATTTGGCTTGTACAGATAAAGTTCCTTGTACAAGTTTTCTTTGCTCAACTATTTTTCGGGCGAGGTCGGGCAGGGCGCGGACGAAGCCCGTAGGTTGGATTCAGGGGGCGAGAGAGGGGGTAGGGACGGCGCGGTGATGGAGCGAGGCAGGGCGTAGCCGGGACGCAGGCGAAACGGCGGACACAAAAAAACCGCCAGATTGGCGGTTCAGTTGGGTTTTGCTGTGATGCAGATGCATCTGCAAACCTGTAGATGGTGCCCGAGGGAGACTCGAATTGTTACGTATAGCCCCTTTAAATACTGAAATGTGAGAAGAGTTTTCTTCCGGTCTACTCACAATCCTACTCACATTTGGAATGGTGTTCTTATCACCGCTTACCTTTGCACTTCGCGATGTAATCTGCTCGACAAACGCCTCACCCAATTGACGAAAGAATCGATGCCACCGCTGACCCGATGCTTGCCACCGACGGAAGGGCGTCCAGCAGGGCTTTGACCACTGTCTTGTTTGGCTTGTCGGTTGAGAGCTGCTGCTCTACAGCTTCCAGCACATCAGAGGCCTCTTTAGTCTGCTCTGGCGAAAGGTTGGCAGATGCGAGGCCGCTCCTGATTGTCTCCAGGTGGCCGAAAGCCTGCGACCCGGTGTTGATGGTATTCGTGGAATTGTCTGTCGAGTTTGAGTTGACGCGCGCACCCGCGCCGGTGACGTTGAACGTGATGCTTTGAACATGCTGCTTCGCTTCGGGTACTCCGAGCTTTTTGACCACTATCTGATAGTTAGAGGGTATGCCTCCATGGCCCTCGTGGAAAACTGGGTCGATTACCTGGTAGGTTTCTTCCGCCCCGTTTGAGGTGACTCTTATCAGCAAATCGTTCGGCTCGATGATGACCGAGCTGTCGAATGTGATGATCTTGTCTCTCTGTACACTGCTTTTTATCCCGGTTTTACGTGTTCCATCCTGCTTAAGCAGGTCGATCTGGTCCTTCATCATTGATTGAAAAGGCATCCTGTTTACTCCATGTTGTGGGTGCAGTGAGCATCCACACTAGCAGATGCCCTCGGGTTTGAGGCGATCTCACTCGGCTGCAGCACGTGCGGCTCTGGTGCACGGACCGTGCCCGGCTGGTTACCCATCGGCGGCCAGAACTAAGATGGCTCTGTCTGAAGCTATCTACTGCGTTTGACCTACGGGGGAGTGGCCGATTATAGAAAGGTGCTCAGCTTTCAAGCGGCTCATGCTCGAACGTTGTTGGATATGCAAAGGCTATCTTCATTCCATCAAAAAAAACGGCATGTATAACCTGCCCGTCTTCATCATCAACAACTTGGTAGTAAAAAACGTCTTGATTGCTGCCCAATCGGGGAAGGCTTCGCAACAAACCTGCTGAGCGTGCGGCGATACTAATGGCGGCTGCGTTCGCGCTTTGATCACTGTCCGTGAGTCCTTGAAGAGGGATAACGATCAAAGGGCTGAGCCATTTCGATTTGTAATGCCAGAAGTACAGCGCACGCGCTATGTGCTCCAACTGAGTATTGACGCGCTCTCTGTCTAGGAGAAATGCACATGTTTCTTCAATCCTACCTTGGCCTTTATCCAAGGTGGCGGGCATGGAGTTTTTCAACATCTCTGCAAACACATGCGGTTTACGCTCGACGATTCTCATCAGTTTCGTTTGCTGGTGGAGAATTCCGACCTGATTCGCGCTTGCGCAACTGGCCATATAAATCAGAAAGAATTCGTCTTCTTTTGACTTTCTTGAGTTATGAGCATCGCACGAGGGAACCGTAAAAAGATTGGTTCGGTAGGTTTTTCGCGGAGAATCTTTACCCTCAGGAAAGATGCAGCGAGGAGGGACATGCTCTTTTCCGGTCTGAGGCTGGTCGCACATGTAGCAGGTTTCCATACCTATTTTCCTCTTTGGCTTGTGGTGACCCTATGCAAAATTTGCACGCTCAAGGTAACAGTTTGTTGGACAAAGATTGATGGTTAAACGCTGGTGCGTATCGATTGCAGGTTTTCTTATCAGCAGCGACGTACCCGGAGGATAGGATTTGCCACGCGCGGGTGGTTACTGTTGATCTTTGTGCCACCGTTGACCAGGCCGGCAAGGGGGCCATGGGAGAGCTTGCAGGCGCTGCGCGGGAAATCGTCCCCCGCCCATAGCGCTCATTAATCCGTAGTTTTTTCCCTGATTTTTGACCCGATTCGGGACTGAAAAAAAGGTCCCATTTCGCGGTTTTGCGTAAAGAGGGCGGGGGACGATTTCCGCTGAAAGACGTTGAAGTTTCGACAGCCCCATCCGCCAGGCATGAAAAAGCCCGATCTGAATCCCTCAGTCGGGCTCTATGCTCGCCACCGGCTCGGTGCAATCTCTGTGGTGATCCGTGCGAGCTGTCGGGGTTAATTCCGATCCAGGGTACTCACCGACTAACCCCTGTCCTAAAGCCCCTCTCGGGCCGCTTAGGCTGCGGTAATGGCAACCGAGTAAACAGCCGCCTCACTGAACACGGCAAGGCCGGCGCGCAGTTCGGCCAGCAGGGTAATCATGTTCGTCACCATGTTGTCGCGGTCGAATCGACTGGCAATCACAGCAGGGGCCATGCGGTCCAGCACCGCCACCTGGGCACTGTCCAGCACCAGCGCTGTGCCACGGGGGATCCCCGGCGTCGGCACTACGGTGCAATTCCACAAGGTCTGAGGCGCAGGGTTCTGCGGCGAGCCCATCAGATAGGTGCCGGAGCCGTCCGCCTTGGTCTTGGTGATATCGAACCAGTCCAGGGCGTTGATAACGATCACATTCGGGTTCCATCCGGCAGCCTTCATGTTGGCCACGGCACTGCCCAGGCGATCGGTCGGGCTGTCGGTGGTGGCCGGCACGAATGGCGTGGACTGCGCCACCAATCCCTCGATCTTGCCGGTGGCAGACGTGCCTACCAGCAGTTCGCGCTCAAGTTTCTGCATGGCGCCGTAGGTCAGGAGGTTGCTGACGTAGACCTCCAGGCTTGGGGCATCGTCCAGGATCTGCACCGAGGCACGGGTCCAGTGCGCGATGGTGCTGATGTTGGCAGTGGCCGGCACCAGCTCGAAGTCCGTCTCTGCCTTGAGGTCGCCTTCCTTCACCTGGTAGTCAGCGCCGCCGGTGATGGCCTTGAGCTGGGTGTACTCATAGCTCCCGCTGGTGACCGGGATACTGGGCAGCATTGACAGCAGAGAGAGTACCGGGCGCGGATCGTTGTAGATGCCAGCAGCACGCTGTGGCGGGACGATGACACCGCTGTCACCAGCCTGGCCACGACCATCATTGACCAGCGCCTTGATGCTCACCTGCGCCAGCTCTACACGGCCAGTGCTTTGAGCGCCTTCCTGCATCGACTTCAACTGCGCCGACTTGGTGAAGGTCTTGATAGCCGTTTCTGGCCGCGATCCCAGCCCGCTCTGGCTGCCGCTGTCGAGCCAATCAGCACCACTGGCAGCGCCTTGCTCCAACACGAACATGCGATTGCTCAACTGTTTGATACCCTCCTGGGCCTCATCGATCTTGCCGCCGATTGCTGCAACAGCAGCGCCGTGGTCGGTAACGGCTTTGGTCAACAGTTCCAGTGACATAAGTATTCCTCAGCGGCCTTGAAGGCTCGCAGTGATGGCTTGGAGTTTTGCCGCGATGGCGGCAAGTTCTGCGCTGTCGTCGGGCTGTTCATCGCGAACAAGTCCGTTCCAGCCGCCCGACATAAGCCGTTTGGCTTCGCGGGCCGAGAGCCCCAGCACATCACGTGCGGCGCGTTCAAAATCCCGAGGGTTCGGGTTGCTCGGATCGAAAGCACTTTTCACGCTGACGATCCGGGCGCTTGGATTGGCAGCGATGGCCACAAGGCTCACCTCCACCAGGTCAATTTGTTTCAACAGGCGAGCACCATTCACCAGCTCGGCACCACCGGGTGGGATCGAGTAGCCAATGCTCAGCGCCAGCGCGCCGTCTTTGGCCAGGGCGTGGGCTGCTTTTGCTTGCGGTACGTCAAGGGTCAGGCGACCCACGACCAGCAGGCCCTGAGCGTCTTCCTCAAAGGAATCCCACACGCCGACGGGGTTGGCTTGATCGTGCTGCCATAGCAACGCTGGACGAGTGCCGGCCGCAGAGTGCTTGGCCAGGCTGGCAGCAAACGCACCGGGTGCGATCACGTCACCGTGTGAGTCTGGATCGCCACCAAAGGTCGAGGCGTAGCCGGTGAAGCTGCCCACCGCTTGGTCAGCGGCGAACTTGAGTTGCAGGGGCGCGGTTTGAAATGGGCGCATAGGTGTTCTCTCTCAGAGCAAATAGGATCATTTGCCGCTCAGGGAACGCATCACGCGCAACTGGACGGGGTACAGCACATCACGCGCTGTATGGGTAGCCAGTATACGGTGGCGCGACCAGAGCGCCAAGCTCACTTCGGAAGGTCGGGGAGTCGCTATATGCGCCACTCCCGAACTTTATATTTCGCGGGTACAGAAGAAAGCTGGGGAGGACCATTTCCTGCCTGGAGCTCTCAGACTTTCGGTTAGCCCCCCTGGGTCAACCCAAGTTCGCGGGCGATCTGGTCAGCGCTGACGCCCATACCGATGGCTCGCTTCGCGTCCCTGACCATCTGCTCAATGGCTCGATCTTCGAACTCTTGGGCCATCCTGCTGGCCTTTGCTGCTATCAGTGCGGCCAGTTCACGCGGAAACGCGCCGCGCACGTTTAGCTGCCGTTGCTGGGTCATGATGAATTCCTCCTCAGTTATAGAATCGGGTTAGCTGCTGTAGGCCTTGAATGACGGGGCCTACAGCGGTTTTGCGAAAACACGAATTAGGTTTCTGTAAGGTCTGCATTGTGGCTGTCGCTATCGAATATCAACGTCAGGCCACCGCCAGCGAGCGTTTCCCAGTGCTTCTGCTCGCGTCATCGGTTCACCCACCATGGTGCAGAGCGGCTCACCATTGCGCGTGACCTGCCAATGGCAGCGCCGCTCTATGCCATCGTTGGAAGCCAGCTCGGCGATCAGCTCCAGGCGGTGGTTCTTGATGTAGGCGCGGATCGGGTCAGTGAGCTGGCTGGCTGGTGAAATCCGTACCCGCTTTCCGCTCAACCTTGCGGAAAAGCCCAGGCCGGTGAGGTAGGCGAGTGCGGCCATCAGATCTCCTCCGAGTCATCTTCGAAGAGCTGCGGCGGGAGTCCTTGCTTGATGAATCCCTTCCAGTCGTGCCCTTTTTCTCCAGTCGTGCCCATGCCCAAGGCTGGGCACGACTGGTCATCAGTGGGCACGACTGGCGGAAAGGGGGCGAACTCGCCAGCTGCTTGCGGGAGTGACCAGCGCACTACAGTCTCTCCACCGAACCCAGATCGAGCGGTCACAACGCCCAGCTTTTCCCGTGCATTGCGGATCTGCTTTTGCGTGTAACCGTTGCCGGTCATCAGGCGTTTGGCTTCCTTGCCTGTGAGTGGTCCGCTGGTGAGGATGCGGCGCAGCGCCTCGGCAGGGTCGTCGCTGTCGTCCAGACGTTCGTCATCGACCGCCTCAACGTCGCCCAGGATCTCGCGGGCCGATCCCGTCACCATGTCACCCCAGGCCACGCAGGTGGTCTCGATACCACCGTCAATGGTGCAAGGCTCGATGGTGTAGGACACACCGCCTTCATCGGTGCCGATGTTCGACTTGGCACGCGCCAACACTCGGGCATCGGAGTCTTGCTGCTTGGCGGCCACCAGCACGGTACGGGCCAGGGCCGAGAAAGCTTGCGAGCCGATCACCCGATCTGCTGGACTGGTCCCCATGCCGCCCTTGGCAAAGTGGGAGATACCCACCACGGCGCACAGGTTCTGCTCGGCAAAGTCCACCACGCCCTGTAGGCCGCGGCGCACATCGTTGGCTTTGTGCATATCACCCTTCACGGCGCTGACCACCGGGTCGAGCATCAGCAGGGACACGCCGCCCATTTCGCGGGCTGTCTCGCGCAGCAGGCCGATATCATTCGACGGGTCGAAGGGGTCAGCCTCTCCACGGACGTTGATCCGGCCCTGGATGATCGCCACGCGGTTGAGGTCTGCACCTGCAGCGATCAGCCGCGGCACCAGCGTATCGGATGGGTCATCCTCGGCGGACCAGATCAGCACGTTACCGGGCTGGCCGCAGTGCTCGCCATCCGGCCAGCGACCGGCAGTGGTGATCGTGGCGATCAGACCCAGGAGCAAGGTGGTTTTCCCTGTACCTCCAGCGCCTGCCAAAATGTGCAACTTGCCTTGCGCCAGCCAGCCAGGCCACAGCCAGCGGATCGGTACCGGCTTGATATCGGCGGCGCGCACGGCATTTACTCGCCAGAGCATGGGTGGCTCTGTGCGCTGCTGTGCGGGGGCTGCGCCTTCCCACTGCGCGGCATACGGATCTTCTTTTTTCATACGACCCCCAGGCGCTGCTTGGCCAGGTTGAAACGCTCCAGGTCTTTACCCGTCAACGGGCCTTGCTCAAGGAGCGCCGACCCGATGCGGTAGATGGTTTGTTCGTGTTGCACAGCGGCACGGCTCGGGCCGTTGCGTTCGCGCTTCACGCCGGGAAACAGGTCGCGCAGCTCAAGGCCGATGGCGCAAACAATGTCCAGGGCCGTGCAGCCAGCCCAGCACTTGAGCAGAACCACACCGTCAGAAGCTTCCTTAATGCTCAAGCTGGGGCTCTTGTCGTCATGTGCCGGACAGCACGCATTCCATTTACCAGCGCCAGCAGATTTAACTTTGTCGAGGCGGCTCAGTACGTTTTCCAGGCAAGCCGATCCCGTCGGCGCAAGTGCGCCGTTTTGAGTTTTCATGGTCAGTTACCTGCGTTGGAAGCGAGAAGCCGCTTATCTAACAAGTTGATTTCGTTACCCAGGCACTCGCTGTATTCACTTGCCAGATAGCCTGCAACGCCTACAAGGGTTTGGGTATGTTCTGGGCGGTCGTTCTTGAGTGAGTCTTTTATCGACCAGATAAACGCCCCCAACCAGTCCACTTGCTCCTTGGCTGCTTGAAGTTGATCGAAGGCGGTATTTGCAATATCGGTATTTGGCGAGCTCTTCATTGGAAACCCTCTATGCAAAGATTATCCAGCTCAGTCTGCATAAGGTCAGCCCACTGGGCGCTACGGGTAAGCCAGTCTTCAACTTCTAACAATCCAAGTAGAGTCAGTTCTGGAATCGGAGATTTAGCGGAAGGGTGGTCTTGAATTAGGGTTAGAACGGCTTTGATATTTAAAAAGCCTTCTTGTATAGAATAAATGCTGTCCAGGCCATCGACTGCAATACGGACTGCTGGAGGAAGGGTCATTGCACACCGCCTTGGCCTTCCAAGGCGCGGACTTGTTCCATGTGGTGGTTGTAGCGTTTCAAGCGAACAGAGAGAGAAGATTTTGCGCGAAGGGCACTCAATGCCATGCGGCGGTGAGCAAGTGCGCGGATTGCTGGCGGAATGATGCTAGTCATGGGCGTAGCTCCTTGATTCGAGGAACTGCCACGATCCTTCCTACGGGATTGGGTGGCAGCTGTGTGCAGGGTAGGAATACCGGGAATCAAGGAATCCGGCCAGGCCGAAGCCTGCCCACACACAGCCGCCATAAAAAATGCGGGCGTAAAAAAAGCGCCTGCAATCGTAATGGGGGCGCTGTTGCGCCTTGATCCTTCCGGGTTCCTACGCCCGACCATGGGATTGACCATGGATTTGACCGGAAGATAACGCGACTCACGACTGCTTGCAAGGCCGATTATCTGCCATTCGTCGTGATGGCGCAATGATACTGCTTTGTGCAGTCGTGCCCTTGTGCCCTCAGTAGTGCCCAGCGTAGGGCATGGGCACGACTGGAGAAAAAGGGCACGACTGGAGTGCAGAATGGTCACTTAGGCCACCTCGGAACGCGATTCTGCGATACGGTCGTCGCACCAGGTAATGATCTCGCTTTCGACCCAAACAACGGATTTTGGCCCGAGAGTGATTTGCTTAGGGAAGGTGCCAGCGGCAACGCGACGATAAATCTCGGTGCAGGAGAGGCCGGTGATCGACTCGACTTCTTGGCGCTTGATGAAGCGGCGGGAAGGTTGGGAATTGCTGGAAGTGGTAGCCATCGTCTGCGCCTCCTGGGGCGGTGTGGGTTGCGATGGCTACTGATTGAATAGAAACGGCAACGTGACATACAACGCTGACATGGTGACGCGTCATAGCGTCACTCTGCGAGTGTCATCGTTCGCTCGGTGCATCGTCGGGCCTTATTGCGGCGGCTAGAGTGTTTGTTGTTCGGTTCGGGCCGTCCAATCCTAATGACTCAGCAATGAAGACTGAAACTGTCTTTTGAAGTGGGGGTCTTTGATGATCGAAGCTTATCCAAAAGTGTTCTGCGGCTTTCTTCATAGCGTTTAGCTGTCTGGTTGAGTATGGAAATCCATTAGTAGTTTTCTCTAAGTTTGGGCTGCCTTTGAGCAGGTTTATTGGTATGTCGGAAACTAAGCTGGCGCCTTTTCCAGGAATCCATGCAACGCCGAGCGACTCGATGAACTCGATCCAGGCTGATGGCCTAAATACAATAAATTGGTCGCCAACACTCTCGGTTATTTCATCTTTTCGATGACATTCAACTGTGCCAGGGAATACACACTTGTTTAGGTATTCAATAACTGATTGAACGCTAACTGAGTATCGGTTGTGTGCATTTTCTGGGTTTTTTGGGGTGCTTACCCAGCAAGAATCTTTAGGTAAGAACTTTTCATTGAAGTTCTGGGCAATCATTTTGAAAAGCTTGTGTAAGTGCATTACCGATTCGAGCTTGCTACAGCCAAGCTCGCTCGGGGCGCTCACAGTGACCATTTCTTGAAGAGAGACAACATCACTCCTGGGTCCGGCTGAATTTTTGAACTCAAGGCTCATTAGGCTCTCCTGATAGGTACAACATTGTCACCATTGCAAAGTGCGTCTACCGCATCAGCCCATGCCTGCATCATTTCCCGGCGCTGTTCCAGGTAATGCGCATGGTTGTAGGTGTCGCGGATCGAATCCTGATCGCCGTGGGCAAGCTGACGCTCAATCCAGTCGCGGTTGTAGCCTCGAGAGTTGAGGCTTGTGCTCAGCAGGTGGCGGAAACCGTGGCCGGTCTGGCGACCTTCGTACCCCATTGTGGCGAGGGCCTTATTAACGGTGTTCTCACTCATCGGCCTGGAGCGGTTGTTGCGTCCAGGGAAGGCGATGGGGTAGGTGCCGGTCAGTTCGTGCAGGTTGCGCAGCAGGACGACGGCCTGGCGCGGCAGAGGGACGATGTGGGGGCGCCTGGCCTTCATCCGGGCCGCTGGAATCGTCCAGGTCGCCGTATCCAGGTCGAACTCATCCCACGGCGCCAGCCGTAGCTCTCCAGGTCGAACAGCAGTGAGCAGCAAGAGGCGTATAGCTATCTTGCTATGGATATCGCACTGCGCGGCCTCCAGCCTCTCCAGCAGCTCCGGCAATTCGCTTTCTGATACGTGCGGATGATGGCGGGTGCGAGGCGCATGGGCGGCCACCACGTCCAGATCGGTGGCTGGGTTGCCGGGCACCACACCCTTGGCGAGCCCGAAGCGGAAAATCTGGCTCAGCCATTGACGAACCTTGCGCGCCACGTTGAAGGCTTCGCGCTTCTCGATCCTGCGCACCAGGTCGACCAGCTCCGGGCGCTGGACCTCGGCGGCAGGTCGCTTGCCGATCACCGGAAATATGTCAGCCTCCAGATACTGGAGCGCCTTGGCGGCGGTAGCCGGTGCCCATCGTGGCTGGTTGTAGTCGAACCACTCTCGCGCCAGCGTCTCGATTGTCAGCGCCTGGGCGGCGGCTGCGGCCTTTTCCTGCTGTTTATGGGCGCTGGGATCAATGCCTTGTGCAAGCAGCTTGCGTGCAGCGTCTCGGCGCTCGCGAGCTTGGGCAAGCGTAACAGCAGGGTAGGGGCCAAGGCCCAGCATCTTGGCCTTACCGTCGAAACGGTAGCGCAGGCGCCAGAGTTTCCCGCCAGCAGTCGTCACTTCCAGGCATAGGCCCTGAGCATCTGCGAGACGGTAGAGTTTGTCGCGGGGTTTTGCGGTGCGGATGGCGGTATCTGTGAGTGCCACGGGCGTTCCTCGCAGTGGCCGGCCGGCGCAGGATTGCGGCCGTTTTGTGAGTAGGATTCAGGACCGAACTCGGCCTACTCACAAATCTACTCACATCACATTGGGCTTACAAGGGAATCGCTGGGAACTATGGACACAAAAAAACCGGCTCAATGGCCGGTTTCTCTGGTTATCCGGGTGTTTTGGGTAACACTGGATAAGTATACATGGTGCCCCGAGGGAGACTCGAACTCCCACTCCTTTCGAAAACGGATTTTGAATCCGCCGCGTCTACCAATTCCGCCATCAGGGCTCAGTGGCCGCGAAGTATAGGGAGGCCCTGGCAGGCGGTCAACCATGATTTCCGAGGGTTTTTTACTATTGCTGGCAAAACCGCTAAACTTCCCGGCCCTGCTGGACGACCCCCCTCACCATCATGCGTGTTGCCGACTTTACCTTCGACCTTCCCGATGCCCTGATCGCGCGCCATCCCCTGGCCGAGCGGCGGGCTAGCCGCCTGTTGACCCTGGATGGCCCTACCGGCGCCCTGGCTCATCGTCAATTCACCGACCTGCTGGAGCACCTGCGCCCCGGAGACCTGATGGTGTTCAACAACACCCGGGTGATTCCGGCGCGGCTGTTCGGCCAGAAGGCTTCCGGCGGCAAGCTGGAAATTCTCGTGGAGCGTGTGCTGGACAGCCATCGCGTGCTGGCCCACGTGCGTTCGAGCAAGTCGCCCAAGCCCGGCTCGTCGATCTTGGTCGATGGCGGCGGCGAGGCGACCATGGTGGCGCGTCATGACACGCTGTTCGAGCTGGCCTTCGCCGAGCCGGTGCTGGCGCTGCTGGACCGAGTCGGGCATATGCCGTTGCCTCCTTATATAGACCGCCCCGACGAAGGCGCCGACCGCGAGCGCTACCAGACGGTGTATGCCGAGCGCGCCGGTGCCGTGGCCGCGCCGACGGCTGGCCTGCACTTCGACGAGCCGCTGCTCGAAGCCATCGCCGCCAAGGGCGTAGAGACCGCCTTCGTGACCCTGCATGTCGGTGCCGGGACCTTCCAGCCGGTGCGTGTCGAGCGCATCGAAGACCATCACATGCACAGCGAATGGCTGGAAGTCAGCCAGGATGTGGTCGATGCCGTGGCCGCCTGCCGGGCGCGGGGTGGGCGAGTCATCGCCGTGGGCACCACCAGCGTGCGTTCGCTGGAGAGTGCCGCGCGTGACGGCCAGTTGAAGCCGTTCAGCGGCGATACCGACATCTTCATCTACCCAGGCCGGCCTTTCCATGTGGTCGATGCCCTGGTGACCAATTTCCACCTGCCGGAGTCCACGCTGCTGATGCTGGTTTCCGCATTTGCCGGTTACCCCGAGACCATGGCCGCCTACCAGGCTGCCGTCGAAGAGCGGTACCGCTTCTTCAGTTACGGTGATGCGATGTTCATCACCCGCAATCCCGCGCCCACGGGGCCCCGGGAATCCAACCCGGAGGATCACCCATGAGCCGCACCTGTCGTATGTCTTTCGAACTGCTGGCCACCGACGGCAAGGCCCGTCGTGGCCGCCTGACCTTCCCGCGTGGCGTGGTGGAAACCCCGGCGTTCATGCCGGTGGGCACCTACGGTACGGTGAAAGGCATGCTGCCGCGTGACATCGAGGCCATCGGCGCGCAGATCATCCTCGGCAACACCTTCCACCTGTGGCTGCGTCCGGGCACCGAGGTCATCAAGGCCCACGGCGACCTGCACGATTTCATGCAGTGGAAGGGGCCGATTCTCACCGACTCCGGCGGCTTCCAGGTGTTCAGCCTGGGCGCGATGCGCAAGATCAAGGAGGAGGGCGTGACCTTCGCCTCGCCGGTCGACGGCGCCAAGGTGTTCATGGGCCCGGAAGAGTCGATGCAGGTGCAGCGCGACCTGGGTTCGGACATCGTGATGATCTTCGACGAATGCACGCCGTACCCGGCCAGCGAAGACGTTGCGCGCACTTCCATGGAGCTGTCGCTGCGCTGGGCCAAGCGCTCGAAGATCGCCCATGGCGACAGCGACGCGGCGTTGTTCGGCATCGTCCAGGGCGGCATGCACGAGAACCTGCGCATGCGCTCGTTGGAAGGTCTGAGCGAACTGGACTTCGACGGCCTGGCGATTGGCGGCCTGTCGGTCGGCGAGCCGAAGGAAGAGATGATCAAGGTGCTCGATTACCTGCCCGGCCAGATGCCAGCAGACAAACCTCGTTACTTGATGGGAGTAGGCAAACCCGAGGATCTGGTCGAAGGTGTGCGCCGCGGTGTGGACATGTTCGACTGCGTCATGCCGACCCGTAATGCCCGCAACGGTCATCTGTTCATCGACACCGGTGTATTGAAGATCCGCAATGCGTTCCATCGCCATGATGATTCGCCGCTGGATCCGACCTGTGACTGCTACACCTGCCAGAACTTCTCCCGCGCCTACCTGCACCACTTGGACAAGTGCGGGGAAATGCTGGGTAGCATGCTCAATACGATCCACAATTTGCGGCATTACCAGCGGCTGATGGCTGGTTTGCGCGAGGCTATCCAACAGGGTAAATTGGCCGACTTCGTTGAAGTCTTCTATGCCAAGCGCGGCCTTCCGGTGCCGCCTTTGGGCTGAAACACCGCGAGTTTTTCCTGCTTTACATACCAATTATGAAAATGGAGCGCTAAATGAGCTTTTTCATCTCCCCCGCTTTTGCGGACGGTGCTGCACCTGCGGCCGCTGCTGGTCCGGCGGGTACTGGCTTTGAGTGGATCTTCCTGGTCGGCTTCCTGGTCATCTTTTATCTGATGATCTGGCGTCCACAGGCCAAGCGCGCCAAAGAGCAGAAAAACCTGCTGGGCAACCTGCAGAAAGGCGATGAAGTTGTGACCGCTGGCGGTATCGCCGGAAAAATTACCAAAGTCACTGACGACTTTGTGGTGATCGAGGTGTCGGATAACGTCGAGTTGAAAATCCAGAAGGGCTCGGTTGTAGCCACTCTGCCAAAGGGCACCCTCAAGGCGCTCTGAGTTCCATATCTACCAATCGACGGGGCGCGCAAGGCGCCCCGCGTTCTAAGCGGGCGGCGTGATGCTGAACAAATACCCTCTGTGGAAATACCTACTGATCCTGGTGGTACTGGCGATCGGTTTCATTTATTCCGCACCCAACCTCTATCCTGATGATCCGGCGATCCAGATCAGTGGCACGAGCACGGCCCTGCAGGTTGACCAGTCCGATCTCGACAAGGCCAGCAAGGCGCTGACCGACGCGGGTATCTCGGTCAAGGCGGCGAGCCTCGCCGCGAATGGCAAGGGTGGCCTGTTGCGCCTGACCCGCCAGGAAGACCAGTTGCCAGCCAAGGACGTGGTGCGCAGGGCGCTGGGTGACGACTACGTCGTAGCCTTGAACCTGGCCCGGACCACTCCGGCCTGGCTGCGCAACCTGGGCGCTCACCCGATGAAGCTGGGCCTGGACCTTTCGGGCGGTGTGCACTTCCTTCTCGAAGTGGACATGGACAAGGCCATCGATGCGCGCCTGAACGTGTACGAGGGTGAGGTCAAGACCTTGCTGCGCAAAGAGAAGCTGCGTTATCGCAGCCTGCCGCAGCAGAACAATGTCATCCAGCTGGGCTTCAGCGACAATGCCGAGCGTGACCAGGCCCGCGACCTGATTCGCAAGAATTTCACCGATTTCGAAATTACCCCGTCCGAGCTGAACGGTATCGTCACCCTGCGCCTGGCCCTGACCCAGGCCAAGCTGGCGGAGATCCGCGAATACTCCATCAAGCAGAACCTGACCACGGTGCGCAACCGGGTCAACGAGCTGGGTGTGGCCGAGCCGCTGGTACAACGCCAGGGCGCCAACCGCATCGTGGTCGAGCTGCCAGGTGTGCAGGACACCGCCGAGGCCAAGCGTATTCTCGGCAAGACCGCCAACCTGGAGTTCCGTCTCGGCGCCGGCCCGGATGACACCAAGGCCACCACCGAGACCTTCGAGTTCCGTGAAGGCAATCGTCCGCCTGCCGCTGTCGAGCGTGGTCTGATCATCACCGGTGACCAGGTCACCGACGCCCAGGCCAGCTTCGACGAGCACGGTCGTCCGCAGGTGAACATCAAGCTCGACGGCCATGGCGGTGAGCTGATGAGCCGTGCGACCCGCAGCAACGTGGGTCGCAGCATGGCGGTGATCTTCATCGAGCAACGCCCGGTGACCACCTATGCCAAGCAGATGGTCGATGGCGTCGAGAAGGAAGTGCAGCTGCAGACTTTCAAGGAAGACAAGAAGATCATCAGCCTGGCGACCATCCAGTCGCCGTTGGGCAGCCAGTTCCGTATCACTGGCCTGAACGGCCAGGGTGAGTCGTCCGAGCTGGCCCTGCTGCTGCGCGCTGGTGGCCTGGCTGCACCGATGTACTTCGCTGAAGAGCGCACCATCGGCCCGAGCCTGGGCGCCGACAACATCGCCAAGGGTATCGATGCCTCGCTGTGGGGCATGCTCTTCGTGTCGTTGTTCATCATGGCGATCTACCGCTTCTTCGGTCTCATCGCTACCGTGGCACTGGCCTTCAACATGGTCGCGCTGCTGGCGCTGATGTCGCTGCTGGGGGCTACGCTGACCCTGCCGGGCATCGCCGGTATCGTGCTGACCATGGGCATGGCGGTCGACGCCAACGTGCTGATCTTCTCGCGTATCCGTGAAGAGCTGGCCAATGGCATGAGCGTGCAGCGTGCCATCAACGAAGGTTTCGACCGTGCCTACACGGCGATTCTCGACGCCAACCTGACCAGCCTGCTGGTCGGCGGCATTCTCTACGCCATGGGTACCGGCCCGGTGAAAGGCTTCGCCGTCACCCTGTCGCTGGGTATCTTCACCTCCATGTTCACGGCCATCATGGTGACTCGCGCAATGATCAACCTGATCTTCGGCGGGCGTGACTTCAAGAAGTTGTGGATTTAAGAGGCTGCCATGAAGTTAAAAACCATCAACTTCATGGGCGTGCGCAACGTCGCGTTCGCCCTGACCATGCTCCTGACCCTGCTGGCGTTGTTCAGCTGGTTCCACAAGGGGCTCAACTTCGGCCTGGACTTCACCGGCGGTACGCTCATCGAGCTGACCTATGAGAAGCCGGCAGACCTGGGTAAGGTGCGCCAGGAGCTGGTCGCAGCCGGCTACCACGAAGCCGTGGTGCAGAGCTTCGGTGCGACCACCGACCTGCTGGTGCGCATGCCGGGCGATGACCCGCAGCTGGGCAGCAGTATCGCCAATGCCCTGCGCCAGAGTGGCGCGGACAACCCGGCCACCGTCAAGCGTGTTGAGTTCGTCGGCCCGCAGGTGGGTGAGGAGCTGCGCGACCAGGGCGGTATCGCCATGCTTCTGGCACTGGGCGGCATCCTGATCTACCTGGCGTTCCGCTTCCAGTGGAAGTTCGGCGTCGGTGCGATCGTCTCGCTGGTTCACGACGTGGTCGTGACCATGGGGATTCTGTCGTTCTTCCAGATCACCTTCGACCTCACCGTGCTGGCGTCGGTCCTGGCGATCATCGGCTACTCGCTCAACGACACTATCGTGGTCTTCGACCGGGTGCGGGAGAACTTCCGTGTGCTGCGCAAGGCGTCGTTGATCGAGAACATCAACGTTTCGACCACTCAGACCCTGCTGCGCACCATCGCCACCTCGGTGTCGACGCTGCTGGCAATCGTCGCGCTGTGGATGTTCGGCGGTGACAGCCTGGAAGGTTTCTCCATTGCCTTGTTCGTCGGCGTGCTGGCCGGTACCTACTCGTCCATCTACATCGCCAACGTGGTGCTGATCTGGCTGAAGCTCAGTGCTGAAGACCTGATTCCACCGGTAACCACTGACAAGGTCGACGATCTTCCGTAAACGGCGGGCTTGTTCAGAAAAAGGCGCGAGTTGAACTCGCGCCTTTTTTTATGCTCCAAGGCTAGGCAGTGCGTAGGAATGACTACGTTTTAGAGGTCAGGAGGTTCAAGTGAACAAGTCTCTGTTGGTGGGTGCCGTGTTGGGGGCCGTTGTGGTGACAGCGGGTGGCGCGTTCGCCACCTACAGTCTCGTCAAAGGTCCGGAATACGCCGATGTCCTGGCTGTCGAGCCGGTCAAACAGCAGATCAAGACACCCCGAGAAGTGTGCAAGGACGTGACGGTTACCCGCCGTGCGCCCGTTAAGGACGAGCATCAGATCGTTGGTAGTGTGCTGGGTGCCGTGGCCGGTGGTCTGCTGGGTAACCAGGTGGGCGGTGGCAATGGCAAGAAGATCGCTACGGTGGCCGGTGCTGTAGGTGGTGGCTACGCCGGTAACAAGATCCAGGAGGGTATGCAGGAGCGTGATACCTATACCACCACCCAGACCCGCTGCAACACCGTCAATGACGTCAGCGAGAAGGTCGTGGGCTACGACGTGAAGTACCAGCTGGGCGACAAGGTCGGCAAGGTACGCATGGAGCAGGAGCCCGGTAACCGCATTCCGGTGGACAAGAATGGTCAGTTGATCCTGGGTCAGGCCCAGTAAGCTGCAGTCTTGAGGCTGCTCGCGGGCGGCTTCAAGGTTGTCCAGACACAAAAAAACCGGTCATCAGGACCGGTTTTTTTGTGGCGCTTCGATCAGCGTTTGATCGAAGCGGGCAGGTGAGGTGCGATGGAGGTCAGCACGGCCTTGAAGCACTTGGCATTGCCCGCCACCACGTGACCTTTTTCCAGGAATTCATGACCGCCGGTGAAGTCGCTCACCAGGCCGCCAGCTTCCTGGATGAGCAGGGCGCCTGCGGCGATATCCCACTCGGAAAGGCCCGACTCCCAGAAGGCGTCGAAGCGGCCTGCGGCGACATAGGCCAGGTCCAGGCTGGCGGCGCCGGCGCGGCGGATGCCGGCGGTCTGGCCAATCAGGCTGCGGAACATGCCCAGGTAGTTTTCCAGGTTGTCCAGCTGGTTCTCGCGGAACGGGAAGCCGGTACCCAGCAGTGCGCCTTCCAGGCTGCGACGCGAGCTGACCCGCAGGCGGCGGCCGTTGAGGGCGGCGCCACGGCCACGGCTGGCGGTGAATTCTTCCTGGCGTACCGGGTCGAGCACTACCGCGTGCTCCAGGCGGCCACGGTATTTGCAGGCGATGCTGACGGCGAAGTGCGGGATGCCACGGACGAAGTTGGTGGTGCCGTCCAGGGGGTCGATGATCCACAGGTAGTCGGCGCCTTCGCCCTTGCCGGCGTGCAGGCCGCTTTCCTCGCCGAGGATGCCGTGGTCCGGGTAGGCCTTGCGCAGTGCGGTGATGATGCTTTGCTCGGCAGCGCGGTCGACTTCGCTGACGTAATCCTTGGCTTCTTTTTCATCGACCTTGATGGTATCCAGGCGCTCGATGGAGCGGAAAATCAATTCGCTGGCGTTGCGTGCGGCGCGCAGCGCGATATTCAGCATGGGCTGCATGGATAAATCACCTAGGGTTGTTAAAGAGAGCCGGCCATTTTAGAGGCAGCGACGAATTATTTCCAGCTTCGAGTGTCGTTGCGCCGCGTGCTTCGTCGACCTGAGAAGCGGGGGTGCGGTGTCTATCCGGTCGGTGCTCGACCAAGGCCGCGTGGCGCAAAGCCGACTGCTTCGGTAAGATTTGCGCCCTTGATTTTTCTCAGTGAGCGCTAGCGGTGTTGCAGAACATTCGTGTTGTCCTGGTCGGTACCACGCACCCCGGAAACATCGGTGGGGCGGCGCGTGCCATGAAAAACATGGGCCTGTCGCGCCTGGTGCTGGTCGAGCCGCGGGTGTTCCCTTCGCCCGAGGCTGATGCGCGGGCATCCGGCGCGGACGATATCCTGGCTTCGACCCAGGTGGTGGCTAGCCTGGAGGAGGCGCTGGTGGGTTGCAGCCTGGTGCTGGGTACCAGTGCCCGCGATCGCAGCCTGCCCTGGCCGATGCTCGATCCCCGCGAGTCGGGGATGAAGGTCGTCGAGCAGGCGGCCCTTGGGCAGGAAGTGGCGCTGGTGTTCGGTCGCGAGCATGCCGGCCTGACCAACGAAGAACTGCAGCGCTGTCATTATCATGTGCATATCCAGTCCAACCCGGAGTTCAGTTCGCTGAACCTGGCGGCTGCCGTGCAGGTATTGAGCTATGAGGTGCGCATGGCCTGGCTGGCCGCTGCCGAGCAGGCCTCCGTGGCTGTCGATGCGCCGGGTCGCGATGTGGAGCTGGCGACCATGGACGAGATGGAAGGCTTCTATGCGCACCTGGAGCAGACCCTGGTGGCCATCGGTTTTCTCGACCCCGAGAAGCCTCGCCACTTGATGGCGCGGCTGCGCCGCCTGTACGCACGCAGCGAGGTCGAGCGGCCGGAGCTGAGCATTCTCAGGGGAATCCTCACGGAAACCCAGAAAGCGGCACGGGGTGAGCCCCATAAACGGAAGGATCAGTGATGTTCGAGCGTTTGCGAGAAGATATCCAAAGCGTTTTCCATCGTGACCCGGCGGCGCGCAATGCCTTCGAGGTGCTGACCTGTTATCCCGGCATGCATGCCGTGTGGATGCACCGCCTAGCCCACAAGCTGTGGACCGGCAACTGGAAGTTGTTGGCGCGGATGGTCTCCAATTTCAGCCGCTGGATGACCGGCATCGAGATTCATCCGGGGGCGAAGATCGGTCGACGCTTCTTCATCGACCACGGCATGGGTATCGTCATTGGTGAAACTGCCGAGATCGGTAACGACGTAACGCTTTATCAGGGCGTGACCTTGGGCGGCACCAGCTGGAACGCTGGCAAGCGTCATCCGACGCTGGAAGATGGTGTAGTGGTAGGGGCGGGGGCCAAGGTGCTGGGGCCCTTCACTGTCGGTGCGGGGGCGAAGATCGGCTCCAACGCGGTGGTCACCAAGGCGGTGCCGGCCGGTGCAACGGCGGTGGGCATTCCGGGGCGTATCATTGTCAAGACCGACGACGAGGTGGAGGCCAAGCGCAAGGCCATGGCCGAGAAGCTGGGGTTCGATGCCTACGGTGTCGGCCAGGACATGCCAGACCCCATCGCCCGCGCCATCGGGCAATTGCTCGATCACCTGCAGGCCGTCGATGTCCGTCTGGAAGGCATGTGCGGTGCACTGAACAAGTTGGGCAGTGATTACTGCGCCGGTGAATTGCCGGAGCTGCGCGACGAGGTCTTCGAGTGCGTCAAGGATCGCCCGGAGCAGGCGCAGGCTTGAAATGTGTCAATGTGCGCCCATGTTTGCTATGATGCCGCCCGCTATTTCGGGGTAAATCCGAGTGTTTTGCTTGGTTTTATAGTTGACTCAAATACTCGGGAATAGCATACTCGCACCCATTCTGAACCATTGCGGTACATGCCATGCGATTGACTACCAAAGGCCGATACGCTGTGACAGCCATGCTCGATCTGGCTTTGCATGCGCAGCACGGTCCCGTCTCTTTGGCCGATATCTCCGAGCGCCAGGGCATTTCCCTGTCGTACCTGGAGCAGCTGTTCGCCAAGCTGCGGCGCAGTAACCTGGTGTCGAGCGTGCGGGGCCCCGGTGGGGGCTACCAGCTTTCGCGTGACATGAAAGGCATCCAGGTGGCCCAGGTGGTCGATGCGGTCAACGAGTCGGTCGATGCCACCCGTTGCCAGGGTTTGGGCGATTGCCACGCCGGTGATACCTGCCTGACCCACCACCTGTGGTGCGACCTTAGTCAACAGATCCACGAGTTCCTCAGCGGTATTAGCCTGGCCGACCTCGTCACTCGCCGTGAAGTGCAGGAAGTCGCTCAGCGCCAGGATCTGCGTCGCTGCTCGAACACGAGCAACATGTCGCAACTGGGTAAGATTGAAACGTCCGCCGTCGAATGAACGCAGATGAATGAGCGGTGCGCCTGCCTGATAGGAGATATGCAATGAAGTTGCCGATTTACCTCGATTATTCCGCGACGACGCCGGTCGATCCGCGTGTCGCCCAGAAGATGATGGATTGCCTGACTGTCGACGGCAACTTCGGTAACCCGGCATCTCGCTCCCATGTGTTCGGCTGGAAGGCCGAGGAAGCCGTCGAGAACGCCCGTCGCCAGGTCGCCGATCTGGTTGGTGCCGACCCGCGCGAGATCGTCTGGACCTCGGGTGCCACCGAGTCCGACAACCTGGCCCTCAAGGGCGTGGCGCACTTCTATCACACCAAGGGCAAGCACATCATCACTTCCAAGATCGAGCACAAGGCGATCCTGGACACCGCGCGCCAGCTGGAGCGCGAAGGTTTCGAAGTCACCTACCTCGAGCCGGGCGAAGACGGCATCGTCACCCCAGCCATGGTCGAGGCTGCCCTGCGTGAAGACACCATTCTGGTGTCGGTCATGCACGTCAACAACGAGGTCGGTACCATTACCGACATCGCCGCCATTGGCGAGCTGACCCGCTCGCGCGGCGTGCTGTTCCATGTCGATGCTGCTCAGTCGCCAGGCAAGGTCGAGATCGACCTGTCGAAGATGAAAGTCGACCTGATGTCCTTTTCCGCGCACAAGGCCTACGGCCCCAAGGGCATCGGTGCCCTGTACGTGAGCCGCAAGCCGCGTGTACGCCTGGAAGCCACCATGCACGGCGGCGGTCACGAGCGCGGTATGCGTTCCGGCACCCTGCCGACCCACCAGATCGTCGGCATGGGTGAAGCCTTCCGCATCGCCAAGCAAGAGATGGCCGCCGAGAACCAGCGTATCAAGGCCCTGAGCGAGCGCTTCTTCAAGAAGCTCGAAGACCTCGAAGAGCTGTACGTCAACGGCAGCCTGACCGCCCGTATTCCGCACAACCTGAACCTGAGTTTCAACTACGTCGAGGGTGAGTCGCTGATCATGGCGCTCAAGGACCTCGCCGTGTCGTCCGGTTCGGCCTGTACTTCGGCATCCCTGGAACCGTCTTACGTCCTGCGTGCCCTGGGCCGCAACGACGAGCTGGCGCACAGTTCGATCCGTTTCACCTTCGGCCGCTTCACCACCGAGGAAGACGTCGACTACGCCGCCGAGAAGGTCCGCGAGGCGGTGACCAAGCTGCGCGAACTGTCGCCGCTGTGGGACATGTACAAAGACGGTGTCGACATCTCCAAGATCGAGTGGGCGGCGCACTAATCGAAAGCCGCCTCCCGGACAGGCCGCCGCCGCGCGGCCTGCAGAGCGGCACCCTGATGTGAGAGGAACAGAACCATGGCTTACAGTGAAAAGGTCATCGACCACTACGAGAACCCCCGCAACGTCGGCAAGATGAATGCCGAGGACCCGGATGTCGGTACCGGCATGGTCGGTGCTCCGGCTTGTGGCGACGTCATGCGCCTGCAGATCAAGGTCAACGAGCAAGGCGTGATCGAAGACGCCAAGTTCAAGACCTACGGTTGCGGTTCGGCCATTGCCTCCAGCTCCCTGGCCACCGAGTGGATGAAGGGCAAGACCCTGGACGAAGCCGAAACCATCAAGAACACCCAGCTGGCCGAAGAACTGGCCCTGCCGCCAGTCAAGATCCACTGCTCGGTTCTGGCCGAAGATGCGATCAAGGCCGCTGTGCGTGACTACAAGCAGAAGAAAGGCCTGCTGTAAGCCGCCTTTCCCTGCATCGCTGGGCAAAACCAAGGAGCTCCGATGGCAATCAGCATGACAGAAGCCGCCGCCAACCACGTTCGCCGTTCCCTCGACGGGCGCGGCAAGGGTGAGGGCATTCGCCTTGGCGTGCGTACCACGGGCTGTTCGGGTCTGGCCTATGTGCTGGAATTCGTCGACGAGACGGCCCCGGAAGATTCGGTATTCGAATCCCATGGCGTGAAGGTCATCATCGACCCCAAGAGCCTGGTGTATCTCGACGGCACTGAGCTGGACTTCGTCCGCGAAGGGTTGAACGAAGGCTTCAAGTTCAACAACCCCAACTCGCGCGGTGAGTGCGGCTGCGGCGAAAGCTTCAACGTCTGAGGCGATCGATCGTGGGAACTCCTTGTCATTTCGCGTTGTTCGACCTCAAGCCCGGCTTCGAGGTGGACGTCGACCAGCTGGCCAGCCGCTACCGCGAACTGGCGCGCAGCGTACACCCGGATCGTTTCGCCGATGCCCCCGAGCATGAGCAGCGCCAGGCGCTGGAACGCTCGGCCAATCTCAACGAGGCCTACCAGACGCTGCGCAGCGCGCCGCGTCGCGCTCGCTACCTGCTGGCCTTGCAGGGCGGCGAGGTGCCGCTTGAGGTGACGGTGCATGACCCGGACTTCCTGCTTCAGCAAATGCAGTGGCGCGAAGAACTCGAAGACCTCCAGGACGACGCAGACCTGGACGGCGTCGCCGCCTTCAAGCGCCGCCTCAAGGCTGCCCAGCAGGAACTCAACGACAGCTTCGCCGCCTGTTGGGACGACGCAGCGCAACGCGAACAGGCCGAGCGCCTGATGCGGCGCATGCAGTTTCTCGACAAGCTCTCTCAAGAAGTGCGCCAGCTCGAAGAGCGCCTCGACGACTAACCCTGTGCGGTTGCGGCCGCACGCCTGTGATTATTCTTAAAAGCATGGCCTTACTGCAGATCGCCGAACCTGGCCAGAGTCCACAACCGCATCAGCGCCGTCTGGCTGTCGGTATCGACCTGGGCACCACCAATTCGCTGGTCGCTGCTTTGCGCAGCGGTCTTTCCGAGCCGCTGCCCGATGAGAACGGTCAGGTCATCCTGCCGTCGGCAGTGCGCTACCATGCCGACCGTGTCGAAGTCGGGCAGGCTGCCAAAGCGGCTGCCTTGCTGGACCCGCTGAACACCGTGCTTTCGGTCAAGCGCCTGATGGGGCGTGGCCTGAGCGACGTCAAGCAGCTGGGTGAGCAATTGCCCTATCGCTTCGTCGAAGGTGAGTCCCACATGCCATTCATCGACACCGTACAGGGCGCCAAGAGCCCGGTGCAGGTGTCGGCCGACATTCTCAAGACCTTGCGCCTGCGCGCCGAATCCACCCTCGGTGGCGAGCTGGTCGGTGCAGTGATCACCGTGCCGGCCTATTTCGACGATGCCCAGCGTCAGGCCACCAAGGACGCGGCCAAGCTGGCCGGCCTGAACGTGCTGCGCCTGCTCAACGAGCCGACCGCTGCGGCGGTGGCCTATGGTCTGGACCAGCAGGCTGAAGGTGTCGTGGCCATTTATGACCTGGGCGGCGGTACGTTCGATATTTCCATCCTGCGCCTGACCGGTGGGGTGTTCGAAGTGTTGGCCACCGGCGGAGATACAGCGCTGGGTGGTGACGATTTCGACCACGCCATTGCTCAGTGGATCATCCAGGGTGCCGGCTTGTCCGCCGACCTGGCGCCTGCTGCACAGCGCAGCCTGTTGCAGGCGGCTTGCGCGGCGAAGGAAGCCTTGACCGACTCGGCGAGTGTCGAGGTGGTCTACGAATGCTGGCGTGCCGAGCTGACCCGTGAAGCCTTCAATGCGCTGATCGAGCCGATGATCGCGCGCAGCCTCAAGGCGTGCCGCCGTGCCGTGCGTGACGCGGACATCGAGATCGACGACGTTCAGGCCGTGGTCATGGTCGGTGGTTCGACCCGTGTGCCGCGCGTGCGGGAGGCCGTGGCCGAGCTGTTCGGTCGCCAGCCGCTGACCGAGATCGACCCTGATCAGGTGGTGGCCATCGGTGCGGCGATCCAGGCCGATACCCTGGCGGGCAACAAGCGTGACGGTGGCGAGCTGTTGCTGCTCGATGTCATCCCGCTGTCGCTCGGTCTTGAGACCATGGGCGGGCTGATGGAGAAAGTCATCGCCCGCAACACCACCATTCCGGTGGCGCGTGGCCAGGAATTCACCACCTACAAAGACGGCCAGACAGCCATGATGATTCATGTGCTGCAGGGCGAGCGCGAGCTGATCAGCGATTGCCGCTCCCTGGCGCGCTTCGAGTTGCGTGGCATTCCGCCGATGGTCGCCGGTGCGGCGAAGATTCGCGTGACCTTCCAGGTCGATGCCGATGGCCTGCTCAGCGTCGCGGCACGTGAGCTGGGTTCGGGTGTCGAGGCCAGCATTCAGGTCAAGCCGTCCTATGGGCTGACCGATGGCGAGATTGCCCGCATGCTCAAGGACTCGTTCCAGCATGCCGGTCAGGACAAGGCGGCGCGCGCCCTGCGCGAGCTGCAAGTGGATGCCGAGCGTCTGCTGGAGGCCGTTCAGGGTGCCCTGGAAGCCGATGGCGAGCGCCTGCTCGACGAAGAAGAGCGCCTGGTGATCAGGCTGCAGATGGATGAACTCCGTGAACTGATGCAAGGCACCGATGGCCCGGCCATCGAGCAGCAGACCAAGCGTCTGTCGCAGGTGACCGATGCATTTGCTGCCCGACGCCTGGATTCGACGGTCAAAGCCGCATTGGCGGGGCGCAACCTGAATGATATCGAGGAATAATTGATGCCGAAGGTGACTTTCCTGCCCCATCACGAGCATTGCCCTGAGGGGATGGTCGTCGAGGCCGAGCCGGGGGTTTCGATCCTCGAACTGGCCCATGAGCATCACATCGAGATCGAGAGCGCCTGTGGTGGCGTATGTGCCTGCACCACCTGCCACTGCATCATCCGCAAGGGTTTCGACTCGACCGGCGAGCTGGACGAGCTGGAAGAAGACATGCTGGACAAGGCCTGGGGTCTTGAGCCGCAATCGCGCCTGGCCTGTCAGGCCCGGGTCGGTGACCAGGACATCACCGTCGAGATTCCCAAGTACTCGCTCAACCATGCTGCCGAGCCGCCGCACTGATTCCTGAGGAAAACCGTTCATGAGTCTCAAATGGGTTGATGTGCTGGAAATCGCGATCCAGTTGGCTGAAACGCGGCCTGACGTGGATCCGCGCTATGTGAATTTCGTCGACCTGCGCGACTGGGTGACCCAGCTGCCGGAGTTCGATGATCAGCGTGATCGCGGCGGAGAAAAGGTCCTGGAGGCCATTCAGGCTGCCTGGATCGAAGAACTCGACTGAAAGTGCGGTCGGCGGCGCGGGCGAGCAATCGTTGCCCTGGGGCGCAAGGCCCGATTTTCCGGGCCGTAACGCCTCGGCGACAGGTCCGCACTGGTGGTTCTATGCATCGCGTTAGGCAATACCTCATAACCCGCGTATAATTCGCGGGTTTAATTTTTCGCTTTAATCTCTGTTTCTGGAGTTTCACCATGGCTGTTCAACGTACCTTCTCCATCATCAAGCCAGACGCCGTTGCCAAGAACGTCATCGGCAAGATCACCTCTCGCTTCGAAGAAGCCGGTCTGCGCATCGTTGCCTCGAAAATGAAGCAACTGTCCAAGGCCGAAGCCGAAGGCTTCTACGCCGAGCACAAAGAGCGCGGCTTCTTCGGTGACCTGGTTGCCTTCATGACTTCCGGTCCGGTTGTCGTTCAGGTTCTGGAAGGCGAGAACGCTATCGCTCGCAACCGTGAGCTGATGGGCGCTACCAACCCTAAAGAAGCTGCTGCTGGCACCATCCGTGCCGACTTCGCCGAGTCCATCGACGCCAACGCCGTCCACGGTTCCGACTCCGAAGCCGCTGCTGCACGTGAAATCGCTTACTTCTTCGCTGCAACCGAGGTAACCGCTCGCTAAGCCTTCGGGTTATCGAGTGAAGGGTGAATCCATGATTGCGACCACTGGTAAAACCAACCTGCTGGGCCTGACCCAGCCGGAAATGGAAAAATTCTTCGAGTCCATCGGGGAGAAACGCTTCCGTGCCGGTCAGGTCATGAAGTGGATTCACCACTTTGGCGTCGATGATTTCGACGCCATGACCAACGTCGGCAAAGCCCTGCGCGAAAAGCTCAAGGCGTGTGCCGAGATCCGCGGCCCCGAAGTGGTCAGCGAGGACATCTCCAGCGACGGTACCCGCAAATGGGTCGTGCGCGTGGCGTCCGGCAGCTGCGTCGAGACCGTGTTCATTCCCCAGGGCAAACGTGGCACCTTGTGCGTTTCGTCCCAGGCAGGCTGTGCCCTGGACTGCAGCTTCTGCTCCACCGGCAAGCAAGGCTTCAACAGCAACCTCACCGCCGCCGAAGTCATCGGCCAGGTGTGGATCGCCAACAAATCCTTCGGCAGCGTACCCGCCACCATCGACCGTGCCATCACCAACGTGGTGATGATGGGCATGGGTGAGCCGCTGCTGAACTTCGACAATGTCATCGCCGCCATGCATCTGATGATGGATGACCTGGGGTATGGCATTTCCAAGCGCCGGGTGACACTGTCCACCTCCGGCGTGGTACCGATGATCGACGAACTGGCCAAGCACATCGACGTGTCCCTGGCACTGTCGCTGCATGCGCCTAACGACGAGCTGCGCAACAAGCTGGTACCGCTGAACAAGAAATACCCCCTGAGCGTGCTGCTCGACTCCTGCCGCCGCTACATGGCTGCGTTGGGTGAAAAGCGCGTGCTGACCATCGAGTACACCCTGCTCAAGGATGTCAACGACCAGCCCCAGCACGCCACCGAGATGATCGAGCTGCTCAAGGACACCCCTTGCAAGATCAACCTCATCCCGTTCAACCCGTTCCCGCATTCCGGCTACGAGCGGCCTAGCAACAACGCCATCCGCCGCTTCCAGGACATGCTGCACAACGCCGGCTACAACGTCACCGTACGGACTACCCGTGGCGAAGACATCGATGCCGCCTGTGGCCAGCTGGTCGGCCAGGTGATGGACCGCACACGGCGCAGCGAACGCTACATCGCCGTTCGTGAGCTTGAAGCCGGGACCGGGCAGGACCGTCGCGCGGCTTCTTGAACCTGACTGCAAAGAGAGACTCCATGTCTGTGCGTGCCTCGCTGCTGTTATGTTTCGCCTTCTGGCTGGCAGGATGTGTTTCGTCGGGTGACGTCAACCCGTTGTCCACCAGCAAGGGGCGCGAAGAGGCACGCAAGGCCTATGTGCAACTGGGACTGGGGTATCTGCAGGAAGGGCAGACCGAGCGCGCCAAGGTGCCCTTGAAGAAGGCCCTGGACCTCGACGGCAACGACCCTGATGCCAATGCCGCCCTGGCCCTGGTGTTCCAGGCCGAGATGGAGCCGAAGCTGGCCGACGAGTACTACCTCAAGGCGATCGCCGCCAGCAAGGGCGATGCACGCATCGTCAACAACTACGGCAGTTTTCTCTACGAGCAGGGGCGTTATAAGGACGCTTACGCGCGTTTCGAACAGGCCGCCGCCGATAACCTGTATCCTGAGCGCTCCCGCGTCTTCGAAAGCCTTGGCATGACCGCCCTGAAGCTCGGGCAGCGTGAACAGGCTCGTGAGCATTTCATCCGTGCCCTGCGTCTGGACCGGCGTCAGCCGCGCGCGTTGCTGGAAATGGCAGAGCTGTATTACGAAGATGGGCAGTACGTCCCGGCGCGTGAATACTACGAACGTTACAGTCAGCTCAGCCAGCAGAACGCTCGCAGCCTGCTGCTCGGCCTGCGCCTGGCGAAGATCTACGAAGACCGCAACACTGCAGCCAGTTATGGTCTGCAGTTGAAAAGACTCTATCCCGGTACGCCGGAATATCAGCAATACCTGTCGGAGCAATGATGAAAACGGCGCATCCCGAAGTTGTAGCAGCCCATCGCGCAAATCCTGGGGAGACCCTGCGCCAGGCCCGTGAGCATCAGAATTGGTCGTTGCCTGACGTGGCCCACCGGCTCAACCTCACCGTCTCCTCGTTGAACCACGTCGAGAACGGCGATTTCGACAGGCTGCCCGGTCACACCTTCGCGCGCGGTTATGTGCGGGCCTATGCCAAGCTGCTGGGGCTCGACCAGGCTGCGCTGGTCGCGCAGTTCGACCAGTACACCGGTACCGACGGCAAGGGCAGCGAAGTCCACTCGCTGGGGCGTATCGAAGAGCCGGTGCGGCTGTCGCACAACATCCTGCGTATCGTCAGCCTGCTGTTGCTGCTGGTGCTGGTCGGTGGCGGCTTCCTCTGGTGGCAGGACCAGGCTGCACAGCGTGGCAAGGACCTCACCGGCCTGGTGATGGAGCACGTCGAAGTCGAAAGCGCCGATGGCACCACGCAGATTCACCCGATCGACGAGCCGCAGCAACCGGCCCCGGCGCCTGCTCAGGCCAGCGAGGGGGGCAGCGCGCCATTGCCATTGAACCCGTCCTCGACCGCGGCGCCGGCCCCTGAGTCCATCGCCAGCGCTCCTGCGCCAGCCGTCCAGGCGCCGAGTGCCCCGTCCACCACCCCTGCGACCCCGGCAGTCCAGGGCAGCAGCACTCAGCAGGCCCCGAGCGCCCCGAGCGTAGCGCACACCCCGGCAGGCACGGCCCCGGCGGCGCCTTCCGCACCGGCCTCTTCCGAGCCTATCGCGCCGATCCTGCCGGGTTCCGCCCAGGTCACCATGAAGTTCACCGCCGACTGCTGGACCCAGGTGACCGACGGTAATGGCAAGGTGCTGGTCAGTGCCCTCAAGCGCAAGGGCGAAAACCTCGAAGTCAGCGGCAAGCCGCCGTTTTCGGTCCGCCTGGGCTTCGCACGAGGGGCCGAGGTCAGTTATAACGGACAGCCTGTAGACGTCGCTCCATTCACCACCGGCGAAACCGCTCGCCTGAAGCTAGGGCAATAAGTCATGCACGGCCATTCCCCCATCAAGCGTCGCGAATCCAGAAAGATCTGGGTCGGTTCCGTACCGGTCGGTGGCGATGCCCCGATCGCCGTGCAGAGCATGACCAACAGCGACACCAACGACGTCGCCGCCACGGTCGCGCAGATCAACCGTCTGGAAGCCGCCGGTGTCGACATCGTGCGCGTTTCGGTGCCGGACATGGACGCCGCCGAGGCGTTCGGGCGCATCAAGCAGCAGGTCAAGGTGCCGCTGGTCGCCGACATCCACTTCGACTATCGCATTGCCCTGCGCGTGGCCGAGCTGGGTGTCGACTGCCTGCGCATCAACCCCGGCAACATTGGCCGTGAGGATCGCGTCAAGGCGGTGGTCGATGCGGCGCGTGACCGTGGTATCCCGATCCGCATCGGCGTCAACGCCGGTTCGCTGGAAAAGGACCTGCAGAAGAAATACGGCGAGCCGACCCCCGAAGCGCTGGTCGAGTCCGCACTGCGCCATGTCGAGCACCTGGACCGCCTGAACTTCCAGGACTTCAAGGTCAGCGTGAAGGCGTCCGACGTGTTCATGGCCGTCGAGGCCTACCGCCAGCTGGCGCGGCAGATCGTCCAGCCCCTGCACCTGGGTATCACCGAAGCCGGTGGCCTGCGCTCCGGTACGGTGAAGTCCGCCGTGGGCCTGGGGATGCTGCTTGCCGAAGGGATTGGCGATACTATCCGCATCTCGCTGGCCGCCGACCCGGTGGAAGAGGTCAAGGTCGGTTACGACATCCTCAAGTCGCTGCACCTGCGTTCCCGTGGTATCAACTTCATCGCCTGCCCGAGCTGCTCGCGGCAGAACTTCGATGTGGTCAAGACCATGAACGAACTCGAAGGTCGCCTGGAGGACCTGCTGGTGCCCATGGATGTCGCGGTCATCGGCTGCGTGGTCAATGGCCCGGGTGAAGCCAAGGAGGCCCATATCGGCCTGACCGGTGGCAGCCCGAACCTGATCTACATCGATGGCAAGCCGTCGCAGAAGCTGGGTAACGAGAACCTCGTCTCCGAACTGGAGCGCCTGATTCGCGAGAAGGCCGCTGAAAAGGCAGAAGCCGACGCCGCCGTGATCGTGCGCGGCTAATCAAGATTGCTAAGGATTTTTTGTGAGTAAGTCTCTGCAAGCCATTCGTGGCATGAACGACATCCTGCCCGAGCAGACCCCGCTGTGGCGCTATTTCGAAGGCACCGTATCGGGTCTGCTGGACAACTACGGCTATCGGCAGATCCGTATGCCGATCGTCGAGTTCACCGAGCTGTTCAAGCGCTCTATCGGCGAAGTGACCGATATCGTCGAAAAAGAGATGTACACCTTCGCCGACCGCAACGGCGATTCCCTGACCCTGCGCCCCGAAGGCACCGCAGCCTGCGTGCGTGCGGTGCTGGAGCACGGCATCACTGGCGGTGGCCAGGTGCAGAAACTCTGGTACATCGGCCCGATGTTCCGCCACGAGCGTCCGCAGAAGGGCCGCTACCGGCAGTTCCACCAGATCGGTGTGGAAGTCTTCAACCTCGACGGCCCGGACATCGACGCCGAGCTGATCGTGCTGACCTGGCGCCTGTGGGGGCAGTTGGGCATTCGCGATGCGGTCAAGCTCGAACTCAACAGCCTGGGCACCAGCGAGGCGCGTGCCCGCTACCGTGACGCCCTGGTCGAATTCCTTGCCGCACGGCATGAACAGCTCGACGAAGACAGCCAGCGTCGTCTGAAGACCAATCCGCTGCGTATTCTCGACACCAAGAGCCCGGAAACCCAGGCCCTGTTGGTAGACGCGCCGAAACTGGCCGACTACCTCGACGAAGAGTCGCGGGTGCATTTCGAAGGTCTCAAGGCGCGTCTGGATGCCGCTGGCATTCCTTACGTGATCAACCCCAAGCTGGTTCGCGGCCTGGATTACTACAGCAAGACCGTATTCGAGTGGGTCACCGACAAGCTGGGTGCCCAGGGCACCGTTTGCGCCGGTGGCCGCTACGACGGCCTGGTCGAGCAGATGGGCGGCAAGCCGACGGCAGGCGTAGGCTTCGCCATGGGCATCGAGCGCCTGGTCCTGCTGCTGGAAACCCTGGAGCAGGTGCCGGCCGATCTGGCCCGTCAGGTCGACGTCTACCTCTGCGCCTTCGGTGAGCAGGCCGAGCTGGCTGCCCTGGCGCTGACCGAGCAGGTGCGTGACCAGTTGCCCAACCTGCGTCTGCAGGTCAACGCCGGCGCCGGCAGTTTCAAGAGCCAGTTCAAGAAAGCCGACAAGAGCGGCGCACTGTTCGCACTGATCCTGGGCGAAGAAGAACTGGCCAACCGGCAGATCGGTGTCAAGCCGCTGCGCGGGCAGGGCGAGCAACAGAACATTGCCTGGGAGGCTCTGGCCGAGCACCTGGCGAACAGCCTGGCACAGGCTTGAACGAATAAAACAGCTGATTTGGCGATAGGAGTATTGGGGTGTCGCGTACCGAAGATGAAGAGCTGGCGGTAATGAAGGACTGGTGGCAGCGTAACGGCAAACCCCTGGTAACTGGCGGTCTGCTGGCGTTGATCGTGGTCTTCGGCTGGCAGTACTGGCAAAAGTATCAGCGTACCCAGGCCGCCAACGCCTCGGTGCTCTACCAGCAACTGCTGGAAACTTCGCTGACGCCGACCGGTGAGGCTGATCCTGCTCGCGTGGCCGACCTGGCCGGCAAGCTCAAGAGCGAATACGGCGGCACCGCCTACGCGCAATACGCCAGCCTGTTCGTCGCCAAGGTCGCGGTAGACACCGGCAAGCTGGACGACGCGGCCGCCGAACTCAAGGCTGTAGCCGACAAGCCCGCCAATGCCACCCTGGGCGAGATCGCCCGTCAGCGCCTGGCACGTGTGCTGGCTGCGCAGAACAAGGCCGAAGACGCGCTCAAGCTGCTTGCTGGCGACGCCGACAAAGCGTTCCTGGCCAGCCGTGAAGAACTCAAGGGTGACCTGCTGGTGCAACTCGGTCGTACCGACGAAGCCCATGCGGCGTACCAAAAGGCCAAGTCCGCGCTGTCGCCCGACGCCGCGGTGGGTGGTCTGCAAATGAAGCTCGACGATCTGGCCAAAGGGGATGCGTGACGTGATTCGTTGGAAACATGCAGCATTGCTGGCTCTGGCCGTTATGGCCGTGGGTTGCAGCAGCAACAGCAAGAAGGAATTGCCTCCGGCCGAGCTGACCAGCTTCAAGGAGGAGGTCGTCCTGCAGAAGAAGTGGAGCCATTCGGTCGGTGACGGCCAGGGCAAGACTTACAACATGCTGGTACCGGCCATCGACGGTGATCGTATCTACGCCGCCGACGTGACCGGCGAGATCGTCGCCCTGGATCGCATGACCGGCGAGACGCTGTGGAAGAAGGATCTGGACCTGCCGGTGTCCGGCGCCGTGGGGGTCGGTTACGGCCTGCTGACCATCGGCACCCTCAAGGGTGAAGTGGTGGCTCTGGACTCCAGCACCGGTGACGAGAAATGGCGTGCACGGGTGACCAGTGAAGTGCTGGCGCCACCGGCCAACAACGGCGACGTGGTGGTGGTACAGACCCAGGATGACCGCGTGATTGGCCTGGATGCCTACACGGGCTCGCAACGCTGGATCTACGAAAGCACACCGGCGGTACTGACCCTGCGTGGCACCGGCGCGCCGATCGTGACCAACCGCCTGGCCCTGGCCGGCCTGTCCACCGGCAAGGTGGTGGCGCTGGACATCAGCAATGGCGTACCGGTCTGGGAGCAACGCGTTGCCATCCCGCAAGGTCGTTCGGAGCTGGAGCGCGTGGTCGACATCGACGGCGGTCTGCTGCTGTCTGGCGGTACCCTGTACGTGGCCAGCTACCAAGGCCGCGTCGCCGGCCTGGACCTGCAGAGCGGTCGCGTGCTGTGGCAGCGCGATGCGTCGAGCTACGATGGCGTGGCGCAGGGCTTCGGCAGCGTCTACGTGAGCCTGGCTTCGGGCACCGTGGAAGGCATCGACGAGCGTTCGTCCACCGCGCTGTGGAGCAACGATTCGCTGGCCCGTCGTCAGCTGAGCGCCCCTGAGGTGTTTTCCAGCTACGTGGCCGTGGGTGACTTCGAGGGTTACCTGCACCTGCTGAGCCAGGTGGACGGCCGCTTCGTCGGGCGTGAGCGCATCGACAGCGACGGCCTGCGGGCACGCCCGCTGGTGGTCGGCGACATGATCTACGTGTATGGCAACAGTGGCAAACTCGAAGCCCTGACCATCAAGCAATGATCGCCAAGGCCGGAGCTGCCCGCTCCGGCCGACCCTGCTCCGGCAGGGCTGCGGGCTCTTCGGAACCCGCCCAGAACTCCGGCCGCTGCCTAGCAGCGGCTTTTGTATTTTCTGAAATAACGCAGTGGAGAGCCGCATGGTTCCCGTAATCGCCCTGGTGGGCCGACCGAACGTCGGCAAGTCCACCATGTTCAACCGCTTGACCCGAACCCGAGACGCCATCGTCGGCGACCTTTCCGGTCTGACCCGAGATCGCCAGTACGGAGAGGCGAAGTGGAAAGGGCGCTCGTACATTCTGATCGACACCGGTGGTATCTCCGGCGACGAGCACGGCATGGATGAAAAGATGGCCGAGCAGTCGCTGATGGCCATCGAGGAGGCCGATGTCGTCCTGTTCCTGGTCGATGCCAAGGCCGGCTATACCGCCGCCGACCAGATGATTGGCGAGCACCTGCGCAAGCGCAACAAACGCAGTTTCGTGATCGCCAACAAGATCGACAACATCGACGAAAACCTGGCCCGCGCCGAATTCAGCCCCATGGGCCTGGGTGACGCCATTCCGGTGGCCGGCGCCCATGGGCGTGGTGTTTCGCAGATGCTCGACATCGTCCTGCAGGGGCTGACCTGGGACGAAGACGAAGAAGCCGCTGCCGCCGAAGGCGAGGAAGACGAAGAGGTCGCCGAAGGCGAGGAAGCCAAGCGCATTCCTGGCCCGAGCGAAAAGGATGGCATCAAGATCGCCATCATCGGTCGCCCCAACGTTGGCAAGTCGACGCTGGTCAACCGCATGCTCGGTGAAGACCGGGTCATCGTCTACGACCAGCCCGGCACCACCCGCGACAGTATCTACATTCCGTTCGAGCGCAATGAAGAGAAGTACACCCTGATCGACACCGCCGGGGTGCGCAAGCGCGGCAAGATCCACGAGGAAGTCGAGAAGTTCTCGGTGGTCAAAACCCTGCAGGCCATCAAGGACGCCAACGTGGTGATCTTCGTGATGGACGCTCGTGAAGGCGTGGTCGACCACGACCTGAACCTGCTCGGTTTCGCCCTGGAGTCTGGCCGTGCCATGGTCATCGCCCTCAACAAGTGGGACGGCATGACCCCTGGCGAGCGCGACTACGTGAAGATCGAACTGGAGCGCCGGCTGTTCTTCGTCGACTTCGCCGACATCCACTTCATTTCCGCGTTGCACGGCACCGGTGTGGGTAACCTGTACGCTTCGGTACAGAACGCCTTCAAGTCGGCGGTGACCCGCTGGCCGACCAGCCGCCTGACGCAGATTCTCGAAGATGCGGTCAGCGACCATGCGCCGCCGATGGTCAATGGCCGACGCATCAAGCTGCGCTATGCCCACCTCGGTGGTGCCAACCCGCCGCTGATCGTGATCCACGGCAACCAGGTCGAGGCCGTGCCCAAGTCCTACGTGCGCTACCTGGAGAACACCTACCGCCGCGTGCTCAAGCTGGTCGGTACGCCGATCCGCATCGAGTTCAAGGGCAGCGACAACCCGTACGAGCACATCAAGAACAAGCTGACCGACCGCCAGGTCAACAAGAAGCGCCGCCTGATGTCGCACCACAAGAAGGCCGACAAGAAGCGCCGCGACAAGAAGCGCTAGAAGCAGCGGCAAGCTGCAAGCCATAAGCGGCAAGAAAAAGCGGTGCGCGCTCTGCCTTGGCTTTTTCTTGTGGCTTGCAGCTTGTAGCTTGCAGCTCAAACCTGCGCTAGGGTTGAACCCTTCGGTTCATCCCCAGCGCAGGCCTTCCATGCTCGACAGCAAGTTGCCCAATGTGGGCACCACCATCTTTACCGTCATGTCTCAGCTCGCGGCGCAGACCGGGGCGATCAACCTGTCTCAGGGCTTTCCCGATTTCGATGGGCCGCAGGCGCTGCGCGATGCGGTGGGCCGGCACGTGGCCGAGGGACGCAACCAGTATTCACCGATGACCGGCCTGCCCGCTTTGCGCGAGCAGGTGGCGGCGAAGATCGCTCGCCTGTATGGCGCGCAGGTCGATGCCGACAGTGAGGTGACCATTACGCCCGGTGCCACCCAGGCCATCTTCTGCGCCGTGCAGGCGGTGATCCGGCCCGGTGACGAGGTGATCGTCTTCGACCCCTGCTACGACAGCTATGAGCCCTCGGTGGAGCTGGCCGGCGGGCGCTGTGTGCATGTGCAGCTCGATGCCCGGGATTTCCCCATCGACTGGCAGGCACTCAGCGACGCGCTGAGCCCGCGCACCCGCATGATCATCATCAACACCCCGCACAACCCTTGCGGTGCGTTGATCAGTCGGGCCGAGCTGGATCAACTGGCCCGGCTGATCGCCGACCGCGACATCTACGTGATTAGCGACGAGGTCTACGAGCACCTGGTCTACGACGGCCGTCAGCATGCCAGTGTGCTGGCCCATGAGGCGCTGTATGCGCGGGCTTTCGTGGTCAGCTCGTTTGGCAAGACTTACCACGTCACCGGCTGGAAAACCGGCTACGTGGTGGCGCCGCCGGCCTTGACCGCAGAGCTGCGCAAGGTGCACCAGTACGTGAGTTTTTGCGGCGTCACACCCTTGCAGTTCGCCCTGGCCGAGTTCATGGCCGAACACCCCGAGCACCTCGACGAGTTGCCAGGGTTCTATCAGGCCAAGCGGGATTTCTTCTGCAACCAACTGGCCGGCTCGCGCTTCACCTTCCAGCCCGTGGCCGGCACCTACTTTCAGCTGGTGGACTATTCGCAGATCCGTCCAGACCTCAAGGATGTCGACATGGCCCTGTGGATGACCCGTGAGCACGGCGTGGCCAGCATTCCAGTCTCGGTGTTCTATCAGCAGCCGCCCGAAGGTCAGCGGCTGATTCGTCTGTGCTTCGCCAAACGTGAGGAGACGCTGCGCCAGGCAGCGGAAAAACTATGCGCGATCTGAACACGCTGCCGCCGCTGAAGCTGGCCCTGGTGCAAACCCAGCTGGCCTGGCACGACCCGCAAGCCAACTTCGCTCACTTCGATGACCTGCTCAAGCAGGCTCATGGCGCCGACCTGGTGATTCTGCCGGAGATGTTCAGCACCGGTTTCAGCATGGATTCGGCAGGCCAGTTCGAGCCGGAGAACGGTCCGGCCGCGCAGTGGCTGCTGGCCCAGGCGCAGCGCCTGGAGGCGGTGGTGACCGGCAGCGTGATCGTGCAGGCCGCCGATGGCAGTTACCGCAACCGTCTGTACTGGGCGCGCCCCGACGGTGAGCTGGCGCACTACGACAAGCGCCACCTGTTCCGCATGGCCGGCGAACATGAACACTACAGTGCCGGTGAGCAGCAGGTCGTCGTCGAGCTCAATGGCTGGCGCATCCGCCCGCTGATCTGCTACGACCTGCGCTTTCCGGTGTGGAGCCGCGATGCCATGGACACCGATCTGCTGCTTTATGTCGCCAACTGGCCAGGCGCCCGCCGTTTGCACTGGAATCGTCTGCTGCCTGCGCGGGCCATCGAAAACCTCTGCTATGTGGCGGCGGTGAATCGGGTCGGCAAGGATGGCAATGGCCTGGTGTATGCCGGTGACAGCCAAGTGCTGGATTTCCAGGGTGACAGCCTGCTGGAGGTCGGAACAGCCGACGGAGTGTTCACGGCGACCCTGGACGGCGCCGGACTGGCTGCCTATCGCGACCGTTTTCCTGCTTATCTGGATGTTGATACCTTCCGGATACAATGATCGCCCTTCAGTTGCGCGGCCGGCGGCCGATACAGCTGGCAATATCAGAGGAGGTCGTCATGACTACGATCAACACCAGTTCGCTGACCAGCTACAGCAGCGTGCTTTCACTGGGTGCCCGCACGCCAGCACAGCAGGCGCAAGACACCACTGCCGATGACAAGGGCAAGTCTTCCGCAGTGTCCGCTGACACCAGCAAGCTGACCGCCACCGCTGCAGGCGGGGGCGCCTCCAGTGGCAAGTCATCTACCGAGCAGATGACCGAGCAGCTCGAGAAGCAGATCAAAGAGGCTCAGAAGCAACTGCAGCAATTGCAGCAGCAGCTGGCGGCTGCACAGAAGAGCAAAGGCTCTGAAGTGGAGAAGGCCGCTCAGGTGGCGACCATCCAGGCACAGATCGCCACCACCAGCGCGCAGCTGGTCAGCTTGCAGGGTTCGCTGATGCAGTTGCAGGCCCAGGGTAGCGTGAACACCACCGCCTGAGATTATCGAGGGCACAAAAAAACCTCCGGTCTCGCCAGAGACGGAGGTTTTTTAATGCCCGGCGCTTACTCGTTCACGTTCATAAACTTCTTCGCCCACTGCACGTAGTCTTCCGGCTGCGTGTAGGTGTGGGTCAGCTCGGTGGCGCTCATTTCGCTGGTCTTGCAGGTGATCTGGCGCTGTGCACGCAGGCTGTCGTAGGTCGCCTTGATCGCCGCGAAGTAGGCCGCGTGACCATCCACGCAGATGCGCACGCCCATTTCCGCCAGGCGCTTATTGTCCAGCAGCTCTGGGTTGCCGTAGGTGACCAGCATCATCGGCACGGTGATGCCTTCGGAAATCTGCGCCAGATGCTCGAAATCACGCACGCCGACCACGGTGATGCCGTCAACACCGGTGGCCTGGTACTGCTTCATGCGATCGTTGGCCTCGGCCACCGGCAGGATACCGGCATTGGTGCGGGCGAAGATCGACAGTTCAGGGTCTACACGGGCTTCCAGCGCGGCGCGCATCTTGCCCACGCCTTCCGCTACCGAGATCAGGTCGGTGGATTTGCGGCCGAATTGCGCTGGCAGCAGGGTATCTTCGATGGTCAGGGCCGCCACGCCGGCGCGCTCCAGCTCGATCACGGTGCGCATCACGTTCAGCGCGTTGCCGTAGCCATGGTCGGCGTCGGCAATGAAGGGCAGCTCGGCGACGCGGCCAATACGGGTGGCCTGCTCGACGAACTCGGTGAGGGTGATCAGCGCGAAGTCCGGAGCTGCCAGCACCTGCAGCGAGGCGACCGAGCCGCCGAGGATACCGACTTCGAAGCCGAGGTCGGCCGCGATGCGGGCGGACATGGGGTCGAATACCGAGGCGGTGCGGTAGCAGGAACTGGAAGAGGTCAGCGCACGAAAGCTGCGGCGCAGGCCTTGATGGGAAGCCTTGGGCATAGTCGCTCCATGTAGGGCAGGGTCAGCCTGGCAGCAGCGAGGCCGACGGTTTTCTCAATGCACGGTGAGTCGCTCCGTGCAGGATTCTCGTTCGAAAATCAATGCGATGGTCGTCGTGATAAATAAGGATTACAGCCTAGTGTGGTGACTCACAAGTTCGTGCAAAAAATGGCCAGTGATCTTGGCTGTCAGGCGTGGCCATGCAGCATGGTGGTCAAAGGCACGATCAGGATTGTGCAGCCAACTTGTGATTCAACGCGCTAGAGGCACGTTAACAGCCAGATGAGATGACCCGAGCAGGTCAAGCGGCTTATGCCTGAAACGTTTAAGGCCGCAATGCTATCACGGTGATTTGGGCGTGCCTTATGCCGAATGTGCGGGGGGTATGCGAGAAATGCAACTTGCACAACGGTGGGGCAAAAACAGGAGAAAACTTCGCCTCAAGCACCAATAGGGTGCATTTTGAGGCGAAGTTTGCAGGGGGGTCAGGCTGCAGCGGAGGTGGTCGGCGACTGGCTCAGCGAGCGATTCAGTGCGCTGAACAGGGCCTTGAAGCTGGCGGTGGTGATGTTTTCGTCGATACCCACGCCATGCACGGCGCGTTCGCCGTTGACGCGCAGTTCGATGTAGGCCGCCGCCTTGGCGGTCGTGCCAGCCCCGATGGCGTGCTCGTTGTAGTCCATGATCTCGACCCGCACTGGCAGGCTGGAGACCAGCGCTTCCAGTGCACCATTACCCTTGCCTTTCCAGTGGTGGGTTTCGTCGTTGACGTTGACCTCGGCATCCACGGCACTGGTGTTGTTCTCTTCCTGCAGGCGGTGGCTGACCAGGGCGTACGGTTTATTGGCCTGCAGATACTCGCGCTTGAACAGGGCGTAGATCTGCTGCGCGGTCATTTCCAGGCCCAGGCGGTCGGTTTCACCCTGCACCACCTGGCTGAACTCGATCTGCATACGGCGTGGCAGGGAAATACCGTATTCCTGCTCCAGCAGGTAGGTGATACCGCCCTTGCCGGACTGGCTGTTGACGCGGATCACCGCCTCGTAACTGCGGCCGATATCGGCCGGGTCGATCGGCAGGTAAGGCACTTCCCAGAGCGCATCGTCTTTCTGCTGGGAGAAGCCCTTGCGGATCGCATCCTGGTGCGAGCCGGAAAAGGCGGTGTGCACCAGGTCGCCGACGTAAGGGTGGCGTGGGTGTACCGGGATCTGGTTGCACTCTTCGACCACCTTGCGGATGCCGTCGATGTCGGAGAAGTCCAGCTCAGGGTCGACACCCTGGGTATAGAGGTTCAGGCCCAGGGTCACCAGGTCGACGTTGCCGGTGCGCTCGCCGTTGCCGAACAGGCAGCCTTCGACACGATCGGCGCCGGCCATCAGGCCCAGCTCAGTGGCGGCTACGCCGGTGCCACGGTCGTTGTGGGTGTGCAGGCTGATCAGCACGCTGTCACGACGGTTGACGTGACGGCAGAACCACTCGATCTGGTCGGCGTAGACGTTCGGTGTCGAGACTTCGACAGTGGCCGGCAGGTTGAGAATGATCTTGTGTTCCGGAGTCGGGTTCCACACCTCGATGACCGCGTCACAGACTTCCTTGGCGAACTCCAGCTCGGTGGCGCTGAAGGTCTCTGGCGAATACTGGAAGGTCCATTGGGTTTCCGGCTGCTGGGCAGCGTACTTGACGAACAGCTTGGCGGCATTGACCGCGATGTCCTTCACGCCTTGCTTGTCCTGGTTGAAGACAATGCGGCGGAACGACGGGCTGGTGGCGTTGTACAGGTGGACGATGGCTTTCTTGGCGCCGCGCAGCGATTCGAAGGTACGGGCGATGAGGTCTTCACGGGCCTGGGTCAGCACCTGAATGGTGGTGTCCTCGGGCACATGGTTGTCTTCGATCAGGGTGCGGACGAAGTCGAAGTCGGTCTGCGAGGCGGCTGGGAAGGCGGCTTCGATTTCCTTGACGCCTACGCTGACCAGGGTCTTCCAAAAGCGCAGCTTCTTGGCCGAGTCCATTGGCTCGATCAGCGACTGGTTGCCGTCGCGCAGGTCGGAGCTGCACCAGATTGGCGCCTGGGTAATGGACTTCGAAGGCCAGGTGCGGTCCGGCAGGTTGATGGTCGGAAACGCACGGTACTTCTTCGAAGGGTCTTTGAGCATGGTCATCGGGCTAATCCTTTGTGCTTGTGCTATAGCGGCCGATAGAGGGCGGCCAGGCAATACGAATGCGGATGAGGCAGGGGCGAGGTCAGACGGTCAGGCCTGGCAGTCGTGCGCTGACCAGATCCAGGCAGGCGTGCTGACGCAGCAGAATGAGGGTTTGAGAGGTTTTCATGGGGCCAACCGTAACCATTGGGGTAAATGTTGGCAAGCAGTTGCAAAAAATTGAGAGGAATCTTCGTTTTTGGTGTTAGGCGGGTTTTTTATGGCGTAAGAATCCAGAGTTTTAATTTTTTATTGCGTCATATCTTGAGGTGTTGCACGTACAGTTGTCTTATCTTCTCTCTTTCATTCGTTCGTCCGCGGGGCACTACTTATGAACTACGTACCGTTTCCGGAGAAGGACTGGAAGCACCTCAGCAAGATTCATGACGCCGCCATCGAGCGGCTGTTCGAGCAGATTTTCGCCGAGGCCAGGCAGGTCATGCAGATAGAAGGACTCTCGGCCAGAGAGCAGGTGTGGAAAACCAAGAACATCATTGATGAGGGAATCAAGGATATTCGTCTTACCTTCGATGCCTTGGGGTTCTCGCGCAGCAAGGCTGGCAGCTATCTGATAGCGCTTTACGCGCGCAATGCGCTGACGGAGGAGGACGTGGCCGGGTTCAGCGAGGCGACTCAGGAAAGGTTGGCCCGTTGGCGCGATAGCGACTAGTGCCAATTCAGGTTAGTAGAACTCTTCGGCTTTTGTTGGAGCGAGCTTGCTCGAGAACAGGTGAGCAAAACCCATGCATCTGCTGTGAACGTGACGCAGCTATCGCGAGCAAGCAAGCGCCAACGGGGCGGTTAAACGGTTTCCGGTTTTTATAGGAGCGAGCTTGCTCGCGAAAAGCTGGCAAGGCCGCTCAATACGCAAGGCTCCGACGTCAGGTCAGGGCTCGTACGCGCCGATGAAGATCGCCGGGTCCACTCGTGCATCGTTGAGGCTGACGTTCCAGTGCATGTGCGGGCCGGTGGCGCGGCCGGTGGCGCCGACCTTGCCCACCACGCCGCCGCGTGGCACCGCATCGCCGACCTTCACGTCGATCTTTGACAGGTGGCAGAACATGCTGATGAAACCCTGGCCGTGGTCGACGAACACGGTCTGGCCATTGAAGAAGTAGTCACCGGTGAGGATCACCTTGCCGGCTGCCGGTGACTTGATCGGCGTGCCGGCTGGCACGGCGAAGTCCAGGCCCGAGTGCGGGTTGCGTTCTTCACCGTTGAAGAAGCGGCGCACACCGAAGCGACTCGACAGCGGGCCATTCACCGGCTTGTCGAGGATCAGGTTGCTCGGCGTGCCAGGGCTGAAGCTGCGATAGGCACGTAACTGCTCGGCCAATTCCCGCTCGTAGCGCTTGGTCTGCTCGGTGTCCGGGGTGACCTGGCTCTGGTTCTTCAGGGTAATGCGCTGTTCCTTGTATTTCTTGCTGCCCACTGTGAAGTTCAGGCTGCGGCCACCACTCACGACCTGCTGGGTGCTGGGCTTGACGCTCAATGGAATGCCGACGATGGCCAGCCAGCCGCCGTCCTGTTCGCGCACCACCAACACCGGCTTGCCCTGGTAGGTGGCCTTGGGCGGCTGTGCGGCATTGCCCAGGTCGATGACCGCCACGCCACCGGGTACCGGCTTGTTGAGCATGCGCGAAATGTAGCTCTCGGCCTGTGCTGGCAGGCAGAGCAGCAGGGCGAACAACGGTGCGATAAGACGAAGCATCGGCGGGTCAGTCCAGAAGGGAAAGGGTTACGGGCGTCAGGTGGTTGTCTTCCACCCGCACTTGCAGCTCGCCTTCGCCCAAGCGGGCAGTGAGGCGCTGGCCGTTGTGGGTCTGCGCGGCCTGGCGGATCGCCTGGCCCCGTTCGTCGAGAAGGATGCTGTAGCCTCGACCCAGGGTCGCCAAGGGGCTGACCACATGCAGGGTCTGCATCTGGCTGTGCAATTGCAGGCGGCGGGCCTTGATCTGCTCGCGCATCGCTCGCGGCAGGCGCTCGGCCAGGGCATCCAGGCGCTGGCGCAGGAAGGCCAGGGTGCGTCCCGGATGCTGGGCGGCCAGGCGACTCTGCAGGTGAGCGACCTGTAGCTGCTGCTTGCGCATGCCTTGCTCGAAGGCGCGACGCAGGCGCATATCCAGGTCATCCAGGCGTTGCGCCTGCTGACGCAACCGCTCGCCGGGGTGGCGCAGGCGCCGCGACAGCCCGTCGAGGCGCAATTGTTCGCGGGCCAGTTTCTCGCGCATGCGGCTGTGCAGGCGACGTTGCAGGTTCTCGACCCGGCGGTGCAGGTCGCTGGTGTCGGGGGCCAGCAGCTCGGCGGCCGCCGACGGGGTGGGGGCACGCACGTCGGCGACGAAGTCGCTGATGGAAACGTCGGTTTCATGCCCCACTGCGCTGACGATCGGTGTAACGCAGGCGGCGATGGCACGGGCTACGGGCTCTTCGTTGAAACACCAGAGGTCTTCCAGCGAGCCCCCGCCACGGGCCAGGATCAGCGCGTCGAAGCCGGCGCGGTCGGCCAGTTGCAGGGCGCCGACGATCTGCCCGACCGCCTCGCGGCCTTGCACGGCGGTAGGGATCAGGATCAGCTCGACCTGCGGGGCGCGACGGCGGAACACACTGATGATGTCGCGGATCACCGCGCCGGTGGGCGAGGTGACGATGCCGATGCGGCGTGGGTGCTGGGGCAGGGGGTGCTTGCGTTCGGTGCTGAACAGGCCTTCTTCGCCCAGTTGGGCCTTGAGGGCTTCGAAGGCTTGGCGCAGCACGCCATCGCCAGCGGGCTCGACAGCATCGAGGATCAATTGGTAGTCGCCACGGCCTTCGTAGAGAGAGACCTTGCCGCGGACCTTGACCTGCAGGCCATCCTTGAGCGCCTGGCGTACTCGCGCGGCGTTCTGGCGGAACAGCGCGCAGCGCACCTGGGCGTTGCTGTCCTTGAGGGTGAAGTAGACATGCCCGGACGCCGGGCGCGACAGATTGGAAATCTCGCCCTCGACCCAGATGCCGGTGAATACGTCTTCGAGCAGCACCCGGGCGCGGCCGTTGAGCTGGCTGACAGTGAGGACTTCCCGGTCCAGGCCGAGTCTTGCGAAAGGGTCTTTGATCATGGCGGCCATCATAAAGGGAAATACGGCCTGGTGCTGGCGCTTTTCCAGACGCTGGCGTTATATGGAAAAACAATGACAAGCGGCACAAGGAGCGTGGAGTGGGCATCGAGCAAGGTATCGTGTGGTTTTCCCAGCTGGGGTTCAGCCCGCTGGACTGGTTGTGCATCGAACTGGCGGTACTGGCCGCCTATATCGTTTTCGGCATCGCTGGCTTCGGTACTGCCCTGGTGGCCGGGCCGGTGCTGATTCACTTCATGTCGTTGTCGCGCATCATCCCCTTGCTGGTCATGCTCGATTTTCTTGCTGCGCTGGGTAATCTGCTGCCGGCTCGGCAGTCGGTGGTCAAGGGCGAGCTGCTGCGCCTGCTGCCCTGTATGGCGGTGGGCTGCACGCTGGGTGTGCTGTTTCTGCTCAACCTCAAGTCCGATGTGCTGCTGTTGCTGATGGGGCTGTTCGTGACCGCCTATGCGTTGTACAGCCTGGCGGTGAAGGTACGCCCGGCCAATCTGTCGGCCGGCTGGGCGGTGCCGATGGGTATCGTGGGCGGGCTGTTCGGTGCGTTGTTCGGCAGTGGCGGCTTTCTCTATGCCATCTATCTCAATGGTCGCCTGGAGGCCAAGGAGCAGGTGCGCGCCACCCAGGGGGCGCTGATCAGTTGCAGCACCGTGGTACGCCTGGGGTTGTTCATCATCGCCGGGGTCTATGCGCAGATCCCCTTGCTGGTGCTGGCAGCCTGCTTGCTGCCAGCGATGTTGTTCGGCTCATGGGTCGGCCGCTCGCTGACCATGAAGTTGTCCCGCGAAGCCTTCGTGCGGCTGATTACCTGGCTGGTGCTGATCAGCGGCATCGCCCTGCTGGCGCGTTACTTCGGCGGCTGAGGCTTGACCTGTGGCGGCGGCGAATTAAGCTGCCGCCCCTGTTCCATCTTCCTGTGACCCTCGCCATGCCCAGCCAGAGCATCATCGTCCCGCAAATCTCCAGTTTTCCGCTGCATGAACTCAAGGCGCGCCAGGCATTGCGCTGGCTGGTCAAGCTCAATGTGGTGGAGCCCGAGCTGAGCACCTGCGGGCGTACTGGCAACCGTATGGCCTATGCCATCGCGCCGGGCGCTCGCAAGGTGGTGGAGAACCCCGACGTGCTGCCGTTCGGCCAGCCGGTCAATGGCCTGGAGATCGTCACCCGGCGCTGCATTTATACGCCGCTCGACGGGTTTGCCGAAGAGGCCGGCTGCCCGGAGTGCCGCCAGGAGATCGGTGAGGCGCTGTTCGAAAGCCTGGAAGACTGGATGCCCGGCCACACCGACAACTTCACCTGCCCGCTGTGCGGCCATGAAGATGACATCAACGGCTTTCTGTTTCTTGACCCATGCGGGTTCTCCAACCTGGGTTTCATCTTCAACGATTGGCTGGCTGCCGGCTTCAAGAAGGATTTTCTCGACCAGTTCGCCGCGCGGCTGGACCGTTCGGTGACCTGGGTGAAGGTGCGCTGGCAGGACTGAACGGGGTGGTTTGGGTTTGTAACCGGCTTTGTAAACGGGCCAAGTTTTTGCATTGAGCCGGCCAGTGTGTGTGGGTATAATGGCGCGCTTCCAATTTTCCCGCTCGGGAGCCCCCGCGATGCTGCGTATCAGTCAAGAAGCCTTAACATTTGACGACATTCTCCTTGTACCCGGTTATTCCGAGGTCCTGCCCAACGAAGTCAGTCTCAAAACCCGTTTGACCCGCGGCATCGAGCTGAACATTCCGCTGGTCTCCGCAGCCATGGACACCGTCACCGAAGCCCGCCTGGCCATCGCCATGGCGCAGGAAGGCGGTATCGGCATCATCCACAAGAACATGACCATCGACCAGCAGGCCGCTGAAGTCCGCAAGGTCAAGAAGTTCGAAGCCGGTGTAGTCAAGGACCCGATCACCATCGAGGCCGACGCCACCGTGCGTGACCTCTTCGACCTGACCCGCCAGCACAACATCTCCGGTGTGCCCGTGCTGCACGACGGCGACCTGGTCGGTATCGTCACCTCCCGCGACGTGCGTTTCGAAAGCCGCCTGGACATCCCGGTGCGCGAAGTCATGACCCCCAAAGAGCGTCTGGTCACCGTCCGTGAGGGCGCTGACAAGAACGAAGTGCGTGAGCTGCTGCACAAGCACCGCCTCGAGAAGGTCCTGATCGTCGACGACAAGTTCAGCCTCAAGGGCATGATGACCGTCAAGGACATCGAAAAGGCCAAGGCCTACCCGCTGGCCAGCAAGGACGACCAGGGTCGTCTGCGCGTCGGTGCCGCGGTCGGTACCGGCAAGGACACCGGTGAGCGCGTTGCAGCGCTGGTGGCCGCTGGCGTCGACGTGGTGGTGGTCGACACCGCCCACGGTCACTCCAAGGGCGTGATCGACCGCGTACGCTGGGTCAAGGAGCACTACCCGCAGGTTCAGGTGATTGGCGGCAACATCGCCACCGGCGCAGCGGCCAAGGCCCTGGTCGAGGCAGGCGCCGATGCGGTCAAGGTCGGTATCGGCCCGGGCTCCATCTGCACCACCCGTATCGTCGCCGGTGTCGGCGTGCCGCAGATCAGCGCCATCGCCAACGTCGCCGAAGCGCTGGAAGGCACTGGCGTGCCACTGATCGCCGACGGCGGTATCCGTTTCTCCGGTGACCTGTCCAAGGCCATCGTCGCCGGTGCCTCCGCTGTGATGATGGGTTCGATGTTCGCCGGTACCGAAGAAGCTCCGGGCGAAATCGAACTGTTCCAGGGCCGTTCCTACAAGGCCTACCGTGGCATGGGTTCGCTGGGGGCGATGTCCCAGGCCCAGGGCTCTTCGGACCGCTACTTCCAGGACTCTTCGGCGGGTGCCGAGAAGCTGGTACCTGAAGGTATCGAAGGCCGCGTCGCCTACAAGGGCTCGCTGGCCGCGATCATCCATCAACTGATGGGTGGCCTGCGTTCCTCCATGGGCTACACCGGCAGCGCCAACATCGAAGAAATGCGCACCAAGCCCGAGTTCGTCCGCATCACCGGTGCCGGCATGGCCGAATCCCACGTCCATGACGTGCAGATCACCAAGGAAGCGCCGAACTATCGCGTTGGTTGATCGGGTCGGCAGCTTGGCCTTCGCCGGGTTGCCTCCCAACGAGTTTTGTAGCCGGGGCTGTTTTCGCAGCCCCGTGTCGTTTCTGTTTTTTGACGAGAATGAGCCATGGCCCTCGACATTCACGCCCAGCGTATCCTGATCCTCGACTTCGGTTCCCAGTACACCCAGCTGATTGCCCGCCGCGTGCGCGAAATCGGCGTGTACTGCGAACTGCATCCGTTCGACATGGACGACGCGGCGATTCGCGAGTTCGCACCCAACGGCGTCATCCTGGCCGGTGGCCCGGAGTCGGTCCACGAGGCCAACAGCCCGCGGGCTCCGCAAGCGGTATTCGACCTCAAGGTTCCGCTGCTGGGTATCTGCTACGGCATGCAGACCATGGCCGAGCAACTGGGTGGCCGTGTCGAGGGTTCCGACCTGCGTGAATTCGGCTACGCTCGCGTCGATGTAGTCGGCAAGGCACGCCTGCTCGACGGCATCGAAGACCACGTGGACGCCGACGGTGTACTGGGCCTGGACGTGTGGATGAGCCACGGCGACAAGGTCACCGAGATTCCGGCCGGTTTCCACATCCTGGCCAGCACCCCGAGCTGCCCGATCGCCGGCATGGCCGACGATGCGCGTGGCTACTACGGCGTGCAGTTCCACCCGGAAGTGACCCACACCAAGCAGGGCGGTCGCATCCTGTCGCGCTTCGTCCTCGACATCTGCGGCTGCGAAGCCCTGTGGACCCCGTCGAACATCGTCGAAGACGCCATCGCCAACGTGCGTGCCCAGGTTGGCACCGACAACGTGCTGCTGGGCCTGTCTGGCGGTGTCGACTCTTCGGTGGTCGCCGCTCTGCTGCACAAGGCCATCGGTGACCAGCTGACCTGCGTATTCGTCGACAACGGCCTGCTGCGCCTGCACGAAGGTGAGCAGGTAATGGCCATGTTCGCCGAGAACATGGGCGTCAAGGTGATCCGCGCCAATGCCGAAGAGCAGTTCCTGGCCAACCTGGCTGGCGAAAGTGACCCGGAGAAGAAGCGCAAGATCATCGGCCGCACCTTCATCGACGTGTTCGATGCCGAGTCCAGCAAGCTGCACAACATCAAATACCTGGCCCAGGGCACCATCTACCCCGACGTGATCGAGTCGGCCGGCGCCAAGAGCGGCAAGGCCCACGTGATCAAGTCCCACCACAACGTCGGTGGCCTGCCGGAAGAGATGAACCTCAAGCTGGTCGAGCCGCTGCGTGAGCTGTTCAAGGACGAAGTGCGCCGCCTCGGCCTGGAACTGGGCCTGCCCTACGACATGGTCTACCGTCACCCATTCCCAGGCCCTGGCCTGGGCGTGCGTATCCTCGGTGAAGTGAAGAAGGAATATGCCGACCTGCTGCGTCGTGCCGACCACATCTTCATCGAAGAACTGCGCAAGGCCGACTGGTACCACAAGGTCAGCCAGGCCTTCGTGGTGTTCCAACCGGTCAAATCCGTCGGCGTGGTCGGCGATGGCCGCCGCTACGCCTGGGTCGTCGCCCTGCGCGCCGTGGAAACCATCGACTTCATGACCGCCCGTTGGGCCCACCTGCCGTACGAACTGCTGGAAACCGTCAGCGGCCGGATCATCAACGAAATCGACGGCATCTCCCGCGTGACCTACGACGTGTCGAGCAAGCCGCCAGCGACCATCGAGTGGGAATGATCCCGCGTCCGGTATATACCGGCACGATCTAGCAAAAAATGCCCTGAAGCCCGCGTAATTGCGGGCTTTCTTGCGCTATCGATGGATCAAACCGCCTGCACCTTGGCCATTTGCTCGGCTTCAAGCCAGGCGCCGATGTCGCTGGCGCGCATGGGCTTGGAGAACAGGTAGCCCTGCGCTCGGGTACAGCCGAGGTTTTTCAGGGCGCCGAGTTCTGCGGCGGTTTCCACGCCTTCGACGATGCATTCCAGCTGCATGTCCTGGCACAGGGCGATCAGCGACTTGACGATCTTGAAGCTGGCCGGGTCGAGGTCGATGTGGGTGACGAAAGTGCGGTCCACCTTGAGTTTGGTCAGCGACAGCGCGTGGATCTGGCTCAGGCTGGAATAGCCAGTGCCGAAGTCGTCGAGGGAAATGCCGCAACCCAGGTCGCGAAACCGACTGATCGCTCGCTGGGTCTGTGGCAGGTCCTGAATGACTGCGGTTTCGGTGATTTCCAGGTCGAGACAGGCCGGATCGAAACGACTGCTCTTGATCAGCTCGACGACCTGCAGGGCAGCGTCTTCCGAACCCAGGTCGTGGGCGGACAGGTTGAAGGACAGGCGCATACCCGCAGGCCAGCTCGCGGCCGTGTCCAGCGCCTTGCTCAGCAACGGCAGGGTGAGGCGATTGACCATGCCGACGCGCTCGGCAATCGGGATGAACTGACCGGGCGGCACGTTACCCAGCTCCGGGCTTTGCCAGCGCGCCAGTGCCTCGAAGGCGACGGTTTGCTCGGTGTGAATGTCCACGATGGGCTGGAACACCACGTGAAACTCGCTCTCCAGGTCTGCCCTGCGCAGGGCCTGCTCGGTCAGCCCGTCACGATTGAGCTGCTGGCGATGCTCGGCACTGAACAGGCACACCGTACCGGGGCGCTGGCGCTTGCTCTGATACAGGGCGTAGTCGGCGTATTCATACACTTGCGTGGCGCTGGAGGCCTGGTCCGGGAAGGTCGCGATGCCCAGCGACGCACTGATCTGAATAGGAATGTCCACCAGCAGAAACGGCTCGCGCATGTTGGCGCAGATTTTCTCGCCAAACGCCCGCAACTCGTCGTCGCTCATGGCTTGGGTGATGATCAGGCTGAACTCGTCGCCTCCCAGCCGCGCCAGGTGCACATCTTCGTCGAGCAGCCCGGTCAGGCGCTGGCCAACCTGGCACAGCAGCCGGTCACCCACGCTATGGCCATACAGGTCATTCACCGGCTTGAAGCCATCCAGGTCGAGCAGCCCCACGGCCAGGCGAACCTCCTGTTCGCTTGCGCGGGCCAGCAGCGTATCGAGGCGGGAAAAGAACTGCCGCCGATTGGCCAGCCCGGTCAGGCTGTCCTGATTGGCCAGGTGAAGGTTTTCCTCGCTGAGTTTTGCCGTCTGCGCCTGCATGTTCACCAGCTGGGTGAAGTCGGTGTACTGCGATTTGAGAATGACCAGCATGGCGATGGACACCAGCAGGACGTCAATCGCCGTGGCCACGAAGGTAATGATATTGGTGGACGCGAAGAACACCACGAACGCCGTGTTGACCACTGCGGTGGTGATCAGGGCCGATGGCAGCAGGTGCATCATGCAGAAAATGCAGCCGATGACGGTAATCGCCATATAGAAGGCGACATACGACTTGGTATAGCTGTCGCCATAGGGAAACAGCGCCAGCGACCAGGCGGTGAAGCCAATGGCGACAAAGGGCGCAAGCATGTTGGTGCGTTTGAGCGCCGTCAGCATCTGCGCCGTGCTGAGCGTCCGCTTGCGCGTGCGTATCCAGTCGGCCGCACGAATCACGCCGAACACCGTCATGATCAGCGGGCAATACAGCACCAGCCAAAGCGGCGCGACCGCGAAATGGGTGCCCGCCATCATCAGGGTGTTGATCAGCAGGATGAAATACATCATCGGCAACTGACGAGCCAGTGCCGTGAACTGTGCCTTGACCAGGCCAGGATTGGCTGTGGGCGCAGACATCAACGCTCGTATGCCGAGTAGTGTTTTCTTCATCAGGCGACGCTCTGAAAATACAACCGAATAAATAACCGAACGGATTGTTCTTTCCCGCCTGGACCGAGCAAGGTTTGAACATTGCTCCTATGGGATCGTGTCGGCCGATACGCTGGTTTCTGCAATCTTTACGACTAATGGCACTTTGATTTCGTTCCGTCAGTGCTTGCGGCAAGTAAAGACGCTGCAGAAAATTGCGCACCGCATTGCTGGGTGCCTGGAAAGGAGTGGAAAGGCTCGATGCGCTGTCGCAATCTCTTTAACGGGGCTGCCTGAAATTTGCCAACGCCTTGCGGGCCGCTGCAGAAGTCAGCGGGGATCCGTCCCCAGCGTCTGCGCCAACAAACGCTGGCAGAGCTGTTCATCGGGGCGCTCGGCACCGAACAGGGTCCGGTAGATCAGTGGTGCCACCAGGCCATCCAGTAGCACGTCCAGGCTGGGCGCCGCTTCGCCACGCGAGTGGGCGCGTTCGAGCAGCAACTCCAGGCGTTCCCGGGTCGGTTCGGTGCAGCGTACCGCGCAGCCGGGGTCGGTGGCGGCCAGGGCATCCCGGAGCATGGCCTGGCCGGGGGTCGAGGCCAGGTCGTCGACGTAGAGTTCCAGCCAACGCTCAAGGTCACCCCGCAGGCTACCGGTATCGTCCGGCGGCTGGTCCGGGCGCAGGCGGCACAGGTCGACATCGGCGAGCAGGCTCGGCAGGTTGCCCCAGCGGCGATAGAGGGTGGACGGCGTGACGCCGGCGCGTGCGGCAATCAGGGGAACGGTGAGGGATTCGCGTGGCTGTTCTTCCAGCAGGGCCAGCACGGCGTCGTGAATGGCTTGCTGAACACGGGCGCTGCGGCCTCCGGGGCGGGCTTGCTTTTGAGTCATGGCGCACAGGATACCTGCGCTTTAACGCAAAAGCATTGCTTTAGCGAAAGAAAGCGTTCAGGCTTTAAAGCTAATTTTTGGCTTTAAGGGTGGGTCATGCCTTTCTCGATTTCCTCATCTGTGGCGCGCCTGGCCCTGCTCGGCGCGCTGCTGTTCACCTTCCTGGCGGCTTCCGCCGCACCCACACCGTTGTACGCCACGTATCAGCAGGCCTGGGGCTTCTCTACTTTCTGGCTGACCTGGGTGTTCGCGGTCTATGCCTTCGCCTTGCTCGCCGCGCTGCTGGTGGGGGGGCGTCTGTCCGACCACTTGGGGCGGCGGGCAGTCATTCTCGGTGCCTTGGCGCTGGAGGTGGCGTCCATGCTGCTGTTCCATCAGGCCAATGGCCTGGCAGACCTGGTGGCCGCCCGTACGTTGCAAGGCTTGGCGACCGGCATTGCCACCAGTGCGTTGGGCGCGGCGCTGCTCGATGTGGACCGCGAGCGTGGTCCGTGGTTGAACAGCCTGGCGCCTCTGCTGGGGATGGCCGGCGGTGCGTTGGGTTGCGGCTTGCTGGTGGAGTTCGCGCCAGCCCCGCTGCAATTGGTCTATCGGCTGTTCCTGCTGCTCTTCGTATTGCAGGGCCTGCTGTTGTTGCGCGTGCCTGACCTGCTGCCCCGGCAGCCGGGGTTGCTGGCGGCACTACGCCCGCAACTGGCGGTACCACCCCAGGCTCGGGCCGTACTGTGGCAGGTGTTGCCGCTGGAACTGGCGGTCTGGGCGGTGGGCGGCTTTTACCTTTCGCTGATGCCGGGGCTGATCAAGGCGGCGACCGGGGCGAATGCTGTTCTGATCGGTGGTGGTGTCGTCGCCGGCCTGACCCTGAGCGGCGCTGCTTGCCTGCATGGGCTGCGCTTCTGGCCTGCTGCTCGCCTGCTGCGCCTGGGCGCGGGCACCCTGGTCGCCGGTCCGGCGCTGCTCTGGCTGGCGGTGCTCGGTGGGCACTTGGGACTTTTCGCGCTGGGCACGGTGGTCACCGGTATCGGCTTCGGCAGCGGCTTCCTGGGTGCCACCCGCAGCGTACTGCCGCTGGCCGAACCGACCCAGCGTGCCGGCTTGCTGGCGGCCTTCTATGTACTCAGTTACCTGGCGTTCTGCCTGCCGGCCCTGGCGGTCAGCACCCTGGTGCCCCGGCTGGGCCTGGATGGCGCGGCGCAGCTGTACCTGGCGGGGGTGATCCTGCTGGCCCTGCTGGGCGTTCGCAACAGCGTGCCGCGCCGCTGTGCTCAGCCCGGCTAGGGCATACGGTGTCCCGTGTTCTTCTTACAAGGCCTAGTCATGTCGCAGCGCATTCAGTCGCCCTTCCCTGCAAGACCCCAATCTCAAGTCGCTGGCCTCGCTCGACGGCCTGGGCGAGGTGCCACTGGCCAGGCGGTGTATCTACAAAACACCGGCACTGGATCTCCTGGCACTGCTCGATAAGCCGTTGCCTGAGTTGCAGGCCGTGCGGCTGGCTAGCGGCAAGCGTGCGCTGGACCAACAGATCGAAGCATTGGGCATTGCGTTGTCGAGTGAGGCTTTTGAATGAGGGCGCATTGTGCAGGTGTCTGGCTGATGGCGCGCAGGCGTCTTGTATGATGCGCGTCAATCTCGACACAAGGACGCTGCGTCTTGAACATCCGCTTCCTCGGTAATCACTCGGACCACAACCCGGCCAATGGTCTGTGCGATGAGTATCGTCTCGATGGCGTCGCCAGCCTCGATGACCTGCTCGCCGCCTGCCGCCAGCTCTGCGAGCAGCATCCGGACTGCAAGCCACTGCTTTCTCTGGACGATTTGCCCCAGGCCCGCTACACCGCCGGCCATGCGCGGCTGGACCTCGATCTGGGCAAGGCCACGCCGGAGGAACAGGCTGGCCTGCCGCCCGAGTGCTTCGAAAACGGCGAGTACCCGGGCTACCTGAACACCAAGGCCGAGTTTCCCATCGCGCTGCGCAACTTTCTGGATCAGGTGGCGGGTGCCTCGTTTGCAGAGGCCTGCAACCATGGCCTGACGCTCACTGAAGAGGCTCTGCAAGAATGGTTGGCCTTCCAGCAGGACCCGGTAGCGCTGATCGACCAGCCGGCGTCATTGCTGGCGGTTCCTGTGGCCGATGCCTGCGAAGCCTTGGTGGCCTTTCCCAATGGCTATTTCGAGTGCGACCTGGGGCCCGCGCAGAACTTTGCCGTGGCCAGGCACCTGGGCGCTGCCTACGGCTATGAACTGGTGGGGGTGGGTGCGGCCTATCTGGGCTTTTTGCGCAGTGAACCGGCCGATGCGACATTGTCCAGCGCCATCGCGCAAGACCTTTGCGCGTTCTACAACGTGGCGCCCGCGGAGTGGGCCGACATGGCGCAGACCTTTGTCCAGGCCATCGTCGGCCGGACCTGGCTCAGCCTGCGTTATGTAGAGTGACCAGGATTCGTCAGGGTGGCGGAGGCTAAAGGTGCCCAGTGCAGGGCCGATATACAGGCAAATTACCCAGCGACGGACCTGCCATGATCAACCTGACTGCCCAGATTTCTACTGCGGCGCAACTCAATAGCGCCAACCTGCAGCGCAGCGTCAGCGAGGCCGCCACCGACTCCCGTGAGCAGGCCGCCGAAAGTGCCAGCCCCGCACCTGCCGCAGGTGTGCAGGTGTCGCTGTCCAGCGCGAGCATCCAGAAGGCCGCCGAAGAGCGCAAGGCCAACCCCAACAAAGACATCGACGAGAGCGGCCTGCCGGATAACGCCAAGGACCTGCTCAAGACCATCCGCGAACTGAAGCAGAAGATCGCGGAAAAACAGCAGGAGATTCAAGCCATGATGGCGGACCAGAACATGGACCCCGAGCTGAAGAAGACCCGCGTGGGCGCCTTGCAAGCGGAGATGGCCAGCCTGAGCTCCAGCCTGATGTCCGCCAGCGCCTCGCTGAACAAACTGCAGACCAACGGTACGCTGACCAAGAGCGATTCCCAGAAGGTGTCCTCCCTGTTGATGAAGTGACATGGCGCCGACACCGTCCTCCATCCCAAGGCCTCTGCCCATGCAGGGGCTTTTTCATGCCTGTTCGCCGCCTCGCCCTTATCTTCCGGCAAATGCGCGTGTATCGTATTCGCCCCTCGCATCTGCTCTCAGGTGCCTGCTGTCAGTCGTTTTCAAGGTGTTCGTGCATGTCCTTTACTCGTCGTCAAATCCTCGGTGGTATCGCCGGCCTGGCCGTGGTCGGCCTGGGCGCTGGCGGTGCCTCGCGTTACTGGCTGGCCCAGCGCGGGCCGGGGGAGGGGCATGACTTCGAGCTGATTGCCGCGCCGCTGGATGTCGAGCTGGTGCCTGGCCACAAGACGCCGGCGTGGGCCTTCGGTGGTTCGGCGCCGGGCACTGAACTGCGTGTGCGCCAGGGCGAGTGGCTGCGCCTGCGCTTCATCAACCACTTGCCGGTCGAAACCACCATTCACTGGCACGGCATTCGGGTGCCGCTGGAGATGGACGGCGTGCCCTATGTGTCGCAGTTGCCGGTCAAGCCGGGCGAGTATTTCGACTACAAGTTCCGCGTGCTGGATGCCGGCAGCTTCTGGTACCACCCGCACGTGAGCAGCAGCGAAGAGCTGGGCCGTGGGCTGGTCGGGCCGCTCATCGTCGAAGAGCGCGAGCCCACCGGCTTCGCGCATGAGCGCACCTTGAGCCTGAAGAACTGGCACGTCGACGAGAACGGTGCATTCACCGAGTTCAGTGTGCTGCGCGAAGCGGCTCGCGAAGGCACTGCGGGGCGGCTTTCGACCATCAACGGTACGCCGCAGGCGGTCATCGACCTGCCGGCGGGCGAGATTACCCGCGTGCGCCTGCTCAACCTCGACAACACTGTCACCTACCGCATCAACCTGCCGGATGCCGACGCACGCATCTACGCCATCGACGGCAACCCGGTAGAGCCGCGCTCGCTGGGCAAGGAATACTGGCTGGGACCGGGCATGCGCCTGTGCCTGGCGGTGAAGGCACCGCCGCAAGGTGAGGAGCTGTCGTTGCGCAATGGCCCGGTACGTCTGGGCACGCTGCGTTCGGTGGCCAGCACTCAGGCGCCCGGTGACTGGCCACCGGGCTTGCCGGCCAACCCGCTGGCGGAGCCGGATCTGGACAACGCCGAGACCCTGACCTTCAACTTCGAGTGGGCCGGCGCGGTGTCCAGCGGCACCGACAACGGCAAGCCGCCGAGCCTGTGGCAGATCAACGGCCAGGCCTGGGACATCACCGACAAGACTTGCGCCGACCGGCCCATCGCGCGGCTCAAGCTGGGCAAGACCTACATCTTCGAGCTGAAGAACATGGCCCAGTACCAGCATCCGGTTCACCTGCACGGCATGAGCTTCAAGGTGCTGAAGTCCGACCGGCGCAAGATCATCCCGTACTTCACCGACACCTTCCTGCTGGGCCGCAACGAGCGCGCATGGGTCGCGCTGGTGGCGGATAACCCCGGCACCTGGATGTTCCACTGCCACGTGATCGACCACATGGAAACCGGCCTGATGGCCGCCATCGAGGTGGCCTGATGCGTCAGCCGATGATCATCGACCGCAGTCGCGACCAGGATTTCATGCGCGAAGCCCTGGCGCTGGCGGCCCAGGGGGCGGCCCTGGGTGAGGTGCCGGTGGGCGCGGTGCTGGTGGTGGATGGCCAGGTGGTGGGGCGCGGCTACAACTGCCCAATCAGCGGCAATGACCCCAGCGCGCATGCCGAGATGGTCGCCATCCGCGACGCGGCGCAGGCCCTGAGCAACTACCGGCTGCCAGGCAGCACCCTGTATGTGACCCTGGAGCCGTGCAGCATGTGCGCCGGGCTGATCGTGCATTCACGCATCGGCCGGGTGGTGTACGGCGCCCTGGAGCCCAAAGCCGGTGTGGTACAGAGCCAGGGGCAATTTTTCACCCAGGGTTTTCTCAACCACCGGGTGCTGTACGAGGGCGGGGTCCTGGCCGAGGAGTGCGGCACGATCCTCAGCGAGTTCTTCCGCCTGCGCCGTGCGGCAAGCAAGGCACAGGAGCCCTGAGGTTCAGGGCTTGCGACCTAGGATGACCGCACGCATCGGCGCCGGCAGGCCTTCCACGGTACGGCTGTGGTCTTCGGGGTCGAGGAAGTGTTCCAGTGACTGGTAGCGCATCCATTCGGTGCTGCGCTGCTCCTGGATGCTGGTGGTGCTGACGTCCACGCAGCGTACGTCGCTGAAGCCGGCGCGACGCATCCACAGTTCCAGCGCGGCCACCGAGGGCAGGAACCACACGTTGCGCATTTGCGCGTAGCGGTCTTCCGGCACCAGCACTTGGCGTTCGTCGCCAGGCACCACCAGGGTTTCCAGCACCAGTTCACCGCCGCGCACCAGGCAGTCCTTGAGCGCCAGCAAGTGGTCGATGGGGGATTTGCGATGGTAGAGCACCCCCATGGAAAACACCGTGTCGAAGCCCTCCAGGCGTTCGGGCAGGTCTTCCAGGGCGAATGGCAGGTGCCAGGCCGGCAATTGCGGCAGGTAACGCTGCATGGCCTGGAACTGGCAGAAGAACAGCCAGTTCGGGTCGATGCCGATTACGCTCTCGGCGCCGGCGCCGAGCATACGCCACTGGTAGTAGCCGTTGCCGCAGCCGACATCCAGTACGCGTTTGCCTTGCAGGTCCAGGTGCGGGGCGACCCTCGACCATTTCCAGTCCGAGCGCCATTCGGTGTCGACGTGCACGCCGAACACATTGAACGGTCCCTTGCGCCAGGGCGACAGGCCCATCAGCGCCTGATGCACCTGGGCGCGGGTGGCGTCGTCGCAGTCGGTATCCAGGGTGAAACTGTCCAGCAGGTCGACCCGTTCGGGTTGCAGTGCGGGCAGGGCCTCCAGGGCGCTGCGCCAGCGCGCCAGGTCACCGTGACCCTTGGCCAGCTTGGTATCCAGCTGGGCTTGCAGGCCTTTGGCCCATTCGGCCAGTGGCGAGCCCGCCAGGCGGCGGGCCAGTGGTGCGAGATCAATCATGGCAGGGCAATCAGAGAGGCGAAGTTGATGCACTGGAACCACGGCACGACCTTGGAGAAGCCGGCCTCGCGCAGGCGCTGGCGGTGTTCTTCGAGGCTGTCGGGTTTCATCACGTTTTCGATGGCGCTGCGCTTCTGGGCGATTTCCAGGTCGCTGTAGCCGTTGGCGCGCTTGAAGTCCAGGTGCAGTTCGGTGAGCAGTTCGTGCTCTTCAGTGTCGGCGAAGCGCAGCTTTTCCGAGAGGATCAGCGCGCCGCCCGGCACCAGGGTCTGGCGGATGCGGCCGAGCAGTTCCAGGCGCCGTTCGGGAGCGATGAACTGCAAGGTGAAGTTCAAGGCCACCACCGAGGCCGGCTGCCAGGGCAGTTGCAGGATATCGCCTTCGACCACCTCGACCGGCAGCAGCTCCTGGAACATCGAGTCCTGGGCCTTGAGGTACTCGCGGCAGCGCTCGACCATGGCGCTGGAGTTGTCCACGGCCACCACCCGGCAGCCGTCCTGGCGCACATGGCGACGCAGCGCCTGGGTCACCGCACCGAGCGAGCAACCCAGGTCGTAGAGCAGGGTATCGGGCTTGGCAAAGTGCGCGGCCAGCACGCCGAGGTTTTCGACGATGGCCGGGTAGCCGGGCACCGAGCGTTTGATCATGTCCGGGAAGACCCGCACCACGTCTTCGTTGAAGGCGAAGTCGGGCACCTGGGCCAGGGGCTGGGCGAAGAGGCGATCGGGTTCCTGGGTCACGGCGGTTCCGGCACGAGGGAGGCAAAGGCGCGCATTTTAGCCAGTTTGCTGCGCCGCTGCATGGTCGCGTGCCGGTTAGCAGACGAGGTGGCGCGCTACTGCACGCGAATCTCGCACTCGAAGCGCTCCTGGGGCTCGGCCTGCGGCTCCCAGGGCTGCTGATAGGTCATGACCAGGCGCCCGCTGCCGGCACTGCTGGCTTTGTAGCGCCATACCGACTGGCCGCCGCTGCCGACCATGTCCTTGCTCTGGTCGGCGTTGTACACCTCCGGGCCAAGGCTGCGCAGCACGCCGGGGGCCGCATCGCGCACCTGCCAGCGAAAACCGGTGGTGGGGTTGCTGGGCAGCGAGAGGATCAGCGTCTGGCCGCTGTTCAGGGTCAAGGGACAATCGCTCGGGTCGTCCAGCGAGACGATGGGGTCGGGCTTCTGGGCGCAGGCGGCGAGCAGGGCGAAGCTGAATGGCGCCAGCAGGCGGACTCGGGGCATGAGGAGATCCTTTCGGCAAGACAGGGCCGCAGGATACCGCAAACGCGGTAGATGATCCTGCGGCCGTGAGCTTGCACCTAGAGGCTGCCTGGCGTGTGAAGGCGGCAGCCTTTTCGCGACCGAGGTCGCTCCCACGACATGAACCGCCGAAGGCTTAGAACAACACCTTGGCCACGTCGGCGAAGCGCTTGGCGAAATGCACCGTCAGGCCTTCCTTGAGGTAGGCGGGCAGTTCCTCGAAGTTGCCACGGTTCGGCTCGGGCAGAATCAGTTCGTTGATCTTCTGCCGGCGCGCCGCGATGACCTTCTCGCGCACCCCGCCGATGGGCAGCACGTGGCCGGTGAGGGTCAGCTCGCCGGTCATTGCAACGCCCTTCTTCGGCGGCTGGTTGCGGGCCAGGGACAGCAGGGCGCTGGCCATGGTGATGCCGGCGCTGGGGCCGTCCTTCGGTGTGGCCCCTTCAGGTACGTGCAGGTGCACGAAGGCTTCGTCGAAGAACTTGGCGTCCCCGCCAAACTTGTTCAGGTTGGAGCTGACGTAGCTGTAGGCGATTTCGGCGGACTCTTTCATCACATCACCCAGTTGCCCGGTGAGCTTGAAGCCGCGGTTGTGGGTGTGGATGCGCGTCGCCTCGATGGGCAGGGTCGCGCCGCCCATGCTGGTCCAGGCCAGGCCGGTGATCACGCCAGTACCGGCCAACACCTGCTCGCTGCGGAACACCGGCATGCCGAGCAGGCCTTCCAGGTCCTTCGGGCCGATCTTGATGGTCAGGTTCGGTTCGTCGAGCAGCTTGACCACCGACTTGCGGATCAGTTTGCCGAGCAGCTTTTCCAGTTGGCGTACGCCAGACTCCCGAGCATAGCCCTCGATGACCGCACGCAGCGCCGCGTCGCTGATCGACAATTTGCTTTTGTCCACGCCAGCTTTGTCGAGCTGCTTGGGCCATAGGTGACGCTTGGCGATGGCCAGCTTTTCTTCGGTGATGTAGCCGGCCAGGCGAATCACTTCCATGCGGTCGAGCAGCGGGCCGGGAATCGAATCCAGGGTGTTGGCGGTGCACACGAACAGCACCTTGGACAGGTCCAGGCGCAGGTCCAGGTAGTGGTCGAGGAATTCGACGTTCTGTTCCGGGTCGAGGGTTTCCAGCAGCGCTGAGGCCGGGTCGCCCTGGTAGCTCTGGCCCATCTTGTCGATCTCGTCGAGCATGATCACCGGGTTCATCACCTCGACATCCTTGAGCGCCTGCACCAGCTTGCCGGGCTGGGCGCCGATGTAGGTGCGGCGGTGACCCTTGATCTCGGCTTCATCGCGCATGCCGCCGACACTCAGGCGGTAGAACGGCCGCCCCAGGGATTCGGCGATGGAGCGGCCGATGCTGGTCTTGCCCACGCCTGGCGGGCCGACCAGCAAAACGATGGAGCCATTGATCTCGCCCTTGTAGGCGCCGATGGCGAGGAACTCGAGAATGCGTGCCTTGATGTCGTCCAGGCCGGCATGATGACGGTCCAGAACCTTGCGCGCATGCTTGAGGTCGAGCTTGTCGACCCCGTTGACGCCCCACGGAATGGAACTGGCCCAGTCCAGGTAGTTGCGCGTCACGGCGTATTCTGGCGAGCCGGTTTCCAGCACCTTGAGCTTGTTGATTTCCTCGTCGATCTTCTTGCGTGCCTGGGCCGGCAGGGTCTTGCCTTCCAGGCGCTGTTCGAACTGCTCGATGTCGGCACTGCGGTCGTCCTTGCTCAGGCCCAGCTCCTGCTGGATGACCTTGAGCTGTTCCTTGAGGAAGAACTGCCGCTGGTGCTCACCGATCTTGCGGTTCACCTCGGCGGAGATCTCTTTCTGCAGGCGTGCGACTTCCACTTCCTTGCGCAGCATGGGCAGGACTTTCTCCATGCGCTTGAGCACCGGCACGCAGTCCAGTACCTGCTGCAGCTCCACGCCGTTGGCCGAGGTCAGGGCGGCGGCGAAGTCGGTCAGCGGCGAAGGGTCGTTAGGGCTGAAGCGATTGAGATAGTTCTTCAGTTCCTCGGTGTACAGCGGGTTGAGCGGCAGCAGTTCCTTGATGGCGTTGATCAGCGCCATGCCGTAGGCCTTGACCTCGTCGGTCGGCTCGTTGGGTACCTGCGGGTATTCCACTTCCACCATGTAGGGCGGGCGGTGGTGCTTGAGCCAGGTCTTGATGCGCACCCGCGACAGACCTTGGGCCACGAACTGCAGACGGCCATTTTCCCGGCTGGCGTGGTGGACTTTTACCAGCGTGCCATACTCGGGCAGGGCCTTGGTGTTGAAGTGGCGGGGGTCCTCCTGGGGCGTGTCCATGAAGAACAGCGCCAGGGAGTGATGATCCGACTTGCTGACCAATTCCAGGGTTTCCGCCCACGGCTCTTCGTTGACGATCACCGGCAGTACCTGGGCCGGGAAGAACGGGCGGTTGTGGATCGGGATGATGTACACCTTGTCAGGCAGGTTCTGGCCGGGCAGGACCAGCGAAGTACTGCCCGAACCGAGCGTCACTTCATGCTCGGGGGCTGGTGCGGACGAATCGTTTGGGTCGGTCTGCTGGTCGCTCATGGGGCACCTGCGAAATTGAACATGCCTGTTTAGATGGGGCGAGTGGTCTCAGGTTTCAATAGCAGCGGTCGATAGTGTGGCATGGGCGTAACACTGCGTCCGAGAGGGAGCCACAGAGCGCCACTCGTCGGTCGCTGGAGCGCAATATCAAAATGCCTTTATTGGTGCGTATCTCTGGTCTCCAAGGGCAGCTATGCTGCAAGCCAGATCGCGTGGCCAGGGTGGGCGTAACTTTTCGGCATTGCCGTCGTGAAAGGGTTCAGCCTATGACCAAAGTCTTCTCCACGCTGCTGCTTGCGGGACTCTGCGCGTTGTCGATGGCCACGGCCCAGGCGGCCGGTCTCAATGCCCAGGTCTTCGATCGGCAAGGCAAGCCGCTGGCCAATGCGGTCATCACCCTCAAGGGCGGTACGGGGCCGGCGCCGGTGCTCAAAGCCAGCATGGACCAGCGCGATCAGGAGTTCGTGCCCAGGGTACTCGCCGTGCACACCGGCACCCAGGTCAGCTTCCCCAACAGTGATGACATTCGTCATCAGGTGTATTCGTTCTCGCCCGCCAAGCGCTTCGAACTGCGGCTCTACGAGAAAACCCCGTCGGAGCCGGTGCTGTTCGACAAGCCCGGCCTGGTGGTGCTTGGCTGCAACATCCACGACTGGATGCTCGGCTACATCTACGTCACCGATGATCCCTGGTACGGGGTGACCGATGAAAACGGCACGCTCAAGCTCGATGCCCTGCCGCCGGGTCGCTATACCGCGACGCTGTGGCATTTCAAGAGCGAAGACATGCAGCCGATACCGGGTGGTGACCTGGAGATCCCGGCTGCCGGCCTGAGCAAACGCTTCGATCTGGATGTCGAGGTCAAACCCGAAGACCTGCCTGCACGGCCTGCACCCGGCGCTTTCGGTGACGCATTCCATAAGGCTGCGCATTGATGAAACTTCGTCTGAGCTTCCAGGCGCGTATCGCCGGCGTGCTCATCGTGCTGTTGCTGGTGGTGGTTAGCGCGGTGTACGCGTCGGTGAAGTTCGCCACCAGTGACGCCGTGCGCAGCCAGGCACAGACGCAACTGGAAGTCGGTAGCCGGGTCTTCGAACGGCTGATCGACCTGCGCGGTCGCCGCCTGCGCGACGCCGTGCAATTGCTGGCCGCCGACTTCGGCTTCCGCGATGCGGTGGCCAGTTCCGATGCCTCGACCATCCGTTCGGTCCTGCTCAACCACGGCGGGCGCATCAACGCCAGCGACATGTTCCTGCTGGGCATGAACGGCATGGTGGTGGCCAGCACCGAGGACAAGGTCCCGGAGGGTTCGCGCTTCGTCTACGACCAGGCCCTGCGCACTGCCAAGCGCAACAATCAGTCGATGCTTATCGTGCCCGGCGGCGGAACCCCGCACTTGCTGGTCGAAAGTACCGTACTGGCGCCTCTGCCGCTGGGGCGGGTGGTGATGGGGTTCGCCATCGACAGCGACATCGCCCAGGAGCTGCGCTCGCTCAGTGGCCTAGAGGTGTCGTTCCTGACCATCGAGAACGGCCAGCCTGGCAAGCTCATCAGTACCCAGCCCGAGAGCATGCATCCCGAATTGGTGGCGTATATGCGCAGCGCAGCCGGCGGGCAGATGCACCTGACCGAGAACGGCAACCAGAAATTCCTCAGCCAGACCCTGACCCTGGCCAGCAGTCCCGAAAGCCAGGTCATCGCCTTGCTGCAAAGCCCGCTGGACAAGGCCCTGCAAGCCTTCGTGCCGCTCGACGAGAAGATCTTCTGGATTTCCCTGGCTGCCTTGGCCGCCTCCCTGATCGGCACGCTGGCTCTGGCTCGCAGCGTATCGCTGCCGGTGCGGGCGCTGGCCCTGGCCGCCAAGCGCATCGGTGACGGGGACTACCGCACGCCGGTGACCATGGCCCGGGAAGATGAACTGGGCATGCTCGCCGGTGCGATCAACACCATGCAACGCGGCATCGCCGTACGCGAGGATCAACTGGCCCACAATGCCCTGCACGACGCGGTCACCGGCCTGCCGAACCGCACGCTGGTGATGGAGCGCCTGGGCAGTGCGATCGCGACTCACCGCAAGATGGCGCTCATGCACCTGGGTATCGAGAACTTCCGCGCCGTTCACGACAGCCTCGGGGTCGAGGCCTTTGACCAACTGTTGCGTACCTTGGGCCAGCGTTTGCAGTCCAGCCTGCAGGCGGGTGACACGGCCGCCCGGCTGACCGCCCACGAGTTTCTGGTGCTGCTCGATCACGCCAGCACCGACGGCGCGGTGGCGCGTGCCGACCAGCTGCAACAGATGCTCGGGGAGGTGCTGCGCATCGACGGGCACGACGTGACCCTGGACTGCAGCATCGGCATTGCCGTCTACCCCGAGCACGGTGACGCCGCCCAAGAGCTGCTCAATCGCGCGCTGATCGCCTGCAAGGATGCCGCGAAGATGCCTGGGCGTCTGCACATCTACGAAGATGGTCGAGACCTGGCGCATCAGCGGCAGATCGCGCTGATCCGTGACTTGCGCAGCGCCGCACGCAACGGCGAGCTGCATCTGCACTATCAACCCAAGCTGGACATCCGCCTGGGCCAGGTACGCCAGGCCGAAGCCCTGCTGCGCTGGAATCACCCGCAGTTCGGCAATGTCTCGCCGGGCGAATTCATCGTTCTGGCCGAGCGCACCGGCAGTATCCAGTTGCTGACCAACTGGGTCATCGAAGAAGCGATTCGCCAGCTGGACGAGTGGCGCCAGCGCGGCCTGCTGATTCAGCTGTCGGTCAACGTCTCGGCCGATGACCTGCTGGGCGGCGACCTGGTCGGGCACGTGACCCAGATACTGTCGCAGCATCAGGTCGCCGCCGAGCAACTGATCTTCGAAATTACCGAAAGCGCCGTGATGAGCGAGCCCGAGCAGGCCCTGGTGGTGCTCAACCGCCTGCGTGAGTGCGGCATCAGCCTGTCGGTGGACGATTTCGGTACGGGCTATTCCTCACTGGCCCATCTGAAGCGCCTGCCGGTGCAGGAGCTGAAGATCGACCAGTCCTTCGTACGTAACCTCGACGAAACCAGCGAAGACGCGGTCATCGTGCGTTCCACCATCGAAATGAGCCACAACCTCGGGCTCAAGGTGGTCGCCGAAGGTGTCGAGTACCAGCACAGCCTCGACCTGCTCGAGCGCTGGCATTGCGATACGGCTCAAGGCTACCTGATCAGCCGCCCGCTTACGGCGGCGGCGTTCGAGGCATGGATCGCCAAGAGTCATGAACCCACCAGCCTGATGGTCCACTGATATGCACTACAAGAATGCGTTGTTATTGGGGTGCCTGCTGGGCGTCATGGCGCCCGTTGCCGAAGCCGACGGACGCCTTGTGGCCACGGGCGGTGCCAACAGTATCGAGGGCGCAGCCGGTGGCGGTATCACGCCCTGGGCCGTTCTTACCGGCTATGGCGAGGAGGGTGAATGGGGCGCCAGTGCCTTCGCCACCCATGTCGACCTGCCGGACTACGCCCTGGATGTGGCGGGCATGGCGGTGGCCTACGGTAACCGTGTGGAGTTCTCCTACGCGCACCAGCGTTTCGACCTTGGCACCCTGCAGCACAAACTGAGCCTGCCGGATGACAACTTCACCCAGGACATTTTCGGCGTGAAGGTGCGCCTGTTCGGCGACCTGATCTTCGACGACCTGCCGCAGGTTTCTCTGGGCGTGCAGTACAAGCACCAGAACGACTTCCTGATTCCCAGCCTGGTGGGCGCCAAGCGTGATGCCGACGTCGAGGGTTACCTGACCGCCAGCCGCCTGTTCATTGGCGGGGCCTTTGGCTACAACCTGCTGGTCAACGGTGGTGTGCGCTACAGCCGCGCCAACGAAACCGGCCTGCTGGGCTTCGGCGGCGACCGGCGTGACAGCCGCAGCCTGCTCAAGGAAGGTTCGCTGGCCGTGCTGTTCAACCCGCATTGGGCGGTGGGCGTGGAGTACCGCGAAAAGCCAGACAACCTGTCGTTCGCCGGGGAAAGCGACTGGGCTGACGTGTTCGTCGGCTGGTTCCCCAGCAAGCATTTCTCCGTCGTGCTGGCCTACGCGCGGTTGGGCGAGATCGCCACGCTGGATAACCAGAACGGCACCTATCTGTCCTTGCAGGGGAGTTTCTGATGAAGCCGGTCTTGACTCTGTTGCTGGCCTTGCTGCTGGCCGCCTGTGCGCAACAGCCACCCAAGGCTGACAGCCTGTACCAGGCACTGGGCCAGCGCGCCGGGATCCAGCGTATCGTCGAAGGCATGTTGCTCAACGTGGCCAAGGACGAGCGCATCGTCGAGCGGTTTCGCAAGATCGACATCGTACGTTTGCGTGACAAGCTGGTTGAGCAGTTCTGCGCCGAGGCTGGGGGGCCCTGCACCTATACCGGCGCCAGCATGGCCGAATCGCACAAGGGCCAGAACCTGAGCCCGAGCGATTTCAATGCGCTGGTGGAAGACCTGATCGACGCGATGGACGCCGAGAACATCCCCGTCCCGGTACAGAACCGTCTGATCGGTCGCCTGGCGCCGATGCGCGGTGAGGTGATTCGCAAGTGAATTGCCAAGCCCAGTGAACGCGGGCCGTCTCAACGGCCCACGAGATTCTGCCTGGCCCACTGCTCGGCGGTGGTGACCGCAATCGCTTGCCGCTCGTTGAAGGTCTCAGCCTTGGACCAGGCCACGCCTCGACCTTGGGCGAACACGGCGCGGTACTTCTTGATGTGGTGAGTGGGGTCTTTGCGCAGCTCATCGAGCAGGTACGGAACCGTCCACACGTTACGCTCGAAGGGGCGCCCCAGTACGCGTTCGAGAATGTCGGCCACCTGCCCGTACGACACCGTATCGCCAGACAAGTAGATGATCTGGTTACGAAAGTGCGGTTCGAAGAATACGATCTCGGCAGTCAGAGCCCCGATGTCATCCGGTGTGGTGAGCGTTACACGATTGTCGAGGCTGCCCAGCGCATTCAGGGTGTCGTTATCGAAGTCGACCACCTCGAATACGGGCTCGAACATGAAGCTGGTGAACATGCCAGTCGAGATGATTACCCATTCGGTCTTGTCCTGGGCACGCAGCGCCTCGCGCACGTCGAGCTGGGCATCGAACAGATCCTGAGGGCTACCGCGCCCGATGACCTCGAAATCGACGCCGAACTGCCAGGGGAAGTAGCGTTTCACCCCCGACTTCAACGCGGCGGTAGCCAGCTTCATAGGTGTTTCCCGACCCGCGACCATGCCGGCGCAGCCAATCACAGTGTCGAAATGGGCGAACACCTCGGCCAACTGGTCGATCAAGTCATTCACCAGGTCGGCGGCAACCATCTGGATGCCCAGACCGCGCAGCTCATCGATCTCCGACTTCTTTCCCGGTTCCTGGGTATTGATGGTCGAGTCCCTGAGCAGCACGCTGATGGTCGAACCCGGCACACGCCTGGCCACCCGCGCAAGGTTGCGCAAAACCGGAAGGCCCAGTTCGCCCGCGCCCAGCACGAGGATCGATTGGGGAACCGGTTGAGTCACTGCGGTCATGATTTCTCCTGGAATATCGTTGCCTGTAGGATGCGCGAATGCTGGCACGATCAGGCCGCACCGGTAAGAAGGCACACGGGTGATACCAGGGGGAGCAATGACCGATCAGGAAACGCTCAGGCAGGCAGAACTTATCTGCCAGACGCTGAGGGAAGATGATGACGGCGTCAGGCGCGAAGTCCTCACCCATGCCGGCAGCCGCTGGGCGTTGGGTATCCTGCATGCCTTGGGCGTGTACGGAACCATGCGTCATGCCGAGATCAAGCGGCAGATGACGGGCGTGACGCAGCGCATGCTCACCAAGACTCTGCGTGACATGGAGCGTGACGGCCTGGTGTCACGCCAGGAGTTCGACGAGGTCCCGCCGCGTGTCGAGTACGCCTTGACCCCCTTGGGTCATGGGTTGCTGGTGCGCATGTCGCCGGTGTGGACCTGGGTGGTGGAAAACGTCGAGCAGATTCGCATGGCGCGGCGCCAATTCGACAGCCAGGAGGCGCGTAAACCGGCCTGGCAGACACCCGTGCCGATGCCTGGGGATGAGTAGGCGATCCGGAGCGAGCTGACTGGCAACCGCGCCTGTTCGATCAAGGCCTCATTGCGAATCAGTTCGCTCCGATGGATCGGCAAGCTCGCCCGCCGCCCTGTTTTCAAGGGCGGCGGGAAATCGGATGGTTACTTCGGCAGCTTGAACGCCAGCACATAGTCACCCTGGCGGGTGCCCAGCGAGCCGTGGCCGCCGGCCATGACCAGCACGTACTGCTGACCATCCTTGCCGGTGTAGGTCATCGGCGTGGTCTGCGCGCCGGCGGGCAGGCGGCCTTCCCAGAGCTGCTTGCCGTTGCGCAGGTCGTAGGCGCGCAGGTACTGGTCCAGGGTGCCGCTGAGGAAGCCCAGGCCACTGGCGGTGGTGATGGTGCCACCCAGGCTGGGCACGCCCATGGTCAGCGGAATCGGTACCGGCGAGCTGTCACGCACGGTGCCGTTCTTGTGCTTCCACAGCACCTTGTGGGTGGTCAGGTCCACTGCTGCCACATAGCCCCAGGCCGGTGCCTGGCAAGGCAGGCCCATCGGCGACAGCAGCGCTTCGAGAATCACCCCGTAAGGCGCGCCCTTGTTCGGCTGTACGCCCTCGGTCTCGCTCTTGCGTCCCGGCCCGGCAGCCACCTCGGCGGCAGGCACCAGCTTGGAGCGGAAGGCCATGTAGCTGGGGTTGACGAAGGCGATCTGGCGCACCGGGTCGACCGAAATACCGCCCCAGTCGAAGACCCCGAAGTTGCCAGGGTAGACGATGCTGCCCTGCAGCGAAGGCGGGGTGAACGGGCCTTCATAGCGCAGCGACTTGAAGTCGATACGGCACAGCGCCTGGTCGAATGGCGTTACACCCCACATGTCGCGCTCGCGCAGATCCGGTGGCATGAAGTTCAGCTCCGATTTGGGCTGGGTCGGCGAGGTGCGATCGCCCTCGACTGCGCCTTGCGGCACCGGCACTTCGTGGATCGGCACGATGGGCTGGCCGGTCAACCGGTCCAGCACGTAGATGCTGCCCTGCTTGGTCGAGGCCAGCACCGCCGGCTTGAGGCCGTCGGCGGTCTTCAGGTCCATCAGCGTCGGCTGCCCGCCGACGTCCATGTCCCACAGGTCGTGGTGAGTGAACTGATAGTTCCAGCGCACCTTGCCGGTGGCGATGTCCAGAGCCACCAGGCCGGCGCTGTACTTCTCCGACGCTTCGGTGCGGTTGCCGCCCCACTGGTCAGGCATCTGGTTGCCCATGGGCAGATAGACCAGCCCCAGCTTCTCGTCGACGCTGAACATCGACCACATGTTGGGCGAGTTGCGCGTATAGGTTTCACCCGGTGCGATCGGCTCGGTCTTCTCCGGGTTGCCGCTGTCCCAGTTCCACACCAGCTGGCCGGTGCGCACGTCGTAGGCGCGGATCACGCCAGAGGGCTCGTCGGTGGAGACGTTGTCGGTCACGTGACCGCCGATGATCACCAGGTCGCGGGTCACGGCCGGTGGCGAAGTGGAGTAGTAGCCACCCGGTGCGAAGCTGCCAATGTTGGTGGTCAGGTCGACCGCACCCTGGTTGCCGAAGTCGCTGCATGGCTTGCCGGTGTCGGCATCCAGGGCGATCAGGCGGGTGTCGGCGGTGGGCAGGAAAATGCGCTTGCTGCAGGCGGCGGGCGATGCCACCGGCTGTGCACCCGACGCGGATTCGGTCGCATACGCCGCCTGATCATGGTAGGCCACGCCACGGCAGGTCATGTGGGCCCAGCCCTTGAAGTCCTTGGCGCTCTGGGTGCTGATTTTCGGATCGTAGCGCCAGATTTCCTTGCCGCTGTCCGGGTCCAGGGCGATGACCTGGCTGTGCGGTGTGCACACGTAGAGCATGCCGTTGACCTTCAGCGGCGTGTTCTCTGCGGTGGTCTCGCCGGGGTCGCCAGGGCCGGGGATGTCACCGGTGCGGAAGGTCCAGGCCGGTTCCAGCTTGTGCACGTTTTCCGGCGTGATCTGCGTCAGCGGCGAATAGCGGTCACCGAAGGCGGTGCGACCGTAGGACTGCCAGTCACCGTCCGGCATGGCCGGGGCGCTGCTGGTCGTGCCGGCGGTTTCGCGGTCCAGCTGGCCCTCGATACGGCCCGGATGGGTGAACTGGCTGGCCAGCGCCACCAGGCCGGCGAGCAGCACGGCGAGGGTCAGGCCACCGCTGTGCAGCGGCGCGGGTGTACCGCCGAGCAGCGGGCGACGGATCCAGGGCAGCAGCATGACCAGGCCCAGCACGAACCACAGTGCCAGGCGTGGCACCAGTTGCCACCAGTCCAGGCCGACTTCCCAGAGCGACCACAGGGTGCTGGCGAACAGGAACAGCGCATACAGCCCCAGGGCGGCCCGGTGCCCTTTGAACAGCAGCAGGGCGGTCAGCGCCAGGGCGATCCCCGACACCAGGTAATAGGGCGAACCGCCCAATTGCAGCAGTTTTAGCCCAAGGCCCAGCAGCACCAGGCCCATCAGCAGCAGTAGCGCTGCAAGCAGGGTCGGTAGCAGGGGGCGTCGGCGAACAGCACCTTCAGTGCCCATAGTGCGAATCTCCATGAAGGTTAGTGAATAGCGCCTTGTTCATCGTTATTAGAGCTCAGGCGTCTTCCCTTGCGGCTCCGGGGAACCGGGCTTTCACACCACGGCCCAGGCAGGCGGGACAAGGGGCGGCAGGCCTTCGGGCGTCCGATGGATGCGGCCTGCACACAGAGCAGACGTCACAGGTAACAAAACGTTTCCTCGACATGGCGAAACAGGACCGATGACCGCCTTGTTGACCACCGGTTGCCGCTTGGAAGGCATCGGCGCCTACACTCGCGTGAAGCGTGGCCAGTGACAGGCTCTTCCCGCTGCGCGCCGGCTCGGCTAAGGTGCGCTCCTTTTCCGGCGCTCATTCAAGGTGCGAGATGACTACCCCCTCCAAAGACCCGCTGCATGGCGTGACCCTGCAACGCATCCTCGAAGTCCTGGTAGAGCACTACCAGTGGTCCGGGCTGGCCGAGCGCATCGACATCCGCTGCTTCAAGAGCGATCCGAGCATCAAGTCGAGCCTGACCTTCCTGCGCAAGACACCTTGGGCACGGGAAAAGGTCGAAGCCCTGTATATCCGTTTGCAGCGGGGTGCCTCGCGTTGAGGGCGCTGCCCCAGACGCTGAGGACACGCAATGCACAATGAACAGCGGCCGCTCGGCCTGCTACGCAGACGTTGCCTGTTGCTGGCGGCGGTCATGGGTTGGTCTGGCTTGGCGATTCAGCAGTACCTGATCTTCATCTCCCGTTGGGACGACCAGGCCAGCCTGCTGGGCGGGCTGGTGAAGTTCTTCAGCTTCTTCACGGTATTGAGCAACACTCTGGTGGCGGTGGCGCTGACCTGTGCGCTCAGCGCACGCGGCAGCGCCGGGCACCGTTTCTTCCGTAACCCGACGGTGTGTGGCGGCATCACGGCGAGCATTGCCCTGGTGAGCATTGCCTACAACCTATTGTTGCGCCACCTCTGGCAGCCCGAAGGCTGGCAGTGGCTGGCCGACGAGCTGCTGCATGACATCATGCCAGCGGTGTTCATCGTCTACTGGTGTGTCTGCGTGCCCAAGGCGTACCTGGGCGCTCGCCATGTGCTGGCGTGGATGCTCTATCCGCTGGTGTACTTCGGCTATGTGCTGATACGCGGCAGCTTGCTGGGCGACTACGTGTATCCCTTCATCGACATCGGCAGTATTGGCGTGGCCCAGGCCTTGGTCAACGCCAGCGGTGTGCTGGCCGGCTTCGTGGGCATCGCCTTGCTGTTGCTGGCAGCCGACCGCCTGCTGAAAAGGCCCTGACCCACAGGCGTACCTGCGCTATCAGGCGGCAGGCTGTTCTTCCTGGCGCCAGTAGCCGGCAGCCTTGACGAATTCGTCGTCCAGGCCTCGCTCGTCGAGCAGTACGCGGCGTGCCTGGCGCGACAGTGTCGCTTCGGTAGCCACCCACGCGTACAGCTTGCCCGCCGGAATCTCGACCTGGCGAATGGCGTCCAGCAGGTCCTGTTCGCCCCGCACCACCCAGGTGACCGCGACCTCGGCCTGGCTGGCCAGCGCCTGGCGTTCGTTCAGATTCGCCACTTCGACAAGCACCTTCGCCGTGCGGCCTGCCGGCAGCTCTTCCAGGCGCCTTGCGATGGCCGGCAGTGCCGTTTCGTCGCCGATCAGCAGGTAGCTGTCGAAGATGTCCGGCACCACCATCGAGCCGCGTGGGCCGGCAATGTACAGGACCTGGCCAGGGGCGGCCTGAGCGGCCCAGGTGGCGGCAGGACCATCGCCGTGCAGGACGAAGTCGATGTCCAGTTCCTGGCTCTGCGGGTCGTAGCGGCGCGGCGTGTAGTCGCGCATGGCCGGGCGTGGCCCTTCGTTGCTGCCGCCCAGTTGCAGCGTGTCCAGCGCGGCCTGTTCCTCCGCGTTGCGCGGGAACAGCAGCTTGACGTGGTCGTCGGCGCCCAGGCTGATGAACCCGGCCAGCTCCGGGCCGTGCAGGGTGATGCGGCGCATCAGCGGGGTGAGGTCGGTGACGCGCAGCACTTCGAGCTTGCGGCGCTTGATTTCATGCATGACGCGATGGATCGATTCGGCTGAGTTCATGGCGAATTCTCCGCAGAGGAAAGGGGACCGCCGGCAATCGCCTTGGCGGTTTCATTGAGCAGGTCGCGCACGCGGATGATCTCTTCGGGCGTCCAGCGCCCGTGGTGCATCTGCAGCGCATGGCGAACGTTGTGCACGGCCTCGTGAATTTCTGCAGGCCGGTCATGGCCACGCAGGGCACGCTTGCTGACTTCGATGCGCAGCCGCACGTTTTCCATGGCCACACGTTGCTCGGCCAGCCACACGCGCCCGGTGTCGGTCAGCGAGTAGCAGCGCTTGCCGGCGTCGGTATCTCCGTGGATCAGCTGGCTTACTTCGAGAAAGGTCAGGGTTGGGTAGATCACCCCGGGGCTGGGGCTGTACTGGCCGTCGAAGAGGGTTTCGATCTGGCGGATCAGGTCATAGCCATGGCACGGCTGGGCGGCGATCAGGTCGAGCAGCAGCAGTTTGAGGTCGCCCGGTGCGAACACCCGTGGGCCGCGGCCGCCCCGCTCGCGGCCACCGCGTTTTTCCGCAGCTGGCCAGGCAGGGGGAAACTCTTCAGCCATCTCGTGTGCTCCGTGTTACGTTTAGATATACCTTAAGATATATCTTTACGAATTCGCAAGCACTTTATCGAGACTCATTCGCATTTTTATTGGGGCCTCAGCGCAGGGCGGCGCTGAGTACGCCATCCTTTACCGGCGGCGCGCTCGGCTTGCCGCACATGGCCTGGCCGTGTTCCTCGAGGTACGGGGTGAGGAAGGGCGCCATGCCCTTGAGCACCTGCACCGGCAGGGCCGAGGTGAAGCGGAAGCCTTCGGCGGCGCGGCCCGGCACATAGGCGGTGAGGGTGCCGAAGTGGTTGTCGCCCAGGTAGAACACGAAGGTGGCGGTGCGGTTGAGGGCCCGTGACTGCAACACATGACCGCCCGAGCCAAAGCTCTGGATGCGGTTATCACCGGTACCGGTCTTGCCGCCCATCACCACCGGCGTGCCATCGTGCAGCACGAAACTGCCCTGGATACGCCTGGCGGTGCCGCCATCGACCACTTCCGAGAGCGCCTCGCGCATGGCCCGCGCCACTTCGGGTTCCATGACGCGCTTGCCCAGTTGCGGGTTGCTGATCAGTTGGGCTTCGTAGGGTGTGCCCTCGGCGAAGTGCAGGTTGTCGATACGCACGGTCGGCAGGCGAATGCCGTCGTTCTGGATGATGCCGATCAGCTCGGCCAGCGCGGCCGGGCGATCGCCGGAACTGCCCAGCGCAGTAGCCAGCGAGGGCACCAGGTGGTCGAAGGGATAGCCCAGGCGCTGCCAGCGCTGTTCGATGTCGAGGAATGCCTCGACTTCCATCATGGTTCGAATGCGGCTGTCGCGGGCGCTCTTGTGCCGGCTCTTGAACAGCCAGCTGTACACCTCCTGGCGTTCGTAGGTACTGGCCGCCACGGCATCGCCGAACTGCGCCTGCGGGTGCTTCAGCAGGTAGCCCACCAGCCACAGGTCCAAGGGATGGACACGCGCGATGTAGCCCTGGTCTGGCAGGTCGTAGGCGCCGGGGCCGTAGCTTCGATACATCTCGGCCAGGCGCTTGTCGCTCACCTTGGCGCGTTCGCTGTCCGGCAGGTGGGCACGCACGAAACTGTCGAAGGTGGCCTGGTCGGCGGCCGGCAGCAGGTAACGGTGCACCGCCGCCAGCCGCGAGGCCATGGGCCTTACCCCGTCGAGGAAGGTGTCGAGACGTTCCTGGCTGTTCTTGTCCTTGTAGCGCTTCCAGAAGCGCAGCAGGAACACACGGCCTTCACGGTCGGCGAACTGGCTCAGGTATTCCTGGCGGCGTGGGTCCTTGTCGTCCTTGAGCAGCTCGGCGCTGTTGCCCGGCGCCTGGTAGGTGCTGTAGCGCACCACGTCGCGCATCAGGCGCACGAATGGCAGGTTGATCGACTCGCGCAGCGATTCACGCAGGGTCGGCAGGCGGCCGTTGTCTTCGCGGCGGAAGTTGTTGAAGCGGTGCAGGCCGCCACCGGTGAAGAAGGCTTCGCCGGGGCTGGCCGAGTAGCGACGGTCCAGCGCCGCAGAGAGCATCTGCGACAGGTCGCGGTCTGGTGTGCGTACCAGGTAGTCCAGCGCCCAGCGGGTCAGCAGGTCAGGTTCCTCCACCGGCACCTTGCGCAGTTGCGCCACGCTCATACCGGCGTAGCGCTGATGCAGCTCGGCGATGATTTCCAGGTAAGTGGTCAGTACGCGCAGCTTGGCGGTGGAGCCCAGTTCCAGCTTGCTGCCCTCGTTGATGTCGAACGGCTGGTCGGTGCTGTCGGTCTGAATCCTGACCCGAAAGCCATCCGCGCTGCGTTCGAACAGGGTGAAGCTGTAGCGCACCTCGCCGGTGCTCGCCGGGGTCAGCAGGCGGTCGCCGATCAGCCCCAGGCTGGCGGCGAATTTCGGGTCGGCCAGGTCGCGCAGGTACTGGGTGACCTTGTCCTGCAGCTCGCCCTGCAGGGTGGTGCTGGCGGAAAGATCCAGGCGGTCGAGGTCGTACAGCGGCCGGTCGAGCATGTTCGACAGGCGGGTGCGCACCACGTTGATGCCCTTGTTGCCTTCCATGGGCTGCCAGGTCGGTTGCTGGTCCCAGTCGCGGTAAGTCACCTGGGCGGCCAGGGCGGCATCGGCCAGGCGGCGGTCGATGACACCGGCATCGGTCAGTACGCGAATATGGCTGTCGGTGAGTTCGGCCAGTTCAGCGCGTCCCTTGGCCAGATAGTACGAAGGGCGGCGCTGGGCGATCACCAGCGACAGCACTTCGCGCAGCGCCACGGCTTTGGAGGCCAGCGCCTTGGTGGTATCGGCCGGGTCGCGCAGGCGCTGGTTGGTGGTCTCGAAGTCGGCACCGAACCATACCCGCAGGCCTTCGGCCAGGCCGTGTACCTCGCCATGACCGGGCACGGCGGAAAGCGGCACGCTGTTGAGGTAATCGCGCACCACGTGCTGGCGGGCATCGAGGGTCTGTTCGCCCTGCTGATAGGCACGCACGCTGGCCGAGAACATCTGCCGCAGCTTTTCGCCGCCATTCAAGGTCAGGCCGTCGGGGGAGTGGCGATACTTCTCCAGCTGCGTGGCCAGCGTGCTGCCGCCGGCCGACTGGCCGGGCAGGGCCAGCAGCTTGGCGACCTGCGACCAGGCTGCCTTGACGAAGCGCGGCCAATCCACGGCCGGGTTGGCCAAAGGTTGCTGCGGATCGAGCAGGTTGCGGTTCTCGATGAACAGCAGGCTGTGCACCACCAGCGGTGGGATGTCGTTGAAGCTCTGGTACAGCTGTTGCGGATAATCGAAGCGGTACAAGGGCTGTGCACGGCAGTCGGTGATGGTCAGGCCGGCCTGGATCTTCTCCTCGTAAGGCACGAAGAAACCGTGCTCGGTGTAGCGCATCAGCTCGGGAGAGAAGCGTGCCTGTGCACTGATGAGGTAGTCGCGCTTGAGCAGGCGCTCCAGGAATCGGTCCATTGCCGAATAACCCAGGCGCCTGTCGAAGGGGCCGTCGCCGGGGTAGATTTTCTGGTCGGTGGGGCCTGGCTGCAGCGACCAGGTGAGGGTCGCAGCAAAGCGACTGATTTCTCGGGCCTGCAGACGCGAGCTGCGGGTTTCCTGCACGATGGCGACGCCCAGCGCCACACCCCCCATGATCGCCAGTACCCAGAATACTCGCCAGCCGTAACGCTTGCGGCGCGGGGCAGGTTGCACGCGAGTCTCTTGTTCAGGTGCGGTGTCGGTCTCTTTCGGACCGGTATCGGAATGCCGTAATACGCCCATGATCGACTGGCCCCGGCCTTTTCAAACGCACTTGTCACAAGCTTAGACGCTGGTTCAGAGCGGTGGAGGAAATTGTCTTCAGCGCCACACCGCGCTCAGGTTGTAGGCCAGGCCGACCACCGCAATCAGCAGCAGGGCCGTGGCGGAGCCCAGCCTGACCAGGCGCCCGGCGCCGCGCCGGGTCAGTTGGACGGCAAGCAGGATCCAGGCGCTGAGCACCGCCAGGTCGAGGACCACCCAGATCAGCACCAGCAGCAACAGGCTGCTTTCCAGGCGGCTGGTGACCTGCAGGAACTGCGGAAAGAAGGCGAGGAAAAACACGATGTCCTTGGGGTTGGCGATGCCGGTCAGAAAGCCTTGCAGCCAGCCTCCCTGGCTGTTGATCGAAGCAGGCTCGGCGTGGTCGCTACCCCTCGCCCCGCGCAGGGTTCCCAGGCCCAGCCAGGCCATGAACAGGCAGCCCAGCACGCTCAGCGCATTGAGCAGGCGCACGTCCAGCGCGGCGCTGCTGACGATGATCCAGGCGGCGGCGCCGATCAGCGCCAGTGACGCGAGGTTGGTACCCAGCAAGGTGGTCATGGCGCGCCGGGTGCCGCTCTGGCTGGCGGTGTGGGTTACCAGAGCCACCACCGGGCCGGGCGTGGCGATCAGCAATAGCACAGTCAGTGTGTAGCTCAGGATCAAGGCAGTATTCACGGCGCGTCATTCATTCAACGGGAAGAGGTGAGGTGCGAATTTTCGAGGCCCGGTGCCGCGTTGTAAAACGCGTTGGCTTCTGACCTACTATGAGTTCAACTCATGATGGATGCCTTTATGACCGAACGGATTCCAGCGCTTTATGCCCTGCGCGCTTTCGAAATCGCCGCCCGCCACGGGTCGTTCAGCAAGGCGGCACAGGAACTGTCGGTGACCCAGAGTGCGGTGAGTCACCATGTGCGCAACCTGGAGTCGCTGTTCGATTGCGAGCTGTTCGAGCGTCACGGCCCGCGCCTGCGTCTGACCGAGCAGGGGCGAATGCTGGCCGAGCCTCTCAAGGCCGGTTTCAAGCTCATCGACGATGCCTGCACGCTGCTGCGCAGTGACCGTCAGCGCCTGCGCCTCAAGGCGCCCTCGACGCTGACCATGCGCTGGCTGCTCAAGGTCCTGGATCGCTTTCGGCAGGCCGGGCAGAGCTGCGAAGTGCAGCTGTCCAGCGTGTGGATGGATGTCGACACCGTGGACTTCTATACCGAGCCCTACGACTGCGCGATCCTCCTGAGTGATGGGCATTACCCGGCGGACGTCGAGCACTGTCGGCTGTTCGAGGAATGGCTGGTGCCGGTGTGTCATCCCGATTACCTGCCAGACCCGGAGCCTGAGCTTGCCGTGCTCGGGCGTCTGGAGCTGCTGCACGCGACCCGCGACCGTCGTGACTGGCAGCGCTGGCTGGCCCGTGTGGGCAGCGGCAGGCACGTCGACCTGCGCCGCGGGCAACTGTTCGATACCCTCGACCAAGGCATCAGCGCTGCCGCCCAGGGGTTGGGTATTTCAGTGGTCGACCTGTTTCTGGCCGGTAGCGAGATCAGCAATGGGCAACTGCGCCTGCCGTTCAGGCAGGCCGTGGCCACAGGGCAGGGCTATGACCTGGTGTGGCTCAAGTCCAGCCCCAAGGCCCGGCAGATGCGCGTACTGCGCGATTATCTGCTGGAGCAACTGCCGGCGTGTCCGGATGGGGGGCTGGAGTGGTTGCCGCTTCGAGCGTGACCGGCGCTCAGGCCTGAAGGTCGATTTGGTTACCGCGCGGTTCCTGGGTGTCATCCCGTGGTTCGGCATGGAGCATGACCTGCCAGGCCCAAGTGTCCATGAAGTTGCCAATCGTGTTGCGCGTGAAGATCTGCCCGTAGTCGATGATCCGGTGGTAGTTGCTCAGGTCTATCTGGTAACCGCCAGCGAATTTCTCGGTCAGGTGATCGACCAGTTCCAGCACCGTACGCGCGTGCTCGCGAACCGCCTGCTGCAGCGACTCCAGGGCGTTCAGTTTTTCGCTCAGGTAGCTCATTTCGGCGGGTGTCAGCACGCCGTCCGGGTCGGTGACCTGGATACGCTGATCAGGGCCGAGGGTGAAGCCAAAGTGCTTGCTGGCAAGCTCTGGGTTGAGAAAGGGCAACTGCTGGCGAAACTCGTAAGAAACTTCGTAAGCCCGATGCACGGCTTGGTTGGAGCGTTCGATGACCTTGTTCAGATAGGACGCCCGGCTCGTCTCATCGGCACTGCCAAACCACCGCTGGTCCTGCGCAACGACACTGGAGGCATCACGCCAAGGGGCCTCCTGGCGTTGGTAGAAGGTGTGCGAAGTCCGAGCGGGTTGTTGGTGTGCGCTCAAGGTCGGCGGCAGCACACGGGGAAAGGAGCTGCCCGGCCAGGCATCGATCAACGATAGCGCCGGTGGCTGTGGCGCCTCATCGAATGACGCTTCTGCCTGCGGCACTCGTTGAGGGCCGGGCTGAGGCGCTGGAATGATGGACTGTAAGGTGTTCGGGGCAGTGATCTGCATGGCGTTGTTCTCGTTGCTATTTGCCATGTTGACGGCAAATGCCCGGGGAACTTGGCCTGAACACTCTGTAGGCGTTTTCCTGGAAATGGCGGAGTGTGAACCGGTCGTGGTCGATGCGCGCTGGCGAGGTCGGCCCGGACTGGCCAGCGCACATGAATCAATCCGACACGGTGCGCAACTTCTCGGCCTTTTGCGCCACCTTGCCGCTGTCCAGGCGTTTATTGAATTCCAGCCCGTTGGCCAGCAGCACCATCAGGGCCAGGCCAATCAGCGCGGTGCAGACCTGCATCGGCCAGGTGTCGCCAGCCAGGGCGTTGGCGGCATCGGCCATGGGCGCCAGCAGCACGCCAAGGCAGAAGACTTCCAGAGAGTGGCGGCCCAACAGGCAGGTCTGCCGGGCCAGCCCGTTGTTCAGCCAGGCTGCCTCGCGTGGCAGCAGCCGAGCGACCACATAGACCAGCGCGAGGAAGTGCAACAGACGCACGGGCGCCAGGTCGGTCTTGCTGATCGGGTAGAGATGTTCCAGCTGCAGGCTGGCGACGACGGCGCTATGTACGGCCGGCCATTTCTCGCTGAAGGTCAGCACCCCGGCGATCACCAGGTAAACCGAGGCCAGGGCGAACAGTGGCTGCTGGCTCAGCGGGCGCGGGTCGGGCTGGCGCGGGCGCTGGTTGTACAGCGCCAGGGCGCCGCCCAGCACGAACACCAGTTGCCAGGCCACCGGGTTGAAGTACCACACGCCGCCGCCTTCGTAGGCGCGCAGGTTCCAGCCGTACAGCGGCACCATCATGTACAGCGCCACCGACAGCAGCACCGCCAGCTCGATGCGCCGCAACATCAGCGGTAGGTACAGCGGCAGCGCCAGCAACAGCAGAATGTACAGCGGCAGTGGGTCGGTGAGGTTGGGCTTGAAGCGCAGCAGCAACTCATCGGCTAGGGCCTGCTGCGGGTTGCCGACGAAGTGCTGCAGGCCCATCTGCTGGATCATGTCACGGGTGTCGACATGTTCGTTGGCGATGAACACCATGCCCATCAGCAGGGTCAGCAGGAAGATGTGCACTACATACAGCACCCAGGTACGGCGCAGGATGCGCAGACTCGACACCAGCCAGCCGTCGCGAGCGTGGATGCGCCCGTAGGCGAGGATCGAGGCGTAGCCGGCGAGGAACACGAAGATCTCGGCAGCATCGCTGAAACCGAAGTTGCGCACGGTCAGTTGCGCCAGCGGGTTGTCCGGCACGTGATCCCAGAAAATGAAGATCAGCGCCAGGCCGCGAAAGAAGTCGATACGGTGATCGCGTCCGTTAGTCATAACGGTGGGCTCTTGCAAAAGTCGGTGATTAAGAAGACAGGCGAGCGAGGGCCTTGGTTGCCTACCGTCAGTCAGGGTTGTTGGGGGCACGGGAGGGTCGCCGGATTCTACGCAAAAAGCAAAAGCGCGCTATTGCAGAATGTCTCAGAAACAGGCGTACCAGAGCCCCGGCTCAGCGCTCCATCACCCAGGGCTTGATGTGACGGATGCGTTCGGCCATGGCGTAGACATCCTCACGGCCTTGCAGGCTGGTCCAGCGCAGGTGTTCGATCAATGCCTGCTCCTTGGGGTTCAATGCAACGAAGCCCAGTTCGTCTGCCTTGCGCATGAACGGCTCGTCGGGGGCCGTCGGCCTGCTGGCGGCGATCACCTCCTGCAGCGCGCTTTGCAACATCGAGACATAACCCACCAGCATCGACGGGTTGCACAGCACATCGGTCTTGTTCACGTAGCTGTCCAGCAACCGCAAGGAGTCGCGGGCTTCGATCAGGCGGACATAGGCGTGCTGGGGGAGTTCATAGCGGGTACTGGTATCGGACATGGGGAATCCTGCAGGGGAGGAGTATCGTGTACCGCAGGCACTGGCACGGACACCCCTGAGGCGGGTCAGGATCAGCCGGGCGGCGGTCTCACTCGATGCCTCTCGCGCGCCGTTCCGTCGGTCGTGGAGCTGTTTGGCAAAGTGGGCCAAACCTTAGCGACAACCGGGTTTTCTATCAACACCGTTCGGTCTGGGCGCGCTTGATGGCGCGCAGCGCTTTCAATGCTCCGGTGGTCTGCCAGCCTTCGGCGACCGACCGTCCGGCATCTTTTTCAAGGCTTTTGCCGACTGCGACGGTCGGACCTCTGGACTCCCCCCGGCATTGCTTTTATCTTCGCGGCCTGAAAAATCAGGAGTACCGCGCTTTGAAAACATCAGTCGCCATCATGTTCGGCGGGCAGTCCAGCGAGCATGAAGTGTCCTTGCAGTCGGCACGCAATGTCATCAAGGCCATCGACCGTACCCGCTACGACCTGACACTGATCGGCATCGACAAGCAGGGCCACTGGCTGCGCTTTGAAGAGAGCGATTACCTGGTCAATGCGCAGGACCCGGCAAAGATTGCGCTGAGCCAGGCGGGGCGCCAGCTGGCCTTGCTGCCAGGCAGCGATGCGGCGCAGTTCTTCGAAGTGGAGTCGGGCCAGCGCCTGCCGCGCATCGATGTGGTATTTCCCTTGATCCACGGTGCCTTCGGTGAAGACGGCGCCCTGCAGGGCCTGCTGCGCATGCTGGCGATTCCCTGCGTCGGTCCTGACGTGCTGGCCTCTGCGGCGTGCATGGACAAGGACGTGACCAAGCGCCTGCTGCGTGATGCCGGCATCAATGTGGCGCCATTCCTGGTAGTGGAGCGCGGTGAGTCTCTGGACTTCGCCACCGCCTCGGCGCAACTGGGCGTACCGATGTTCGTCAAGCCGGCCAGCCAGGGCTCTTCGGTGGGCGTCAGCAAGGTGGTCGACGCGGCGGGTTTCCAGGCCGCGCTGGCGCTGGCCTTCGAATACGACCACAAGGTGCTGGTCGAGCAGGGCATGCTCGGGCGCGAGGTGGAGTGCGCGGTGCTCGGCAACCGCCAGCCGGAAGTCAGCGTATGCGGCGAAGTGGTCGCCAACGACGAGTTCTACGCCTACGACACCAAGTACCTCAACGACGGCCAAGCGCGTACCGACATCCCTGCGCAGTTGCCTGAGCAACTGGCGGGCCAGGTGCGTGAGGTGGCCTTGCAGGCCTATCGCGTGCTCGGTTGCGCGGGCTTGTCGCGGGTCGACTTCTTCGTCACCGATGAAGGCGGCATCGCCATCAACGAGGTCAACACCATTCCCGGTTTCACGTCCATCAGCATGTACCCCAAGCTGTGGCAGGCCAGCGGCCTGACCTACGCCGGGCTGATCGACCGCCTGATCGACCTGGCCCAGGAGCGCGGTGAAGAAGCGCGCCGGCTGAAACGGGAGATCAGCCTGTGAAGATCATTGATATCGCCGCTGCGCTGCTGGTGGGTGAAGACGGCAAGACCCTGCTGGTGCGCAAGCGCGGCACTCGGGCCTTCATGCAGCCCGGCGGCAAGATCGAGCCGGGCGAGCCGGCGGTGCAGGCGTTGGTCCGCGAACTGGAAGAAGAACTGGCGTTGCGCGTCGACCCCGCGCAGGCAGCCTTCATCGGCGAATTTTCGGCCCCGGCGGCTAATGAGCCGGGGTTCAGCGTGCGTTGCCAGCTGTTTCGTGTCGAGTGTCGGGCGCCGGTAGCGCCCGCCGCCGAGATCGAGGAAGCGCTCTGGGTCGATGCCCAGGCCTGTGCGGCCCTGGAACTGGCACCACTGACCCGCGACCTGATTCTCCCGGCTTACTGGCCAACGCTGCAGCCGGCCTGATCAGCGCACCGCGCTGACGCCGTCGAGGGTCGAGAACGAAGTGTCCTTGGCGGTCAGCAGGAAGTCGCGCATGTAGGGCGCATCGAGCATGTCGGTGCGCACTGCCGCATACAGGGTGGCGAACAGGCCCTTCTCGCCCAGCCGCTTGGCGCGCACATAGCCCCGCGAGCTGTATTCGTGCAGCGCCCAGTGCGGCAGACCGCACACACCACGGCCGCTGGCGACCAACTGCATCATCATCACTGTCAGTTCCGAGGTGCGCACTTGGGCCGGCTCGACGTCGGCGGGCTCCAGGAAGCGGGTGAAGATGTCCAGGCGGTCGCGTTCCACGGGGTAGGTGATCAGCGTTTCGTTGAGCAGGTCTTCCGGCACGATGTACGGCCGGTTGGCCAGCGCATGCTGGTTGGCCACCGCCAGCATGGCTTCATAGGTGAACAACGGCACGTAGGTGAGGCCAGCCAGTTCCAGCGGGTCGGAGGTTACCACCAGGTCGAGGTCGCCACGTGCCAGGGCGGGCAGGGGAGCGAAGGAGAACCCCGACGACAGGTCCAGTTCCACCTCTGGCCAGGCATCGCGGAACTGGTCGATGGTCGGCATCAGCCACTGGAAGCAGCTGTGGCATTCGATGGCCATGTGCAGCCGGCCGGCCGTGCCACCGGCTAGGCGCGCCAGGTCGCGTTCGGCGCTGCGCAGTTGCGGCAATACCGAGTCGGCCAGTTGCAGCAGGCGCAGCCCCGCGCTGGTGAACCGCACCGGCTTGGTCTTGCGCACGAACAGCGCCATGCCCAGGCGCTCTTCCAGCTCCTTGAACTGGTGCGACAGCGCCGACTGGGTCAGGTGCAGGCGCTCGGCGGCCTCTACCAGGCTGTCAGCCTCGCGCAGCGCATGCAGGGTCTTGAGGTGGCGGATTTCCAGCACGGTGACGCTCCGTGAAATAAATTCGTATGAAAAGGTAAAGTTCGTGAGTTTCTCTCATGTTCCTGCGTCTGTCGAGTGCCTGCCGACCCGCCCTTGGGCAATCACGTGCATGCCATTCGTCCTGGGTCATCAAACTGTCACCTGAATGTGGCAGCGCGACCGGGAAAACATCATCAGACTGGCGGCCAACTGGGGATCTGTTTTTCGGTGTTTCTTCCAATGCGCGTGTTCTTTTTTCTGGCCGCCCTGCTTTGCGGCCTGCCCTCTTTTGCTGCCGCGAAATGCAATGTCGATGTGCCTGTGCAGACGGCCACACTCAAGGACGTGCGTATCGCCTACCAGAGCATCGGCGAGCCGAGCGACCCGGCGCTGCTGTTGGTCATGGGCCTGGGTGGGCAGTTGATCCACTGGCCTGACGAAGTGGTGATGGCGCTGTGCGAACAAGGTTTTCGGGTGATCCGCTACGACAACCGCGATGTCGGCCTGTCCACCTGGGTAAGGCCGGTCTCCGAAGTGAACCTGGGCTTCGAGGTGCTGCGCTTCAAGCTGGGTCTGCCGGTGTCGGCGCCTTACTCGCTGAGCGACATGGCCGATGACGCGCTGGGGCTGATGGACCATCTGCAGGTGCGCCGTTTTCATGTGCTGGGTGCCAGCATGGGCGGCATGATCGCCCAGCACCTGGCCGACCAGGCCCCGCAGCGGGTCGAGAGCCTGACCCTGGTGATGAGTAGCTCCGGTGCCGAAGGGCTGCCGATGCCCAAGGCGGCCTTGCTGCAACTGCTGGCCCGGCGCAGCGCGCCGAATCGCGAGGCCGCGCTGGAGCAGCAGGCCGACCTGCTCGCTGCCTTGGGCAGCCCACAGGTGAAGGACGATCGCAGCAAGCTCCTGCAGCAGGCGGCCATCGCCTACGACCGCGCGTTCAATCCGGAAGGCGTCAAGCGTCAGATCGCCGCGATTCTCGCCGAGCCCAGCCGCGTGGCCTTGCTCGACCGCCTGCGCGTGCCGACCCTGGTGGTGCATGGCACCGCCGACCCCTTGTTGCCGGTGATGCATGGCGTGCACCTGGCCGCGCACATTCGTGGCAGCCAGCTGCGGTTGATCCCCGGTTTCGCACACCGCTTCCAGGAGGCGTTCAAGGCGCCATTGCTGGCCGCCGTGCTGCCTTACCTGCGCGCTCAGCATGATGATGTACGCAACATGGCGCAGCTTTGACGGCGTACCGGGTGTATGGTGGTCGTCTCGTTCCTGCCACGCGGTGCTTTGCGATGAGCCAAACCCTGAAGATCGATTTCGTTTCCGACGTTTCCTGCCCCTGGTGCGTGATCGGCCTGCGCGCGCTTGAACAGGCCTTGGCAGAACTGGGCTGCGAGGTGCATGCACAGCTGCATTTCCAGCCCTTCGAGCTCAACCCGCGCATGGCTGCCGAAGGGCAGGACATCAAGGAGCACATCGCCGAGAAATACGGCTCTACCCCGGCGCAGATCGAGGCCATTCACCAGACCATTCGCAGCCGCGGCGCCGAGCTGGGCTTCGATTTCGCCCAGGGCGAGCGGCGCATCTACAACACCTTCGACGCGCATCGCCTGCTGCACTGGGCCGAGCTGGAAGGCCGCCAGCATGCCTTGAAGAACCTGCTGTTCCAGGCCTACTTCAGCGACCTGAGAAACCCTTCGGATATCGACACCCTGGCGGAACTGGCCGAGCGTGCCGGCCTGGATCGCCATCGCGCCGAGCAGATCCTGGCGTCTGACGAGTTCGCCGCTGAGGTGCGCGAGGCTGAACAGCTCTGGGTTGGCCGTGGGGTCAGTTCGGTGCCGACCATCGTGTTCAATGACCAGTACGGCATCAGCGGCGGGCAACCGGTAGAGGTGTTCGTCGACGCGATACGCCAGATTCTCGCCAAGAGCCCGGGCTGAGTGAGCCACAGACAGTTGCCGAATTTCTCATCGGAGGCAGCGGCTTCAACCGCGAACAGGCCGGCACACAGCACGCGATCCACGGTGAGCGGGAGTCAGCCTCACGGCTGACGCCGCTAGCCGACCTGCCAGACCCTCAGCAGGGTCAAAGGCCGTATTTCTTGACCTTGTCGAACAGCGTGGTCTTGGCCATGCCCAGTTCCTGGCTGGCCTGGCTGAGGTTGCCGCCGCTGTGCTGCAGGGCTTCGCTGAGCAGGTTCTTCTCGAACGCTTCCACCGCCTCGGAGAAGCTCAGGCGCGGGCTTTCCGCTCCACCCGCAGCGCTGTGCTTGAAGGCCGGCAGGCCCAGGGCATAACGCTCGGCGACGTTGCGCAGCTCGCGCACGTTGCCCGGCCAGTCATGGCTCATCAGGCTCGACAGGGTCTGGCGGTCGATCTCTCGGGGCTCGCGGTCGAAGCGCAGTGCCGAGAGCTGCAGGAAATGCTCGAACAGTTGCAGGATGTCTTCGCGGCGTTCGCGCAGTGGCGGCAGTTCCAGGGTCACCACGTTGAGGCGGTAGTACAGGTCGCTGCGAAACTGCCCGGCCTTGCTCGACTCGTTGAGGTCGAACTTGGTGGCGGCGATCACCCGGCAATCCACCTCGACGTTCTGGTTCGAACCCAGGCGCTCCAGGGTGCGTTCCTGCAGGACGCGCAGCAGCTTGATCTGCAGCGGAATCGGCATGCTTTCCACTTCATCGAGAAACAGCGTGCCCTTGTGCGCGTGTTCGATCTTGCCGATGCGCCGTTTGCCGGCACCGGTGAAGGCATTGGCTTCGTGGCCGAAGATTTCCGACTCGAACAGGCTTTCTGCCAGGCCACCGCAGTTCAGCGCCACGAACTGCTGCTCGCGGCGCCGGCTGAAGTCGTGCAGGCAGCGGGCGACCAGTTCCTTGCCGGTGCCGGTTTCGCCTTCGATCAGCACGTTGGCCGAGGTGTCGGCAACGTTGGCGATCAGCTCGCGCAGATTCTGCATGGCCGGCGAACGACCGATGATCTTGCCCTCCAGGCTGTCGCGCTCGGCCAATTGCCGACGCAGTGCCCAGACTTCCCGGGCCAGGCCGCGCTGTTCCAGGGCGCGGCGGGTGACATCTACCAGGCGTTCCGGGGAAAAGGGCTTCTCCATGAAGTCGTAGGCGCCATTGCGCATGGCGTTGACCGCCATGGAGATATCGCCGTGCCCGGTGATCAGCACCACCGGCAGGCTGGGGTCGATGGCTTTGAGACGGCCCAGCAGTTCCAGGCCGTCGATACCCGGCAGGCGGATATCGCTGATGACGATGCCGGCGAACTGCTCGCCGACCCGCGCCAGGGCTTCTTCGGCGCTGCCGACGCCTTCGCTGGCGATATCTTCCAGCGCCAGCGCCTGTTGGCAGCCGAGCAACACATGAGGGTCGTCCTCGACGATCAGTACTGTCAGGTCATGGTTGATGTTCATGGCAGCTCTCATGTGGGGGCTTCGGTGCGAGGTTCGGGGGCGGTGCCGGCGATCACCGGCAGGCTGAGGATGAACACCGTGCCGTTGTCCGGGTGCTCGGCGCTCAAGCTGCCGCCGGCGGCGGCGGCCAGGCTGGCCGACAGGGTCAGGCCCAGCCCCAGGCCCTGTTCGCCCGGCTTGGTGGTGAAGAAGGGTTCGAACAGATGCTTGCGCGCTTCGCTGTCGATGCCGTGGCCGTTGTCGCGCACGCACAGGCGGTAGCGCTCGTCGAGCACCTGGCCTTCCAGCCACAGTTCGGGCAGTGGCTGGGCCTGGGTCGCGTCCAGGGCGTTGCCGATCAGGTTGACGAGAATCTGCTCCAGGCGGGTCTGGTCGATGCCCAGGGTCGCGTCGACGAAGTCGCTGTGCAGGGCCAGGGAATGATTTTCCAGGCGCCCGGCCAGCAGTTGCAGGGCGGCCTCCACGGCCTTGCTCAACTGCGCCTGGCCCTTGTCTTCGCCACGCCGGGCAAAGGCGCGCAGGCTGGCGGTGATGCGCCCCATGCGGTCGACCAGGTCGTTGATGGTGCGCAGGTTGGTGCTGGCGGTGTCCAGCGCGCCGCGTTCCAGGAAACGCACGGTATTGCCCGACAGGGTGCGCAGGGCCGCCAGGGGCTGGTTGAGTTCGTGGGCGATGCTGGTGGACATCTGCCCGATGGCCGCCAGCTTGCCAGCCTGCACCAGTTCGTCCTGGGCCTTGCGCAGGGTTTCCTCGGCCTGACGGCGCTCGCGGATCTGCGCCTTGAGGCGCTCGTTGCTGGCGCGCAGGTGGTCGGTACGCTCGGCGATCTTGCGCTCCAGCTCATCGTTGGCGGCCTGCAACGCCTCACGGGCGGCGAGGCGGGTGGCGATCACCTTGCGCCGCTCGTTCCAGGCGATCAGCAGGAAGGTCACCAGAGCGCAGGCCACCGCCACCAGCATGCCCTGGTTGGCCGCCTCGCGGCGCAGGTCTTCCAGCGGCGTGAGCAGGGTCAGGTGCCAGGGCGTGTCGGCCAGTTGGCGGGTCTGTGCCAGGTAGCTGACCTGGGTGTGTTCCTGGTCGACACTGGCATTGGCCGGGAAAGTCAGCTCCTCGACGCCTTCGGTCAGGGTGTGACGCTCCAGCGGCACCAGCTCGTTGAGCGGCCACCAGTAGTACTGCAGGCTGCGCGCCAGGCGCTCCTTGAGCCCCTCGTTGAGCGGGCGTACCGATTTAAGCCGGCGGGTCGGGTCGCTGGACAGGATGATGATGCCGTTCTCATCGCTGACGAAGGCCTCCAGGCGTGCCCGCTGCCAGCGTTCTTCGAGGGTTTCCAGGCGTACCTTGACCACTGCCACGCCGATGATGCGGCCCTTGTCTTCCAGACCGTGGGCCAGGTAATAGCCAGACTCGCCGGTGGTGGTGCCGATGCCGTAGAAGCGCCCTGGCTGGCCGCGGATGGCGTCCTGGAAGTAGGCGCGGAACGACAGGTCTTCGCCCTGGTAGCTGTCGCTGTCGCGCCAGTTGCTGGTGGCCAGCACCCGGCCGGTGGTGTCCAGCACGTAGATGGCCCGGCTGCGGCTGCGGCGGTTCAGGCCTTCCAGGTAGCCGTTGACCTGGTTCTGCAGTTCAGGGGACGGTTCCCTGAGTAACTCGCTAACGCTGTCCTCCAGTTCGAGGATGCTCGGCAGGTAGGTGTACTTGCTGATTTCGCTTTCGACGGTGCGCGCATGCAGTTCCAGCTGGCGGGCACCGCTTTCGCTGAGGGTCTGGATGCCGTAGTGCTCACTGACCCGGTAGGCGGCATAGCCCAAAACGATGACCAGGATGAGGATCAGCGGCGGCAGGAACAGTTGACGGATCAGACGGGGCTTCACGATGAGTGATGGTGGTGCGGCGCGAGGAAGAGGGGGGTCGCATTTCATCACAGTCGTCCCGGAGCGGCCAGCGGCCCGTGGGGCGGGCCGTGGGTTCAGCGTTTTGCAGGTGCAGGCAGGTTGGCCCGGCAGCGCCGATCAGCGGTGCTGCCGGGCCACCTGTCAGTGTTGAAGGATCTTGGCCAGGAACTGCTGAGCGCGGTCGGAGCGGGCCGACACGTCACCGAAGAACTCTTCCTTGGCGCAATCCTCGATGATCTGCCCCTTGTCCATGAAGATCACCCGGTTGGCCACCTTGCGGGCGAAGCCCATCTCGTGGGTCACGCACATCATGGTCATGCCTTCGTGGGCCAGCTGCACCATCACGTCGAGCACTTCGTTGACCATTTCCGGGTCCAGCGCCGAGGTCGGTTCGTCGAACAGCATGACGATCGGGTCCATGGCCAGCGCACGGGCGATCGCCACACGCTGCTGCTGGCCGCCGGAAAGCTGGCCTGGGTACTTGTGCGCATGCGCCGACAGGCCGACGCGATCGAGCAGTTTCAGGCCCTTCTCGGTGGCTTCTTCCTTGCTGCGGCCCAGTACCTTGATCTGGGCGATGGTCAGGTTCTCGACGATCGACAGATGCGGGAACAGCTCGAAGTGCTGGAACACCATGCCGACCCGCGAGCGCAGCTTGGGCAGGTTGGTCTTGGGGTCGGCGATGGAAGTGCCGTCGACGATGATGTCGCCTTTCTGGAACGGCTCCAGGGCATTGACGCACTTGATCAGCGTCGATTTGCCGGAACCGGACGGGCCGCATACCACCACCACTTCACCCTTGCTGACCTCGGTGCTGCAATCGGTCAGTACCTGGAAGTCCCCATACCACTTGTTGACATTCTTGATGGTGATCATACGGCGAACCTTTTCTGCAGGAGCTTGACCAGGCGCGAGGCGGCGAAGCTGATGATGAAGTACACGACACCGGCGAAGACCAGGAACTCGTTGGCACGGCCGATGATGTCGCCGCTGGCGCGGGCGGAGTTGAGGAAATCGACCAGGCCCACGGTGTAGACCAGCGAGGTGTCCTGGAACAGGATGATGCTCTGCTGCAGCAGCAGCGGGGTCATCTTGCGGAAGGCCTGGGGCAGGATGATCAGGCGCATCATCTGGCCGTAGGTCATGCCCAGCGCTTTGGCAGCGCCCATCTGGCCTTTGGAGATCGACTGCACGCCGGCACGCACGATCTCGCAGAAGTACGCCGCCTCGAACATCATGAAGGCCACGACGCAGGAGGTGAACGCGCCCACCGGGGTGTCTTCGCCGGTGATCCAGCGCAGCACGAAGGGCACCGCCAGGTAGAACCAGGTGATGACCAGCAGCAGCGGGATGGAGCGGAAGTAATTGACGTAGGCGCCAGCGAGGTTCGACAGCAGCTTGCTGGACGACAGGCGCATCAGCGCCAGCACGGTGCCCAGGGCGATACCGCCGATCACGCCCATGACCATCAGCTGAAGGGTCATGAGCATGCCATTCCACAACGCCGGAAGGGCAGGGATGATTCCGGTGAAGTCCATCATTTACCCCCTACGGAAATCAGGCCGGGCACGGCGACTTTCTTCTCGATCAGGCGCATGAGCAGCATCAGGCTCATGTTCAAGGTGAAGTAGATCAGCGTCGCCAGGGTGAAGGCTTCGAACAGGTTGGCCGAGAACTCGGCGGTCTGTTTGGTCTGGGCCAGCAGCTCCATCAGGCCGATCAGCGAGGCCACCGAGGAGTTCTTGAACACGTTCAGGAATTCGGAGGTCAGCGGCGGAATGATGATGCGGTAGGCTTGTGGCAGCAGCACGTTCCAGTAGATCTGCGGCAGGCTGAAACCCATGGCCCGGGCCGCCGATTCCTGACCGCGCGGCAAGGCTTCGATACCGGTGCGTACCTGTTCGCAGACCCGCGCGGCGGTGAACAGGCCGAGGCAGATCACCACGCTGATGAACGCCGAGGTCGTCGGGTTGAGGTCTTGCTTGTACCACTCCTGCAGGCCCTCGGGCAGCAGGTCGGGTACCAGGAAGTACCAGATGAACAGTTGCACCAGCAGCGGCACGTTGCGGAACAGCTCCACGTAGGCCGTGGCGATGCCCGATACCAGGCGGTTCGGTACGGTGCGCATGATGCCGAGAATCGAACCCAGCACCAGTGCGATGATCCAGGCGGCGAGGGCAATGGCTATGGTCCAGCCCAGGCCGGAGACGTACCAGTCGATGTAGGTCTCGTCACCGACACCAGTGGACTTGAAGAACACGCCCCAGTCCCAGTTGTAATTCATCAGGGTCTCCCCCTCTTGTTCTATATCGACCGAAATGCACGCATGCGCATCGCTCGAATCCGTTCAGGCTCGTGTGTACGTCAAAGCCACCATTGGCTCCGCCAGGGGCTTGCTGCTGCGTGTGTTTGGAGATCCCGGGCAGCATGGCCACCCGGGTAACAGCGGCCGATCAGCCCTTGGCTTTCTCAGGGGCTGGCTTGTCGTTAGGCTCGGCGATCAGCTTCTTCAGTTCTTCGCTCATCGGGAATTGCAGGTTCAGGCCCTTCGGCGGGATGGGTTGCTGGAACCACTTGTCGTAGATCTTGTTGATCTCGCCCGACTTGTACACCGCGACAATGGCGTCATCGACGGCCTTCTTGAAGGCCGGGTCGTCCTTGCGAACCATGCAGCCGTAGATCTCGTAGGACTGTGGCGTACCGGTCACCACCCAGTCGGTAGGCTTCTTGGCCTTGGCCATTTCGCCAGCCAGCAGGGCGTCGTCCATCATGAAGGCGACCGCACGACCCGACTCCAGCATCTGGAAGGATTCGCCGTGGTCCTTGGCCGAGATGATGTTCATGCCCATCTGCTTCTCGGCGTTCATGGCCTTGAGAATGCGCTCGGAGGTGGTGCCGGCGGTGGTCACCACGTTCTTGCCTTTCAGGTCTTCGAAGTCCTTGTAGGCCGGTTGACCGTCCTTGACCTTGGTCAGCAGGCGGGTGCCGATTTCGAAGATGCCGACCGAGAAGTCGACCTGCTGGGCGCGCTCGGCGTTGTTGGTGGTCGAACCGCACTCCAGGTCGACCGTGCCGTTCTGTACCAGCGGGATGCGGGTCTGCGAAGTCACCAGGTTGTAGCGAACGTTGAGGTTCGGAACGTCCAGCTGCTTCTTCAGCGCTTCGACAACGGCAATCTGCAGGTCGTGAGAGTAGCCCACTGGCTTGCCGGAAGCGTCTGCGATGTAGGAGAACGGAATGGACGCGTCGCGGTGACCGAGGGTGATGGTGCCTGAATCCTTGATCTTCTTCAGTGTGCCGGTCAGTTCGGCGGCGGAGACTGGAGTGCTGAGCAGAGCGGCAGCAGCAACGGCTGCGCCCAACAACTGGGGAACGATACGCATCGATGAATCCTCGACTTCATTTTTTATTCGGATGGCCGAGCTGTGGTCTGGCCACATCTCAACGAATGCTCCAACGGCGCTAGCTAGACACATGCCTTGATGTTGAAGCGGTCGACGATGAGTGTAGAGCATGACTCGTGCCAGACTGGGTCGATTGGTTATCTTGTTGATTTATAGGGTTTTATTTTTATTGTTCGGCTTTCTGACGGCATTTGTCGTCCGGGAAACCGAACCGGCGGGGCAGTTGCGTTCGGAAATCCGAATGGCGGGGAGGGCTGGCTGGAAGGGAGGGGATGCAGGTGGAGTCGGCTCTAGCCGCAATGCTGGTCAGTCCGTGCGAGCTTGCTCGCGAAGGCGGCGTCACGTTCACAACAGATGCAGCGACTTTGCCAGCTTTTCGCGAGCAAGCTCGCTCCCACTAAAGCTGCAAAGCGCTTAACTGACCAGTATTGGCTTTAGCCGCGAAAGCGCCAGGAAGCTCACCGCATCTGTCTTGAACGGGCGGTCGCTTCGCGGCTGAAGCCGCTTTCACTGGTTCGGTGGGGAATCTGGCTTTTGGCAGGCGAAAATCCTGCCCGACCGTGAGGCGGGCCGGGCAGGATGCGTACGATTACGCTCAGGCCGCGACGGTTTCAGTGGTGCGGCTGTGTTCGGCCAGCCAGGTCTGCAATGCGTTGCACTGCTCGGCGCTGAGGAACAGACCCAGCTTGGTGCGCCGCCAGGCAATGTCATCGGCTTCAACGGCCCACTCCTGATCGCGCAGGTAGCGCACTTCCCGGGCGTACAGTCCCGCGCCGAATTCCTCGCCCAGGTCCTCCAGGCTGGTGGCACCTTCCAGCAATTGCCAGCTACGGGTGCCATAGGTGCGTGCCCAGCGTTGCGCCAGGCTGGCAGGCAGCCATGGGTGGCGCTGGGTCAGTTCGCTGGCCTGCAATGGCTGTTCACCGCCTGGCAGCGGGGCACTGGCGGTCCAGGCCGGTTTCATCTGCGGGAACCAGCGCGCCAGTTGCGACATCGCCGACTCGGCCAGTTTGCGGTAGGTGGTGAGCTTGCCGCCAAACACGGAAAGGATCGGGGCCTGGCCGCCGCTGTCGCTGAGTGAAAGGGTGTAGTCCCGGGTGATGGCCGACGGGTTGTCGGACTCGTCGTTGCACAGCGGGCGAACACCGGAATAGGTATTGAGCACGTCGTCGCGGGTGAGCTGGCGCTTGAAGTGGTCGTTGGCGACCTGAAGGATGTAATCCATCTCCTGGTCGGTGATCTTCACCTTCGACGGATCGCCCTGGTACTCGCGGTCGGTGGTGCCGACGATGGTGAACTGATCCAGGTACGGGATGGTGAAAACGATACGTTTGTCTTCGTTCTGCAGAATGAACGCGTGTTCGCCTTCATACAGGCGCGGCACGATCAGGTGGCTGCCCTGGATCAGGCGAATGCCATACGGCGAATCCAGTTTCAGATCTTCCCGGATGACCCGCGCGACCCAAGGGCCCGCCGCGTTGACCAGGGCGCGGGCGCGAATCGAAAAGACTTCGCCGTTGCGGCGTTGCAGGTCGACGTGCCAGACACCGTCATTGCGTCGTGCGCTGGTGCAGCGGGTACGGGTATGGATTTGCGCGCCATGCTCACGGGCCGACATGGCGTTGAGGACCACCAGGCGCGCGTCATCCACCCAGCAGTCGGAATATTCGAAACCGCGGGTGATGGCCGGTTTGAGCGGGCTGTCGGCACCGAAGTTGATCGTGCGCGAGGCCGGTAGCTTTTCGCGTTTGCCCAGGTTGTCATACAGAAACATGCCTGCGCGGATCATCCACGCCGGGCGCAGGTGCGGGCGATGCGGCAGTACGAAACGCATGGGCTTGACGATATGCGGCGCCTTGGCCAGCAGCACTTCGCGTTCGGCGAGTGCTTCGCGAACCAGTCGAAACTCGTAGTGTTCCAGATAGCGCAGGCCACCATGAATCAGCTTGCTGCTGGCCGAAGAGGTATGGCTGGCCAGGTCGTCCTGCTCACAGAGAAACACCGACAGGCCTCGGCCGGCGGCATCGGCAGCGATGCCTACACCGTTGATACCGCCGCCGATCACGGCGATATCATAGATCTGGTCAGGCGATGGAGCATGCGCGGTCATGTCGGTCATCGGTGGCCTCCGGGAGCATAATCGAGCGCTAAGGACGAAATCGAACATCAATGTTCATTTCCGAAAATCATAACGCAACAAAAAGCCTGCATCTAGTCGGTGTTCATCAAAAACCTTAATCGGGTCGATAGAAAAGAAAAAAATCGAACATTTCTGACCGGTGCAGAGGCTGCACCGGGGGCGTGGATCAGGCGACTTCCAGGCGGATCTTGTGCTGCACCAGCAGCTGTTGCAGGGCTGGCATGGGCGGTGCGTCGGTGACCAGGTAGTCGATGAGGCTGATCGGGCCCAGCCGCACCATGGCGTTGCGCCCGAACTTGCTGGAGTCGGCGGCGAGGATCACCTGCCGGGCGTTGGCGATGATGGTCTGGGATACCCGCACTTCCTGGTAGTCGAAGTCCAGCAGGCTGCCGTCTTCATCGATACCGCTGATGCCCACCAGGGCAAAATCGACCTTGAACTGGCCAATGAAGTCGACGCTGGCCTGGCCGACCACGCCGCCGTCGCGGCGCACGTTGCCACCGGCGACCAGCACTTCGAAGTCGTCCTTGGCACTCAACGTGGCGGCCACGTGCAGGTTGTTGGTGATGATTTTCAGATTGCTGTGGTTGAGCAGGGCGCGGGCGACGCTTTCGGTGGTGGTGCCGATGTTGATGAACAGCGAGGCGTTGTCCGGGATCAACGCGGCAACGGCTTCGGCAATGCGTTGCTTTTCATCGCGCATCTGGTCGGCACGCATGGCGTAGGCGGTGTTTTCGATGCTCGAATCGTAGGCGGCGCCGCCATGGTAGCGACGCAGCAGGTTCATTTCCGCAAGCTGGTTGATATCACGGCGGATAGTCTGGGGCGTGACGACGAACAGGGTGGCCAGTTCCTCGATACTGACGTAGCCGCGTTCGCGGACCAGCTCGAGGATCTGTTTCTGGCGGGGAGGCAGGTTCATGGTGGTCCTTCAGGCACCTTGTGCAAATGGCGCAATCATGACCCACCGATACCCTGCCTGTCATGTCGAGTGTCGCGAGTGCGCCCGTGCATGACGCGCGCAATCGTTTGGTGTGGCGACCCTGTGGTTGGATGGACCCAGGGCGCGAGTCGCCTCGCACCTTGGGTCTTGTCCGCTGACGATACTCAGCCTTGGTTATCGTGGGGCGCCCAGTCGCGGGTGCGCTCTACCGCCTTCTGCCAGCCGGAGTAGCGCTCTTCGCGTTCGGCTTCAGCCATGTCCGGTTCGAAGACCCGCTCGATGCCCGTGCGGTCGCGCAGTTCGTCCAGGCTGCTCCAGAAACCGGTGGCCAGGCCCGCCAGGAACGCCGCGCCCAACGCCGTGCTTTCACGCATGTGTGGCCGCTCGACCTGAGTGCCAAGAATGTCGGCCTGGAACTGCATGAGGAAGTTGTTGGCCACTGCGCCACCGTCTACGCGCAGGCCCTTGAGGCGCTCGCCAGCATCGCTCTGCATGGCATCGAGCACGTCGCGGGTCTGGAAGGCAATCGATTCCAGGGTGGCGCGGATGATGTGGTCCATCTTCACGCCGCGGGTCAGGCCGAACAGTGCGCCACGGGCATAGGGGTCCCAGTACGGGGCGCCCAGGCCGGTAAAGGCGGGTACCAGATAGACGCCGTTGCTGTCCTTGACCTTGCTGGCGAAGTACTCGGTGTCCAGCGCCTCGTTGACCACCTTCAGTTCGTCACGCAGCCATTGCACGGTGGAGCCGCCGTTGAACACGGCGCCTTCGAGGGCGTAGGCCACTTCGCCGCGTGGGCCGCAACCGATGGTGGTGAGCAGGCCGTGAGTGGATTTGACGGCGGTGCTGCCGGTGTTCATCAGCAGGAAGCAACCGGTGCCGTAGGTGTTCTTGGCCTGGCCGGGTTCCACGCACATCTGGCCGAACAGGGCCGCCTGCTGGTCACCGGCGATGCCGGCGATCGGAATGCCGCTGCGGGTGTGGCCGTAGACTTCCGACGAACCCTTGACGGTCGGCAGCATCTCGCGGGGGATATCCAGCACGTCGAGCATGCGGTCGTCCCAACGCAGGTTATGGATGTCGAACAGCATGGTGCGCGAGGCGTTGGTGTAGTCGGTGACATGCGCCTGGCCGCCAGTAAGTTTCCAGATCAGCCAGCTGTCGATGGTGCCGAACAGCAACTCGCCACGGCGTGCCCGTTCACGGCTGCCTTCCACGTGGTCGAGGATCCACTTGAGCTTGGTGCCCGAGAAGTAGGGATCGATCACCAGGCCCGTGGTATCGCGCACGTAGTCTTCCAGGCCGTCACGCTTGAGCTGCTGGCAGATCTCGGTACTGCGGCGGCATTGCCAGACGATGGCGTTATAGATGGGGCGGCCGCTGTCCTTTTCCCAGACCAGGGTGGTTTCCCGCTGGTTGGTGATGCCGATGGCGGCGATCTGGCCCGGCTGCAGGTCGGCCTGGGCCATGGCTTTGGTCATGCAGGCGCTCTGTGTGGCGAAGATTTCCATGGGGTCGTGCTCCACCCAGCCACCCTGTGGGTAGTGCTGGGTGAATTCGCTTTGTGCGGTGCTCACCACGTTGGCGTTGCGGTCAAGAACGATAGCCCGGGAGCTGGTCGTACCTTGGTCGAGGGCAATGATGTAGTTCTTGTTCTTTGCGTCAGTCATGTCGATTGCCTTTTGTGGTTGAACGGAGTCAGGAAGAAGCCTGCGCCTTGGCGCCGACCTGTTCGCTGGCGGGCTGTGGTTCCTCGGCACCAGGCAGGTGGCGAGCGATCAGCAGGCGGTAGCAGCCTGCGCCGAGGCTGGCGCCGATGATCGGGGCGAAGATTGGAATCAGGAAGTAGGGGATGTCGCGTCCGCCGGTAAAGGCGATGTCACCCCAGCCAGCCAGGAAGGTCATGATCTTCGGACCCAGGTCGCGGGCCGGGTTCATGGCGAAGCCGGTCAGCGGACCCATGGCGCTGCCGATGACGGCCACCAGCAGGCCGATCAGCAGGGGCGCCAGAGCACCCCGTGGCAGGCCGTTCTTGTCGTCGGCCAGGGCCATGATCACGGCCATCAGCACGGCGGTGATGACGACCTCGACGAGGAATGCCTGGCCGACGGAAATGGCCGGGTTGGGATAGGTCGAGAAGACCGATGCCAGCTCCAGGCTCTTCGCCGTGCCACGAACCATCTGGTGTGCCTGTTCGAAGTCGAAAAACAGGTTGACGTACAGCAGGTACACCAGGCCGGCGCCGCAGAACGCGCCGGCGATCTGCGAGGCGATGTAGAAAGGCAGCTTTTTCTTTTCGAAACCGGCGAACAGGCTCAGGGCGATGCTCACCGCCGGATTGAGGTGGGCGCCGGAGACACCGGCACTGAGGTAGATGGACATGCTGACCGCCATCCCCCAGATGATGGAGATTTCCCAGAGGCCGAAGCTGGCACCGGCGACCTTGAGCGCTGCCACGCAACCGGTACCGAAAAAGAGCATCAGGGCGGTGCCGAGGAACTCGGCGGTGCATTGGCCAGCCAGGCTGGGCTGTTTGATATGGATTGTCATGCAAACCTCGTTATTGTTGTTGCCCGGCTCGCGTCAGGCGTTTATCGGATCGGCTCGTGCAGCAGGACATCGGGATGAAGCGAAAACACTGACGGGTGTCGAATCGAATGTTCGACTATCTTCGCAAACGAAAATATAACCGTTGAATTGAACTGTCAAAGGTCGAATATGAACCGTAGACAAGCTTTCATGATTGCGCGTTGCGAAACGTCGGCAAACCGAGTGGTAAAGGGCTGGGAGGGAAGCGGGAAATTTTGACGAAAGCCCGCAGCCTATCGCGGTTTTGGCTTACAGTGAGCCCCGCCACGAACGTTCTGGAACGACCATGACCCCCGCACTGGATCTGCTGAAAAAAAATCGCGTCGAGCATCGAGTACACAGCTACGAGCATGACCCCAAGGCTGCTTCATATGGATTGGAAGCCGCCGAGAAACTGGGGCTGGAAACGGCCCGGGTGTTCAAAACCCTGCTGGCCTGCAGTGAGAAGGGTGAACTGCTGGTCGCGGTAGTGCCGGTCGCTGGCACCCTTGACCTCAAGGCCCTGGCCCTGGCGGCTGGAGTGAAGAAGGCCGAGATGGCTGATCCGGCGGCGGCGCAACGCGCGACGGGTTACCTGCTGGGAGGTATCAGCCCGCTGGGGCAGAAGAAGCGCTTGCGCACCTTCATTGACCAGAGCGCACAACCTTTCGACACCATTTTCGTCAGTGCCGGGCGGCGGGGTCTGGAGGTCGAGTTGGCGGCGGCGGCCCTGGCCGCGCAGACTGCGGCCAGCTTTGCTGCCATCGGTCGTGCCTGAGCAACTTTAAAGCGCGGTGGCGCGGGACGCCTGCACACTGCCCGAGGCCGGGAAGGCGACCAGATGCTCGGCAGCGACCTGAATGCCGACCTCATCGCCCGGCATGCAATCGACATGGCTGGGAAACAGGGCTTCAAGCTGACTGCCGGTGGCGAGCCGCAGGTTGTACAGGGTCGATGCGCCCTGGAAGGTGCGCCCGGTCACTTGGGCTTTCAAGGCACTGTGCGGGGCGTGGACGATGTCGTCCGGGCGCAGCAGTACGTCGACTGCACTGCCGCTGGGGCCTGGGTAGGCGCGATTGCCACGCAGCACGCCCAGTTCGGTCTGGATGGCATCGTGGTCGAGAAGCTGTCCACGAATGAAATATCCTTGGCCAATGAAGCTTGCCACGTAGGGCGTCAGCGGCTCGTGATAGAGGTTGTAGGGCGTATCCCATTGCTCTAGGCGGCCTTCCTTGAAGACGCCGATATGATCGCTGACTGCGAAGGCTTCCTCCTGATCGTGGGTGACCAGAATCGCGCTGGTGCCGCGTGCCTTGAGAATTTCCCGGACCTCGGCACTGAGCCGTTTGCGCAGTTCCACGTCGAGATTGGAGAAAGGCTCGTCGAGCAGCAGCAACTGCGGCTCCGGAGCCAGTGCCCGGGCGAGCGCCACGCGCTGTTGCTGGCCACCGGACAATTCATGCGGGTAGCGGCTGCCCAGGTTCTTCAGGTTGACCCGCTCCAGCAGTTCGTCGACCACCTCGCGCAAGCGCGGATGGCGGCGAATACCGAAGCCGATGTTGTCTGCCACGTTCAGGTGAGGGAACAGGGCATAGTCCTGAAAGACCATGCCGATACGGCGCTTTTCCGGTGCCAGGGTAAAACCGGGGCGCGAGATCACTGCGCCTGCCAGGCTGATCTCGCCGGCCTGAACGGGCTCGAAACCGGCGATGGCGCGCAGGGTGGTGGTCTTGCCGCAGCCTGACGAACCCAGCAGGCAGCCGATGTCGCCGGCGTTGAGGTGCAGGTTCAGGTCCTGCACCACGCGGCTGTCCTGATAACCGCAGGCAAGCCCGCGCAGGTTGAGCAGCAGTGAATGGCTCATGGCGCGTAGGAAGCGGCGACCAGGAACTCCAGAAGCGCCTTTTGCGCGTGCAGGCGGTTTTCGGCCTGGTCCCAAGCGACGGCACGCGGGTCGTCGAGCACGTCTTCGCTGATCTCCTCGCCGCGGTGTGCCGGCAGGCAGTGCATGAACAGCACCTCCGGCGCAGCCAGGTCGAGCAGTTGGCGGGTGACCTGGTAAGGCGCGAACAACGCCATGCGCCGTGCGGCTTCGTCTTCCTGGCCCATGGAGGTCCACACATCGGTGCTGACCAGGTGCGCGCCCGCGACAGCCTCGCGCGGGTCGCGGACGATCGTGACCCGCTCACCGGCCAGGGCCATGAAGTCCGGATTCGGCTCGTAGCCGGAAGGGCAGGCCACGCGCAGCTGGAAGTCGAACTGGATGGCCGCTTCTATATAGCTGTTGCACATGTTGTTGCCGTCGCCGATCCACGCCACGGTCTTGCCCTTGATCGAGCCGCGATGCTCGAGGAAGGTCTGCATGTCAGCCAGCAACTGGCAGGGATGCAGATCGTCCGACAGCCCGTTGATAACCGGCACGCGGGAATTGGCTGCGAACTCGGTCAGGTTGCTGTGCGCGTAAGTGCGGATCATCACCGCGTCGAGCATGCGCGACATCACCTTGGCGCTGTCGGAAATGGGTTCGCCACGACCCAGTTGGGTGTCGCGATGAGACAGGAAGATGGCCTGGCCGCCCATTTGGATCATGCCGGCTTCGAAGGAAAGACGGGTGCGTGTCGAGGATTTCTCGAAGATCATGCCCAGAACCCGATTCTTCAGGGGTTCGAAAAGCACGCCACGGTTTCGCAGGTCTTTGAGCTCTACGCCACGACGGATCAGGCCCAGGAGTTCGTCTGGCGTGTAATCCATCATCGAGAGAAAGTGCCTGGCGCTCATTATTGACTACCTTTTTTGCAACAGACCGCAGGTGCCCAAAACGGTTATTTATCCGGAAAACGGGCAATCTCTGCGGCGAAGGCCGCATTTAGCGACGAATAGGGGAAGGCGCGATGTTATAAAAAAATGTCGCAACAACACAACGGCGCCGTTGATTTATAAGAAGTTGGAGTATTTTGGCTCGATCGGTGACCCTTCATGGCCATGACAAGGCGTCGGCCAGGGGTGGAATCAGCTCCGTCGGTGTTCGTGAGGGAAGAGAGCATTTGTACACCGGCCCTCGCTCGCTTTGCAATATTGGTAATAAAGCAGTCCGGGTAATCCACGCCTTGCGAAGGGATGATCGTGCGCATGGCGATCTGGCATCATTGTGAATGCGATGCGCATCACGCAGTGGTAAAGTCGTTTGTATCTTTAGTGTCTACCCTGGGTTATAAAGCAGACAGATCCATAGGAGGGTTTTCGGATGAACGCAAAGGAACGTCAATTGACGGAGCTGCTCGGGCTGACAGCCCGGACCCTCACGCACCTGACTGCTTCGATGACATCCATGTCTTTCGAATTGCTGCGTAGCGAAGACGAGGTCACTCGGGCGGCAGGGCGTCGCATGATCGATCGCATGGCTACCATCAGTTCGGGCCTGGACGAGCACTGGCGGTTGATTGGCGATCTGACCGGTGTGCATGTGGCCCAGGAGCAGATCGAGACCGTGAGCGAACTGCAGATGCAGCGCAAGGTCACGCCAATCACCAGCGGCTGAAGCCCTCCCCGCAAGACGTTGACGTTCAAGACCGAGCGTTGGCCTCGGCTTTACGTTACAATGCGCCATCGTGCCGACAACCGGGTCGGAAAGTTCAGCCGAGGTGCTTGATGGATATCATCGAAACGATCAAAGAGCAGATTGCCAACAACACGATCCTGCTTTACATGAAAGGCGCACCCAACGCGCCACAATGCGGTTTTTCGGCCCGCGCTTCCCAGGCGCTGATGGCTTGCGGCGAAAAATTCGCCTACGTCGACATCCTGCAAAACCCCGAGATTCGCGCCAACCTGCCCAAATACGCCAACTGGCCGACTTTCCCGCAACTGTGGGTAGACGGCGAGCTGGTCGGCGGCAGTGACATCATTCTGGAAATGTTCGAGAAGGGTGAACTGCAATCGCTGATCAAACAGGCGGCTGAAAAAGCCAAGGCCTGATTCGCGCTGCATGTAAAAGCCCCGCCTGGTGATCCAGGCGGGGCTTTTTTTCGATCCCTGCAATGAAGGGCTCATCTGCAGGCAAGCGGTCTGCGCCAGGCTCGCCTGGTGCAGTCATGACGGCCTGCTCAGTCTTCGTCGCCCATCTGCGATTGCAGGTAGTTCTCGATGCCGATCTTGTCGATCAGGCCCAGCTGGGTTTCCAGCCAGTCGATGTGTTCTTCTTCGGATTCCAGGATGTCTTCGAGCAGCTCACGGCTGCCGAAATCGCCGACGGTTTCGAAGTGAGCGATGGCTGCCTTGAGGTCGGCAAGACCTTTTTGCTCGATCTTCAGGTCGCACTCGAGCATTTCCTTGGTGTGTTCGCCGATCAGGATCTTGCCGAGGTCCTGCAGGTTGGGGATGCCTTCCAGGAACAGGATGCGCTTGATGATCTTGTCCGCGTGTTTCATCTCGTCGATGGATTCACGGTACTCGTGTTTACCGAGCTTGTTCAGGCCCCAGTCGTCGTACATACGCGCGTGCAGGAAGTACTGGTTGATAGCGACCAGCTCGTTCCCAAGGATCTTGTTGAGATGTTGAATGACTGTAATGTCGCCTTTCATGTCGAGTTCCTGCCGCAGGCTAATGTCTATAGGCCGCGAGTTTGATCCCGACTTAATCTAGTGTCAAACCTAAGTTATTGAATAATAAGTGAAATTAAATCTGAATAAGAATGTTTGAGTTCTGCATCTTGAGCCTAAGTAATTGAATTACAGGCATAAAAAAACCGGACATTGTCCGGTTTCGGGATTCAGGCGTGATTTACGCGGCAGAAAATTCTGCGGGGTAGGCCAGTGCGGCCTGAGTGGTCTGCAGCTCGGTCAGCGTTTCGCGCACCACTTCCTTGGCCAGGCAGGCGCACTTGCCGCATTGAGTGCCTACACCCAGGGTCTGGCGGATATCGCGGTAACTGCAGCAGCCTTCGAAGATCGCTTCGCGAATCTGACCGTCAGTGACACCTTGGCAAAGGCAAACATACATAAACTTGGGACCGTCTCTGTGTGATGCGTGTTGCCGAAGAGACTAATCGTAATGAGAATGCTTGTCAAAATTGTTTTTGATCGGCATGCGAGGATTCGATGAGCGGTTCAGCCTCGCGACAGGCTGAGCTTCAAAAGGCTGCGCCGCCACCCGGCGGCGCAGGCGCAGCGACACGATCAGTCGTCGTAGTCGTGCCAGCCGCCCATTTCTTTCCAGCGGTTGACGATTCCGCAGAACAGCTCGGCGGTCTTCTCGGTGTCGTAGCGCGCCGAGTGTGCTTCGCGGCCGTCAAAGTCGATGCCGGCCGCCTGGCACGCCTTGGCCAGCACGGTCTGACCATAGGCCAGACCAGCCAGGGTCGCGGTGTCGAAGCTGGAGAAGGGATGGAAAGGGTTGCGCTTCATATCCATGCGCGCCACGGCGGCGTTCAGGAAGCCCAGGTCGAAGCTGGCGTTGTGGCCGACCAGCACCGCACGTTTGCAGCCATTGGCTTTCAGGGCCTTGCGTACGCCACGGAAAATGTCGGTGAGTGCAGTTTCCTCGCTCACCGCCATGCGCAACGGGTGGTCCAGCTTGATGCCGGTGAACTCCAGAGCCGCGGGCTCGATATTGGCGCCCTCGAAAGGCTCGACGCGGAAAAAATACGAGTGCTCCGGAAATACGAAGCCCTTTTCGTCCATGCCGATGGTCACGGCGGCGATTTCCAGCAATGCGTCGGTCGCGGCGTTGAACCCGCCGGTTTCGACATCGACCACTACTGGCAGATACCCGCGAAAGCGCGCAGCCATGGGGTGGCGGGCGCCGCCGCCACCTTGCAGGTCCAGGTCTTCGTCGTACTGATCTTCACTCACGCCTGATTCTCCAGCAGGCGCCAGCGCAGTTTTTCACCAGCGCGTAGCGGAATGACAGTCTGTTCGCCGAAAGGCAGGCTGGCCGGAGCCGTCCACTCTTCGCGCACCAGGGTGATAGTGTCCTGGTTTGCCGGTAGGCCGTAGAACGCCGGACCATGCAGGCTGGCGAAACCTTCCAGTTTGTCCAGCGCATTGCGCTGTTCGAAGGCTTCGGCATACAGCTCGATCGCCGCATAGGCGGTATAGCAGCCGGCACAGCCGCAGGCGGCTTCCTTGGCGTGCTGGGCATGCGGTGCCGAATCTGTACCCAGGAAGAATTTGCCGCTGTCGCCGGTGGCGGCGTCGAGCAGTGCAACCTGATGTGTGTTGCGCTTGAGGATCGGCAGGCAATAGAAATGTGGACGAATACCACCCACCAGCATGTGATTGCGGTTATACAGCAAGTGGTGCGCGGTGATGGTCGCCGCGACGTTAGCGCTGGCCTGGTTGACGAACTGCACCGCATCGCCTGTCGTGATGTGTTCGAACACCACCTTCAATTGTGGGAAACGCTCCACGACGCGGCTCAGTTGTTCATCGATGAACAGCTTCTCGCGGTCGAAGACGTCGATCTCGCTACGGGTGACTTCACCGTGTACCAACAGCAGCATGCCCACTTCGGCCATGGCTTCCAGCGCCGGGAAAATCTTCTCCAGGCTGGTTACGCCGGAGTCGGAGTTGGTCGTCGCACCGGCAGGGTAGAGCTTGGCGGCGTGGACGAAACCGCTGGCCTTGGCAGCGCGGATATCCTCGGGGCTGGTGTGGTCAGTGAGGTAGAGCACCATCAGCGGCTCGAAACGGCTGCCTGCCGGGCGCGCGGCCAGGATGCGCTGGCGATAGGCATCGGCCTGCTGGGCATTACGCACCGGAGGCACCAGATTAGGCATGATGATGGCGCGGGCGAAGGTGCGGGAGACGTCGGCGACGGTATGGGGCAGTACGGCTCCATCACGGAGATGGATGTGCCAGTCGTCGGGACGCAAAAGGGTCAGGCGGTCGGACATGGGGGATTCCAGGCGGTTCGAACTCGCCGGAATGCTACCGGAAAAGACCGTCTCAGGCACTCGCTATCAAGTTTTGTAGGAAGTTACCGATAGACAGGCTGTAGGTGGGTATTTTTTGTTTTGCGGTCATTTTTTTACGTGGAGCCTCCCGTGCGCCAGCGATATCTAGCCCTGATCAGCCTGTTCGCCAGCCTCCCAGCGATGGCCGTGAACTTCCAGACGCGTCTGGAAAAAGTCGAATGGAAAGTCGAGGGCGATCAGTTCGAGTGTCGTCTGAGCCAGCCGATCACCGATTTCGGTGCCGGTGAGTTCGTGCGTCGTGCCGGCGAGCAGGCGACCTTCCGTCTGAAGGCCGCCTACAACATGATGGGCAGTGGTTCGGCGACCCTGCTGGCGGCGGCCGCCCCCTGGCAGCCGGGACGTGGTGATCTGAATCTGGGGTCGGTACGGGTAAGTAATGGCGAGATTCCGTTCAACACCTCCCAGGCCCAGGCCGGACGTCTGATCAACGGCTTGCTCGAAGGGCGCAGCCCGGTGATTCGTCACTATGTGCGCGATGGTGGCGGCAATATGGAAGTCCGCCTGCTGCCGGCGCGCTTTCGCGAAGCCTTCGGCGAGTACCAGAGCTGCACGGCCAAGCTGCTGCCGATGAACTTCGATCAGATCAAACAGGCGGAAGTCGGGTTTCCTGGGGGCGGTATCGACCTGGACGCCCAGGCCAAGGCGCGCCTGGATAACATCCTGGCGTATATGAAAGCCGATCCGACGGTCAATCACGTCGAGCTCGATGGCCATTCGGATAACAGTGGCAACCGCCTGACCAATCGCGACCTGTCCCGTCGTCGTGCGCTGGCGGTCATGGATTACCTCAAGGCCAATGGCGTGCCGGAAGAGCAGATCACCTTGCGTTTTCATGGCGAACGCTACCCACTGGTCCCCAACACCAACAACGCCAACCGGGCACGTAACCGGCGGGTGAACGTGCATCTGGAGCGCGTGGCGCCGACCGAGCGCCCGGCCCCTGCGACCCCCGCTGAGGCCGCACCTGCCGCGGCACCCGCTCCGACACCTGCGCCGACCGCCAGCGGCGCGGCGGCGGCCGCCAAGACTTCCTGACCTCCCGGCTGTACACGGCTGTCGCCTGGAGGTCACAAGCTGTCGCGCTACTGTAAATCTCCGGCTTTGAGGGGTAGAATCAGCGGTTTTCCGTACAACCCCGTGGAGTGATGGCATGGCGGACGTAAACAAGGTCGTACTGGCGTATTCCGGTGGTCTGGATACTTCGGTGATCCTGAAGTGGCTGCAAGACACCTACAACTGCGAAGTGGTGACCTTCACCGCTGACCTGGGACAGGGCGAAGAGGTCGAACCGGCTCGCGCCAAGGCCCAGGCCATGGGTGTCAAAGAGATCTACATCGACGATCTGCGCGAAGAGTTTGTGCGCGACTTCGTCTACCCGATGTTCCGTGCCAATACCGTCTACGAAGGTGAGTACCTGCTGGGTACCTCGATCGCCCGTCCGCTGATCGCCAAGCGCCTGATCGAGATCGCCAACGAGACCGGTGCTGACGCCATTTCCCATGGCGCGACCGGCAAGGGTAACGACCAGGTGCGTTTCGAACTGGGTGCCTACGCACTCAAGCCTGGCGTCAAGGTCATTGCACCATGGCGTGAATGGGACCTGCTGTCGCGCGAGAAGCTGATGGACTACGCCGAGAAGCACGCGATCCCGATCGAGCGCCATGGCAAGAAGAAGTCGCCTTACTCCATGGATGCCAACCTGCTGCACATCTCTTATGAGGGCGGCGTGCTGGAAGACACCTGGACCGAGCACGAAGAAGACATGTGGCGCTGGACCAAGTCGCCAGAAGCCGCGCCGAACACGCCGACCTACATCGAACTGACCTACCGCGCCGGTGACATCGTGGCCATCGACGGCAAGGACATGACGCCTGCCCAAGTGCTGACCGAACTTAACCGCATCGGTGGCGAAAACGGCATCGGCCGCCTGGATATCGTCGAGAACCGTTATGTGGGCATGAAGTCCCGTGGCTGCTACGAGACCCCTGGCGGCACCATCATGCTCAAGGCTCACCGTGCCATCGAGTCCATCACCCTGGACCGCGAAGTCGCCCACCTGAAAGACGAGCTGATGCCCAAGTACGCCAGCCTGATCTACACCGGCTACTGGTGGAGCCCAGAGCGTCTGATGCTGCAACAGATGATCGACGCTTCCCAGGCCCACGTGAACGGCGTGGTACGCCTGAAGCTGTACAAGGGCAACGTGGTCGTGGTGGGGCGCAAGTCCGACGACTCGCTGTTCGATGCCAACATCGCGACCTTCGAGGAAGATGGCGGCGCCTACGACCAGGCCGATGCAGCGGGCTTCATCAAGCTCAACGCCCTGCGCATGCGTATCGCGGCGAACAAGAACCGCAAGTTCTTCTGATTGCCGTTGCCGATGCAGCCCCGAGGGGGCTGCATTTGCGGGGGCATTCAGCCGTCGCTACCTCTCCTGCCCCCCGCTTTTCGTCCCATTCGTGCGTTTTCTGCAGGCCCTGGCTGTCTTGTGCCCTGTGGCGCCATAGCGTGCGCTGTCCTCTTGGGTGCAGAGCGGGTTGGCTTGTGCCACGTCCTTCAAGTCGCGCAAGGTCAGCTTGTAACGCTTGAGCAGCGCCAGCAGTTTTTGTTCGAATTCAAGCAGCCTGGAAAGTTGCTCGTTATGGGCAAGTCGTTCGAGCTTTTCCTGCTGCCGTTTCAGGGCATGTTCCAAATCACGGAACTCTTTTAACTTCGACATGGTAGTTCCATTCAGTTGAGCGTTGGGTGCGTGTGGTTGTACAGAGGCGCAAGGGCGTCACCATGCTCTTCGAGCATTTTGAAACCGGACACAGGGCAACTTTAGACTTGCCTGCACGCGTTGCGTGTCTATCAGGAATCACCAGCGCGGGCCGGTGAGTGTCTAACTGATTCTCGACTATCAGGTTTTGCAAGTTCCTAATAGGTCGATAGTTTAAGTACTGTGTTTGCGTTTACTTTTCCCACATTAACCTGTGCCATTTCGGTTTTTCTCGGGGGCTTTTGCGGCAGCGCCGCCAGAGCGAGGGGCATACAGCACCCTGGGATTGAAATTGAGCGTGAGGAAGAACAGCGTCACCAGCGCTGACGGAAAACCGATCAGGAACCAGATGTAGAGCTCTCGGCTGCCGGCATCCAGATGCGGCAGCACAGTGGCTGCCGAGGCCTCCGAGAGCGCGGCAAACAGGGCGATGACGGTGATGGGCTGGGTGATGCAAGTGGGGTTGGTCATGAGCCTTCTCGCAGAACGATCGTGTGGTGAGGCCGCCGCAGGGCGCCCTGGGCGCGTGTCTTCAGAAGCCTTCGGCTGCGACATGGCCGGCCGGAGCTTGTCAGAGGCATGCGCCGGCTCAGGCCTTGTCGCCCTGGGGCGGCGCGCTGAATTCGAAGCGGTAGGCCTTGCCCAGGTCGAGAACCTGACGAACGCTCAGACCGAGGAACTGGGCGATTTCCGGCACGCTGTAGCCAAGGCTGGAATAGTGCATGGCATGTCCGGCGACGATATCGTCGATATCCCGGTCCGGAGGCATATTGGCCGGGCGTTGTACTCTCACAGGGCGACTGAAGTTGATCTTGATGCCATGTTGCTGGGCCAGCTGACGGATGTCCCTGCGATTCATCCGCAGTGAGTACTGGAGGGATGAAACGCCAGCCCCCTTGGCGACCAGTGCCTTGAGCTGTTCCAGCTTGGCGAGTGTCTCGGCTTCGGTGGTCGCGGGTTCGTCGACAGGGGCAGGCGGGGCATTGGTCGTTTCAGGGTCGGGAATAACGGCAATCACGCCGCCTTGGGCCACAAAGGCCTCGACTGCAGCGCTCAGGTCCAGCGGCGCTGGTGAGTGGGCGGGTGAAAGGGAGTGCTTGTTCTTCATGATCCATTCCTTTTTGAACATGGTTATACACATGGCCTTTTCAAGAAGAATCATCGGGACCTGAACTTCAGGTCGACATGTCGATAAATTGAATGGCCATGTTTATGTTGTTCGAGTCCTTTCGTTTCTACTGGCAGGCAGCATCCTTGTGAAACACTCGTGAACAAGAGCGATGTATGTGCTCTGTTACTGAAAGTGCTCATCTAATTTTGTTGTTTGTGGATATCAAGTAATGAGTTGGTTGCCGAAAAAGTAACGATTGGAAATAGGAAAATCAAGAAAAAAATGGCCTGTTGCAGCGATCAAGTTAAGCCTGTGGTAAGTGTCTTACGCACTCTTTAAAGCCGTCTGTTAGTGTTGTAGTACATTTCCTGTTTCAGTCCGTTGCTATGGAAAAACAGTTGAAGATGGTATTAGCTCGCCGCCATTGGCGGCGTGCGAATGCAATTCGTGAGGGAGGAGTAGTCGTGGAAAATATTTTAACAATATTTTGTAAGGTATTTCCTAATGTGTTGTGGCCTATCTCCTGAAATAGCTATGTGTACGAAAAAGCCATTCCGTTGCGTGTAGTTTTTAAACCTGCTACTGGCAGGTGGCTCTTCGCATTGCCTTGGTCTCGAACTTTCATGCCGGGAAAAACAGCGCGCCAGGAGAAGCTGGCAAGGTGCGCTGCCTGTATCGTCGAGTAGCTCCCAGCTATTACCGAACAGAACCGTTCGGCGGATTCAGGTAATAGCAAGTTGCCTGGTTTATCCGTGTCAACGTCTCGGGCGTGCGAGGATTTCAGCATGGAGCTACTTCAGGATCGTTGCTGAGCGCTCTGTCTAGCGGTTTTTCCGCCTGCGGCATTCCTGTAGCAAGGGGGGGCGGGGCAAGTTGCCGGTCTGTCAGTCAGTTAAGTTGCTGCACTGGAATTTAGAGGGGAAAGCGTATGATAAGGATTGATAACCAGTGGCTTGCGGCAAGTTTTGTAGGAAAGTTCTGTTCTAAGAGTGGGAATGGTCTTTGGCTGTTGGTCTCCAGGGGGGGGCGTCATGCAAACTACTAAACGACTAGGCTATTGTGCTGGTTCCGAAAATTCGAAAAGCAAAATTGGACTGCCCCATGAATAAAGTGCTGATCGTGGATGATCATCCTGTCATTCGCCTTGCTGTACGGATGCTGATGGAACGCCATGGTTATGAGGTTATCGCCGAAACGGACAACGGTGTGGATGCCCTGCAACTGGCCCGCGAGCATCTGCCGGATATCGTGATCCTCGACATCGGTATCCCCAAGCTCGATGGCCTGGAAGTGATCGCGCGGCTCTCGGCCATGGCACTGCCATTCAAGGTGCTGATCCTCACGTCCCAGGCGCCCGGGCACTTTTCCATGCGCTGCATGCAGGCTGGTGCGGCAGGCTACGTCTGCAAGCAGCAGGACCTCACCGAGCTGCTGAGCGCCATCAAGGCCGTGCTTTCCGGCTACAGCTACTTCCCCAACCAGGCCCTGCATACCGTGCGTTCCAGCATGGGCAATGCCAGCGAGGCCGACATGGTCGATCGCTTGTCGGGGCGTGAGATGATGGTGCTGCAGCAGTTGGCACGGGGCAAGACCAACAAGGAAATCGCTGACAGCATGTTCCTCAGCAACAAGACGGTGAGTACCTACAAGACACGTCTGTTGCTCAAGCTCAATGCCCACTCACTGGTGGATCTCATCGAACTGGCGCAGAGAAACGGACTGGTATAGCGCCGGGGGAGGGCGCCGGAGCTGTCTGTGCAAGCCTCTCTTCTGGAGAGGCTTGGCATGAACGGAGGAGGCTCTAGGTTTTGTACGAAAAGTCGGCGAGCGAAGGTCAGGCAAGGCAAAAACAGGCGAGGAAGCGGAGTTTACTGGAGTAAATGAGCATTCCGAGCCTGTTTTTAACGCAGCATGGCCGAGCGCAGGCACTTTTCGTACAAAACCTAGATGTCGAAGTCGTAGTCGGCTAATTCTTTTTGCAGGCGTCGCTCTTCAAGGAGATTGTCGATGGTGCGGCGCTTGCTCAGATTGGTCTTTGCCGGTTCCGCTGCTGGAGCTTCGGCATCGTCCGCTTCGCTCGCGAACTCATCTTCTACGTCTACATCCAGTTGCTCTTTGCCAGTGCTCATGCAAGGTGACTCCAGGCTTAGGCTGTGTTGGCGCTCCTTATAACGTCAAACCCAAAACGGGTAAAAAAGATTTTTTCAATCGTTCGGCACGAATTGACGCTATCGCTCAATCGTCGGAGGTCTTGTGCTTGTAATCGCACAGGTCTTCGATCCGGCAGCTGCCGCAGCGGGGCTTGCGCGCCACACAAACATAGCGCCCGTGCAGGATCAGCCAGTGGTGGGCGTCGAGCAGATAGTTCTTTGGCACGAACTTCAGCAACTGTTTCTCCACCTCTACGACATTCTTGCCGGGGGCGATGCCGGTCCTGTTGCTGACCCGGAAAATATGCGTGTCTACTGCCATGGCGATCTGCCGGAAGGCAGTGTTGAGCACTACGTTGGCGGTCTTGCGCCCCACGCCGGGCAAGGCCTCCAGCGCTTCACGGGTCTGCGGGACTTCGCTGTTGTGCTGTTCGATCAGCAGGCGGCAGGTCTCGATGACGTTCTTGGCCTTGCTGTTGTACAGGCCGATGGTCTTGATGTACTCCGACAAACCTTCCACGCCGAGGGCGTAGATCGCTTCAGGCGTGTTGGCCACCGGGTAAAGGCGTGCCGTGGCCTTGTTGACGCTGACGTCGGTGGCCTGTGCGGACAGAATCACGGCGATTAGCAGTTCGAAGGGCGTGGTGTAGGCCAGCTCGGTCTTCGGGTCCGGGTTGTCCTCATGGAGCCTACGGAAGATTTCCTGGCGTTTGGCGGCGTTCATGGTCGGTATCCTGGTGGGCTTCTGTGAGCCCTCATGGCTGTTGAGCGGCCTGCACCGCCTGTTCTGCACTGTGCAACTGGGCGTTCAAGCGGGCGAGCTGTTCGGCGTCGGCGCCGGCGGCCTGGGCTTTGTTCAGGCTGGCCCTGGCCATGGCGAGCTGGATCTTGGCACGTTTGAGGTCGACCGGCGATGTCGCTACCGGTACCGCCACGGGCGTGGGGGAGAGCGCTTCGAGACGCGCCAGTGCCTGCTCGGCGGCTTCGACCTGATCCTTCAGCTCGATCAGGCGCATGGCCTGTTCACGGGTGGGCGGGTGGCCGAAAGCCCTGAGCGACTTGTTCAGGCGTGCCCGGCTCATGTTCAGCTCGCTGCGTGCCTGCTTCAGTGCCTGGTCTTCCTGGCTCGTCGGCGGCGCAACCGTGACAGCTGGCTGGCTCATGCGGGGCGGCGGGCTCACGTTGCGTTCCAGGCGGCGTGCACGTTCGTGCTGCAGGCGCGCACTGCGCCGTTCGAAACGCTGCCTGGCGTGTTCCCGTTTGTGTGCCCGGACCTGTCGTTGCTCGGCGGTCAGCGGCCAGTCACCCACCAAGGGGATGGTCGCGGTGAGGGGCAGCAGGTCGATGCAATCCACCGGGCAGGGCGCCACGCACAGATCGCAACCGGTGCATTCCTCGCTCAGAACCGTGTGCATCTGCTTGGCCGCACCCACGATGGCGTCCACCGGGCAGGCCTGGATGCACTTGGTGCAACCGATGCACTCCGCTTCCCGGATGTAGGCCACCTGGGCGGGTGCAACGCCGCGTTGGGCCTCCAGAGGGAGGATTGCCGTGCCCAGCAGTTGGGCAAGCCCGGCGATGGTTTCCTGGCCGCCAGGTGGACATTTGTTGATCGCTTCGCCGGCTGCGATACCCTCGGCATAGGGGCGGCAGCCGGCATGGCCGCACTTGCCGCACTGGGTCTGGGGCAGCAGGGCGTCGATGCGCTGAATGAGGTTCATGCTCTGGTTACCCATGAAAACCGTAACGCCACACAGGCGAAAGCCCGGTAACCACCGTACTGGGCGGTTACCGGGCCCCGGCTCGGTTCGGTATTACTTGATGCGTTGGCCCGGCTTGGCGCCGCTGTCCGGGCTCAGCAGGTAGATTTCCTCGCCGCCAGGGCCGGCGGCCATCACCATGCCTTCCGATACGCCAAAGCGCATTTTGCGCGGCTTGAGGTTGGCGATCATCATGGTCAGCCGACCTTCGAGTTTGCTCGGGTCAGGATAGGCGCTCTTGATGCCGGAAAACACGTTGCGCTGCTGGTCGCCGATGTCCAGGGTCAGGCGCAGCAGTTTGTCGGCACCCTCCACGTGCTCGGCCTTGACGATCAGCGCCACGCGCAGGTCGACGGCGGCAAAGGCATCGAATTCGATCTCCGGCGACAGCGGGTCCTTGGCCAGTTCGCCGTTGCCCTGCGGTGCTGCCGGCGCATTGGCTGCCGCCAGGTCTTCCTTCGAGGCACCGACCATGGCTTCCACCTTGACCGGGTCGATGCGGGTCATCAGCGCGTTGAACGGGTTCAGCTTGTGGTTGGCCAGCAGGGTCTGGTGATCGTTCCAGGTCAGCGGTGCCACGTTGAGGAACTGTTCGGCGTCGGCCGCCAGCTTCGGCAGCACCGGCTTGAGGAAGATCACCAGCTGGCGGAACAGGTTGATGCCCAGTGCGCAGATGGCCTGCACTTCATCCTGCTTGCCTTCCTGCTTGGCCAGCGCCCAAGGTGCCTTTTCGGCGATGAAGGCGTTGGCGCGGTCGGCCAGGGCCATGGTTTCACGCATGGCGCGGGCGAAGTCGCGGGCCTCGTAGGCTTCGGCAATCGACGGCGCGGCGGCATGAAAGGCGTCGGTGAGTTCCGGCGCGATGTTGCTGTCGACCATCACCCCGTCGTTGCCCTTGTGGATGAAGCCGGCGCAGCGGCTGGCGATGTTCACCACCTTGCCGATCAGGTCGGAGTTGACCTTCTGCACGAAGTCTTCGAGGTTCAGGTCCAGGTCGTCCACGCCGCGGCCCAGCTTGGCGGCGTAGTAGTAACGCAGGTATTCCGGCGACAGGTGCTCCAGGTAGGTGCGCGCCTTGATGAAGGTGCCGCGGGACTTGGACATCTTCTGGCCGTTCACGGTCAGGTAACCGTGCACGTTGACGGCGGTCGGCTTGCGCAGACCGGCACCTTCGAGCATGGCAGGCCAGAACAGCGCGTGGAAGTTGACGATGTCCTTGCCGATGAAGTGGTACAGCTCGGTGCTGGAGTCTTTCTGCCACCAGGCATCGAAGTCCAGTTCCGGGCGGCGTGCGCAGAGGTTCTTGAAGCTGGCGATATAGCCGATCGGCGCGTCCAGCCACACATAGAAGTACTTGCCCGGCTCGTCGGGGATCTCGAAACCGAAATACGGCGCATCGCGGGAGATGTCCCACTGTTGCAGGCCGCTGTCCAGCCATTCGGCGATCTTGTTCGCCACGGCGTCCTGCAGGGTGCCACTGCGGGTCCACTGCTTGAGCATGGCCTCGAAGGCCGGCAGGTCGAAGAAGAAGTGCTTGGAATCCTTGAGCACCGGCGTGGCGCCGGAGATCGCCGACTTGGGGTTCTTCAGTTCGGTGGGGGCGTAGGTGGCCCCGCATTTTTCGCAGTTGTCGCCGTACTGATCTTCTGCCGCGCATTTCGGACAGGTGCCCTTGATGAAGCGGTCGGCCAGGAACATCTTCTTGTCTGGGTCGAAGTACTGGGTGACCGAGCGCGTGGCGATGTGCCCGGCGTCGCGCAGGCGGGTGTAGATCAGGCTCGACAGCTCGCGGTTCTCTTCGCTGTGGGTCGAGTGGAAGTTGTCGAAGTCCACCAGGAAGTCGGCGAAGTCGGCGCTGTGTTCGGCCTTGACGTTGTCGATCAACTGCTCGGGGGTGATGCCTTCCTTCTCTGCGCGCAGCATGATGGCCGAGCCATGGGCGTCGTCCGCGCACACGTAGATGCACTGGTTGCCGCGGTGCTTCTGGAAACGCACCCACATGTCGGTCTGGATGTACTCGAGCATGTGACCAAGGTGAATGGAACCATTGGCATAGGGCAGGGCGCTGGTAACGAGAATCTGGCGTGGCTCGGACATGGGGCTCGGCTACTTAGTTGAGTCAAACATGGACCGGCCACTATAAAGGCCCGCGCGTTTTTTTTCACCCCGGCAGCCCTTGACCACGCGAAAGCATGGCACCGCTCGTCATAACGGGTAGGATAGCCGCCTGTTTTACTCAAGTTTCTATTGGAGCCAGTCCATGAGCGCAGTGAGCCGCGCAGCGGTGGAGACGATTCTTCGCCAGTACACCGACCCTTACCTCAACCAGGACCCGGTCAGCGCCGGTTGCGTGCGCACCATCGACATCCAGGGCGGCCAGGTCGAGGTCCAGTTGCAGCTGGGCTATGCCGCCGCACTGTTCAGCAATGGCTGGGCGCAGCTGCTGCGCACCGGCATCGAAGGACTGGAAGGCGTGACGTCGGCGAAGGTCGTGGTCACCACCCAGGTCGAGCCGCACAAGGCCCAGGCGCAGGTGCCGGGCCTGGCCAACGTGAAGAACATCATCGCCGTGGCCTCCGGCAAGGGTGGCGTCGGCAAGTCGACCACCGCCGCCAACCTGGCCCTGGCCCTGGCCCGTGAGGGCGCACGGGTCGGTATTCTCGATGCGGATATCTATGGCCCCAGCCAGGGCATCATGTTCGGTATCCCGGAAGGCACGCGGCCGCAGGTCAAGGACCAGAAGTGGTTCGTGCCGATTCAGGCGCATGGCGTCGAGGTCATGTCCATGGCCTTCCTCACCGACGACAACACCCCGGTGGTGTGGCGCGGTCCCATGGTTTCCGGTGCCTTGCTGCAACTGGTGACCCAGACTGCCTGGAACGACCTGGATTACCTGGTCATCGACATGCCGCCGGGTACCGGCGACATTCAGCTGACCCTGGCGCAGAAGGTCCCGGTGGCGGGCGCTGTGATCGTTACCACGCCTCAGGACCTGGCGTTGCTGGACGCCAGGAAGGGTGTGGAGATGTTCCGCAAGGTGAACATTCCGGTGCTGGGCGTGGTGGAGAACATGGCTGTGCACATCTGCTCGAACTGCGGGCATGCCGAGCACCTGTTCGGTGAGGGGGGCGGTGCCAGGCTGGCCAGCCATTACGACGTCGAGCTGCTGGCCTCCCTGCCGCTGTCGATGCTGATCCGCGAACAGGCCGACGGCGGCAAGCCCACCGCGATTGCCGAGCCCGAGAGCCAGATCGCCATGATCTACCAGGAGCTGGCCCGTCAGGTCGGGGCGCGCATCGTCCTGCAAGAAGCCGCCAGCCCGGCGATGCCGAGCATTTCGGTAAGCGACGACTGAGCGGGTGGGGGCGAGCATGCTCGCTCCCTATCACCGAGGTCATGCAGCACATCAAAAAGCGGGCATAAAAAAACCCCGCTTTTTCAAGCGGGGTTTTTCGAGCGAATCAGCGCAAGTTAGATAACTTGTACTTCTTCAGCCTGCATGCCTTTCTGGCCGCGGGTAGCGACGAAGGAAACCTGCTGGCCTTCTTTCAGGGTTTTGAAGCCATCAACCTGGATAGCTTTGAAGTGTACGAACAGGTCGTCACCGGATTGTGGGGTGATGAAGCCGAAGCCTTTTTCATCGTTGAACCACTTGACGGTACCGGTTTGGCGATTGGACATGATGCATCTCCTTGGACAAAGTGAACTGCGGCTCAGGAAATACCCTGGCCGAGACTGAGTGCAAAGAGCTGGAAATTCATGGTGATGGTGATCGGTTTCAACATCTTGTAGAGATTCTCAGTGACACAAGCAACACAGTGGCGCCACCTTAACCCTTTTTCCGGGCAGTGCCAATGGGCAGCCGAGGATTATTTGCATTCGCACGCAATGCCCGTCGGGCGTGGCTTGCGTGCCCTTTGATGGCGGCGCGTCGGACCGGTAAGATGCCCGCATATTTTTCACCACGCTATTTCAGGACACCGCCATGAGCATCAAATCGGACAAGTGGATTCGCCGCATGGCGCAAGAGCACGGCATGATCGAGCCTTTCGTCGAGCGCCAGATGCGCGGTGAAGGCCAGGACCGGCTGATCTCCTTCGGCGTATCGAGCTATGGCTACGACGTGCGCTGCGCAGACGAATTCAAGGTGTTCACCAACATCAACTCGGCGACCGTCGATCCGAAGAATTTCGACGAGAAGAGCTTCGTCGACATCAAGAGCGACGTGTGCATCATCCCGCCGAACTCCTTCGCCCTGGCACGCACCGTGGAGTACTTCCGTATCCCGCGCAACGTGCTGACCATCTGCCTGGGCAAGAGCACCTACGCGCGCTGCGGCATCATCGTCAACGTGACGCCGCTGGAGCCTGAATGGGAAGGCCACGTGACCCTGGAGTTCTCCAACACCACCACGCTGCCGGCGAAGATCTATGCCAACGAGGGCGTGGCGCAGATGCTGTTCCTGGAATCCGACGAAGAGTGCGAAGTGTCGTACAAGGACCGTGGCGGCAAGTACCAGGGCCAGCGCGGCGTGACCTTGCCACGTACCTGAGATCCGATTTCATCGCTTCTTCATGGAATTAATGCCCGTTTTGGCACTCTACTGAGCGAACTGTTCTTCCCCCCACGAGCGAGTGGGTGACCAGACGCTCAGGAGTGACTCATGAAGATCGATTCGAAGCCAGCTTCGCCCAACCCGGGTTCCCTCAACGAGATCGGCCTGTTGGCCTGGTCGTTGTTGGCGGACAACCAACTGAACATGGTAGGGGGCGGCATTCCCGGTCAACCAGCGCCTGACACCCCTCAGCCGCCGCAGCCCGCCGAGCCCGGCGAGCCGACGCTGCCGGACGAGCCACCACCTACCCCGGTGGCCTGACGCCTAGCCCAATTCCCATACGCCGCCATCGCCTGTTACAAACAGGCGATGGCGTTCTTGTGCCTGCACGGCGTAGCCACCGGTGAACTCGCCGAAGGCCGGCAGCAGGCTGACGCGCTCCCCCAGCACGAAGCACGGCAGGCGCAGACGCTGGCGCCCGCGGCCTTGCAGGTGAAAGACCGGGTGTACGTGCCCGGCCAGTACGTGATGGGTGGCATGGGCGTCGGGTTCGTGCTGCAACGCGAACGGTCCCATCAGCAGCGGCGCATCCACCACTTCGATGCTCAGGTAGCCGGGCGGGTCGCCGGCGCGGTTGTCATGGTTGCCGCGAATCAGGCACAGCCCAAGCGCCGTATGCCGCTCTCGCCAGGCGGCCAGGGCCTGCAACGTGGCAGGGGCGTGGGATTGTGGCGCATGCAGGAAGTCGCCGAGGAAGATCAACTGCTCACTCGGGTAGCGCTCCAGCAGCCGGTCGATACGTTGCAGGTTGGCCTGGGTGGTGCCATGCGGCACCGGCTGGCCGAGGCGGCGGTAGGCCGCTGCCTTGCCGAAATGCGCGTCGGCGATCAGCAGGCTGCGTCGCTGCGGGTGGTACAGCGCCTTGTCGGCCAGCAGCCAGAGGGTTTCGCCGGCCAACTGGACGGACAGGTGTTCGTTCATGCGGTGGTTTCCGGGCCGGCGGCTTTTTCCAGGTCGCGGACCATGCGCGCGATGCGGTCGGCGAGTTTCTCGCTGCTCAGGCTCTCGCGCAGGCGTTCGACCATCAACGGAAAAGCCAGCGGCGTGGCGCGTTTGAGCGGGTGCAGGTCCAGAGGCTGGCGGGCCATCCTTTGCAGGGTGGTCTGCAGGCGCTGGTAGTCCAGTTCCAGGCTCAGCACCTCCTCATGGGCCTGCAGCAGCAGGCGGTTGTCGGCATCGTATTGCTTGAAGACCTCGAAGAACAGCCCGCTGGAGGCCTGCAGCTGGCGGGTGCTTTTCGCCGCGCCGGGGTAGCCGGAAAACACCAGCCCGCCGATGCGGGCGATCTCGCGAAAGCGCCGCTGCGCCAGCTCGCTGGCATTCAGGCTGGCGAGGATGTGCTCGGCCAGGTGCTCTTCGCTGAACAGCTCGCCGCTGTCGAGTAATGCGGCCCAGTCCACTTCGCTGGCGCTGAGCAGCTCCAGGCCATAGTCATTGACCGCCATGGAAAAGCTCAGCGGCTGGCGCTGGCCGAGGCGCCAGGCCAGCAGGCTGGCCAGCCCCAGGTGCACATGGCGACCGGCGAAGGGGTAGAGAAACAGGTGCCAGCCCTCGCGGGACTTCAGGGTTTCAGCCAGCAAGCGGTCGCTTTGCGGTAACGCTGACCATTGCCGCTGCACGTCCAGCAGCGGTCGTACCGCCTGCAGGGGTGGGCTGTCGAAATGGCCGTGGGCAGCGGCATCAAACTGCGCCACCACGGCTTCGGCCAATTCGCTGGACAGCGGCATGCGCCCGCCATTCCAGCGCGGTACGGCGGCCTTGCGGCCCGTGGCACGCTTGACGTAGGCGGTCATGTCTTCGACCCGTACCAGCTCCAGCAGCCGCCCCCCGAACAGGAAGTTGTCGCCGGGGCGCAGGCGGGCGATGAAGCCTTCCTCGACGCTGCCCAGTGAACTGGCGCCTTTTTTCCAGTACTTCACCTGAATGCTGGCGTCGCTGACGATGGTGCCGATGCTCATGCGGTGCCGCCGCGCCAGGCGTGCGTCGGGCACGCGCCATATTCCGTGCTCGTCGGGTTCCACGCGGCGGTAGTCGGGGTAGGCGGTCAGTGAGTGACCGCCGTTGCGTACGAAGGCCAGTGCCCATTGCCAATGGGCTGGGTCGAGGTCGCGATAGGCCCACGCGCCCCTGACCTCTTCGTACAGTTCGTCGGGGCGAAAGCCGCCACCCAAGGCCATGCTCACCAGATGCTGCACCAGCACATCCAGGGGCTGATGCGGCGATAGGCGCGGTTCAATCATGCGCGCCGCCACGGCGGCTTCGGCAGCAGCGGCCTCCACCAGCTCCAGGCTGTGGGTCGGTACCAGGGTCACCCGCGAGCGGCGCCCCGGTGCATGGCCGGAACGCCCGGCGCGTTGCATCAGGCGCGCGATACCCTTGGCCGAGCCGATCTGCAACACGCGTTCGACCGGCAGGAAATCCACACCCAGATCCAGGCTCGAGGTACACACCACAGCCTTGAGCTGGCCGTCTTTCAGCGCGCGCTCCACCCAGTCGCGCACCTCACGGGCCAGTGAGCCATGGTGCAGGGCGATCAACCCGGCCCAGTCCGGGCGCGCCTGCAGCAGCGCCTGGTACCACAGCTCTGATTGCGAGCGGGTATTGGTGAACAGTAGGCAACTGCTGCTGGCCTCGACCTCGGCGACCACTTGCTTGAGCATCGACAGGCCCATGTGCCCGGCCCAGGGAAAGCGTTCGATGGCCGACGGCAGCAGGGTGTCGACCAGCAGGTCCTTGACCACCTTGCCCTGCACGCTGACTCCGGTATCGCCCAGCAGCACCTGGCGGGCGTGTTCCTGGTTGCCCAGGGTCGCGGAAATACCCCACACGATCAGCCCGGGGGTCCAGCGGCGCAGCCGCGCCAGCGCCAGTTGCAACTGCACGCCGCGTTTGTTGCCAAGCAACTCGTGCCATTCGTCGACCACGACCATCTGCAGGTTACCCAGGGCGGCCTGGGCATCGGCGCGGGCCAGCAGCAGGGTCAGGCTTTCCGGGGTGGTTACCAGCGCGCTGGGCAGGCGCCGTCCCTGGCGAGCCCGTTCGCTGCTGGAGGTGTCACCGGTGCGCAGGCCCACCGACCAGGGAATGTCCAGGGCCTGCAACGGCGCCAGCAGCGAGCGCTGGGTATCGGCGGCCAGCGCGCGCATCGGGGTGATCCACGCTACCGTCAACGGCGCGTTCTTGTCCTTGCCCTTGGCGGGGACGGCGGGGCGTGCGGCGAAGCGTTGCAGCGCCGCCAGCCACACGGCGTAGGTCTTGCCCGAGCCGGTGCTGGCATGCAGCAGGCCGGATTCGCCGCGTTCGACCGCAGCCCAGACCTGCTTCTGGAAGGGGAATGGGCTCCAGCCCAAGGACTCGAACCAGGCTCTTGCGATGTCGGGCGATTTGCTCATGGGCCGCGGTCTGTTCCTTCAAGGGCTCAGACAACAGACCGCGGTGGTGGCCCATTGGTGCAATGGGCTGCCCGCGGTTTCACGCCTTGCGAATGAACGCTACTTGAGGTTGCCGCTGAGGAACTGCTGCAGGCGTTCGCTCTGCGGGTTGTTGAGCACCTGGTCGGGATGGCCGGATTCTTCGATCTGGCCCTTGTGCAGGAACACCACCTGGGTGGCGACCTTGCGCGCAAAGCCCATTTCATGGGTGACCAGGATCATCGTGCGGCCTTCCTCGGCCAGGCTCTGGATGACCTTGAGCACTTCGCCGACCAGCTCCGGGTCCAGCGCCGAGGTCGGTTCGTCGAACAGCATGATGTCCGGCTCCATGGCCAGCGCGCGGGCGATTGCCACGCGTTGCTGCTGGCCGCCGGAAAGGAAGGCCGGGTACTGCTCGGCGACCCGCTCTGGCAGGCCGACCTTCTCCAGGTACTTGCGTGCCCGCGCCTCGGCTTCGGCCTTGGGCACGCCCAGGACGCGGCGCGGCGCCATGGTGATGTTCTCCAGCACGGTCATGTGCGCCCACAGGTTGAAATGCTGGAACACCATGGCCAGGCGGGTACGCAGGCGTTGCAGCTCCTCGGGGTCGGCGACGCGCATGCCGTCCTTGTCCTGAACCATGCGCACCGGCTGGCCGTCGAGGCTCATGGCGCCGTCGTTGGGCTGTTCGAGGAAGTTGATGCAGCGTAGGAAGGTGCTCTTGCCCGAGCCGCTGGCGCCGATCAGGCAGATCACATCGCCACTCTGGGCCTTGAGCGAGACGCCCTTGAGCACTTCGTTGTCGCCGTAGCTCTTGTGCAGGCCGTCGATGGTCAGTTTGTACATGTCGGTTCTCATGGCGAAAGAAGGTAGCCGCTGCGCCAGGCCTGGGTGCCGGCGACGTGGGCGATGACCATGCCGGCCGTCGCCATGCGCCGCAGCGAGCGGGCGTAGAGCAGGCCGGCCTGCGGTGCGTGGACCTGGGTCACGGCATCGCTGATGGGGTCGATGATATCGGCGATCAGTTGCCCGGCCTCGACGTACTCGCCGGGCAGTGCGCAGAACACCAGCAACCCGCCGACCGGCGTGGCCACCGGTTCCACCGCCGCCAGCGGTGTGGCCGGGTAGAGCAGTTGGGGCTGGGCGACGGGCTCGCCGTCGACCAGGCCGCGCTCGATCAGGTAGTGGATGATCGCCTGGGCATCACGGCTGGCCACGGCGTGGCTGACGTCGCCCTGGCCGCGCAGCTCCAGGGTCACCGAAAAGCTGCCCATCGGCACACGCTCGCCGAAGCGCTCGCGCAGTTGCCACCAGACCAGGGTGAAGCATTCGTCGAACGACTGCCCGCCCGAATCGGTGGCCAGCATGCTGGCCTGGGCGCCGATGTAGCGCGCCAGCGGCTCGACCTGCGGCCAGGCCTCGGGCGTGGTGTACAGGTGTTCCACCGACTCGAAATCACAGTGCAGGTCGAGCACCATCTCGGCGTCGCAGGCCAGGCGCTGCAGCACCAGGCGCTGGGACTGCAGCTGGGTCATGGCGACCTGGCGCTCCAGGGCCCGACGCAGGCTGCTGCGGATCAGCGCAGCGTTGTGCGCCGGGTCGTCGCCCAGTTGGTCGTGCAGCTCATCGCCCACCTGGCGAGCCAGGTCGACGAAGTGACGGTTGAAGTTCTGCCCGCTTTCCAGCTCGTAGCGGCCCAGGGGCGTGTCCATCAGCACCTGTTCAAGGCCGATGGGGTTGGCCACGGGTACCACGACGATTTCGGCCTTGAGTTTGCCGGCCCGCTCCAGTTCGTCGAAGCGCTGCTTGAGGTACCAGGCCACCAGCATGCCTGGCAGTTCGTCGGCGTGCAGCGAGGCCTGGATGTAGACCTTGCGGGCCAGGTCCTGCGGCCCGTAGTGGAAGCTGTGGATCTGCCTGGCGGTGCCGGGGACCGGCGACACCAGGGCATGGGTCTCTTGGCGCATGGGGCTGTCCTAGTGAGCGGGGCCGAGAAAGGCCAGCCAGCGGCGTTCGGCCAGGCGAAACAGCCCGACCAGTATGAAGGTGACGCTCAGGTACAGCAGCGCGGCGATGCCGAACGACTGGAAGGTCATGAAGGTCGCCGAGTTGGCGTCGCGCGCCACCTTGAGAATGTCCGGCACGGTGGCGGTGAAGGCCACGGTGGTGGAGTGCAGCATCAGGATCACTTCGTTGCTGTAGTACGGCAGCGAGCGGCGCAGCACCGACGGCATGATCACGTGGGCATACAGCTTCCAGCCCGACAGCCCGTAGGCCTTGGCCGCTTCGACTTCGCCGTGGGCCATGCTGCGGATCGCACCGGCGAAGATCTCGGTGGTGTAGGCACAGGTGTTGAGGGTGAAGGCCAGGATGGTGCAGTTCATCGCATCGCGGAAAAACGCATCGAGCAAAGGTTGCTCGCGCACGGCGGCGATGCTGTAGATGCCGGTGTAGCAGATCAGCAGTTGGATATACAGCGGCGTGCCACGGAACACATAGGTGTAGAACTGCACCGGCCAGCGCAGCCAGCGGCGCTCCGAGACCCGCGCGATGGACAGCGGGATCGACAGGCAGAAGCCCATGGCGATGGAAGCGCTGAGCAGCCACATGGTCATGGCCAGGCCGGTGATGTGCACGCCGTCGCTGTACAGGAACGGCTGCCAGTAGTCCTTGAGCAGTTCGATCATCGCTTGGCCTCCCGCGTACCCACGGCATAGCGTCGCTCAGCCCAGCGCAGGGCGACGTTGGAGGCGCTGGTGATCATCAGGTAGATGAAGGCCGCCAGGACCAGGAAATAGAACAGCTGGTAGGTGCTCTTGCCAGCGTCCTGGGACGCCTTGACCAGGTCGGCCAGGCCGATGATCGACACCAGCGCGGTGGCCTTGAGCAGCACCTGCCAGTTGTTGCCGATGCCCGGCAGAGCGAAGCGCATCATCTGTGGAAACACCACGTAGCGAAACCGCTGGCCACGCTTGAGGCCGTAGGCGATGGCGGCCTCGACCTGCCCGCGCGGCACCGAGAGGATCGCGCCACGGAAGGTTTCGGTGAAATAGGCGCCATAGATGAAGCCCAGGGTGATGACCCCGGCGCTGAACGGGTCGATCTCGATGTATTCCCATTCCATGGCGTCGGTGAGCAGGGTCAGCCCGGTCTGCAGGCTGTAGAAGATCAGCAGCATCAGCACCAGGTCGGGCACGCCGCGAATCAGGGTGGTGTAGACCTGTGCCGGAACGCGCAGCAGCGGCGAGCCGGACAGCTTGGCACTGGCGCCGATCAGGCCGAGCAGGATGCTCAGGGCCAGCGAGAAGACGGACAGTTTGACGGTCATCCATGTGCCTTCGAGCAGCAGCGGGCCGAAGCCCCTGAGGCTGAAAGCCGAAAGTCCCAGATGGTTTAGCAGTGTGTCGAGCATGAATGAAGCCTTCAGCAACGAAGGGCACTTCCAGGAAGAGGCTGAGCAAGGCAGACGTGGCAGCAAACTGTGCAAAAGCCCGTTTCAATCCAGCCATGACCTTGTGGGTCTCTCTTGGAAGAACCCGAAAACGCCCAGGAAAACGGCGGGGGATGATCGCCGAAATCGCTGGGCGCCGGGGGCTTTTTTTATTTGCCGCTGTACAGGTTCAGGTCACCGAAGTGTTTTTTCTGGATGGCGGCGTAGGTGCCGTCATCGTGTAACGCTTTGATACCTTTATTGAGAAGAGCCTTCAGCTCAGTGTTACCTTTGGCGATACCGATGGCGGTCTTGGACGGCAGCAGTTCGCTGTTGACCGGCTCGCTGACCACGTAGTCAGCGCCCTGGGGCGACTTGAGGAAGCCCAGTTCGGCCTGCAGCATGTCCTGGATCGACGCGTCGAGGCGGCCCGACACCAGGTCGGCGTACACCTGGTCCTGGTTGGCGTAGGCTTTGGTGGTCACGCCGGCCTTGTCCAGCACGGCCTTGGCATAGGCTTCCTGGATGGTGCCCTGCTCGTAGCCCACGGTCTTGCCTTTCAGGCTGGCGAGATCGGTAGACAGGCCGGAGCCCTTCTTGAATACCAGCGAGGTTGGGCCGGAGAACAGCTCATCGGAGAAGTCGATGACCTTCTCACGGGCCGGGGTCACGGTCATCGACGAGATCACGCCATCGAACTTACGGGCTTTCAGGCCTGGAATCATGCCGTCGAAATCGCTTTCTACCCACTTGCAGGTGACCTTCAGTTCCTTGCAGATCGCGTTGCCCAGATCGATGTCGAAGCCTTGCAGGCTGCCGTCGGCGGCCTTGGATTCGAATGGAGCGTAGGACGGATCGACGCCAAAGCGCAGTTCCTTGTATTCCTTGGCCATCGCGCTACCGGCAGCGACGCACAGAGCCAGTGCGGACAGGGTCAACCATGCTTTCTTCATTGTTCGGTCCTATAAGCGAAAGAAGTGCGGCAGCCCCCGAGGGACTGCTACCGGCGGATGCCAGACGGCCATGAGAAAGCAATTTCTGAACCATTGGGACGAACATGCGTTTGAAATGTAAGCGGTTGTCGCATTTTCAACTCTCTCGCCCGGATGCGTATCGACCCTTGGAGGCTGAATCGAACTGGCAGGTAGCGGATCGATGCCCTGCAATGAGGCGGCTGGATTTTCGAGTGACTCGATTTGGTGCGTCAGGCCAGCAGGTCTTGAAGGGTGGCCAGGTTGTCGGCTTCTTCGACCGGCTTGTCATGGCGCCAGCGCAGCATTCTGGGAAAGCGCACGGCGATGCCGCTCTTGTGGCGTTTTGACAAGGCGATGCCTTCGAAGCCCAGCTCGAACACCAGGGTCGGGGTGACGCTACGCACCGGGCCGAATTTCTCTACCGTGGTCTTGCGGATGATCGCATCGACCTTGCGCATTTCCTCATCGGTCAGCCCTGAATAGGCCTTGGCGAACGGTACCAGGGTACGTTCGCTGCTCCCCGGCGGGCCATCCCACACGGCGAAGGTGTAGTCGCTGTACAGGCTGGCACGGCGGCCATGGCCACGCTGGGCGTAGATCAGCACGGCATCGACGCTGAACGGGTCGAGTTTCCATTTCCACCACACGCCCATGTCCTTGGTGCGCCCGACCCCATAAAGCGCTTCGCGGGCCTTGAGCATCATGCCCTCGACGCCCAGGCGCCGGGCGTCTTCGCGCAGCCGGGCGAGGTCGTTCCAGTCCTCGCTGTGCAGTACCGGCGAGGGCAGCAAGACCGCGCTGCGGCTGTCGCTAATCAGCCGGTCCAGCTGGGCGCGCCGTTCATACTGCGGGCGGCTGCGCCAATCGTGGCCCTGCCACTCCAGCAGGTCGTAGCCCAGCAGGACCACCGGCGCGTCGCTGAGAATCTTCTTGCCCAGGGTCTTGCGCCCGATGCGTTGTTGCAGCAGGGCGAAGGGTTGCACCCAAGGCTCGGCCTCGGGCAGCAGATCGAGGCTGAACGCCGACTGTTCGGCAGGGGGCGCTGCGGGCGCCTTCCACACCACGATCTCACCGTCGATCACGGTGCCATCCGGTAACACTTGGGCCAGGCTGTGCAGCTCCGGAAAGCGCTCGGTGACCAGCTCTTCGCCGCGTGACCAGATCCATAGCCTGCCGTCGCGCTTGACCACCTGCGCGCGGATGCCATCCCACTTCCACTCCACCAGCCAGTCCTGCACCGACCCCAGCAGGGTGTCGAACTGCTCCACCGGCTGCTGCAGCGCATGGGCGAGAAAGAACGGGTAGGGCTGGCCACCGCGCTGGGCATGTTCATCGGTCGACTCCGGCGCGATCAGGCGGTGGAAGGATGCTGCACCAGGGCGGTGCGAAAGGTCCGTGTAGCCGACCAGCCGTTGTGCAACCCGCTTGCTGTCCAGCCCGGCGAGTGCCGCCAGGGCGCGGGTGACCAGCAGCTTGGAGACGCCGACCCGGAAGCTGCCGGTAATCAGCTTGATGCACACCATCAGGCTGCTGCGATCCAGCTGCGCCCACAGCGCTGGCAGGCGCTGCGCCAGTTCCTCTGCTGGCAGGCCGCGCAACGGCAGCAGGCGTTGTTCCAACCAGGTCGCCAGGCCGGCGTCGTCACCCTGTTCGGCATGGGGCAACAACAGCGACAGCGTCTCGGCAAGGTCGCCTACCGCCTGGTAGCTTTCCTCGAACAGCCAGGTTGGCAGGCCGCTCAGCTCGGTGGCCTGTTCGCGCAGCACACGGGTCGGCACCAGTTGCCGGGGCCGCCCTCCGGCGAGAAAGTACACGGCCCAGGCGGCGTCTTCGGCAGGGGCCTGGGCGAAATAGTCGTGCAGCGCGGCGAGTTTGGCGTTGCTGGAGGTGGTGGCGTCCAGGCGCGCATAGAGTTCGGCGAAGGCCTTCATGCCGGGCTCTCCTCGGCTTGTGCGGGGGCGTCGTCTTCCTCGCCGTACTCGGTGTCGAAGCCCTGTGCATCCAGGCCCTGCTCACGCAGGTAGCGCACCAGGATCGGCACCGAGCCGTGGGTGACCATCACCCGTTCGGCACCGGTCTGTTCGATGGCCCAGAGCAGGCCCGGCCAGTCGGCGTGGTCGGAGAGTACGAAGCCACGGTCCACTCCGCGTCGGCGACGGGGGCCGCGCAGCATCATCCAGCCACTGGCGAAGGCGTCGCTGTAGTCGCCGAAACGCTTCATCCAGGTACTGCCGCCAGCCGAGGGCGGGGCGATGATCAGCGCCTGACGCAAGGCCGGGTCGGTTTTCTTGAAATCACCGGCGTACTGGGTGGGCGGAATATGAACGCCACCGGCACGGTAGACGCGATTGAGCGGTTCGACCGAACCGTGGGCGAGGATCGGGCCGATGCTCGAATCGATGCCGTGCAGGATACGCTGGGCCTTGCCGAAGGCATAGGCGAACAGCACGCTGGCCTTGCCCTGGGCCGCGTTGGCGCGCCACCAGTCGTTGATTCCGGCAAAGATCTGCGCCTGGGGCGCCCAGCGATAGATCGGCAGGCCGAAGGTCGATTCGGTGATGAAGGTATGGCAGCGCACCGGTTCGAAGGCCGCACAGGTGCCGTCGGGTTCGACCTTGTAGTCACCGGAAGCCACCCACACTTCGCCACGGTACTCCAGGCGCACCTGCGCCGAGCCCAGCACATGCCCGGCCGGATGCAGGCTGAGGGTCACGCCGTGGTGGTTGAGCGCTTCGCCGTATTGCAGCGTCTGCAGATTGATGTCCTGACCCAGGCGCCAGCGCAATATGCCCTCGCCACTCGCGGCCGCCAGGTAATGACTGCTGCCGGTACGGGCATGGTCGCCGTGGCCGTGGGTGATCACTGCGCGTTGCACCGGGCGCCAGGGGTCGATGTAGAAATCACCGGGTGGGCAATACAGGCCTTCGGGGCGCGCGACGACGAGATCCATGGGGCAACTATCCTGCGGGGCTTGCCTGTTATGAGCTGGCTGGCCGCGTACAAGTTCGATGCAGGTGCGGCCTGTGTCGTGCGGTTTGGCCGCTTTCGGCCTGCTGCAGGGGCTTTGGCCGCGAAACGCTTCGCGGCTGAAGCCGGTCCTGTCGTCCAGCGGTTGGTGGCATCCCGACAGAAAAAACACCGGGCGTGGTAAAGAAACTCGGACTCGGCGCGGGAAACCGTTACGCTATGCGGCTGTATCTTTGTATTTCTTCGAGGTAGTACCCGTGTTTTCCGAATTGCCCCTGCACGAACGCCTGCTCAAAGCCGTGGAAGAGCTGAAGTTTGCCGAGCCCACGCCTGTGCAGGCTGCGGCCATCCCCCTGGCATTGCAAGGGCACGACCTGCGTGTGACGGCGCAGACTGGCAGCGGCAAGACCGCTGCATTCGTATTGCCGATTCTCAACCGCCTGATCGGCCCGGCCCAGCGCCGCGTCGACATTCGTGCGCTGATCCTGCTGCCGACCCGCGAGCTGGCCCAGCAGACCCTCAAGGAAGTCGAGCGCTTCGCGCAGTTCACCTTCCTCAAGGCCGGGCTGATCACCGGCGGCGAAGACTTCAAGGTCCAGGCTGCCATGCTGCGCAAGGTGCCGGACATCCTCATCGGCACCCCCGGGCGCATGCTCGAACACCTCAATGCCGGTCACCTGGAACTGGACAAGGTCGAAGTACTGGTCTTCGACGAGGCCGACCGCATGCTCGACATGGGCTTTGCCGAAGACGTCGAGCGCCTCACCGATGAATGCCCGAACCGCCAGCAGACCCTGCTGTTCTCCGCCACCACCGGTGGCAATGCGCTGCGCGAGATGACCCAGAAGGTCCTGCGCAAGCCCAAGCACCTGCTGCTCAACCAGGTCAGCGAATTGGCCGAGGGCATTCGCCAGCAGGTCATCACCGCCGACCACGACCAGCACAAGGAAGCGCTCATTCATTGGCTGGTGACTAACGAGACCTTCCAGAAGGCGATCATTTTCACCAATACCAAGGCGTGGGCCGACCGTCTCTACGGGCGCCTGGTGGCGCAGGACATCAAGGCCTTCGTATTGCACGGCGACAAGGACCAGAAGGACCGCAAGGCCGCCATCGACCGCTTCAAGCAGGGCGGCTCCAAGGTGTTGGTGGCCACCGACGTCGCGGCTCGTGGCCTGGACATCGAAGGCCTGGACCTGGTGATCAACTTCGACATGCCGCGCAGCGGCGACGATTATGTTCACCGCGTGGGCCGTACCGGCCGTGCGGGCGGTGAAGGCCTGGCCATTTCGCTGATCACCCATAACGACTGGAACCTGATGTCGAGCATCGAGCGCTACCTGAAGCAGAGCTTCGAGCGCCGCGTCATCAAAGAGCTGAAGGGCACCTACAGCGGGCCGAAGAAGGTCAAGGCATCCGGCAAGGCGGCTGGCACCAAGAAGAAAAAGACCGAGGCCAAAGGCGACAAGAAAAAGGCCCCGGCCAAGCGCAAGCCGGCCAGCAAGCCAAAATCCGAACTGGTCAGCCAGGACGGCCTGGCGCCGCTGAAAAAGCGCAAGGCGCCTGCTGCGGAGTAAGCCTCGCTGCACCGCCCGGCGCATTTGCTGAACGCCGGGCCAGCCCCTCGGTCACAACCGATGAAGCCGCCCGTGGCCGGATGTCACGGGCTTCTCATCCATGTTGGACGGAGGTGCAGCACCATGGCTTACGATTGGGACCTTATCGAACGTCTGCTTCATGAAGTGCAGAACGGCGCAGGGCAATCCTTCGCGCCGCGTCAGTATGCCGAAGACCATGCCCAGGCCATGGCCGCGCAGGGCGAATCCGAAAGCAATGTCGACCACCTGAAGAAACAGGCCTCGGACCTCGAGGCCTTGCTGGTGGAGCGTGGCTATATCGAGCCACGGCCGCGTGAAGAGGGCGGCACCGGCGCCAATTTCATCCTCACCCCCCGCGGCTCCAGTCTGTTGGCAATGATCGACAGCAGCATCCCCGGTAATACCCACCCACGTCAGGTGCTGGACGAACAGGCCGATGGCCTGGATCCGGCGACCTTCGACAGCATCGCCGCCAAACCCCAGGTGGCCGGGCCGGTCTGGTAGACCGATCGCTTCGCCGCAAACGCCTCATTTGAGTTGAGGGAGCGAGCTTGCTCGCGAAGGGCCTTCACACCGCGCAGAGCCTTTTCGCGAACAAGCTCGCTCGCTATAACCGGCCTGCGAAGGAACACGCGTTTCAACGGATGACGCGACTCAATTGGCGGCGGTCTTCAGGCAATTCAGGTCGGCGAAGTCACTGCGCATGTCGGCAATACGCTTGAGCAGGCGCTGGCGTTGCGCCGGGGTGCTCATGGCGTAGATGTCCACGAACAGGCTGATCGCCGCCTGCTCGGTACGCGCATAGGCTTCCCGGTAATCCGCTGTCCAGAATGTCTGGCGGTCCTGCAGCAGTGCGCTGATACGCGGTGCGAAGTCTGGCTGGTCGCGATGGCGCACCGCGTCGAGGAAGCGGCTTTGCCAGTTGGCGCGGTTCGCCAGCCAGGCCTGGTTCTGCTCACCCAGCGAAGCCGACCACTGTTGCACGCGGGCTTTCTGCGCAGCACTGAGCGATCCCAGCCAGGGCGACAGGCGTTTCTGCATGCGCTCGGCGCGTTCGGCGATCTGCTCGTTCAGGGGCTGGTCCAGGTATTCCTTCTGCCGCTTGCGCTGATCCCGTTCGAAGGCTTCCTGCATCTCCTGCACCTGGCGGTCGTCGAGGCGTCCGAGCAACTCCACCGCCGAAGGGGTGACCTGTCGGGCAATGCGAGCAATGGCCTGTTCCGCCTCGCGGGTGCGGGCCTGCAGCCCGGCAGCGGTGACCTGGTCGTCGCGCACCATCTGCTCCAGGCCGTCGAGCCAGGTCAGGTAACCCGGCAGCTCGGTGCTGCAATGCCATTGCAGATGCTGTTTGAGGCGTTCGTCGAGCCAGCTTTTCTGCTCGCCCTTGACCTTGAGGTAGTCGCTCAGCGACCAGGGGATGATCACGTCCAGGTTGCGGTACGCCAGGCTCATCTGGGTACAACCGCTCAACAGACCGACAACCATCAACAACGAAATGAAGACTTTCGGCAGGTAACCCATAAGCACTCCTTGCGCAGGCAAAGCAGTAGAGGCTACTCGGACGGAGCAGTTCAATGCAGTCGTACAGCGCAGGTGTGAGTGTAGGGCTTGTGCTTGTATGGCGTCAGAAGAGCGCTCGCACTGCCTTGATGGTCAGGGTCTGTTCGCAGCGGGGATTATGCCCGCTGTACAGGTTGCAGCTGTCGCCCGACAGGCTGGAATCGCTGTAGATGAGGTTCATGTCGATGCCCAGCCAGGGTCTGGAGAGTTTCAGCGACCAGTCGTTGAAACCGCCGATCATGCTGCCGTCGTCGGCGCTCTGCAGGGTATCGAAACGGTGCGTGGCGTATTGCATGCGCACGTTCATGCCCAGTTGCTCGATGCTGCCCAGGTCGACGAACAGGGTGCTGTTGGTGGTGCCGGTGTCGTTGCTGAAGGCCGCACCCAGGCGGCTGTCGAGGATGCGCAACCCGGCATACAGTTCGTTGCTGGCGACCTGCGCGGTGTTCGGGTAGCTGTAGCGGATCACGCCGACTTCATAGCCGAGGGTCTGGTCGAACGGCTTCTTGAAGCCCAGGTAGGAGTCCAGCTCGGCGGTGGTGTCCGGAGCCAGGCCGAGGTTGGGCGACCACTGGCCGAAATACACACCGCTCTCGTGGGTCAGGTCGAGGCCACCGTGAAAGGAGCCTGCACCATTGGAGGGCGTTACCAACCCCTGGGCCATGCTGCGCGTCGGCGTGGTGCCGAGCTTCAGGGCAAAGTCGCCCAGGCTTCGCTCCATGACTTGAGCGCAAACCGATTGGCTGATCAGGGCGGCACCGAGCAACGGCACCAGAAAACGGAACATGGGCATGGCGCACTCCAGGTAGTGGGCGAGGAGTGTGGGAATCAGGGTTTGGGGTGCTAAACAGCTGCTTGAGGTCACGCAAGGCGCGTGCCAGAGCCTTCGCAAGGATACCGATGAAAATCCGCAACGTATGACCGTTCGTCGATCCGCAGGCAAATGGCCGACCGGCACCGGCCTGTGGCGACGCAGTGGGCCTGCACCGGTTAGAATGCGCGCCACGCAATTCAGAGTGATCGGCACATGGCTTTAATCGGGCGCTTCAACAGCTTGCAGATCGTCAAGCACACCAGTTTCGGGTTGTACCTGGACGGTGGTGCGGACGGTGAGATTCTTTTGCCCAACCGCTATATCCCCAAAGACGTTCCCACCGAAGTGGATGACTGGCTGAACGTGTTCATCTACCTCGACAGCGACGACAAGCTGATCGCTACCACCCTCAAGCCGAAGATCCAGGTTGGCGGTTTCGCCAGTCTCAAGGCGGTGCAGGTCAACAATATCGGCGTGTTCCTCGACTGGGGCCTGCCCAAGGACCTGCTGCTACCGTTCTCGGAAGAAAAGCGCCAGATGCAGGCCGGTGACTACTGCGTGGTGCATGCTTATCTGGACAAGCACACCCGGCGCATCACCGCGACCTCGCGGCTGGACCGTTATCTGGACAAGACCCCGGCGCGCTACAGTGCGGGCCAGGCCGTCGACCTGCTGGTGGTCGAGCGCACCGACATGGGCTTCAAGGCGATCATCGAGAACAGCCACTGGGGCCTGATCCACAAGAACGAAGTGTTCAAGTTCCTGCGCCCCGGCATGCGCGAGAAGGGCTACATCAAGGAAGTTCGCGCTGACGGCAAGATCAGCCTCAGCCTGCAACCGGTGGGCGCTGAAGCGGCCGAAGGTCTGGCCGGGCAGATTCTCGCCCGCCTGCGTGACAACGGTGGCGTACTGGCGGTGAGTGACAAGAGCGAGCCGCAGGTCATCAGCGACCTGTTCGGGGTCAGCAAGGGCAATTTCAAGAAGGCCATCGGCGGCCTGTACAAGCAGGGCGCAATCGTCATCCATGCCGATCGCATCGAACTGGCCTCAGGCCAGTAAGGCATCGATCGCTTCGGTCAGGCGTTGCAGGGGCTGGGTGCCACTGAGCACTCGTGCCTCACAGAGCGGCTGGTCGACCCGGCGCAACAGCATCACCGGTACGGCGCGCAAGCCCAGGTCGTTGGCCATCGCCTCATCGCGCATCACCTCCGGCCGCTGATCGCCTTCGCGCAGGCTTTGCTCCAGTGCGCCGCGCGGCAGGCCCACCGCTTCGGCGGTGGCGACCAGCACGGCGCTCTGGCCGATGTCCTGACCCTCTTCGAAGAACGCCCGGAACAAGGCGCGGTGCAGCTCGCTGAAATGGCCGTGGCCACGGGCAAAGTGCGCCGCTTCCTGGGCCAGGCGGCTGCGCGGCTGGATGGTCGGCATGCGCATTGGCAAACGGCGCCGGTCGGCCATGGGCAGCACCGCGCGGCTCCAGGTCATGCGCAGGTAATCGGCGTTCGGGTCGGGCAGGCTCAGTGGCTCGGGGCGCAGTTCGAAAGCGTGCCAGTGCCAGTCGATGGACGCGCCGTAGCGGTTCTGCAGTTCTTCGAGCAGAGGCAGTTGCAGATAGCAGAAAGGGCAGACGTAGTCGCTCCATACGTCTGCCCTGAGGGTCGGTTCCATGCCGGTGTTCATTCCCAAGACTCCATGACAGTTACAGCAGTGACTGTACGGTCTCGGTAAAAGGTCCGCTGATTGCCAGTCGTGAGGCCTGAACGGTTGTCGAGGGGGCTGTGAGGCGCGTGGGGCTTGGCGCTGCCGGCCACGCTCGCAGCCTGCATCAGGCCTGGAGAAACACCGCAAAGCCCAGCTGGCTGCCCTTGGGGCGCAGGTCCTGGAGTAACGAGTCGCGGTCGGCGGATAGCTCCAGGCTGATGCTCGCCTTGCGCTTGCCGGCGTTGCGCACCTCCATCTCGCTGATGTGCGCGCGCAGGAAGTTGGTCGGCACCTTGAGATGCTGCAGTTGCTCCGGCTCAGCGGTGTACAGCAGCAGGTTCAGCCACTCGGTGCTTTTGAGCTGGCTCACCGGCAGGTCGAACCACCAGATGTTGCGCTTGCGGTCCAGAATCGCGAAGTGGCTGTTGTCGGCGGTCAATGCCGTGCCGCCGAGTTGCTGGTTACGGCGGTCGATGGCCTGCTTTTTGTCGAGTTTCATGAATGGGTCCGTGCACGTGCTGGGCCGCGCATTGTCGCACAAACCCCGTTCAGGACGCGGCGACGAACGGAAAAACCACTGGGGAAAATAATTGAAACTCCTGCGCGATGCCCTCGGTCCATCGAAATGTCGGGGTTATCACGACATCCTTCAGCAACGGGGCCCAGAGGCCCGGGAGAGTCTTCATGAGCAGTACCAGCGATAAAGTCAAAGGCATGGTCAATGAAGCGGTAGGGAACGTCAAACAGGGCGTCGGCAAGGCGACCGATAACGACAAGCTGCGCGCCGAAGGCAAGGCCCAGGAAATCAAGGGGCGCGGCGAGCAGGCCCGTGGCAAGGCCAAGGATGCGATCAAGAAAGGCGTCGACAAGGCCTGATTGCCTTGCCTCTGGCCGCCCGCTGCGGCTGACGCGCATTCGCTATCCAGCCGGCTGTGGTGCTTGCCGCCCACAGCCGGCTTTTTCTTGCCTGACGCCGGTCGAACCCCCGTCGGGGTTGCCGGTCTATTGCACAGCATCGGTTGAATACTGTCAGACTGATACGACGCCTGTTTGCACAGCGATGTGCCGTGTTCCTCCCTGAAAGGGTATGGCCGCAAAAGGAGACGCCATGTTTTTTCCCCACCTGCGTGGTCTGCCACCGGGCAAGGTGCTGGTGCGCACTGTCACCGAGTTCGTCAACGACGAGATGTCGACCTATGCCTCGGCGCTGGCGTACCAGGCACTGTTTTCGCTGTTTCCCTTCCTGCTGTTTCTCATCGCCCTGATCGGTTTCCTGCATCTGCCGGATTTCTTCACCTGGCTGCGCCTGCAGTCGGAGCTGGTGCTGCCGCCCCAGGCGCTGGAGCAGGTCAATCCGGTCATCGACCAGTTGCAGCAATCCAAGGGCGGCCTGCTCTCGGTGGGTATCGTCATCGCGCTATGGACCGCTTCGGCGGGCGTGCGGCTGATGATGAGCGCCATGAACGCGGCCTATGACGTGGTCGAAGGGCGACCGATCTGGAAGCGCCTGCCGCTGTCGATTCTCTACACCGTCGGCATTGCCGTGATGCTGCTGGCCGCTGCAGGGCTGATGGTCACCGGTCCGCAGGTGATGAACTGGTTCGCCGCGCATCTGGGCATCGAGGACTTCATCGTCACCCTGTGGACCCTGCTGCGCTGGCCGCTGATCATCATCCTGATGATGGTCGTGGTGGCGGTGGTCTATTACGTGATGCCCGACGTCAAGCAGGAGTTTCGTTTCATCACCCCCGGCTCGGTGCTGGCGGTGGTGGTGTGGATCATCGCCTCGCTGGGCTTCAGCTTTTACCTGAAGACCTTCGCCGACTACAACGCCATGTACGGCAGCATCGGGGCAATCATCGTGTTGCTGCTGTATTTCTACATCTCGGCGGCGGTGCTGCTGCTGGGGGCGGAAATGAATGCAGTGATCGAGCACATGTCGCAGGAAGGCAAGGACAGCGGCGAGAAAGTGCCTGGCGATGGCGGCGTGGAGGCGTGCGGCGACGATGAGCCTGGCGTAGGGGGCGCGCACGCCGCGCCGCGTACCTGATGGATTGCGCCGTCAGCTGTGGCAGCATGGCGGCTCATACCATTGCGAAAAAGGGACTGCGATGATCCGCGAGATTCTCAAGATGGGCGACCCGCGCCTGCTGCGCATCGCTCAGCCGGTGCCGGAAAGCCTGTTCGCCAGCCGTGAGCTGCAAGCCCTGATCGACGACATGTTCGACACCATGCACAGCGTCGGTGGGGTCGGCCTGGCGGCACCGCAGATCGGCGTCGACCTGCAACTGGTGATTTTTGGCTTCGAGCGCAGCGCGCGCTATCCGCAGGCCGAGGCGGTGCCGCGCACCATTCTGCTCAACCCTGTGATCACGCCGCTGGAGCCGACCCTGGAAGCCGGCTGGGAAGGTTGCCTGTCGGTGCCGGGCCTGCGTGGCCAGGTGCAGCGTTACCGACACATCCGCTACGAGGGCTTCGACCCTTCCGGCGAGGCGATCCAGCGGACTGCCGAAGGCTTCCACGCGCGGGTGGTGCAGCATGAGTGCGACCACCTGATCGGCCGCCTGTACCCCTCGCGAATCACCGATTTCAGCCAGTTCGGCTTTACCGAAGTGTTGTTTCCCGAGCTTGATCCACAGGCGGATGACTGACCCGCAACATGGCCAGCAGCGCCTTGTGTTGCTGGTAGCGCGCCAGGCGTTCGCGGAGCCTGGCCGGTAGCTCGGGCGCCAGCGTGAAGCCCCGCCGTGCGTAGAACGCCGTCAGCGAAGGATGGCAGAACAGCCACAGTGGGCCGGGTTGTCCAGCCTGGGCACCATCGATCAGGCACCCGGCCACGCCTTGGCCTTGCCAGGCGGGGGCCACGAACAGGCCGGTCAGCCAGTGGCCGTGGTCGACTGGGGTCAGGCACAGCGCGCCAATGATCTGCGCCTGGCGCGCCACCCAGGCCTGGCCGCCGGCCGGCAGGCGCATCGGCGAACGGTGGCTGCGGTAGAACTTGTCCAGCAGCGGTCGTGACGCGTCGGGCAGGCGTTCGATGGAAATTTCGGGCATGGGCGCGTGGGCAAAAGCAGGCATGATAGCGGCAGGCTCGCTGATCATCACCCCGGAATCTGCTCATGCCCGCATCTGCCGACTTCACCCCCTTGCCCACCGAACGCCTCTTGCTGCGTGGCTTCGAGGCCGATGACCTGGCCGAACTGGCCGCGCTGCTCGCCGATCCCCAGGTCATGCGCTACTCGGTGCGTGGCGTGATGAGCACAGCGGCCAGCGCCGAATTTCTTGACCACTGTCGCAACACCCTGCAAAGCCAGGGCTGGGGGCCGCTGGCGGTGATCGAGCGCCGCAGCGGCTGCCTGGCCGGGTTCTGTGGAGTGAGTAGCGAATGCTTCGAGGGTGTGGATGAAGTCATGCTGGGTTATCGCTTCGCTCCGGGGTTCTGGGGGCGTGGCCTGGCCAGCGAGGCGGTTGCTGCCGTGCTCGAACGGCTGTTCGTCGGGTCGGGGCCGGAGTCGGTGCTGGCCGTGGTGCAGCCGGAGAACCTGGCGTCGCTGCGGGTGCTGCACAAGAACGGTTTCACCGGGTTCGTGAATGCGCGCTATCACGGCCTCGGCGTGCGGGTCTATCGCCTGCGTCGGGCCGACTGGCCGGGCAGGCGTTGCTGATAACGGCATATCGGGACTGGATACGACCTTTTACATGTCACTTCCGGACTTTTGCTGCTAGGTTCAGAGATCGGCCAGGGCCTATCGGCCTTGATTGTTCCGAGCGTCTCCAGGCGCATCACAGCGGTGGGAGCCTTTTCGCGGCCGAAGCCGCTCCTCAAGACCCACAGCGACCCACGCAGACCCAAACCACAGGGAGGGGCGATGAAAGACAGCAAAGCCATGCCCCTGTCGGGCCTGCTTGCCGGCCTGGCGATATCGCTGGGGCTGGCGACCAGCGGTGTGCGTGCCGATGAAACCGACGACACGGCGCTGGCCTTCGTTCAGCAGCGCCACCTGGGCGAGGGCCTGGGCTGGCTCAGCTATCAGCTGGCTTCACGTACTGCGGTGTTCGCCAGCCTGGTCGACACCCTGGGCAAGCCCCGTGCGCAAGCCCTGGTGCAAGGCGAGTTGCAGCGCCTGCAGCCGTTGTATCAGGGGCAATGGGAGCAGAACCTGGCCAGCGCCTATGCGCACTCGTTTTCCGCCGAGGAGCTGCGCCAGCTCAACGAAGGGCAGGGCGACGCGACGCTCAGAAGCCGCCTGAAAGCGCGCAACAACGAAGTCAGCCAGGAAATGAAGGCGCGCTCGTCCGACCTGCTCAGCGAGTTCGTCAACCGCGCTCTGCAAAACGCGCAGAACAGCCTGACGCCCTGAGCCATTCAGACCCGCACCGCCACCCCGAACAACGCCACGCTGCTCAACTGCCCGTTCTGCTCGGTGAGGCACAGCGGCGCGGTGCCGCCCGGCATGCGTACCTGAACCTCGCCTGCACTGACCAGACCCGCCGCCCAGGCCGCGCAGGCGACTGCGCTGGCGCTGGTGCCGGATGATGCCGTAGGTCCTTCGCCGCGCTCGAACACCCTGGCCTCCAGCACGCCCGGAGCCAGCTTGCAGGCCCACTGCAGGTTGATACCGGCCGGGCAGGGATCGCCGCGGCCCTGTGCACCCGCGGCAAAGGCGATGCGAGTCAGCGCGGTGCCCAGCGCGGTTTCATGCAGGGCGGCGAATTCCGGCAGCTGGCTGGCGTCCGCCAGCAAGGTCACGCAATGCGGATTGCCGACGCGCACGAACAGGCTGTGGACCCAGGCTGCGTTGACTGCCGCCAGCGGCGCTACACGCTGCACCGGCCTGTCGTTGAACTGGCCTGGCGCGATGGATTCGGCGCGAGCGGCCACGGCGTCAGGACCGAAGCACGGGGCGCCCAGGCCCAGCCAGAAGCCCTGCACACCGTCGTGTGTACCTGGCCGGATGTCGGTCTGCACGGGTGAGGGTATGCCGCTGTGATGAACTTGCACACTGAACGCCTGGCTATCGGCCAGGCCGCTGTCGGTCAGGGCCTGGGCAAAGATGGTCAGGCCGTTGCCGCTGCGTTCGGCCAGGGTGCCGTCGGTGTTGACGATCAGCAGTTCGAAGGGCGCCTGCGTCTGGAACGGCCCCACCAGCAGGCCATCGCTACGGTGCGCCTTGGCCCCTTCCGGGCGCGTGCCGGTGGGCCAGTCACAGATCGCGGCGATGGCCTGGGGTGTCCAATGCCGAGCGTCGCGGGCTGCGGTATCGGGGCGTTCGGGAACGGGCACGCCCAGGGCGCGCAGGGCCTGGGGGGTGACCACTGCGTAGCGGTTGCCACGGGCATCGTAGATTCGGGTCATGGTGGGGGTACTGAATGGTGGGCTTGACGCATTCTGCACGCTTGCGCAGGTGAAGGGTGGTAATCTCAACGCAATATCACGGTCGGACGCGTGGTCCGCGAGAAGCCGCCCTGTCAAGGAATCCAGGCATGCAGCTGCAACAGCGCAATAACGTGACGGTAATGGGCCACGGCCCGATCACCCTGATCTTCGGCCACGGCTTTGGTTGCGACCAGCGCATGTGGCGCTTCGTGGCGCCTGGTTTCGCTGACCGCTACCGCGTCGTGCTGTACGACCTGGTCGGCAGCGGAGGTTCCGACCTGCATGCCTACTACCGGCACAAGTATGAAAGGCTCGAAGGCTACGCGGCGGACCTGCTGGAAATCATCGAGCAGTTCGCCGAGGGGCCGGTGGTGCTGATCGGCCATTCGGTGAGCGCGATGATCGGTGTACTGGCCGACCGCATGCGCCCTGGCGTGGTGGCCGCCCATGTGATGGTCGGACCTTCACCACGCTATCTCGACGACGAAGGCTATGTCGGCGGTTTCACCCGCGCTGACATCGATTCGCTGCTCGATACCCTGGAAAGCAACTACCTGGGCTGGTCCAGCACCATGGCTCCGTCGATCATGGGCGCCCCCGACAGGCCCGAGCTGGGAGAGGAACTGACCAGCAGCTTCTGCCGTACCGACCCGGCCATCGCCCGGCATTTCGCCGGCGTGACCTTCCTCTCCGACAACCGCAAGGAGGTACAGGGCCTGACCACGCCGAGCCTCATCCTGCAGTGCAGCGATGACCTCATCGCGCCGGTCGAGGTCGGTGACTACCTGCACGCAGCCATGCCCGGCAGCGTATTGTGCCTGGTCGAGAACATCGGCCATTGTCCGCACATGAGCGCACCGGACGCCTGTGCCGAGGCCATTGAGCGTTTCCTCGACGCCGGCCTGGGTCGCCCTCATGCCGCCTGATGAATTGCCAGACGCCGAAACCTGGCTGGACGAAGCACCCTGCGGGATGCTGCTGACCACCAGCAACGGTCGCATCGAGCGGGTCAACCAGACCTTCTGCAACTGGCTGGGGCGCGAGCGCGAGACCTTGCTGGGCCAGCGCTTCCAGAACCTGCTGAGCATGGGTGGCAAGATCTTCTGCCAGACCCACTGGTATCCGCTGCTGCAGATGCGTGGCTCGGTGTCGGAGATCAAACTGGAGCTTATCCATGCCGATGGCCGGCACCTGCCGATGATGCTCAACGCACTGCGTCGCGAAGGGGCCGCTGGCTCCTACCATCAGCTGGCGCTGTTCATGGCCGAAGAACGCAACCTCTACGAACGCGAACTGCTGGCAGCGCGCAAGCTGGCCGAAGAACTGCTGCAGCAGCAGTTGGCCGCGCAAAAGGAACTCAACTCGGCGCAGAACCGCCTGCGTCTGGCGCATGCCGAGGCGCAGATTCGCGCGACCTTCGCCGAGCAGATGATCGGTATCGTCAGCCACGACCTGCGCAACCCACTGACAGCCATCAAGATGGCCTCGGGCCTGCTCGATCGGGTGGTGGAAGATGAACGGCACAAGCGTGTGGCAGGGCACATTACCCATGCGGTAGACCGAGCCAGCCGATTGATCGCCGACCTGCTGGACTTCACCCAAGCCCGCGTGGGCCAGGGGCTTTCGGTCAATCAGCAAGCCATCGACCTGCACACGGTGATCGGGCGTTGTGTCGAAGAGCTGCGCTTGGCGTTTCCAGAGCGGCGCCTGGTGCACCTTCGTGAGGGTGAAGGACGATGCAACGCGGATGCCGACCGCCTGTTCCAGGTGGTCAGTAACCTGGTGGGCAATGCCATCAGCTATGGCGACCCTGACAGTGACGTTACCGTGACCTCGGGGTTCGGCAGCAAAGGCAGCCGCGTGACGGTGCACAACCATGGCGAGCCGATTCCGCTCGAACGCCAGGATGAACTGTTCGAACCCCTGGTGCGTGGCACCGCCAATGAACACAGCCGTAGCGTCGGCCTGGGGCTGTTCATCGTGCGCGAGATCGCGCGTGCCCACTTTGGCGAGATCAGTGTGCAATCGAATGCCGAACAGGGAACGACCTTCACCGTGCGCCTGCCCAAGGTGTTCTGAAGCGCGTCCCTGCCTGCTGACCAGTCTTGTTACAAAACCCTGACTACAGGTTTCTTGCCAGTGTGGGGAGGCTGGCCGAACCTGTTCGGGCATTTGTTTTCAAACGCCTGAGCCCTTCACATTCCGCAGGCAGGACAACCATGAAGCCTTTTGTGCGATACCTCGCCCTGGCGTTGCTGCTGGCCGGCCCCTCATGGAGCGTGGCGCAGCCCGTAAGCGGCAGTGGCGCCGACGCCGGCAACCCCTACAACAGCCCGATCAAGCGCGCCAACCCCAATAGCCGTCAGGGCACGCAGTCGATCACGCCCTCGCCCCCTGGTGTCAACACCGCGCCCACTGTACGCCCGCCGACCCTGGAAAATGGCGGAATCCGCAATGGCTACCCGACCCGTCAGCAGGCGCCGGTGCCACCCCCTGATACGCCGCGCTTCAACCCGCCGGATCGTGGCACGCCTACCCGATGATCTTACGAATGGATAAGGAATCGCCCATGTTGAGAAAGACCCTGATCGCCACCTGCTGCGCCTCCCTGCTGGCCGGCTTGCCATTTACCGTGTCGGCGGCCGAGACGGCGCGTTACAAGAGTGAACTGGGTTCGGTGACGGTCACCCCGCTGGCCGAGGGCCTGGACCACCCCTGGGCCTTGGCCTTCCTGCCGGAAAAGCAGGGCATCCTGGTCACCGAACGCTCCGGCGACCTGTTGCTGCTGAGCCCTGACGGCAAGCAGCGCAAGGCGCTCTCCGGAGTGCCGCAGGTGTGGGCCAAGGGGCAGGGCGGCCTGCTCGACGTCGCCCTTTCACCGGACTTCGCCAATGACCGCATGGTCTACCTGGCGTACGCCGAGGGGGATGGCAAGACCGCCGCCGAGGGCGATCATGCCGGTACGGCTGTGGGGCGCGGGCGGTTGTCCAAGGACCTCACGCAGTTGGAAGACTTCAACGTGATCTTCCGCCAGCAGCCCAAGCTTTCGGTAGGCAACCACTTCGGTGCACGCCTGGTGTTCGATCGCCAGGGCTACCTGTTCGTCACCCTGGGCGAAAACAACGACCGGCCCACCGCTCAGGATCTGGACAAGTTGCAGGGCAAGGTGGTGCGCATCTTCCCCGACGGCCAGGTACCCACTGACAACCCCTTCGTCGACCGCAAGGGCGTAGCGCCGGAAATCTGGAGCTTCGGCCACCGCAACCCGCAGGGCGCCGCGCTCAACCCCTGGAGCGGCACCTTGTGGCTGGATGAACACGGACCCAAGGGCGGTGATGAAATCAACATCGTCGAGCGGGCGCAGAACTTCGGCTGGCCACTGGCAACCCATGGCATCAACTACTCCGGGCTGAAGATTCCCGAAGCGCAGGGCAAGGAAGTCGAAGGTACGGTGAAGCCCTTCCATGTCTGGGAAGTTTCGCCCGGCGTCAGCGGCATGGCGTTCTACAGCGACGGGCGCTTCAAGGCCTGGGATCACAACCTGTTCATCGGCGCGCTGGCCACCGAAGAGCTGATTCGCCTGCAGTTCGAAGGCGACCGCATCGTGCACGAAGAGCGCCTGCTCAAGGAGCGCAAGGAGCGCATTCGTGATGTGCGCCAGGGGCCTGACGGTTATCTGTATCTGCTGACCGACGACGACAAGGGCAAGCTGCTCAAGGTTGGCCTGGAATAACGCTGCACTCATTCAGACGCCGCTTGAGCGGCCAGCGTGCGACACATGCAAAAGGCCAGGGCCGCCACGCTTGACGCGCTGGCGGCCCTGGCCTTTTTCAGCAGAAGTTCTAGGTTTTGTACGAAAGTCGGCGAGCGAAGGTCAGGCAAGGCAAAAACAGGCGAGGAAGCGGAGTTTACTGGAGTAAATGAGCATTCCGACCGGGCTGGCGATCCAGCCTGTTTTTAACGCAGCATGGCCGAGCGCAGGCACTTTTCGTACAAAGCCTAATCAGCGATCTTCTTTATCGAGCAGTACTTCACCGGTCTTGGCATCGACGTGGTAATCCCATTCGGTACCCTGGGCATTACGCAGTTCGATCTCGTACACGTAGCGACCATTCTTTTGGTCCAGCTCGGTGTCGTGAATGGTGAAGCCCTGATGTTTGTTCAGCGCCTGCTGATTGAATTGCTTCAGGTCACCGATGGTGCCGGCTTTCTGCAGGTCGGCGATCTGGTCTGGGCGCACGTCGGCCTGGGCCATACCGGCAGCGGTGGTCAGGGCAACAGCGGCGAACAGGGCAGGCATGAATTTTTTCATGGTCAATTTCCTTCTGTGTGGAATCTGCAGTGATAGAGGCTTTAACGACTGAGGGGTTCAGTTGTTTTGTTGGGGCCAGATTAACCACGCCGACTTAATTCATCCTTAAAACGGAAGTTTTCCGGGATGGCCGGTTTTTATTGAAAAAATGCCGCGCCGTGGTTGTAAAAGTTCCGCCGTGACCGTAAAAGATGGCCCCTTTTGCGCAACCCAGGAGTTTTCCGCCGATGATGATGCCGCACCGACTGGCCCGGCCGCTGATGCCGCTGGGGCTGGCCGTCTCCTGCGCGTTGCAGGCCGCCGAGCCGCTCAGCCTTGACGCCGTGCAGATCCAGGACACGCTCGGCCCGGCCGACAGCGATGGCTACCGCGCTACCCAGGCGAAGGTGGCCGGGCCCGGTGCAGCGCCATTGCTCGACACCCCGGCTTCAGTGTCGGTATTCACCCAGGCGCTGTTGCAGGATCGTCAGGCCAGGCTGCTCAGCGAGGTGTTGCGCAACGATGCTTCGGTGGGCGAGGCCTATGCTCCGGTGGGCTATTACGAGAACTTCACGGTGCGCGGCTTCTCGCTGAATGCCGGCAACAGCTACCGCATAAACGGGCACAGCATCGCCGGTGAGCAGAACGTGGCGCTGGAGAACAAACAGCAGGTCGAGCTGCTCAAGGGGGTGTCCGGGCTGCAGGGCGGCATCGCCGAGCCGGGCGGGGTGGTCAATTACCAGACCAAGCGCGCCGAAGACGTGCGCTCGGTGACGGTGGCAACCAACGAGCACGGCGAGCGCTATATCGCCACTGACCTGGGCGGCTGGTTCGGCGCCGAGCGGCAGTTCGGGCTGCGTGCCAACCTGGCCCATGAAGACATCCGCTCTTATGTGGCGCACGCCGACGGCCAGCGTGATTTCGCCTCCCTGGCGCTGGACTGGAACATCAGCGAGCGCGCTACCTTGCAACTGGACGCCGAGTACCAGACCCGCGAGCAACGCTCGGTTCCCGGCTACCAGTTGCTCGGCGGCACCGCGCTGCCGCACGACGCGTCGCCGCGCAAGCGCCTGGGGCACCAGAGCGGGTCCAACCCGGTGGGCATCGACTCGCTGAACTTCGGCGGGCGCTTCGAGTACCGCTTCAGCGACGCCTGGACCGGCAGCCTCAGCGCTTCGCGCAGCCGCGTGGTGATCGACGACTACAGCTCCTTCGCCTGGGGCTGCTACGGGGCGGCCAGTTGCGCCGGTGAAGCGGTGCCCAACCACTTCAGCGCCGAGGGCGACTACGACATCTATGACTATCGCAGCCCTGACGACACCCGTCGCAACGACGAGGTCGAAGCGGCGCTGAGCGGGCGTTTCAGCACCGGCAGCCTGGAACATGAACTGACCTTCGGCAGCAGCGCCCTGCGCCGTACCGTCGATACCCGCGGCACCTTCAACGAGTTCGTCGGCAGCGGCAACATCTATCAGACTCCGGACACCTTCGCCCTGGCCGACAAGGCCCTGCCACACACCGAGCGGCGCCTTGACAGCCGCCAATACGGCCTGTTCGTCAATGACCGCATTCGCTTCGACGAGCACTGGCAGGTGGTCGCCGGGGCTCGCCAGGTGTACCTCGACGAGCAGGCCTGGCGCGAGGACGGCAGCGACCTGCGCCACACCCGCCGCTCGCTGGTACTGCCCCAGGCGGCGCTGATCTACAAACCGCAGGACAACCTGTCGTTGTACACCAGCTACAGCAAAGGGTTGGCGTTAGGCGGCACGGCAGCGTGGTTCACCAACAATGCCGGCGAGATCCTCGCGCCGAGCGTATCGCGGCAGCTGGAGGCGGGCATCAAGTACGACCTGTCGCGCATGAGCCTGACGGCCGCGCTGTTCCAGATCCGCAAGGCTTACCAGTACGCGCGGCCGGAGGGCGACGGCACCTTCACCTATGTCGAACAGGGTGAGCAGAAGAACGTCGGCCTGGAGCTGGGCGCCAACGGCCACCTCACCGAGCGCCTGCAGATCGCCGCCAGCGTCGCCGCCATTCGCGCGCGGGTGCAGGACAGTGGCACCGCAACCTACGAAGGCCACCAGGCCCTGAATGTGCCGCGCTACCGTGGCAGCCTGCAGGCCGACTACAGCCTGCCGCTGCCCGGCCTGGCGCTGCTCGGTGGCGTGCAGTACAGCGCGGCCAAGTACGCCGACCGTCAAGGGCAGGTCGAAGCCGGTGGCTATGCGCTGTTCAACGCCGGCGCCCGCTACAGCACGCGCCTGAGCGGCTACGACACCGTATGGCGGTTGTCGGTGGATAACCTGTTCGACAAGCGTTACTGGCGCGATGTCGGGGAATACCTGGGTGACGACTACCTGTTCCCCGGCGCCCCGCGCACCGCCCGGTTGTCGGCTACGGTGAATTTCTAGGCTTTGGAGGCCATACCCTTCGCTCAAGCGGCATGTGGCCCGGGGGGAGCGGCTTTAGCCCGTGGGAGATTCTATGGTTTTAGGGAAGCCTTCAAACCATCTTCGTTTGGTATTCGCTCTGGTTTTTCAACAGAGCGAACGCCACTCGGGCAAGCTTGCGAGCCAGCATGACTAAGGCTTCGGTCGAACTAAACCCACGTTTGCATTGGGCTTCGTAAAACGGCTTCCAGGCGGATGTCTTGCGTGCCGCCATGGCGGCGACGTAGAGCAGTCTACGGACTTCCGGATCACCTCTTTTTGTCAGGCTACGACGACCGTCTTTCTGTCCAGATTTCGACACCCTCAAGTCCATCCCAAGAAAAGCGATAAAGGCGTCCGCACCTTTGAAATCACCTCGCATAAAGGCAGTCACCAGGCGAGCAGCGTTGAGAAAACCAATGCCTTCGATCTTCATGCAGCGCTTGAGCTGATGAGTTAATCCCGCCTCATGCAGTGCTTTTTTGATCTGAGCTTCCACCAGGGCTACCAGTCGTTCCATCGATTTGATGTGCGCCTTGAAGGCTGACTTCAAATGCGGTTCATTGGACCAGCTCTGTTTCAGGCCGGTATAGGCCTGAACCAAGGCCGCACGACGACGAAACAGACTCTGTAGATCCCGGTACAGCGGGCACGCGGGCACCCAGGGCTTAAGTTCCTTGAACTCATTGTGCAGGTAGCGGGCTAACAGCCAGGCGTCCTTGGCATCGGTCTTGGCGCGCACGTTGACACCTTCGCGATAACGGCTGAGGCGATACCCGTCGACCATGTAAATCACACAGCCTTTCTCATAGGCCAGGTCGGCGAACAGAACATGAAAGGTATTGGTGGCTTCGATCGCGATCATCGTCCCGTGCGGGACAGTTTTCAGCCATTTCTTGATCGAGGGCTTGTCGTTTGGGATCGCTTCAAGCCGCTCGGAGTCTCGGTGATAGATCACCAGTTCTTTCTTGGCGACATCAATACCCACGATAGGTCTGTCTAGCGAAACCGGCATTGCCATGTACATTCTCCGGGCTTAAGGTGTTGAACACTTGAAGGGGCCACCCAGAGGCGCAGGCTTGTTTCTATCGTAGGTTGCGAGCCATAAGCATTCTTTATCGGCGCTTGGATGAAAGGAGGAGGGGTGATATCTCCCACGGTCTGTACTGCGCGAACAGTCAGAAGCGAGCTAGGTCCCTCCTCCTCCCTTCAAGTCCTACCATACAAGCGAGCTTGCTCGCGGTAAGCTGGCAAAGCCGCGCCATCTGCTGGGAGCCTGACGACTTGATCGCGAGCACGCGCTGCAACGGTCTGATCGAGGGGTATTGGGCGCAAGGCGGGTCGAGCACGCGCTCCAGGGCATTGAGCATGATGCCGCCCTTGCCTGGGATCGAGTTGCAGAGCCGTGGTGGATATGTCGCCTCTGGAATTCATACGGCACGGGGCGCATGATCCGCACTGGCATTCATATCTGGGCGGTATTGACCACCGACCTCGATTTCTCAGTGACTCACACAGCAGTTAGATCCGATGGCACGTAACCTCACCTTTTCTCTGCACATCGGTTGGCGGACATTGCTCAAGGATTTCGGTGTGCAGCCCGAGCCCGTGCTACGCCAGGCCCGCTTGCCAGAGGACCTCTTTTCCCGCCCGGACCACGGGCTGTCGACCGACGAGTACTTTCGTTTCTGGCAGGCCCTGGAGTCGCAGGTCGACGACCCGATGTTTCCACTGCGTCTTGTCGAAACCGTATCAGCCGAAGTTTTCGATCCGCCGCTATTCGCGGCCTTGTGCAGTGCCAATCTGATGCAGGCCGTGCAGCGCCTGGCCAAGTACAAGCAGCTCGTCGCGCCCATGAGCCTTGAAGTGAAGGTGGACGAAAGCGGTGAAATGACCGTCTTTCCACGGTGGTTATCGATGCACGAAGAGGTGCCCCATTCCTTGCAAGTCGCCGAGGTCGCGTTCTTCCTGCGGTTGGCCAGCCTGGCCACGCGTGAACGCATCAAGGCTGTGCAGGTAACGTTTGCGCACCTGCCGCCTGACCGCTATGGGCGACGCTACGAAGCGTTTTTCGGTGTTCCAGCCAGGCAAGGAGCAAACCTGAGCATCACCTTTACCGCCGCCGATGCACTGCGACCGTTCCTTACTGCCAATCAGCAGATGTGGAGGGTGTTCGAGCCTGATCTGCGTCGTCGCCTGAGTGAATTGGATGCCGCGGCGACGATGGCCGAGCGCGTTCGTGCGGTCCTGCTCGAACTGCTACCCAGCAATACGGCCACGATCGAGCAGGCGGCGCTGCGCCTCGGGCTCAGCAAGCGCACCCTGCAGCGCCGCCTGGAGGAGGAAGGGGAGAGTTTCCGTGCGTTGGTGAATACCACGCGTGCGAGCCTGGCCCGTCATTACCTGGGCAGCACTCGCTTGTCTGGGGGCGAGATCGCTTTTCTGCTCGGTTTCGAAGACCCGAATTCGTTCTATCGCGCTTTTCAGGACTGGACAGGGGAGACGCCGGATACCGCGCGTCAAGCCATGCGCCTGGGCTGAGCGCAGGCTGCAAGGCCGTGGGTGCCGTGCCGACAGGAGAGCCTGTCACGAAATCAGCTCTGTGGCGTGCGTGGCGCAAGATGCAAGTCCATTGGCATATCGTGCGAGAGGCAGTGGCTGCCGTGCTTGAGACACTGAGCACCTTCCTACGAGTGAGGTGCGCCATGTTCAGCAAGGACAATAAAACGGCCCTGGTTACCGGGGCTTCTTCAGGCATGGGTAAAGCCATTGCCAGACAACTGATTCAAGACGGCTACCAGGTCTACGCCGCCGCACGCAGTGTCGACAAAATGACAGACCTGGCGCAGCTCGGTGCTCACCTCTTGCGAATGGATGTGTCCAAGGACGACGAGATGGTCAAAGGTGTGCAGACCATCCTGGCCCTTACAGGTGGCGTAGATGTACTGGTCAATAATGCGGGGTTCGGTCTGTACGGCCCCGTGGAAGAAATCGGGCTTGACGAAGCTCGCTATCAGTTCGAAGTCAACCTGTTCGGTGCCGCCCGCCTCACTCAGTTGTTGCTGCCCGCCATGCGTGCCCGACGCGCCGGACACATCGTCAACATCACCTCGATGGGGGGCAAGATGTACAGCGCCCTGGGGGCCTGGTACCACGCCACCAAGCATGCCTTTGAGGGCTGGTCGGATTGCCTGCGCCTGGAGTTGGCCGAATTCGGCATCAAGGTGGTGATCGTCGAGCCCGGTGTGATCGAAACGGGCTTCGGCGACGGCGCCAGCGAAACCCTGGTCAAACGCGCTGTCGGCGGTCCTTACGGGCGGTTGGTGAAACAGGTCGCCAAGTCGATCGAAAGCACCTATGGACACGGGACCGGCAGCGACCCGCAGGTGATTGCCGACGTGGTGTCCAAGGCCGTGGCCAGCGGCAAGCCGCGTACTCGCTACGCCACCGGAAAGTTCGCCAAGATGCTGATCCGCATGCGTGTCTGGCTCGGTGACCGGCTGTTTGACCGCATCATTCTCAGCCAGACCCGCTGAACGAGGGAGTACAGGTTCCGCGCAGTCGGGGCCTGGACCATACGCGGACTTACAACAACAGCCCCCACAACGCCAGCAGCGGTTTTTCTGCGGATCTCATCGAGTGAACGATGGACGGCTCGTTGTGCACGATGCCGCCACAACCTGGACTCCACCAGCCACGGCCCTCCTGATACCACTCACCCTCGCTCAGCACGATGTAGAACTCTTCGGGCGGGTGCTGATGAAACGGATAAGTCACCTGCGGCGCCATCACCGCCACGCCCAGGGTGAGGGTCGCGCAGGCGATGGGCGCGGTTGGGCCCACCAGCATGGCGTGGCGATGGCGGTCGACAAAATGGTCATCCTGCCCTGGGGCGGCCTGGCGCTGCATCCAGTCGGCATGGGGCAGCAAGGCGTAGATGCTGTCGATGACCCTGTCGACCTGCGGCGCGGTACCACGGGCATCCGCCATGGCCGTGTCGAACCAGGCGCGGATAGCGGTCGGGGGCGCAACACGCTCGCCTTTCCCGGCCAGTTGCAACACGGCCGATTGCAGCGTCTTGCGGCAGCGCTCGATACCAGCGTTGTGGGTGACGCTGTGACCTTCGCTGACCAGCAGTGCGGCCAGCGCGTCCAGCAACTGCCTGGCATGAGCGGCGTGGTGATCAGGGCTGGCGACTTCGGGCATCGGCAGAGCCTCCGGGGTTCGGCAACAGGCTTGAGGACGGGTGCCGCGGGAGGGCTACTGCACCTGGCCGCTATCTAAACACGGAACTGATCCATTAGGCGCAACTGATCATTGGCCAGGCCGTTCAGCTGGCTGCTGATCTGCGCGGCGTCGTCGGCCTTCTCCGTCAGGCTTTCGGTCACGCTGCGGATGGCCGAAACGTTGCGATCGACTTCCTCGGCCACCGCGCTCTGCTGTTCTGCGGCACTAGCAATCTGCAGGTTCATGTCATTGATGACCGTCACCGCGGCGCTGATTTCGTTGAGGGCATGCGAGGCTTCATGGATGCGCTTGGCACTGGTTTCGGCCTGGGACTGGCTGGAATGCATGGTCGCGACCACGTTGGCGGTGCCTTCGCGGATACGCGCGACGACCAGGCGGATCTCTTCGACCGAGTCCTGGGTGCGCTTGGCCAGGCTGCGTACTTCATCGGCGACGACCGCGAAGCCTCGGCCGTTCTCACCGGCACGTGCGGCTTCAATGGCGGCATTGAGGGCCAGCAGGTTGGTCTGCTCGGCAATACTGCGAATCACATCCAGTACCAGGCCGACCTCCTGGCTGCTGTGCTCCAGCGCCGAGACTTCCGCTACGGCCTTGTTGACTTCGCTGGCCAGGCTGGAAATGTCCTGGTTGCTTTTTTCGATGATCGACATGCCTTGTCGGGAGGCCTGGTCCGCGTTGCGGGCGGCTTGCGTGGCATTCGAAGCGCTGTTGGCAACGTCGTGCGCGGTGGCGTTCATCTGGTTGGACGCGGCGGCCACCTGCTCGATTTCCCTGAACTGGATCTGCATGCCTTCGCTGGTCTCCCGCGCGATGCTCGACGACTGATCGGCGGTCTGGCGCGCATTGGAGGTGATCTGCTTGATCTGCGCGATGGTCGGCTGCAGCTTGTCGAGAAAGCGGTTGAACCATTTGACCAGTTCTCCCAGCTCGTCGGCCTTGTGGTAGTTGAGGCGCTGCGTCAGGTCGCCGTCACCACTGGCAATGTCCTTGAGCATTTCGGCGACACCGTTGATCGGCCGGGTAACCCCGGACGCCGTGGCCCAGATCAACAGCAGGCCCAGTGCCGCAGCGATGGACGCGATCACCAGAGATTTGATCGTGTTGTCGGTCTTGGCTTGCTCCAACAGGCTCTGCAACTTGTCAGAGTCGGCCATCAGCACCGCCTTGGGCAGATCGATCGACACACCCCATGGCGCCGCGCCGGGAATGGGCGCAACGGCACTGACCGCACGGATGGAGGCATCGCTGGTGAGGATCGACGCTGCCGGGTCTTTCAGGCCGTTGAGCAGCGGCTCGCTCTGTGCGCCGAGAACGTCCTTGACGTTCTTGCCGACCTGCGCGGCGTCGTCACTGTAGGCCGCCAGAATGCCGCTGGGCGTCACCACCAGCACTCGACCGACGCCCCCGAAGATCTTCTTCTGCGCATCGCTGGCGGCCTGTTGCAACGAGCCCAGGCTCAGGTCCACGCCAATCACCGCGACGACTTTTCCGTTTACGACCACCGGTTGGGAAAGTGAAGTCATCAACTGGACGACGCCACCTTGGGTGTCGGCGTAAGGAGCCATCAGGCAGGCTGCCTTGCTATCGCGGGGGCAGGTGTACCAGCTGTTGTAGGGCACACCGCTGATACTGAGTTCCGTCTTTGAGATATCGCTTTCGCTGATGGGGAAGTTCATGTCCTGACCTGTGCCGCGGTTCCAGGCGCTGGCAAAACGTCCCGACTCACTCGAGCCGCGGGCCATGTCATCGACGAACTCGCTGTCCTTGCCATCCAGGGCATTGGGTTCATAGGCCAACCAGATGCCCAGTACGTCGGTATTACGCTCGAAGGTGGTCTTCAGTTCCTTGTTGAGTTCTTCACGCAGCGTCGCCGCGCTCAGGTCACGCTGTGCGGCCATGGCTTGCAGGTTCTTGGCGTGGTCGGAAAGCGCAGTGATGACCTGCAGATTCTTGGCGAAGTATTGCTGCAGGCTTTTGCCCTGGTTGCCGGTTTCGGCAGACAGCAGCCGTTCCACACCGTCGGACAGCATCTTGCTGCTGGAGCTACTGATCAGGCGGTTGTTCTGCACGCCCTGGTAGATATCCATGCCAACCACCAGGCCTGTCACGATGACCAGGCACAGCCCGGACAGCAGGGTGATCTTGGAGCGGATGGAAAGGGCAGTGCGCATGGGCAAGCTCCAGTTGGGTGTTGTGATGTCGACCCGAGGCATGGTCGATGATCTTTCACGCTCTTGGGGGCATCGGCTTGGGCCAGTCTTTCTTTAAGGAATGCCGCTGGACGGACGTCGTTGTCGAAGACGGCGCCTCCCTGACAGCAGCGATATCGGCCGTCCCGGCGGCCAAAACGCAGCGTCGGTGGAGGAGGGGCAGCGGCAGGTTTCAGGCCGGCAGCTCTCTGCGGCTGAAGGCGCCTCTGCAGGGCGAGAGCGGCGCCGAAGAATGACGGGTGAGACCGACTTCAGCCGGGAAGCCTTTCGCGGCTGAAGATGTGCCTTCCAGGCGAGCGCGGTGCCGATGGATTCGACAGTATCAGGCTCGCTCAGTCGATCAGCCGAGGTGCTCCGACCTCGGTGATCTTTTCATCCAGGCCGTAGCTGCTGACGATCTTGCGCATGTCGCCGTCTGCATGCAGTTGCTGAATGTGCGCCGACAGCGCCTGGCCCAGCGCGTCGTTCTGTTTGGAGAACAGGATCGCGGCCTGGCCGGGTTGTTGCGAGGCCTTCACCCGCGGGTCGCCTTGCGCCACATTGATGCTGGCTCCCGCATAGGCGCCTTTCTGCTGCGCGGTCTTGGCCACTGCGAAGCTGTCGGTGGCGACATCGATGCGCCCCGAGCTCAGGTCCTGGGCCATGGCGACGGGGTTGGGGTAGAGCACCAGGTTGTCACCCAGCACCTTCTTCAGGTCGGCTACCCACAGGTAACCTTGCACCGTTCCCACGCGCTTGCCTTCGAGCTGGTCGATGCGGCTCAGATTGTCCTTGGAAATGATGCCCATCACGTCGAGGAAGGTCGGCGCACTGAGGCCCAGGACCTTGGCCCGTTCGGCGGTACGGTACCAGTCGCCGATGCCGACATCGGCGCGCCGGGTGATCACCGACTGCACGACCGCAGCGGTATCCACCACACTGGCGCGCAGGGTCAGGCACTCCTTGGCGGCGAAGCGCTTGAGGATGTCGCCCTCCACGCCGCCGACCTGAGCATCCGGCCCGGGAATCGCATAGGGCGGAAACACGTAGGTCGCCACCTTCAGCACGCCTTTTTCCAGGGTGTCGAAGTGATGCGCGGGCGTGCAATCGGCCAGCGCCTTGCTGGCTGCGCACAGCAGCAGGCCGGCGAGGGTGAGGTGCTTGAACAAGGTGGCGGCGTCAGTCATGGCGGTGTCCTCGGGGTGATGAGCGTCAGTAGCGAAGTTCAGGCTTGCTCGGGAGCCAGTCGGCGCTCCAGGTGCTCCACCAGCAGGGCGGCGGGAATGCACAGGGCGGCGTACATCACGCCCGCCAAGACCAGCACGGGCATGTATTGGAAGGTGCTGGAGCCGATCATCGACGCGCGGCTCACCAGCTCCGGCAGGGCGATGGTGAAGCACAGTGACGAGGCCTGGAAAATCATGATGGAGAAACCCAGCAGCGCCGGAATGGCAATGCGCAACGCCTGGGGCAGGATGACGAAGCGCATGGCATCCACAGCGTTGAGACCGATGACGTCGGCCGCTTCACGTTGGCCGGGGGCCACCGCCTCGATGCCGCCGCGCAGGATCTCGCTGGTGTAGGCCCCGGTGCAGTAGGCCAGGGCCAGAGCCGCAGCGCTGTAGGCGCTCAGGGTGATGTGCACGGACGGCAGTCCAAAGTAGAAATACTGCAGCAGGATCAGCGCCGGCGCTCCGCGACCCAGCTCCACGACGAAGAGGGTCAGCCAGCGCAGCGGTAGCACGCGGCTGGATACGCCTACGGCGAACAGCAGCCCCAGGGGGATGCCGATGAGCAATGCCAGGCCGGTGACCTGCAGCGACAGCAGCAGCCCGTGCCATAGGTCCGGGAACCACCCGGCCCAGTTGGAGAACAGTTCGATCATCGCTGGATCCTCCGGCTCAGGCGGTCACCCACGCGCCGGGCGAGCAGCGCCACGGGGACGCTCAAAGCGATGTACAGCAGTGCCGCCAGGCTGTACACCGGCAGGCCCTGGAAGGTCTGCTGGGTCTGTTGGTAGGCGGCGGCGCTGATGTCGAAGACGCCCAGCGTCGAAGCGATGGCCGAATCCTTGAGCAGGCCGATGGCGTAGGTGGCGGCGGCCGGAATGGCGATGCGCACCAGTTGCGGCAGGACCACGTCGAAGAAGCGCTGCCGAGTGCTGAGGTTGAGGACCAGCGCTGCCTCGTACTGGCCTGCGGGACTGCCCGCCAGGGCGCCGCGATAGACCTCGGCCATGTGCGCGGCAGTAATCAGCCCCAGGCCTATGCTCGCCGCCGTGAACGGCGACAGGCTCAGCCAGTCGTTGCCCAGGCCGAAGAAGATCAGGAACAGCCACACGATGGGCGGGATGGCCCGCAGGGTAAGGATCACCGCAAAGGCCAGCAGGCGCACGGCTTTGACCCGGCACACACGCAGGCCACACAGCGGCAGGCCCAGAACCAGGCCGATGGCGAAGGCGACGGCGGTCACCGCGAGCGTCCAGGGGATGCCCTGCAGCAGGGCGAGCAGGATGGCGCTCATCAGCGATTCCTCACGGCGGCCAGGAAGCGCTTGACCCGCTCATGCTGCGGGTTACGCATCACCAGGGCGCTAGGTCCCTGTTCGATGATGCGACCTTCGGCCATCACTACCACCCGGTCGGAGATGGTCTCGGCGAAGTGCATCTCATGGGTGACCATGATCATCGACATGCCTTCCTGGGCCAGCTCCTTCATCACATTGAGGACCTCGACACCCAGTTCCGGGTCCAGCGCCGAGGTGGGTTCGTCGAACAGCATCAGCTCCGGGTCCAGTGCCAGTGCCCTGGCAATCGCCACGCGCTGTTGCTGACCGCCGGAGCACTGGCTGGGATAGGCCTTGGCCTTGGTTGCCAGACCCACGCGATCAAGCAGTTCCATCGAGCGACGTTCGGCCTCCTGGCGACTGCGACCCAGGCTGCGCACCTGGGCCAGGCTGACGTTCTGCAGCACGGTCATGTGCGGAAACAGGTTGAAGGATTGAAACACCATGCCGATGCGCCGACGCAGGGCCAGCAACTCTTGGCGCGAAACGCGGCCGCCCTTCAGGCTCAGGCCTTCCAGCGTTACCGTACCGCAGGTGGGGGGCTCCAGATGGTTGATGCAGCGCAGCAGGGTGCTCTTGCCCGAGCCGCTGGGGCCGATGATGGCCAGCACTTCGCCCTTGGCCATTTCCAGGCAGACGTCATGCAGGACTTCATAAGGGCCGAAGCGTTTACCGATGCCGTCCAGGCGCAGGAATGTCGGGCATGGTCGGGGCGCGTCCTGCAATGACGATACGCAGGGGCTGGCAATATTCATCTGGCTCATTACGCGATCCTCGCAGACACGGCTATCAGTTCAGGTCGGGATCCAGCAACGGCGTGCGCGATAACTTCACCGCGCCGGCCGCCGTAATCACCACTTGTTCCTCCAGCTTCACGCCTTCGGGGCCGCCTTGTTCGCCGATGAAACTCTCGACCGAGACCACCATGTTCTGCGCGAAGGTGCCGTCATAGCCCCAGTCCGGGAAGTCGTTGGCGTAGGCCACACTGGGGTACTCGTCCACGAGGCCGACGCCATGCAGCATCATCATGTAGCGGTTGTGCTGGTACTTCTCCGGCACCGGCCAGCAGCGCTCGGCGAACTCCCGGAAACCCAGGCCGGGACGCAGCAGGTTGATGTTCTGCGTCAGTTGCTCGGCAGCGGTCTGCAGCAGGTCGCGCTGGCGAGCTGTGGGCGCCTGGCCGGGGCACACGAAGCTGCGTGAGATGTCCGACAGGTAGCCACCGGGGCCCACCATGTCGGTATCGAAGCAGACCATTTCCCCGGCCGCGATCGGCTTGTCGGTAGCGTCCTGAAACCATGGATTGGTGCGCTGCCCAGAGCTGAGCAGACGGCTTTCGGCCCATTCGCCGCCATGCGCGACGTTGGTGCCGTGCAGAATGCTCCACAGTTGGTTCTCGGTGATGCCGGGTTTCAGGCTGGCGCGCATCCGCGCGATGGCCAGGTCGCAGACGTCCATCGACACGCGGTGGCTGGCCAGTTCTTCGCTGGATTTGATCAGCCGTGCCTGTTCCATCAGCGGTTGGGCATCGTGCAGGGCCACGCCCAGGTCCACCAGCCTGACGGCGCCCCAGGGGTCGCAGCGGTCCACTGCCAGGCGCCGGTTGCCACCGCCGTATTGCCGTACCAGGTCGGCGACCTCCCGGGCCCAGCAAGTGGCCTTTTCCTCGACCCTGGGCCCGGCCAGGAAGTACAGCCAAGGCGTTGCCGGGCGAATCTCGTCGAGGGTCTCGATGTGCTCGCTGTTGTGCTTGCTGCTGCTGAAGTCGAACAGAATGACCGGCCCGCTGGTGGTCACCAGCACATAGCGGCTGGGGGAGTGCATGACCCATAGCCCCAGGTTATTGGTGTCGGTGGCGTAGCGGATGTTGATCGGGTCGGCCAACAGCGCACCGGCATAGTCATGGGCGACCAGCTGCTCGCGAATACGCTCCAGTCGATAGCGACGCAAGGCACGACGGTCGATGGACGCGTGGGCACGCAGCAGCTCGGCGTCGAGCGGAGCAAGTTGGTGTTCGCTGACGCTGGCGTCCTGGCGGAAGCCAAGACGGGCATCGACGGCCGGATCGAAGCCGGGGAGGGGCTCTGGATAGCTCATGTAAACCTCGTCTGACGTGTATTTTTCTTGTCATCCATCGAAGAGGCAGTCTGCAAAGGCGTTGCAAGCGCCCCGTCTGGGGGGCGCGTGTTCTTATAGGTCCTTCATCAGGCGCAACGCGTCGTAGATGGCGGCGTGGGTGTTGCGCGACGAGACCGCATCGCCGATGCGAAACAGCTGGAAGTGACCTGCCGGGTTGGTGACGACCTGCTGCGGCCGGCCGACGATGAGGTCCTGGTATTCGACCTGGCCCTCGTTGCTGGCCAGCGGCTTGAGCTCGAAATAGAGGTCATCCAGTGGCCGGGTGCCGTGGTTGACCACCACCTGGTCATAGTGGAAGACCTTCTCCAGTTCGCTGTAGTCGGTGCCGACGATGGCCTTGAGTCGGTCGCCGTCGCGCTCCACGGCACGCAGCCGGTAGGTGACGGTGAAATGGGTGTCCAGACCCTGTAGCGAACGCATGTAGGGCACCAGGTTCATGCCCATCACTTCAGGGGCGAAGCTGCGGTCTGGGGTCATGATCTCGGTACGCGCACCGCTGCGGGCGATGAATTCGGCGGCCTGCAACCCGGCGTGATCACCTGCATCGTCGTAGATCAGCACATTGCGCCCCGGCTTGATGTCGCCGGCGATGATGTCCCAGCTGGACACCACCAGGTCGTTACCGCGTTCAAGCACCTCGGTGTGCGGCAGGCCGCCGGTGGCGATGATCACCACGTCGGGTTCTTCGGCCTGAATTCGCTCGGCATCCGCCCAGGTGTTGAAGTGCATGCGCACGCCGAGCCGCGCGCATTGCGCCAGGCGCCAGTCGATGATGCTTTGCATTTCCCGGCGCCGCTCCGAGCGGGCGGTGAGGCGAACCTGGCCGCCGGCCTGCTCGGCCAGCTCCAGCACCACCACCTGGTGGCCGCGCTCGCCAGCCACCCGGGCGGCCTCCAGGCCACCGGGCCCGGCGCCCACTACCACCACCTTGCGCGGGGTGGCGGACTTGGGAATGTCGTGGGGCATGGTGGTTTCGCGCCCGGTGGCAGCGTTGTGGATGCAGTAGGCGGCACCAGCGTTGTAGATACGGTCCAGGCAGTAGTTGGCGCCCACGCAGGGACGAATGTCGTCTTCGCGGCCTTCGATCAGTTTGCGCACCAGGTGCGGATCGGTCATGTGCGCGCGGGTCATGCCGACCATGTCCACCAGGCCGGCGGCAATCGCGTGGCGGGCGGTGGCGACGTCCGGGATCTTGGCCGCATGGAAGGTCGGGAAACCGGTCAGCGAGCGGATCTCGCCGGCGAAGTCCAAGTGCGGTGCATTGCGCATGCCCTGTACCGGAATGATGTCGGTCAGGGCTGCGTCGGTGGCGATGTTGCCGCGGATGACGTTGAGGAAGTCGATCATCCCGCTGTCCTTGAGCAACTGAGTGATGGTCAGGCCTTCTTCCTTGGTCAGGCCACCCTTGGCGACCTCGTCGGCGGTATAGCGCATGCCGATGATGAAGCGCTCACCCACTCGGGCACGAATGGCCTTGAGTACCTCGAAGGTAAAGTTCAGGCGGTTGCGCAACGAGCCGCCGTAGGGCTCCTGCAGATCATTGGTCAGCGGCGACCAGAACTGATCCATCAAGTGCCCGTAGGCCTGCAGTTCGATGCCGTCCATGCCAGCGGCCACCATGCGTTCTGCGGCATCGGCGTAATCCTTGACGATACGTTCGATATCCCAGCTTTCCAGGCGTTTGGGAAAGGCCCGATGAGCCGGTTCGCGATTGTGCGAGGAGGACACCACCGGCAGCCAGTCGCCCTTGTCCCAACGGGTACGCCGACCCAGGTGGGTGAGCTGGATCATTACCGCCGCGCCGTGTTCATGGCATTCGTCGGTGAGTTCCTTGAGCCAGCCGACCACCTCGTCCTTGTAGGCCAGCACGTTGTTGAACACTGGCGGGCTGTCGCGCGAGATGGCGGCGGAACCCGCCGTCATGGTCATGGCCACCCCGGCCTTGGCGCGTTCCACATGATAGGCGCGGTAAAGCTGCTTGGGCATGCCGTCTTCGGGGTAGGCCGGTTCGTGTGAGGTGATGATGACGCGGTTGCGCAGTGTCAGGTGCTTGAGTTGATACGGCTGCAGCAAGGGATCGTTTTTCATGACCGGCTCCACCAGCGCTCATCAGGTGGAGATAAATTAGAAGCATCTGTACACATGTGTCAACTAAAGAGATGCATATGAACATTTTGCTCCGGCGGGGTGCTGCCGCGAGCCCAGGTCGTGCCCCACAAGTGTGCGTGCTGGAACGGCAATCGGACCCATGCGCAGTCGCGAGCAGGCCGGCCCACCCAGCCGTTGGCTGGATGTGCTGAATCCCGTTCGTGGAGGCTTTGCGAGTCGGATTAGGCGAGCGAAACGTGGGCGATCGCGGAAACGAAGGCGGGCGCAAGCGAGGCGACAGGGCGTTATCGGGAAGCCGCAGCCCTCCTGACGCCAGCCGCCGTTACCGGGGACGATCTAGGGCAGCGCTCAATAATGTGGCGCTCTGCGGCGTATCACCCTATGCCTTGCCCGGGGGCGGGCAGTTTATCTAACACCTATGTACATAAAAAAACCGTGACTGTACATTTGGCGCGTCATGTTGATTCGAGTTGAGCCGCTATGGCGCAGGTAAGCAAAACACGTAACAAGGACTCTGAAAGCGGCTGGCGGGGTTCGGCAGAAGGTTGGCTGGAAGCTGCCTATGAAACCCTGAAGGAGTCCGGCATCGATGCGGTCAAGGTCATGCCGTTGGCCAAACGACTGAAGCTGTCGCGGACCAGCTTCTACTGGTTCTTCGAAGACCGCGAGCAGTTGTTGGCCGCGCTGCTGGAGCGCTGGCGCGAGAAGAACACCGGCAGCCTGGTCAAACAGTGCGAAAGCTACGCGGAAAGCATTTCCGAAGCCATCCTCAATGTCTTTCTCTGCTGGTTGAACAACGACCTGTTTGACTCGCAGTTCGAATTCGCCGTCCGCAGCTGGGCGCTGCAATCGGCGGATGTGGCGCAGGAAATCGCCGCGGCCGATGAAGTGCGCATTGCGGCGCTGTCCAGCATGTTCAAGCGTTTCTGCTTCGACACCCATGCTGCGGATGCACGGGCACGCACCCTGTACCTGACGCAGATTGGCTATATCTCGATGAACACCTCTGAGGGGTTGATCGAGCGTTTTCGGCGTATTCCGCACTACACGAGAATCTTCACCGGCAAGGCTCCCAAGCGCCGCGAACTGGATCGTTTCTTTGGCATGTTTGGCTACGCAGAGAGTGAGCCCGGCGTGTTCGTGCCGCTGGCCTCGACCTTCGAGGGCACGACGAGCCAGGCGGCTGAAAAGGCCGACAACCGCTGAAACCTCGCCGGTCTGGGACTTCGATGCTTTGAGCGCGCCGTGACCTGGCCGATCACGACTGCCGGTCTATTCGGCACCTGCCGTTGCCAGATCAAGCCGTATTGCCTCAGCCAGCTCCAGCAGCACCGGCCCGTAGCGCTCTACGATGACTTGCGAAGCTTCCCCCGTCGCCAGGCTGATGTTCAGGGCATGGCTGGCGTACGCCGGGTTGCCGAGCGGGGTGGCGATGGCCAGTACCTCCGGCTGCCAGGCGGCCACGCAATAACCGCTGTTGTGCACCTGTGCGATGGCCTCCTCGATTTCCAGGATCAACTGATCGGCCCGCGTCTGGCAGCGCCGCGACCTGAAAAGCGCCAGCAGTGGTTGACGCTGTGCCGGGGCTAGGGTCGACAGATAGGCCCTGCCCAGCGAGGTGATGTCCATTGGAATGCGCTGGCCAGCCAGCACGTTGCGTGGCGATTTGCGGCGGCTGAAGCGGATCGACTCCAGGTAGATCATCTCATCGCCGTCGGCGGCGGCGAGGCTCACGTTCACCTGGTGTTCGCGGGCCACCTGCGCCATCAACGGTATGGCGACCTGCAACAGAGGGCTGCTGTGGTACATCGAATGCGCCAGGCCCAGCAGCGTGGGGGCCAGGCGGTAGCCGCCAGCAACCGGGTCGTAATCGAGAAAACCCGAGCGTACCAGGGTCTGTGTCAGCCTACTGACGGTGGATTTGGACAGTCCGGTCAGTTCGCTCAGGTCGCCATTGGTGAGTTGTGCGGTGCCGGGACGGAAGGCGCGCAGCAGGTCCAGGCCACGCTCCAGAGAACGGTTCGGCGGTGCCTTGCCTTGGCCGGGCAGGGACGCGCACGCCTCACCTTCATCACTGCGTTCCAGCAGGTGGAATGCTCGCGTTGTCATCGACACCTCTCTCGCTAAGACTGATTTCAAGCTTGGCGCATCGCCGGGCGCTTCATCAACCCAATAATAAGAGAGGCAGCGCATGACCCGTTCCGAGCAATTGGTGGCCCCCATCGACCTGAGCGTCAATCAGGGCATCGCCACCCTGACCCTGAATCGTCCCGAAGCGCGCAATGCCATCAGCGATGACATGCGCAGCCTGTTGATCGAACACCTCGAACGCGTCGCCGCCGATGCCAGCATCAAGGCGCTGATCGTCACCGGTAGCGGCAAGGGTTTCTGCGCTGGCGGCGACATCAAGGGCATGCAGGCACGGATGAGCGCGCCCGCCGGCTCCGTGGCCTTTAACGGCTGGAAGCGCCAACAGCGGGTGCACCAGGCGGTTTCCCTGTTGCATAACCTGCCCAAGCCAACCATTGCCGCCGTCAACGGCGCGGCGACCGGGCTGGGCTGCGACATGGCCTTGAGCTGCGATTTCATCATCGCCTCCGAGCAGGCCTCGCTGGCCATGAGCTACATCGCCCGTGGCCTGATCCCGGACGGCGGAGGGTTATATTTCCTGCCGCGGCGCGTCGGCTTGAGCAAGGCCAAGGAGCTGATCTTCAGTGGCCGCAGCGTCACGCCGGCCGAAGCCTTGCAGATTGGCATGATCGACCGGATCGTGGCTCATGACAGCCTGTTACCCGCCGCGCAGGACTGGGCCTTGCAGCTGTCCGGCGGCTCGGCCACCGCGCTGGCGCTGAGCAAATCGATCATCAATAACAGCTTCGAACTCACCCAAAGCCAGATCTTCGCCATGGGCAGCCAGGCGCAGGGTATCTGCTACACCTCCAGCGAACATCAGGAGTCGGTCGCCGCCTTCCTGGCCCGCAAGGCCGAACGGAGCTGAGCCATGAATGCCATCGCACGTCTTCTCAGCCCTACCAGCGTTGCCGTGATCGGCGCTTCCGGCGACGCTCGCAAGACCGCTGGCCGGCCCATTGCTTTCTTGCGCAAGCACGGGTTTGCCGGGCGCCTTTACCCGGTCAATCCGCGTTACGAAGAAATCGATGGGCTGACCTGCTACCCCTCGATTGCTGCACTGCCGGAAGTCCCCGATGTAGCCATCATCCTGCTCGGCCCAGAACGCGCCAACCAGGCGGTCGCCGAACTGGCCGAGCGCGGTTGTGCGGCGGCCATCGTACTGGCCGGTGGTTATGGTGAAACCGGTGCCAGCGGCGCGCTGCGCCAGGAACAACTGAAAGCCGCGCAGGGCAGCATGCGCATCCTCGGCCCCAACACCATCGGGCTGGTCAACCTCACCGAGCGCATCACGCTGTCGGCCAGTGGTGCGCTGGACATGGATCAGTTGCTGGCCGGGCGCATCGCGGTGGTGTCGCAGAGCGGTGGCATTCTTGGCGCGCTGTTGTCGCGTGGCGTCGCGGCCGGCATCGGTTTTTCCAAGCTGATTTCCACCAGTAACGAAGTGGACCTGGACGTTGCTGATTTCGTCGATTACCTGGCCGACGACCCGGCAACCTCGGTCATCGCCCTGTATATAGAAGGGCTGCGCGACAGCGAAAAATTCACCCGGGCCGCGCGCAAGGCACGGGCGGCAGGCAAGCCGGTGGTGGTGTTCAAGGTCGGGCGCTCCGAGGCCGGCGCGCATGCCGCCAATTCCCATACCGGTGCGCTGGCCGGCTCCGACGCACTGTATTCGGCCTACTTCCGCCAACTGGGGGTGATTCGCGCCGAGACCTTTGCCGACCTGTTGGACATCCCTTTTGCCCTGGCCAGCGGCCGGGTCATGCACGGCCAGCGCGTGGCGATCCTGACCTCGACCGGCGGAGCTGGCACGCTGATCGCCGACAGCCTCGGCGTCAACGGTTTCGAGACCCCGCCCCCTGGCGAGCGAACGGCGGCGCGCCTGCGGGCCCTGGACATCGGCGAACAGGCGGTACTGGACCGTAATCCTATCGACCTGACGCTGGCCGGCCTGCAGCCGGAGCTGATGCGCAGTGCTATCCGCATTCTGCTGGACAGCCCGGACTTCGACGCGGTGGTCAGTGTGGTCGGCTCGTCCGGGGTGGCCCAGCCGCACCTGATGGCCGATGCGATACGCGACAGCCTGCCTGGCACCGACAAGCCGGTGCTGGCGTACATCAGCCCCCACGCGCCGGTCGCCGCGCTGCGTATCAACAGCTGTGGCGGAGTGGCGTTCACTGCCCCGGAAAGTTGTGCCAGCGCGCTCAAGGCGCTGATGCCGAGCGATGAGCCCACCCCTGGCGAAGCCACGACCGACGCTGCGGCGCCTCTGAAACAGGCGCTGGATCTGCAACTGGAATTGCCGGATGGAGCCTTGGACGAGGCGCGCAGCAAGCGGCTGTACGCCGGTTTCGGTATTCCGGTGACCCGCGAGCGCATCGTCAGTACCGGCGAACAGGCCAGGCAGGCCGCCAGCGAGCTGGGCGGGCGGGTCGCGCTGAAGGTGCTGTCCGAACGCATCGCGCACAAGAGCGAGGTCGGCGGCGTCGCCTTGCACCTGACGCCAGAGCACATCGCCGTGCGCCTGGAGCAGATGCGCGACGAGGTGGCAGGGCATGTCGGCTTCACGCCGGAAACCTTTCTCGTGCAGGAAATGGCCTGCGGCGGCCATGAACTGATCCTCGGTTTCCATCGCGACCCGCAGTTGGGCCCGGCGCTGTTGCTGGGCACCGGTGGAGTGACTGCCGAGCTGTTCCAGGACACCACCCTGCGCTTGCTGCCGGTCAGCCTGGCGCAGGCCCGGCAGATGCTCGGCGAACTGAAGACCTTCCCGCTGCTGGATGGCTTCCGTGGCCTGCCGAAGGCCGATGTCGAGGCTGCCGCGCGGTGCATCGTGGCGTTCTCGGACATGGCCATGCGCCTGGGTGAGCGTTTGCTTGAAGCGGAGATCAACCCGCTGCTGGTACGCCCGGTCGGCAACGGGGTGATCGCCCTCGATGGCTTGACGGTCCTGGCCTGAAAAAAGCGGCTGTTCCAACAGATGGAACAGCCGCTTTGACCCTCGATTTTCGCTTTGCATAATCAAAGAAGCTTCATTTCCGACTCATAAAAATAAGCAGGTCGCTATGAACACTCCAGTATCCGCCGCTGCGCGGCAGCTTCTCTCGACTCCCTCTTCTGCAGGCACGGATGTCTCGAGTGGCGTGCCACCTGTGCGTAGCACCGCCTCGCTTGCTTCGGGTGCCGAACCTTCAAGGGCCAAGGCCACGCAGCCTACGGTCATTTCCTTCCACGACGTGTCCAAGTCATTCACTGTCAAGGGCGTCGCCAAGCAGGCCTCGCACAACATCAACGTCGATATCCGCCAGGGCCAGGTGGTGACCATCATCGGCCCGTCCGGTTGCGGCAAGTCGACCTTGCTGAATATGGTCGCTGGGCTGTTCGCGCCCACCACCGGGCAAGTGCTGTATCGCGGCGAGGCGGTGCAGGGCATCAATGGCCGTACCGGCTACATGACCCAGAGCGATCACCTGCTGCCCTGGCGCGAAGTGGCCGGCAACATCGCCGTGCCGCTGGAAATTCAGGGCGTGCCCAAGGCCCAGCGCCAGGCGCGTATTCGTGAGCTGCTGACCCTGGTCGGCCTCGATGGCCATGAAAGGTCCTATCCCAGCCAGCTCTCCGGTGGCATGCGCAAGCGCGCCGCCCTGGCCCGGCTGCTGGCCTATGACCCGGAAACCCTGTTGATGGACGAACCCTTCGCGGCCCTGGACGCGCAATTGCGCATGCGCATGCAGACCGAGTTGTTCAAGCTCAGCCGGCAGTTGAACAAGACCGTGCTGTTCGTCACCCACGACCTGGACGAGGCCGTGGCCTTGGGTGACCGTTGCCTGATCTTTTCCGGTCGCCCCGGCACCATCGTGCGCGACGTCGAAATCCCCCTGGGCGATGAGCGCAACATTCTGCAGCTGCGCAAAGACCCGCGTTACCACGAGCTGTGCGCGGACCTCTGGGAATTCATCACCCCGGCCCACGACGCCTGAACCGCGCATCACGGAGAGTCTCGAACATGAAAATCTTTCTCGGCCGCATGGCCATCTTCGCGGTGATCTTTCTGTCCTGGCAGTTCGCTTCCGGACCGCTGATCGACCCGTTCTTCGTCAGCTCGCCGCTGGAAATCGGGGGCCGCTTCATCGACCTGGTGGCCAGCGGGCGGCTGTTCTCGCACGGCTGGATCACCGTCGTGGAAACCCTGGTGGGCTTCTTCTTCGGGGCCTGCGCGGGCATCACCGTGGGCCTGATCCTTGGCCGTAACGAGCTGCTGGCCAAGCTGCTCGACCCGATCCTGGTGTCCATCTACAGCCTGCCCAAGGTGGCCCTGGCGCCGTTGTTCATCATGTGGTTCGGCATCGGCATCGAGATGAAGATCATCCTCACCGCCACCATCGTGTTCTTCCTGGTGTTCCTCAACACCTACAGCGGCGTACGTGCCGTGGAGCGCGAGCAATTGGAGATCCTGCGCCTGATGGGCGCCAAGGAACATCACCTGATCACCAAGGTGGTGCTGCCATCGGCCATCCAGTGGGTGTTCACCGGCCTGAAACTCTCGGTGCCCTATGCGCTGATCGGCGCCATCGTCGGCGAGATCATGGCTGCCAACCGGGGCCTGGGCTACCTGCTGCAGGACGCCGCTGGCCAGTTGGACACCGCCGGCGTGTTCGCCGCGTTGATCGCGATCATTGCCCTGGCGCTGATCCTTCAGGCCGCCGTGCGCAAGCTGGAAGAGTCGCTGATGCCCTGGAAGAAGGATCAGGAAGAGCGTGAGCTGTCGGTCTAGGTCCGACGCTGTGCGCTTTGGCTGTCTGTGAATGGCGGGGCTTTAGCCGCAGCAATCCGGCGCTTGAAACCGCCCCTCAGAGTCCTCACAGGCCCACCCGGTACAACAACAAGAACAGAGGTAAACGTCATGTCGATGAAACGTATGATCTGCGCACTGGGCCTGAGCGTGGCCGTGGGCGCCGCCAGCCTGTATGCCCAGGCCGCCGAGCAGGTGAAGGTCGCCCTGGGCACCGAGGGCTTCGTGCATATGCCCTTGTTCGTGGCCCTGGATGGCGGGTTGTTCAAAAAGCACGGCCTGGATGTCGAACTGGTCAAGTTCAAGGGCGGTGGCGCGGCCGCGTCCGGTCTGGCCAGTCGCTCGGTGGAGTTCTGCTCCTGCGCGATCCAGAACGCGATCAACGCCAAGGTCAAGGGCGCCGACATCACCCTGTTGGGGCGCATGGTCGGCCAGTACGCCAGCAACGTGGTCATCCACCAGGAACTCGCCGACCGCCTGGGGCTCAATGCGAGTTCTACCGTCGAGCAGCGTCTTGCCGCGTTCAAGGGCTTGCGCCTGGCGGTCAGTGGCACCGGCGGCAGCGCCGATTTCCTGGTGCGCTTCCTTGGCCAGCAGGCCAGGCTCGACGCCGAGAAGGACTTCACCCTGCTGTACCTGAACAACGGTGCGGCGATGCTGGCCGCTTTCGCGCAGAACAAGATCGACGGGTTCGCCCTGTCTTCGCCAGCCTCCGACAGCGCCGTGCTCGAACAGAAGGGCTTCACCCTGCTGGACATGTCCGAAGGCATGGTGCCTGAGCTGGACGGCTATCCGTCGATCGCCCTGAGTGCCCGTCGCCAGTGGGCGCAAGAGAACCCCGCGACGGTGAAGGCATTTCTCGCCGCCCTGAATGACGCCACCCAGCGCATCAACGAGGAACCCGAGCGGGCGATGAAGGATGTGCGCAAACGCTTCGAGGGGGTCAATGATCAAGTCTATGCCGCCGCCTGGCAGAACAACCGCAAGTCGTTCCCCAAGACGCCCTACCTGAGCGACGCAGAAGTGGAGCGCGCCATCAGGTTCCTCGGCGCCATCCAGAACGAAACCATCCCCGGCAGCGCGGCGGACTACCTGACCCAGATGCGTTAACGCCGCTGACGTGCAGTGGCCTCGGCACCCGCCGTCACCGCTGCAACCCATGAGACTCGACAGGAGAGAGGCGATGCACGCTACCGTGGTACTGCAACGCGAGGGTGATATCGGGCTGATCGTCATCGACAACCCGCCGGTCAATGCCCTTTCGCAACCGGTGCGCCAGCAGTTGCTGGCCTGCGTCGAGCAGGCTGACGCCGATGCCGATATCCAGGCCGTGGTAATTCACTGCGAAGGCCGCACGTTCGTGGCCGGGGCCGATATCAAGGAATTCGACCTGCCACTGCAGGCGCCACAGCTGCCCGATGTACTGGCGGCCATCGAGAACGCCGGTAAACCCTTCATCGCCGCGCTGCATGGTGCCGTGTTGGGGGGCGGCCTGGAACTGGCAGTGGCCTGCCATTACCGGGTGGCGGCTGTCGGTACGCGTTTTGGTCTGCCCGAAGTGAGCCTGGGGCTGATTCCGGGCGCCGGTGGAACCCAGCGGCTGCCGCGCCTATGTGGTATGCCGATGGCGCTGGACATGGTGCTGGGCAACACGCAGATCGGCACCGAGCGTGCGCTGCAGATTGGCCTGGTCGATCGGGCCTGTGAGGCTTCGCTGCTGGAGGCGGCCTTCACACTGGCCCGGCACCGGGTGACGCTGCCGATTCCGCGCGCCGTGCAGCAGGCGGTGCCGGACTTCGACCTGCCGGCCTTCGAACGCCAGGCCCAGGCGCTGTTGCGCAAGGTGCCCGGGCAGAAGGCTCCGCCGCTTGCCCTGGATGCACTGCGACAAGCCTGGCAATTACCATTCGAGCAGGGTATGGCAATGGAACGTGCGTGTTTCGTGGCCTTGCGCGAAGGCGAGCAGGCCAGGGCGCTGCGCCATGTGTTCTTCGCTGAACGCGAACTGGCCTCGCGGTGCCGTGCACTGGCCCGGCAGGCGGCGGTTCGTCCTGTGCACCGGGTAGCGGTGATCGGCGCCGGCCTGATGGGCAGCGGCATTGCCTTGTGCCTGGCCAATGCCGGCCTGCCGACGCGTCTGATCGATACCCAGCCGCAGGCCCTTGAACGGGGTCGGGCAATCGTCGAGCGCTACTATGCCACTGCCCTGGACAAAGGACGCATCAGCGCCAGCGAGGCGGCCGAGCGTGAGGCGCTCATCCAGTATCAGACCAGCCTGGAAGCCGTGACCGACGCAGACCTGGTCATCGAGGCGGTATTCGAGGATCTGGAGGTCAAGCAGGCGGTGTTCCGCCAGTTGGATCGCTTGGCCAGGCCGGGTGCGATTCTCGCGACCAACACGTCTTACCTGGATGTCGAGGCTATCGCAGCGGTGACTGGCCGCCCCGGTGAGGTCATCGGCATGCACTTCTTCAGCCCGGCGCAGGTTATGAAGCTGCTGGAGGTGGTCAAGACTGCGCATCTGCAGCCCGATGTACTGGCTACCGTGCTGCAACTGGGCGAGCGCCTGGGCAAGACCACGGTGGCGGTCGGTAACGGGTACGGCTTTGTCGGCAATCGCCTGCTGGCCGTGCGTGAGCGCGAGGCCACCTTTCTGCTGGAGGAAGGTGCGGCCCCCGAAGATGTCGACCGGGTCATGCGCGAATTCGGCTTTCCGCTCGGGCCGTTCGAGCTTCGCGACCTGGCAGGTGTGGACATCGCCTGGCTGAACCGCAAGGGGCGCGGCGAACGGCTTGGTCTGGCCGAGCGCCAGTGCAACCTGATCGAACAGTTGTACCAGGCTGGTCGGCTCGGGCAGAAGTCCGGGGCGGGTTACTACCGTTACGCCGAAGGCCAGCGCCAGGGCTTGGCTGACCCCTGGGTGTCCGGCATGCTGGACGCGCACCGCACTGCCAGGGGGCTGCAATCCCGGTCGATCGGCGATGAGGAAATTCTCCAGCGCTGCCTGTTCGTGATGGTCAATGAGGCGGCGCACATGCTCGAGGAAGGTGTGGCCGAAAACCCCGACGACATCGATCTGGTATGGCTACATGGCTACGGCTTTCCGCGCTATCGCGGCGGCTTGCTCTACCATGCCGAGCAGGTCGGCCTGCGTACCGTGTACTCGGCACTGGTGGCGTGGGCCGATGAGCATCCTGAGCGTGAGTGGCGCCTTTCAAGCCGGTTGCAACAGTGTGCCGAGCAGGGTAGGGGGCTGACCGAGTGCTGATTCAGGAGTGAAATTCGGCGCAAAGATTACCGCCCTGGCGCTTGGCGGCATAAGAAGCCTGGTCGGCACGGTCCATCAGCGCTTCCAGGGCGCTGTCCGGGGTGGCGTGGGCGTAGCCGAGGCTGGCGCCGATCTCGACTTGCAGGGTCTGGTCGAACAGCCAGAAGGGTTCGCCCAGTGCCTGCGTGATGCGTGCGGCCAGTGCCGTGGCATCTTCGGCTTTCAAGAGTGGAGCCTGGAGCACGACGAATTCGTCGCCGCCGAGTCGGGCCACGGTGTCGGTGCTGCGTACCACGCCCTGGATGCGCGACGCGACCTGCTTGAGCAGCGCGTCGCCGGCGGAATGCCCATGGGTGTCGTTGATCGCCTTGAAGCGGTCCAGGTCGAGGCAGTGCAGCACGAACGGCTCTGTGGAGTGCGTGGCGAGCTTGAAGGCCTTGACCAGGCCACGGTGGTTGGCAAGGCCGGTCAGCGGGTCGTACTCCGCCAGGCGGGCCATTTCCAGGCGGTCCTTGATGTTGCGGATGGCGGTCTTGTAGGCGTGTCTGATGGTGTCGATACCGCCCAGCAGAAACAGCAGGAACATGCCTGCGAGAATCTGATTGGATAATTCCCGGGTATAGAGGGCGGTCAGGATGGACGGCGGCACTGCCAGGCACAGGGCCAGGCAGGCAATCCCGGGCCTGACGTACAGCCTGGCCACGACACCGGCGGCGTAGCCGAACAGCATCGCCACGCACAGCAGCTTGACGTCCTGTTCGTTGACCAGAAATGCACGGGAAACCGACGCACCGACCGATGCCGCGATCACGGTGGTGGTCACGATATGCATGATTTCCCAGAACTGCGCTTCGGGTCTTTCCAGCCGCGAATATTTGCGACGGGCCTTATGCACTTGCATGCAGGTGACTTTTATCGCCGACGCCAGTCCGCCAATAACGGCCATCCAGGCAAAGAGTGCCTCGCTGGTGGCGTGCCAGGAAAATAAATTCAGTGCGATCAACGTGACGCACATGATGGAAGTGGGCTTGGAGGTATGGGAAAGTTCTGCGATGAGTGCCAGATAAATATCCGGGCGCTCAACTGAGGAAGTACTGTGCGAGGTCTGCATGACGGTTCTTGATAATGCTCGGGTCAGTCGTTCTGGCAGCATTCTCGCTGGGTGGGGCGCTGCGGGATTATCGATCATTTGCAGGGAAACAGGCAATTCCCAGTCGGCTTTTGGAAATTGAAAAACAGTGACCTCTGCTAATGGATCCGATATTCGGAATTACCAGGCCCTCGGGCAATTAGCCAAGCATTTCATGATTGAGCGAATTGCATGAATAATTTGCCGCGGCAATGAACGCTGCAGAGACTTTTCATTTCAACCACTTATTCCGCTCGGATAAAACGGCCCGACACTCAGGGCAAATGCTACACCGGTGGCGTAAGAAGAATTTTTCATGGGCTGGGCACTGCGCGGGGTTCTTCTGGTCATATTTTGTAACCTTTGCCCTGCAGGTCTTCCGCTCGAGGTTCGCCCGGTGGATCCGCCGAGCGCGGGTTCATCGTCGCTGGACTCGCTCAGGGCCACGTGATTCCGTACCGCCAGAAGGTCATCATTCATGCCCGTCACCTCAACTGCCTCCCGTCACATCACCGGGAGCGAGCCTTCGCGCCGTACCCGGCGCGGCCTCGACATTCTCAATTTCACCCTGGCCGACGTGCGTGACGGCCTGGGACCGTACCTGGCGATCTACCTGATTGCCGTACGCGGGCCGGGGGAGGGCTGGAACGAGGCCACGGTGGGCTTCGTCATGACCCTGGCCGGCATCGCCGGGCTGATCTCGCAGACCCCGGCGGGGGCGTTCATCGACCGAAGTCGGTACAAGCGCGCGGTGATCGGCGTCGCAGCCCTGCTGGTGACCTTCTGCAGCCTGCTGCTGCCATGGATCTCCAGCTTCGCCATGGTCGCCTTGACCCAGTCGCTGGCCCAGGTCGCGGCGGCAGTCTTCGCGCCGGCGCTGGCGGCCATCACCCTCGGGATCGTCGGGCCAGCGGCATTCACCCGGCACATCGGGCGCAACGAAGGCTTCAACCACGCGGGCAATGCCTTTTCGGCAGCACTGGCCGGTGCGCTGGGCTATCTGTTCGGGCCGATGGTGGTGTTCTGGCTGATGGCCGCGCTGGCCTTCGCTTCGATCATTGCCCTGTGGCAGGTGCCGGCCGATGAAATCGACGACGACCTGGCGCGCGGGCTGGATGATGGCCCGAGCGCGCACCCGCCGGTGTCGTCCTGGCAGGCGCTGTTAGCCAATCGCCACCTGATGCTTCTGGCGCTCCTGGCAGCGATCTTCCACCTGGCCAATGCGGCGATGTTGCCGTCCATCGGTCAGCAGCTCACGCACATCATCGGCAAGGACAGTGCCACTTCGCTGATCGCCCTGTGCATCGTCGCCGCCCAATGCGTGATGGTGCCGGTGGCGATTCTGGTGGGGCGACACGCTGACCGCTTCGGGCGCAAGCCGATATTCCTGTTCGGTTTCGCGATACTGGCGCTGCGTGGCGTGCTTTACACCTTTTCCGACAACCCCTTTTACCTGGTCGCGGTGCAGTGCCTGGACGGCATCGGCGCGGGGATCTTCGGCGCGCTGCTGCCGGTGGTGATCGCCGACCTGACCCGTGGCACCGGGCGGTTCAATGTCAGCCAGGGGGCGGTCGCCACGGTACAGGGCATCGGCGCCTCGCTGAGCGCGACGCTGGCCGGGGTGATCATCGTGCATTTCAGCTATGCGTACGCCTTCCTGACCCTGGCTGCCATCGCCGGAATCGGCTTCGTGCTGTACCTGTTGCTGATGCCGGAGACCATGCGCCAGGCTGGCGCGGCGAAGCCCGCGACCGTGCAGATCGCGGGCCAGGAATGACCTCGCTGTGGCGTCAGTCGGCCTTGGCTGCCTGATCCTGCTGGAACTTCTTCACCACTTCGTTGGCGATCTTGAAGCTGTCCAGGGCGGCGGGCACGCCGCAGTAGATGCACGCCTGCAGGAGAATTTCCTGGATCTCGGCCGGCGAGACGCCGTTGTTCAGGGCGCCGAGCACGTGCAGGCGTACCTCGTTGGGGCGGTTGAGCGCGGTGAGCATGGCCAGGTTGAGCATGCTGCGGGTCTTCAGGTCCAGGCCCGGCCGGGTCCAGACTTCGCCCCAGCACCATTCGGTGGTGATTTTCTGCATCGGGATCATGAAGTCTTCGACCTCATTCACCGAGCGGTCCACGTACTCGGCGCCGAGCACTTCGCGGCGTACCGCCAGGCCCTTGCGAAATTGCGGGGTATCGAATTCATCGGGCAGTGACATTGCAGGCTCCTGATTGCGCATGGTGAGGGGGCGGCAGGCGCCTGGCGGGCCCCGGCCGGGTGGGCAGAGAGTAGAGCACCACGGCAGGGGACGGAAAGCCTGATTTGCCCCGCGCCGCCCGGTTTGCGCCACGGGCCTGATCCCGTCCGGGCAATAGGGGTATGATCGGGGCTTTCCTTCGTCACCAGGACCCGCGCCGCCCATGCCTGATTCCCTTCCGCCCTGTGTGCTTTCCATCCAGTCCCACGTCGCCCTGGGCCACGTCGGCAACGATGCCGCCGTGTTCCCCCTGCAGCGCCTGGGCTTCGAGGTGCTGCCGGTGCATACCGTGCAGTTCTCCAACCACACCGGCTATGGTCAGTTCCGTGGCCAGGTGTTCGATGCCGAACACATTCGCGAGGTGCTGGCCGGGCTACGTGATCGCGGTGCGTTATCCCGGGTTTCGGCGGTGCTGTCCGGGTACCTGGGCGATGCGGGTATCGGTGCGGTGATCCTCGAAGCGGTGGACGAGATCCGCCGCGACAACCCGGCGGTGCGCTACCTGTGCGACCCGGTGATGGGTGACGTGGGGCGTGGCGTATTCGTCAACCCGGCGATTCCGGACTTTCTGCGCAACCTGGCGATTCCCCACGCGAGCATCGTCACCCCTAACCAGTTCGAGTTCGAACTGTTGACCGGCAGCCGCCTGGTCAGCGTCGAGGATGCCGTGCGCACTGCGCGACAACTGCGTGGGCGCGGCCCGGACGTCGTGGTGATCACCAGCCTGGCGACCCCAGACATCCCCGCCGACCAGCTCGGCACCCTGGCAGTCAACGGCGAAGGCGCCTGGCTGGTGAATACCCCGCGTCTGGCCCTGCACCCGCTGCCCAACGGTATGGGCGACGTGTTCTCCGCCACCTTGCTGGCGCGCCTGCTGGGCGGCCAGCCCGTGGCGCAGGCGCTGGAACTGGCCACCGCCACGCTGTTCGGCCTGGTAGGCGCCACCGCCGAAGGCTCCCGTGACCTGCCACTGGTCGCTGCCCAGGAGCAGATCGTCAAGCCTGAGCAGGCCTTCGCTGCCACACCCGTCTGACCTCCTTGCCTTGCGGGTCCGTGCAGTCGCGGACCCGCTCTGCTCGCGCAGGGCGCGGTGTCGCTGATCTTCTAATGTATATACAAATAGGGGCGATCCCGGATCCGCCCTTGCATTTATTCGTCTGCACTTCAGAGTGGGGGTTGACCTAAGCCATTTCGCCGGGCTAAATGTATATACATTAAACAAGAAAGGCATGACAAATGCTCTCCAGCCCAAGCCAGCGCCTGCTCTGGCGCGACCTTACCCTGTTCGATGGCACTCGCCAGCTCGATGGACCCATGGCGGTCATGGTCGAAGCCGGGCGTATCGCGGGCGTCTGGACCGAACAGGCGTTCGATCCAGCCCTGGCAACGGGTGCCGTCGAAGCCGGGCGTGGCGGGGTGATGACCCCCGGTCTGGTGGATTGCCATACCCACCTGGTGTATGCCGGCGACCGCGCCCGCGAGTTCGAACAGCGCCTGCAGGGCGTCAGCTACGAGGAGATCGCCCGCAACGGCGGTGGCATTCTCAGCACCGTGCGCGCTACCCGCCAGGCCAGTGAAGAACAGCTGATCGAAGCCAGCCTGCCGCGCCTGGATGCCTTGCTCGCCGACGGCGTGACCTGCGTGGAAATCAAGTCTGGCTATGGGCTGACCCTGGAAGATGAACTGAAAATGCTGCGTGTCGCCCGGAGCCTTGGCGAGCTGCGCCCGGTGCGGGTCGTCACCACCTTGCTGGGCGCGCATGCCTTGCCGCCGGAGTACGCCGGCAATGCCGACGGCTACATTGACCTGGTCTGCACGGCGATGATCCCGGCCGCTGCCGAGCAGGGGCTGGCCGATGCGGTGGATGTCTTCTGCGAAGGCATCGCCTTCTCCCCGGCGCAATGCGAGCGCGTGTTCCAGGCCGCCGCCGCCCATGGCCTGGCGATCAAGGCGCATGCCGAACAGCTCTCCAACCTCGGCGGCAGCGCCCTGGCCGCCCGTTATGGCGCACTGTCGGTCGACCATATCGAATACCTCGATGAAGCCGGCGTACAAGCCTTGGCGGCCGCAGGCACCGTGGCGGTGCTGCTGCCCGGCGCCTTCCACGTGCTGCGCGAGACCCAGCAGCCGCCCATCGACCTGCTGCGCCGCCATGGCGTGCCCATCGCCGTGTCCAGCGACGCCAACCCCGGCACCTCGCCCATCTGCTTGCCGACGCTGATGGCCAACATGGCCTGCACCTTCTTCCGTCTGACCCCGACCGAGGCCCTGGCCGGGATGACCGCGCACGCCGCCCAGGCGCTGGGCCGCCGCGAGCTGGGCCGCATCGAGCCGGGCGCGCCGGCCGACCTGTGCCTGTGGGATATCCATCACCCGGCCGAACTGGCCTATGCCGTGCAGGCCGGGCGCCTGCGCCAGCGCGTTTTTGCAGGAGTCATCACCCATGATCGCTGATCGCCTGAACATGGACACCTGGGCCGGGCGCGTCGACCCCGAACCGGACAGCGCGCGCTGGCACCAGTGCATCCAGCCGTGGGCCGAAGCCGCCGCGCCGGGTGTGGCGCTGCTGGGCTTCGCCTGTGACGAAGGCGTGCGTCGCAACCAGGGCCGCACCGGCGCCGCAGGTGGCCCCCTGGCGATGCGCAAGGCGCTGGCCAGCCTGGCCTGGCACCGCGCGGCACCGGCCTGGGATGCCGGCGACATTCACTGCGAAGACAGCGATCTGGAAGCGGCGCAGCAACGCCTGGCGGCTGCCGTGAGCCGCCTGCTGAGCGACGGCCATTTGCCCATCGTGCTTGGCGGTGGCCATGAGGTCGCGTTCGGCAGCTGGTCCGGCCTGGCCCGGCATTTCGAAGGGCAGGGTGCTGCGCCACGCATCGGCATCGTCAATTTCGACGCGCATTTCGACCTGCGCGACCACGCCACGGTGCGCTCGTCGGGCACGCCGTTCTCGCAGATCGCCGAGCAGTGCCGCCAGCGGGGCTGGACCTTCGACTACGCCTGCATCGGCGTCAGTCGCGCCAGCAACACGCGGGCGCTGTTCCAGCGCGCCGCCGAGCTGGGCGTGCTGGTCAGGGAAGATCATGAGATCCGCGAGTCCACGCTGCAGGTCATTGGCGATGAACTGCACTATTTCGCCCTGCGCTGCGATGCGCTGTATCTGACCATCGACATCGATGTGCTGCCAGCCAGCGAAGCGCCAGGTGTCAGTGCGCCAGCCGCGCGTGGTGTGCCCATTCATTTGCTCGAACCCCTGGTGCAGCGCCTGCGCGATAGCGGCCGGCTGCGCCTGGTGGATCTTGCCGAGCTGAATCCTTCCTTCGATATCGACAACCACACCGCCAAGGCGGCGGCGCGGCTGATCCATACCCTCACGTTGACCACTCATTACTGAACAAGAACAACAACCTTCCCAGGGAGATTGCCATGACGACTTATCGTGACACCGTGATCCGCGCGCCTCGCGGTACTCAGCTCAATGCCAAGAGCTGGCTGACCGAAGCGCCGTTGCGCATGCTGATGAACAACCTCGACCCCGAGGTCGCCGAGAACCCCAAGGAGCTGGTGGTGTATGGCGGCATCGGCCGTGCCGCGCGCAACTGGGAGTGCTACGACAAGATCGTCGAGACCCTCAAGGAACTCAACGACGACGAGACCCTGCTGGTGCAGTCCGGCAAGCCGGTCGGCGTATTCAAGACCCACGCCAACGCGCCACGGGTGCTGATCGCCAACTCCAACCTGGTGCCGCATTGGGCCAGCTGGGAGCACTTCAACGAGCTGGATGCCAAGGGTCTGGCCATGTACGGGCAGATGACCGCCGGCAGCTGGATCTACATCGGCAGCCAGGGCATCGTGCAGGGCACCTATGAAACCTTCGTCGAGGCCGGTCGCCAGCACTACGGCGGCAACCTCAAGGGCCGCTGGGTGCTCACCGCCGGCCTCGGAGGAATGGGCGGTGCCCAGCCGCTGGCCGCGACCCTGGCCGGTGCCTGCTCGCTGAACATCGAGTGCCAGCAACAGAGTATCGACTTCCGCCTACGCACCCGCTACGTCGACGAGCAGGCCAGTGACCTGGACGACGCCTTGGCGCGTATCGCCCGTTACACCGCCGAAGGCCAGGCGGTGTCCATCGCCCTGCATGGCAACGCGGCCGAAATCCTGCCTGAGCTGGTGCGGCGTGGCGTGCGCCCGGACATGGTCACCGACCAGACCAGCGCCCACGACCCGCTCAACGGCTACCTGCCGGTCGGCTGGAGCTGGGAACAGTACCGCGACCGCGCCAAGACCGACCCGGCGACGGTCATCAAGGCGGCCAAGCAGTCCATGGCCGTGCACGTGCAGGCCATGCTCGATTTCCAGAAGGCCGGCGTACCGACCTTCGACTACGGCAACAACATCCGCCAGATGGCCAAGGAAGAGGGCGTGGCCAATGCCTTCGATTTCCCGGGCTTCGTACCGGCCTACATCCGTCCGCTGTTCTGCCGTGGCATTGGCCCGTTCCGCTGGGCGGCGCTGTCTGGCGACCCGCAGGACATCTACAAGACCGACGCCAAGGTCAAGGAACTGATTCCCGACGACGCGCACCTGCATCGCTGGCTGGACATGGCCCGCGAACGCATCAGCTTCCAGGGGCTGCCGGCGCGTATCTGCTGGGTCGGCCTGGGCCTGCGTGCCAAGCTGGGCCTGGCCTTCAATGAAATGGTGCGTTCCGGCGAGTTGTCGGCGCCGGTGGTGATCGGCCGCGACCATCTGGACTCCGGCTCAGTGGCCAGCCCCAACCGTGAGACCGAAGCCATGCGCGACGGCTCCGACGCCGTATCCGACTGGCCGCTGCTCAACGCCCTGCTCAACACCGCTGGTGGCGCCACCTGGGTGTCGCTGCACCACGGCGGTGGCGTAGGGATGGGCTTTTCCCAGCATTCGGGTATGGTCATCGTCTGTGATGGCAGTGACGATGCCGCCGCGCGCATCGCCCGCGTGCTGAGCAACGACCCGGGCACCGGGGTGATGCGCCATGCCGACGCCGGCTACCAGATTGCAATCGATTGTGCCCGTGAACAGGGCCTCAACCTGCCCATGATCGGCAAAGGAGCTTGATCCGTGACTGCCCTGATTCTCAAACCCGGCACCCTTGACCTGGCCCAGCTGCGCCAGGCCTACCAGCAGCCGCTGCGCCTGCAACTCGACCCGTCGGCGCACGCGGCCATTGATGCCAGCGTTGCCTGCGTGGAAAACATCCTCGCCGAAGGCCGCACCGCCTACGGTATCAACACCGGTTTCGGCCTGCTGGCCTCGACACGCATCGCCCCGGCCGACCTGGAAAAACTGCAACGCTCTCTGGTGCTCTCGCACGCCGCCGGCGTGGGCGAGGCGCTGGACGACGCCATGGTGCGGCTGATCATGCTGCTCAAGGTCAATAGCCTGGCCCGTGGCTTCTCGGCGATTCGCCGCAAGGTCATCGACGCGCTGATCGCCCTCATCAACGCCGAGGTCTATCCGCACATTCCGCTCAAGGGTTCGGTGGGTGCCTCTGGCGACCTGGCGCCCCTGGCGCACATGTCTCTGGTGCTGATCGGCGAGAGCAAGGCCCGTTACAAAGGCCAATGGCTGCCGGCCAGCGAAGCCCTGGCCGTCGCCGGCCTGGAGCCGCTGACCCTGGCCGCCAAGGAAGGCCTGGCGCTGCTCAACGGCACCCAGGCGTCCACCGCTTATGCCCTGCGTGGCCTGTTCGAGGCGGAAGACCTGTTCGCTGCCGCCACCGTCTGCGGTGGCCTGAGCGTCGAAGCCATGCTCGGTTCGCGGGCGCCGTTCGATGCACGCATCCACGCCGCACGCGGCCAGCGCGGCCAGATCGACGTGGCGGCGGCGTACCGCGAGCTGTTGACTGAAAGCAGCGACGTGTCGCGCTCCCACGCCAACTGCGACAAGGTCCAGGACCCTTACTCGCTGCGCTGCCAGCCGCAGGTCATGGGCGCCTGCCTGACCCAACTGCGTCAGGCTGCCGAGGTGCTCGAGGTGGAGTCCAATGCGGTGTCCGACAACCCGCTGGTGTTCGCCGAGCAGGGTGACGTGATCTCGGGTGGCAACTTCCACGCCGAGCCGGTGGCCATGGCTGCCGACAACATTGCCCTGGCCGTGGCCGAAATCGGCGCGCTGTCGGAGCGGCGCATCTCGCTGATGATGGACCGTCACATGTCGCAGCTGCCGCCGTTCCTGGTCGAAAACGGCGGGGTCAATTCCGGCTTCATGATCGCCCAGGTCACCGCCGCTGCCCTGGCCAGCGACAACAAGGCCCTGGCCCATCCGCACAGCGTCGACAGCCTGCCGACCTCGGCCAACCAGGAAGACCACGTGTCCATGGCGCCTAACGCTGGCAAGCGGTTGTGGAGCATGGCTGAAAACGTGCGCGGCATTCTCGCCATCGAATGGCTGGGCGCCTGTCAGGGCCTGGACTTCCGCCATGGCCTGAAAAGCTCGCAGAAGCTGGAACAGGCCCGCAGCCTGCTGCGCGCCGAGGTGCCGTACTACCAGGAAGACCGCTTCTTCGCCCCGGACATCGAGGCCGCCAGCGCCCTGCTGGCCAGCGGTTGTCTGAACGACCTGGTGCCTGCGCGCCTGCTGCCAAGCCTCTGAGCCTTCATCCTCGATACGGTCGCCTGCTGCCGGGCGACCATTCAGGGTGCTTTGATCCTCAACGCCGGGAGGTCGACATGCCGATCCCTGTGCCAGCAGGCGCCATTGAGCTGTGGCAAGGTATGGGGCGCGGGTTATCATACGACTCTTTGCGCTGACAAATCTCATGGAGAACCGGTGAGCAGCCCGACGCCCCCGCGCTACAAGATGATCGAAGAGTTTCTGCTGACGCGAATCCGCAACGGCGACTACCCGGTCAATCACCAGATCCCTCCGGAAGAACAACTGGCGCGTGACTTTTCGGTCAGCCGCATGACCGCCAACAAGGCGATCAACAACCTGGTGCAGCAGGGTTATCTGGTGCGCCAGGCCGGGTTGGGCACCTTCGTCACCGACCTGCGTGCCGAATCGTCGCTGCAGGAAGTGATGAACATCGCCGAAGAGGTGCGTGCCCGCGGCCATCAGTACTCAAATGATGTGCTGCGCAGCGAGGCCGTCGCCGCCGATGACGAGGTGGCGCTGCGCCTGGGGCTGCGCATTGGTTCGCCGGTGTTCCACAGCATTCTGGTGCATCGCGAGAACGGCCTGCCGATCCAGCTCGAAGACCGCTACGTCAACCCGCGCTGGGTGCCGCATTACCTGGCCAGCGATTTCTCCCGGCAGACGCCCAACGAGGTCTTGGTCGCCAACTGCCCGATCAGCGACATCGAACATGTGGTCGAGGCCATCCACGCCGACGCGCAAACCGCTCGCTGGCTGGAAATCGAGCCTGGTGCGGCGTGCCTGTGCATGGTGCGGCGTACCTGGTCCAGCGAGAACCTGGTCAGCTACGTGCGCCTGACCCACCCCGGCGAGCGCTACAAGCTGCGCTCCACCACCCGCCATCGCTGAAACCGTCCGGCTTCGCTGCGATTTGCCGCTATCCTTCTTCAGGCCGCGTGCCATACCAGGCAGCGGCCCATAACCAGAATATCGAAGAAGGACGCTGGCCCATGATCTACCGCAAGTTCGCTGCGTTGCTCGCAGTCTCCGCCTGTTTCGTGCATACCCCTTTGTCGCTCGCCGCCTCGGTGGCCCCGGTGGCCGCCGAGAACGGCATGGTGGTCACCGCCCAGCATCTGGCGAGCCACGTGGGTGTGGATGTGCTCAAGGCCGGCGGTAACGCCGTGGATGCCGCCGTGGCGGTGGGCTATGCCCTGGCGGTGGTGTATCCGGCGGCGGGCAACCTGGGAGGTGGCGGCTTCATGACCATCCAGATGGCCGATGGCAAGAAGACCTTCCTCGACTTCCGCGAGAAGGCCCCGCTGGCGGCCACCGCAGACATGTACCTGGACAAGGACGGCAAGGTGGTCCCCGACCTGAGTTCCAGGGGCCACCTGGCGGTGGCGGTGCCCGGCACCGTGTCTGGCATGGAATATGCGCTGAGCAAGTACGGCAGCAAGCCGCGCGCCGAGATGATCGCCCCGGCTGTGAAACTCGCCGAGGAGGGCTTCGTGCTGGAGCAGGGTGATGTCGACCTGCTGTGGACCGCCACCGAGGAATTCAAGAAGGACATCAAGGACTCCGGGGCGATTTTCCTGTCCGACGGCAAGCCGATGCAGGTCGGCGACCGGCTGGTGCAGAAGGACCTGGCGCGCACCCTGCGGGAGATTTCCAGCAAGGGCGAAGACGGCTTCTACAAGGGCTGGGTCGCCGAGGCGATTGTCAGCTCCAGCCAGGCAGGCAAGGGCATCATCACCCAGGCCGATCTCGACCGCTACAAGACCCGGGAATTGGCGCCGGTGGAGTGCGACTACCGGGGTTACCACGTGGTTTCCGCGCCTCCACCCAGCTCTGGCGGGGTAGTGATCTGCCAGATCCTCAACATCCTCGAAGGCTATCCGATGAAGGACCTGGGCTTCCGTTCGGCGCAGGGCATGCACTACCAGATCGAAGCCATGCGCCACGCCTACGTGGACCGCAACAGCTACCTGGGTGACCCGGATTTCGTCAAGAACCCGGTCGAGCGCCTGCTCGACAAACAGTACGCGGCCAAGCTGCGCGAGGCCATCGACCCGCACAAGGCGGCGGTGTCCAAGGACCTGGCACCCGGCGTTGCACCGCACGAAGGCAACAACACCACGCACTATTCGATCATCGATAAGTGGGGCAATGCGGTGTCGGTGACCTATACCCTCAACGAATGGTTCGGTGCCGGGGTCATGGCCAGCAGCACCGGCGTGCTGCTCAACGACGAAATGGACGATTTCACGTCCAAAGTCGGCGTACCGAACATGTACGGCCTGGTGCAGGGTGAGGCCAACGCCATCGCGCCCGGCAAGACGCCGCTGTCGTCGATGAGCCCGACCATCGTCACCAAGGACGGCAAGACTGTCATGGTGGTCGGCACGCCCGGCGGCAGCCGGATCATCACCGCGACCCTGCTGACCATGCTCAACGTCATCGACTACGGCATGAACATCCAGGAAGCGGTGGATGCGCCGCGTTTCCACCAGCAGTGGCTGCCGGAAGAAACCAACGTCGATAACTTCGGTATCAGCCCCGACACGCGCAAGATCCTCGAAAGCTGGGGGCACAAGTTCGCCGGCCCGCAACCGCTGAACCACCTGGCGGCGATCCTGGTCGGAGCGCCGTCGCTGGATGGCAAGCCGGTGGGCAACAACCGCTACTACGGCGCCAATGATCCACGGCGCAACACCGGCTTGTCGCTGGGCTACTGAGCGAGTCGTCCAGGCTGCCGGGAACGGTTTCAGTCGCGAAGCGGTTTGCCAGTAACAGGTCTCTTCGCGGCGAAAGCCACTACTGTTCGCTTAAGCGGCATGTGGCCCGGTGGGAGCGGCTTTAGCCGCGAAAGCGCGAGGAAATTCACTGCATCTGGCGTGAACATGCGCTCGCTTCGCGGCTGAAGCCGCTTACCCGGTCTGACCGACCAATATTGCGGCTAAACCCAATACCGGTCAGTTAGGCCCTGGGAGCAAGCCGAGACCCGTCAGGCCAGCTGTGCAGGGCAGGGGAATGCCGTTATAGTCGCCGATAAAAATCACGTGAAAAGTGTGCTTTATAGCCACGCGTGCATGGGAGGTGATCGATGACGGCGCAGGCGCTGGTGAAGTGGAACCATGACGTGCAGGCCATCTGTGGCCGTTTCGAAACCCGCTACGAACACCATCCCGCCCTGTTCATCGGCGAGATGCAGCGTGTGCTGCTGGGCGGTACGGCGGTGGCCTTCATCCGCAGCAACGCCCACAGCATCGCCAAGCCGGCTCAGGTGCGCGGGCAGGCAACTGACCCGCATTGCTTCCTGGTCTTGCAACAGCAGGGCCAGATGACCATCGAGGCCGGCGAGCAGGTGCTGGACATGCGCGAAGGCGACCTGGCGCTGCTGGACTCCGCAACCGCCTTGCGCATGACCCCGCGCGGGCTGTTTTCCCATGTATCCATCCATCTGCCGCGGGCCGCCTTGCGCCATGTCGGCCCGTCGGCCTACGGCAAGCTGATGACCACGGGACTGTGCGGGCAGTTGCTGAGCAATCTGGTGCGTCAGGTGGCCGGTGACCAGTTGCGCCACTGGAGCTGCGCAGCCGATGGCCAGGGGCTGCAGAACGCAGTGCTGGCTCTGCTCGAACCGGTGCTGAACTATCCCAGGGCAGAGCAGCCCGGCAACCTGCAGCGGCGCGAGATCGAAGCATTGATCCAGCAGAAACTGTCCAGCACACGCCTGAGCCCGGCGCACCTGGCCGATGAGCTGGGGGTTTCGGTACGCCACCTGTACCGCCTGTTCGATGCCGAGGGCGACAGCCTGTGCCGCTACATCCATCGCCAGCGCCTGCTCAAGGCCGCCACCGACCTGCGTGACCCGGCCTGCGCCCATCGCTCGATCACCGACATCGGCATCGCCTGGGGTTTCGCCGACTCGGCGCATTTCTCCAAGGCCTTCAAGAAATACGCCGGTCATTCGCCGCGTGACTATCGCACCTTGCATCGGCGGCAGGGGCAGGGCGGTCACTGAAGTACAAGCGCCTGGCGTGCCCTGACAAGTTCGCCAGGCCGTCGCGCACCTACCCTAGGCGGGTCATCCTGTTCCTGCCTTGAGGTGCCCCATGAGTGAAGTACAACTGCTGCCCCGCGTCCGCGAATTCCTCGCCGGGCCGCTGGGCAGTTTCGTCGACGGCCAATATCAGGTCGAACCCGAGGCGCAGGCCTTCGAGGTGGTCAACCCCTCCGACGCCGAGGTCATCGCCCGCGTCGCCGAGGCCAGCGAGGCCCTGATCCTGCGTGCGGTGGCCGCCGCGCACGCCAGCTTCCACGGCAGCTGGGGCGCTACCAGCCCTTATGCACGTGGCGTGGCGCTCAATCGCCTGGCCGACCTGATCGAGGCCAACAGTGAGGAGCTGGCGCAGCTGGAGTCGGTATCGTCGGGCAAGTCGATTCACCTGAGCCGCCACCTGGAGCTGGCGCAGAGCGTGGTGTTCCTGCGCTACTTCGCCGGTTGGGCGACCAAGATCAATGGCGAGACCATGACCCCGTCGCTGCCGTCCATGCACGGCGAGCAGTACACCGCGTTCACCCGACGTGAGGCGGTCGGCGTGGTGGCCGGCATCACGCCGTGGAATTTCTCGCTGATGATCGGTGTCTGGAAGATCGCCTCGGCACTCACCTGTGGCTGCACCATCGTGATCAAACCCAGCGAATTCACGCCGCTGTCGCTGCTGCGTGTCGCCGAGCTGGCGGTGCAGGCGGGCATTCCCGCCGGCACGCTGAACGTCGTCAATGGCCGTGGCCGGGTAGGTCAGCAACTGATCGACCACCCTCAGGTGCGCAAAGTGTCGTTCACCGGCTCGGTGCCCACCGGCGTGGCGGTAGGCAAGGCCGCGATGAACGCCAACCTGACCCGCGTGACCCTGGAGCTGGGCGGCAAGAACCCGGCGGCGTTTCTCGCCGACATCGACGTCGAAGCAGCGGTGGAGGGCATCCTGCCCGCGACCTTCACCCACCAGGGACAGATCTGCGCGGCGCCGGAACGCCTCTACGTCCACCGTAGCAAGCTGCAGGCCGTGTGCGATGCCCTCAAAGCGCGCCTGACCGGCCTGCGCGCCGGGAACGCTCTGGATGAAAGCGCGCAATTCGGGCCGCTGGCCAACAAGGCGCACTACGAAAAAATCCTCGGCTGCTTCTCCACTGCCCAGGCTCGCCAGCAGGTGCTGTGCGGCGCCAGGGCATTGCCGGGGCCGGGCTACTTCGTCGAACCCACGCTGCTGCTGGCCCAGGGCGCCGACGACCCGTTCCTCAAGGATGAACACTTCGGCCCGATCCTGTGCATCCTGCCGTTCGACGATGACGAAGAACTGGTGCGACTGATGAACGACTCGCCGTTCGGCCTGGGCGCCAGCCTGTGGACCAACGACCTGTCCAGGGCGCTGCGCCTGATTCCGCGCATCGAGGCCGGTACCCTGTGGGTCAACATGCACACCTTCCTCGACCCGGCGGTGCCCTTTGGCGGCATGAAAGGCTCGGGGGTCGGTCGTGAATTCGGCAGTGCCTTCATCGAGGATTACACCGAACTGAAGTCGGTGATGATCCGCTTCTGAGTTGCACCCTGTTGTTTGAACGGCGCCCTACGGGGCGCCGTTTGCATTTGTGTGCGGTGCTGCCGATGAGGCGGGTTGCGCTTCGCAGGTGGGTGCGAAACTCGAAATCCTGCACGGGTTTTGTGCGTTTATCGGATGTTTTTAAGTTCTTTTTGATCTTTGTGTGATGAATCATCACCGTTCTGGCTATTGCTTGAATCTCCAGGATTTTCTCTGAATTGAGATAAAAGCCTTTTTAATCAATGGCATGAAGATTTCTTGTGGCCTGCCGGGCACGCCTGTGTAGGGAGAAAACTGTCGGAAAATTACAATGAATATTCAATTGACTATTCACGTAATTTGGACAGAATTCGACTCAACGGCACCCACAAGAACAAAGGTCATCACCATGCCGAATCATCCTGCTGTTCCCCGCTGCGGGGCGCGTCTTCCAGGCGACGTCCGGCCAGCGCGATTCCTTTCCTGCCTGCCCATTTCCTTCGTGACTGATGACGGAGAGTCGTTATGAATCCGCTTCGCGTGTCGGACGCAGATGCTGCGTCTTCGCTTTCCTCGGGCCCTGGCTTCGAAGCGTTGCTCGAAGGGGTGCGTACCCGCGCCCGCCTTGGTGAGTTCGACCGGCAACGGCATATTTCCCGCGATGTGATCGACGCGTTCAAGGCCCATGGCGTCTACCGTGCCCTGGTGCCACGCCGCTTTGGCGGGCTGGAATGCTCGCCGGGTCAGTTCTGCGAAATGATCGAGCGCATCGCCCATGCCGATGGCTCCGCCGGTTGGGTCGCCAGTTTCGGCATGAGCCCGGTCTACCTGGCCGCGCTGCCGCTGCAAACCTTGGCCAAGGTCTACGCCAACGGCCCGGACACGGTGTTCGCCGGTGGCATCTTCCCACCACAGCCCGCCGAGGCGGTGCCTGGTGGCTTCCGGGTCAAGGGCCGCTGGAAATACTCCAGCGGTTCGCTGGGTGCCGACATCGTCGGCGTGGGCATCGCCCCGCGCAGTGGTGACAAGCTCGACCTGCCGCGCCTGGCCGTGCTGCCGCGCAGCCAGGTACGCATCGATGAAACCTGGGACACCGTCGGCCTGCTCGGCACCGGCAGCCATGACCTGGTGATCGACGACGTGCTGGTCGCCGAGGAGTGGACCTTCATTCGCGGCGGCAAGCCCAACCTCGACGAGCCGTTCTTCCGCTACCCGTCGCTGTCGTTCGCCACCCAGGTGCTGTCGGTGGTCGGCCTGGGGGTGGCGCGGGCGGCGCTGGACGAGCTGTCGGGCATGGCCAGCGGCCGCATTTCAGTCACCGGCGCACCGGCGCTGGCCGACCGCCCGCTGGCCCAGGTCGACATCGCCAAGTCCGAAGCCAGCCTGCGTGCGGCGCGGGCGTTCTTCTACGAGTCCATCGACCAGGCCTGGCAGCACGTGCTGGCTGGCGACCCGGTGCCCGCCGAGGCGGTGAACCTGCTGCGCCTGTCATCGACCCATGCCAGCCGCGTGGCTGCCGAGGTCGCGCGCAGCGCGCAGATGCTCTCGGGCATGAGCGGCATCTACAACGACAGCCCGCTGGCGCGTTGCGTCAATGACGCGCAAGTGGTCACCCAGCACGCCTTCATGGGCGACGTCACCTACCAGAACGCCGGAGCCATGTTCTTCGGCAAACAGCCCCTGCCGGGCTACCTCTGATCACGGAGCCACCGAGATGAGCCAAAACAAACCCCTGCGCGTGCTGTTCTGCATGGGCATCAACCAGAACTTCTTCGACGCCGTGCGCGAAGAGCAACTGCAGGTCTGGGCGGCCTTCAGCCAGATGTGGAACGGCATTCACGACCTGCCCGGCGTGACGGTGCTGGGCAACATGGACGACGACCAGGCCATGGTCGGCCCGTCCGACGGTTTCCCCTGGACCACCTACCTGCTCGCCGACGTACCGGACATCCAGACCGTGCACGTGGCCTGCAACCTGTTCCGCACCACCGCCGTGGGTGAGGGGCCTTACAAGCTGTGGCGTTACGCCAAGGTCGAGGCCCGCGTCGGCCGCGAACTGATCATCCAGCGCGCCTGAGTGAGAGGACTGTCCCGTGAGCAATCTGATTCCCGCCGTGAACCTGGCGGTCGACCCTGCCGAGCTGGTGCAGGCCGACCGTGTGCATACCTCGCTGTACAACGACCCGGCGCTGTTCGACGCCGAGCTGCAGAAGATCTTCTACAGCACCTGGGTGTGGGTGGCCCACGAAAGCGAGATACCTGAATCCGGCAGCTACAAGACCACCTACATCGGCAAGCAGCCGGTGATCGTGGTGCGTGACCGCAAGAAGGACGTGCATGTGCTGCTCAACCGCTGCCGTCATCGCGGCGCAACGGTGTGCGAGCACAAGAAGGGCAAGACCCAAAGCTTCGTCTGCCCCTACCACGGCTGGGGCTATGCGCTGGACGGCTCGCTGCGCGGCATTCCGCACCCGGAAAGCTACGCCGACTGCCTGGACAAGAGCGAGCTGCCACTGGTCAGCCTGCGCGTGGAAAGCTACGCCGGGATGATCTTCGCCACCTTCAAGGACGACATCCAGCCGCTGGTGGACTTCCTTGGCCCGGCGAAGAAGTGGATGGACCTGTTCATGAAGCAGGGCGCCGGCTACGGCATCAAGGTGCCCGGCGAGCATCGCTTCCGCTTCCCTGGCAACTGGAAGATCCAGCTGGAAAATACCACCGACGCCTACCACTTCCCGCTGGTGCACAAGAGCTTCCTGTCGTCGGTGGATGAACAGACCCTGGAGCTGTTCGATTTCGTCAAAGGCCCGGGCTACGTGGAGGACCTGGGCAACGGCCACAGCGTGATGGTGATGATCCCCGACCTGATCGACCTGGAAGCCGATCTGGACAAGCCGATTCCCGAGCGCTTCGAGGGCCTGGCCGCCGAATTGCGCGACGAAGGCATCGACGACCAGCAGGTACGGCGCATCGTGCGGGCCGTGGGCGGTACCGGTTTCAACCTCAATTTGTTCCCCAACATCGCCTGTTCCATGGCGTTCTTCCGCGTGTTGCAACCGATCTCGGTGCACGAGACCGAGATCCACCACTCGGTGATCACCATGGACGGCGGCCCGGCCGTGGCCAACCGCTACCGCCTGCGTCTGCACGAGCACTTCCAAGGGCCGATGGGCTTCGGTACGCCGGACGATTCCGAGGCCTGGGAGCGCGTGCAGAAGGGCGCCCAGGCTGGCGAAGACCTATGGATCATGCTCAACCGCGGCCTGCCCGGCGAGCGCCCCAGCGAAGATGGCCTGGTGTCTGACGTAAGTGCCGAAACCGGTATGCGCGCGGCTTACCAGCAGTGGAAGAAGATGATGACCGCGGAGGCCAAATGATGAAGCTCGATCTGTTCAACGAAGTCACCGCGTTCATCTGGGAAGAAGGCGACATGCTCGACCACGGCGAGTACGACAGCTGGCTGAACCTGTGGACCGAGCAAGGGACCTACATCATCCCGATCGATCCGAAGCAAACCGACTACGAAAACACGCTGAACTACGCCTATGACGACCACCACATGCGCGGCCTGCGCGTGCAGCGGCTGATCGGCGGCGAGTCGATTTCCACCAGCCCGCAGCCACGCACGGTGCGCACCCTCTCGCGAATTCGCGTGCTCGGTGACGACGGCGTCAACGTCACCGTGCGCGCCGCGCAGAACATCCGCGAGTTCCGCAAGGAAAGCCTCAAGCACTACAGCGCCGACCTGACCTACTCACTGGTACGCGCCGAGGGCGGTTTCAAGATCCACCGCAAGGTGATCAGCCTGATCAACAGCGACGATACCCTCGCCGGTATCGGCTACATCCTCTGAGGGCCGAACCATGAGCCATGTCGCATTGGTAACCGGTGCGGGCCAGGGGCTGGGGCAGCGTTTCGCTGCCCGGTTGCTGGCCGCCGGCTACAAGGTGGTGATCAGCGACCGCAGCCTGGAGGCCGCTCAGGCTGCCGCCCGGTCGCTGGACGCGGGCGCAGAGCGGGTGTTGGCGGTGGCGTTGGATGTGGGCGAGAAAACCCACTTCGAAGCCGCCCTGGCCGCCACCCTGGAACGCTTCGGTGCCCTGCATGTGCTGGTCAACAACGCCGCCGTGACCAAGACCACGCCGCTGCTGCAGATTTCCCCGCAAGAGTTCGACGCCGTAGTGGGCCTGAACCTGCGCAGCGTGTTCCTTGGCTGCCAGGTGCTGGGCGCACACATGGCCCAAGCCGGCTACGGGCGGATCATCAACATGGCCTCGCTGGCCGGGCAGAACGGCGGCACCGCCACCGGCGCGCACTACGCCGCGAGCAAGGGCGCCATCGTGACCCTGACCAAGATCTTCGCCAAGGAATTCGCTGCCCGTGGCGTCACGGTCAACGCCATCGCGCCCGGTCCGATCGACTCGCCGGCGGTGCATGCCGCGGTGCCGGCCGAGCGTATGGACGGGCTGCTGGCGAATATTCCGGTGCGCCGCCTGGGGGATGCGGATTTCCTCGGTGACCTGATCGTCCAGCTGGCGCGCCCCGAAGCCTACTTCACCACCGGGGCGACCTGGGACGTGAATGGCGGGCTGTTCATGCGCTGAACCTATCCACCGGGCGACGGCCGCCGTCGCCTTTGAACTCAATGCTGTTCGCCTTGGTCGCGGTGACCGGCAGGAGCGGCCTGAGCCGCGAAAAGCTTCGCGGTTCAAGCCGGTCCCACAGGATGAACCGAACAGTATTGCCCCTAGCCGAACGTGCAGAGTGACCTGCCATGAATGAACAATTATTAGAAGTGGTCGTGCGCAAGCGTGACCTGCAGGGTGACGCCGTGGTCGTGCTCGACCTGGCCCAGGCCGACGGCTCGCTCTTGCCGGCCTTCGAGGCCGGCGCCCATGTCGATATCCATATCGCTCCAGACCTGATCCGCCAGTACTCGCTGTGCAGCGACCCGGCCGACCTGCGCACCTACCGCCTGGGGGTGCTCAAGGACCCGGCTTCCCGCGGCGGGTCCGTCGGCGTGCACCAGACATTGCTCGAAGGCCGCCCGGTACGCATCAGCGCACCGCGCAACCTGTTTCCCCTGGCGCCTGCGGCGCGGCGATCGATCCTCCTCGGCGGTGGTATCGGTATCACGCCGATGATCGCCATGGCGCATGCCCTGCATCGCCAGGGCGCCGATTTCGAGCTGCACTACTGCGGGCGTTCACGCCGCCACAGCGCCTTTCTCGAGGCCTTGCGCGACGCGCCTTTCGCGGCACGGGTGGTCACCCATTTCGATGACGAGGACGCCGCGCAGCGCCTGGATCTGCCCGTGGTGCTGGGGCAGGGTGAGGCCGGCGTGCATGTGTACACCTGTGGTCCGTCCGGCTTCATGGACTGGGTGATTGCCGGTGCCCGTCAGCAGGGCTACGCCGAGGACCACATCCACAAGGAGTACTTCCAGGTCGAGGTCGACGCCAGCGGCGCCAGCTTCGAGGTGGTCGCTGCGCGCAGCGGCAAGCAGGTGCAGGTCGCCGAAGGGCAGAGCATCGCCGAGGCCCTGAAGAGCATCGGCATCAAGGTGGCCATGTCCTGCGAGCAGGGCGCCTGCGGCACCTGCCTGTGCGAGGTGCTCGAAGGCGAGCCTGACCACCGTGACCACTACCTGACCGACGACGAGAAGGCGGCCAACGAACAGATCCTGCTGTGCTGTTCCCGGGCCCGATCCACCAGGCTGGTCCTGGATATCTGAGGAGAACGACCATGGTCGACGTAAACAGTTTTCGCAATGCAATGGCCATGCTCGGTGGCGCGGTTTCGGTGATCACCACCGACGGCCCGGCGGGTCGCTGCGGGTTCACCGCTTCCGCCGTGTGCAGTGTCACCGATTCACCGCCCACCTTGCTGGTGTGCATGAACCGCGCCTCGCAATCCAACGCGCAGTTCAAGGCCAACGGCATCTTGTGCGTCAACGTGCTGGCTGCCAGTCACCAGGCGTTGTCCGGCGCGTTCGCCAACAAGCACCTCAGCCCCGAGGCGCGCTTCGCCGAAGCGTCCTGGACCACCCTGGAAAGCGGTGCGCCGGTGATGCTCGATGCCCTGGTGAATTTCGACTGCCGCATCGCCCAGGTCCACGAGGTGGGTTCGCATAGCATCTTCTACTGCGAGATCCAGGACATCCGCCACGGCGGCGCGGAAGACGGGCTGGTGTATTTCAACCGTGCCTATCACCGCTTGGGCGAGGCTTCCAAAGCCTGCTGAGCGACGGATTCAGAATGTCTCGAGGTTGTGGAACACCGTCTCCAGCAGCCCGTTGAGGCGTTCGATCTGCGCCTTGGTCAGGCCGGCGAAGCTGCGTTCGAACAGGGCGTGGGTCACGTCCTGCATGCGCTCGATGGTGGCCAGGCCGGCCGGAGTGATGCTCACCTGGGTCACCCGGCCATCCTCGGCGCTGGGCGCGGTGTCCACCAGGCCGTCGTCCTTCATGCGGTAGACGATCTTGGTGGTGGTGGAGAGCTTGGCGATGGCGTGGGTGGAGATCTCGGAAATGCTCGACTGGCCGTTCTCGCTGAGGATCCACAGCACCCGCCAGCGCGGTACGTCGAGGTCGACGCGCTTGAGCAGGCGCTCCATGTTCTGGTTGTAACGACCGTGGACGCGGGCCAGCCAGTAGAAAGGGAAGTCTTCCTTGCGGAACTCCGCACTGGAGGGGTCGTAGCGGTGCTTGAGCTTCTTGGGTGGGTTCATGAGGTTCGGCAGGCAGGAAATCCAGCCGCCAATGATAGACATTTCCAGCAATTTGAACAGCGTCGCACGTGGCGCAGCCGTTCCGGGTGCGCGCTGGCGACCGATGAGGAGCAAGGTACATGACAATCGTTGTCCAGCCCCTGGATCTCGGGGGCGATGGCTTGAGGGTAATGGTCAAGGACACCCTGGACGTGGCCGGTGTGCCGACCCGCGCCTCCAGCCGTGCGCTGGCCGATGCCGCACCGGCCGCCGAACACGCCGAGGTGGTGCGGCGCCTGCTCGACGCCGGCTGCCGGCTGACCGGCAAGACCGTACTGCATGAACTGGCCTTCGGCACCACCGGCATCAACCACTACGCCGGTACGGCGCCCAACCCGCGTTATCCGGGGCGCATTCCCGGTGGCTCATCGAGCGGCTCGGCGGCGGCCGTGGCTGCGGGCCTGGCGGACTTCAGCCTGGGCACCGACACCGGTGGCTCGGTGCGTGTGCCAGCCTGCTGTTGCGGGGTGTTCGGCCTCAAGCCCAGCTTTGGGCGGGTCAGCCGCCAGGGTGTGATGCCGAGCCACAGCAGCCTCGACTGTGTCGGGCCGTTCGCCGCCACGCTGCCGATGCTGGTGCGCGCGATGAGTATCATCGACCCCTCGTTCCAGCCTGCGGCGGTGCCTGCGCGGATCACTGTCGGTGTGCTCGCTGTACCCGCCAGCCCGGCGGTGCAGGCGGTGCTCGACCAGGCCTTGCAGGCCAGCGGCCAGAGCTTGCGTGCCGTGCAGTTGGAGGATTTCCAGGCGGCCTACGAAGCGGGCATGGCGGTGATCAACCGCGAAACCTTCGACGCCTGTGCGCCGCTGCTGGAAGGCGGCCAGGTGGCGCCCGACGTAGCCGGGCGCCTGCAGGCTGCCGGGCAGACCGATGACGTGGCCCTGGCCGCTGCCGAGCAGGTGCGCCAACGCTTCACCGCCCAGGTGGACGCCGCGCTGCAGGACTGTGACGTGCTGGCATTGCCGACCCTGCCGGATTTCCCGTTGCGCCTTGAAGAGGCAGCCGACACCCGTGCGGTGCTGGGCATGACCGCACTGGTGCGGCCGTTCAACCTGTCCGGGCATCCAGCCGTCAGCCTGCCGTTGGGCAGCGACCACGGCTTGCCGGTGGGGCTGCAGCTGGTGGCCGCCAAGGGCGCCGACGAGCAGTTGCTCGCCGCCGCCGAATGCCTGTTGCAGGCGCTGCATGCGGACGCCCGCTGAGCGGCCTTACGGAGAGACGCGATGACCGATATCCAGCCACTGCTCGAACGCCTGAAGCGGCTCGAGAGCGAACAGGCGATACGTGCCTGCATGAACCGCTACATGCTGCTGTGTGACCAGCTCGACGCCCACACGCCCCTCGACGAACTGGCCGGGCTGTTCACCCGCCAGGCGGTCTGGGAGGGCAAGGGCGCGAAATACGCGAAGAGTTTCGGAGGCTATCGAGGCCGCGAGGCGATTCGTGACATGTTCGCGCGCTACACCGAGCCACCGGCGCACTTCGCGCTCAATGTGCACTTCCTTACCAGTGAGCTGATCCGTGTCGATGGCGCGCAGGCCGAGGGCAGCTGGGTGATGCTGCAGACCAGCACCTTCGCCAGCGGCGCCTCGCACCTCAATGCCGCGCGTCTGGCGGTGCGTTTCGCCGAGGAAGACGGGCAGTGGCGCATGGCGCATTTCCAGACCGAAAACCTGTTCAGCCGGCCCGTCACGGCCTGGCACAGCGAAGCCGAGCTGCCAGTGCCCGGCCGTTGACCCCGGTGGCCGCAAAGACGGCCAATTTGGGATAGCCGCCGGCAGGGTGCAGGTCCAGTATCGAAGCCTGCCGACAGGCCCATAACAATAATCAGCCACGGGCGTGCCCAGCCTGTTCCCGTGGACCTCCCGCAACGACTGCCTCATAGAAAAAGGTATAACAGAATGAGCGTATCCTCCGGCGGTGGTTCGACCACGCAGCTTCGCCGCGGCACCCTGGGTGTCGCCATGATCGTGTTTTTCGTCATCTCCGCCGCCAGCCCGCTCAGCGTGCTGGCCGGGGGCTTTCCCATCGGCCTGATGCTGGGCAACGGCGCGGGCCTGCCGGCGCTGGTGATCGTGGCCCTGGCGGTGTTGCTGTGCTTCGCCGCCGGCTATACCGGCATGGCGCGCCATGTGACCCACGCCGGTGGCTTCTATGCCTTCATTTCCCGTGGCCTGGGCGGCATGGCCGGCGGTGCGGCCGGGGTGCTGGCGATGGTCGCCTACAACATCCTGCAGGCGGGCATGTACGGCCTGTTCGGCGCCGTGTTCGCCGGCACCCTGGAGGCCGGTAGCGGCATCCTGGTGCCTTGGTGGCTGGGCTCGCTGCTCGCCCTGCTGGGCATCGCCTGGCTCGGTTACCGCAACATCGACCTCTCGGCGCGGGTGCTGTCGATCATGGTGATCGCCGAATACGCGGTGGTGGTCGTGCTGGACGTGGCGATCTTCAGCCAGGGCGGGCTGCACGGGCTGAACCTGGAGTCCTTCACGCCGACCCAGATCGGCAGCGGCAACCCCTCCATCGGCCTGCTGTTCTGCTTCGCGGCCTTCATCGGCTTCGAAGCCTCCACGCTCTATGGCGAGGAGGCGCGCGACCCGCAGCGCACCATTCCACGGGCGACCTACATCTCGGTGCTGCTGATCGGCGGCTTCTACACCGTCTCGGTGTGGGCCATGGTGCTCGGTGCCGGCACAGACGAAGTGGTGGCGCGCCTGCAGGCGACCCAGGACCCGACCACCTTTCTCTATGCGCTGTCCGACCAGTATGTCGGTGCCTGGCTGACCACGGCCATTCGCCTGCTGTTCGTGGTCAGCCTGTTCGCCGGCCTGCTGGCTTTCCACAACGCGGCGGCGCGTTATTTCTTCGCCATCGGGCGTGACGGTCTGCTGCCCGAGCGCCTGGGCAACACCCACCGCGTGCACCAGAGCCCGCATATCGGCTCGCTGGTGCAGAGCCTGGTGGCGGCGACCATCCTCTGCATCTTCGCACTGATCGGCGCCGACCCGGTGCTGCAGCTGTTCTCCTGGTTCTCCAACCTGGCCACCCTGTGTCTGATTCTGCTGATGGCGCTGACCTCCCTGGCGGTGATCGGCTTCTTCAAGGCGCGCCCGCAACTGGTCAGCAGTGCGCTGCGCTGCTTCATCCTGCCTGCCGTGTCGGGCGTGGCGCTGTTGGCGATCGGCCTGACCGCCGTGGTGCACTTCGACGTGCTTACCGGTGCCAGCACCTCGATCTCGGTGGTGCTCTGGTCGGTGATCCCGCTGTCGGTGGTCATTGGCCTGCTGCTCGCCGCGCGGCTGCGCAGCCAGGCACCGCTGCGCTTCAGTGCACTGGGCAATCAGTCGGCCTGAACAGCCACCTTTCTTCCTCCCGACGCGGCACAGACCGCGCGGGAGCCTCGCTTGACCGCTGCCTACTAAAAAAATACCTCGTGGTTAAGGATCTGAATCCATGCGTTATCACAGCATTCTCGGCGTCATTACCCTGGCCGGCCTGACGGCTCACGCCCAGGCATTGCCATTGATCGACACGCCCGACACCCACGTCAGCGTCGAAGGCCTGGCGGCCTACGGGCTGTTCGACAGCCGCAAGCGCTATGACGGCGGGGAGGGCGGCAAGCATTGGCGTGAAGGCTTCATCAAGTACGGGCTCAAGGGCGATACCCGCATGGCCGATGCCGGCACTCTGTATGGCGCCTTCGCCCTGGTGTCATCGGCCACTTGGGGCGATGGCGATGCTGGCGGTTTCACCGACGGCTCCGAGCGCACCACCAAGATCGAGGACGCCTACCTGGGCTGGCGTTCCGCTGACCTGTTCCCGGCCTTCGGCCAGGACGGCGTGGACTTCTCGTTCGGCCGCCAGGTGTACAAGGTCGGGCGGGGCTTCCTGATCAACGACGACGGCCCGAACCTGGGCAAGGGCGTCGCCGACGGCAGTCTCAACCGGGGCGGTGCCTATTACCTGGGTGCCCGACATGCCTTCGACCGTACGGCGGTATTGCGCTTGGGCGGCGAGCAGGGCTGGCACGGCAGTGCGGCCTGGCTGAAGTCCGACAACCGCGCCCAGGCCGAGCCGGAACTGAGTGTCGTCGACCTGCAATACACCCAGCCGATCGGCACCCTGGCGGCGACCTGGATCCACGGCCTGGATGTCTCGCGGCGCTTCGCCAGCGAGTTCCAGCAACGCCGCGACGGCATGAACGTCTACGGCCTGCGCGCCGAGGGCAACGCCGGTATCGACAACGCCAGTTTCGCCGCCGAGTACGCCCTGCAGGACGCCCAGGGCGACCAGGCACGGGCCTGGTACCTGGAGGCCGGCTACCGCTTCGCCGACCTGTTGTGGGCACCGACGCTCACCGCGCGCTACACCCGCTACGGGCAGAACTGGGACTCTCTGCTGACCGGCTACAGCACCGGCTACGGCACCTGGTTCCAGGGCGAGGTGGCAGCCAACTACGCCGGGCCATTCAACAGCAACACGGCGGTCAGCCATCTGGGCCTGAAGGCCAACCCGCTGGAAGCCCTGACCCTGGGTGTGCTGTTCTTCGATTTCCGCACCCTGGGTGACCGCCAGGTGCGCAACCTCGATGGCCGCGAGCTGGATCTGTTTGCCGAATGGGCGGTGTCCCCGCACCTGATCGTCACGCCGCTGATCGGCCTCTACCGCCCCGAGCGCAGCGCGGCGGACGGCGGCAGCCAGTCGGGCGGCAACGGCACCAACCTCTACAGCCAGCTGACCGTGGCCGTGCCGTTCTGATGGCGTGGGAGCAGGGGCCCTGGCCTGGAGATTGCTTCCCCTCAGCCAGGCTCCTGTTGCAGCGAGAACACCAGCGATGTTGTGCGAGATACGCCGTTTCGACGATGTGGATGTGCATGCCGGGGCGATCCTCGGCTGGCAGCAGACCTACGACCAGCTCAGCACCGGGCACGCCAGCACACTGCTCAAGCACGTCACCGGCGAGCGCTTCCAGATCTTTCAGGAGGCGCTCGACAAACGCGTGGTGCAACGCGGCACTGCGCCCCACGGGCGCCTGTGCCTGGCCATGCCGGTATCCCATGCCGGGCCGGCGGTGTTTCAGGGCCGCAGTATCGATACCCAGAGTGTCACCCTTCTGCACAGTGGCCAGGAATTCTTCGTCCAGGCCACCGAAGGCATGGACCTGTTGGCCATCACCGTGGATGCCGCTCGTCTGGAGCGCCTGGCCGACCTGGAGTTCCCGGCGCCGTCAGCTCGTCGTCTGGGCGCTCTGGCGCGCCTGGAAATGCACCAGGATGTGCTCGCGACGGTGCGTGGTCAGTTGCTGGACCTGGTAGACGCCGCATTGGCTGCAAAACAGTTACCGGAGAAGTTGCTGGAAGATCGCGTCATGGCGTGCATGCTCGACCTGCTCGGGCAGGCCGTGGAACGTGACGGGCGGGCGGTGAACCATGCGGTCAGCGCCTACCTGGTGCGGCAGAGCCAGGAGCTGGCCCTGGACCTGGCGCAGCGCGACGAGCCGGTTTCGGTACTGGAAATCTGCGAGTGCCTCAACGTCAGCCGCCGCACCCTGCAGCGCAGTTTCCAGACCCTGACCGGCTTGCGCCCGGTGGAGTACCTGCGTGCCGTGCGGCTCAACGCCGCGCGTCGGCGCCTGCGCGGTACCGACCCACGGCAGCTGACCGTGGCGCGGGTGGCCAGTGACCTGGGCTTTACCCACCTGGGGCACTTCGCCGGTTATTACAAGACGCTGTTCGGCGAACATCCTTCCGAGACGCCACGCCACGGCTGAGCCCGGCTGCCTATCGGCGTATGTTCCGTAGCAGGGCAGGGTGCCTGCTTTCAGTGCAGGTCCATTACCCGGATACGCTCGTTCCAGCCGTCCTTGCTGACGCGCCGGTGGTAGTCGTTGGGGGTGGTGCTGACCAGCTTCTTGAAGTCGCGCAGGAAGTGCGACTGGTCGGTGAAGCCCAGTTCCATCGCCAGCTCCGAGAACGACACCTGCGCCTGGGTGGTGATGCTGTTCAGCGCGGCCTGGCAGCGGATGATCCGGCAGAAGGTCTTGGGGGTCATGCCGGTGTCCTGGCGGAACTGGCGCTGCAGGGTGCGGCCGCTGTAGCCGCTGAGGTCTTCCAGCTGGCTGACGCGGATGTCGCCGCGGTGGGCGATGATGGTGCGCACCACCTGGCTGGTCAGCCCTGCGCTGGTCTCGCCCAGGCGCTGGGCGGCGAAGGCGTTGAAGCAGCTCATCTGCTCGTCGAAGCCGGGGCTGGCAGCGATGGTGTCGATCAGCGACTGGGCGCCGGGGACGATGTCCAGCAGGTTGATCTCCTGCTCGGTGAGTTCTTCGGCCAGATTGTGCAGCAGGCCCGGCACTACGCCAGGGCGAAAGCGCAGGCCGAAGTAGCGGTGACGGTGTAACAACTCGACACGCCGGGCCTCCAGCGGGGTGCCACAGACCCGCGCGGCGGGATGATCGGTATCACAATCGAAGATGATGTCGACGCAGCCGTCCGGCACCGCGAAGGTGCGCTCTGCCGAGGGCGCGACGTCGAACGCATAGTAATGGGCGATGGCCGGATGCCGCGTGTTCATCACGCAGTAGCGCGACGAGTTCAGCACGAACCAGGGCTGTTCACAGGCGTTGCGTGGCGTGGGCGCGGGGCTGGGCGGGATCATCATGAGGTCTGCGTGGTTACACGTCGTTATTGTCGGTCATCAGGCAGCAATTAACGTACCAGTCGCACGGCCGCCGCCTCTCGGGGCCAGGGCACCGATCCTACGTGCCTCCACCCTCGCGCTGTTATCCATGTTCGGCAGCTTTGCAGGCTCGAGCCCACTCCTGGCGCACCAGCACAGTGCGCCGGGTGACCGCCATCAGCGTGCTGCCGGGGTGGTGCGTATCGGCTGCCAATTCGGGATAACGCCTGCCCGGCGATCGGCATAGCATCGATTCAGGCCTGCGAGCCCCATAACAAGACGCATGCGAGCCGCGCCTGACGCCAGGTGCCGGCTTTTCCAAGACAACGACTGCCTCATACAACAAGGTCAAGAAAATGAGCGTATCCGTGACTTCCGCCGCGAGTTCCACCGGCCTGCGGCGTGGCGCCCTGAGCGTCGGCTTCATCATCTTCTTCGTGGTCTCGGCCGCGAGTCCCCTGAGTGTGCTGGCCGGTGGTTTTCCCATCGGCATCATGCTCGGCAATGGCGCGGGTACGCCGGCGTTGCTGATTCTGGCATTGCTGGTGCTGCTGGCCTTCTCGGTCGGCTACACCACCATGGCCCGTCACCTGACCAACGCCGGTGGCTTCTACGCCTTTTCCTCGCGGGGCCTGGGCGGGCTGGCAGGCGGTGCAGCCGGGGTGCTGGCGATGTTCGCCTACAACATTCTGCAGGTCGGCCTGTACGGCATGTTCGGCGGCGTGGTGGCCGGCACCATGGCCACCGTCTTCGGCATCGACTGGCCCTGGTGGACCTACTCGCTGCTGGCCATGGCCAGCATCGCGGTACTGGGTTACCGCAACATCGACCTGTCGGCCCGGGTGCTGTCGTTCATCGTGGTCGCCGAGTACCTGGCCATTCTCGTTCTCGATGTGGCGATCCTGCGCAGCGGCGGTGACAGCGGCATCAACTTCGACTCGTTCAAGAGCGAGCAGGTGTTCAGCGGCACGCCCTCGATCGGCCTGCTGTTCTGCTTCGCCGCGTTCATCGGCTTCGAGGCCACGACCATCTACGGCGAAGAGGCCAAGAACCCGCAGCGCGCGATTCCGATCGCCACGTATGTCTCGGTGCTGCTGATCGGCTGCTTCTACGCCCTGTCGATCTGGTCGATGGTCATCGGCGTCGGTGCCGACAAGATCGTCGGCGTGCTGCAGAACCTCGGCGACCCGACACATTTCATCTATGGCCTGTCGGACCACTTCGTCGGTCCCCGCCTGACCGAGGTGATCCGCGTGCTGTTCATGGTCAGCATCTACGCCGGCCTGCTGGCCTTTCACAATTCGGCGGCGCGCTACTTCTACGCCATCGGCCGTGACGGCCTGCTGCCACGCAGCCTGGGGGTCACCCACCGCATCCACCAGAGCCCGCACATGGGGTCGGCGCTGCAGAGCCTGATCGCCGCGGTGGTGGTGCTGGTTTTCGCGGCCATGGATGCCGACCCGATCCTGCAGCTGTTCGCCTGGTTCTCCAGCCTGGCCACCCTGTGCCTGCTGCTGCTCATGGCCATGACCTCGGCAGCGGTGCTGATGTACTTCCGGCGCAACCCGCAGCTGGGCCTGGGGGTGACACGGCGCCTGCTGCTGCCGGCATTCTCCTGCGTGGCGCTGGGCATCGTGCTGGTCATCGCGGTGCTGCACTTCGACGTGCTCACCGGTTCCAGCCAGGCGTTGTCATGGCTGCTCTGCGCGGTGATTCCGGCAGCGCTGGCCGGCGGGGTGCTGCTGGCCGCGCGGCTGCGGCGTGTCTCGCCGCAATGCTTCGCCGCCCTGGGCAGCCACAAGCTCTGAACGCTCAAGCGCTTACGCCCATCATTTGGCGCTGGCCGGCGGAGGCTGGCGCCCGAAACTGGAGGTTCTCATGTACGACTATCGAATGTTGATTGACGGTGCCCGGGTCGAGGGCGAGGCCGGCCACTTCGACATCATCAACCCGGCCAGTGGCGTCGCCTTCGCCCAATGCGGTGCCGGTTCCATCGCCCAGCTGGACCAGGCCGTCGAGGCGGCGCAGCGCGCCTTTGGCGAATGGCGGTTGAGCAGCCATGCGCAGCGCAGCGCCTGCCTGCAGCGTATCGCCGACGACCTGGAACACGAGGCCGATGCGCTGGCGCGGCTGATCGTGGCCGAGCAGGGCAAGCCCCTGGCCCTGGCGATGTCCGAGGTCATGGGCGGGGTGGCCTGGACGCGCTACGCCGCCGGCCAGGAGATTCCGGTGGAACTGGTCGAGGAAAACCCCAGCCAGCGCGTGGAGTTGCATCGCAAGCCGCTGGGCGTAGTGGCCTCGATCACGCCGTGGAACTGGCCGTTCATGATCGCCATCTGGCACATCATGCCGGCGCTGCGTGCCGGCAACTGTGTGGTCAGCAAGCCGTCGAGCCTGACCCCGCTGAGCACCCTGGCGCTGGTGGAGATCATCGCTCGCCACGTGCCACGCGGGGTGATCAACGTGATCACCGGCGAGCGCGGTTTCGGCAGCGCCATCTCCAGTCATCCGGGTATCCACAAGATCGTCTTCACCGGCTCTACCGCCACCGGCCAGCGGGTGATGCAAGCGGCAGCCGGCAACCTCAAGCGCCTGACCCTGGAGCTGGGCGGCAACGACGCGGCCATCGTGCTGCCGGGCACGGCGGTGCAGGAGGTGGTCGAGGACATCTTCCAGGCGGCGTTTCTCAACATGGGGCAGACCTGCGCGGCGCTCAAGCGCCTGTACGTGCACGAGTCGCAGGTCGAGGCATTCGGCGAGGCGCTGGCGAGCATTGCGCGGCGCCAGGTGATCGGCGATGGCCTGCAGCCCGAGGTCACCTTCGGCCCGGTGCAGAACCTGGAACAACTGCAGTTGGTCGCCGAACTGGTCGATGACGCCCGGCGCCAGGGCGGACGGGTGTTGTGCGGTGGGGAGCGGCTGGCGCAACCGGGCTATTTCTATCCGCCGACCATCGTCACCGGCGTGCACGATGGCCAGCGCCTGGTGGACGAGGAACAGTTCGGTCCGGTGCTGCCGGTGATCGCCTACCGCGATGTGGAAGAAGTACTGCAGCGCGCCAACCACAGCGACATGGGACTGGGCGGCTCGGTGTGGGGCAGTGACCCGGACCAGGCCCAGGCCCTGGCCAGTCGCCTGGAAAGCGGCGTGGCCTGGGTCAACTGCCACGCGCAGATCCAGCCCAATACGCCGTTCGGTGGCTGCAAGCTGTCGGGCTTCGGGGTCGAGTTCGGCCTGGAAGGGCTGCTGGAGTTCACCACCCAACAGCTGCTTTATGTGCGCAAGCCCAAGGGCTGAGGAGACGCTCATGTACGACCGCTATCGCAACGCTGAAAAGAAATTCTGGCACCCCATGGGCAGCGCTGCCCCCGGCCAGCGTGACAAGACCCTGGTGATCGCCAGGGGCGACGGCAACTACGTCACCGACATCGACGGCAACCGCCTGCTCGATGGTGTGGGCGGTCTGTGGAACGTCAACGTCGGTCACAATCGTGCCGAGGTGAAAGCCGCCATCGCCGCCCAGCTCGACGAACTGGCCTATTACCAGACCTTCGATGGCATCGCGCACCCGCGCGTATTCGACCTGGCCGAGCGGCTCACCGGTCTGTTCGCGCAGGAGCGCATGAGCCGCGTGCTGTTCAACTCGGGCGGTTCCGATGCCGTGGAAACCGCACTGAAGATGGCCCGTCAGTACTGGGTGGCCGCTGGTGAGCCCGGGCGCACGCGCTTTCTGTCGCTGCGCAACGGTTACCACGGCGTGCACCTGGGCGGCACGTCGGTCGGTGGCAACGGTGTGTATCACTACAACCACGGCCCGCTGCTCGCGGGCTGCCACTTGCTCGACACACCCTGGTTGTACCGCAACCCCTGGGATTGCCGCGAGCCGCAGGCGCTGGTCGAACATTGCATTCGCCAGCTGGAAGCGCAGATCCAGTTCCTCGGAGCCGGCAGCATCGCCGCATTCATCGCCGAGCCGGTGCAGGGCGCCGGCGGGGTCATCGTACCGCCGGCCAGCTATTGGCCGCGCCTGCGCGAAGTCTGCGACCGCCACGGCATCCTGCTGATCGCCGATGAGGTGGTCACCGGCTTCGGTCGCTCCGGTTGCCTGTTGGGCAGCCGTGGCTGGGGGGTGGCGCCGGACATCCTGTGCCTGGCCAAGGGCATCTCTGCCGGTTACATCCCGCTGGGCGCCACGCTGTTCAATGCGCGTATCGCCCAGGCCATTGAGAATGGCCCGGGGTTCTCCAGCATGGTCATGCACGGCTACACCTACAGCGGCCACCCGGTGGCCTGTGCGGCGGCGCTGGCGGTGCTGGGCATCGTCGAAGCCGAGGACCTGCCTGGCAACGCCGCCCGCGTCGGCGCCGGGCTGCTCGAACAGTTGCAGCCGCTGGTGGATCGGCATGCGGTGGTCGGCGAAGTGCGGGGCAAAGGCTTGATGATTGCCCTCGACCTGGTCGCCGACAAGCGCACCCGTGAACCGCTCGACCCGGCCGCCGGGCATGCCGCGCGCATCGCCGATGCGGCGCGCCGTGAGGGTGTGCTGGTGCGGCCTGTGGGCAACAAGATCATCCTCTCGCCGCCGCTGACACTGACCGCGGACGAGGCCGCCGGCCTGGTCGAGGCGCTGGACAAGGCACTGACACGCCACCCTTGATCACGACCGGTTCCTGCGCGATGCAGGTCCGGGCAGCAGACACATAACGACCCTCGGCAAAGGGGGCAGGAGCAGACAATATGCGCAATCGACGACTGGCCACGGGCCTGGCCCTGACCATGGGCCTGAGTACGGCAACTGGCACCCAGGCCTATGAGTTGTACGCCGATGACGACACTCATCTGAATGCCGACATGCAGGCGGTATTTGGCTGGATGAACAGCCGCAAGAACTACGACGGTACGCCAGGAGGGTCGAGCTGGCGTGAAGGCTTCATCAAGTACGGCGTCAGTGGTGATCAGGGATTGGGCGGGGCGGGGACCCTGCGCGGTGCGTTCAACCTGGTCAGTTCGGCCACCTGGGGCGATGGTGATGCAGCGGGCAATACCGACGGCAGCGAGCGCACCACCAAGATCGAAGACGCCTGGCTGGGCTGGCGCTCTGCCGATCTGGTGCCGGCGCTGGGCCAGGACGGCGTGGACTTTTCGTTCGGGCGGCAGGTGGTCAAGCTCGGCCGCGGCTTCCTGATCAACGACGACGGCCCCAATCTGGGCAAGGGGCCGGCTGGCGGCGACCTGAATCGTGGCGGTGCCTACTACATAGCTGCCCGCCACGCCTTCGACCGTACCGCAGTGCTGCGCCTGGGTGGCCAGGATGGCTTGCACGGCAGCGTGCTGTGGCTCAAGTCCGACAACCGCGCCCAGGCGGAAACCGAACTGGCCGCCGGCACCCTGGACTACAGCGGCGCGGCGGGAACCCTGGGGCTGACCTGGATCCATGGCCTGGATGTCAACCCGCGCTGGGCCAGCCCGCTGCAAAGCCAGCGCAAGGATCTGGACGTGTACAGTCTGCGCGGGGAGGGCAGTGCCGGTATCGACAATGCCAGCTTCGCCTTTGAATACGCCTGGCAGGACAAGCCGCAAGGCAGCGAGCAGGCCTGGTATGGCGAGGCCGGTTACACCTTCGCCGATGCCCCTTGGGCGCCGACCCTGACCTACCGCTACACCCGCTACTCCACAGGCTGGGATTCACTGTTCACCGGCCTGAGCACCGGCTATGGCACCTGGTTCCAGGGCGAAGTGGCGGCCAACTACGCCGGGCCGTTCAACAGCAACACCGGCATTCACCACCTGGGGCTGAAGGTCAAGCCACGCGAAGACCTGACCCTCGGCGCGCTGTACTTCGACTTCAGCACCCTGGGCCGGCGCAGCCAGCTGAACCTGGATGCCCGCGAGCTGGACCTGTATGCCGAGTGGGCAGTCAGCGAACACTTGATCGTCAGCCCGCTGGTGGGGCTCTACCAGCCGCGCAAGAGTGCTGAAAACGGCGGCAACCAGGTGGGTGGCAACGGGACCAACGTCTACAGCCAACTGCTGCTGATCATGCCGTTCTAGGTCCAATGCAGGTCAGTGAGTCGTCAGGTGGCTCGGTAGGAACGGCTTTAGCCGCAATACAGTTCAGTTAGGCCGGGTAGGAGCGGCTTCAGCCGCGAAGCGACCGCCTGTTCACGACAGATGCAGTGAGTTTCCTGGCGCTTTCGCGGCTAAAGCCGCTCCCACCGGGCCACATGCCGCTTAAGCGAACAGTATTGGCTTTAGCCGCAATACTGATCTTTTAGACCAAAGCAATCCGATGTGGCGTCGCGTTTGCTTTTCAAGCACAGAACTTACAGACGCCGCCGAACGCGACTTCGGTGCAGGCCGAGTGGAGGTGTCATGGAAGGGGGTAAGCCGGCAGGGAAGCCGGCTTAGGCGCACTGGGC
>NZ_CAJYVE010000009.1 GCF_913777995.1 uncultured Pseudomonas sp. | reverse complement strand
CGCCGGCCCCCTGGAATGGCGCCGGAAGGAGGGAACCCCGCCGCAGGCGGGGCCAAACCAGGAGCAGTGGTTTGCCCACTTTGCCGTAACAAAGTGGGTCGCCCGCCAGGGCGAAACCTGGGGCCGGAACAGCTTTAACATCAGCTGGGAGGTGCTCGCGAGCAAGCTCCAACAAAAGCCGAATAGCGTCTAACTGACCGGTATTGGCTTTAGCCGCAAAAGCGCCAGGAAATTCAGTGCATCTGCTGTGAACAGGCGGTCGTTTTGCGGCTGAAGCCGCTTAGCCGGTCTAACTGACCAGCAGGCATAAAAAAAACCGGAAGCCTGGGCTTCCGGTTTTTTTGCTTCGGGCTGGTCGATCAGTCCCAGCTCAGCGCGCCGCCGGTCTGGTACTCGATCACGCGGGTCTCGAAGAAGTTCTTCTCTTTCTTCAGGTCCATGATCTCGCTCATCCACGGGAAGGGGTTGGTGGTACCTGGGTACTCTTCCTTCAGGCCGATCTGGGTCAGGCGGCGGTTGGCGATGAACTTCAGGTAGTCTTCCATCATCGCCGCGTTCATGCCCAGTACGCCGCGCGGCATGGTGTCGCGCGCGTATTCGATTTCCAGCTGGGTGCCCTGCAGGATCATCTGCGTGGCCTCTTCCTTCATGGCGGCATCCCACAGGTGCGGGTTCTCGATCTTGATCTGGTTGATCACGTCGATGCCGAAGTTCAGGTGCATGGACTCGTCACGCAGGATGTACTGGAACTGCTCGGCAACGCCGGTCATCTTGTTGCGGCGGCCCATGGAAAGGATCTGGGTGAAGCCGCAGTAGAAGAAGATGCCTTCCAGCACGCAGTAGTAGGCGATCAGGTTGCGCAGCAGTTCCTTGTCGGTTTCCGGGGTGCCGGTGTTGAACTCCGGGTCGGAAATCGAACGGGTGTACTTCAGGCCCCAGGCGGCTTTCTTCGCGACCGACGGGATCTCGTGGTACATGTTGAAGATCTCGCCTTCATCCATGCCCAGCGACTCGATGCAGTACTGGTAGGCGTGGGTGTGGATCGCCTCTTCGAAGGCCTGGCGCAGGATGTACTGGCGGCACTCGGGGTTGGTGATCAGGCGGTACACGGCCAGGGCCAGGTTGTTGGCGACCAGCGAGTCGGCGGTGGAGAAGAAGCCGAGGTTGCGCATGACGATGCGACGCTCGTCGTCGGTCAGGCCTTCGGGGTTCTTCCACAGGGCGATGTCCGCGGTCATGTTGACCTCTTGCGGCATCCAGTGGTTGGCGCAGCCGTCCAGGTACTTCTGCCAGGCCCAGTCGTACTTGAAAGGCACCAACTGGTTGAGGTCGGCGCGGCAGTTGATCATGCGCTTTTCGTCGACGGCGACGCGAGCGGAGGCACCTTCGAGTTCGGCCAGGCCTTCGGCGACGTCCAGGGCATCGAGCGCCTTCTTGGCGCGGGCGACCGCAGCCGAGTCGCTGTCGGTTACCGCACGGGCTTCCTGGGCCGCGGCACCGCCGGCACTGTCGAGGCGGTCCAGGGTCGCTTCCTGGGTCTTGGAGGCCTGGGGGGCAGCGGCGCTGACTTCGCCGTCTTCCTTGTCGAATTCGTCCCAGCTCAGCATGGTTTACATCTCCTGCTTGAGGGTCGCCCGGAAGGGGACCGGTGGATTTTTAAGTAGGCTGTGCCCGCGTTGCATTGGCAGTCGCGGGCAACGGAATCTGTCTCGATGAGTCGAGTGGTCTACGGTGTCGGGTGCTGGAGGCAGCGCTCTGTAGCCTGGCCGCTGCGGCTTGGGCAGCGTGCGGGCCGGTGACACGATTCCCGGTTGTATTCAGGTGAACCGGTATTGCCTGCGCAATGGGTCATTTGAGTACCCTGGATCGAGGGCGCGCAGTATACAGAAGATTGCCCTGCACTGCCTTACCCGTTGAGAAAATCAGCCCATGAAAAAGGCGCTTTCCGGACTTCCGGCGGCGCTGGCTTTCCTGGTGGGGAAAACGCATCGAGTCACACCGAAAGGGCTCATATTGTGTTTCGTTTTGATTCGAGGCACAAGATATAGTTTCGTGCGCGGTTCGAGAAAAATCTCGATGCAGGCAAATGGTGACAGCGGGAGAGGCGGAGTGCGCTGACCTGGGTCAGCCGTACAGCGGGGAAGGTGAAGCTTCGCGGCTCAAGCCGCTCCCACCGGGGCAGGAGTGGCTTGAGCCGCGAATGACGCTTACTGGCAGGCCTCGCAATCAGGCTCGTCGATGGCGCAGGCCTTCGGCACGGGGGCCGGGCCGGCCGCCGGAGCGGCTTCGCTTGGGCGCGGGGCGCTCAGTGCGGAGTCGTCCGGACCATGGCCACCGCTGGACACGGCGTTCAGCTTGCCGGTGTTGATGGTCGACTTCTCGGTGCTGGTCGCGGCCAGGGCACGGAGGTAGTAGGTGGTCTTCAGACCACGGTACCAGGCCATGCGGTAGGTCACGTCGAGCTTCTTGCCCGAAGCGCCGGCGATGTACAGGTTCAGCGACTGCGCCTGGTCGATCCACTTCTGGCGACGGCTGGCGGCGTCGACGATCCAGCGGGCTTCCACTTCGAAGGCGGTGGCGTACAGGTCTTTCAGCTCTTGCGGAATGCGCTCGATCTGCTGCACGGAGCCATCGTAGTACTTCAGGTCGTTGATCATTACCGGGTCCCACAGATCGCGGGCCTTCAGGTCGCGGACCAGGTATGGGTTGATCACGGTGAATTCGCCCGACAGGTTCGATTTCACGTACAGGTTCTGGTAGGTCGGCTCGATGGACTGCGACACGCCGGTAATGTTGGCGATGGTCGCGGTCGGCGCGATGGCCATGATGTTCGAGTTACGGATACCTTTCTTGACGCGTTCGCGAACCGGCGCCCAGTCCAGGGTCTCGTTCAGGTCGACGTCGATGTACTTCTGGCCACGGGCTTCGATGAGGATCTGTTGCGAGTCCAGCGGCAGGATGCCCTTGGACCACAGCGAGCCCTGGAAGCTCTCGTAGGCGCCGCGCTCGTCGGCCAGGTCGCAGGAAGCCTGGATGGCGTAGTAGCTGACCGCCTCCATCGAGGTGTCGGCGAACTGCACCGCGGCTTCGGAACCGTACGGGATGTGCTGCAGGTACAGCGCGTCCTGGAAGCCCATGATGCCCAGGCCGACCGGACGGTGGCGCAGGTTGGAGTTACGCGCCTGCGGCACCGAGTAGTAGTTGATGTCGATCACGTTGTCGAGCATGCGCACGGCGACGTCGACGGTGCGCTTGAGCTTGGCGGTGTCGAGCTTGCCGTTGACGATATGGTTCGGCAGGTTGATCGAACCCAGGTTGCACACCGCGATCTCGTCGGCGTTGGTGTTCAGGGTGATCTCGGTGCACAGGTTCGAGCTGTGCACCACGCCCACGTGCTGCTGCGGCGAACGCAGGTTGCACGGGTCCTTGAAGGTCAGCCATGGGTGGCCGGTCTCGAACAGCATCGAGAGCATCTTGCGCCACAGGTCCTTGGCCTGGATGGTCTTGAACAGCTTGATCTTGCCTGGGTATTCGGTCAGGGCTTCGTAGTACTCGTAGCGCTCTTCGAAGGCCTTGCCGGTCAGGTCGTGCAGGTCTGGCACTTCCGAAGGCGAGAACAGGGTCCACTTGCCGTCATCGAAGACGCGCTTCATGAACAGGTCGGGGATCCAGTTGGCGGTGTTCATATCGTGGGTACGACGACGATCGTCACCGGTGTTCTTGCGCAGCTCGATGAACTCTTCGATGTCCATGTGCCAGGTTTCCAGGTAGGCACAGACAGCGCCCTTGCGCTTGCCACCCTGGTTGACCGCCACGGCGGTGTCGTTGACCACTTTCAGGAACGGCACCACGCCCTGCGACTTGCCGTTGGTGCCCTTGATGTAGGAGCCCAGTGCACGCACAGGGGTCCAGTCGTTGCCCAGGCCGCCGGCAAACTTGGACAACATGGCGTTGTCGTGGATGGCGTGATAGATGCCCGACAGGTCGTCCGGCACGGTGGTCAGGTAGCAGCTCGACAGCTGTGGACGCAGGGTGCCGGCGTTGAACAGGGTCGGGGTCGACGACATGTAGTCGAAGGACGACAGCAGGTTGTAGAACTCGATGGCGCGGTCTTCGCGCTGCTTCTCTTCGATGGCCAGGCCCATGGCCACGCGCATGAAGAACACTTGCGGCAGTTCGAAGCGGATGCCGTCCTTGTGGATGAAGTAGCGGTCGTACAGGGTCTGCAGGCCCAGGTAGGTGAACTGCTGGTCACGCTCGTGGTTGATCGCCTTGCCGAGCTTTTCCAGGTCGAAGCCGGCCAGCGCCGGGTCGAGCAGCTCGTACTTGATGCCGGTCTCGATGTAGGCCGGCAGGGCCTTGGCATACAGCTCGGCCATTTCGTGGTGGGTGGCGCTTTCGGCCACGCCCAGGAAGCCCAGGGCCTCGGCACGCAGGGTGTCCATCAGCAGGCGGGCGGTGACGTACGAGTAGTTCGGCTCGCGCTCGACCAGGGTACGGGCGGTCATCACCAGGGCGGTGTTGACGTCCTTGATGGCCACGCCGTCGTAGAGGTTCTTCAGGGTGTCGTTCTGGATCAGGTTGGCGTCGACCTCTTCCAGACCTTCGCAGGCTTCGCTGACGATGGTGTGCAGGCGCGCCATGTCCAGCGGCTCCAGGCTGCCGTCGGCGCGGGTGATGCGGATGCTCGGGTGCGGCTGCACGGTGCTTTCGGCAGCGGCGCGGCCAGCACGTTCCTTGGCCCGCGAGTCACGGTAGATCACGTAGTCGCGGGCGACTTTCTGCTCGCCGGCGCGCATCAGGGCCAGTTCGACCTGGTCCTGGATCTCTTCGATGTGGATGGTGCCGCCCGATGGCATGCGACGCTTGAAGGTGGTGGTGACCTGTTCGGTCAGGCGGGCGACGGTGTCGTGGATGCGCGACGAGGCGGCGGCGGTGCCGCCCTCAACTGCGAGAAACGCCTTGGTGATGGCGACGGTGATCTTGTCGTCGGTGTAGGGCACGACAGTCCCGTTACGCTTGATGACACGCAATTGACCTGGAGCGGTGGCGCTCAGGTCCTGCTGGGCCTGATTCGATTGCGGCGCAGCGGTCGGCTGGTTCTCGCGAGTTGTGTCTGTCTGCATGGGGGGCTCCACAGTCTTTAAGTATGTTCGGGTATCACTACCCACCGCGCCGGCGGGTGGCCGGACAAGGAGGGCGCATGGCCCTCCCGGTTTGAAACCACGGCGACGGGGGTGGACCCGACGCCTGCTTTGTTCTTCAGAGTGCTGGTTCGATGTTGCAGAATGTGTGATGCACATTTGCCACATCCGCGGTTCGAGCGAGCGATTGGGCTGCCGAGCCGGCCATTAGTTCCACGCTGCGGACTCAATAAAAAAGCTTGAAAACCGGCCTGGAAATGTGTTCAGAGGTTCTGGAGGTAAACCCTACATCTAGGGTCTGCCCCTGAAAAAAGATACAAGATAATGCGTTTTCCGAGGCAGTTCAACGCACCCTCTGTGGATAACCCTGTGAACACTTTGTGCATCCACGGGGGCAAAAGGCGGTGCAGGCCGCAACCCTGTTGGGCTGGACCGTTCGTCACCGTTTTTTTTCGGAGGGTATCGGCGGTTGGGCATGGTTCGAAGGGCGCGCACCCTATCACAAAAATCGCCTCGCACAAGGGGCTGTCACGCGACTGCGGCAATGCGCCCGCAGGGCAGCTGGCACTGGGGCAAGCCCGGTGGCGTTGCTACACTCGCCACAGGAGAGAACGGAGGCGATCCATGAGTGAGCAATCCTGGCGTGTCTTGATCGTGGAGGACGACCAGCGCCTGGCTGAGCTGACCCGCGACTACCTGATGGCTAACGGCCTTCAGGTGAGCCTGGAAGGCGATGGCGCCCTGGCGGCCGGGCGCATCCTCGACGAATGCCCCGACCTGGTGATCCTCGACCTGATGCTGCCCGGCGAAGACGGCCTGAGCATCTGCCGGCGGGTGCGTCCTGTCTACACCGGGCCGATACTCATGCTCACCGCCCGCACTGACGACAGCGACCAGGTGCAGGGGCTGGACACCGGCGCCGACGACTTCGTCTGCAAGCCGGTACACCCCAGGGTGCTGCTGGCGCGCATCCATGCCCTGTTGCGCCGCAGCGAGCCGCTGGCGGCCAGCGCAGCGAGCCATCTGGAGTTCGGCGCGCTGCGGGTCGACAACGCCCTGCGTGAGGCGTGGCTGCAAGGCCGCACCATCGAGCTGACCGGTGCCGAGTTCGACTTGCTGTGGCTGCTGGTCAGCAACGCCGGGCGGGTGCTGTCGCGCGAAGAAATCTTCACCGCCCTGCGCGGCGTGGGTTACGACGGCCAGGACCGCTCCATCGACGTACGCATTTCGCGCATTCGCCCACGCATTGGCGATGACCCGGAACAACCCCGGCTGATCAAGACCGTGCGCAACAAGGGCTACCTGTTCGTGCCCGAGGCCGCACGCCAGCTGCACGGCCTGGCCCGCGCATGAACGCCATCTTCCTGCGTATCTATGGCGGCGTGCTGGCAGTGCTGGTGCTGGTCGCGCTGCTCGGTGTGCTGTCGTTGCACTGGCTCAACCAGCAGCGCGGCGAGCAGTACCGTGAGCGCCTGGCGCATGGCACCTTCACCCTGATGGGCGACAACCTGGCCAGCATGAACGGCATCCAGCGCCAGCGCGCCCTGGCGATCTGGGAACGCCTGCTGGGCATTCCGCTGAGTCTGCTCGATGCCGAGCAGGCGGGGCTGGACAGCGGCGCGCGCAGCCGCCTGCAGCGCGGCCAGGTGCTGGTGGAGCAGACCGGCCCGCACGCGGCGCGGGTGTTCCGCCAGCTGAGCGCCAGCGAGCCGTTGCTGCTTACCGGGGAGGTGCAGCAGATTACCGAGCAACTGGCTCGCGCCACCCTTTACCTGCTGATCGACGAACTGGTGCGCGCCCCGGCGGACGAGCAGCCGGCGCGCCTGCAGGCCTTGAAGCGCGACAAGGGCTTCGGCTTCGACCTCAAGTTGCTGGCCCTGGACCAGGCCGACCTCGACGACGACCAGCGCCGCCGCATCTATGAAGGCGATACGGTGATGGCCCTGGGCAAGGGCGGCGACTCGATCCGCGTGCTGTCCGGCATCGTCGATACCCATTGGGTCCTGGAACTGGGCCCGCTGTATCAGTTACGACCTTACCCGCCCGAGGCCCTGGTGATCATCGCCTTGCTGGGCCTGTGTTTCATCGGTGTGGTGGTCTATCGGCTGGTGCGCAGGCTGGAGCGGCGGGTGCAGGCCCTGGAAGCCGCCGCCACGCAGATCGCCCAGGGCAGTCTGCAGACGCGGGTGCCCAGCGGCGGCAATGATTCGGTGGGGCGCCTGGCCACTGCCTTCAACAGCATGGCCGAGCATCTGCAGCGTTCGCTGACCATTCAGCGTGAGCTGGTGCGCGCAGTGTCGCACGAGCTGCGTACACCGGTGGCGCGGCTGCGCTTCGGCCTGGAGATGATTCAGGACGCGGACAACGAAGCGGCCCGCCGTCGTTACATTCTGGGCATGGACAACGACATCCAGGACCTCGACAAGCTGGTCGACGAGATGCTCACTTACGCGCGCCTGGAGCAGGGTACGCCGAACCTGGATTTCCAGCGGGTCGACCTCGACGCGATGATCGACCAGGTGATCGCCGAGCTGGCACCGTTACGCCCGCTGGTGCGCCTGCTGCGCGGCTCGTCAGGCGGCGAGGACGGCGCCTCGGCGTGCTGGGTCGAAGCCGAGCCACGCTATTTGCGGCGCGCCATCCAGAACCTGGTAAGCAATGCCATGCGCCATGCCGAGTCCCAGGTCAGCATCAGTTACCGGGTCGAGGACGGGCGTTGCCGGCTGGATGTCGAGGATGATGGCCCTGGCGTACCGGAAGCCGCCTGGGAGCGGATCTTCACGCCGTTCATGCGCCTGGATGACAGCCGTACGCGGGCTTCGGGCGGGCATGGCCTGGGTTTGTCCATCGTGCGACGGATCATCAACTGGCATCAGGGGCGTGCGCTGATCGGCCGCAGCGAGCGCCTGGGCGGCGCACGCTTCAGCCTGGCCTGGCCGCGGGTGCAGGCCGTCGAGAAGGTCGAGCCTTGAGCGGCGTCTCGCTGGAAGTCGAACTGCACGGGTTCGGCTGTCGGGTGTTGGGCGAGGGCCATGGTCGGGCACTGACCGCGCTTTCGGCGCTGGTGCGTGACGAATCGCTGGAAGCCTTGCTGCTGCAGCTCTATGGTGCGCAACTGATGCCGGCGCAGCGCCCGGTGCTGGTGTCGCAATGGGCCAAGTACCTGTTTGGACTGTTGATTACGCCGGTGCTGGTGGCGATCCTCACCCGCGACTGGCACTGGCCACTGCGCCTCGACCATTTGGCTATCGCCGTGGACGAGCGCGGCCTACCCGATGGCCTGCTGTTTGTCGAAGCAGGCAGCCGCCGGGTCATGAACGCAGACGAACCGTTGCAGGCCTTCGATGCGCTGCTGGACGACCTGCTGACCCCGCTGATTACCCGGCTCGGTGTTTATGGCGAACTGCCGCGTGCGGTGTTGTGGAGCAGTGCCGGCGAAGCGCTGGACGCCTGCCTGCGGTGCCTGGAAGCCTCCTTGGCAGAGCGCGGGCGACCGCTGCTGGAACAGGCCCGGCGCAGCGATGGCCGACGCAATCCGCTGTACCGCAGCGTGGTGCATGTACCGCGCTACCAGCGGCGGGCCTGCTGCCTGAGCCATCGCGTGGCCTGGGTAGGGCGTTGCGAGCACTGCCCGCTGCCGATTGAAGCCCCGGCGAAGCTGTAGGACCGGCTTGGGCCGGGAAGCTTTTCGCCGCCTGCGCCACGTTCACCGCGTGGTCAGCCCGCCACCGCCACCAGGCTCAGCAGGTGCTCATCATGCAGGGCGAACTGACCTTGCAGGCGTTTGCCGTGGTGCCACTCCGGGGAAAGGTCGCAGAGCAGTTGCAGCTCGACCTGGCCATCGGCGGACCAGCTCAGCACTTGCGCATCTTCGAAATAGAAACGCTTGCCGACGATGGGGTAGAGGGCCTTGAACAGGGCTTCCTTGACGGAAAAGGTCAGGGTCACGCCCAGTGCAGCCTGGTCGCCGCTCAGGGCGTGCAGGCGCTGCAGCTCATCGGCGGTGAGAATTTCTCCGGCCAGACGCAGGGCGCGCTCTTCGGGCAGCAGGGTTTCGGCGTCCAGGCCCAGGCCACGCCAGGTTCCGGACTGGGCGACGATCGCTGCGGCCCAGCCGGTGCTGTGGGTGATCGAACCACACAGACCGGCCGGCCAGACCGGCGCACGATCATCGCCGATGTGCGGTACGTACAGGCGTCCGTCAAGCCGGTGCAGGGCTTCCCGGGCGCACAGCCGCCCGGCGAGAAATTCCGCCTGGCGCTTGGCCACTGAACGCTGGATGCTGGGCGGTGGGGTGATGCCGCTGCGCGCCCAGTCTTCGGGGTTGAGCTGGGCGGGGTCGAAATGGCCACTTATTAATACCACCCCTTTAAGTGGTGTCGGCAGTGGCCAGTGATGCTGGAGTTCGGGGCAGCAGGCGGGAAGAGGGGTTGTGAAGGTCATGGCGAGCTGTCTGGCGTGGGCAGGGGAGCGGTCGGCGCCGCTCCCCGTGCAGGGTTAACCGAAGATCTTCTTGAAGAAGGCTTGCATGTCGGCCCACGAACTCTGGTCGGCGGCCTTGTTGTAGCCGATGTCCGGGCCACCGTGTTCGCCATGGCTCAGGCGGTCGGCGTCGGGGTTGGTGAAGCCGTGCTTGGCGCCTTCGATGCTGACGAACTTGTAGTCGGCCTTGGCGGCATCCATTTCCTGCTTGAAGGCTTCCACGTCCTTGGCGGTGACCATGCTGTCGGCGGCGCCGTGTTCGACCAGCATCGGCACCTTGATACCTGGCTTGGCCGGGCTCTGGGTCGCCAGGGCGCCGTGGAAGCTGACCACGCCGGCCAGCGGTTCACCGCGACGCGCCGCGTCGAGTACGACCTTGCCGCCGAAGCAGTAGCCGATGGCGGCGATTTTCGCCGGGTCGGTCTGCGCCTGCTTCTTCAGCTCCTGCAGGCCGGCGTCGAAGCGCTTGTTGGAGGCGTCGCTGTCTTTCAGTGCCGCTTGCATGAACGTCAGGGCGTCCTTGGGGTGCTCGGTGTTCTTGCCTTCACCGTACATGTCGATGGCCATGGCGGCGTAGCCCAGTTCGGCCAGGTCGCGTGCGCGACGCTTGGCGTAATCGTTCAGGCCCCACCATTCATGGACCACCAGCACGCCGGGGCGCTTGCCGCTGATCGCATCGTCATACGCGTAGTAAGCCACCAGCGGGGTGCCGTCGGCGCTCTTGTAGTTGATCTGCTCGGTCTTCACCGCGGCCTGGGCCATGCCGGCCAGGCCCATCAGGGTCAATGCAATCCAGACACGCATGTGCAATTCCTTTGTACGAGAGGGGGGGAAACACGCCAAAGCCTATACGATTTGTCGGCTGGCGTGTGCGGCGAGTGTTCAGTCGGGGTTCAGCGCCTGGGCATTACTGTGGATCCAAGGATGTCCAGGCCATGGCTCGTGGCGGCGCAAGACCGCTATGATGCAGCCTATGGATCGGGCGCTTGCCTGGCGGTCTGCGGACCGCCGTCATTAGTCCTGAGGATGCGCGGGCATCCGGGAGAGCTGCATGAAGTTGTTGGTGGTCGAGGATGAGGCGCTGCTGCGCCATCACTTGCGTACGCGCTTGAGCGAGGCCGGGCATGTGGTCGAGGCGGTGGCCAACGCCGAAGAGGCCCTGTACCAGGTGGGGCAGTTCAACCACGACCTGGCGATCATCGACCTGGGCCTGCCGGGCCTGAGCGGGCTGGAGCTGATTCGCCAACTGCGCAATCTGGGCAAGGCGTTCCCGATCCTGATCCTCACCGCCCGTGGCAACTGGCAGGACAAGGTCGAGGGGCTGGCCGCCGGTGCCGATGACTACGTGGTCAAGCCGTTCCAGTTCGAAGAGCTCGAGGCGCGGCTCAATGCGTTGCTGCGGCGTTCCAGTGGTTTCATCCAGTCGACCATCACTGCCGGCCCGCTGCTGCTGGATCTGAACCGCAAGCAGGCGGCGCTGGAAGAACAGCCGCTGCCGCTGACCGCCTATGAATACCGCATTCTTGAATACCTCATGCTGCATCATCAGCAAGTAGTGCCCAAAGAGCGCCTGATGGAGCAGCTGTACCCCGACGATGACGAGCGTGATCCGAACGTCATCGAGGTGCTGGTCGGTCGCCTGCGCCGCAAGCTGGATACCGCCGCCGCCTTCAAACCCATCGAAACCGTGCGAGGCATGGGCTACCTGTTCACTGAGCGCTGTACATGATTCGTTCGCTGCGCCTGCGGCTGATGCTCGGCGCCGCCACCCTGGCGGTGATCTTCATGTTGCTGATGCTGCCGGCCTTGCAGAGCGCCTTCAGCCTGGCGCTGCGTGGTGCCATCGAGCAGCGCCTGGCCGCCGACGTGACCACCATGATTTCCGCTGCTCGGGTCGAGAATGGCGGCCTGCTGATGCCATCGCTGCTGCCCGGCGAGCAGTTCAACCTGCCCGGCAGCCGCCTGCATGGCTACATCTTCAACCGGGACGGGCAGTTGGTGTGGCGTTCGCTGGCCAGTGAGGGCGAGGAACTCGACTACCGCCCGGTGTACGACGGCCAGGGCAGCAAGTTCACCAAGGTCAAGGCCGACAACGGCGACCAGTTCTTCGTCTATGACGTAGAGATCCGCCTGTTGGGCGGGCGCAATGCCGCGTTCAGCATCGTCGCCGTGCAACCCTTGCATGGTTACCAGGAAACCGTCGGGCAACTGCGCAAGAAGCTTTACCTCGGCTTTGGTGCGGCACTGACGGTGCTGCTCGGCTTGCTGTGGTTGGGGCTGACCTGGGGCCTGCGGGCGCTCAAGGGGCTCAGCCAGGAGTTGGACCAGGTCGAAGCCGGCGAGCGTGAAAGTCTCAGCGAGAACCACCCCAGTGAGCTGTTGCGTCTCACCGACTCGCTCAACCGCCTGTTGCGCAGCGAGCGTGAGCAGCGTATCCGCTACCGTGATTCGCTGGGTGACCTGGCGCACAGCCTCAAGACCCCGCTGACCGTGTTGCAAGGTGTCAGCGAGAACATCGCCAAGCGCCCGGAGGACGTCGAGCAGGCCCGCGTGCTGCAATCGCAGATCGAACGCATGAGCCAGCAGATTGGCTACCAGTTGCAACGCGCCAGCCTGCGCAAGAGCGGCCTGGTGCGCCATTACGTGATCCTGCGCCCGGTGGTCGAAAGCCTGTGCAGCACGCTGCAGAAGGTGTACCGCGACAAATCGGTCAAGGTCAGCCTGGAGGTGCCGGAAGACAGCCAGGTGCCCATGGAAGAAGCGGCACTGATGGAAATGCTCGGCAACCTGCTGGAGAACGCCTACCGGCTGTGCCTGGGTGAAGTACGGGTGAGCTTCGTCAGCCACCCGGAAGGAGACGAGTTGTGCGTCGAAGACGATGGGCCGGGCGTACCCGCCAGCCAGCGGGCGCGGATTCTGGAACGTGGCGAACGGCTCGATCGGCAGAATCCGGGGCAGGGCATCGGCCTGGCGGTGGTCAAGGACATCATCGAAAGCTACGGCGCGCGCCTGACGCTGGACGAGTCGCCGCTGGGCGGCGCGCTGTTCCGTATTCATTTCATGGCCGAGTGAACGGCCCGCGACGTGCGCGGGTCAATGGGATCTCCACCGTCACGCACAGGGAGCGGCGTCATGAATATTCGTTTTACCGCACGGTGTCATGAATGCTTCGTCGAAGACGAGGTGCTGATCGTCGGCTTTGCCGACAGCAAGAGCGACCCTGGCGACTACCTGATCCTGCAACGCGCCGAAGCCTTCGATGAGCAGGACCGGCGGCTGGGCATGGCCACCTACTACGTCGAGACGGCACAGCCAGGGCTGGCGGGGTATGGCGGTGTCGAACGGGTGGAGCTGGCTGCCGGACGCCTGCGCCTGGTCTTTGCCCCGGCGACGCCATGGTGTCGCGACCTGCAGCAGGTCGAAATCCTGCTGGGGCCGCCACTCGACGACCTGGACGCCGTCGAGCGGTCCCTTGCCGGGATCTTCCCCGATGCCCTACCGGCGATAATCCGCCATTGAGTCCCCGGCGGGCGCTTGTCGACGTTTGCACGCCCGCGCACTCGCCAGTCCTTTCCTGTCAGGGTGGCCATTCTTAGGCCATTAGTGGGCGGATACCCGCCACTTTCCCCCGGCGCACGCACTGAAGAGGCGGAAATCCGCCACCTGTGGGTTTCGCGAAACCCTGCTGTCAAGGCTGTGAGCCTTGTAGGGCAAGGCTTTCAAGCAGTCAGGCAAAGCCTGGCATGCAGGTTGCTACGTACCTGGCAGAGGCCTGCGCCGCGCAGCTCGACACAACAAATCCCTCCAGTGCAGGAGGGTTAGCGCTTATAGGCAACATCTACGCCGGAACTGCGTAGGTGGAGCTCTTGAGGATAACTACAATGACGACTCGTCAGCCTATCTACAAATCCCTGTACTTCCAGGTCATCGTGGCCATCGTGATCGGTATCCTGATCGGTCACTTCTACCCGCAGACCGGTGAAGCCCTGAAGCCCCTGGGCGACGGCTTCATCAAGCTGATCAAAATGGTCATCGCCCCCATCATCTTCTGTACCGTCGTCAGTGGCATCGCCGGCATGCAGAACATGAAGTCGATCGGCAAGACCGGCGGTTACGCGCTGCTGTACTTCGAAATCGTTTCCACCCTCGCGCTGATCATTGGCCTGATCGTGGTCAACGTCGTCCAGCCTGGCGTGGGCATGAACATCGACCCGGCCACCCTCGACGCCTCGAAGATCGCTGCCTATGTCACGGCCAGTAAGGACCAGAGCGTCATTGGCTTCATCCTCAACGTGATCCCGAACACCATCGTCGGTGCCTTCGCCAACGGCGACATCCTGCAGGTGCTGATGTTCTCGGTGATCTTCGGTTTTGCCCTGCATCGCCTGGGCGCCTACGGCCGTCCGGTGCTGGACTTCATCGATCGCTTCGCCCATGTGATGTTCAACATCATCAACATGATCATGAAGCTGGCCCCCATCGGTGCCTTCGGTGCCATGGCCTTCACCATCGGCAAGTACGGCGTGGGCACCCTGGTGCAGCTCGGCCAGCTGATGATCTGCTTCTACATCACCTGCTTCCTGTTCGTGATGCTGGTACTGGGCGCCATCTGCCGTGCGCACGGTTTCACCGTCTCCAAGGTGATCCGCTACATCCGTGAAGAGCTGCTGATCGTCCTGGGTACTTCCTCTTCGGAATCGGCCCTGCCACGCATGCTGATCAAGATGGAACGCCTGGGTGCCAACAAGTCGGTGGTGGGTCTGGTCATTCCGACCGGCTATTCCTTCAACCTCGACGGTACCTCGATCTACCTGACCATGGCGGCGGTGTTCATTGCCCAGGCCACCAACACCCATATGGACATCACCCACCAGATCACTCTGCTGCTGGTGCTGCTGCTGTCTTCCAAGGGTGCTGCCGGTGTCACCGGTAGCGGCTTCATCGTCCTGGCAGCCACTCTGTCGGCGGTGGGTCACCTGCCGGTGGCCGGCCTGGCGCTGATCCTGGGTATCGACCGCTTCATGTCTGAAGCCCGCGCCCTGACCAACCTGGTCGGCAACGCCGTGGCTACCCTGGTGGTCGCCAAGTGGGTGGGCGAGCTGGACAACGACAAGCTGCAGGCCGAGCTGGCCTCCGGTGGTTCGGCGCTGGTCGATCCGCGTCCGGCAGACGACCTGGGTGTCGCTGAAGGTGCCGCGCCTGCCAGCCTGAGCAAGCCAAACGTCTGATTACGCCTCGGACATGAAAAAGCCCATCTTCGGATGGGCTTTTTCGTTTCTGGCGCTTCGCTGGTCTGTCATTCGATACGGGTTTCGCCACTGAACACCAGGGTCTGCCGACAGCGTCGGCACAGGTAGCGACGGCCTTGGGCAACCAGGCGATGGCGCTGTGCGGTGAACGGAAAGTCGCTTTCCGGGCAAGGGCAGCGGTAGATGTAGCGGGTCACCAGGCGGCGCTGCACGGCATAGCTGTGGCAGCGGTTGGGGGGCAGGTCGTAGACCCCGCGCATGATCAACTGCCATTCCTCGCCGTGGGGCTGGATATGGCTGCCGAACAGTTGGTGAGCGATCAGGTGAGCCACCTCGTGGGGGACGGTCTGGCGCAGAAAGTCGTCGCGGTTCTCGCGGTACAGCTGCGGATTGAAGCGCAGCATGTTCTCGTGCAGGTGCGCGACACCGGCCTTCTGGCCGCGCAGCTTGAAGCTCACCTGCGGGCGCTTGAAGGGGCGTTTGAAAAAGGCTTCGGCTTGTTGGTAACAGGTTTCGACGCGGGACTTCAGTAACTCGGGCATGCGTGACAACTCTCCAGTGGCGCCCAGTATGCCGCAAGGCGGGCGGCGGTCGGAAACCCGCCCGCCCACTGGTCGTCGCGGCGTCGCTTCAGGTGATGTACTGCGGGCCGGCCCCCAGGCCCCAGAGCACCACGGTAAAAGCCATGATCGCCACCAGGACCACCAGCCCCACCGAGAGCACCGCACTGGCGAACATGAAGCCTTCCTCGGGTGGGACCCTCATGAACGTCGGCAGGCCGGTGTACAGCAGGTACACCGTGTAGGCGATGGCCGCCGTCCCGGCCAGCATGCCCAGCCACAGGTGCGGATAGAGCGCCGCCAGGCCGCCGATGAACAAGGGTGTAGCGGTGTAAGTGGCAAAGGCGACGCAGCGCGCCAGGGTGGGATTGGCATCGTAGGTGCGCGCCATCCAGTGGATGAACCCGCCCATCACCGCGACCCCGGCGAGCATGGTCAGGTACGACAGCAAGGCCATCGTCAGCGCGCTACCCGGGGTCAGCAGCACCGCCGGGCGGTCGTCGATGACCCAGCCGACCTGCGTGGTGCCGATGAACGCACAGACCGGCGGGATGGCCGCCAGCACCAGCGTATGGGTCAGGTACAGGTGGCCGATGCTCTCGTCTTCCTGGCCGATGGCCCGCCATTCGCGTTGCGGATGGGTGAACAGGCCCCAGACATGATTGATCACGGTATCTCTCCTCACCGGCGCACCTTTTGGCCACCGATCGTCGGGTCACAGACTCCATTGGCAAGTATAGAAAGCGCGGCAATGCCCCGGAGCCAGGGCTTAGAGCGTTTGGCAATCGGTCGTCAGGCGCTAATAGCTGGCACCAAGCGTAGCGGCATGTTCAATGATGCGAAGGTTGTGCGTAAAATGTCGGCCCTTTCAGCGGCGCGGCGGCCAATTCCAGCCAGCGCTGCCATGTTGTCGAACCTTGCAGCGGAAACCACCAGCATCATGGGCACTCTTTCAGTCAATCAGAACAAACTGCAGAAACGCCTGCGTCGGCTGGCCGGCGAAGCCGTCGCCGACTACAACATGATCGAGGACGGCGACAAGGTCATGGTCTGTCTGTCCGGTGGCAAGGACAGCTACACCATGCTCGACGTGCTGATGCACCTGCAGAAGGTTGCGCCGATCAAGTTCGACATCGTGGCGGTGAACATGGATCAGAAGCAGCCGGGTTTCCCCGAGCACGTGCTGCCGGCTTACCTTGAGACCCTGGGCGTCGAGTACCACATCGTCGAGAAAGACACCTACTCGGTGGTCAAGGAGCTGGTTCCGGAAGGCAAGACCACCTGTTCGCTGTGCTCGCGCCTGCGCCGTGGCACCCTGTACACCTTCGCTGACGAAATCGGCGCCACCAAGATGGCCCTGGGTCATCACCGCGACGACATCGTCGAGACCTTCTTCCTCAACATGTTCTTCAACGCCTCGCTCAAGGCCATGCCGCCCAAGCTGCGCTCCGACGACGGGCGCAACGTGGTGATCCGCCCTCTGGCGTACTGCCATGAGAAGGACATCCAGGCCTATTCGAACTTCAAGCAGTTCCCGATCATCCCCTGCAACCTGTGCGGCTCGCAGGAGAACCTGCAGCGCCAGGTGGTCAAGGAGATGCTTCAGGAGTGGGAGCGCAAGACCCCGGGCCGGGTCGAGAACATTTTCCGCGCCCTGCAGAATGTCCAGCCGTCGCAGCTGGCCGATCGCAATCTGTTCGACTTCGCCAGCCTGCGCATGGACGAAAGCGCAGCGTCGCGCTTCGTCAACGTGGTCAACCTGTGATTCAGTGATTCACCGTGTAGGCCAGCATCGCCGATAGCTGGCACAGTGGCCGGCCGCTCTGCGCCTGCCACTGGTTGAACGCGGCCTGCACGATGGCCTGGTCGCGCTTGCTGGTCGGCACCTTGTCGATGATGTCCTGGGCGCGCAAGGCGGCCACCACGTCATTGCTCGGTACGAAGGTGTCCTTGCCGATCATGCGCAGGAAGCGCGGCGCGGACAGCCCGCCCATCTGGCTGCCGTGCTTGCCCAGGTATTGCCACAGGCCGGTGATGTCGTCCGTCGGCCACTGGGCGATGAAGCGCCCGAAGCTGCCATGTTCACGGGCGATGTCGAGAATCAGCTGGGCATTGCGCGGCACGCTCTTGAGCTTGCCCAGGTGACGGATGATGCGCGTGTCCTGCATCAGCCGCTCCAGGTGGTCGGCGCCCATCAATACGACCTTTTCCGGATCGAAACCAAAGAACACCTGCTCGAAGGCCGGCCACTTGGCGTCCACCAGGCTGTGCTTTAGTCCGGCGCGGAACACCCGTAGCGCCAGGGTGGACAGGTAGCGGTCATCGCCGAGGGCCTCCAGCTGCTGCGTGGTGCGCGGCACCGGCAACTGCGCCTCCAGGGCCTTGGCCGAACCGAAACGGTTCAGGCAGTACTCGTTGAGCCATTGGTAATCGAGCATCGGAACTCCAGGTCAGGGTTTGCACGGCAGGGCTGTCGGGTCGTACAGGCAACGGACGGGCAAGGTGGCATCAGCCGATGAAGCCTTCCCGGCCAAAGCCGGTCCTGCAGGGGGCGGGATCCAGCCCTGTCAGGCACGACTTCGACCAGGCGCTGTGCTCAGGCGGATTGGCCTGACAACGCCACGGCGATTTTCGCCAGGCGCTGGCCCAGTGCGCGGCACAGCTCGGTCTCATGCTTGTCCAGTGGGCGTTTGCCGTCCTGGCCGGCATGGTGACTGGCGCCATAGGGGGTGCCGCCGCCAGTGGTGTCCAGCAGGGCCGACTCGCTGTAGGGCAGGCCGGTGATCAGCATGCCGTGGTGCAGCAGCGGCAGCAGCATGGACATCAGCGTGGTCTCCTGGCCGCCGTGCAGGCTGGCGGTGGAGGTGAACACTGCCGCAGGTTTGCCCACCAGGGCACCGGTCAGCCACAGGTTGCTGGTGCCGTCCAGGAAGTACTTGAGCGGTGCGGCCATGTTGCCAAAGCGCGTCGGGCTGCCCAGGGCCAGCCCCGAGCAGTGCCTGAGGTCGTCGAGGGTGGCGTAGGGCGCGCCGCTTTCCGGTACATCCGGTGCACTGGCCTCGCAGTCGGCGGACACTGCCGGTACGGTGCGCAGCCGCGCTTCCATGCCGCCCATCTCGATGCCACGGGCGATCTGCCGGGCCATCTCGCTGGTCGAGCCGTTGCGGCTGTAGAACAGCACCAGAACGTAGGGCGTGGTCACGGCAGCAGCTCCAGCAGGTTTTCGGTGGGGCGACCAATCGCCGCACGTTCACCGGCGACCAGGATCGGCCGCTCGATGAGTTTGGGGTGGGCGACCATGGCGGCGATCAGTTGCTCGTCGCTCAGCGCCGGGTCGGCCAGGTTCAGGTCCTTGTATTCGTCTTCGCCGCTGCGCAGCAGCTGGCGCGGGGCGATGCCCAGTTTGCCGAGCAGGCTGCGCAACTGGGCGGCGTCCGGCGGGGTCTGCAGGTACAGCACCACCTGCGCGTGCAGGCCGCGGGATTCGAGCAGTTCCAGGGCCGCCCGGGATTTCGAGCAGCGCGGGTTGTGATACAGGGTCAGATCGGTCATTTCAGGTCGCATCTTGTCCAGGGTGGCGCGTATTCTACCCGCGCCATGGTACTGATCGACATAATCGGTGCCGATTGGTTGCATCGAGTGTCATATGCACAGTTCAGAGCGATAGAAGGAAACACAGATGGCAAGGCGATTGGCGGCGGTGGTAGCGCTGGTGGGCAGTATGCTGCTCAGCGGCTGTGGCGTAGACCTGGGCACTGACCAGAATGGCCAGAAGGTTGCCAGCGAGCGCATCGACAAACACTGGCTGGTCATCAATTACTGGGCCGAATGGTGCGGCCCTTGCCGGGTGGAGATTCCCGAGCTGAATCAGTTGGCCGAACAGGTGAAGGATCAGAACGTCACGGTGCTGGGGGTCAACTTCGACAACCTGCAGGGTGATGAGCTGAAAAAAGCCGCCGAGACCCTGGGGATCAAGTTCACCGTGCTGGCCCAGGACCCGGCTGAGCGTTACGACCTGCCCACCGCCGAAGCCTTGCCGGTGACCTACATCATCGATGACAAGGGCAAGATGCGTGAGCAGTTGCTGGGCGAACAGACCGCCGCCGGCGTTACTGCCCGCCTCAAGGCGTTGCGTGGGGAAGGCTAGTCAGTTTACCCGCCAGCCTTTTCGCGGCTGAAGCCGTTGCTACCGGGTAATGCGGTGGGAGAAGCGGATAGCTCCGGCTCTAGCCGCAGTACTGGCAAGTCAAGGCATCCGGGCTTTTGTTGGAGCGAGCTCGCTCGCGAAAAGTCCGGTGAAGCCAGCGAATCTGCTGGGAGCTTGAGGCAGCGATCGCGAGCAAGCTCCAACAAGGTCCGATTACGACCAACTGACCCGTGTTGGCGTCAGCCGGAGTATTTTCCTCTGGCCCGTCAAGGCCAGAAACGCAGCGGCTTGTCCTCGGCTGGCCAGAGGCGCAACTGGCCCATCGGCGAGATATCCCAGCGCTGGATCTTGGGCAGGGTGTCGATGAAGCGCTGCTCCTGTTCCATCAAGGCTTCCACGCACAGCTTGCGGGTGCGGCCGACCGGCCCGAAGGTGATCGACTGCCCCTGCAGGGTGTAGCTGGCGAACCAGTGGTTGCACCCGGCATTGCCATAGGCGCGGCCATCGGCGCCCAGGGTCATGGTCATGCCGCTGCGGTCCACCAGAGGGCGCTCACCGATCCATTCCAGCGCATAGCTGTGCTCATGTTCGATGCGTGGCGCCTCGCTGGCGCAGCCGGCCAACAGCAATGCGCCGGCCAGGAGGGTCAGCCCTACAGGTTTCATTGCGGTTGCACCTGGCACTGGCGGCACACATGGCGGTCGCCGTCGGTTTTCCAGCCCAGCTCGGCAATGCGTGCGACGGCGGCAGGTTTCTGCGCTTTGGCGCCCAGCTTGCTTTCCACCGAGAACTCGAACTTCAGCTCGGCATTGCAGCTGTCGCACTGCACGCTCCACTCATGGATCGCCAGCTCATCGAACACCGGGCCATTGGCCACTGCGACCCACTGCCCTGGCGGGTTGATCAGGTGGCGGACCTTTTCCACGGTGAGGCGCATGTAGAGGCTCTTGCTGCCCTTGAGGGTGACCAGCAGCTGGTCGCCGCCCTGGATCGACCCGCCGTTGCCGGTCACCTGGTAGCGGCCCGGCGCCAGGGTGCGGCACTCGGTGAGGGTGTGTTGAGGGTTGAGCATGCTGTAGCGGAAATCGTGTTCGACCATGGGTCCTCCAAAATGCGGCGGCATCTTAGCATGCCGTCGACCCTCGGGCTCGCCGCCGGACACCTGGCGGCGAGTCAGTCTCAGGCCGATACCCGGGCTTCGGCAGCCAGGCGGGCGATGGCCTTGTCCAGTTCGTCCAGTGCTTCGTCGGCATGCGGGTCGTCCTGCTTGAGCAGGGTCTCGGCACGCTGACAGGCGGCCCGCAATTGCGGTACACCGCAATAGCGGGTGGCACCGTGCAAGCGATGGATGCGTTCGATGAGCGCCTGGATGTCGGTGATCGAGCGGGCTGCGCGAATCGCCTCGCGATCGGCATCCAGCGAAGCCAGGAGCATGGCCAGCATGTCGGCGGCCAGGTCAGCCTTGCCAGCGGCCAGGCGCAGCCCTTCTTCGGGGTCGAGCACCAGCGGGCCCAAGTGAACGACGTCGTTGTCGACCTGGGCTTCCGGGGTGGGCGCGCGCAGCGCCAGGCCGGTCCACTTGAGCACCACCTGGGCCAGCTGGCGCTCGCTGATCGGTTTGGTCAGGTAGTCGTCCATGCCGCTTTGCAGCAGCGAGCGCTTTTCATTGGCCATGGCGTGGGCAGTCAGAGCGACCACCGGCAAGGCGCTGCTCTGCCGCTCGGCTTCCAGCTCGCGGATCGCTTCGGTGGCCTGGCGGCCATCCATGCCGGGCATCTGCACGTCCATCAGCACCATGTCGAAGCGCTCGTGCTGGACCGCCTGCACGGCGGCATAGCCGCTGTCCACCGCGAGTACGTTGGCGCCCATGTCCTCGAGCAGGGTCTGCACCAGCAGCAGGTTCGCCGGGTTGTCGTCCACGCAGAGGATGCGCGGTGCCCGGCTGGGCTGGGGCAGGGCGCTTTCGGTGCGCACATGGCGCGGCTGGATCAGGTCGGTCAGCGCCCGGCGCAGCTTGCGGTCGCAGGCCGGCTTGGCCTGCAGCTGGGTGTAGACATCCGGCACCGAGACCTGGAACAGCGACTGTTCGATGGTCGGGCACAGCACCAGCACCTTGCAGCCGAGATTTTCCAGGTCCCAGATGGACTGGCGCAGGCGTTCGGGCGGAATCTCGCAACTGGTCACGCCGATCACCGCCAGCTCGATGGCCGTGGGGCTCTGGTGCGCAGCCGTAACGCCATTGATCAGGGTTTCCAGGTTCTTGAACACCAGCGGCTCCAGGCCACAGTCCTCCAGCTGATGCTCCAGGGCCTGGCGCGCCAGTTCGTGGCGCTCCATGATCGCCACACGCACCCCTTGCAACGGCTGTACGACCGGGTCCTCGGAGTCGTCGCGGGCCTTGGGCAGCTTCAGGCTGATCCAGAATTCCGAACCCACCCCCGGCGTGCTCTCCACGCCGATCTCGCCGCCCATCTGCTCGATCAGACGCTTGGAAATCACCAGCCCCAGACCCGTACCGCCAGGCTGCCGGGACAGCGAATTGTCGGCCTGGCTGAAGGCCTGGAACAGGGCGCGCAGGTCGTCGCTGGACAGGCCCACGCCGGTGTCCTGCACGCTGATGCGCAGGTGCGCACTGTCGTCGGTCTCTTCCTCGACCATGGCGCGAGCGACGATGGTGCCCTCGCGGGTGAACTTGATGGCGTTGCTGACCAGGTTGGTGAGGATCTGCTTCAGGCGCAGCGGGTCGCCGCTCAGCGCCACCGGGGTGTCGCGGTAGACCAGGCTGACCAGTTCCAGGTGCTTGGCATGCGCAGCCGGGGCGAGGATGGTCAGGGTGTCCTGCAGCAGGTCGCGCAGGTTGAACGGAATGTCGTCGAGCACCAGCTTGCCGGCCTCGATCTTCGAGAAATCGAGAATCTCGTTGATGATGTTCAGCAGGCTGTCGGCGGACTTTTCGATGGTATTGAGGTAGTCGACCTGCCGCGGCGTCAGCTCGCTTTTCTGCAGCAGGTGGGTAAAGCCGACGATGCCGTTGAGCGGGGTACGGATTTCGTGGCTCATGTTGGCGAGGAATTCCGACTTGATGCGGCTGGCTTCCAGGGCCTCCTTGCGGGCCAGATCCAGTTCGATGTTCTGGATCTCGATGGTTTCGAGGTTCTGGCGCACGTCTTCGGTGGCCTGGTCGATGCTCTGCTGCAGTTCTTCCTGGGCATGCTGCAGGGTCGAGGCCATGCGGTTAATGCCCGAGGCCAGTTCATCGAGTTCCTGGCTGCCCAACGGCGGCAGGCGGGTTTCCAGATGGCCTTCCTTGAGCTGGCTGACCGCCTGCTTGATGCGGCTCAACGGCTCGTTGATGCTGCGGCTCATGCGCAGCGCCAGGATCGCGGTGATGCCCAGCCCCGAGAGGATCAGCAGCAGGCTGGCGAACAGGCTGCGATAGCCACGCAGCAGGGTGCCATTGTGCGAGATTTCCATTTCCACCCAGCCCAGCAGGCGGTCGGCCTCTTCGGGCACGATGGGGCTAGTGAGGTGCCGCTGGCTGCCGAACACCGGCAGCAGGTAACGGGTGGCGTCGCTGCCGGTGCTGTTGAGCAGTTGCGTGCCCTGGCCGGTGGGTGCCGGGTTGAGCATGCTGGGGCCCGCGTGAGCCAGGACGTTGCGGTCGGCATCCAGGAAGGTCACCGCGCGCACGTCGGTTTCTTCCAGGCACTGGGTGGCGATGCGGTTGAGGATGCTCTTGTCCTTGTGGCCCAGCGCCGGGGCCGCGAGGGGCACCAATTGGCGGGTGATCATCTCGCCGCGCACCAGCAGCTGGTTCTGCAATTCGTACAGTTGCATCCAGGTGAAATAGCCGCCCAGCACCATGGCCATCAGGCTGGTGGGCAGAATGGTCAGCAGCAGAACCCGGCTCTTGATTCCCAGCTTGGTCAGCACATGCGTTCTCCAGCGCTCCGGGCATTCCGGAAGGTCATGTTCGTGCCGCATGCCGAGGGTCGCGGACCGCCGGCACAGGGCAGTGTAGCCATTGAATGGCAGGCATATTACATGCCTGGCCGCCTGGCAGTCGCATCCTTGGACGGCTCGGTAACCACCGGTCGTATGGCGGACGGCAGCCGGTGTGCCGGCGACTCTCGCCGGGTGGCGGGACAGCGGGGGCCAGAGCGGGCGCGTCGTGGAATTGGCGCAGGCCGTTATGTCGTTTGGTGATAAGCGCCTCACTTTGCGTGATATGGGCTTTGGGCGTTTGCCGGTATGATAGGCGGCCCCCGCAGTCTGGATTGCGAAAGACGCCATGACCCTGCCGTATCAAACCATTGCCGATTGCGTCGGCAACACCCCGCTGGTGCGCCTGCAGCGCCTCGGCGGCGAGACCAGCAATACCCTCCTGGTGAAGCTCGAAGGCAACAACCCGGCCGGTTCGGTGAAAGACCGCCCGGCGCTGTCGATGATCACCCGCGCCGAGCTGCGTGGCCAGATCCAGCCGGGTGACACCCTGATCGAAGCCACCTCCGGCAACACCGGTATCGCCCTGGCCATGGCTGCTGCCATCAAGGGCTACCGAATGATCCTGATCATGCCCGACAATTCCAGTGCCGAGCGCAAGGCGGCGATGACCGCCTATGGCGCCGAGCTGATCCTGGTCAGCAAGGACGAAGGCATGGAAGGCGCTCGTGATCTGGCCGAGCGCATGCAGGCCGAAGGCCGCGGCAAGGTGCTGGACCAGTTCGCCAATGGCGACAACCCCGAGGCGCACTACGCCGGCACCGGCCCGGAAATCTGGCGGCAGACCGGCGGCACCGTCACCCATTTCGTCAGCTCGATGGGCACCACCGGTACCATCATGGGCAATTCGCGCTACCTCAAGGAGCAGAATCCCAACGTGCAGATCGTCGGCCTGCAGCCGATGGAAGGCGCGGCCATTCCGGGTATCCGTCGCTGGCCTGAAGAGTACCTGCCGAGCATCTACCAGGCTTCGCGGGTCGACCGGATCATCGACATGGGGCAGGCCGAAGCCGAGGACGTCATGCGCCGCCTGGCCCGTGAAGAAGGCATCTTCTGCGGCGTGTCCTCTGGCGGCTCGGTGGCCGGCATGCTGCGCCTGAGCCGCGAGGTAGAAAACGCCGTGATCGTCGCCATCATCTGTGACCGCGGCGACCGCTACCTGTCGACCGGCGTCTTCGACGCGCCCAACTGATGGCCCGTCAGCAACGAGGGCTGCGTTTTCAGCCCGCTGGTGGAGTCAAGAGTGCCCAGGTGCCGACCGGCAAGAAACAGCGCCTGGTCGTCGAGCGGCTGGCCAATGACGGCCGTGGCATCGCCTTCGCCGAGGGCAAGACCTGGTTCGTGGCCGGCAGCCTGGCCGGTGAAGAAGTCGAGGCGCGGGTGCTGGGCGCGCGCGGCAAGGTGGTCGAGGCGCGCACCGAAAGGGTGCTGAGTGCCAGCGCCGCGCGCCGTGCCCCGGCCTGCGAATACTTCGGCCGCTGTGGCGGCTGCAGCGTGCAGCACATGCCTCACGACCAGCAGCTGGCGTTCAAGCAGGCCATGCTTGCCGAACAGTTGCAGCGCGTGGCCAGCGTGGAACCCGAACAATGGGCCGCACCGCTGGTCGGCAGCGAGCTGGCCTACCGCCGTCGTGCACGGGTCGCCGTGCGCTGGGACCCGAAGGCCCGTCAGCTGGACGTCGGCTTTCGCGCCGCCGCCAGCCAGGACATCGTCAATGTCCGCCACTGCCCGGTGCTGGTCGCCGAGCTGCAGCCGCTCATGGCACAGCTGCCTGAGTTGTTGCGCGGACTCGGCAAGCCGCAGGCAGTCGGTCATGTCGAGCTGTTCAGTGGCAGCGCCCTGGCGCTGCTGGTGCGACACACCGCGCCATTGTCCGACGCTGACCTGCAAATCCTTCACGATTTTTGCACGCGCAACCGCGTACAACTCTGGTTGCAAGGCGAGGGTGAACCTCGGCCGGCCGATCCGGTCCATGCCCTGGGTTATCGCCTGGAGCCCTGGAATCTGCAACTGGCCTGGCGGCCGGGGGATTTCATCCAGGTCAATGCCCAGGTCAACGAGGCGATGATCCGCCAGGCACTGGAGTGGCTGGCGCCACAGCCGGGCGAGCGGGTCATGGACCTGTTCTGCGGGCTGGGCAACTTCGCCCTGCCGCTGGCCGCACAGAGCGGCGAGGTGGTGGCGGTGGAAGGCGTGCAGGCGATGGTCGAGCGTGCGGCGCTCAATGCCCGGGACAACGGCCTGGAGAACGTGCAGTTCTTCCAGGCTGACCTTTCCCGGCCATTGACGCAGGCTGACTGGTCTGTAAAAGGATTTTCTGCGGTACTCTTGGACCCGCCGCGTGATGGCGCCTTCGAGGTGGTTCGGCAGATCGGCCAGTCCGGTGCCCGGCGGTTGCTGTATGTATCCTGCAACCCCGCCACGCTGGCGCGTGACACCCTTGAGCTGGTCAACCAGGGTTACCGCTTGAAACGAGCCGGGATTCTCGACATGTTTCCTCAGACGGCGCATGTCGAGGCTATGGCGTTATTTGAAATGAAAGAATGAGTGAGTGGGTGGCGGTTCAGTGGAACGAACCGGCTGCCGACAGGGAATCTCGTTTAATCAGACCGGCCCGCGAATGCCGGTACTTGCTGGCCCTGCAAGTGGCATTCGCATCAAAAGGCCGGCGACTTTCGGCGCCATTCATCGCGCCGTAGGGAAGGTAAGCAGCATGGTACAGGTGAGAGCACACCAGCCGGTCAACACCGACGGCAGTATCAACCTCGACGCTTGGCTCGACCATATCGTCAGCGTCGACCTGATTCTCGATCGTCAGGCCATGAAAGAGGCCTGCGAATTTGCCAGACAGGCCGAGGCGCAGAGCAACACCCGGCGCAACGACTGGGCCGATGGTACTTCCACGTTCCAGACCGGCCTGGAGATCGCCGAAATCCTCGCCGACCTCAAGCTCGACCAGGATTCGCTGATCGCTGCGGTCATCTACCGCGGCGTGCGCGAGGGGCTGATTCCCCTGCCCCAGGTCGAGGAGCGCTTCGGCGCCACCGTAGCCAAGCTCATCGAGGGCGTGCAGCGCATGGCGGCCATCAGCGCCAGCCTCAGCCCGCGCCAGTCGCTGGTGCTGGGCAGTCAGACGCAGGTCGAGAACCTGCGCAAGATGCTAGTGGCCATGGTCGACGACGTCCGCGTCGCGCTGATCAAGCTGGCCGAACGCACCTGCGCGATTCGTGCGGTGAAGAACGCCGATGAGGAAAAACGCAACCGCGTCGCCCGCGAAGTCTTCGACATCTACGCCCCCCTGGCCCATCGCCTGGGCATCGGCCACATCAAGTGGGAACTGGAAGACCTGTCGTTCCGCTATCTGGAGCCTGATCAGTACAAGCAGATCGCCAAGCTGCTGCACGAACGGCGCCTGGATCGCGAGCGCTTCATCACCGACGTGATGACCCAGCTCGACAACGAACTGCAGGCCACGGGCGTCAAGGCCGACATCAGCGGCCGGGCGAAACACATCTATTCCATCTGGCGCAAGATGCAGCGCAAGGGCCTGGCCTTCAGCCAGATCTACGACGTGCGCGCCGTGCGCGTGCTGGTGCCGGAAATGCGCGACTGCTACACCGCGCTCGGCATCGTGCACACCCTGTGGCGGCACATTCCCAAGGAGTTCGACGACTACATCGCCAACCCCAAGGAGAACGGCTACCGTTCCCTGCACACGGCGGTGATCGGCCCGGAGGGCAAGGTGCTGGAGGTGCAGATCCGTACCCACGCCATGCACGAGGAAGCCGAGCTGGGGGTCTGCGCGCACTGGCGCTACAAGGGCACCGACGTCAAGTCCAGCTCCAACCACTACGAAGAGAAGATCTCCTGGCTTCGCCAGGTGCTGGAGTGGCACGAAGAACTGGGCGACATCGGCGGCCTGGCCGAGCAGCTGCGCGTCGATATCGAGCCCGACCGCGTCTACGTGTTCACCCCCGACGGCCACGCCATCGACCTGCCCAAGGGGGCCACGCCACTGGACTTCGCCTATCGCGTGCACACCGAGATCGGCCACAACTGCCGGGGCGCGAAGATCAACGGGCGCATCGTGCCGCTCAACTACAGCCTGCAAACCGGCGAGCAGGTGGAGATCATCACCAGCAAGCAGGGCACGCCGAGCCGCGACTGGCTGAACCCCAACCTGGGCTACATCACCACCTCGCGGGCGCGCGCCAAGATCGTTCACTGGTTCAAGCTGCAGGCCCGCGACCAGAACGTCGCTGCCGGGCGCAGCCTGCTGGAGCGTGAGCTGGCGCGCATGGCGCTGCTGCAGGTCGACTTCGAGAAGCTGGCCGAGAAGGCCAACTACAAGACCGGCGAAGACATGTTCGCCGCCCTGGGCGCCGGCGACCTGCGCCTGACCCAGCTGGTCAACCTCGCCCAGCAGCAGGTCGAACCCGAGCGCATGGATGCCGTGGAGCTGATCCCGCGCAAGGCCACTGGCTACAAGCCGGGCAAGCGTGGCGACATCCAGATCCAGGGCGTGGGCAACCTGTTGACCCAGATCGCCGGCTGCTGCCAGCCGGTGCCGGGCGATGCCATCGTCGGTTACATCACCCAGGGGCGCGGAGTCACCATTCACCGTCAGGACTGTGCCTCGGTATTGCAGCTGGGCGGCAAGGAGCCGGAGCGCATCATCCAGGTCAGTTGGGGGCCGGCGCCGGCGCTTACCTACCCGGTGGATATCCTCATCCGGGCCTACGACCGTTCGGGGCTGCTGCGTGACGTCACCCAGGTGCTGCTCAACGAGCGTATCAACGTGCTGGCGGTCAACACCCGCTCCAACAAGGAAGACAACACCGCACTGATGTCGCTGACCATCGAGATCCCCGGCCTCGACGCCCTGGGGCGCTTGCTGGGGCGGATTTCCCAGCTGCCCAACATCATCGAGACGCGGCGCAACAAGACGCCATGAACGACAGCTTCAAGGGGGCGGCGGATCGTAATCGGCCGGCCCCTTGAAGCTGGCGACCTCGGGAGCCCACATGTACACACTCGACGACCTGCTGCACCTCATGGCCCGTTTGCGCGACCCGCAGTACGGCTGCCCGTGGGACTTGAAGCAGACCTACGCCAGTATCGTGCCGCACACCCTGGAAGAAGCCTACGAAGTGGCCGACGCCATCGAGCGCGGCGATTTTGCTCATCTGCAGGGTGAGTTGGGCGACCTCATGTTCCAGGTGGTGTTCTATGCCCAACTGGCCCGGGAGGAGGGGCGCTTCGACTTCAATGCGGTGGTCGATGGCATCACCCGCAAGCTGCTGCGCCGCCATCCCCATGTGTTTCCCACCGGCGAGCTGCATGCTGCACCGGAAGCCCCGCGCCTGAGCGAAAGCGAGATCAATCGCCGCTGGGACGAAATCAAGGCCCAGGAGCGCGCTGAGCAGGCCACGGCACCTGAACAGCTTTCCCTGCTCGATGACGTGCCGAGCGCGTTGCCGGCGTTGTCGCGGGCCAGCAAGCTGCAGAAGCGCGCCGCTCAGGTGGGCTTCGACTGGCCGGAGGCGCTGCCGGTGGTCGACAAGGTCCGCGAGGAACTCGACGAAGTGCTGGAGGCCATGGCTGGCGGTGCAACGGCTGAGATGGCCGAGGAAATCGGCGATCTGCTGTTTTCGGTGGTCAATCTGGCCCGGCACCTTAAAGTCGACCCGGAAACTGCGCTACGCTCCGCCAACGGCAAGTTCGACCGGCGTTTTCGTTTCATCGAGTCGGTGGTGCGTGACCAGGGGCGGGCTCTCGAAGGCTGCAGCCTGGAAGAACTCGACGCCCTGTGGGGCGAAGCCAAACGACAGGAAAAGAACCCCGCCGCTTGCGGTTGACCGAACTGCAAGCGGCTGTACTGTATCAAGCGAGTAGACAATGAGCCTTTCCCTACGCGACCAGCTGCTCAAGGCTGGCCTGGTCAACGAAAAGCAGGCCAAACAGGTCAGCAAAGCCAAGCAGAAAGAACAGCGTCTGGCCCACAAGGGGCAGATCGAGATCGACGACTCGCAGAAGCGCGCCGCCCAGGAAGCCATGGCCGAAAAAGCCAAGCGCGACCAGGAACTCAATCGCCAGCAGCAGGAGAAGGTCGAGGCCAAGGCGCGCGCTGCGCAGATCAAGCAGTTGATCGAAGTGTCGCGCCTGCCCAAGATCAACAGCGAGGATTACTACAACTTCGTCGATGACAAGAAGGTCAAGCGCATTGCGGTGAATGCCTTGATGCGTAACAAGCTGAGCAGCGGCTCGCTGGCCATCGTGCATCACGGTGGCGGCTACGAGATCATCCCTCGCGAAGCGGCGCTGAAGATCCAGGAACGCGACCCGAAGCGTATTGTGCTGCTCAATACGCCTACCGAGGCCCCGGATGCCGACGATCCGTATGCGGCCTACCAGATTCCAGACGATCTGATGTGGTAACCACCTCGCCAGAAGCGCGCTGAACCTGTAGGGGCGACTGCAACCGCGAAGCTCTTCGCGGCTGCAGTCGCCCCTTTGAATGGCTGGCAGGGCCGGGGCCCTACGCACGCAGCAGAATTCAGCGGTGTTCGGCGTGGGCTTGATTCTCCTGCGCTTCGAGTTCTTCTTTGTAGCGCTGCGCGTCGGCTTCGTCGTGGAACATTCCGACCAGCTGGTCCTGCTGGCGCACATCCCAGATATGGATGCCGTGGCCGATGGCCTCATGAGAGAGGTGGGCTTCGTCGCGTTCAGTCACTGTTACGGTCATGGTGTGATCTCCCGATTCTGATAACTGCGGCGAGATGTCGCAGGCCTTTTTTATAGTTTTTATTAGCTTGCTAAGTAAATAGCCTCATAAAGTTCCCAGTCCGCTCGAAAGGCTGGACGCCTTGAATGACAAGGCCTTGAGCCACTATGAATGTTTCTTCATGTTTCATGAATTCGCTTCCCGCTCGCCGCGGCACTGGCGCCTGCTTTTCCAGCGCCCACAAAAAAGCCCCTGGTATCGCTACCAGGGGCTTTTCACTGCTATCCCGGTTTAGCGGCCTTTGACCGCCTTGCCGTTCACCGTACCGTCCTGGAGCATGATGTTGTACTCCTTGCCGTCGGTCTCGACCTGTTGCAGGCGCACCAGCAGGTAGTCCCAGTCCTTGGCGAACCAGAGCACGGTGATGCGCTTGCTCTGCGTGGGGTCGCGGACCCGTTCGACCTTGATCGCGTCGATCTGGCCGGCCTTGGTGGACACGGTTTCCGAGCCCAGTACGCGGAAGTCGTAGGTGTCCAGTTCGTCACCGTCGACCACTTGGTAGCTCATGCTTTTCTTGCCGGCGGCCACGTCATGCTGCAGGGCCAGCTGGTAAGTGGATTTGTCCAGCACGCCGCGGTTGATCGGCAGCTTGATCGCGTCGCCGCGGTCGCTGCCGGTCACCACCTTGTTGGTCCAGTCGAAGGCCAGGTCGACCTTTTTCGACTTGCCCAGGCCACTGCGCTCGAAGCTGTAGGTCTGGGGCACCATCACGTCCTTGTCGACCTTCAGGGTGCTCGACTCGGTGAGGCTGGCGATGACCATGGAAGCCTTGAAGTTGAGGTTCCAGGTGCCGTTGGGGCCGGCTTCCAGGCTGCGCTCGGCGGTGCCGCTCATGGGCAGCTGCTTCCAGTCGGCGGTGTAGCTGGCGGAGAACGGCTGAAGTTCGGCTGCCTGGGCAGCAGGCAGGGCGAGCAGGGCGAAAGCGAAGAGCAGTGCGCGACGCATGGGATCTCCTAGTTTCGAATCAGGTGGCCGCTGGCCGGAAGCAACTGGCCATCCAGGCGTGCGCCCTGTTCATCGAGGCGCAGACGGCCTTCGGCGAACCAGCGAATGGCCAGTGGGTAAATCCGGTGTTCCTGGGCGTGGACACGTTGTGCCAGGCTGGCGGGCGAATCATGCAACTCTACCGAAATCACTGACTGTACGACCAGTGGTCCGCCGTCGAGTTCCTCGGTGACGAAGTGCACGCTGCAGCCGTGCTCCCGGTCGCCAGCTTCCAGGGCGCGCTGGTGGGTATGCAGGCCCTTGTAGCGCGGCAGCAGCGAAGGGTGGATGTTCAGCAGGCGGCCCTGGTAGTGGCTGACGAAGCCGGCGCTGAGAATGCGCATGAAACCGGCCAGCACCACCAGGTCGGGGGCGAAATCGTCGATCAGCGCCATCAGCGCCGCGTCGAAGGCTTCGCGGCCATCGAACGTCGCGTGCTCCAGCACGCGGGTTTCGATGCCGGCGTCCCGCGCGCGTTGCAGCCCCAGGGCGTCGGCGCGGTTGGAAATCACCGCGCGAATGCGCGCCGGGCTGTCGCTGTCCTTGAAGCTGTCGATCATGGCCTGCAGGTTGCTGCCGGTACCCGACAGCAACACCACGACATTGCAGGGCGTCTGGGTCGAAGCCGGCATCAATGCGCCTTGAGGTTGTTCAGCTCGACTTGCGCGGCGCCTTCGGCAGCGGCGCCGATCTGGCCGATCACCCACGGCTGTTCGCCGGCTTCACGCAGCACGTTCAGGGCCTGTTCCACCTGGTCCTGCGCCACGCAGATGACCATGCCGACGCCGCAGTTCAGCACGCGATGCATTTCGTGCTCGTCGACGTTGCCTTTTTCCTGCAGCCAGTCGAACACCGCCGGGCGCTCCCAGCTGGCGACATCGATGACCGCCTGGGCGCCGGCTGGCAGTACCCGCGGGATGTTGTCCAGCAGGCCGCCACCGGTGATGTGGGCCATGGCCTTCACCGCGCCGGTTTGCTTGATCAGCTTGAGCAGCGGCTTGACGTAGATGCGCGTCGGGGCCATCAGCAGGTCGGCCAGTGGCTTGCCGCCCAGTTGGGTGCTTTCGATGTCGGCACCAGAGACTTCGATGATCTTGCGGATCAGCGAGTAGCCGTTGGAGTGCGGGCCGGAGGAGGGCAGGGCGATCAGTGCGTCACCGGTGGCGACCTTCGAGCCGTCGATGATCTCGGCCTTTTCCACCACGCCTACGCAGAAGCCGGCCAGGTCGTAGTCTTCGCCTTCGTACATGCCTGGCATCTCGGCGGTCTCGCCACCCACCAGGGAGCAGCCAGCCAGTTCGCAGCCAGCGCCGATGCCGGTGACCACGGTGGCGGCGACGTCGACATTCAGCTTGCCGGTGGCGTAGTAGTCGAGGAAGAACAGCGGCTCGGCGCCGCACACCACCAGGTCATTGACGCACATGGCGACCAGGTCCTGGCCGATGCTGTCGTGCTTGTTCAGGTTCAGCGCCAGACGCAGCTTGGTGCCTACGCCGTCGGTGCCGGAGACCAGTACCGGCTGCTTGTAGCCGGCGGGGATTTCGCAGAGCGCGCCGAAACCTCCCAGGCCGCCCATGACTTCAGGGCGCGCAGTGCGCTTGGCCACGCCTTTGATGCGTTCGACCAATGCTTCACCGGCGTCGATGTCCACACCGGCGTCTTTGTAGCTCAGGGAGGGTTGCTTGCTCATAAAAAATCCAGGCCTTTAGGGGGGATTCGGAAAGAGAATCGACCGCTGCGGTTGGGTCCGGGCCAGTGGCGCGGTGCTGCGCTGCACTGTTTCGGAACCGGTACCATGGTCGGTCTGCGAAGGCGCGCGATTTTAGCAGGCTTGCCGCGCTGGAGCCATCCTTGGCCCGACGGGCAGGGGCTGGCGCACATGAAAGCCGGGGTATGTACAGGCCGGCGCTCTGTACAATCGCGACCCGAATGTGAATGATTGAGCGCATGCTGCTGTCTAGAGCCTGCTTTCTTTCCTTTCAGGACCTGCCCATGCGTTTTTCCAGATTCCTCTTCCTCGGCTGCCTGAGCCTGGCGAGCCTGCCGGTTTTCGCGCAGACCGTGAATGACCTCTACCAAGTACGCGAACCGGTGAGCAGCCAGTCGCCGGACGAGCGCGAGCGCGCTACCCAGGCAGCGCTGCAGACGCTGGTGGGACGTCTCACCGGTAGCACCAAGGCCGCCGAGGGCGCGGCACTGGCCGAAGTGCGCAAGAACCCGCAACAGATCATCAGCCAGTACGGCTACGAGGCCGGGCCGCCGCAGACCCTGCTGGTGGACTTCGACCCGGCCAGCACCGACCGCAGCCTGCGCCAGGCCGGGCTGCCGATCTGGGGCAGCAACCGCCCGAGCATGATCGGCTGGTGGCTGATTGATTCCACCGAAGGTTCCAACCTGGTCGGCGACGGCCAGCCTGCTGCCGAGCCGCTGCGCCGCGCAGCCCAGCACCGTGGGTTGCCTCTGCACCTGCCATTGGCAGACCTCTCCGAGCAGAGCGTGGCGAACGCCAAGAGCCTTTCCGCTGCGGACCCTGCCGAACTCAAACAAGCCTCCGAGCGCTACGGCACCGATGCCATCCTGGCGGTGCATGCCCGTGAAGACGCTGGCAAGTGGCAAGGTGAATGGCGGCTCTGGCTGGGTGACCAGCGCGAGCAGGGCAAGGCTACGGCCGATACCTCTGAAGCCCTGGCCGATGCGGTGCTGCTCGCGGTGAGCGAGCGCCTTGCACCGCGCTTCGCGGTCAAGCCCGGCAGCAGTGCCAGCAGTCAGACGCTTCAGGTGCAAGGCATGAACCTGGAGCGCTACGCGCAGCTGATGCGCCTGCTGGAGCCCTTCGGTGGCAAATTGCTGCTGGTCGAGGGCGACAAGGCCAGCTTCGAGGTCGGTGCCAGTGCCGAGCAGTTGCGCAGCCAACTGTCCCTGGCCCACCTGCAGGAAGTACCCGCCAGTGAGGCCGCCCCGGTTAATGCCGCCGCCACCCCGCAGGCGCCAGGCGCCCCCGTACCTGCCGCAAGCAACACGCTGTATTTCCGCTGGTGATCCGGCGGTGCTGAGCCGGTGTCGCCTGTTGCGGCACTGGCTGCCTGTGCAAGGCCGTCCAGGCCTTGGTTCAAGGGACATCCGATGCAAGGAACATCATGACCGACACTAAACGCTGGTACTGGCTGGGCGGCGCGGCGCTGCTGGTCGCCTTCATCTTTCTGCTGCACCCGATCCTCATGCCGTTCCTGGTGGCGTTGCTGCTGGCTTACATGGGTGACCCGCTGGTCGATCGCCTGGAGCGTCTGCGCCTGTCCCGCTCCTTGAGCGTGGTGGTGGTATTCGGCCTGTTCACCCTGGTGCTGCTGGCCTTGCTGCTGATTCTGGTGCCGATGCTGGTCAAGCAACTGGTGCGCTTGTACGAGCTGGCGCCACAGATCCTCGACTGGCTGCAGCACACCGCCTTGCCCTGGGTACAGGCCAAGTTCGGCCTGGCCGATGGCTTCTGGCGCTTCGACAAGATCAAGGCGGCCCTGGCCGGGCACATGGGCCAGGCTGGGGACATCGTCAGTGTGGTGCTCTCGCAGGCGACGGCGTCGAGCCTGGCGCTGATCGGCTGGCTGGCCAACCTGGTGCTGATTCCGGTGGTGGCCTTCTACCTGCTGCGCGACTGGGACCTGATGATGGCGCGCATCCGCGGCTTGCTGCCGCGTCAGCGTGAGGCGCAGATCGTGCAACTGGCCGGCGAGTGTCATGAGGTGCTGGGGGCGTTCATTCGCGGGCAGCTGCTGGTGATGGTCGGTCTGGGCGTCATCTATGCGGCAGGCCTGATGCTGGTCGGGCTGGAGCTGGGCCTGCTGATCGGCATGATCGCCGGCCTGGCGGCCATCGTGCCGTACATGGGCTTCGTCATCGGCATTGGCTCGGCGCTGATCGCCGGGCTGTTCCAGTTCGGCGGCGACCTCTACCCGATGCTCGGCATCGTCGCGGTGTTCATGGTGGGTCAGGCCCTGGAAGGCATGGTGCTTACGCCGTTGCTGGTCGGTGATCGCATCGGCCTGCACCCGGTGGCAGTGATCTTCGCCATCCTGGCGGGTGGCGAGCTGTTCGGTTTCACCGGCATCCTTCTGGCGCTGCCGGTGGCGGCGGTGATCATGGTGCTGCTGCGCCATCTGCATGCGCTGTACAAGGAATCGCAGATGTATGCCGGCGACCGCGACCCGGAACTTTGAAACCGAATGCTGGCGCGTGCCGACACTGTCGTTGCGGCGATTTCGCAAGCCTTTGATTTTGCTTGAAGTCCGTCGCATTGTGCGGTCCGGCCAGCGGGTATAGACTTTGCTATCTTTGTTCAGAGGTCACCGCTTGCTTCCGGGAAGCGCCCAGCCAGCATGAAACCCGTTCAGCTGCCCCTGAGTGTGCGTCTGCGCGATGACGCCACCTTCATCAATTACTACCCGGGCGCCAATGCAGCGGCGCTCGGCTATGTCGAGCGCCTGTGCGAAGCGGACGCGGGGTGGACCGAAAGTCTCATCTATCTATGGGGCAAGGACGGCGTAGGACGCACCCACCTGTTGCAGGCGGCGTGCCTGCGCTTCAAGCAGCTGGGCGAGCCGGCGGTCTACCTGCCGCTGGCCGAGTTGCTGGAGCAGGGCGTCGAGCTGTTCGACCATCTGGAGCAGTACGAGCTGGTGTGCCTGGACGACCTGCAGGCCATCGCCGGCAAGCCGGACTGGGAAGAAGCGCTGTTCCACCTGTTCAATCGCTTGCGCGACAGTGGCCGACGCCTGTTGATCGCGGCCTCCAAGTCGCCCCGCGAATTGCCCATCAAATTGCCAGACCTCAAGTCGCGGCTGACCATGGCGCTGGTGTTCCAGATGCGTGGCCTGTCCGATGAAGACAAGCTGCGTGCCCTGCAACTGCGTGCCTCACGGCGTGGCCTGCACCTCACCGACGAAGTCGGGCACTTCATTCTGACCCGTGGCACGCGCAGCATGAGCGCGCTGTTCGAACTGCTCGAACGCCTTGACCAGGCCTCGCTGCAAGAAAAGCGCAAGCTGACCATTCCTTTCCTCAAGGAAACCCTGGGTTGGTAGCCGCTACGCCGGACCCGCAACTGATTCGCCAGGCGGCCGCCGCCCTGCGTCATGCGCAGCGCATTCTGGTGATCACCGGGGCCGGGTTGTCGGCCGATTCCGGGTTGCCGACCTATCGTGGTGTCGGGGGGCTCTACAACGGCCATACCGACGATGGCCTGCCTATCGAGATGGCGCTGTCCGGGCCGATGCTGCGCCGTGACCCGGCGCTGTGCTGGAAATACATCGCCCAGTTGGGCAAGGCCTGCCTGGCTGGCGAGCCCAACGTCGCCCATTACGCCATCGCCCAGTTGCAGCGCCGCAAGCCCGAGTGCTGGGTGCTGACGCAGAATGTCGACGGCTACCACCGCGCGGCGGGCAGCCCGGTCGAGCGGCTGATCGAGATCCATGGGCAGTTCTGGCCCCTGTACTGCCAGGCATGCAACGCCCAGGAGGCGGAACTCGCCGTGCATCTGGACGGTCCATTACCACCGTTGTGCAAGGCGTGCTGCGGTGTGCTGCGCCCGCCGGTCACGCTGTTTCAGGAAATGCTCCCCGCCGAAGCACTGCGTACCCTGGAGCGGCAGATGACCCTGGGCTTCGACGCGGTGCTGAGCATTGGCACCACGGCGAGCTTTCCTTACATCCACGAGCCCATGCTGCGCACCCGGGTGTCGGGCGGCTTTACCTTGGAAATCAATCCTCAGGCCACCGATCACAGCGCGTCGATGGATATTTTCCTGCAGGGCAGGGCGGCACATGTCATGCCCGAGCTGATAAGTCACATTTAATTCAATAGAATTTGCAAATTGCCATGATAGTGGGCATAGTCTGCGCTCCTCATCATTTCCAGCCACGGTCGTGCCCATGCAGGTTGTTCGCTTCGCACCCCTCGTGCCACTCGCTTTCGTGACTTTCCTGTTCGGTTGCTCCACCCAGTCATCGGTGACCCAGCAGCCCCAGCAGTACCAGAATTCCGTTACCGCCCAGTCCAGCGCCCGTCAGGCGTTGCATGCGCAATCCCGGCAGAGCCTGGAAAGCGAAGAAGAACTGGCCGAGTTCTCCGACGACACCAGCTATCAGTTGCCGCTGCTGGCCGACAGCATCCTCGAACGTGGCAAGTCGCTGATAGGCACCCGCTATCGCTTTGGCGGTAATTCCACCGCCGGTTTCGACTGCAGCGGCTTCATCGGCTATCTGTTCCGCGAAGAGGCCGGCATGAATCTGCCGCGCTCCAGCCGCGAAATGATGAATATCGACGCACCCCAGGTGTCGCGCCGCGACCTCAAGCCAGGCGACCTGCTGTTCTTCAGCACCGCCGGCCGCGGTCGCATCAGCCACGCCGCCATCTACCTGGGCGATGACCAGTTCATCCACTCCAGCAGCCGCCGCAGCGGGGGTGTGAGAATCGACAGCCTGGACGACTCCTACTGGAGCAAGACCTTCGTCGAAGCCAAGCGCGCATTGGCGCTGGTACCGGCAACGGGGGACGCGCAGACCACTGCGATGACCACCACCAGCGTCAAGCCAGCTAACATCAAGCGTCACAAGTAATCTGAACCCGGTCCCTGACCGGGTTTTTTGAATTTCGGCAACAGGCCGCATCCGAAGGGAGTTGTTGTGGTGATGTCGATGACCTTGCGTGTAACCGTGATTTCCCTGGCGGCCTTACTGGGTGCGTGCGCCAGTGCGCCGCCACCGCAGCCCAAGGTCGTGCAGCGCCCTGTCATCATCGCCCCGGCGGTCATGTCTTCTCCTGTCGTTGAAGATGTGCTGTTCCGCGCCCTGGGCCTGGTCGGTACGCCCTATCGCTGGGGTGGCAACACCCCGGATTCCGGGTTCGATTGCAGCGGCCTGATCGCCTACGTGTACCGCGACATGGCCGGTATCAGCCTGCCGCGCTCGACCCGCGACATGATTGTGATGAATGCCCCCAGCGTCAGCCGTGAACAGCTGCAGACCGGTGACCTGGTATTCTTCGCCACCTCGGGCGGCTCGCAGGTGTCCCATGCCGGTATCTATGTCGGCGAAGGGCGCTTCGTGCATGCTCCCGCCACCGGTGGCACGGTGAAGCTGGACAACATCGGCTCGCCTTACTGGCAGAAGGCGTACCTGAATGCCAAACGCGTGCTGCAGCCTTCGAGCCTGGCGCAGAACGCTCGCTGAGCGCGCAAGCAGTGCGGCTCCGGTCGTAGCGGCATAAGCTGGGAGCTAAGCGGCTGAAGCCGCTCAGGGCCGTACGGGGCCATCTATCACCTAAGGCGCCGATGTCACTCGCCAGATCGTATTGCCCACGTCATCGGCCACCAGCACACCGCCGTGCTTGTCCTGCACTACGCCAACCGGGCGGCCCATGGCCTGGCCTTCTGCGTCGAGAAAGCCGGTCAGCAAATCCAGTGGCTGGCCGGCGGGTCTGCCATCCCTGAACGGAATGAACACCACCTTGTAGCCGCTGTGCGGCTTGCGATTCCATGAGCCATGCTGGCCGACGAACAGGCCTTGGTCGAAGGGCGCGGCCAGGCTCTTGCCGTTGGAGAAGGTCAGGCCCAGCGACGCGGTGTGCGGGCCGACCGCGTAGTCGGGTACAAGGGCCTTGGCCACCTGTGCCGCGTTCTGCGGTGTTACTCGCTGGTCCACGTGCTGGCCATAGTAGCTCCAGGGCCAGCCATAGAAACCGCCGTCCTGCACTGAAGTCACGTAGTCGGGCACCAGGTCGCTGCCGATCTCGTCACGCTCGTTCACGGCCGTCCACAGCTTGCCGGTATGGGGCTCCCAATCCATGCCATTGGGGTTGCGCAGGCCGGTAGCGAACAGGCGCTTCTGGCCGCTGGCCCGGTCCACTTCCCAGATCGCTGCACGGCCCTGTTCCTGATCCAGGCCGTTTTCACCCACGTTGCTGTTGGAGCCCACCGTCACGTACAGCTTGCGGCCGTCCGGGCTGGCGATGACGTTCTTGGTCCAATGGTGGTTGAGCGGCCCGCCGGGTAGTTCGGTGACCAGGGTAGGCGCTGCGCTGATGCGAGTCTGGCCGCTTTCGTAGGGGAAGCTGATCAGCCGGTCGGTGTCGGCCACGTAGAGGGTATGGCCCACCAGCGCCATGCCGAACGGAGAGTTCAGGTTTTCCAGCAGGACCGAGCGGGTGTCGGCCACGCCGTCGTTGTCTTCATCGCGCAACAGGGTAATGCGGTTGGCGCTCGGCACGCCGGCGCCGGCACGCTGCATGATCTTGCTGGCGATCCACTCGCGCAGGCCGCCCGATGACGACGCCTTGGCCGGCGCGTTGGATTCGGCGACCAGCACATCGCCATTGGGCAGCACGTATAGCCAGCGCGGGTGATCCAGGCCATTGGCGAAGGCCACCACTTGGGTGCCGGGTGCGGCGAGCGGTTTTGCCCCCGCCGGCCAGCCGACCGCCGGAGCGATGTTCACGGTGGGGATCAGGGTCTTGTTCGGTTCCGGCAGCCGGGGGCTGGGGCCGGTGCCGTCGGCGACCTGCAAGCGGGCGGTTTCGCCACAGGCTGCCAGGCCGCCCGCGACCAGCAAAGTGAGGATCAGGCGTGGAGCGGATCTGGACATGCTGGACTCCTGGTTCGGCAGCGCCGGAGGGGATGACTGATAGAGGCAGGGCGAGCGGCCAGGTTCAATCCGATACTGTTTGACGCTCCCAGCCCAACACTCTACCCTTCGCGGTTCGTTTCAGGTGCCTTGCAATCATCGATTGGCAAGGTGAAACAGGGAAGCCGGTGGGAAGAGACTTTTTTCGATTCCGGCGCTGCCCCCGCAACGGTAGATGAGCCAACCCCATGCCTTATGCCACTGACGCACGTCGGGAAGGCGCATGGTCGGGCCTAGCCCGAAGAAGCCCCGTGCTTCGCTCATGAGCCCGGAGACCGGCCTGTCACTTATTCACGGCATCACGGCGGGCGATGCTATGCGCAAGGCCGCCGTCTGCCTTGTCGTCCTGTCGTCTGCTTTCGCCTGTGTGACCAGCGGAGAGCTGAGATGAACGAATCCCCCGAGCGCGACGAGCGCCACCTGGCGCGCATGCAGCGCAAGAAAGCCATTATCGACGAACGCATTGCCAACTCGCCCAACGAGTGCGGCCTGCTGCTGGTGCTCAGCGGCAACGGCAAGGGCAAGAGCAGTTCGGCGTTCGGCATGCTGGCCAGGGCCATGGGCCATGGCATGCAGTGCGGCGTGGTGCAGTTCATCAAGGGCCGCAATGCCACCGGCGAAGAGCTGTTCTTCCGGCGCTTTCCCGAGCAGGTGCGCTATCACGTCATGGGTGAGGGCTTTACCTGGGAAACCCAGGACCGCCAGCGTGACATCGCCGCTGCCCAGGCCGCCTGGGAAGTGTCGCGGCAGATGCTCGCCGACCCTGGCGTCAACCTGGTGATCCTCGATGAACTGAACATCGCCCTCAAGCATGGTTACCTGGATCTCGACCAGGTGCTTGCTGACCTGCAGGCCCGCCCGCCGATGCAGCACGTAGTGGTCACCGGGCGCGGCGCCAAGCCTGAGCTGGTCGACCTCGCCGACACCGTGTCGGAGATCGGCATGGTCAAGCACGCCTTCCAGGCTGGTATCCGCGCGCAAAAGGGTATCGAACTGTGAGTGATGCCTCTCGCCAGTGCCCGGCGGTCCTGATCGCCGCACCGGCGTCCGGTCAGGGCAAGACCACCGTCACCGCCGCCCTGGCGCGCCTGCACCGCAATCAGGGCCGCAAGGTCCGAGTGTTCAAGTGCGGCCCGGACTTTCTCGACCCGATGATTCTCGAACGCGCCAGCGGCGCGCCGGTGTACCAGCTCGACCTGTGGATGGTCGGCGCCGGGGAGAGCCGCCGCCTGTTGTGGGAGGCGGCGGCAGAGGCGGACCTGATTCTTATCGAAGGGGTCATGGGGTTGTTCGACGGCACGCCCTCCAGTGCCGATCTGGCGCGGCATTTCGGCGTGCCGGTGCTCGGCGTGATCGACGGCACGGCGATGGCCCAGACCTTCGGCGCCCTTGCCCTGGGCCTGGCGCGCTACCAGCCGGACCTGCCATTCGCCGGGGTACTGGCCAACCGCGTCGGCACCGTGCGTCACGCGCAATTGCTGGAAAACAGCCTGACCGAGGGGCTGCGCTGGTATGGCGCACTGTCCCGCGAGACCGGCATCGAACTGCCCAGCCGCCACCTGGGCCTGGTTCAGGCCAGTGAACTGAACGACCTGGACATGCGTCTGGATGCCGCCGCGCAGGCGCTGGCCAGCACTTGCGAGGTGCCGCTGCCGCCGCCGGTCAGCTTCGCCGCGCCGCCGCTCGAGGCCGCCGAGCCGTTGCTGGCCGGTGTGCGCATTGCCGTGGCGCGTGACGAGGCGTTCGCCTTCACGTATGGCGCCAGCCTCGACCTGCTGCGCGCCATGGGGGCCGAGCTGAGTTTCTTTTCGCCGATCCACGACAGCGCGCTGCCAGAGGCCGACAGCCTCTACCTGCCCGGCGGTTACCCGGAGCTGCATCACCTGGCGCTGCAGGACAACCGGGCGATGCGTGGCGCCATCGCCGCTCACCATGCCGCCGGCAAGCCGCTGCTGGCCGAGTGCGGCGGCATGCTGTACCTGCTCGATGCGCTGACCGATGTCGATGGCACCCGCGCCGAGCTGGTCGGCCTGCTGCCTGGCGAAGCGGTGATGCAGAAACGTCTCGCTGCCCTGGCCCTGCAGGCCGTGGAGCTGCCCGAAGGCCTGCTGCGCGGGCACACCTATCACCATTCGCTGACCAGCACCGAGTTGCAGCCCATCGCCCGCGGTGTCAGCCCCAACGGCGGGCGCGGCGCCGAGGCGGTGTACCGCGTGGGGCGGCTCACCGCCTCTTACGTGCATTTCTACTTTCCGTCCAATCCGCAGGCCGTGGCCGCGCTGTTCCACCCTGACGAGGCGCGCCCATGAGCGACGTGCCGTTCAGTGCCGAAGAACGCGCCGCGGTGTACCGCGTCATTGCCGAGCGCCGTGACATGCGCCACTTCAGCGGCGGCAGCGTGGCGCCCGAGGTGCTGGCCCGTTTGCTGGAGGCCGCGCATCACGCGCCCAGCGTCGGCCTGATGCAGCCCTGGCGGTTCATCCGCATCCGTGACACTCAATTGCGTGGCCGCCTGCAGGCCCTGGTGGAGGACGAGCGGGTACGCACCGCCGAAGCTCTGGGCGAGCGCTCCGACGAGTTCATGAAGCTCAAGGTCGAGGGCATCAGCGATTGCGCCGAAGTGATCGTCGCGGCCTTGATGGACGGTCGCGAGGCCTATGTGTTCGGCCGCCGTACCCTGCCGGAAATGGACATCGCTTCGCTGTCCTGCGCCATCCAGAACCTGTGGCTGGCGGCCCGTGCCGAAGGCCTGGGCATGGGCTGGGTGTCGCTGTTCGACCCGCAGGCGCTGGCCGACCTGCTGGGTATGCCCGACGGTGCGCGGCCCCTGGCGATTCTCTGCCTGGGGCCGGTGCAGGGGTTCTACCCGGCGCCCATGCTGGTGCTCGAAGGCTGGGCGCAGGCGCGCCCGCTGGAACAACTGGTATATGACAACCAATGGGGAGTGCAGCCATGAGTGTGGCGTTGTTGAGCGTGGCGGGCGTGGCGCTGGATGCGCTGCTCGGCGAACCGAAACGCTCGCATCCGCTGGTTGCGTTCGGCAATTATGCCGGGCGTATCGAACAACGCTTCAACGCCGGCGGGCGCGGCTGGCGCAGCCACGGCGTGACGGCCTGGGTGCTGGCGGTGTTGCCGCTGACCCTACTGGTCACCCTGCTGAGCTGGCTGCCTTATCTAGGCACCCTGGTGGAAATCCTTGCCCTGTACTGTGCCCTGGGCCTGCGCAGTCTTGGCGAGCACGTGATGCCGGTGGCTGCTGCACTGCGCGGTGGCGACCTCGCTGAAGCGCGGCGACGGGTCAGCTACCTGGTCAGCCGCAAGACCGACGACCTGGAGGCCAACGGCGTGGCGCGGGCGGCCACCGAGTCGGTGCTGGAGAACGGCAGCGATGCGGTGTTCGCTGCGCTGTTCTGGTTCGTGGTCGCCGGCGCTCCGGGCGTGGTGCTGTATCGCCTGAGCAATACCCTGGATGCCATGTGGGGCTACCGCAACGAACGTTTCGAACGCTTCGGCTGGGCAGCGGCGAAGATCGACGACCTGCTCAACTATATTCCGGCGCGGCTGGTGGTGCTGACCTACGCCGTGCTGGGCCATACCCGCGGTGCGCTGCGCTGCTGGCGCAGTCAGGGGCCGACCTGGGACAGCCCGAATGCCGGCCCGGTGATGGCGGCCGGTGCCGGGTCCCTGCAGGTGCAACTCGGTGGTGCGGCGATCTATCACGGCGAGTTGCACGAGCGCCCGGCGCTGGGCGAAGGTCGGCCAGCCGATGCCCAAGCCATCGAGGCCGGCTGGCAACTGGTGCAGCGCGGTGTGTGGCTGTGGCTGCTGGTCCTTTGTCTGGGAGGTGCGTTCTATGCTTGAGCATGGTGGCCGGCTGCGCGCCGCCGCGCAGCGCTATGGGATTGCTCAAGCGCAATGGCTCGACCTGTCGACCGGCATCGCGCCCTGGGCCTGGCCGATTCCGCCAATCGAAGCGCGCGACTGGGCGCGCCTGCCGGAAACCGATGACGGTCTGGAAGCCGCCGCCTGTGCCTACTACGGTGCCGCACAACTGCTGCCGGTAGCCGGTTCCCAGGCGGCGATCCAGGCCCTGCCGCGCTTGCGCGGCACCGGCAGGGTCGGGGTGTTGTCGCCGTGCTATGCCGAGCACGCGCATGCCTGGCGCAAGCACGGTTTTCTGGTGCGCGAAGTGCTCGAACCTGAGGTCGAGCATTTCCTCGAAACCCTGGACGTACTGGTGGTGGTCAACCCCAACAACCCCACTGGCCGCCTGCTGCCGACCGAGCGCCTGCTGGAGTGGCATGCGCGCCTGGCCGAGCGCGGTGGCTGGCTGGTGGTCGACGAAGCCTTCATGGATAACACCCCGACCCTCAGCCTGGCCGCCGAGACCGGGCGCAGCGGGCTGATCGTGCTGCGCTCGTTCGGCAAGTTCTTCGGCCTGGCCGGGGTGCGTCTGGGTTTCGTGCTGGCCGAGCCTGGCCTGCTCAAGGCCCTGGCCAGCGAGCTAGGTCCCTGGACGGTCAGCGGCCCGAGCCGCAAGGTGGGCTTGGCCTGTCTCAGCGACCGCGAGGGCCAGCAACGTCAGCGTGAGCGTACCGAACAGGCTGCCGCCCGCTTGCAGGCGTTGCTGACGGCCCACGGGCTGCCACCCGATGGCGGTTGCGCACTCTTCCAGCGCTGCGTGACCGACCAGGCGGCGGCGCTTTACCAATTCGCGGCGCAGCGCGGTGTGCTGCTGCGCCTGTTCAGCGGCGAGGGTGCGCAGAGCAGCCTGCGCTTCGGCCTGCCTGCCAGCGAAGCGGACTGGCAGCGCCTGGAAAGCCTGTTGCTCGACTACCGCAAGGACCTTCGATGACCACCCTCATGGTGCAGGGCACCACTTCCGATGCCGGCAAGAGCACCCTGGTGACCGGCCTGTGCCGCTGGCTGCGTCGCCAGGGCGTCAACGTGGTGCCGTTCAAGCCGCAGAACATGGCACTCAACAGTGCCGTCACCGCCGACGGCGGTGAAATCGGCCGCGCCCAGGCGGTGCAGGCCCAGGCCAGTGGTTTGGTACCGCACACCGACATGAACCCGGTGCTGCTCAAGCCCAACACCGACACCGGTTCGCAGGTGATCATCCACGGCCGAGCCGTGACCACCATGAATGCCGTGGCCTACCACGGCTACAAGGCCATCGCCATGCAGGCGGTGCTGGAGTCGCACCAGCGCCTGCGCGACGCCTACCAGGTGGTGATGGTCGAAGGTGCCGGCTCGCCGGCGGAGATCAACCTGCGCGAGAACGATATCGCCAACATGGGTTTCGCCGAGGCGGTGGATTGCCCGGTGCTGCTGATCGCCGACATCAACCGTGGCGGGGTCTTTGCCCATCTGGTCGGTACACTCGAGCTGCTGTCGCCCAGCGAACAGGCGCGGGTCAAGGGCTTCATCATCAATCGCTTCCGGGGCGATGTCGCCCTGCTGCAACCCGGTCTGGACTGGCTGGAGCAGCGCACCGGCAAACCGGTGGTCGGCGTGCTGCCGTACCTGATGGACTTGCATCTGGAGGCCGAGGATGGCCTGGACCGTCGTCAGGGCGACAAGGCCGGGCAGTCGCTACGCGTGGTGGTGCCGGTGTTGCCGCGTATCAGCAACCATACCGATTTCGATCCTTTGCGCCTGCATCCGCAGGTCGACCTGCAGTTCGTCGGGCCTGGTCAGCCGATTCCCCCCGCTGACCTGATCATCCTGCCGGGCTCCAAGAGCGTGCGCAGTGACCTGGCCTACCTGCGCGCCAATGGCTGGGAGACGGCTATCACCCGCCACCTGCGCTATGGCGGCAAGCTGCTGGGCATTTGCGGCGGCTTGCAGATGCTTGGCCAGCAGGTCCACGACCCGCTGGGCCTGGAGGGCGCGCCGGGCAGCAGCGACGGCTTCGGCCTGTTGGCGCTGAGCACCGTGCTGGAGGCCGAGAAGCAACTGCGCAACGTGCGCGGCCGGCTGGGCTTGGAGGGCGCCGAGGTCAGCGGGTACGAAATTCACGCCGGGGTCACGTCCGGGGCGGCCCTGGAGAATCCGGCGGTGCGCTTGGACGACGGTCGTTGCGACGGTGCGCAGAGCACCGATGGCCAAGTGCTGGGTACCTACCTGCACGGGCTGTTCGAGTCGCCCGCCGCCTGTGGTGCCTTGCTGCGCTGGGCCGGGCTTGAGGATGTGCAGAGCGTCGATTACCACGCCTTGCGTGAGCGCGACATCGAGCGCCTGGCCGATCTGGTGGACCAGCATCTGGACGCCACGCTGCTGCGCCAGCTGTGTGGCCTGGATGCATCTGATAGGGAAGCGCGCTGACATGCTGCAACTGATTCTCGGCGGCGCCCGTTCGGGCAAGAGCCGCCTGGCCGAAAGCCTGGCGAGTGGCTCGGGCCTGGCCGTGACCTACATTGCGACCAGCCAGCCAGTGGATGGCGAACTCGATGCCCGGGTGGCCCTGCACCGCCAGCGCCGCCCCGCTGAATGGGGGCTGGTGGAAGAACCGCTGGAGCTGGCCCGAGTGCTGCGCGAGCAGGCTGCACCGGGGAACTGCCTGCTGGTCGACTGCCTGACCCTGTGGCTGACCAATCTATTGATGCTCGATGATCCGCAGCGTCTGGCTGCCGAGCGGCAGGCGCTGCTCGAAGAGGTGGTCGACCTGCCCGGCGAGATCATCTTCGTCAGCAACGAGACCGGCCTGGGTGTGGTGCCCCTTGGCGAACTGACCCGCCGTTACGTCGACGAAGCCGGCCTGCTGCATCAGGCCCTGGCCGAACGTTGTCAGCGCGTCGTGCTGACCGTGGCCGGCCTGCCCATGACCTTGAAAGGAACCGCTCCATGACTCAATCCTGGTGGCTTGCGCCTGCCCGTGAAATCGACGTGCCGGCCCGCGAAGCGGCCCTGGCGCGTCAACAGCAACTGACCAAGCCGGCCGGCTCGCTGGCCCAGCTCGAGCGCCTGGCGGTGCAGCTCGCCGGCCTGCAGGGCCGCGAGAAGCCCAGTGCCGAGCGGCTGTGGATCGCCATTTTTGCCGGTGACCATGGCGTGGTCGGCGAAGGCGTTTCGGCCTATCCGCAGGCTGTCACCGGGCAGATGCTCGGCAACTTCGTCAACGGCGGCGCGGCAATCAGCGTCCTGGCCCGGCAATTGGACGCGCAGCTGGACGTGGTCGACCTCGGCACGGTCAGCCCCATGGACCTGCCCGGCGTGCGTCATCTGCGCCTCGGCGCCGGTACCGCGAGCTTCGTCGACGGCCCGGCCATGCACGCCGACCAGGGCCATGCCGCGCTGCTGGCCGGGCGCGACAGCGTGCTGCGGGCCAAGGCCGCAGGGTGCGAACTGCTGGTCGGCGGTGAAATGGGCATCGGCAACACCACGGCGGCCAGCGCCGTGGCCTGCTCGCTGCTGGAGTGCGCCGCGCCCTTGCTGGTCGGTCCCGGCACTGGCCTGAATGCCGAAGGTGTGTTGCACAAGACCGCCGTCATCGAGCGCGGCCTGGCGCGCCATGCCGAATACGCTGGCGATCCACTGGGCAGCCTGTTCAGCCTGGGCGGTTTCGAGATCGCTGCCCTGGCCGGCGCCTACCTGGCCTGCGCCCAGGAAGGTATCGTCGCCGTGGTGGATGGTTTCATCTGCAGCGTCGCAGCGCTGGTCGCCGTGCGTCTCAACCCTTCCGTGCGGCCCTGGCTGCTGTTCGGGCATCGCGGTGCCGAACCGGGCCACCGCCATGTGCTGGAAGTGCTGCAGGCCGAGCCGCTGCTCGACCTGGGTCTGCGTCTGGGCGAGGGCAGCGGAGCGGCCCTGGCGGTGCCGCTGGTGCGTCTGGCCTGCGAGCTGCACAACGGTATGGCGACCTTCGCCGAGGCGGCGGTGGCGGACCGCCCGGCATGATCGTCGATCTGCTGCGCCACGGCGAAACCGAGCTGGGTGGCGGCCTGCGCGGCAGCCTTGACGATGCACTGACCGAGGCCGGCTGGGCGCAGATGCACGCGGCCACCGAGGCTGCCGGGCCGTGGACGCGCATCGTCAGTTCGCCACTGCAACGTTGCGCCCGCTTCGCCGAGGCCCTGGCGGCACGCCTGGACCTGCCGTTGCGCCTGGAACCCGAGATGCAGGAGCTGCATTTCGGCGATTGGGAAGGGCGCAGCGCGGCGCAGATCATGGCCATCGATCCCGAGGGGCTGGGCGCCTTCTGGGACGATCCTTACGCCTTCACTCCGCTTGGCGGCGAGCCGGTGAGTGCCTTCGCGGCGCGGGTCGAGGCGGCGCTGCAACGTATGTATCAGGCTCATGCCGGCGAGCGGGTGCTGCTGGTCTGTCACGGCGGGGTCATGCGCCTGCTGCTGGCGCGTGCCCGGGGCCTGCCACGCGAGCAACTGTTGCAAGTGGGGGTGCCGCATGGTGCGTTGCTCAGCGTACGGGTCGCTGCGGCCGGCCAGTTGGAGGAGTGCTGACGTGCTGCCATTCTGGATCGCCCTGCAATTTCTCAGCAGCCTGCCGGTGCGCCTGCCGGGTATGCCGGCGCCCGAGCAGATGGGCCGTTCGCTGCTGTTCTATCCGCTGGTCGGCGTGCTGTTCGGGGTGTTGCTGAGCGGGCTTGGCCTGCTGTTGCACGGTGCGCCGCTGTTGCTGCAGGCGGCCTTGCTGCTCAGTGCCTGGGTGATGCTCAGCGGCGCGCTGCACCTGGACGGGTTGGCCGACAGTGCCGATGCCTGGCTGGGGGGCTTTGGCGACCGTGAGCGCACCCTGACGATCATGAAGGATCCGCGCAGCGGGCCCATCGCCGTGGTGACCCTGGTGCTGGTGCTGCTGCTGAAATTCTGCGCCCTTTTCGCGCTGCTGGAGCAGGGGCGGTGGGCCGGGCTGCTGCTGGCCCCCGTGATCGGTCGTGCGGCGCTCTTGGGGCTGTTCCTCACCACCCCTTATGTGCGTGCCGGTGGGCTGGGCCAGGCGCTGGCCGAGCATTTGCCTCGCCGTGCGGCGCGCGGTGTGCTGGGCGCCGTGGCGCTGGCCTGCGTGGCGTTGGCTGGCGTCGAAGGGGGGCTGGCCCTGCTGGTTGCTGCCGTGACGTTCTTCTGGTTGCGCCGGGTGATGCTCCTGCGGCTCGGGGGGACCACCGGCGACACCGCCGGGGCGTTGCTGGAGTTGCTGGAACTGGCCGTCCTGCTGGCCTTGGCGCTGCGTTGACGGCCCGAGAAATATCTTGCAACACCGCGCGCTGCGCCTATATACAAGGACAGTAACGAGCATGGCGTGGCGCCAAGACCTACAAGAACGGGAAGCACCCGAACACACGAGGGAATGACAATGACATCAGCCTGGCGAACCAGTGGCTGGATCATGGCCGGCAGTGCGCTGATCCTGGCGCTGTCACTGGGGATACGGCATGGCTTCGGGTTGTTCCTGGCGCCGATGAGCAGTGATTTCGGCTGGGGGCGCGAGGTGTTCGCCTTCGCCATTGCCTTGCAGAACCTGCTCTGGGGCCTGGCCCAGCCGTTTGCCGGGGCGCTGGCCGACCGCTACGGTGCGCGACGCATCGTGGTCATCGGTGGCGTGCTGTATGCCGCCGGCCTGGCGCTGATGAGCGTCGCCGATTCGCCCTGGAGCCTGTCGCTCAGTGCCGGTGTACTGATTGGCATCGGTTTGTCCGGCACGTCCTTTTCCATTCTGCTGAGCCTGGTAGGGCGCTCGCTGCCGCCGGAAAAACGCAGCATGGGCATGGGCATCGCCAGTGCCGCAGGTTCCTTCGGTCAGTTCGCCATGCTGCCCGGCAGCATGGGGCTGATCAGCGGGCTGGGCTGGTCCGGTGCGCTGCTGGTGCTCAGCCTGCTGGTGGCGTTGATCCTGCCGTTGGCCGGCATGCTGCGCGAGCAGCGCCAGCCCGAGGCCCAGGGGCCGCAACAGAGTCTGGGCGAGGCATTGCGCGAAGCCTGTTCGCATTCCGGTTTCTGGCTGCTGGCGCTGGGCTTCTTCGTGTGTGGTTTCCAGGTGGTGTTCATTGCCGTGCATATGCCGGCTTACCTGGTGGATCAGCACTTGCCGGCGCAGGTCGGGACCACGGTGCTGGCCCTGGTGGGGTTGTTCAACATCTTCGGCACCTACACGGCGGGCTGGCTGGGTGGGCGGATGTCCAAGCCGCGCCTGTTGAGCCTGCTCTATCTGCTGCGCGCGGTGGCGATCGTGGCGTTCCTCTGGGTGCCGCTCAGCCAGACCTCGGCCTACCTGTTCGGCATGGCGATGGGGCTTCTGTGGCTGTCCACCGTGCCGCTGACCAATGGCACCGTGGCGGTGATCTTCGGCGTGCGCAACCTGTCGATGCTGGCGGGTATCGTGTTCCTGTTCCACCAGTTGGGTTCGTTCATGGGCGGCTGGCTGGGCGGGGTGGTCTATGACCGCACCGGCAGCTACGACCTGGTCTGGCAGATCGCCGTGCTGCTCAGCCTGCTTGCTGCCGCGCTGAACTGGCCGGTGCGCGAGCGCCCGGTGCAGCGCCTGCAGGCGGCCGGGGTGGCGGTGTGATCCGCCTGGCGCCCTGGGTGCTGGCCGGCCTGGTCGGTGTGGCACTGCTGGCGCTGGCCTGGTGGGGTTGGCAGCGCATGGGGCTGGCGGCGCTGCAACTGGGTATGGGCAACTGTTGAGCCACGCCCTGTTCTGGGAGTAACGTGTGGGGCATCGTGACCCCACAAGGATGCCCCCGATGATGATTCGCTGGATTTCCCTGCCGCTGTTGCTGGGTGCCTTGGCTGGCCCGGCAATGGCCGCCGACTGCCCGGTATTGTTGAAGGGACAGGGCGAACTGCCGAAGTTGCGCGCCAAGGAGAGCATCGACCTGTGCCAGCGCTTTGCCGGCAAGCCGATGCTGGTGGTCAACACCGCGAGCTTCTGTGGCTTCACCTCGCAGTTCAAGGGGCTCGAAGCCCTGAACCAGAAGTACAAGGCGCAAGGGCTCGAAGTGCTGGGCGTGCCGTCCAACGATTTCAAGCAGGAATCCAAGGACGGTGAGGAGACCGCCAAGGTCTGCTACGTCAACTATGGTGTGACTTTCACCATGACCGAGCCGCAACCGGTCAGGGGCGACGACGCCATTCCACTGTTCCGCAACCTGGCCGAGCAGAGCGACGGCACTGCGCCGCGCTGGAACTTCTACAAGTACGTGGTCGACCGTCAGGGTAAGGTCATCGCTCACTTTGGCAGCACCACCAAGCCGGATGACCCGGACTTGGTCGCGGCCATCGAGAAGGCCATCGCCTCCAAACCCTGAACACTGGACATGAAAAAGCCCGCTGCCCTTTCGGGGAGCGGGCTTTCTTGTGGCTGACCGCTTAGAACTTGTAGGTCAGCGAGGTGCCCAGGGTGTGGGCGCTGTTGCGGAAGTCAGCGCTATAGGCGCCTTTGGTGGCGCTTGCATCACGGATCTTGGCTTCGTCCTCACGCAGGTACAGGTAGGCGAAGTCGATGGTGATGTCGTCGGTCGGGCTGTAGGCTGCGCCCAGGCTGAAGATCTTGCGGTCTCCGGTCGGGATGCGTGGCGAGCGGTGCGAGTTGCTCACCGGCGACTGATCCATGGCCAGACCGGTGCGCAGGGTCCATTGGTTGTTCACCTTGTAAGCCGCGCCAATGGCGTGGTACCAGGTGTCGCGCCATTCCTGCACTTCGCTGATGCGACCGACCGGGCCGGCTGCGCCGCCAAGCTGGGCCGGTACGCCGCTGTTGATCACGTTGAGGGATTCCAGGCGGCTCCAGCGGGTGAAGGTGCTGCCGGCGTAGAGCGTCCACTGGTCGTCGAGCTTGTGGGTAATCGACAGTTCCGCCGATTCAGGCGTCTCGATATCCAGCGAGGCCTTGTATTTCTGTCCGCTGAAGACGCTGAAACCCGGGCCTTCGACCTTGGTCTTGCCGGTCAGCTTGTAATCGACCTTGGAACGGTAGGCCAGGCCCACGCGGGTGGAGTCGGTGGCCTGAATCATCAGGCCGACGTTGAAGCCCACGGCGGTGTCGTCGCCCTGGATGGTCACCTTGCCGTCGTTGAGACCTGGTGATGCAGCATTCAGCGTCCGGGAGCTGAGCTCGCCTTCGATGCGGTTGAAGGTCGGGCCGAAGCCGATCGACACACGGTCGTTGAACGCGTAGCTGATGGTCGGCTGCACGGTGACGACCTTCACTTCGCTCTTGTCGGCCCAGTAACGGCCAGCGAAGCCGCCTTCATAGTCGGTCAGCAGACCGAACGGGGCATAGACGCCCAGGCCGAAGGTCCACTGCTCGTTAAGGGGTTTGACGTAGTAACCCATGGGTACCGCAATGGCCGGAACCATGTCACCGTCGTTGCTGCCGCCAAAGGTGCCACGGCCGTCATGAATATCGGTCTTGGCGAAAATGGCTGCCGCACCCAGATTGATCTGCTCGCGTTTGATGAACGCCATACCGGCCGGGTTGCCGGACACTGTGCTGGCATCTTCGGCCGACGAGGCCCGACCGGCGAAGGCGGAGCCCATGCCGCTGATGCTCTGTTCGTTGAGTGCGAAGCCGGATGCGAGGAGGTGGGAGGAGGCGAGACAGGCGGTGAATCCGAGTGTGGTCTTGAGCATTGCTTTTTTCATTATTAGTACTCCATGAGAATCACGCGGTCGAAAGTATCAATATTTCCTACGCCGCGCCATAGGCTGAAAAGGCCGAATTAGAGCCTTTTTTTTGTCTGACAATCTGACATTGGGGGTGATCTTCGCCGAATCGGCCTGTTTACGGGCAAGCGCTCATACACTAGCGAAGAGTGGGGCGACATTGTTCTGCCAGGTTATGACGAAATCTCTCAGGCGACCTTGTGGCTGAAATATCTGTCGCCAGATACGTGCCATCGCCAGAGGGTCGTCTTCGCTGGGCAGTGCTCGGTACTGGGCCTGGATCATCAGCCAGGCGATGGCCGTGGCGTAACGCAGGTTGACCGTGAGTTCCAGATGCGGGCCGCTGAGAAATGCGTGCTGGCTGGCCAGGCCGCGGACCAGGCTGGCCAGGTCGGGATCCTTGGCCAGGTAGTGATCCCACAGGGCTTGGTGACGCTGCTCGGAGATCCGGTACAGGCCATGCCCGCGCCGGCTGTCCAGCGCTGCACCCAGGGCCGACTGGCTGGCAGCGATGCCGAGCAGCAAGGCTTCGGCGACGGAGTCGCGGTGGCCCAGATAGGCCAGGGTGGGGCGAATGACGTGACGGTGCAAATGTACGGCTGCAATACCCATGAGACAGTCCGCTCACTATGAAGTGGCCGCTGGACCCTCACGCTTGGCAGCGGTGGATGAGGTAGGGTCCGGCGGAAGCGGCAGGCCGCTTGAGTTCAAGTGTAGTGTCATATTTACGATGTAAAGGCCTGTTTTTACATCGTTTGCCATTATCACCCGAGGTCCATAGAACCCTTGGTGATTAGCCATCGCCCATTGGCAGGCTCGGCCTGCCTGGTCATGCCGACCTTGAGTCAGGCAACCAGCGCCTGACGCGTACGGTCGATCACGGCTTGCAGCGGTGCCGGGCTGGCGTATTGTTCCGGGTAGAGACGTTCGCTGTGGCGGGCGATGCCATGCTCGTTGACCAGCGTGAAGCTGAAACTGCCCTTGCGTGCGGCGTGAATCAGGCAGTGCATGGGGGCGAAGGCGTGGGTGAGGGTGCGAATGGCTTCCTGGGTATGAATGTTTTGAGTGGTCATGATCACGATATTTTCCTGAGTACGGCATATCCGATGCCGTGCATCCATGAGAATTCCAGTAAACGCCGGCCACGCAGAACAATGGCGCGTGGCAGGGCGCAGAACCTGACTGGAAGAAGACAGCCAGTGGCAGCGCATTACAGTGGAGCGCCTTGGACTGACCGGTAGGTACGTGGGATGTCAGGCAACACGCAGGAGCAAAGGTTCTGGCTCGAGGTGAAGTTCCTGATCAATTGCAGAGGGGTCGGCGGAGCATGGGCCTTGGCGGGCTGAGCGTGGTGTCAGCGCAGCGAACAAGGTGAGTGCCCGGAAAAACCATCGAGGTGGTCCGATTCCGGGGCCGCTGCCTGAAGGCGAAGGGGCTGGAATCTGATCGACCGGCGTGAATTGATCTTCAGCTTGGTACTAACGGCGGCGACTCTGCCGGAAATGTTCCGCTCATGCAAGGCTGACGTCTGCTTTCCGATGAACGGCCTGTTGTCCACCTGCAGAGAGGAAGGCGTGTCGCACGCCACAGCCAAAATTGTAACGCCCCTTTGACAACCAAGTGACCGGTATGCATGCCTTGTACACATTAGCGCAAGAAGCTGCCACATCACTGTCACACAAACCGCTAAAGGCTTGATTTACCTCGTCGAGTAAATAAGTCAATGAAAAACATCGCTTTTTTTTGCCTGGTGAAAAAATCGACAGTTTGAGCGCAAGCCCCACCCCATCTGCGTTTGCGGAGGGTGAGGGGGGGTTGTCCACTGAGTTATCCACAGCTTCTGTGGATTGTCCCGGTCTTGTGGGGGGCGTAAAGCGGGCTTTACGCGGCTGAAAAATGGCGTAGAGTGGTTTCCCCCTCACGTGATCGCTCTATATCGGTGGTTGGCGCTGGCCTTGGCTTTTCTTCCCTGCGCGTTCGCGCATAATGCCGCTGATTGAAATCCCATCCATGGAGTCGTTATGGCGCTGGACCTGAACAGCCTGTTGCTTGGGCTTGGCATGGCCGCAGTGCCATTGGTTGCGTTGGCCTGGCAACTGCAGCGCCGCCTGGCCAGCCGCGAGGCCGAGCGGTTGTTGCTCGAGGAGCGTCTGAACATGGCGCAACTGGCCCAGGATGGCCTCAATGCCCAGCTCGATGCCTGCCGCGATGAAGTCAGCGACTTGAGCGAGGCCAACTCTGCACGACAAGCAGAATTGGCGGCCCTGCGCCGAGAAGTCGAGCTGTTGCGCCAGGAGTGCGACGACCGTCGCGACGCCGCCGAAGGCTGGAGCGTCGAGCGCAGCGCCAGAGAAGCCGAACTGCGTCGTCTTGAGGCTCAATGTGCCGCGCTGCAGGCGGAACTGCGTGAGCAGCAGGAAGGCCATCAGCAGCGGCTCAATGACCTGCAGGACTCACGTAACGAGTTGCGCGCGCAGTTCGCCGAGCTGGCTGGCAAGATCTTCGACGAGCGCGAACAGCGCTTCGCGCAGACCAGCCAGGAACAGCTCGGCCAATTGCTCAACCCGCTGAAGGAACGCATTCAGTCCTTCGAGAAGCGTGTCGAGGAAAGTTATCAGAACGAAGCGCGGGAGCGTTTTTCCCTGGCCAAGGAACTGGAGCGGCTGCAGCAGCTGAACCTGCGTCTGAGCGACGAAGCGACCAACCTGACCCAGGCCCTCAAGGGGCAGAAGACCCAGGGTAACTGGGGTGAGCTGATTCTCGAGCGGGTACTGGAGCATGCCGGGCTGGAGAAGGGGCGCGAGTACCAGACCCAGGTCAGCCTCAAGGGCCCGGAGGGTGAGCGCTTCCAACCTGACGTGCTGATCATGCTGCCGGGCGACAAGCAGGTGGTGGTGGATGCCAAGGTCAGCCTTACGGCTTACCAGCAGTTCGTGGGCGCCGCCGACGAGGTGATCGGCCAGGCGGCTCTCAAGCAGCACGTGCAGTCGCTGCGCAACCATGTCAAAGGCCTGTCCGGCAAGGACTACAAGCGCCTCGAAGGCTTGCACAGCCTGGATTTCGTGCTGCTCTTCGTGCCCATCGAAGCGGCCTTCGCCGCCGCCTTGCAGGCTGAGCCGAACCTGTTCCAGGAAGCCTTCGACCGGCATATCGTGATTGTCAGCCCGACGACCCTGCTGGCCACCCTGCGGGTCATCGACAGCCTGTGGAAGCAGGAGCGACAGAGCCAGAACGCCCGGGAGATCGCCGAGCGTGCCGGTTGGCTGTATGACAAGTTCGTGCTGTTCATCCAGGACCTGGACGAGGTCGGCAACCGCCTGCAACAACTTGACAAGGCTTATGCGGCCGCGCGTAACAAGCTGACCGAGGGACGTGGTAACCTCGTCAGCCGTAGCGAGCAATTGCGGTTGCTGGGCGCTCGTGCCAGCAAGAGTCTGCCGAGCGACCTGCTGGAGCGGGCCATGACCGATGAAGACGGTCTGATGCGTCTGCCCGACTAGCTGTTCAGCAAGGGCGCGTTCAGCAATCAGGCGACCGGCCATTCATCGCCCGATGATGAAGATTGCGGCAATAGATGTCACATTGCCCTGGTCAGAAACCTGAAGGTCCTGCCAGTTGCTCAATGGGCTCTAGAATCTGTAGGGGCGGCCGATAATCAGTAAGTCGCCAGCTTTTCCCTGAAGGGGGCGTTATGAACGGTAAATTGCAGGAATGGCTTCATGACCTCGGTGTTGCGCTGGGCCTGATCGAGCGGCCCAAATTGCAACCGGTGCCAGTACGACACGACGACGAGCGCCGTCGCCAGCGTCGTCGATGAGCCCTTCGGCCAGGGCTGCCAACTGCTGGCCAGTGGTTCGCACCGTTTGACGGGCTGATGCCCGGATGCCTCACGGCTTGCCGGGCTTATCGTCATCTGCCTTGCCGTATGGCTGCAGCAGCATGACAAGATCGACGATCATCGGCAGTGAAACGTGCCGAGGTCGGCTTCTTGCCTTGTTCCTGAAGAATGCCGGAAACTCGCATTCCAGGGTCCGCTCCAGGCGTCCGAACAGTTCGTTCACGTCTTCTTCATCCAGCATCAGCTCGCCTAGCGTCGCCTCATCGCGGATCTGCGACTTGTCCACCAGAATGATGCCTAGCGCGTCCATGACGCGTTGCCTGACCTGCTCTCTGTCCATGTTTCCCCCGCCGCCAGCCGGAAACTCCCGCGCAGGCTATATCAGGCGCGACGCATCTCTGGGCCAGCCCCGACGGACGAGACCGATCTGCTAGACTGCGCCGCTCGGGCCTGACTCGCCAGGCCGACTACGTATCGAGGTCGATGATGTCCCGCCCGCGTTGCGAGCGCTGCCAACGCCCTGCCAGTCACTGTCTGTGCGCCCTGATTCCCAGCCTGGACAGCCGCACCCGCGTGCTCATCCTGCAGCACCCCAGCGAAGCCGGTCATGCACTGAATACGGCGCGGCTCGCCGCGTTGGGGCTACGTAATGCGCAACTGCGCGTCGGGGAGATCTTCGAGGATCTGCCCGAGTTGCTGACCCCGCCAGGTTATCGGGGGTGTCTGCTGTTTCCGGGCGATGGCGCCATACCTGTGCAGCCATTCAATGACGACGACCTGCCGCTTCTGTTGGTAGTGCCGGATGGCACCTGGCGCAAGGCGCGCAAACTGCTGCACCTCAACCCGGCGCTGGCGGCACTGCCGAAAGTCTCTTTGCAGGGCGCACCGGCGTCGCGCTACCGCCTGCGCAAAGCGCCCGGCCCGGAAGCCTTGTCGACCCTGGAGTCCATTGTGCTGGCCTTGCAAACGCTGGAGCCCGAACGCAGCTTCCAGGCCTTGCTCGACCCCTTCGAGGCGTTGATCGACAGGCAGATCCAGGCGATGGGTGAGGATACCTATCAGCGTAACCATGGTTGAACGTGTATGTTCAAGCGCTCGAGGTCTGTAGGCTTCTTGGGCTGAAACCGCTTATCTTGCGCTGTTGTGACGCATCCATCAGTAGCTGTAACTGTCTGCACAACGCTCGATTGCCTAGAATGACCGGCGTGCAATTCTGCCAATCTGGAACCTTCTCATGCACATCTCTTCCGGCCGCTGGCTGCTGGGCCTCGGTCTGGCGCTTTTGACGGCGCTGCTGTGGGGCATTCTGCCCGTCAAGCTCAAACAGGTCCTGCACTTCATGGACCCTGTCACGGTCACCTGGTATCGCCTGCTGGTCTCCGGTGCACTGTTGTTCATCTGGTTGCGGGCAATCGGCCGCTTGCCAAGCTTCAAACCGCTCGGCCACAAGGGTAAAGGGCTGGTGGCGCTGGCGGTCCTGGGGCTGGTGGGCAATTACGTGCTCTATCTGATCGGTCTCAAGCTGTTGAGCCCGGGCACCACCCAGCTGTTGATCCAGACCGGTCCGATCATGCTGCTGGTGGGCAGCATCCTGGTGTTCAAGGAGCGCTTCACCCTGGGGCAGGGGCTAGGGCTGGTCATCATGCTGGCCGGCTTCGTGCTGTTCTTCAATCAGCGCCTGGCCGAGCTGTTCACCTCGTTGGGTGCCTACACCATGGGGGTGCTGACCGTCCTGCTGGCATCGCTGGTCTGGACCTTCTACGGCCTGAGCCAGAAGCAGTTGCTGACCGTGTGGGATTCCCGCCAGGTGATGATGGTCATCTACCTGTTCTGCGCCTTGCTGATCACTCCATGGGCGCATCCGCTGCAGATCCTGCAGCTTGACCCGGTGCACCTGCTGCTGCTCGCCGCCTGCTGCCTGAACACCCTGGTGGCCTATGGCGCGTTCGCCGAGGCCCTGGTGCATTGGGAAGCCTCTCGGGTCAGTGCGACCCTGGCGCTTACGCCGCTGGTCACCCTGGCCACGGTCGCCATCACGGCCATGCTCTGGCCAGAGCATGTGCAGGCCGAGCAGGTCAATCTGCTCGGATATGGCGGCGCGTTGCTGGTGGTGGTGGGGTCGGCGTTCACCGCCCTGGTGCCTTCGCTGGTGTCCGGGTGGCGGGCCAGGAAGGCCGCCCGGGCCATTATCTGACGCCCAACTGCTGCGCCTGGCGTACCCATTGCTGGCGTTGCGCCTCGCTGGCCCCGCGTACTGGGGCGAACTCGGTGAGGCGTGTGGTGCGGATGCCACAGAAGCCCAGGATGCTGCGGCTCATCTGCCGATGTGCCGGGGCGCCGAAGATCCAGCGGAAGTAGCGCGGCGGCGTATCCAGGGTCACCAGCAGTTCGGCGCTGCGGCCTTTGAGCAGTTCATTCGCCGGGTCCCGGCGGCCATGCACCTTGAAGGCGAAACCGGGCGTCAGCACCCGGTCGAAGAAGCCGCTGAGCAAGGCCGGAATGCCGCCCCAGCACACCGGGTAGACGAACACCAGGTGCTCGGCCCAGTGGATCTGCCGCTGAGCGTCCAGCAGGTCGGCCTCCAGCACCTGGCCCTGTTCGTAGCCGCCGCGCAGGATCGGGTCGAACTGCAGGCTGGCCAGCTTCAGGCTGCGTACCACATGGTCCTGGCTGCGTGCGCCCTCGGCGTAGGCATCGCCGAGGGCGTGGCACAGGCCGCTGCTCTTCGGCGTGCCGTAGATCAGCAGAATGCGCTTGCCGTTGCCTTCCAGGGGCGTTGCGCCGCTCCTGGCTTCAGCCATGGCTGCCGGCCTCGAGCATGTTTTCCGGGCGTACCCAGGCGTCGAACTGCTCGTCGGTCAGGTAGCTTAGGTCCAGCGCCGCCTGGCGCAGGGTCAGTCCCTCGCTGTAGGCCTTCTTGGCGATTTGTGCGGCTTTGTCGTAGCCGATGTGCGGGTTCAGCGCGGTGACCAGCATCAGGCCGCGCTCAAGGTGCTCGGCCATTTTCGCGGTATCCGGCTCCATGCCAGCGATGCAGTGCTCGTTGAAGTTCTGGCAGCCGTCGGCCAGCAGCTCGATGGATTCCAGCAGGTTATGAATGATCACCGGCTTGTAGACATTGAGCTGCAAGTGCCCCTGGCTGGCCGCGAAGCCGATGGTCACGTCGTTGCCCATCACCTGGCAGGCGAGCATCGACAACGCCTCGCACTGGGTCGGGTTGACCTTGCCCGGCATGATCGAGCTGCCCGGTTCGTTGGCCGGCAAGCGCACTTCGGCCAGGCCGCCGCGCGGGCCGGAGCCCAGCAGGCGCAGGTCGTTGGCGATTTTCATCAGGGTCGTGGCGAGGGTCTTCAGTGCGCCGGACAAGGCTGCCAGCGGCTCATGGCCGGCGAGGGCTGCGAACTTGTTCGGCGCGGTGACGAACGGCAGGCCCGACAGCGCCGCCAGCTCCGAAGCGACCGCTTCGGCGAAGCCCTTGGGGGCGTTCAGGCCGGTACCTACGGCGGTACCGCCCTGGGCCAGCTCGTAGACCGCCGGCAGGGCAGCCTGAATGGCCTTGCGCGAGTAGTCCAGTTGCGCGACGAAGCCCGACAGCTCCTGGCCGAAGGTGACCGGTGTCGCGTCCATCATGTGGGTGCGACCGGTCTTGACCAGCTTCATGTGTCGTGTGGCCTGCTCGGCCAGGCCGTCGGACAGCGCGGCGATGGCTGGCATCAGCTGGTCCTTCACGGCCTGGGCCGCCGCGATGTGCATGGCGGTCGGGAAGCAGTCGTTGGAACTCTGCGAGCGGTTGACGTGATCGTTGGGGTGTACCGGCGACTTGCCGCCGCGGCCCTGGCCGGCCAGTTCGTTGGCCCGCCCGGCGATCACCTCGTTGACGTTCATGTTGCTCTGCGTACCGCTGCCGGTCTGCCAGACCACCAGGGGAAACTGGTCGTCGAGCTGGCCGTCGAGGATCTCGTTGGTGGCCTGTTCGATCAGGCGGGCGATGTCGGCGGGCAGGTCGCCGTTACGGTCGTTGACCCGCGCGGCGGCTTTCTTGATCAGCGCCAGGGCGTGTACTACCTGCAGCGGCATGCGCTGGCGACCGATGGCGAAGTTGATCAGCGAGCGCTGGGTCTGCGCACCCCAATAGGCGTCTTCCGGGACTTCGATGGGACCGATGCTGTCGGTTTCGGTACGGCTCACTGGACGGCTCCTTGTGGGTTCTTCATTTGCCCAGGTGGCATGACGCACCTGGCAGATACCTGAGTTTAGTCGTCGGGAACGCCTGCGGGTTCCCCGCATGAGGCGGGCCGGGAAAGTCCGGGGGGTTGAGGGCGAGGGGAGGATGCGCGCAGAATGATCGGCCTTGAGGCGCAAGCCTCGTCTGCCGAAAAGGAAAACCGATGATCCGTCTTCGCGCCATGTTCACCGTGCTGGCCCTGGCTTGTGCCAGCGGTCAGGTTCTCGCCGACACCGCCAGCCAAAACGCCAGTGCCGAAACGCTTCTGAAGCTGACCAACGCTGACAAGCTCACCACGCCGATCTACGCCCAGGTCCAGCAGCTGTTCGCCCAGCGCTTCGCCGAGGCCAAGGCGCCGGCCTCCAAGAAGGCCCTGCTGGAAACCTACCAGGCCAAGGCCAATGCCGCCCTGGACCAGGCCGTAGGCTGGAACAAGCTCAAGCCCGAACTGGTGAAGATCTACACCACCAACTTCACCGAGGCCGAGCTCAAGGAGCTGGTGAGCTTCTACCAGTCGCCAGTGGGCAAGAAGGTCCTGAGCAAGATGCCCGAGCTGTCCCAGCAGTCCGTACAACTGACTCAGAGCCGCCTGGAAACCGCAGGCCCGGTGGTCAACAAACTGCTCGCCGACATGAGCGCGGAGCTCGAGCCGGCCAAGGCTGCTGCACCTGCCAAGAAACCTTGAGGCCACGCACCTGAAATGAACATGCAACAACGAATCGAAGCGGCCCTTACCGGGTTGCAGCCGCAGCACGTCGAGGTGCTGAACGAGAGCCACATGCACAGCCGTGGCCAGGAGACCCACTACAAGGCGGTGCTGGTCTGCGAGCAGTTCCAGGGGCTCAATGCGGTCAAGCGCCACCAGAAGGTGTATGCCACGCTGGGTGGGCTGATGCAGGAGTTCCACGCCCTGGCGTTGCACACCTACACCCCCGAAGAGTGGGCGGTCATCGGCCAGGCCCCGGCGTCACCGACCTGCGCCGGCGGCCACGCCTGAACGCTGCCGAGCCGGCAGGGGCGGCCTTGAGCCGCGAAGCGATCTCATGTTCACAGCCGATGCAGTGAATTTCAGGGCTCTTTCGCGGCTGAAGGCGCTTCAGCCCAATATGGTGGGGCTGTACCGATATTGACCCAGGTCAATTTCCGCTGCTGTCTCCCCCCTGACCATTTTGTTAGAATCCGCGCCGCGCAGGCCCTGCCGGCGCGTTTTCATTTCCGTTTTGCCCGGTAGGCCCTTTGCGAGGGTCACCCACTGGAGACCTACATGACCCAAGCGTCGATGACCCAGCCGATCGTCGTGGCTGCGCTATACAAGTTCGTGACCCTCGAAGACTACGTCGCCCTGCGCGAGCCGCTGCTCAAGGCCATGCTCGATAACGGCGTAAAGGGCACCCTGCTGCTCGCCGAAGAGGGGATCAACGGCACCGTTTCGGCCAGCCGCGAAGGTATCGACGGCCTGCTGGCCTGGCTGCGCAGCGACCCGCGCCTGACGGACATCGACCACAAGGAATCCTACTGCGATGAACAGCCGTTCTATCGCACCAAGGTCAAGCTCAAGAAAGAGATCGTCACCCTGGGCGTGCCGGGCGTCGACCCGAACAAGGCGGTGGGCACCTACATCGAGCCCAAGGACTGGAACGCGCTGATCAGCGACCCGGAAGTGCTGCTCATCGACACACGCAACGACTATGAGGTGGCGATTGGCACGTTCGAAGGTGCGATCGATCCGAAAACCACTACGTTCCGCGAATTTCCCGACTACATCAAGGCCAACTTCGACCCTTCCGTCCACAAGAAAGTGGCCATGTTCTGCACCGGCGGCATCCGCTGCGAAAAAGCCTCCAGCTACATGCTCGGGGAAGGCTTCGAAGAGGTTTATCACCTCAAGGGTGGCATTCTCAAATACCTCGAGGAAGTGCCCCAGGACGAGACCCTGTGGCGGGGCGACTGCTTCGTGTTCGACAACCGTGTCACCGTGCGTCATGACCTCAGCGAAGGCGACTATGACCAGTGCCATGCCTGCCGCAACCCGATCAGCGTCGAAGACCGTGCCAGCGAGCATTACAGCCCCGGCATCAGCTGTCCGCACTGCTGGGACACCTTGAGCGAGAAGACTCGGCGCAGCGCCATCGACCGCCAGAAGCAGATCGAACTGGCCAAGGCGCGCAACCAGCCGCACCCGATCGGCTACAACTATAAGCAGCCATCTGAAACGGAGGCCTGAGCCATGTCCGCTCGCCTGGTGTATGTCATGGACCCGATGTGTTCATGGTGCTGGGGCTTCGCGCCGGTGGCCGAGGCTCTGGCGCGCCAGGCGGCGGATAGCGGCTTGCCTGTGCACCTGGTGGCCGGCGGCCTGCGGGCCAACGACACGGCGCTGGACGCTTCTACCCGGCGCTACGTGCTCGACCACTGGCAGGCGGTGGCCCAGGCCACCGGCCAGCCGTTTCGTTTCGAAGGCGCGCTGCCCGACGGCTTCGTCTACGACACCACGCCGGCCTGCCGGGCCTTGGTGACGGCACGGCAGCTCGACGCGCTGGCAGCCTGGCGCCTGCTGGGCCTGATCCAGGAAGCGTTTTATGTCCAGGGCGAAGACGTTACCCAGGCAGCGCTGCTGGCGAGTCTGGCCGAGCAGGCTGGCCTCGATCGCCAGCGTTTCGCCGAAAGCTTCGACAGCGCCGAGCTGAAGGCCGCCACGGCGGCGGATTTCGCCTGGGTCCAGGGCCTGGGTATCGCCGGATTTCCCACCCTGCTGGCTGAGCGTAACGGCCAGCTCGCTTTGCTGACCAACGGTTATCAGCCCGTGGAGGCCCTGGCCCCCTTGCTCGGCCGCTGGCTGGAGCGTGCTGCCAGTGCCTGAGCCAGCCGGCGAACCGGCCGCGGTCGACGCCACATCGAGCGCCACCGACCGGCTGGACTGGGCGTATATCCGCGCCCTGGTGCTGCGCCACAAGAAGGCGCTGTGGAGCGCCAACGGCGTCGCCATTCTTGCCACGCTGTGCAGTGTGCCCATTCCCCTGCTGCTGCCATTGCTGGTCGACGAAGTACTGCTCGGTCATGGCGACGCCGCGCTGCGCTTCATGAATCACCTGTTGCCGGAGAGCCTGCACAAGGCTGTCGGCTACATCGGCCTGATGCTCTTCGCCACGCTGCTGCTGCGCCTGGGCGCTCTGGCCTTCAACGTCTTGCAGGCGCGGCTGTTCGCGCGGCTGTCCAAGGACATCGTGTATCGCATTCGCCTGCGCCTGATCGAACGCCTCAAGCGTATTGCCCTGCGCGAATACGAAAGCCTCGGCAGCGGTACGGTGACCACGCATCTGGTCACCGATCTGGACACCCTCGACAAGTTCATCGGCGAAACCCTCAGCCGCTTCCTGGTGGCGATGCTGACCCTCACCGGCACGGCGGCGATCCTGGTGTGGATGCACTGGAAGCTGGCGCTGCTGATCCTGCTGTTCAACCCGCTGGTGATCTTCGCCACGGTGCGCCTGGGCAAGCGCGTCAAGCACCTCAAGAAGCTGGAGAACGACAGCACCTCGCGCTTTACCGAAGCCTTGAGTGAAACCCTGGAAGCCATCCAGGAGGTGCGTGCCAGCAATCGCCAGGGTTTCTTCCTCGGCCGTCTGGGTCAGCGCGCCCGTGAAGTGCGCGACTACGCGGTCAATTCGCAATGGAAAAGCGATGCTTCGGGGCGTGCCAGCGCGCTGCTGTTCCAGTTCGGCATCGATATCTTCCGCGCCGCAGCGATGCTCACCGTACTGTTCTCCGACCTGTCCATCGGCCAGATGCTGGCGGTGTTCAGCTACCTGTGGTTCATGATCGGCCCGGTGGAACAGCTGCTCAATCTGCAATACGCCTGGTACGCCGCTGGCGGGGCCCTGGCGCGCATCAACGAGTTGCTGGCGCGCACCGACGAACCCCGCTATGCGGGTGGCGCCGCGCCGTTCGCGGGCCGCCAGACCGTGGGTATCGAGGTGCGTGGCCTGAGTTTCGGCTACGGCGCCGAGCGGGTCCTCGACCAGCTCAACCTGAGCATCGCGCCCGGCGAGAAGGTCGCCATCGTCGGCGCCAGTGGCGGCGGCAAGAGCACCCTGGTGCAGCTGTTGCTGGGCCTCTACAGCGCCGACAGCGGCAGTATCCGTTTTGGCGAGGCGACACTTGAAGAGATTGGGCTGGAGTCGCTGCGTGAGCACGTTGCGGTGGTGCTGCAGCATCCTGCGCTGTTCAACGACAGCGTGCGTGCCAACCTGACCATGGGCCGCGACGCCACGGACGAAGCCTGCTGGCGGGCGTTGCAGATCGCCCAGCTGGAAGGCACCGTGCGCAGCATGCCGCAGGGGCTGGACACCGTGGTCGGGCGCTCCGGTGTGCGCCTCTCCGGCGGCCAGCGCCAGCGCCTGGCCATCGCCCGTATGGTGCTCGCCGAGCCCAAGGTGGTGATCCTCGATGAAGCCACTTCGGCCCTCGATGCAGCCACCGAATACAACTTGCATCAGGCGCTGGGGCGTTTCCTGCAGGGTCGTACCACGTTGATCATCGCCCATCGGCTTTCCGCCGTTAAACAGGCCGACCGGGTGCTGGTGTTCGATGGCGGGCGTATCGCCGAAGACGGTGATCATCAGCAGTTGATCGCTGAGGGGGGCCTGTACGCACGGCTCTACGGGCACCTGCAACAGGTGTGACGGCTTTTCATGTGCTTGTGCTGCCCGGTGTCCAGCGGCGGGTCGGTGTGATGCTCGTCATGCCGGTCACGTTGTGTACTCGCTGACTTGCCGCACAGCGCCTAATCTGTGTACGAAAATCGTGGGCAGTGAGTCTGTACCGCCCGGAATCATCAGTCTTGCAGTCGGTGAAGCCGTTCATGAAGCCAGTGCGTCAATTGGCCAAGCCCCGTCTCACGGGGCTGGTGTGGCCGTTCATCCTGGTGGCTCTGTTGCAGATGCTGCTGGGGTGTTTCAGCCTGTACATGCTGTCGACGATGCGCAGCTACGTGGGCGGGGAAAGCCTGTGGTCGAAGGGCCAGAAAGACGCCGTTCATGCGCTGGACCTCTACGCCCTCAGCCAGGATGAAGGTGACTATACCCGCTACCGGCAGGCCATGGCCGTGCCCCAGGGCGTGCATCACCTGCGTGAGGCTCTGGATCGCCCCGAAGCCGATCTCGAAGCGGCGCGCGCCGCGATTCTGCAAGGTGGCAACCACCCTGACGACGTTCCCGGCATCATCTGGCTGTACCGTAACTTCCGTGACACCGGGATCATGCGCGAGGCCCTGCAGCGCTGGGAGCTGGGCGATACCTTGCTGGGGCAGCTCGACGCGCTCGCCGAGCACATGCGGGCACGTATTGCCGATGGGCCGCCCAGCCTGCCGGAGGTCGCCGCCTGGCGTGCGCAGATCGAAAGCCTCAACGCTCAGCTCACCGCTGCGGCGAAGGCCTTCAGTGATGCGCTAGGCCAGGGTTCGCGCCTGCTATTGCGGGTGCTGATCGTGGTCAACCTGTGCAGTGCGCTGACCCTCGTTGCCCTGGCCCTGTGGCGGACCCATAAGCTGCTGGAAATGCGCCGTGGGGTGGCCGATGCCCTGCAACTGGAGAAAGAGCGTGCCCAAGTCACGCTGGAGGCGATCGGGGAGGGGGTGATCAGCACCGATGTGGAGGGGCGCATCGTCTACCTGAATCCGGCGGCCGAGCAACTGACCCATTGGCAGGACCGGCAGGCGACCGGTATGCCGCTCGCGGCGCTGTTCAACCTGCTCGACGAACATGCCCGGCGCGACAGCTCGACGCTTATCGAGCACATCCTCGAAGGCCGGCTCAAGCGCGGCAGCGTGCACTGCAAGCTTATCCAGCGCCTGGATGGCAGCACCGTGCCGGTGGCGCTGGTCGGTTCGCCGATCCTCAACGAAGGCCGCATCAATGGCACGGTGCTGGTGCTGCATGACCTGACCCAAGAGCGCCAGTACATCGCGAACCTGTCCTGGCAGGCCGCGCATGACCCGCTGACCGGCCTGGTGAACCGCAGCGAATTCGAATACCGGCTCGAACAGCTGTTCAGGCAGCCGATACCCGGCGGCGCCGGCCGCGCCCTGATTCTGCTGGATCTCGACCAGTTCAAGCTGATCAACGACAGCTACGGGCATGCCGCCGGCGACAGCCTGCTGCGCCATCTGTGCAGCGTAATGGCGGCGGGGCTGCGCGATGGCGACACCCTGGCGCGCCTGGGCGGCGATGAGTTCGCCATCCTGCTGCATGATTGCGCCGCATCGGCGGTTCTGGGCATCGCCGAAGACCTGCGTGCCACCGTCGAGCGGCTGGGCTTCGTCTGGAAAGGCCAGCCGCTGGTGACCACCGCAAGCATTGGCGTGGTGCTGATCGACGATACCTCTGCCAGTCAGGAGGATGCGCTGCGGGCCGCTGATCTGGCCTGCTACATGGCCAAGGAAAAAGGCCGCAACCGCGTGCAGTTGTACCGACCCGACGACCTGGCGTTGTCATTGCGTTCAGGTGAGATGGCCTGGATCCAGCGGCTGCATCGAGCCCTGGAAGAAAACCGCTTCTGCCTCTACGCGCAGGAAATCGCCGCCCTTGGCCGCGACGGCCAGGACATTCGCCACATCGAGATTCTCCTGCGTCTGCGCGACGAGTCCGGTTCGCTGGTGGTTCCCGACCGGTTCATCCCCGCCGCCGAGCGTTTCGGCCTGATGACCACGCTGGATCGCTGGGTGGTGCGCAGCGTGTTCCAGCTGATTGCCGATTGCAGGCGCGATGAACGACACCCTGATCCCCGGGCGATTTGTGCTATTAATCTGTCGGGGGCCAGCATTGGTGATACTGCATTCCTGGGGTATCTCAAAGAGCAGTTCAGTGTGCATGGCGTGACGCCGCAGACGATCTGCTTCGAGATTACCGAGACCGCGGCCATCGCCGACCTGGGCAGTGCGATTGTCTTCATCAACGAACTCAAGGCGCTGGGTTGTCTGTTTTCGCTGGATGACTTCTGTGCGGGCATGTCGTCTTTCGCCTACCTGAAGCACCTGCCGGTGGATTTCGTGAAGATCGACGGCAGTTTCGTCAAGGACATGCTCGACAATCCCGTCAATCGCTCGATGGTCGAGGTGATCAACCATATCGGGCATGTCATGGGCAAGCAGACCATCGCCGAGTACGTGGAGACCCCGGTGATCGAAGCGGCATTGCGGGACATGGGCGTAAACTTCGCCCAGGGCTACCTGATCGGTCGCCCGGAGTTGCTGACCTGCGAAAGCCTCTGCAAGGAACCCGTGCGCTGTGGCCCTTAGGTTTTGTACGAAAAGTCGGCGAGCGAAGGTCAGGCAAGGCGCAACGAGCGAAGCGAGTAACAGCCGTAGGCTGACCCGAAGGGCGAGCGCCAGCGAGTCAAAACAGGCGAGGAACGGTCGGAGTCGCGGGCGACTTTACTGGAGTAAATGAGCACTCCGACCGGGTGGCGATCCACCGGGCTGGCGATCCAGCCTGTTTTTAACGCAGCATGGCCGAGCGCAGGCACTTTTCGTACAAAACCTAGGCCGTACGTACATGCACCGGCCTGTCCGGGAGATCGACCCGTGCCAGGCCAGACTGAAATGCAGCGCCAGTCAGGCGTCATTAAAAGGAGTTATACAGTGACCGATACTTTCGTCAGAACTGGCCCGCTCATGGAAGCCGACAGTTACCCAGCCTGGGCACGGCAATTGATCAATGACTGCAGCGCGGCCAAGGCCAGGGTGGTCGGCCACGAGCTGTACCAGCGGATGCGCGATGGCGTGCTGAGTCCGGCGGTCATGCGCCAGTACCTGATCGGCGGCTGGCCGGTGGTCGAGCAGTTCTCCGTGTACATGGCCCATAACCTCACCAAGACCCGCTTCGGTCGCCATCCGGGCGAGGACATGGCGCGTCGTTGGCTGATGCGCAATATCCGCGTCGAACTCAACCATGCCGACTACTGGCTGCACTGGTGTGAAGCCCACGACGTCAGCCTGGCCGATCTCAAGGCCCAGCGTGTGGCGCCCGAGCTGCATGCCCTGAGCCACTGGTGCACGCAGACCTGCACCACCGACAGCCTCGCCGTGGCGATGGCGGCGACCAATTATGCGATCGAAGGCGCCACCGGCGAATGGGCGGCGCTGGTCTGCTCCAGGGAAGTCTATGCCGAGGGCTTTCCAAGCGACACGCGCAAGCGGGCCATGAAATGGCTGAAAATGCACGCCCAGTACGATGATGCGCATCCCTGGGAAGCGCTGGAGATCATCTGCACCCTGGTGGGTAACCGCGCCACCGAGGCCCAGCAGTACGAGCTGCGCCAGGCCATCACTCGCAGCTATGACTACATGTACCTGTTCCTGGAGCGCTGCATGCAGCTGGAGCGCAGCAGCCGGCCGCAGCGCGAGTTGAACGCGTTACCGGCCTGACACCCCGGGAGGGGCGCCTGCTGGGCACAGACTGAACCCGGTGCCCTCGGTGATTGTCGACTAGGCTCTTGTTGAGAAGAAAGGAAAGGCCGCCGCGTGCGCTCCACGCGTACGGCCTTTCCCCTCCATCCAGGAGCGCTGGACGCCTGACTGTCACCATGAGAGGTCGCCATGAGTCTGCTGCTAGAACCCTATACCCTGCGCCAATTGCAACTGCCCAACCGCATCGCCGTTTCGCCGATGTGCCAGTACTCCAGCGTCGACGGGCTGGCCAATGACTGGCATCTGGTCCATCTGGGCAGTCGTGCAGTGGGCGGTGCCGGCCTGGTCTTCACCGAGGCCACTGCAGTGACCGCCGACGGACGGATCACACCCCAGGACCTTGGCCTGTGGCATGACGAGCAGATCGCCCCGCTGCAACGCATTACCCGTTTCATCACCGCCCAAGGCGCGGTGCCGGCGATCCAGCTGGCCCACGCCGGGCGCAAGGCCAGTACCTGGCGGCCCTGGCTGGGCAAGCACGGCAACGTGCCGGTCGAGGAGGGCGGCTGGCAGCCCTGGGGGCCGTCGGCCATCGCCTTCGACCCTGAGCACGTCGCCCCCCAGGCCCTCAGCGCGGACCAGATCAACGACGTCATCGATGCTTTCGTCGCCGCCACCCGGCGTGCCCTGACGGCCGGCTTCAAGGTGGTCGAGGTGCATGCCGCGCATGGCTACCTGCTGCATCAATTCCTTTCGCCATTGAGCAATCGGCGCAACGACCGTTACGGTGGGTCATTCGAAAACCGCATCCGCCTGACCTGCCAGGTCACCGAGGCGGTGCGCGAAGTCTGGCCGGCCGAGCTACCGCTGTTCGTCCGTGTTTCGGCCACCGACTGGGTCGAGGACGGCTGGAACCCGGATGAAACCGTGGAACTGGCGCGGCGCCTCAAGGCGCTGGGGGCTGACCTGATCGATGTCTCGTCGGGCGGTACTTCGGTCAATGCCGAGATTCCGGTGGGGCCGGGGTATCAGACACGTTTCGCCGAACGCATCCGCAAGGAATCGGAGATCGCCACCGGCACCGTGGGCATGATCACCGAACCCGCCCAGGCCGAGCACATTCTGCGCACCGGGCAGGCCGATATCATCCTGCTGGCGAGAGAACTGCTGCGCGACCCGTATTGGGCGCTGCACGCCGATGACGACCTGGGCAGCCGCCAGGCGGTCTGGCCGGCGCAGTACCAGCGGGCCACCCACCGCGACCAGCCGATCCATGAATCCGACCTGCGCGACTGAGGCGGACCGGGTTCTGCTCAGTGACTGGTCTGGGCCGCGTTAACCGCAATACTGGTGGTAATTGGATGGACTCGCCCCCGCCGAGGCGTCTATGCGCCACGGTGGCATCCTATAGATGTCAGCGACAGCGAGGGCGAGACCATGAGCAAGAATACTTCCAAAAAGACCGCTTTGCCTGCAAC
>NZ_CAJYVE010000008.1 GCF_913777995.1 uncultured Pseudomonas sp. | reverse complement strand
CCGCCGGAATCCGAAGATTCGCACCACTTCTTTCGCCTCACCTTAACTCGTTGATTCTCAAGGAGTTTTCGGTGCATTCCGCGTTGGAAGTGGTGCGCATTATAAGGACATCTGAAAGGCCGTCAACTGTTAATTTCAAAAAACTGAAATTAATGGCCTCGCCAGGGAATACACCGTGCTTTCTATATAGAGAAGGCGCGTTAGTACGCACTACCGCGCTTCATAAGCCGAAACAGGGAAGCCGCAGGCGCATCTCAGGATTGTCCGACAATAACTCCCTTTTTTCCTTGTGGGAAAAGCCCAGTTGAGTTATCTGTGCAGTGCACACCTTCATATAAGTAGAACAGAACCGCGGAGTCGCCCACATGCCCCCTGACGCCGTCGTGTACCGCAGTGCCCCAGTCAAACCCGCCAGCCGGATTCGCCGGAAGAACCAGCAGATCATCCTGAAAGCCGCAGAAGACGAATTTGCCCGACACGGCTACAAGGGCACCAGCATGAACGCCATTGCGCAGCGGGCCGGCCTGCCCAAGGCCAACCTGCACTACTACTTCAGTAACAAGCAGAGCCTGTATATCGCCCTGCTGGGCAGCATCATCGACCAGTGGGAAGACGCCTTCAGCCAATTGCAGGTCGACGACGACCCTGCCAGCGCACTGGCCGCCTACATACGCACCAAGATGGCCTTCTCGCGCAGCCACCCCCAGGCCTCGCGGATATTCGCCATGGAGATCATCAGCGGTGGGGAATACATGAGCCAGCATTTCAACCAGGACTACCGCCAATGGTTCCAGGGCCGTACGGCGGTGTTCCAGGCCTGGGTCGATGCCGGCAAGATGGACCCGATCGACCCGGCTCACCTGATCTTCATGCTGTGGAGCAGCACCCAGCATTACGCCGACTTCGCCAGCCACATCTGCCAGCTCACCGGACGCAGCCAGTTGAGCCGCCAGGACATGGAGCTGGCCGGCGACAATCTGGTCAGCATCATCCTCAAGGGTTGCGGGTTGAGGCCGCCGGGTCTGTAATAGGCGCCTTACGTTATCCGCCGGACACCGTGCATGCCTTCTACCCTCACCGGCTTCTGTGAATTTCGCGAAGAAATTCGCAAAAGCCGCTTCATCACCCTGGCAGGTCCCATCGCCAGCCCGGCCGATGCGCAAGCCTTCATCGAACAGCACAGCGACCTGAACGCCACACATAACTGCTGGGCATGGAAGCTGGGCAGCCAGTATCGCAGCAACGACGACGGCGAACCCGGCGGCACCGCAGGTCGGCCGATCCTCGCGGCCATCGAAGCCCAGGATTTCGATCAGGTGGTGGTACTGGTGATCCGCTGGTACGGCGGCATCCAGCTGGGCACCGGTGGGCTGGCCCGCGCCTATGGCGGTGGTGCCAATAAATGCCTGCAGCAGGCCCCGCGCCTGCCACTGGTGAACCGCCAGCCCTTCAGGCTGGAGTGCAGCTTCAGTGAACTGGCTCTGGTCAAGCTGCGAATCTCAGAAGCACAGGGCCTGGTCGAACATGAAGACTTCACCGCCAATGGCGTGCAGATGTCCATTGCCGTGGTGCCTGAGCAAGTCGAGGCACTGCAGCGTCAGCTGGCCGACCTCAGTCGCGGTCGCATCATTCTGGAAGAGGCGACGCAGCAGGCGTGACCCTGCAGTTGCTCACATCTATTGTGGGCCGGGTTGTGGATAAGCTGAGCACACCGGGCTGCAAGCCTTGCCTGCCGGGCTCTGCGCGCCAGTGATCATGTTTTGACCAACCGCCTGGCAAAGACAGAAAAACAGGCTGAAAACAAGCGCTTGGGCAATCACGACGAGGCACTGGAGAGAGAGCCAGTGCCATTCGCCCTACGCCAGCGGTTGCTCACAATATTTGTGGAGCAGCCTGTGGATAACAGGTGAACGCCTTGCGCCACCCCGCATAACTGCCGCCTTCCCCGACGATTGATCATTTACTGACCAGCGCAATCGGACTGCACTCCTGGGACGCCCCGTGTTCAGAACAAAGTATCCACAGACCCAAGCCTGGAGTAGGCTGCGGGCCCTGATGTCATCGCCACCCAAGAAAAGGAGTTTTCCATGTCTGCCGAAAAAACCGCGCTGATCATCGGCGCTTCTCGCGGGCTCGGCCTGGGATTGGTCCAGCGCCTGACTGAACAGCACTGGAAAGTCACCGCCACGGTTCGCGATCCGCTCAAGGCCGACGCTTTGAAGGCGATCGAAGGCGTGCGTATCGAAACCCTGGATATCGACGACAATGCCTCGCTGCAGGTGTTGGTCCAGAAGCTCAAAGGCGAAACCTTCGACGTGCTGTTCGTCAATGCCGGCGTCATCGGCCCGCAGCACCAGAGCGCCGCCCAGTCCACCGCCGCCGAGCTGGGCCAGTTGTTCCTCACCAATGCCGTCGCGCCGATTCGCCTGGCTGAACACCTGGTGCACCAGGTTCGCCCCGGCACCGGTGTGATCGCCTTCATGAGTTCCGTATTGGGCAGCGTGGCCTGCCCCGACGGCGACACGCTGGCCCTGTACAAGGCCAGCAAGGCTGCCCTGAACTCGATGACCAACACCTTCGTCGGCCAGCTGCCCGAGCCACGCCCGACCGTTCTGTCGCTGCACCCGGGCTGGGTGAAGACCGACATGGGTGGCGAAAATGCCGAGATCGACGTACTGACTAGCACCACCGGGTTGTTCGAGCAGTTGCAAGCCTACGCCGGCAAGGGCGGCCATCACTTCATCGACTACAAAGGCGCGTCCATTCCTTGGTAACCCTCACGTAGCGGCGCGCTCTCAAGGCCGCCGCTACAGCCCCATGCACGACAGCATGATGAAGGTGGCAAACAGCACGAAATGCGTCATACCCTCGATGGCGTTGGTCTGTCCGTCGTTGAGGTTGATCGCACACACCAGCAGGGTGATGAACACCATCACCGTCTGCACCGGAGTCATGGCCATCTGGAACGGTTGACCGCTGTACAGCGCCATGGCTTCCATCACCGGCACCGTGAGAATCACCGTAGACAGCGACGCCCCCAGAGCGATGTTGACCACCGCCTGCATGCGATTGGCCAGCGCCGCGCGCAAGGCGGTGAGGATCTCCGGCGAAGCCGAGATGGCCGCCACCAGAATCGCGGTCATCACCGGCGGCGCACCACTGCCCTCCAGCCCCAGGTCCAGGCTCTTGGACATCACCTCGGCCAATGCCCCGATGACCACCACGCCCAGCACCAGAATGCCGATGGACATCCCCAGGCTGCCGGACTCGTGACTGGCCTCCGGGCCGTGCCGTTGCTTCTTCTTTTCCGGGTAGTTGTAACTGAAGAAATAGCTGTGCGGCCCCACCTGCATGCGCAGGAACAGGGTGTAGAGCACCACCATCGCGCCGATGGTGAACGCCGAATAGAGTTTCCAGTCACCCTCGGGGATGAACTCGGGTACAACCATCGACACGCCCATGGCGGTGAGGATCATCACGCTGTAGGTGCGTGCGGAACTGTCGTTGTAGACCTGCTCGCCATGCTTGAGTCCGCCCATCAGCGCGGCCAGGCCGAGAATGCCGTTGATGTCGAGCATCACCGCGGCATAGATGGTGTCGCGTACCAGGGTCGGCGATGGCTCGTTGCTCATCATGATCGCCAGGATGACCACCTCCACCAGCACTGCCGACAGGGTAAGGATCATCGTTCCGTAAGGGTCGCCGACCTTCTCGGCCAGCACCTCGGCATGATGCGCCACGCGCAGCGACGCGCAGACGATGAATGCCACCAGGGCCAGGCCGGCGATCAGCGCCACCGTGCGGCCATGGCCAAGCAACTGATGCTCCAGCGGATAAGCGGCAATCGCCGCGAGAATCGCCAGAAGCAGAAATTTTTCCTGTTTGATGACCGAGCCCATGTGCCTGTCCATTGCCGTGATGCGGAAAGATTGCAGTGTTGAGAGCCCGGCATGTGTCAAAAGGTTTCAAGATGTCGACATATGCGGACCGTCCGTGCTGCGGCGGTCCCGCGCAGCGGGCCGGCCCTGTAGAATGCCCGGCCATTGCACCTGATGAGAGATGACCATGTACGACTGGCTGAACGCCCTGCCCAAGGCAGAATTGCACCTGCACCTGGAGGGCTCGCTGGAGCCAGAACTGCTCTTCGCCCTCGCCGACCGCAACGGCATCGCCCTGCCCTGGCAGGACGTCGAGGCCCTGCGCCAGGCCTACGCCTTCAACAACCTGCAGGAATTCCTCGACCTCTACTACCAGGGCGCCGACGTGCTGCGCACCGAGCAGGACTTCTACGACCTTACCTGGGCCTACCTGCAACGCTGCAAGGCGCAGAACGTAATCCACACCGAACCCTTCTTCGATCCGCAGACCCACACCGACCGCGGCATCCCCTTCGAAGTGGTGCTGGCCGGTATTACCCAGGCCCTCAAGGATGGTCGTCAGCAACTGGGCGTCAGCAGCGGCCTGATCCTCAGCTTCCTGCGCCACCTGAGTGAAGAGCAGGCGCAGCAGACCCTCGACCAGGCGCTGCCGTTCCGTGATGCCTTCGTCGCCGTGGGCCTGGACAGCTCGGAAATGGGCCACCCGCCGAGCAAGTTCCAGCGCGTTTTCGAGCGTGCCCGTGCCGAAGGCTTCCTGACCGTGGCACACGCCGGTGAAGAAGGCCCGCCCGAGTACATCTGGGAAGCCCTCGACCTGCTGAAGATCGAACGCATCGACCATGGCGTGCGGGCCATCGAGGACGAGCGCCTGATGCAACGGATCATCGACGAGCAGATCCCGCTCACCGTCTGCCCGCTGTCCAACACCAAGCTCTGTGTGTTCGACCACATGAGCCAGCACAACATCCTCGACATGCTCGAGCGCGGCGTGAAGGTCACGGTCAACTCCGACGACCCGGCCTACTTCGGTGGCTACGTGACCGAGAACTTCCATGCCCTGCATACCCACCTGGGCATGACCCAGGACCAGGCTCGCCGTCTGGCGCAGAACAGCCTCGACGCACGCCTGGTCAAGCACTGACCCGCAACGCCTCGGCCGCCATCACGCGGCCGAGGCGATCTTGCTGATCTCCCGTTGCCCGCTGGATGACACCTGCAAGGTGTTGGACTCTTCGGTGGTGCACAGCCAGCCCATCTGAATGAACAACTGCAACAGCCCGGCACCCAGCGCACCGCCCAGGTGCGGGGTGTGCTCGTGGCGGTCGGGGCAGGCACATACCGTATCGCGCTCGCGCTGCGCCAGGGCCGGCACATAGATGCCCTGCTCGGCGAACTTGGCCAGCCCCTTGCTGGTGACCTCGACGCGCTGCTCCAGCTGTTCGATCCAGCCGTCGATCAGCAGGCGCTGATAGAGTTCGGCGGCCAGCTCGCCGCCCAGATGGTCGCAACACACCCGCGCCCGACGCAGCGGCAAGGACGGCAGCAGCGGCGCCTGGTGCTGGCTGACCCGCTCGGCACTGATCTGCGAGGCGCTGGCCAGGGCCTGCACAGCGGTGCCGATTTCGGGCGCGGCGAGGCGGAAAAAGCGCTTGCGGCCGCGGGTCTCCTGCTTCAGCAAGCCACCTGCGGCCAGGCGTGCCAGGTGCGCGCCCGCCGAAGCGGTGGACAATCCCGCCTGCAGGGCCAGTTCATCGGCTGGCCGGGCAGCACCATCCAGCAAGGCCCAGAGCATCGCACTGCGCTTGGGGTCGGCCAGCAAGGCCGCCATCTGGCTGATGCAAGGTGTGTATTCCATGTAAAAACTCCCTGTCGAAACATTCATCCATCACACCTGCGGCCAGCCTCGCCAAGACGGCCAGGCCACGGTGCGAACCCTCCCAGGGGCCGGGATTATAGGCGCGGCCCGCCCCTCCCAGGCACCGGGAAAACGGCCATCGTCGACGAGGTGCCTGCCAGCACCGAGGGCCACCATATCCATGTTGGCACCTCTGCACAGCCAGCAGTATTTGCCGATGCTATTTTCCGAAATCTCTGTAGGTCGTTTCCCCAAACAAGCGCTGCAAGCTCTCACATCGCTCACGCAGCATGGCCAGCAGCAAATGGATGGGCCGGTTCAATTGCGCGCGGTGGGTGCACAACAGGTTCAAGGGCGTCGGCTGGCCCTGCAGGCTAGGCAGCAGCACCTTGAGCCGGCCAGCCCGAACATCGTGCGCCACATCCAGCCATGACTTGTAGGCCACGCCCTGTCCGGCCACGGCCCATCGGCGCACCACATCAGCGTCGTCACTGAAACGGTCGCCACGCACCGTCAGGGTGATCTCGCGCTTGCCGTCATGAAACCGCCAGCGGTCATGCACCCGCTCCCCAAGCATATAGAGCAGGCAGTTATGCTGGCTCAACTGCTCGATCTGCTGTGGCTCACCGTGCCGAGCCAGATAGTCCGGTGCAGCGCACAGCACCCGGCGGTTATGCGGCGCCACCGGCAGGGCGACCAGACTGGAGTCTTCCGGCTCGCCATAGCGCAGTGCGACATCCACCGGCTGGCGGAACAGGTCGGCGATACGGTCGCCCAGCAACAGGCGTACGCTCAGGCGCGGGTGCAGATGCTGGAACTCGTCCAGCCACGGCAGTAGCAGGTTGCGGCCCAGGTCCGAAGGCGCGGAAAGCTGCAACACGCCGCTGCACTCATCATCACGCCCGGCCAGCAGACGCTGCCCTTCTTCCAGGCTGGCCAGCGCCGTACGGGCGTAGTCGAGAAAACCCTCGCCTTCGGCGGTCAGACGCAGGCTGCGGGTGGAGCGGGCCAGCAGCCGTGCACCGAGCTGCTGTTCCAGGCGCTTGAGCGCCGCACTGGCCACCGCGGCCGACAAGTCCATCGCCCGTGCCGCAGCCGAGAGGCTGCCCAGCTCGGCAGCTCGAACGAACAGTTCCAGGTCATCGAAACGCACTATGAAAGCCCTTTTTCAAATAAATATTGAAAGAGACTGCCGTTTTAGCCGGTTTTATCGTCCCAGCAAATAGTCAATGATCCGCTCCAGTCCCATTCATTCCGGAGAGCGCTACATGAAAGCCGTCGCCTATTACCAGTCACAGCCCGTCGAAAACCCGCAATCGCTTCAGGACATCGACCTGCCGGAGCCGGTTGCCGGCCCACGCGACCTGCTGGTCGAAGTCAAGGCCATCTCGGTCAACCCGGTGGACACCAAGATCCGCCGCAACGTGCAGCCTGCCGAAGGTGCCGCCAAGGTACTGGGCTGGGACGTGGCCGGTGTGGTCAAGGCCGTGGGCCGTGACGTGACCCTGTTCAAGCCGGGCGACAAGGTGTTCTACGCGGGCGACTTGACCCGCCCCGGCGGCAATACCGAACTGCACGTGGTCGATGAGCGCATCGTCGGCCCCATGCCGAAATCGCTGAGCTTCGCCCACGCTGCCGCGCTGCCGCTGACCGCAATCACCGCCTGGGAATTGCTCTTCGAACGTCTGCAGGTCACCGAAGGCCAGGGTGAAGGCCAGAGCCTGCTGATCGTGGGCGCCGCAGGGGGTGTGGGTTCGATCCTCACCCAACTGGCTCGCCAACTGACCTCGATGACCGTCATCGGCAGCGCTTCGCGGCCACAGACCGCCGAGTGGGTACGCGACCTGGGCGCCCATGAGGTCATCGATCACAGCAAGCCGCTGGCCGAAGAACTGCGCCGCATCGGCCTGCCGGAGGTGACCCATGTGGCAAGCCTGACCAACACCGACGACCACCTGGCGCAACTGGTCGAAGCATTGCGCCCCCAGGGCAAGCTGGCGCTGATCGACGACCCGGCCGAACTGGACGTCAAGCAGCTCAAGCGCAAGAGCCTGTCGCTGCACTGGGAGTTCATGTACACCCGCTCGATGTTCCAGACCGACGACATGATCGAACAGCACCGGCTCCTGGCACGAGTGGCGCAACTGATCGACGACGGCACGCTGAAAACCACGTTCGGCGAGCACTTCGGCACCATCAACGCCGAAAACCTGCGCCGTGCCCACGCCCTGCTGGAAAGCGGCAAGGCCAAGGGCAAAATCGTCCTGGAAGGTTTCTAAACCCAATACTGGTCAGTTAGGGACGAACTGACTTTTGTTGGAGCGAGCTTGCTCGCGAAGAGGCCGGTAAACCTCATGCATCTGCTGTGAACGTGACGCAGCCATCGCGAGCAAGCTCGCTCCAACGGTCTAACTGACCCGTATTGCGGCTGAAGCTCTTACGCGTCCCATGCCAAACGCAAGTCAGGCCTGGGCGCGCCTGGCCACCAGGCGGCGGGTCATGATCGACATGCCCACGGCCAGCGCACCACACAGGCTGATGACCAGCGCCATGGGCGTGGCCGTGCCGTCGTGCAGCACGCCAACCAGGCTGGCGGCACCGGCGGCGACGCTGAACTGCATGCAGCCGAGCAAGGCCGAGGCGCTGCCGGCGCGCTGCCCCTGGCCGTTCATGGCGCAGGCCGACGCATTGGGAATGATGCAGCCCAGACTGGCCAGGCAGACGAACAATGGCACCAGCAGCGGCCACAGCTGCTCGGTGCGCAACAGGCTGACACCCAGCACGGTCAGCCCCGCGCCCAGGTACACCCAGATCATCCGCGACAGCAACCACGCCGGGCCGAAGCGCCGCAGCAGCCGGGCGTTGAGCTGCGCCACCAGAATGAAACCGGCGGCATTGGTGCCGAACAGCCAGCCGTAATGCTCGGCTGGCACACCGTACAACTTGATGAACACGAAGGGCGAGCCGGCGATGTAGGAGAACATGCCGGCGATGGCGATGCCGCCGGTGAGGGCGTAGCCGATGAAGATACGGTCGGTGAGCAGGCTCAGGTAACGGCCCAGTGCGCCGCGCAAGGGCGCGCGCGGGTGGTCGGGGCGCATGCTTTCCGGCAGCGAGGTGGCCACGGCGGCCAGGCAGGCAGCACTGAACAGGGTCAGGGCCAGGAAGATCGACTGCCAGCCGAAGCCATTGACCAGCACCCCGCCCAGCAAAGGCGCGAGGATGGGTGCCAGGCCCATGACCAGCATCAGTTGCGAAAAGACTTTGGCAGCGCCCACCGCATCGCATTTGTCACTGACGATGGCACGGGAGATCACCATGCCTGCACACCCGCCCAGCGCCTGCAGGAAGCGCGCGGCAATCAGCCATTCGAGGGTAGGCGCCATGGCGCAGAGCAGCGAGGCCAGGCTGAACAAGGCTACGCCCACCAGCAGTGGCTTGCGCCGACCAAAGCGGTCCGCCACCGGGCCATAGGCCAACTGGCCGATCGACAGGCCCAGAAAGTAGGCCGCCAGGGTCAATTGCACGTGTTGCTCGTCGGTGCCGAACGCCTTCGCCATGGCCGGGAAGCCTGGCAGATAGAAGTCGATGGCCAACGGTCCGAAGGCGCTCAAGGCGCCCAGAATGAGGATGATTCGAAGGTTCATGAGTAACCGTAAGCAAGCTAAGCAGTTCGTTAGTCTACCCGGCTTGTCAGAAGATAACCCGTGAACTCGGAAATTATTCCAAGGCCCGGGCCTGATAGCCTTCCTCGCCGATCAGCTCGACGATGCGCTGCGCCACCAGCGAACTATCGACTTTCGCCTGCCGCGCCGGCAGGTCGATTTCGACCCTGGCCTGCGGGTCAGCGTCCTGGATGGCACGGGTCACCGCTCGCACGCAGTGGCCACAGGTCATGCCTTGTACGTCGAATACTTGCATCTCGCTTACCTCCATGGGATGGGTTGCCGGCATTCTCGACCTTGCCCTCATGGCAAGGTCAAGTTTCTCGTTCTCCTGCCGGGCTGGCATTCCCGCCGGGCCTGAGCCAAGCTTGCTCATCATCGTTTTGCACAGGAGTATCAGCGATGCGCTGGCCCGCACTGCGCCTCATCGGCTTTCTCGGCATCCTGGCCGCGGCTCCCGCCGTTCAGGCAGAGGACTACGGCATCCTGATCATCTCCCGCGAACGCCTGGAAGTCGGCAGTGCCTGCGAGATCGGCGTGTACATCCAGGATCAACTCGCCGGCCGGGTCTTCCAGGAAGAGTCGGTGTCGTTCAACCTGCCGCCCGGCGAGGTGAACGTGCGCCTCACCCGCCTGCCAGGCAACGTGGTGGGCTGCGCGCCCGGCATGGAGGCCCAGCAGGTCAACCGCATCACCGTGCGTGCCGGTGACATTCTCAAGTACCGCATCGCCGCCAACATGAACGGCCTGTACCTGAAGAAGGCCGACCTGAATTATTGAATTGCCTTGACCTTGCCCTTGGGTCAAGGTTGATCCTTGCAGGTACCCAACCTTCAGGGAGCGAACACAATGCAAGAGTCCGTCGCCTTCGACCTGCCGATCAGCGGCATGACCTGCGCCAATTGCGCGGGCCGGGTCGAACGGGCCTTGGCCAAGGTGCCCGGAGTCGCCAGCGTCACCGTCAACCTGGCCAACGAACATGCCTATGTACAGGCCAACCCGGATACCGACCCGCAAAACCTCATCGACGCGGTCAGCCGCGCCGGCTACACCGCCAGCCTGACGCCACGCGCGACCGGACAAAGCCAGCGGCAGGAACAGCTGCAGCGCTGGTCCGTATTGGCCGCCCTGGCCCTTGCCCTGCCGCTGGTGCTGCCCATGCTTCTGGCGCCCCTGGGCATCCACGCCATGCTGCCGCCCTGGGTGCAATTCGCGCTCGCTACCCCCGTGCAGTTCATCCTCGGTGCGCGCTTCTACGTCGCTGCCTGGAAAGCCGTGCGCGTCGGCAGCGGCAACATGGACCTGCTGGTCGCCCTGGGCACCAGTGCCGGTTATGGCCTGAGTGTCTACGGCTGGGCCAGCGCCGCAACCGGCAGCACACCGCACCTGTATTTCGAAGCCTCGGCGATGGTCATTGCCCTGGTATTGCTGGGCAAGCACCTGGAAAGCCGCGCCAAACGTCAGACCGCCAGTGCCTTGCGCGCCCTGGAAGCCCTGCGCCCCGAACGCGCCTGGCAGTGGGTCGATGGCCAGGAACAGGAAGTGGCCATCGCCGCGTTGCGCATCGACGACCTGGTGGTGGTGCGCCCCGGGGAACGCTTCCCGGTAGATGGCCAGATCATGGAAGGCCAGAGCCACGCCGACGAAGCGCTGATCAGCGGCGAAAGCCTGCCGGTGGCCAAGCACCCTGGCGACCCGGTGGTCGGCGGAGCGATCAACGGTGAAGGCCGCCTGCTGGTGCGTACCACCGCTCTGGGCGCGGAAACCGTGCTGGCGCGCATCATCCGCCTGGTCGAGGATGCCCAGGCCGGCAAGGCCCCGATCCAGCGCCTGGTCGACAAGGTCAGCCAGGTGTTCGTACCCAGCGTACTGTTCATCGCCCTGCTGACCCTGGCCGGCTGGATGCTCAACGGCGCCTCGCTGGAGGTCGCGCTGCTCAACGCCGTGGCTGTGCTGGTCATCGCCTGCCCTTGTGCCCTGGGGCTGGCCACGCCGACCGCAATCATGGCCGGTACCGGCGTGGCGGCCCGCCACGGCATCCTGATCAAGGACGCCGAAGCCCTGGAACGCGCCCATGCGGTCGACACGGTGGTCTTCGACAAGACCGGCACGCTGACCTCGGGCACCCCGCGCATCACCAACATGGGCGCGGTGCAGGCCAATGAAGAACACCTGCTGCAACTGGCCGGCACCCTGCAGCGCGGCAGCGAACACCCGTTGGCCAAGGCCGTACTGGAGGTCTGCCAGCAGTGGCAACTGCAACTGGCGCTGCCGGAACACAGCCGCGTGCTGCCTGGCCGCGGCATCGCGGCGACCGTACAGGGCCGCGAACTGGCGCTGGGCAACCGTCGTCTGCTGGAGGAAAACGGCCTGCCGATGGGCGAGCTGGCCGACTCCGCAAACGCCTGGGAGGCCGAAGGCCGCACCGTGTCCTGGCTGATCGAGCTGGCGCCGCAAGCGAAGGTCATCGGCCTGTTCGCCTTCGGCGACACCCTCAAACCCGGTGCCGAAGCCGGCATCCGCCAGTTGAATGAACGCGGCATTACCTCGCACCTGCTGACCGGAGACAACCAGGGCAGTGCCCAGGCCGTGGCCAAGGCGCTGGGCATCGTCGAAGTGCACGCCCAGGTGCTACCGGCCGACAAGGCCGCCATCGTCAATGGCCTGAAGAGCACCAAGGTGGTAGCGATGGTCGGCGACGGCCTCAACGACGCCCCGGCACTGGCCGCCGCCGACGTGGGCATCGCCATGGGTGGCGGCACAGACGTGGCCATGCATGCCGCCGGTATCACCCTGATGCGCGACGACCCGCGCCTGGTGCCGGCCGCCCTGGAGATCTGCCGCAAGACCTACGCGAAAATCCGTCAGAACCTGTTCTGGGCCTTCGTCTATAACCTGATCGGCCTGCCCCTGGCCGCGCTGGGCTACCTCAACCCGGTACTGGCCGGTGCGGCCATGGCGCTGTCCAGCGTCAGCGTGGTCAGCAATGCCTTGCTGTTGAAGACCTGGAAACCCAGTCAGCCGGAGGAAACGCCATGAACATCGGGCAAGCGGCCAAACGCAGCGGGCTGAGCGCGAAGATGATCCGCTACTACGAATCCATCAGCCTGCTCGCCCCCGCGCAACGCAGCGACAGCGGTTACCGCCGCTACAGCGAGCAAGACCTGCACACTCTGGCGTTCATCAAGCGCTCGCGGGACCTGGGCTTTTCACTGGAAGAAGTCGGCCGACTGCTGACCCTCTGGCAGGACCGCCAGCGCGCCAGCGCCGACGTCAAGGCACTGGCCCAGCGGCACGTGGATGAATTGCAGCGGCGCATCGAGGAAATGGCCAGCCTGCGCGACACCCTGGTGGAGCTGATCGACCATTGCCAGGGCGATCATCGCCCCGATTGCCCGATCCTCAAGGACCTGGCCTGCGGCTGCCAGCCCTGAGGCAAACGAGCTGCAGGCAGTCCTACAGGCTGGGTGAAAAGCTCAGCGCATCCACGGCGGGGTCGGCTCTTCATCGCGCTGGCCTGGCGGTGCCTCGGCAGCGGCCAGGGCGGCCTGGCGACGGGCTTCATCGCGCTTGGCCGCTTCGATCTCGCGCATCACCCCGTACACATCGGCCTGCTGGGTCGAGTCTTCGAACTGGCCGGTGAGTTCGGTTTCAGGGGTCAGGGTACCGGCCTGGTAGTGCGCCCACATTTCCTTGGCATAGCGGGTCTGCTTCAGCTCCGGGGCGAAGCGCCCGAAGTACGCCGCCATGTTGCCCACGTCACGCTCCAGCATGCTGAACGCATGATTGTTGCCGGCAGCATCCACGGCCTGCGGCAGGTCGATGATCACCGGCCCCTGCGGGTCGAGCAGCACGTTGAACTCGGAAAGGTCGCCATGCACCAGACCGGCGCACAGCATGAGCACGATCTGGCGAATCAGGTAGGCGTGGTATTCGCGGGCCTGGTCAGGCTCCAGCTCGACATCGTTGAGGCGTGGCGCGGCATCACCATACTCGTCGGCGATCATCTCCATCAGCAGTACGCCTTCGAGGAAGTCATAGGGCTTGGGTACCCGCACCCCGGCACCGGCCAGCTTGAACAGTGCCGCCACTTCGGCGCTCTGCCAGGCGTCCTCGGCCTCCTTGCGCCCGAACTTGGAACCCTTGGCCATCGCCCGCGCCTGGCGGCTGTTGCGCACCTTGCGACCTTCCTGGTATTCCGCCGCCTGACGAAAACTACGCTTGTTAGCCTCCTTATAAACCTTGGCACAGCGCAGTTCCCTGCCACAGCGCACTACATACACCGCTGCTTCCTTGCCGCTCATCAGCGGACGCAGCACCTCGTCGACCAGACCGTCTTCGATCAGGGGTTCAATGCGTTTGGGAGTTTTCATCGGCTTTCAGCAGGGGTCCTTTGCCAGATACGCTTCAGTCGTCGTTATACGGCAATCCGCAACCAGCGAGTAGTGGCATGCCGTTCTCAGGCATGGACAGCAAACCGGTGCCGATTACGCCTGAGCGCTCAGGACCTTGCACCATTCGCGCCAGCAGCGCCTACATCAGCGTCTCGTCATCCAGCGCGACCCGCGCGTAGAAAACGATCGCCACCGCCGGAATCAACGCCGAATAGCCGGGCTTGAGCGCCAGGCTTACATCGTTGAAAAGGCGTTGCACCGGCACCCGGCGGATCGCCCCGAGCAGCGACTTCAAGGTGCTGCGCGGCGGGCTGACCACCAGGCTGGTGGTGGCCGACGCTTCCACCGTCGGGGCCGCGGCCGTTCTGAACGAGCGGGCCAGGGTCAGGCGCTCGGCCAACTGGTCGACGTACCCGGCATAGACCGCCCACGGCATACTGCGGACGCTGGCTGGCGAGGCCAGGGCCAATGGATGCCCCTCGATGAACGCCTGACGAAAGAAGGTGCGCAGCAGCAGCGCCTCGACCTCCACCACCGTGGCGCAGTGGTGCAGCGCTTGCCCCAGGCCGTACTGGCGAGCCAGCATGCCCAGCACGCGGGTATAGGGCACCCCGCGTCGCCGCGCGGCATTGAGCAGGAAATGCCCGCCCACCCGTTGGAACTCGCGGGCGAAGGCATACACACGGTCGGTTTCTTCATCGCTGATCCGTGTCCAGCGGCTGCTGCACAGGTGCTTGATGGCTTCGTCGAGCCAGGGGCCGGGTGAACGCTGCAGCACGGCATGCAGGTAAGTGTCCTGCAGCACCGGGTCGTCGTTGACCACCAGCAGGGTCTGCGGGTCATCCTGTTGGCCGGCGAAACCGCTGAACCCGCTGGCCACCAGCACCTCACGCAGGCGCTTCCAGTAATGATGGTGGCGATAACCGACCATGCGCACGTTGTCGAAGTGCTCCACCGCCATGCGCCCCAGGCTGCGCTCGCCCAGGTTGAGCAACAGCACCGGGTCTTCGCTGGACCAGGCATTGATCAGCCGACCGGAGATGGATGCACGCAGTTGCTCGGCTTCCTGAGCCTCGACACGCACTGCCGCCGCCATCAGCAGCACGTCGCCGATGGCCAGGCCTGGCGCGCTGTCCGCCGTCAGGTGGCGCAACATGCTGACCAGCACGCGCCCGCCGAGGGAATGACCGATGAAATTGACCTGCGTGACCTGCGGATGGTGCAGCGCCAGGTACTGCGCCAGCTGCTCCAGCAGCACCCGGCCCATACCCTCGGCACGGCTGCGGATCTGCGCGAAGTGCCAGGCCCGGTCACCGGCCAGCGCCGCAGCGCCGGCCAGCGGATGCAGGCGTACCGCTGCCACCAGCAGGCCCCGGGAGCGGTTGTCCATCTGCATGAAATGACTCGACGGCCAGAAGGCCAACACGTTGACGCTCTGGCGCAACTCTTCGGGAATGCTGCCGGCCAGCAGGCGGCGGTCGTCCAGGTCGTGGCCAGCCGAGTAGCCGTGGATGAAGATGTTGGCGACGCTGCCCGTGGCCTTGGGCAGGGTCAGAAACTTGAAACGCGTATCCACTGTGTCGTGTCTCGCCTGCCGGGCAACAGCCTTTGCGACAGGCCTGGTTCAATTGCGGAAGATGAAGCGCTTGGCGACGCGCTTGATCAGGCGCAGGCCTAGCAGGATACCGGCCACGGCGATCACCAGCTTGGCCGCCAGCATCAACCAGCTTTCGGCCTCGACCGAGATCAGCCCGGCCAGCCAGGCCATGCCGGCGAGCAACAGGCCAATCAGCAACAGGCCGATGTGCGGCTGCAGCCAGCGGGTTCTGGCGCCTTTGTCGAACAGATAAAGGGCAAGCCCCACCAGGGTGAGAAACACCAGCACCGCCAAGATCAGTCCCATGCCTACCTGCCCACCCAATGCACCGCGTCGATTATGCCCACGGCCCGTGGCGAATGCCACGCGTCACTGATCAGCGCTCCAGAATCGCCGTCACGCCCTGGCCGCCGGCGGCACAGATGGAAATCAGCCCGCGCCCCTGCCCGGCCACTTCCAGCAACTTGGCCAGGTTGGCGACGATACGTCCACCGGTGGCGGCGAACGGGTGCCCGGCGGCCAGGGAACTGCCCTTCACGTTCAGGCGCGTCATGTCGATGCTGCCCAGCGGCGCATCCAGGCCCAGGCGAGTGCGGCAGTAGTCCGGGTCTTCCCAGGCCTTGAGGGTACACAGCACCTGGGCGGCGAACGCCTCGTGCAATTCGTAATAGTCGAAATCCTGCAGCGTCAGGCCATTGCGCGCCAGCAGGCGCGGCACGGCATACACCGGCGCCATCAGCAGCCCCTCTTCGCCACGCACGAAATCCACGGCGGCGGTTTCACCGTCGCGCCACCAGGCGAGAATCGGCAGGTCGTGCTCGCGGGCCCAGTCTTCGCTGGCCAGCAACACCACCGATGCCCCGTCGGTGAGCGGTGTGGAGTTACCGGCGGTCAGCGTGCCCTTGGCGCCGCGTTCGAACGACGGCTTGAGGCTGGCGAGCTTGTCCAGGCTCAGTTCCGGGCGCAGGTTGTTGTCACGGTTCAGCCCGCGATACGGGGTCAGCAGATCGTCCTGCCAGCCTTCGGCATAGGCGGCGGCCAGTTTCAGATGGCTGTCCAGCGCCAGCCGGTCCTGGTCTTCCCGGGCGATGCCCCAGCGCTGCGCCATCAGCTCACAGTGCTGCCCCATCGACAGGCCGGTGCGCGGCTCACCATTGCGCGGCAGCTCCGGCTTGAGATGACCGGGGCGCAGTTGCAGCAGGGCCTTGAGCTTGTCGGCGGGCGACTTGCCACGGTTGGCCTTGAGCAGCACCTGGCGCAAACCCTCGTTGACGCCGATGGGCGCATCGGAGGTGGTGTCCACGCCACCGGCGATGCCGCATTCGATCTGCCCCAAGGCGACCTTGTTGGCCACCAGCAGCGCCGCCTCCAGGCCCGTGCCACAGGCCTGCTGCAGGTCATAGGCCGGGGTCTGCGCCGAAAGCCGCGAGCCGAGCACGCACTCACGGGCCAGGTTGAAATCACGGGAGTGCTTGAGCACCGCCCCGGCGACCACTTCGCCCAGGCGCAGGCCGTGCAGGTTGAAGCGTTCGATCAGGCCTTCCAGCGCCGCCGTGAGCATTTCCTGATTGCTGGCCGTCGCATAGGCACCGTTGGAACGGGCGAAGGGAATACGGTTGCCGCCGACGATGGCGACACGGCGTGGCTGGTTCATGGAAAAACTCCGTTTTTTCAAGGGCAAGGATCATTCAGGCGCGCAGCGCGCTGGATCAACAGTACAGCGCAAGGAAGAACAAATGTCGCACGACTGTGGTCCACTGCTTTGAACCCCGCCTCAAGGAGAGTGTTCCATGTCGTCTGATCGCTACGTCAATTTCGCCAATTCCGACATGGGCAGGCGTTTGGTGAAAGCCGTGGGCCTGCCCACGCCGACACGTCTGGAACGTTGGCAGGCAGGACGCCTGCGCCCCATCGAGGGCACCCTGCTGATCAGCGCCGGGCCATTGGCCGACCAGGTGCGGCTGTTCGCCCAGCGCCTGACCGATGCCCTGTACAGCTTCGGCAGTGAAATACCCGGCGCCAGCCAGTGGGTGGCCGAACAAGACCCGCGCCTCAAGGCCGTGGTATTCGATGCCAGCCCCCTGCAAGACACCGCGCACCTGGTGCAATTGCGCGACTTTTTCAAACCGCTGCTGCGCAACCTGGAGCGCTGCGCCCGCGTGGTGATCCTCGCCCGCGCCCCCGGGACCCTGGACGACCCCATCGCCGCCAGCGCCCAGCAGGCCGTGGAAGGCTTCAGCCGCTCGTTGGCCAAGGAGCTGCGCGACGGTAGCACCCTGCAGCTGCTGCAGGTCGAGGCCGACGCCGAAGACCAGCTCGAAGGCGCGTTGCGCTTCTTTCTTTCGCCCAAGAGCGCGTTCGTTTCCGGACAGGTGCTGCGCCTGTCGGCCGGCGGCGCCCCGGTGCCGGACTGGAGCCGCCCGCTGGCCGGGCGCCGTGCCCTGGTGACCGGTAGCGCCCGCGGCATCGGTGCGGCCATCGCCGAGACCCTGGCCCGCGATGGCGCCCAGGTGGTGCTGCTCGATGTGCCGCAGGCACGCGCCGACCTCGAAGCCCTGGCCTCACGCCTGGGCGGCCAGGCCCTGACCCTGGACATCAGCGCCACAGACGCCGCCGACCAACTGCGCGAGCACCTGCCCGATGGCCTGGACATTCTGGTGCACAACGCCGGCATCACCCGCGACAAGACCCTGGCCAACATGACCCCGGACCTCTGGGACGCCGTGCTGGACATCAATCTCGATGCGCCGCAGCGTCTGACCCAGGCGCTGCTGGACAGCGGCACCCTGCATGACCAGGCGCGCATCGTGCTGATGGCGTCGATCAGCGGTCTGGCCGGCAACCGTGGGCAGACCAACTACACCACCAGCAAGGCCGGGCTGATCGGCTATGCACGGGCCATGGCCCCGCGCCTGCAGTCGCGGGGCATGAGCATCAACGCCGTGGCGCCGGGCTTCATCGAGACGCGCATGACCGAACAGATGCCCTTCGCCCTGCGTGAAGCCGGGCGACGCATGAGTTCGCTGGGCCAGGGTGGCCTGCCACAGGATGTCGCCGAGGCCGTCGCCTGGCTCAGCCAGCCAGGTAGCGGCGCGGTCAGCGGGCAGGTGCTGCGGGTTTGCGGGCAAAGCGTGATCGGGGCCTGAGGCCCCGCTGAGCACATTAAGGAGGATCAGCAAGATGACTGCACATTGGCGCTATGTGGACAGCCTGCCCCCCTTGCCCAGCCTGTTCTTGCAGGCAGCCCTGCGGCGCAAGCCCAGCGGCACGCAATTGCCGGACCTGGGGCTGCGCAGCTGGATGACCGTGGACGCCGACAAACTGGCCGCCTACCGCGCAGTTTGCGGCTTCCCAGACAGCAGCCTGCTGCCGCCGACCTATCCCCACGTCCTGGCCTTCGCGCTGCAGATGCAGCTGATGACCTCGGAGGAGTTCCCCTTCCCCTTGCTGGGCATGGTGCACCTGGCCAACCGTGTGCGTCTGCATCGCCCGCTGGGCGGGGTCAGCAAGCTGTACGTGAGCGTGCACGCGCAGAACCTGCAACCCCATGAGAAAGGCGCCACTTTCAGCCTGGTCACCCAGATCGACGACCAGCTGGGCCTGCTCTGGGAAGAGGAAAGCACCCTGCTGTGCAAGGGTGTGAAGGTCGATGGCCTGGTCAAGGCGCAGGACACTCCGGCACCGCTGCCGGTCAGCGAAGTGGCGCGCTGGGACACGCCCGCCGCCATTGGCCGCCAGTACGCCAAGGTCTCCGGCGACTACAACCCCATCCACCTGAGCGCCCCCAGCGCGCGACTGTTCGGTTTTCCCAAGGCCATCGCCCACGGCATGTGGCTCAAGGCGCGCACCCTGGCGTCGCTGGACGACCACCTGCCAGACGCCAACGTGGAGATCGCCGTGCAGTTCCGCAAACCGGTGCGCCTGCCCGGCAGCGTGGTCCTGGCGGCCAGCGCCGCCGGCTCCCACGGCCAATTCCGGGTCACCGGCCAGGACGCGGCCCTCGAGCACCTGAACGGCAGCTGGCGCCCCTTGTAGCGGAACTTGCCTGGCGTGACATTCAGCCTGATGCTATGCCACATCAGGAGACCACGATGAACCTCGAAGAACTCACGCAACGCCTGCACCGCATCCGCGACACCAACGACTGGAAGCGTTTCCACAGCCCCAAGAACCTGGCCATGGCCGCCAGCGTGGAAATGGCCGAGCTGGTGGAAATCTTCCAGTGGCTGAGCGAAGACCAGTCGCGCCAGCTGCCGGCCGACCAGTTGGCCCATGCCGGCCAGGAAGTCGGTGACATCGTGCTGTACCTGTTGTTGCTGTGCAGCGAACTGGGCCTGGACATGGAACAGGTCGTACGCAGCAAGCTGGCCGACAGCGAGCGCAGGTTCGCCCGATGAACGCGCCAGTGAAAGCGGCCGATCGGCACTTCGACGAACTGGCCACGCGCTTCGCCGAGAAGATCTACGGCGGAGCCAAAGGCGCCATCCGCCTGGCGGTCCTTCAGGCCGACCTGACTGAAACGCTGCCTGAGCGCCCCTTGCGGGTCTTGGATATCGGCGGTGGCCTGGGCCACATGTCGCTGTGGCTGGCCAGCCAGGGCCATGCGGTGACCTTCAGCGAACCGGCCGCGCCCATGCTTGACGGCGCGCGCCAGCGTTTCGACGAGGCCGGTCTGTCGGCACAGTTCATCCACGCCCCCTGGCAGGCGCTGCCCGAGCATCTGCACGAGCCCTTCGACCTGGTGATCTGCCACGCCGTGCTGGAATGGCTGGCCGAGCCGCATGCCATCCTGCCGTTGCTGCACCGCCTGACCGCGCCAGGCGGCTGGCTGTCGCTGGCGTTCTACAACCGCGATGCGCTGGTCTATCGCAACCTGCTCAAGGGCCATTTCCGCAAGCTGCGCAGCAACGAACTGGCCGGCGAGAAACAGAGCCTCACGCCCCAGGAACCGCTCGACCCGCGGGAGCTGGCAGCGCAACTTGCCGGCCAGTGGCGAATCGAAACCCAGAGCGGCGTGCGCGTCTTCCACGACTACATGCCCACCGACTTCCAGAAACGCGCCAGCCTGGAAGAGCTGCTGGAAATGGAGCTGGCGCACCGCCGTCACCCGGCCTTCGCCGGCCTGGGCCGTTATCTGCACTGGATCTGCCGGCCGGTGTGACGCACAACGGAGACCGCCATGAACGCTCGTGTTGCCTTGATCGCCATCACGCTTGGGCTCAGCGCCTGCCAGAGCGACAACCCCTATCGAGCCCAGACCCTGCCGCTGCCGGCTGCACCACCGCAGGCCGCGCAGGTGCTGGACATGAGCGCCTACCCGGCCGCCCCTCGCGATTACGCCCGCTACCGCAGCTGGGCGTGGCAGTACGACCGAGGCCCGGCCGGCTCGGCCTGGGTGGATGGCGCACAGGTCGCCGAAACGGTCAGCGAAGGCCTTGACCAACGCGGCCTGCGTCCGGCGCGCAACGCCCCGCCAGACCTGCGGGTCAGCGCCGACAGCCGCCTGGAAACCCGCCTGCGCCAAGTGCGCGAAGACTACGCCAACCCGTACTACGGTGGCTGGGGCTATGACGGCTACCGGCATGGCTACGGCGGCTACGCCCGGGTGCCAGTGGTGCGCACCTATCAGGAACAGGTGCTGGTGGTGAGCATCCGCCTGTTCGATGCCCGTACCGGCCAGCCGGTGTGGAGTGCCAGCGCCGAAACCCGCAGCGGCGGGGATGAGTCTTCACGCAATCAGGCCCTGCGCCAGGCTGTGCAAAAGGCCTTGGCGGCGTATCCTCCCGCCTGATACCGACCCTTTTCGGAATCGACCTTAGCGAGCCACTGCCATGTCCCTACGTCTAGCCCTGCTGTCTTGCTGCCTGTTGCTCGCTGCCTGCCAGAGCAACACCATCAACCGCGACTTCGATGCCCAGCGCGACTTCGGTGCCTATCGCAGCTGGAGCTGGAAAGAGCCGGCGGTGCAGTACCAGCCGGCAGACCCACGGGTGCAGAGCGACCTGACCGACCGGCGCATCCGCGATGCCATCGGCGAGCAGCTCGACCAGCGCGGCCTGCGCCCGGCCGCTGGCGCGGCGGCGGACCTCAAGGTCCAGGCCTGGCTGATCGTCGAAGACCGCCAGCAACTGGTCAGCACCCAATACGGCGGTGGCTGGGGCCCGTGGGGCGGCTATGGTTACTGGGGCGCGCCAATGGCCACCGAGACCCGTAGCGTCGACTACAAGGTCTCGACCCTGCAGATCGACCTGTTCGACGGCAAGGACGGCAAGCTGGTCTGGCGCGGCAGTACCGAGCGCATCCAGGACAACCCGGCGGACCCGGCGGCCAGGGATGCGGCGATACGCAAGACAGTGGCGAAGATCCTTGAGCAATACCCGCCGCACTGAGCGCCTGTCGCTCCGATACAGCGTGCTGGCGCGGGCTTCGCGAAAGGCTGCATGACCTTCGCGACAAGGCATTTTCGCGAGCAGGCTCGCGCCCAGCAAAGCTAGAAACAGCCCGCGATAATGGCGATCAGCCAGCGCCGCTATCCAACCTTTACTACACTCAATGCCCAACGGGTGGTTGAGCCAAAGGAGGGCTGGATGTCGCCCCTGCGCAGAACTTTTTCGCCGCCTGGCCGGCAGCGTGGCGCCATTGCGGCACTCGCCGCGCTGACGCTGGGCATCGCTCTGCTGCTCTGCGTGACCCTGCTCGACAGCCTGCGCCTGTATCTGGAAATGCGCGCCCTGCAGCGCATCGCCGACATCGCTGCCCAGGAAGCGGCCAGCCGCCAGGGGCGTTGCGGCAGCACGGCCAGCGCCGCGCGGTATGCGACGCAAAGCGCCACCCGCAACGGTTTCATTCCCGACACCGATGAGCGCCGCCTGGAAACGCGCTGCGGCACGCTGGTTGTCAACCCCGACGACGGCAGCAGCACCTTCGTGGTCAACGCCGCCAGCACCGAAGCCATTCAGGTGGTCGCCAGCCATACGGTGCCACGCAGCATCGCGTCCGGCATTGCCTCGCTGTTCGACAGTTCTTCGCAGCCGACCACCATACAGCTACGGGCTACCGCAGTGGCTGTGGTGCCGGTACCTGCGGCACGCCTGAACCGCCCCAGCACCATCAACGCACTGGAAGGTGTCGAACGATCCGGGAGCTAATCCAGCACATTGAACTGCACTTGAGCGGTCTGCCCGCTCTCGTCCAGTACGCTCAACTGGTAGTGCCCGGAGCGTTTCAGGGTGGTGTTGAATTCTTCCTGGTTGGCTGTATCGGCAGCCGGGCTGCCGTCGATGAACCACCAGCGCCGGCCATTGCCGCCCAGGGCCGAGAGTTTCAAATGCAGGGCCTGGCGGCTGCCGGCCGGCAGGCGCAGGTTGTCGCCTTCGCGCACGCCGACGATGCTCAACGGCGTGGCCAGGCTCAGAGCCTGCGGCGGGCATGCCGGGTCGATGGCGGGCAGCCGCGCCTCACGACGTTCGCTGCGGGGCAGCCAGGGTTCCAGCGGGGCCGGCCACAAGGCGATGTCGCGGGCGACCGCACCGGGGCAACCGGCGTCGACACGCACCCCCTCGGCATTGACCCAGACCTTCTCCAGTAGCCCCAGACCCAGCGGCTGATCACCCGCCTGCAGGGTCGGCGGCGTGGTGCCGTCCAGGGTCCAGGCGAACCGCTGGCGTCGACAGTTCGGGTCGTTCTTGCCGAGCGGCTGGCCCAGCGGCCAGCAGATCGCGGCCACCCCCACGTTGAAGGGCACCGGCGGCACCGGTGTGCTGATACCGCGCTGGCTGTCACGGTTGGCCAGCACGTCATGCACCTGCAGCATCAGCGGCGCCGCCGAGGCCAAGCCGAACTGGCCCGGCACCGGCGTACCGTCCGGGCGGCCTATCCACACCCCGACGAGAAAGCGCGGCCCTACACCAATGGCCCAGGCATCGCGGAAGCCGTAGCTGGTGCCGGTCTTCCAGGCCAGTTGCGGACGCTGCACCAGCTCGGCATGCGGGTCCAGGTCGGGCCGCGACTGGCCGCTGAGAATGCGCCGGATGATCCACGCTGCGCCCGGCGACAGCATGCGCCGTTCACGCAGCGGGTCCTGGGGTTGCAGGCGCACGTCGGCACTGACCCCGCCACGGGCGAAGGCGCTGTAGCCGGTGACCAGGTCCTGCAGGCGCGTGCCGGCGCCACCGAGGATCAGCGCCAGATTCGGCTCGGCCAGCGGCGGTAGGACCAGCGGGATACCGCCGTTGCGCAGCTCGGCCGCAAAGCGCTTCGGCCCGTAGGCCTCCAGCAACTGCACGGCGGGCAGGTTGAGCGACATGGACAACGCCGAACTGGCCGCCACTGGCCCGCCGAAGCCGGCAGAGAAATTGCCTGGTCGGTAGTCGCCATAGCGGCGCGGCACGTCCTGCAGCAGCGATTCGGAATGAATCAGCCCGTCGTCCATGGCCATGCCGTAGAGAAACGGCTTGAGCGTCGAGCCGGGCGAGCGGATCGCACTGATCATGTCCACATGGCCAAAGCGCTTGGCGTCGTTGATGTCCACCGAGCCGACATAGGCGCGCACCGCCATGCTCTCGGCCTCGACGATGAGGATGGCAGCCGAGGTGCGCTCGGGCAGGCGTGCGCGCCAGCCCATGATCAGGTCTTCCATGCGCCGTTGCAGGCCGGCATCCAGGGTGGTGCGGATCAGCGGCGGGCTGCCGGGACGGTTCAGGCGCCGGGCCAGCAACGGTGCCAGGCTCGGTTCCTGGCGCGGCGCGAGCAACAGCGGCTCCTGCAAGGCTTCCTCGACACTGGCCTGGGGCCAGACGCCGAACTCGGCCAGGCGTCGCAGGACCTTGTCACGCGCCTGCTGGGCACGCTCCGGGTGACGATCGGGGCGCAAGCGGCTGGGCGCCTGGGGCAGTACCGCCAGCATCGCGGCCTCGGAGCGGGTCATCTGCTGCGGCGACTTGCCCAGGTACGCCCAACTGGCCGCCGCCACGCCTTGCAGGGTGCCGCCAAACGGCGCGCGGTTGAGGTACAGCTCGAGGATTTGCGGCTTCGACAGATGCCACTCCAGCTGCACGGTACGCCACAGCTGGCGCAGCTTGCCGGGCAAGGTCCGTGAATGCGGATCGAGCAAGCGCGCCACCTGCATCGACAGGGTGCTGCCACCGGACACCACCCGCGCGCCCGTGAGGTTCTGCCAGGTTGCCCGCGCCAGGGCCAGCGGGTTGACCCCGGGGTGGCTGTAGAACCAGCGGTCCTCGTAGGTCAGCAGCGCCTCCAGGTAATAGGGTGACACCTGCTCACGGGTGATCGGGTAACGCCATACCCCGTCGGCGTCGGCGAAGCGCCACAGTGGCGTACCGTCCTCGGCCAGAACCACTCGCGCCAGGTCGTCTTGCGGCAACGGCAGCGGCCAGATACGGTCGGCCAGCCACAGCAGCAGCGGCGGCACCAACAGCACCAGCAGGCCACGGCGCAACCAGCGGCGCCGGCCTTCGGGGTTCCAGACTTTCATGCCGATACGCCCCCCGCAGGGAACCAGCCGTACTGGCTGATAGCCAAAGCTCTTAGACACTTCCTTTCACTCAGGACATTTTCCATGCAAGTAGAAGGCTTCTTCGAATGGCTGGGCCAGGCAATCGGTGCGGTGATCCGCTTCGTGGTCGATGGGTTGGCGTGGTTCTTCAATCTGTTCGCTCATGCCGGCGGCAATTTCGTCGACGGGTTGTCCCGTGCCTTGGGCATGGACACTTCACTGGTCAGCATCCTGGCGCTGATCGTCGGCCTGCTGTTTCTCTACTCGGCCATCCGCGCCTTCATGCGCGCGTCGATCATCCTCGGCTTCATCTGGCTGGCCTTGGGGTTGTGGCTGCTGAGCTGGATCATTCGCTGATCCACACGGCCCGGCAAGATCCCGGGCCAGCGGGGATGACAGTGGGAGCGGCCCTGCTCCCACCGTCAGGGGCCATCACTTGCCCCGCACCACCATCTGCGCGGGGGTCTCGCCCAGGGCCTGCCAGTTAGGCCGGTACATCGACTCGACCTGCGGTGGCGGAACCCGGTAGATGCCCGGTGTTACCGCACGGGCCAGGTACAGCAGGTGGACCGGCTGGCTGGCACTGATATCCAGGGCCGCGACGTAGCGGTCGCCACGATATTCCTGGTGCTTGAGACCGGCATTTTCCATCGACTCACGGAAGTCCTTGATCGACTCGCTGGCGTCTTCCAGGCTGGCCGCACTCTGCGCCAGGTTCTGGTTCTCCAGCTCCAGGCCGGCGGGCAGCAGGTCGACGACCAGGGCATCCGGCACACGCTGGCGTGCCGAGACCTGCAGGTGCACCAGCACCAGTTGGCCAGTCTTCAGGGCTTCAACGTTGAGCGGCTGGCCCTTGAGGCTCAGGTACTCACGGCTGATGCTCAGGTTCTCGCCACCGGCCACCGGCGCCTGGGTCGGGTAACCCGAGACGGTCAGTTGCTGGTAGAGGGTCGCGGCACTGGCGTTATGCACGGTCATCGGCGCGGCCAGCACGGGACCTGCGAGTTTCTGGCCAGGCTGACGGTTGCTCAGCTCCAGGCTCTGGCCACCGGACGACAACGCCGCGCTCCAGTCTTTCTCCGGTTTGCTCAGCAGGTGGCGGCCGGCAAGGAACAGCGAGTTGCTCTCCTGGGTCGACAGGTAGCGGCTGGCGGCCAGCTGGTCGGCGAGGTCGAAGAGCTTCTGGTTGCGCGCTTCGCCGCCCAGATCGTTCTCTTCCAACAGGGCCAGGATCAGCGCCTGGTCACGCAGCGGGCTGCCGTAGTCGGCCAGCCATTCGTTGGACTTGCGGGTCACGGCCAGGCCGGCCTGCAAGGCCTGCTCGGCGCGCGGCTTGTCGCCCATCTTGTCCAGGGCGATGGCCAGCTGCACCAGCGGCAGGCCGGAACGCGCATCGCTGCGGCGTTCGAACAAGGTCCGCAGTGCGCCCAACGGTGCCTGTTGGCTGCGCGCCAGCACCAGGCCGGCGTAGGCCTGGACGGCGAAGCGAGTGTGCTCGGCGTTCTGGCTGTAGTTGACCTGCACCTGGCCACGGTCCTGCAGGTAGCGCATCAGGCGCTCGCTGGCTTTCTTGAGGGCCTCGGCGGGCACCGCGTAACCCTGGTCACGGGCGCGCAGCAGGAAGTCGGTGACGTAGGCGGTCAGCCAGTACTCTTCCTCGCCATCGGAACCCCACAGGCCGAAGCTGCCGTTGTAACGCTGCATGCCCAGCAGGCGCTCGATACCGATTTCCACCTTGCGCTTGCGCTCGGCATCCGGCTCGCCGGTCAGGCCCAGGCGCTTGAGCGTTGCGGCATCGGCGTACAGCGAGGGGTACAGGCCGCTGGCGGTCTGCTCCAGGCAACCGTAGGGGTAGGCCTTGAGGGCACGGATCTGCTCGCCGAGGTTCAGCGGGGGACGGCTCGACAGCGACAGCAGCGCCTCGCGACCGGCCGGTTCGAAGGCTTGCAGCGCGCCTTCCGGCAGGTTCCAGTCCTGGCCCTGCTCCAGCACCGCACGGTAGTGACGCAGCATCGCCGGGTAGGCCGGGCGCACGCCGACGGTCCATTCGCGGGACATCGGCGGCAGTTGCTCACCCGGCAGGTCGAGGCCGTCGACCTGCACACGCAGCTTGCCCTGGCCAAGGCCACCCTGGGCCTGCACCGGGAACTTCAGCGTGGTGCGCTGGCCTTCCTTGAGCTGCACGGTCTTGAGCTGGTCACCACCCGGGATGCTCAGCTGGCCGTCGGCGAACAGATGCACATCGAGCTTCTGCGCCTTGCCGGAGAGGTTGGCCAGGTCCAGCGCCACGCTGGTCTGGTCACCACCGGCGAGGAAGCGCGGCGTCGAGAGTTCGGCAATCAGTGGCGCAGCGATCACCGTCTTGGCTTCGGCCATGCCGTAGCGCTCGTCGGTCCAGGCCTGGGCCATGATGCGCAGTTCGCCGTTGAAGTCGGGGATGTCGACGCTGACTTCACCCTCGCCCTTTTCGTTGAGGGTCACCGGCGCGCTTTGCAGGGCGACGATGGTCACGCTGGTGTCGGGACGCTTGCCGCCCTTGGCCAGGGCGTCACCGCCGAAGGCCATGCTGGCCAGGCGGCCCTGACCGGCTTCGATCAGTTGCCCGTACACGTCGAGCTGGTCGGCGCCGTACTCCTTGCGGCCGAACAGACTGGCGAACGGATCGGGCGTGGCGTAGCGGGTGATGTTGAGGATGCCGACATCCACCGCCGACACCAGTACCTGCACCTGCTTGGGCACGCTGCCGTCGGCGTTCTTCGCCGCGACCTTGAGTTTGAGCGGCTGTTTGGGGCGCATCTTCTCAGGCGCGCTGATGGTCAGGCCCAGCTTGCGCTGCGAACGATCCAGCGGCAGGTGCAGCACACCCACGGCGCGCTTGGGCGTGACATTGGCCTTGCGCTCGCCCGGCCGCACTACCAGGGCACTGACGTACAGGTCATGACGCGCCCACTGTTTGTCCAGCGGCACCTCGAAGGTCTTGCCTTCGGCCGGCACGTCGATCTCCTGCCACCACAGCGGGCCCTCGCTGGACTCCACCAGCAGGTAGCCCTTGCCAGCGGCCGGCGGGGTCACGGTGACTTTCGCGGTGTCGCCATCGCCATAGGCCGGCTTGTCCAGCGCCAGCTTGACCTGATCGGGACGTACCGCACCGCCTTCGGCGTTGTCCTGCCAGCGGTAGCCCGCCCAGAAACGCAGGCTGCTGACCAGGCCAGTGGCCGGGTCTTCGACTTCCACACGGTACGGGCCCCACTCCACCGGGAAGGTGACCTTGGCGGTGCCGTCTTTCTTGATGTTGACGGTTTCCTCGTTGAGGTTGAGGAATTTCTCGTTGTAGTTGTAGCTCCAGCCGTCGCTGTTGGAGTAGGTCCAGTAATAGTCGCGACGCTCGCGCACCAGGCGCACCTTGACGTCGTTGGCGGCCAGCTTGTGGCCGGCGGCGTCGGCCACCAGGATCTCGAACTCGGCCGGGCCGTCGCCGTCGGTCTGCGCTTCGCCACGGGCGGCGCCGTAACCGTAGTCGTCGTCATCGCCGGCGCTGGTGCCGAACAGCGGGCGCAGGCCCGGCAGACGTTCGGCCGGCCATACCGGCTGCACCACGCGGCGGGTGATCGGCCGGCCACCGGACTCCTGCAGGCTGGCCTGGAGGATGACATTGAGCGGCGAACGCGCCTTGGCCCATTCGGTCTGCACGTCCAGCAGCGCTTCACCGTTGGCATCCAGGGTGATGGCGTCCAGCTCGCGGTCCTGCTTGAGGTCTTCTTCGGTGATGGAACCGAACTGGTAACCCGGCAGTTTTTCCACCGCCTCACGCAGCGGCCGCACGTAGAGCTGGCCAGTGAGGCTGTTGCCCGAAGCCGGGGCGCCGTAGAGGTAGCGACCGGTCACTTCGAACTGCGGGTTGTCCTCTGGGGAAATCGGCTGCTCGCTGCCCTTGAGGTCCAGCGCCAGGCGCTCGGGCAGGAAGTCTTCGACATTGAATTCATAGAGCTGCGGCTTGCCGTCGCCCAGATCATAGACCAGTTGCCAGCGACCGGTGGGCGCCTCGTCGGCCAGTTGCAGCTGGTACTGGTACAGGCCGTTGGCGTCCGGCTCCCAGACGAACTTGCGGCTGACCTGTTCGTCGGGGCGGCGCACTTCGACGTTGATCGGCTGGGCCTTCACGCCCTTGCCGTCCTGGTCACGCAGCAGGCCGTTGAGCAGTACGGTTTCGCCAGGGCGATAGAGGTCGCGCGGGCCGAAGATGAAGAACTGCAGCGGATGGGCCTGCGGGCCGGTAATGTCGAATTCGGCGAGGTCCAGCGCCGGGCTGTTGAGGCGCAGCAGGCTGCTCTGCTCGTCCTTGTGGGCAAGGATCAGCGCGGCCTTGTTGGGCAGCGGCAACTGGGCGTGGCCCTTGCCGTCGGTCTTGGCCTGGCCGACCACCTTGCCGTCCTGGTCGTAGACATCGACATTCACATCGCTCAGTGCCTTGCCGCCCTCCAGCGCCTGGGTGAAGACGTCCATGCGCTGGCTGTAGCGATGCACCGACAGGCCGATGTCGCTCAGGGTGAACAGGGTCGCCGGCAGGCTGTAGCTGTAGGTGCCCGAGGCGCGCATCACCGCCAGGTAAACGCCCGGCTGCTGCAGGGGCTTGATGCCGGAGATCGGCAGCAGCAGGGTCTCCCGGGTGTTGCGCGCCGGCTTCAGGTCGAAGCGCCCGCCATACACCAGGTCGGCCATGGGCAGCAGCTCTTCGGAGCGATACGACGACATCGAAGAAGAGCCTTCCCACTCAGCGAGAAAGGCGGGCAGTTGGTCGGGCTTGATGCGGAAGAACTCCACATCGACCTTGTCGACGTTCAGGGCGATCACCGGCAGGCCTTCGGCCAGGCGGGTCGGCAGCAGACTGCCACGGCTGGCGAAGCCCACCGTGGCCTGCAGGTCACGGGTCTCCAGGCGCGCGCTGAATTCGCTGGCCAACCTGGCCTTGTTCACGCCTTCCAGGCCGGCGTCGACGGTGAGCACCAGCTTGCGCTGCGGCTCCAGGTGACGCAGGCGCAACTCCATGAGGTTGTCCGACAGCTCCCAGGCACCGTCGACCTTGCCGCTCTTGCTGTCGACCAGGTGCAGTTTCTCGGCGAATTTCTGCTGCGGATCCAGCGGTACCGAGAAGCTCACCGACAGGGTGCTGGCGCCGTCCACCTGAATCTCGGAGACGTCCACCACGCTCAGTTCGCGCCCTTCGTAACGCTTGGCCAGGGCCGGCAGGTCGAGTGCCGGTCGGGGCTTGGCGGGCGTGCTCGCCGGCGCCTGGGCCTGCGCCGGGGGCGCCGCGGGTTTGTCGGAAGAAGAGGAATCGCAGGCACTGAGCAGCGCAAGCGCGCAAGCCAGGAACAATCCTTTGTTGAGCATGGGGCACTCGTAGGGGGGCAGGTTGAAAAAGCGTGACTATAAAGCAGCCACTGTCGGGTGCGGAGCTGGTTGCGCGAATAGACAGCGGCTTTGTGACTTCGTTCTCGGTACATGGCCACTGCGTATCATCGGCCCTACCGGTACAATGGCCGCCTGCTCAGGAGTCCACATGTCCAGCCTTGTCAGCGACTGGCGTCACCGCCCTACCCACCGAAGGGTCTGGGGCCTGGCGACGCCGATGATCTTGTCCAATATTTCCGTTCCCCTGGTGGCGCTGGTCGACAGCACGGTCATCGGCCACCTGCCGCATGCCCACCAACTGGGCGCCGTGGCCGTGGGCTCGACCCTGTATGGTTTCCTCGCCTCCGGGCTGGTGTGCCTGCGCATGGGCGCCACCGGCTTCGCCGCCCAGGCCGCCGGGCGCGACGATGGTGCAGCGCTGCGGCGCATTCTGCTGCAGGGCTTGCTGCTGGCGTTTTTCATGGCCCTCGGCCTGGCCGTCCTGGCATTGCCCTTCAGCCAGGTGGCCATGCATGTGATGCAGCCTTCCGAACAGCTGCATCAGCTGACCCTGGATTTCTTCCAGGCGCGCTTGTATGGCCTGCCGGCGACCCTGGCCAGCTTTGCGCTGGTCGGCTGGTTCCTTGGCGCACAGAACGCCCGCGCGCCGCTGGCGATCCTGCTGACCACCAACCTGGCCAACATCGTCTTCAACCTGTGGTTCGTCCTGGGCCTGGACTGGGGCGTGCTGGGCTCGGCACGGGCCTCGGTGCTCGCCGAGTGGCTCGGCGTACTGCTGGGCCTGGCGCTGACCCGTGGCACGCTGCGCACCTGGCCTGGGCAGATCGTCTGGCGCGCCTTGGCGCACTGGCACAACTGGAGCCCGTTGCTGGGGGTCAACCGGGACATTTTCCTGCGCACCCTGGCGCTGCAGTCGGTGATGTTCCTCATCACCGCCCAGGGCGCCCGCCTGGGCGATGCCACGGTGGCCGCCAACGCCCTGCTGCTCAACGGCCTGCTGCTGGCGGCCCAGGCCCTGGATGGCCTGGCCCATGCCGTGGAAGCGCTGTGCGGCCACGCCATCGGCGCCCGCGACCGGCTCACCCTGCGCCGCAGCCTGGTGGTGGCCGGCGGCTGGTCATTGATCGCCAGCCTGCTGTTCGCCGCTGGCTTTCTGCTCTTCGGCCACTGGTTCGTGTTCATGCAGACCGACATCCCGGAGATCCGTGAGACCGCCGTCATCTACCTGCCCTACCTGGCCGTCACGCCGTTGCTGGGGGTGTGGAGCTACCTGCTCGACGGACTGTTCATCGGCGCCACCCGAGCCAGAGAAATGCGCAACGCCATGCTGCTCAGCGTCGCCGTACTGGCACCATTTGCCGCGCTGGCGTCCACCCAAGGCAATCACGCGCTATGGCTGACCTTCCTGCTCTTCATGTTGCTGCGCGCCCTGACCCTGGGTTGCATCGCCTGGCGCCTGCAGCGCAGCGATGGCTGGTTCGCCCACTGAGTGAGTGAAGTTCAGCGCCGCGGCACTCAGTGCCAGGCTCTGGGCGTCGAGCCGCACGCGGCTGGCGCCCACTTCCAGGGTCAGCTCGGCGCCCTCGTGCAGCTCGATGAGCGGCCCATCGCGCAGCTGCAAGGTGCGCCGCTCACCCATCAGCCAAGCTGCGGACACGCATGCCTGCAAAGGCTCCTGCCCCTCTTGCGGCGGCTCTGCCGACAAGCTTGCCTTGCTCAGGCAGGCAATGATCTGCGGCGGCTGGTCGGCTTGTCGCGAAGGACTGGCGAGCACCGGCATGCCGCCCAGCAACGGGCTGCGCACCTGGCGCTGTACCGGCAGCCAGCAATCGGCGAAACGCGCCCCGGCGCCCTGCATGATCCAATCGAACTGCACCCGCACCCGTCCGTTCGCGTCACGGTCGGCGGGCTCGCCGGCCGCTCCCATGACCCACGCCCGCATCACCACGGGCAACGCCTGGGCAGGCGGCGCGGCGATGGGCACGCGGGCATCCCAAGGCTGCACCACGAAGCGGTTGCCATACCGTTGCTGCCCCGCGTGCTCGACGTGCAACACGCGCCAAAGGCCGTTCCACGCCTCGCACGCATGACCACTCATAGCGAACAGTCGACCACTGTTGATAAAGCTCAGGGTACTGTCGCCCTCGGCACGCCGCCCGGCCTGCGGGTCTTCATTGGGCACCATCGCAAAGCGCGTTACTGCCGGACCCTCGGTGGTTGCATGCCAGGGGGCGGGCGGGCTGCGTCTGGCACCGTACAGGCCACTGGCGAAGATCAGCCGATGCCCCTGGCGCGAATGGGCGAAGTGGTAATGAATGCCTTCCTCGGCACACAGGCGCTGGACGAACTGCAGGTCGTTCTCCTGGTACTGGGCACAGAAAGCCCGTGGCCTGCACGGCACCTTGAGGTGAAAAGCGTGCGCCTCGCCACGCAGGCCATGCTCGCTCAGCACCTGGGCGATGATCTGCCTGGCGCTCAGGCCCTGGAACACCCGGACATTGCAGCGTTGCGCCAGGCAGGCCAGTCGCGGGCCGAGGACCAGCCGGTAGCGCGTCTCGCTGCCTGGATGCGGCTGATGCTCCACGCCCTGGATCTGGCCATGAAAGCCCGTGTCCTGTTCATCCACGGCCAGGAACGCCGAGCGATACATCAACTGCGCCGGCGCTACCTGCGCAGGCTCGCACACCACCTGCAGGGTAAAGACGTAGGGCTGGCTGATGGCTTCGGTGCCGTGAAAGCCGGTCACGGCCAGTGGCTGCTTCAAGCCACTGACTTCCAGGCGAAACGGGGAGTCGGACATGACGGGTTCTCCAGGTCGCAAGGTGAGTCGCGATTCTGGGCGAGAAGCCCGGCGCGGTAGAGAGCCCGAAGCAGAACAAGACACCACCTACACAGCGAGAGGCCTTTTCTTACGCATACCCTCAGCAGGCATCCGCTGCTGTACCATGCCCGCTTCCCCTTGCAGTCCTCCGGAGCCGGCCATGTCTTCAGCCAACGACCTTCAAGCCCGAACCACGCTGACCCAGTCCGGTCGCACGGCGGACAGCGGCCCAGGGCTGTCGGTCAATCCACCGGTGGTGCGCATGAGCACCGTGCTGTTCGACAGCCTGGCCGACTTGCGCGAAGCCGAAGCCCGCCGCGCGCAGAGCGAACGCTCGCTGACCTATGCGGCCAACGGCAACCCCACCGCCTTCGCCCTGGAAGACCTGATCAACGACCTGGAAGGTGCCCATGGCACTTGCCTGTTCCCCACCGGCCTGAATGCCGTGGGGCTGATGTTCCAGGCCTTCCTGCGCCCCGGCCAGCACGTCCTGATCACCGACGCGGTGTACCCACCGGTGCGGCGCCTGGCGCGCACCCTGCTGGCGGCCTTCGATATCGAGGTCGACTACTATCCCGCCGACGCCAGCGGCATCGAGGCACTCATCAAGCCCAACACGCGGATGATCTACGCCGAGGTGCCCGGCTCGCAGACCTTCGCGATGTGCGACCTGCCGGCCTTGTCGCAGCTGTGCAAGGCGCGCGGCCTGCTGCTGGCGGTGGATAACTCCTGGGGTTCGGGTGTGCTCTATCGCCCGCTGGAGCTGGGCGCGGACATTTCCCTGATGGCCCTGACCAAGTACGTCGGCGGCCATTCGGACGTGATGATGGGCAGCGTCAGCACCACCGAGGCGCATTTCGCCACGCTCAAAACCATGCAGATCGCCATGGGCTCGACGGTCAGCCCGGACGACGCCTACCTGGCCCTGCGCGGCGCCCGCTCGCTGGCCGCGCGCCTGGCCATGCACGAACGCAACGCCCTGCAGGTCGCGCAGTGGCTGCAGGCCCAGCCGCAGGTCATCCGGGTGATGTACCCGGCGCTGCCGGAACATCCCGGCCATGCCATCTGGAAGCGCGACTTCCACGGTTGCAACGGCCTGCTCAGCTTCGAGTTCGACAGCCCGCAGCCAGACGCCTGCGACCGCTTCGTCGACGCCCTGCGCCTGTTCGGCATCGGTTACTCCTGGGGCGGCTTCGAGAGCCTGGTGACTCAGATCCAGGCTCAGGGTGACAGCGGCCCACGGCAGATCCTGCGTTTGCAGATCGGCCTGGAGAACCCGGACGACCTGATCGCCGACCTGCAGGCCGGCTTCACCGCCCTCGCCCAGTCGGCCTGAGCCCGGCCATTTGCCCCGATGGCGCGGCTCTGCTAGTGTCGCGCCGGTTCAACCGCTAACCGGAATAGCCCCATGGCCCGCAAGAAAGCTGCACTGGATTTCGAACAGTCCCTCGCCGAGCTGCAGACGCTGGTCGAGCGCCTGGAGAATGGCGAGCTGTCGCTGGAAGACTCGCTGACCGCCTTCGAACAGGGTGTGCGCCTGACCCGTGAATGCCAGGGCGCCCTGGCCCAGGCCGAGCAGAAAGTGCAGATGCTGCTCGAACGTGACGGCGAACTGGCCGAGATGCCCTTCGACGCGGAACAGCCCGAATGATCGCGACCTATCAGGCCCAGTGCCAGACCCGCGTGAACGCTGCCCTGGAACCGCTGTTCAAGGCGCCGGCCGCCGAACTCGACCGGGTCTACGCCGCGATGCGCTACAGCGTCATGAACGGCGGCAAGCGCGTGCGTCCGCTGCTGGTCTACGCGGCCTGCCAGGCTCTGGGCGGTGCGCCCGAAGACGCCAATGGCGCGGCCTGTGCCGTGGAACTGATCCACGCCTACTCGCTGGTCCACGACGACCTGCCGGCGATGGACGACGATGACCTGCGCCGGGGCCAGCCGACCACCCACAAGGCTTTCGACGAAGCCTGCGCGATCCTTGCCGGGGACGGCCTGCAGAGCCTGGCCTTCAGCGCCCTCGCCGACCCGCGCCTGAACAACCGTGACGCCGAGACCCGCCTGCAGATGGTCGACGCCCTGGCCCGCGCCGCCGGCCCTGCCGGCATGGTCGGCGGCCAGGCCATCGACCTCGGCTCGGTGGGCCTGAAGCTCGACCAGGCGGCGCTGGAGAACATGCACCGGCACAAGACCGGCGCGCTGATCGAAGCCAGCGTGCGCCTCGGCGCCCTGGCCAGCGGCCACGCCGATGCCGCACGCCTGGATGCGTTGCAGCTGTATGCCCGTGCGATCGGCCTGGCCTTCCAGGTTCAGGACGACATTCTCGACGTGGAAAGCGATACCGCCACGCTGGGCAAACGCCAGGGCGCCGACATCGCCCGTGACAAACCGACCTATCCCGCCCTGCTGGGCCTGGAGGCGGCCAAGGCCTATGCCCTGGAACTGCGCGATCAGGCCCTGGAGGCACTGCGCGGCTTCGACGACGCTGCCGAACCGCTGCGCGAGCTGGCCCGCTACATCGTCGAACGACGCAGCTGAGCCGCACCGCACGTCGCCCGTGGCGAATCAATATGGATTCGCCACGTCAAAGCCTGCAGCGGTATCCATCCACGACGCACTTCATGGGCAGCCTGCGACTCATAGGGTAAACTGCCGCGTCCTCTACTTATAACGATTCGCCTGATGCCCAAGACGTTCAAAGAGATCCCCCGCGAGCGCCCCGCCACTCCGTTGCTCGACCAGGTCGAGAAACCGGACGACCTGCGCCGCCTCGGTGAAGCCGAGCTGGAAACCCTCGCCGATGAACTGCGCCAGGAACTGTTGTATAGCGTAGGCCAGACCGGCGGCCACTTCGGTGCCGGGCTGGGTGTCATCGAGCTGACCATCGCCCTGCACTACGTGTTCGACACCCCGGACGACCGCCTGGTGTGGGACGTCGGCCATCAGGCCTATCCGCACAAGATCCTTACCGGTCGCCGCCAGCGCATGACCACCCTGCGCCAGAAAGACGGCCTGGCCGCCTTTCCGCGCCGCTGCGAGAGCGAGTACGACACCTTCGGCGTCGGCCACTCCAGCACCTCGATCAGCGCCGCCCTGGGCATGGCCGTGGCCGCTCGCCTGCAGGGCTCGCCACGCAAGTCCATCGCGGTGATCGGCGACGGCGCGCTGACCGCCGGCATGGCCTTCGAGGCGCTGAACCACGCGCCGGAAGTGGGCGCCGACATGCTGGTGATCCTCAACGACAACGACATGTCGATCTCGCGCAACGTCGGCGGGCTGTCGAACTACCTGGCCAAGATTCTCTCCAGCCGCACCTACACCAGCATGCGCGAAGGCAGCAAGAAAGTGCTGTCGCGCCTGCCCGGTGCCTGGGAAATCGCCCGCCGCACCGAAGAGTACGCCAAGGGCATGCTGGTGCCCGGCACGCTGTTCGAGGAGCTGGGCTGGAACTACATCGGCCCCATCGACGGCCACGACCTGCCGACCCTGGTCGCCACCCTGCGCAACATGCGCGACCTCAAGGGCCCGCAATTCCTGCACGTGGTGACCAAGAAAGGCAAAGGCTTCGCCCCCGCCGAGGTCGACCCCATCGGCTATCACGCCATCACCAAGCTCGACCCGCTGGACGCCCCGGCCAAGGCGCCTAAGCCTGCTAGCGGGCCGAAATATTCCGGCGTGTTCGGGCAATGGCTGTGCGACATGGCCGCCCACGACCCGCGCCTGGTCGGCATCACCCCGGCCATGAAGGAAGGCTCGGACCTGGTGGCGTTCAGCGAGCGCTTCCCACAGCGCTACTTCGACGTGGCCATCGCCGAGCAGCACGCCGTGACCCTGGCCGCCGGCATGGCCTGCGAAGGCAGCAAGCCGGTGGTGGCGATCTATTCCACCTTCCTGCAACGCGGCTATGACCAGCTGGTGCACGACGTCGCGGTGCAAAACCTCGACGTACTGTTCGCCATTGACCGCGCGGGGCTGGTGGGCGAAGACGGCCCCACCCACGCGGGCAGCTTCGACCTCTCTTACCTGCGCTGCATCCCGGGCATGCTGATCATGACCCCGAGCGACGAGAACGAACTGCGCAAGATGCTCACCACCGGCTACCTGCACCAGGGCCCGGCCGCGGTGCGCTACCCGCGTGGTAGCGGCCCGAACGCGGTCATCGAGCCAGAGCTGACGCCCATCGAGATCGGCAAGGGCGTGGTACGCCGCCAGGGCCGGCGCGTGGCCATCCTGGCGTTCGGCGTGCAATTGAACGACGCCCTGCAAGTTGCTGAGAACATCGACGCCAGCGTGGCCGACATGCGCTTCGTCAAGCCGCTGGATGAAGCACTGGTGCAGCAACTGGCCGCCAGCCATGACCTGCTGGTGACCGTTGAAGAAAACGCAGTGATGGGCGGCGCCGGCTCGGCGGTCAGCGAATACCTGGCGCGGGCCGGCATCCTCAAGCCCGTGCTGCACCTGGGCCTGCCGGACAGCTACGTGGAACATGCCAAACCGGCACAGATGCTCGCCGAATGCGGTCTGGATGCCAAAGGTATCGCGGCGGCCATCGAAGCGCGGTTGACGCAGCTGGGCTGAATCCTGAACGACCCTTCGCGGTTGAAGCCGCTCCGACCGGATAAGCAAGCCCGGCGGGAGCGGCTTCAGCCGCGAAGCGACCGCCTGTTCACAGCAGATGCAGTGAATTTCCTCGCGCTTTCGCGGCTAAAGCCAATACTGTTCGGTTAGGCCGGGTAGGAGCGGCTTCAGCCGCGAAGCGATCGCCTGTTCACAGCAGATGCAGTGAATTTCCAGGCGCTTTCGCGGCTAAAGCCGCTCCTACCACGCCACATAACGACTCACTGAACAGTATCGGATTCAGGCCTGGTGCTGCACCGGCACCAGCCGTGGAATGCGGTACAGGCACAGCAGGCCCAGGCTGGCCAGGCCCAGCAGGAACACCAGCATGGCATGCAGGCTGAACAGCACACCGATCGCGGCGAACCAGGCTGGCAGGCTGGCGGCCAGGAAGGCCGTACGGCGGATGGCCGCCAGGCGCAGCCAGGCGGCAGGTTCCTCGGGCGTGTCGAGGCTGTTGCGGGTCATTTCCAGCGCCGCCTTGTAAGTGGCGTAGGTCTTGAGGCTGATGAACAGCGAGGCAGCGCCAGCCACGAACAGCAGCAGCGCCATGACCCCAGGCTCCGAAGCCTTGAAGAACACCAACGCCACCACCAGCGGTGCCAGGGCCAGGCCCAGTTGCCGCCACCAGGCCAGTTCAAGGCGCTGATACACCTCGCCCCGGGTCACGCCGGATCGACCTCGCCTTGATGCTCGTTGCCCATCATGTGGCCCAGCTTGCCGGCCTTGGTGGCCAGGTACAGCTTGTTGTGCGGGTTCTGCCCGGTATGCAGTGGCACCCGCTCAGCCACCTTGATGCCCATGTCGGTCAGCGCCTTGACCTTGCGCGGATTATTGGTCATCAGGCGTAGCGAACCGACCCCCAGGTGTTCGAGCATCGGCAGGCAGATGCCGTACTCGCGCATGTCGGCGGCGAAGCCAAGGCGCTCGTTGGCCTCGACGGTGTCGGCTCCGCCATCTTGCAGCTCATAGGCACGGATCTTGTTCATCAGGCCAATGCCACGGCCTTCCTGGCGCAGGTACAGCAGCACACCGCGGCCTTCGGTGGCAATCGCGCGCAGGGCGGCTTCCAGTTGCGAACCGCAATCGCAGCGCTGGCTGAACAGCGCATCACCGGTCAGGCACTCCGAATGCACCCGGCCCAGCACCGGTTCGCCATCGGCGATGTCACCCAGGCTCAGGACGACGTGTTCGCGCCCGGTGGCCGACTCGAGAAAGCCATGCATGGTGAATTGCGCGAAAGGCGTGGGCAATTTGGAAGCGGCGACAAAAACGACGGGCACCGTTTGCTCCTAACTATGAAAGCTGAAAAGGCAACGCCGGTGCGGCACTGCCTTGGATCGGGAAAGCCGCATTGTAACAGCAGGTTCCAGCCGACGCTTATGCCGAATATTCGCTGGTTGCTATCGGAAAGCTAGATGAAATTCAGGGCCCATACCAGGCCCTGAAGCGACAACCACGCCATGGCACCGGCCAGCACATCGTCGAGCATGATCCCGGTACCGCCCTGTACATGGCGGTCGCACCAGCCGATGGGCCAGGGTTTGAGGATGTCGAAGAAGCGGAACAACACGAATCCGGCCAGCAGCCAGGCCCAGCCCGGCGGCACCAGCCACAGGGTGATCCACATGCCGACGATCTCGTCCCAGACGATGCCTTCGTGGTCATGTACGCCCAGGTCGTCGGCGACCTTGCCGCACAGCCAGCAGCCGAACAGCGCACTGGCGACCAGCATCGCGGCGTACCCCCAGAATGGCAGCAGTTGCAACAGAGGGATGAACGGGATGGCAATCAACGAGCCCCAGGTGCCCGGTGCCTTTGGCAGGGTGCCGGTACCAAAACCGAACGCCATGAAATGCCAGGGGTTGGTCCATACCGAAGGCGGGACGAACTCGGCGGAAATCTTCTCGGGGTTGTTGTTCACGAATCCACTCGGAAATGTTGGTAGCCCCGCACAGTGGGGGTGATGTCCTGGCCACGGGCGTCGAGCAGGGTGACGCCCTCGCCGGCCACGGCACGGCCAATGACCGTCACCGGCCAACCGGCCGCCTGCAGTCCAGCCAGGTGCTCGGCCGGCAGGGTGAAGGCCAGCAGATAGTCGTCGCCGCCACTCAGGGCGGCCTGCAGCGCCGCGTCGTCACCCAGCAGGGCACGCAGCGCGGTACCGATCGGCAGGCGTTCACGCTCGACCAGCAGACGCAGTCCGGAAGCCTTGGCGATATGCCCGCAATCGGCCAACAGGCCATCGGAGATGTCCAGTGCCGCCGTCGCCTTGCCCCGCAGTGCCTGGCCCAGCGCCAGTTGTGGCTGCGGCGCCCAGTAGCGGGCCAGCAAGGCCTCGGCCAGCGCCGGTTCGGCCGAGCGCTGGCCCAGCACCAACGGCAAGGCGCCGGCACCCTCACCCAGTTCGCCGCCCACGCACAGCAGGTCGCCCGGCCGGGCACCCCGGCGCGTCAGCGCCTGGCCTGCGGGTACGGCGCCAAAAACGGTCAGGGTCAGGGACAGCGGGCCACGGGTGGTGTCGCCGCCGATCAGCCGCAGTGCGCAGCCTTCGGCCATGCGATTGAGGCCTTCGGCGAAGGCTTGCAGCCAGCCGGCCTCGAAACTCGGCAGGGTCAGGGCCAGGGTGAAACCGAGGGGCCGCGCGCCCATGGCGGCCAGGTCACTGGCCGAGACACCCAAGGCGCGCTGGCCGAGCAGCAGCGGGTCGCAGCCCTCGGGGAAATGCACACCGGCCACCAGGGTGTCGGTGGATACTGCCAGTTGCTCGCCAGGCGCCAGGTCCAGCAGCGCACAGTCGTCGCCGATCCCCAAAGCAACGCCATCGCCGCCCTGCGCACAGGGCGCGGCGGCGAAGTAATGACGGATAAGCTCGAACTCACCCATGCAGCCCCCTGAAAACGGCCGGCGCTGCCATCGCGGCCTGTTCGTGCCCCGCGCTGGCGGCCCCGGCGACGTTTTCAGAGGCGCCCGTCATCAGCGTTTATGGGCTTTGACTTCAGCGGCGCGCAGGGTCGGGGCCAGTTTGTCGAGCACACCGTTGACGAACTTGTGGCCATCGGTAGAACCGTAGACCTTGGCCAGTTCGATGGCTTCGTTGATGACCACACGGTACGGCACGTCGATGCGGCGCAGCAGCTCGAAGGTGGACAGGCGCAGCACGGCCAGTTCGACCGGGTCCAGTTCGTCGATGCTCAGGTCCAGGCACGGCTTGAGGGCGCCGTCGATTTCACCCTTGTGGGTGGCCACGCCGTGCAGCAGCTCGCGGAAGTAGCCGCCATCGACGGTGCTGAAGTCGTTGTCGACGCGGAACTGCGCCTCGATTTCGTTCAACGAATGGCCAGCCATCTGCCACTGGTACAGCGCCTGGGTCGCCAGTTGGCGGGCTTCGCGGCGCTTGACAGTCTTGCTCTTGGCGGCTTCCGGCGATTTGGGCTCGCGCGGGTTGAACTTGTCGCTGTCGTCGGAAATCACTTGGCCTCCAACTGCGCAAGCAGACTGACCATTTCCAGGGCCGACAGGGCGGCTTCAGCGCCCTTGTTGCCCGCCTTGGTGCCAGAACGCTCGATGGCCTGCTCGATGGTGTCGACGGTCAGCACGCCGAACGCGACCGGTACGCCGAACTCCATGGAGACCTGGGACAGGCCCTTCACGCATTCACCAGCCACGTATTCGAAGTGCGGGGTGCCGCCACGGATCACCGCGCCGAGGGCGACGATGGCCGCGAACTCGCCACGCTGGGCGACCTTCTGCACCACCAGCGGAATTTCGAAGGCGCCAGGCGCGCGGATGATGGTGATGTCGCTTTCCTTGATGCCGTGGCGTACCAGGGCATCGACCGCGCCGCTCACCAGGCTTTCCACGACGAAGCTGTTGAAACGGCCAACCACCAGGGCGTAGCGGCCTTGCGGGGCGATGAAGGTACCTTCGATGGTCTTCAGGGTCATTCGCTTGGGTCTCGTATTAAAGAGCAAGTCCGCCCAGCGGCGGACTTTGAGAATGTTAGGTCATGAATCACGATGCACATGAGACAGCCGGCAAAAAGCAGTTTTTTGCCGGCTGCGGGGGGTGTCGTCATTCCGATGGCACGTATTCTACAACTTCCAGGTCGAAACCGGATATCGCGTTGAACTTCATCGGCGAACTCATCAGGCGCATCTTGCGCACGCCAAGGTCGCGCAGGATCTGCGAACCGGCGCCTACGGTGCTGTAGGTGCTCGGCAGCTTGATCGGCTGCTGACCGGCGGTCTCACGGATGTGCGCGAGCAGCACGTCCCCATCGAGCGGGTGACCGAGCAGCAGCACCACACCGCTGCCGGCCTCGGCCACGGCGGCCATGGCCGCACGCAGGCTCCAGCGACCAGGCTGTTTGATCAGCAGCAGGTCGCGCAGCGGGTCCATGTTGTGGACCCGTACCAGAGTGGGCTCGTCGGCGCTGATGGTGCCCAGGGTCAGGGCCAGGTGCACTTCGCCTTCCACCGAGTCGCGGTAGGTCACCAGGTTGAAGTGCCCCACTTCGCTGTCCACCGGCTGCTCGGCGACGCGCTGGATGGTGCGTTCGTGGGTCATCCGGTAGTGGATCAGGTCGGCGATGGTGCCGATCTTGATGTCGTGCTCCAGGGCGAAGGCTTCCAGCTCGGCGCGACGCGACATGGTGCCGTCGTCGTTCATGATCTCGCAGATCACCCCGGAAGGTTCGAAACCGGCCATGCGCGCCAGGTCGCAGGCCGCCTCGGTGTGCCCGGCGCGCACCAGGGTGCCGCCCGGCTGGGCCATCAGCGGGAAGATGTGCCCAGGGCTGACGATGTCTTCAGCCTTGGCGTCGCGGGCCGCGGCGGCCTGCACGGTACGCGCACGGTCGGCGGCGGAGATGCCGGTGGTCACGCCCTCGGCGGCCTCGATGGACACCGTGAACTTGGTGCCGAAGCCCGAACCGTTGCGCGGCGCCATCAGCGGCAGCTTGAGCGTTTCGCAGCGCTCGCGGGTCATCGGCATGCAGATCAGACCGCGCGCATAACGGGCCATGAAGTTGATGTGTTCAGCCTTGACGCATTCGGCGGCCATGATCAGGTCGCCTTCGTTTTCGCGGTCTTCGTCATCCATGAGGATGACCATCTTGCCCTGACGAATGTCTTCGATCAGGTCTTCAATCGTGTTGAGCGCCACTCGGCACCCCCTTGGGTCAGGATTTCAGGTAGCCGTTGGCGGCCAGGAAGCTTTCGGTGATGCCGCCCTGGGCCGGCTCGGCGGCCTTGTCACCGAGCAGCAGGCGCTCGAGGTAACGGGCCAGCAGGTCGACCTCCAGGTTGACCTTACGACCCGGCCGGTAGTCGGCCATGATGGTCTCGGCCAGGGTGTGCGGCACGATGGTCAGCTCGAACTCCGCGCCATGCACGGCGTTGACGGTCAGGCTGGTGCCGTCGACGGTGATCGAACCCTTGTGGGCGATGTATTTGGCCAGCTCGCGCGGGGCGCGTACGCGGAACTGGATGGCGCGGGCATTTTCCTCGCGCGAGACGATTTCGCCCACGCCGTCGACATGGCCGCTGACTAGGTGGCCGCCGAGGCGCGAGCTGGGGGTCAGGGCCTTTTCCAGGTTGACCCGGCTGCCGACCTTGAGGTCGACGAACGCCGTTACGTCGAGGGTCTCGCGGCTGACGTCGGCCCAGAAACCGTCGCCAGGCAGCTCGACGGCGGTCAGGCACACGCCGTTTACCGCGATGCTGTCGCCAAGCTTGACGTCGCCCAGGTCGAGCTTGCCGGTTTCCACGTAGACGCGGACGTCGCCGCCTTTGGGGGTCAGGGCCCGGATGCTGCCGATGGATTCGATGATGCCGGTAAACATGAGGTCCTCCGCTGGGACTGGCTGCCCGGAAGGTTCGGGCAAAGCCGGGAATTATACGCCTGGCGTGGGCACAGGCAGAGCGATGACGTGCCAGTCGTTGCCGATGGCGCGCATTTTCACGATTTTCAGCGCCAGCGCTTCGCTCATTCGCGACAGCGGCAGGTCCAGCAGCGGCCGCGCTTCGGAGCCGAGGAACTTGGCGGCGATGAAAATCTGGAATTCGTCGACCAGGCCCAATCGAGTGAAGGCGCCAGCCAGGCGCGGGCCGGCCTCGACCAGCACGTCGTTGACGCCAATGGCCCCCAGCGCATCGAGCAGCGCAGGCAGGTCGACGTGGCCGTCGCTGCCGGGCAGGTTCACCAGCTCATGCCCCTGCGCCTGGTAGCGGGCGTCGGCGTCTTCGCCTGCGCAGGTCACTACCATGGCAGGGCCGGCCTGGAAGAATGGCTGGTCCAGCGGCACCCGCAGGCGCCCGTCGATCAGTACCCGCAGCGGCGGCCGGGCGGCGGCCAAGGCGGTGAGTTCGGCGTCCAGGCCCAGCTCGGCGGAGCGCACGGTGAGACGCGCCGCGTCAGCGAGTACCGTATCGGCGCCACTGAGCACCACGCTGGACTGCGCGCGCAGGCGCTGCACTTCGGCGCGCGCCTGGGGACCGGTGATCCACTGGCTTTCGCCGCTGGCCATGGCGGTGCGACCGTCCAGGCTCATGGCCAGCTTGACCCGTACATAGGGCCGGCCGCTTTCCATGCGCTTGATGAAACCACTGTTCAGCGCCCGGGCCTCGTCCTCCAGCACGCCGCTGTCGACCGCGATACCGGCCTCGCGCAGGCGCTGCAGGCCACGCCCGGCAACCTGCGGGTTGGGGTCCTGCATCGCCGCGACCACGCGCCCCAGGCCGGCGGCGACCAGCGCTTCGGCGCAGGGCGGGGTACGCCCGTGGTGACTGCAGGGCTCCAGGGTGACGTAGGCGGTGGCGCCACGAGCCCGCTCACCGGCCTGACGCAGAGCATGAACTTCAGCATGCGGCTCACCGGCACGCACGTGCCAGCCCTCGCCTACCACCTGGCCGTCGCGCACGATCACGCAGCCGACCCGTGGGTTGGGATGCGTGGAATACAGCCCCTGGCGCGCCAGCTCCAGGGCGCGCGCCATGTAGTGGGCGTCGAGGACGCGTTGTTCGCTGCTCATTCCTTCCCCGGCTCGCGCGCCAGGCGCTCGATCTCTTCGCGGAATTCGTTGAGGTCCTGAAAGCGCCGGTACACCGAGGCGAAACGGATGTAGGCAACTTCATCGAGTTTCTGCAGCTCGCCCATGACCAGTTCGCCGACCACCAGCGACTTGACCTCACGCTCGCCGGTGGCGCGCAGTTTGTGCTTGATGTGCGCCAGCGCCGCTTCCAGGCGCTCGACACTGACCGGGCGCTTTTCCAGGGCACGCTGCATGCCGGCACGCAGCTTGTCTTCATCGAATGGCTGGCGTCGGCCGTCCTGCTTGATCAGCCGTGGCATGACCAGTTCGGCGGTTTCGAAGGTGGTGAAGCGTTCGCCGCAGGCCAGGCATTCGCGACGGCGACGTACCTGCTCGCCTTCGGCAACCAGGCGCGAATCGATGACCTTGGTGTCGTTGGCAGCGCAGAAGGGACAGTGCATGGGGTGGCAAGCCACTGGAAAAAGGGGAGCGCCATGGTAGCGCATCTCATCGGCATGACAAGACTCAGGCGGCGCTGGACAGGCGGGCACGGCGATATGAAACTGCCGCTATTGATTCACACCGATGCGGGAGCCCCTCAGGTGCTCCTGCTGCCTCGCCGGAGTCCGCATGTCACCGAAACACATCGTCGCCCTCGCCCTGGCCGCCTTGCTGGCCGCCTGCAGCAGCACCGAACCGCCGCCCGCGCCGCGACCGGCCGCACCGGTCGCCAAGGTTCCCGAAGGCCCCGGCCCACTGCTGCCTTATCAACGCGAAGTGAGCGGCCAGTTGCTGGGAGCGCCCGCCGGTGCCGAGGTCGAGATGGCCATGCTGGTGGTCGACGAACGGGGCCGGCCGCAGAAGCTGCTGACCAGCAGCAAGCTGCAGAGCACCGGCCAGTCACTGCCCTTCCAGCTGCGTTTCAACCCCGAGGCGTTCCCGGCCGGGGCGCGGGTCGAGCTGCGTGCCCGGGCCATCCAGTCCGGGCAATTGGTCATGCACCTGCCGTCGATGCGCATCGAGCAACCCGTGACCCAGGCCCTTGGCCCCCTGCAGCTCGTCAAGGCGCCGTGAAGGCGCTACAGGAGGCGCTGGGCGAGCTGCTGGGTGATGCCCGGCTGGTCGTGACGCCGCTGCCGGACACCGACCTGAGCCTGTGGCTGATCGACCCGGCCAACATGGACCGCGCCTTCTGCGCCGAGGAAACCCGGCGCATTCTCGAAGAACCGCCGTACTGGAGTTTCTGCTGGGCCAGCGGCCTGGCCATGGCGCGCTTTCTCGCCGAGCAGCCGCATTGGGTGGCTGGCAAACGGGTGCTGGACTTCGGCGCCGGCTCGGGCGTGGCGGCCATCGCGGCCGCACGGGCCGGCGCGCTGGAAGTGGTGGCCTGCGATCTCGACCCGCTGGCGCTGGCCGCCTGCCGTGCCAACGCCGTGCTCAACCAGGTCACGCTGGGCTATTCGGCGGACTTCTTCAATGAGGCCGACCGCTACGACCTGATCCTGGTCGCCGACGTGCTCTACGACCGCGCCAACCTGCCGCTGCTCGACCAGTTCCTCAGCCGTGGCCGTGAGGTATTGGTGGCCGACTCGCGGGTACGCGACTTCCAGCACCCCGCCTACCGCCCGTTGGGCAAGCTCCAGGCGCTGACACTGCCCGACCTGGCCGAGCCCTGGGAATTTCGCCAGGTCAGCCTGTACCACGCGGCACGCCAGGGCTGAACCACACTCATCGCACCTTGACGCCAGCCGGCGGTCCTACGCGCAGCACGGCTTTCGGCAATGTGCCGTGGGCTTTATAGTTGGCAACATTCTGATATGCCGAGACGCGCAATGAGCCAGGACACGCCTTACATCTACGACGTCACCGTCAACACCTTCGATCAGCAGGTCATCGAGAAGTCGTTCCAGCAGCCGGTGCTGGTGGACTTCTGGGCCGAGTGGTGCGCGCCCTGCAAGGTCCTGATGCCACTGCTGGCGCAGATTACCGAGAGCTACCAGGGCAACCTGGCGCTGGCCAAGGTCAACTGCGACATCGAACAGGAAATCGTCGGCCGCTTCGGCATTCGCAGCCTGCCCACCGTCGTGCTGTTCAAGGATGGCCAGCCGGTGGACGGCTTTGCCGGCGCCCAGCCGGAGTCGGAAATCCGCAAGCTGCTCGAAGCCCATGTGCAGATGCCCGCGCCCCGCGCCGCCGACCCGCTGCAACTGGCCCAGGAACTGTTCGCCGAGAGCCGCTTCGCGGAAGCCGAGGCGCAGTTGAAGGTGCTGCTCAGCGAAGACAACAGCAACGCGCGCGGGCTGATCCTCTATGCTCGCTGCCTGGCCGAGCGCGGTGAGCTGAGTGAAGCCCGCACCGTTCTCGACGCGGTGAAGAGCGACGATGCGCACAAGGCCGAACTGGCCGGTGCCAAGGCGCAGCTGACCTTCCTCGCCCAGGCCGCGCAACTGCCGGACGGCGCCGAACTGAAAAGCCGCCTGGCGCAGAACCCGCAGGACGATCAGGCGGCCTATCAATTGGCGATCCAGCAGCTGTCGCGTCAGCAATACGAAGCAGCGCTGGACGGCCTGCTCAAGCTGTTCATCCGCAATCGCAGCTATGACGAGGGTCTGCCGCACAAGACCCTGCTGCAGGTGTTCGATCTGCTGGGCAACGATCACCCGCTGGTCACCACTTATCGCCGCAAGCTGTTCGCTGCTCTCTACTGACGCCAGTGGGAGCTTGCGAAGCCCTCGCCTATCCGACCCAGCTGTACAGCGGTGCATCCGCGCCGCTTTGCACCTTCACACTGGCGTTGTGACGCAAGCGCACCAGCAGGCGCTTGGCGGCGGATTCACTGCCGGTCAGATCTTCCAGGCGCCCGGCCAGCTCCGGGCCGCTGAGCTGCCCGGCCTCGCGCAGCAGTTCGCAGGCCGCCTGCCAGAGCCGGTCATCCTGGTTCGCCGGCCGAGCGGCGGTAGGTGCGGCGGGCCTGGCCGGAGCCTCGACGGGCGATGCTTTGCCCAACAGCCCAGCCAGGCTGGCCCAATCACTTTCATCCAGTTCGATGTTCAGGTCCACCGGCCACTGGCCGATGCTTCCGCGAATCCGCATAGTCTGTTTCCCCAACGATCAGGCCGCCATGCTCCCACAGCCGTCCTGCCCTGCCCACCCACCACAAGCCGGGCGCAGCAGCGAAGTCGACGCGAAGGAAAAAAACCGGCATCATTCAGCGCGCCCGTTATAAGATTACATTACATTTTGTAACCCTCTCCCTGGAGCCTCACCCATGCGCCGCCTGTTGCTCGCCCTGCCCTTCGCCCTGCTGCCTCTGGCCGCCCCTCAGGCCTTCGCTGCCGCCGAACATGACCACGATCACGAGCATGAAAGCCTGGGCGCCCACGAACACGGCGTCGGCCGCCTCAACGCCGTGCTGGAAGGCAAGACCCTGGAGCTGGAATTCGACAGCCCTGCCATGAACATCGTCGGCTTCGAACATGCCCCTGGCAGCGACGACGACAAGGCCAAGCTGGCCAAGGCCCGCGAGCTGCTGCTCAAGCCCAATGCGCTGTTCAGCATCTCTGAAGCGGCGCAATGCTCGGCGCGCTCGGTGAAACTGGAAAGCCCGCTGTTCGGCGACAAGGACGACGACGATCACGATGAAGATGAACACGCCAAGCCCGACGAGCATCATCACGAGCACAGCGAGATCCACGCCAAATACATCTTCACTTGCGATGCACCGGCGATTCTGAAGAAACTCGACCTCAGCCAGGTGTTCAAGACCTTCCCGGACACCAAGAAGCTGCAGGTCCAGCTGATCTCCCCCGGCGGGCAGTCGGGTGCCGAGGTGATCGCCGCCAACCCCAGCGTCAAGTTCTGACCCCTGGTGCCACAGCGACCGGGCCTGCCCGGTCGTTTCGTTTTCCCCATCGAGAGTCAGGGCATGAGCCAGGCACTTATCGAACTGACGGACCTGGGTTTCAACTGGCCCGGCCACCCGTTGTTGCTGGACATTCCGGCCTTCCGCCTGGAAGCCGGTGAAACCCTGTTCCTGAAAGGCCCGAGCGGCAGCGGCAAGACCACCCTGCTCGGCCTGCTGGGCGGCGTGCAGTTGCCGGTGCGGGGCAGCATCCGCCTGCTGGGCGAGGAGCTGAACCGGCTCTCGGCCGGCGCCCGTGATCGCTTCCGGGTCGACCACACCGGTTACATCTTCCAGCAGTTCAACCTGCTGCCGTTTCTTTCCGTGCGTGAAAACGTCGAACTGCCCTGTCACTTCTCCCGGCTGCGCGCCGACCGCGCCTGCCAGCGGCATGGTTCGGTGGCTGAGGCCGCGGTTGCCCTGCTCGCTCATCTCGGTTTGAAAGACACCACGCTCCTGGATCGCCGCGCCGATGCCCTGTCCATCGGCCAGCAACAACGCGTGGCCGCCGCACGAGCGCTGATCGGCCAGCCCGAGCTGGTGATCGCCGACGAACCGACCTCGGCCCTGGATGCCGACGCCCGTGAGGCGTTCCTGCAGTTGCTGTTCGCCGAATGCCGCGAGGCCGGCTCCAGCCTGCTGTTCGTCAGCCATGACCAGAGCCTGGCCGCCTTGTTCGATCGCAACCTGTCACTGGCCGAGCTCAATCGCGCCGCCGTCGCCGTGGAGATTTGAGATGTATCTGCTTCGCCTGGCCATGGCCAGCCTGGCCAACCGCCGCTTCACCGCGTTCCTTACGGCGTTCGCCATTGCCCTGTCGGTCTGCCTGCTGTTGGCCGTGGAACGCGTACGCACTGAGGCGCGGACCAGCTTCGCCAGTACCGTGAGCGGCACCGACCTGATCGTCGGCGCCCGCTCCGGCTCGATCAATCTGCTGTTGTACTCGGTGTTTCGCATCGGCAATGCGACCAATAACATCCGCTGGGACAGCTTTGAACACTTCGCCAACCACCCGCAGGTGAAATGGGCGATTCCGATTTCCCTGGGTGACTCGCACCGCGGCTACCGGGTGATGGGCACCAGCGAGGCGTACTTCGAGCATTACCGCTACGGTCGCCAGCAAGCCCTGGAGCTGGCCCAGGGGCGGCCATTCCAGAGTGACCCGTTCGAGGTGGTGCTCGGCGCCGAGGTGGCCGAGGCACTGCACTACAAGCTGGGCGACAAACTGGTGCTGGCCCATGGCGTAGCGACCATCAGCCTGGTCAAGCATGACGATAAACCGTTCACCGTGGTCGGCATCCTGAAGCGCACCGGCACGCCGGTGGACCGCACCCTGCACATCAGCCTGGGTGGCATGGAGGCGATCCACATCGATTGGCACAACGGTGCGCCGGCCCGTGGCAACGAGCGCATCTCTGCCGACCAGGCGCGCAACATGGACCTCACGCCCAAGGCCATCACCGCCTTCCTGCTCGGGCTCAACAGCAAGATCTCGACCTTCAGCCTGCAACGCGAAATCAACGAATTCCGTGGCGAACCCCTGCTCGCCATCCTGCCCGGCGTAGCCCTGCAGGAGTTGTGGAGCCTGATGGGCACGGCAGAGAAAGCGCTGTTCGTGATCTCGCTGTTCGTGGTGCTCACCGGGCTGATCGGCATGCTCACCGCGATCCTCACCAGCCTCAACGAGCGGCGCCGGGAAATGGCCATTCTGCGTTCGGTGGGCGCTCGCCCTTGGCACATCGCCAGCCTGCTGATTCTCGAAGCCTTCGCCTTGGCCCTGGCTGGCGCGGTGGCCGGGCTGGCGCTGTTGTACCTGGGTATCGCTGTGGCGCAGGGCTACGTGCAGTCGGAATACGGCCTGTACCTGCCGTTGGCCTGGCCCAGTGAATATGAATGGACACTGCTCGCTGGCATTTTGGGTGCGGCGCTGTTGATGGGCGTGGTGCCCGCCTGGCGCGCCTACCGCCAATCCCTGGCCGACGGCCTGTCGATCCGCCTATGAGGACCTCTATTGTGCGACGCCTGCTGCTTGCCCTGCTGCTTTGCGCCCCGCTCGCCGGTTGGGCGGCCGACCCTCAGGTGCTGACCTGGGAAGAGCTGATTCCACCGGACGCGCCCCCGGTGAAGCCGGTAACCCAGCCGCTCCACGACCTGTCGAAGATGGGCGATGCCCTGGCCATGGAAGCGGCCCCAGCGGCCCATCAACTGGCGCCGGACGCGCCGGTGGTCAAGGCGCTGGATGGCAAGCAGGTGCGCTTGCCGGGCTATATCGTGCCGCTGGAGGTCAGCGAGGAAGGACGGGTCACCGAGTTTCTGCTGGTGCCCTATTTCGGCGCCTGCATCCATGTGCCGCCGCCGCCGGCCAACCAGATCGTACATGTCACCAGCGAGCTGGGCGTGAAGGTCGACGAGCTGTACCAGCCCTACTGGATCGAAGGACCGATGCAGGCCAAGCACAGCAGCAGCGAGCTGGCCGAGGCGGGTTACCAGATGGAAGCCGACAAGATATATGTCTACGAGTTGTCCGATTCCTGAGCGTTTCGGACCTGAGGCGCCACTCATCGACCTTTCATTGAGCTGAGTCAAGGCCGCGGCGCAGACGCCCTCCTACCATGGCTCCAGACCTTTTTAACCGCTCTGGAGCTTCCATGAACAAGTCCCTGCTGTGCGCCTCGGTGTGCGCACTCGCCCTTGCCGCCCCGCTCGCCGCCCAGGCCCACCAGCCCGGCGATTTCATCGTGCGTGCCGGTGTAGCCCACGTCGACCCGCATGAAGACAGCGGTGAACTGCGCCTGGACGGTACCAAGGTTTCCGGCACCAAGGCCTCGGTGGACGGCGAAAACCAGCTGGGCCTGACCTTCGCCTACATGCTCAACGAGCACGTCGGCATCGAGCTGCTGGCCGCCACGCCGTTCAGCCACACCGTTTCGGTCCATGGTCTGGGCCCGGGCCTGGACGGCAAGCTGGCCGACATCAAACAACTGCCGCCAACCCTGTCGCTGCAGTACTACCCGATGGCCGCGTCCTCGGCCTTCCAGCCGTACGTTGGCGTGGGCCTGAACTACACCAAGTTCTTCGACACCGATCTGACCGGCAACCGCAAGGACCAGGGCTTCAGCAACCTCAAACTGAAGGATTCCGTAGGCCTGGCCGGGCAGATCGGCATGGACTACCAACTGACCGAGCACTTCCTGCTCAACGCCGCCGTGTGGTACGTGGACATCGACACCAAGGCCAGCGTCGACGGCCCTTCGGCGCTGAGCGTCGGCAAGACTAAAGTGGATGTGGACATCGACCCGTGGGTCTACATGGTGGGTGTGGGCTACAAGTTCTAAGCGCCTGACCAGGGCCGGGAAAAACCTCGCGGGGCGCATTGGCCCCGCGAGGTTTTTTCATTCAGGCGACTCTATGCGGTACAGTTTCGGTCATGATTTCGATAGCGAAGCGGTCATCCTCCAGCCAGGCGATACTTAGCCGCTCATCGCACTGCGTGCCGTCGGGCAAGAGCAGGAACCAGGATTTCTTCAGGTAGGCCTCGGCTGACAGAGGCGCATCACCATTGGCCCGTTTAAGCAATATCGCCAATGCTACGGGGATAAACCCCAACGGGTACATGCCCGTGAACAGCACGAGCCCGATGCCCAGACACGCCAGCACGATAGCGGCGACGTGCGAAAACTGTACTTGAGAATCCCGCTCCTCCAGATACCCCGCGTAATGCAGGGCAAAACCCGTGGCTTCGTATTCGCCATTCTCTGCTGTCAGTTGAAGCTGTTTCACCCTGGTACCCGCTCCTTCATCCGTGATGATTGGTCTGGAAAAGAGGCGAGAATATTCTCCAGGGCCGCGTCTGACTCAAGAACGCAAAGGGCCACTTCTGCAGAAACAGAAAAAACCCACAGCGCAGAAGCGGTACGCCTACAGCAGCGATGGCGATGGATGATTGGAGGGGGTGAAAGCAGGGAAGCCAGCCCCGCGCAAGCCACGGGGCCGACAGCGGCTCAGCGGCCGAGCAGGCGAGCCAGACCGTCGATCAGCGGGGTGGGCTGTTGCAGGCTGAAACGCTCGCGCAAGCGCTGGTTGTTGGCCCGCGAATGGCGGATGTCACCCGCACGCGCGGCCTGGTAGCTCACCATCGGCAGGCTGCCGACCACCTCCTTGAAAGCGCCGAGCAACTGGTTCAACGACGTGGTGGCATTCAAGCCGATGTTGATCGCGCCGGGCTCGACCACAGGCTGCTCAAGCGCCTGCACCAATACACCGACCAGATCACCGACATAGAAGAAATCGCGGGTCTGCTCACCGTCGCCGAATACTGTGATCGGCAGGCCCTTGACCGCGCGCTCGGCGAAGATGCTGATCACCCCGGAATAGGGCGAGGACGGGTCCTGGCGTGGGCCGAATATATTGAAGAAACGGAACACCACCGGTTCCAGCCCATGCTGGCGACGATAGAAGTCCAGGTAGTGCTCGCTGGCCAGCTTGTCGGCCGCATAAGGGGTCAGGGGCGCCTTGGGCGTGTCTTCGCCAATGGCCTCGCCTTCACCATTGTTGCCGTACACCGCCGCGCTGGAGGCGAACAGCACCCGCTGGATGCCGGCGGCGCGCATGGCCTCGCAGACATTCAGGGTGCCGATGAAGTTGCTCTGGTGAGTGCTCACCGGGTCGTCCACCGAGGCCTGCACCGAGGCCACCGCCGCGAGGTGCACCACCGCCTGGCAACCTTGCACGGCACGCGCTACTAGGGCGGCATCGGCCACATTGCCTTCGATCAACTCGACACGCGCATCGTCCAGCGGCAGGTTGCTGCGTTTGCCGGTGGACAGGTCGTCGAGCACCCTCACGCTGCGCCCGTTGGCGAGCAATGCGTCGACCAGGTGCGAACCGATGAAACCGGCGCCGCCAGTGATGAGGACGGGGGCATCAGACATGTCGATAGTACCGGTCGAGCAGGATGGGCAGACCGGCGCGCCAGGCGCGGGGCTTGATCCCGAAGGTGTGAAGGATTTTCTTGCAGGCCAGCACCGCATGCTGCGGCTCTTCTGCGGCATCCGGGCGGGCGGCATGCGCCTGCGGCGTGGGCGCCTCGATGGCCAGCGGGTGCAGCAGCCGCGCCTCGGTGAGGATGGCCTGGCCGAGCGCCACCGGGGTGGTCGCCTCATGGCCCGCGTAGTGATAGGTGCCCCACAGCGGCGCTTCGCAGTCCAGCTGCTTGAGCACCGACAGCAGCACCCGCGCCGCGTCGTCAACCGGTGTCGGGTTGCCACGCCGATCATCGGCCAGCAACAGCGGCTCGGGTTGTTCGGCACGGCTCAGGAAACGCCCGAGCACACCGTCGCGGCTGTCGTCGAGCAACCAGCCGAAGCGCACCAGCACATGTTGCGGGCAGGCGGCCCGCACGCTCTGCTCGATGCGCCACAGCGCCTGGCCGCGAATACCGAGCGGTAGCGGATCGTCCTTCTCGCTGTAGGCGGTGGCCCGCGAGCCATCGAAGACCCGGTAGCTGGAAGGCTGCAAGAGGATGATGTTGTGGTGCTGGCAGAGTTCGGCCAAGCGCTCCACCGAGCGCTCTTGCGTCGCCAGGCGCGATTCGCTCACGGACTCGGCCTGGAACCAGTCGTAGTAGTAGGCCAGGTTGATCAGGGCATCGGGACGGGTGTCGTCGAGCAGTTGCGTGAGGCTGGCTGCGTCCCAGCCATCTTGCGGCGGACGCGGTGCGAGGAACGCGATGTCTTCCTCGGCACCCAGACGTATCAGCGCCTGCCCGAGGGCATTCCCGCCGCCCAACAGCATAAGGCGCATTCGCATAGAGTCAGCAGGCTCGGTATCGGATTGATCAGGTCATCAGGTTTGAAAACGCCTGCAAACATATCACGTTGACCGGCCAGGCCCAACACCCGCCCCGGCGCGTCACGCCGCACCGGAGCCCGGCGCTGGCGCTGGCGGCCCCTCGGCCTCGGCGGCCTGGCTGCGATGCGCGGCGCCTGGGTTCATCACCACTTGTGGATAAGTCTGCGCGAAATGCACCTTGGGGTGCTGGTCGACAAGCTTCTTGAGGCGCTCGTTGAAGGCTCGCCCGACGCTGTACTGGCCACCCGACGAAGTCCGGAACTGCGCGGTCAGCACCACACCGTTGAGGTCCATACGGTCGACGCCGAACACCTCCAGCGGCCCTTGCAGGTTGTTCTTGAGCAGGATGTCCTCGGTGATCGACTGGCCGGTCTCGCGGATCAGCGCCAGCGCCTCGTCGATGTCGGTGTCGTAGGTGAACTGCACCGAGAAGAACGCGTAGGCGAACTGCCGCGACTGGTTGGTCACGGCCTTGATCTGGCCGAACGGCACCGAGTGCACGAAGCCCTTGCCGTCGCGCAGGCGTACGGTACGGATCGTCAGGCTTTCCACGGTGCCGGAATGGCCGGTGCTGAGCACCACCCAGTCGCCGATGGAAAAGGTGTCTTCGATGATGATGAACAGCCCGGTGATGACGTCCTGGACCAGCTGCTGCGAACCGAAACCGATGGCCAGGCCCACCACACCGGCACCGGCCAGCAGTGGTGCGACGTTGATGCCCAGGTTGGCCATGGTGGTAATGGCGCAGATCACCACCAGGATGATTTTGATCGCATTGCGCAACAGCGGCAGGATGGTCTTGACCCGGGTGCTGGGCTGGCGACCGTGGCGCTGGTTGACCGGTGGCTTGAGCGCCTCTTGGATGGCGGTGTCGAGCACCACCCAGAGCAGCCAGGTCACCAGGAAGATCAGGCCGATGCCGCTCAACGAATCGCTGATCGCCCGCCCCAGGGTATTGCGCTGGGCGAACTCGAACAGCGAAAAGCCCCAGATGCGCCCCAGCACTTCGATGAAGGTCACCGCCAGGGCAATGCGCAGGCAGGCATACACCAGGCTGATCAGACGCGCCTTGTAGGCGTGTCCACTGCGCGCCACCTGATCGCTGGGGCGCTTGAACAGATGCTGGAACACGGTGCTGATGAAGACCGTGGCAATCAGCAGCAAGGTGGTGAACAGCGCGCAGCGCAGCGTCTGCTGGCTGTCTTCGCCAGCACCGATGAGGTTTACCGCCGAAACCAGGATCATCAGCAGGATCGGCAGATTCCACAGGTTGGAGAAGATCTTCAGCGACTGCTGCAACGCCGGCTGGCGGGTACGACTGCTCAAGGCGCGGTTACGAATCAGGTGTGCGACCGGCCGGCGCATGCGGATCACCAGCACGCAGAACACCGCCGAAGCGACCAGGCCAGTGAATACGGCGATGCTGGTGGTGACGTTGCTGCCGATCTGCCGGGCGATCTGCGGGCTGGTCAGTGCATCGCTCAGCGCCGCCAGGAAGCCGATGACGAACAACGGCCGTGGGCAATAGCGACGCAGGATGCGCACCGCGGTCCGCTTATGCCCGGCATTGAACATGACAATGACGCACAGCAGCACCGAGGTGGAAAAGATGCCACTGCTGGTGGCGTAGGCAAAGCACAGCGCCAGCGCCCGACCGAGGGAGCTGGGCACGAACTGGCTGATGTACACCGTCAGCGGCAGGCAGATCAGCGCCGGCAGGGTGAACGGCAGCAGGTACTTGAGCAACCCCCGGGTGCGCTCCCAGCTGCGCATGAACGAACGCCGGTTCACCCGCCGCGCCACGAAGCTGCCGGCCCCGCACAGCAGCGCGAAGGTGCCGATCCACACCACCGAGAGCAGCAGGAAATCACCGGTCATCTGCCAGGCAGTGCGCGGCGAGGGCTTGTTGACCAGACGGTCGATCTCGCTGGCCGCACGGTCGGCCCGTACGCGCCAGGTGTCGAGCAGGTCAGCATTGAGGTTCAGTGCTCGCTGAACATCATCGATGCTACCGCTCAGCGCGCCCAGCAGGCCGCCTTCGACGAGGATTTCCGGTGCAGCGCCCTGCTCATCCGCCGGCTTGTCGGCCTCGGGCGGCGGATCCTTCTTGTCAGCCTCGGTGGCCGGCTTCTTATCCACAGGGCCGGGAGCGGCCTTGTCATCGGGCTTGGCGTCGGCCTTGTCGGCCGCCGCGCCCATCGGCAGCGCGGGCACTTCCGCCGCCTGCAATGACAGGTTGCCGGCAAACGCCAGCACCACCAGCAAGACCAGGTTTCTCAGCTGACACACCACGCCGCGCGCTCCTCCACCGGTGTCCTAAGGGATCATCGTTCACCAGAAACTGATCCCCCCAGGGCGCGCAAGTTCGCCAGGATAGGCAAGAAATCGCTTGCCTCTTTACCTGTCCATGGGAATAACTCGGTGCACTCGGGCTGTGCCGACGAAAGTTCAGGCTACCGAGCTGGCGCGGTCGGCCTTGCAGTACCAGTGCTCGAAGGCGGCCAGGGTCATGGGCATGCCCAGGTAGAAACCCTGCGCTTCGGAACAGCCCCAGGTCTTGACCTGTTCGAGCAGCTCGGCGGTTTCGATACCCTCGGCGGTCACCCGATAGCCCAGCCGGGTGGCCAGCGAAACCAGTGATTGCACCAGCAGGCGGTCACGAGCGGTCACGGCCGACTTCTGCACCAGTGAACGGTCCAGCTTGACCACCGACGCCGGAATGCGGCTCAGGTAGGCCCAGTTGCTGTAGCCGGTGCCGAAATCATCGATGGCGATGTCGATACCGGCCTGACGCGCCCGCTGCAGTTGCTGCTGAACCACTTCCAGGCGCTCGATCAACACGCTTTCGGTGAACTCCAGTTGCAGGCGCGAGGGATGGATATCCAGGCGCTGCAGTTCCTCCAGCAGGCTGTCCATGAACAGCGAGCTTTCCAGGTCGCGGGCGGTGACATTCATGCTGATGCTGAAGTCCATGCCACGGGTGTGCGCCAGAATGCGCAGCGCTTCATGCATGACCCAGGCGCTGATCTCGGTGATCAGCGCAGTCTTTTCCGCCAGAGGAATGAATTCCGCCGGGGAAATATCGCCCAACACCGGATGCTTCCAGCGCAGCAGGGCCTCGGCCGAACGACAGCAGCCGGAGTCCAGGTCGATGCGCGGTTGCAGATGCAGGCTGAGCTGATCTGCACTTTGCAGCGCCTGCACCAGTGCGGTGAGCAGAATGAACGCACGACGCTGCGCTGCATCCACATCAGGCTGATACCAGGCACAGCGCCCCGGCTCATGGCGAGCCGCCTCGGCGGCGCCGATCGCACGGCGCAACCACTCCAGATCACGGCCATCGCCTTCGAGCCGCGAGATTTCCAGAATGCCGATGCCGGGGTCCAGGGGCACAGGAATCTGATGACAGTAAATCGGGCGCTGCAGCGCCTCGACCATCCGTGCGCTCAGGCGTGGGACATCCTGCCCTTCAGGCAGAATCACGCTAAAACGCGTGGGGCTGATCTTGTACAGCTGCAGGTCGCAACCCAGCTGCTCAGTGACACGTTGCTTGACCTCCAGCACCAGGTCCTGGGCGAAGTTGTAGCCCAGGGCCGTGACCACGTCGTTGAGCGCCGAGGCCTGCATGATGTCCAGGGCCAGGAGCGTGAAGCGCTCGCCGCGGGCCAGGCGCTCCAGCACGTCGCATTCCAGCCTGAAGCGGTTCAACAATCCGGTGGGATGATCGAAGAAATTGCGCTGGCGAATGCCGACAAGAATCTTCATCACCATCTCGGCGAATCCGGTGAGCATGCTCCGCTCGGCCTCGGACATCGGCGGACGGGGCACGGTATCGATCACACACAGGCTGCCGATCGCAATGCCGTTTTCCGTCAGCAAGGGCGCACCGCAGTAGTAACGGATACCCGGCGCCCCCGTGACCAGCGGGTTGTCGAAAAACCGCGGGTCCAGCAGCGCATCCGGCACTTCCAGGGGCTTGGGCTGGTGGATGGCATGCGCACAGAACGACACGTCGCGGGATGTGGAGTGCGCATCCAGCCCGGTCTTGGCCATGAACCACTGCTGATGCTCACTGACAATCGACACCAGGCAGATAGGCACCGCGAAATGATTGCCCGCCAGGGCCACCAGTGCCTGCAACTCTTCCGGTTCGTCCAGGTGCTCGACGCACAGCTCGAAGACCTTGGCTTGGCGTTCCCGCTCATTGTCGGGCAAGGGTGCGATTTGCATGTCAGTACGCCCTTCAAGAGAACCTGGTTAAGGATGAGACACTCGCCGCCTCATATAAATGCCCTATTGCCATCATCAATATTTTCAATGAAGCATGACGGCCACAAGCCTGCCAGGCGTTCTCGGCAAGGGAAGGCGTCACGACGTTGAACGCGGCGCCAGAGCGGCTGGAGCGCAACAGGAAGCGGCGAGCAAATCTAGCAATAGGCCATCATCCAGACCGGCGGCCCGCTCAAAACGTTCCCCGTATCGCTCCACTTTTTTTCCAAAAGCCGGGACATGGACGCATGACTGCTCTTCTACAAGAAAAATGCATGCAAAAATTTAGCGCGCCCAAGGAACGATATTAAAGCGACATCATCGAAGTCGGATCCCATATACCCCCTCCCACGTCGGCCAAGGAGCCTCCCATGCAGTTTCGAGAAATGAAAATCGGCGCCCGGGCCGCCCTCATGTTCACCATGCTGGGTCTGCTGGTCATCGCCCTCGGCCTGATTGCCCTCTACGAAACGCGCCGGATGGACAACGCCACCGCCGAAATCCGCAACATGTGGATGCCGTCGGTGGTCAACCTCAGCGATGTCGGCAGCAATATTGGTCGCGCCAGGGCTCTGACCATGCGCAGCCTGCTCGAAGACGAGCCCTCCCAGCGCCGGGCCACACTGGCCAAGGTCGACGAGATCAGCCGGCAGATAGAAGCAGGCCTGGGCGATTATGAAAGCACCGTTTACGACGCCACCGACAGGCGGCTGTATACCGAACTGCTGAACGCCAAGGCCCGCTACCTGGAACAGCAGGGCAAGATTCGTGACCTGGTGCTGGCGGGTCAGCTGGAACAGGCCCGCCAGCAGGTCAATGGCCCGCTGGGTGAAATCACCGACGCACTCAGCAAAGCGCTCAACGCCCTGATCCGCTTCAACTCCGACGGCGCCGACAACGCCTCGCAGCTCAGCACCGATCTGTCCCATGAAGCCGTCTGGGTCATTGCCTTGAGCCTGACGATCATCGTGCTGGCGCTGATCGTCATCGCCACCCTGCTGACCCGCAGCATCGTGGTGCCGCTGGCCGAAGCCGTGGCCGTCGCCGAGCGGGTCGCTACCGGCGACCTGACCCGCGAGGTGCAGGTCAAGGGCCGTGACGAGCCGGCCCTGCTGCTCACCGCGCTACGCCATATGCAAGAGAATCTGCGCCAGACGCTGCGCCAGATCGCCGCCTCCTCCGATCAACTGGCCTCGGCTTCCGAAGAACTGCACAGCGTGACCGAAGACACCAGTCGAGGCCTGCATCAGCAGAACGCCGAGATTGACCAGGCCGCCACGGCGGTGAACCAGATGACCGCTGCCGTGGAAGAAGTCGCCAGCAATGCGGTCAGCACCGCCGAAGCCTCCAAGGGCGCCGACCAGACCACCCGCAGCGGCCGGGATCAGGTCGATGAAGCGCTGATGTCCATCCGCCTGCTGGTGCAGGACGTGAGCGGCACCGCGCAGGAAATCGAGCAACTGGCCAGCAGCGCCAACGAAATCAGCCGGGTGCTCGACGTGATCGGTACCGTGGCGGGGCAGACCAACCTGCTGGCCCTTAACGCAGCCATCGAAGCCGCGCGTGCCGGTGAAGCCGGGCGCGGCTTCGCCGTGGTCGCCGACGAAGTACGGGCCCTGGCCCATCGGACTCAGGAGTCCACCGAGGAAATCGAGCAGATGATCGGCTCGATCCAGACCGGCACCGGACGCGCCGTGGAAGCCATGCAGACCAGCCAGAACCGTGCGGGCACCACCCTGGACGTAGCGCAAGCCGCCGGCGAGGCGCTGCAACTGATCGCCGAAGCCATCGCCTCGATCAACCAGCGCAACCTGGTGATCGCCAGCGCCTCCGAAGAACAGGCGCAGGTTGCCCGCGAGGTGGACCGCAACCTGATGAACATCCGCGACCTGGCCATGCAGACCTCGGCAGGCGCCAACCAGACCAGCGCCTCGGCCCAGGAGCTGTCGCGCCTGGCCGTGGAACTCAACGCGATGGTGGCCAAGTTCCGACTCTGACCGGCCCTGTTGCCTAAGAAAAAGCCCCGCCGGCGTTGGCCGTGCGGGGCTTTTTCATGCATCCCCGAATGGGGATGGCAACCGCCTGTAAGAGCCGCCTCAGTCGAGAAGCACTGCCCGACCTAAGCCGTTCCCAAGATGTATGCTTAGGGATTATCTGAAGAAGCCGTGCAAATTTGGCAAAATGCCTGACTTCCACCGCTGAGCCGCCTGATGAAGCAGATGGCCTTCGCCCGATGCCTACTTCAGAGATTCCCTAACTCATCCCCCCTTCTTAATAACGTCTTCAGCCATTCCGATAACGGTTTTTATCCGCTTCAGCGTTTACAAAATCTGATGAATCTACAGCAAACAGCACATCATTGCCTGTCGCCGTTCGAAACAACCCCAACGGATGCAAAGATTATTTTTTCAAAAAATCAACTAAAAAAATTAACCTTAGTAACAAATGCCCACAAAGCCAAAGCCACCACCAAACTCACAACTCTAACAATATAATAGAGCTTTCCTAATGGACGCTTTTCAACTTCACACCTATTTGTGTGTGCATCCATCCAAAGCGCTGCTGAAGAAAGCACTGTCAATATAAACGCGATCAACATCAACCTCCCGCAGTTTCTTAGACATCAAGATGAATACATGCTTCTTCTAACGCCGCGCAATTTGACGCGTGCAAGCCGTCATATCAAAGCTATCGGAATGTGCTCACGCTACCACACATTCAGAGGCCGCTTGTAGTCATTGGCCACCTCCTACCAGTGTCGTTTCAGTGCAATCGGTTGCCCGGTTTGGAAACACCTGCTGGGCGGAAATCACATCGAATTTTCAAGTTGGAACAGTCGGCCATAAAACGCGTCTCGAGCGGCGGATCGGACAGCCCTGAGCGACGGTTGCGTTGCAAGGCGCTCCGAGGATATTGTGGTATGAAGGTGCACCTTAATGCACGGTGTAGAAAAGGAGCTATCGCCCTAATAAAGGCTGGCTTTGGCACGAGAGGTCACTACACCGATACACACCTTGAGCCGGGAATGTCCAATAAGGGTTCAAGGCTTTCTCCTGAACCGCAGCGGGGGCCAATACTTTAGTGACCTGACCGCGTTCACGAAGCACGTGCCGAGTAGTAAAGAGGCATACCTGAACCATCGAACAGCACCACAAATCGCTCGCCGTCAGCAGGTACAAGTCTGCGCATCGATACGTCCATGACGCCTCCACAATTTATTTTTTTACATTGTGTGCACCAAAGTAAAATCTAGAGGCGTTTTTTTTACATACCCAAAACGAAGAAAACCCCGCAAGTGCGGGGCTCTCCAAGAAAAGTTTCACCGTTTTCGCTAAGGTGCTCTCTAGAACGGAATATCGTCGTCGAAGCTGTCGAAGTCAGCGGCTGGCTGTGGAGCCTGCTGTGGTGCCGGGCGCGATTCGCGCTGTGGCTGCTGGCCATAGGACTGCTGTTGCGGGGCGGGTGCCGGGCGCGACTGCTGTGGGCGTGGCGCGGACTGGGCATAGTTGCCGCCGCCCTGGTTGTCGCCCTGCTGCGGACGGCCGCCGAGCAGCTGCATGGTGCCTTGCATGTCGACGATGATCTCGGTGGTGTAGCGCTTGATACCGTCCTTTTCCCATTCGCGGGTCTGCAGCTTGCCTTCGATATACACCTGCGAACCCTTGCGCAGGTATTCGCCGGCGATTTCCGCGACCTTGCCGAACAGCGAGACACGGTGCCATTCGGTGCGCTCGACACGCTGGCCGCTCTGCTTGTCGGTCCACTGTTCGCTGGTGGCCAGACTCAGGTTGGTCACGGCGTTGCCGTTAGGCAGGTAACGGACTTCGGGATCCTGGCCGCATGTACCGACCAATATGACTTTGTTAACCCCACGGGCCATAACGTTCTCCTAGGCTTCGCACGTTTGGTTGGCTGGATGATTGACCAGCCTTTCGAGCGACGCGCGATCCAATAGTTTTGTATCGAGTTTGATATAGATGGCTGCCTCCTCGGCAACCACCACAGCGTCCGTCACGCCTGGTACGGACATCAGGCGTTGAGCCAGCCCTGCTTCGCGTTGCGCCTCGGGCGACAGCGGCATGCGCAGGCTGGTCACGTAGGGCGGTTCGCGCATGGTTACCGCGAAGACCAGCCAGAGGGCCGCCATCATGGCACCGCCCAGGAATACCAGGTCCAGGCCTCCGTGCTGGAACAGCCAACCGCCCAATATGCCGCCGGTGGCCGAGCCCAGGAACTGGCTGGTGGAGTAAACCCCCATAGCCGTGCCCTTGCCGCCTGCCGGCGAAACCTTGCTGATCAGCGACGGCAACGACGCCTCCAGCAGGTTGAACGCGGTGAAGAATACCACGGTGCCGGTCACCAGGGCCCGCAGCGTGTCGCCGAATGCCCAGAAGAATATTTCAGAGAGCATCAGCACGGTAACAGCGCCTGTCAGGACGCGCTTCATGCGTCGTTTCTTCTCGCCGTAGATGATGAACGGCACCATGGCGAAGAAGGAAATCAGCAGCGCGGTGAGGTACACCCACCAGTGTTGCTCCTTGGGCAGCCCGGCCTTGTCTACCAGCGCCAGCGGCAAGGCCACGAAGCTGGACATGAGCATGGCATGCAGCACGAAGATACCCAGGTCCAGGCGCAGCAGATCGGGGTTGCGCAGAATCGAGCCCAGGGCGGCCTTGTCGACACCCGACTCGCGGTGCATCAAGGGTCCAGCGGCCTTGGGCACGATGAAGGCGACGATCAGGATGCCCAGCAGGGCCATGATGCCGGTCGCCAGAAACAGCCCGGAGAGACCGAAGGCACTGGTCAGTACCGGGCCGATGACCATGGCGATGGCGAAGGACAGGCCGATGGTCATGCCGATCATGGCCATGGCCTTGGTACGGTGCTGCTCGCGGGTGAGGTCGGACAGCAACGCCATGACCGCTGCGGAAATGGCCCCGGCGCCCTGCAGAACCCGACCAACGATGACGCCCTCGATGGAGTGCGCCCCCGCCGCCACCACACTGCCCACGGCAAATATCAGCAAGCCGAGGTAGATCACCGGGCGTCGGCCTATGCGGTCGGAAATGAAGCCTAATGGAATCTGCAGGATCGCCTGGGTCAGGCCGTAGGCACCGATGGCCAGGCCGATCAGCGCTGGCGTGGCACCGGCGAGGTCCATGCCGTAGGTGGACAACACCGGCAGGACCATGAACATGCCAAGCATGCGGAAGGCGAACACCAGCGCCAGGCCTCCCGCCGCGCGGGTCTCGACACCACTCATGCGTTCGCTATGGGGATCGTGCATGGAAAAACCTCGTATGAACCGGCGGCGATTCTACCAGTCCCAACGAGGTACGGCACATACGCGGCGCTTTGCCGCGTAATGGCGTGGAGCCGTATACTTCGTCGTTTATGCCCGCCAGCGAGGCCGCAGTGGACAAAATCCTGATTCGTGGGGCACGTACCCACAACCTGAAGAACATCGACCTGACCCTTCCTCGCGACAAGCTGATCGTCATCACCGGCCTGTCCGGCTCCGGCAAGTCGTCGCTGGCGTTCGACACCCTGTACGCAGAGGGCCAGCGTCGCTACGTCGAGTCGCTGTCGGCCTATGCCCGGCAATTCCTGTCGATGATGGAAAAGCCCGATGTCGATACCATCGAAGGCCTGTCGCCGGCGATTTCCATCGAGCAGAAATCCACTTCGCACAACCCGCGCTCGACCGTCGGCACCATCACCGAGATCTACGACTACCTGCGCCTGCTGTATGCACGGGTCGGTCAGCCACGCTGCCCGGACCACGACATTCCTCTGGAGGCGCAGACCGTCAGCCAGATGGTCGACCTGGTTCTCGCCGAACCCGAGGGCCGCAAGCTGATGCTGCTGGCCCCGGTGGTGCGCGAGCGCAAGGGCGAGCACCTGTCGGTGTTCGAAGAGCTGCGTGCCCAGGGCTTCGTTCGCGCCAGGGTCGACGGCAAGCTCTACGAACTCGATGAAGTGCCCAAGCTGGATAAACAGAAGAAGCACTCCATCGACGTGGTGGTCGACCGCTTCAAGGTGCGTGCCGACCTGCAGCAGCGCCTGGCCGAGTCCTTCGAGACCGCCCTGCAGCTGGCCGACGGTATCGCCTGGGTGGCGCCCATGGACGACGAGGAAGGCGAAGAGATGATCTTCTCGGCGCGCTTCGCCTGCCCGGTGTGCGGCCACGCGATCAGCGAGCTGGAGCCCAAGCTGTTCTCCTTCAACAATCCGGCCGGCGCCTGCCCGAGCTGCGACGGCCTGGGCGTGAAGCAATACTTCGACGTCAAGCGCCTGGTCAACGCCGAGCTGACCCTGGCCGAGGGGGCGATACGCGGCTGGGACCGGCGCAACGTCTATTACTTCCAGATGCTCGGCTCGCTGGCGCAGCACTACGGCTTCAGCCTCGACATTCCATTCAAGGAACTCAAGGCCGATATCCAGAAGGTCCTGCTCAACGGCAGCGGCACCCACAGCGTGGAATTCCGCTACCTCAACGACCGCGGCGACATCGTCAAGCGTGCACACCCGTTCGAAGGTATCGTGCCGAACCTGGAGCGGCGCTATCGGGAAACCGAGTCGGCCACCGTACGTGAAGAGCTGGCCAAGCTGCTCAGCACCCAGGCCTGCCCGGACTGCCGCGGCACGCGCCTGCGTCGTGAAGCGCGCCATGTCTGGGTGGGCGACCGCACCCTGCCTGCGGTGACCAGCCTGCCGATCGGCGACGCCGCCGAGTATTTCTCCGGCCTGACCATGACCGGTCGACGCGGCGAAATTGCCGCCAAGATCCTCAAGGAGATCTGCGAGCGCCTGCAGTTCCTGGTCAACGTGGGCCTGGATTACCTGACCCTGGACCGCAGTGCCGACACCCTGTCGGGCGGCGAGGCGCAGCGTATCCGCCTGGCCAGCCAGATCGGTGCCGGCCTGGTAGGGGTGATGTACATTCTCGACGAGCCGTCCATCGGGCTGCACCAGCGCGATAACGACCGCCTGCTGGCGACCCTCAAGCACCTGCGCGACATCGGCAATACGGTGATCGTGGTCGAGCACGACGAGGATGCGATTCGCCTGGCCGACTACGTGGTCGACATCGGTCCGGGTGCCGGTGTGCATGGTGGGCAGATCGTTGCCGAGGGCTCACCGGCCGAGGTGATGGCGCATGCCGACTCGCTGACCGGCAAGTACCTGTCTGGCCGGGTGAAGATCGAGGTGCCAGCCAAGCGCACGCCGCGCAACAAGAAGCTGTCGCTGACCGTCAAGGGCGCGCGCGGCAACAACCTGCGCAACGTCAACCTGGAAATCCCCATCGGCCTGCTGACCTGCGTCACCGGTGTGTCCGGCTCGGGCAAGTCGACGTTGATCAACAATACCCTGTTCCCCCTGGCGGCCACCGCACTCAACGGCGTGACCACTCTGGAGGCGGCGGCGCACGACAGCATCAACGGCCTGCAACACCTGGACAAAGTGGTCGACATCGACCAGAGCCCGATTGGCCGCACGCCACGCTCCAACCCGGCGACCTACACCGGGCTGTTCACGCCGATCCGCGAACTCTTCGCCGGCGTACCGGAATCCCGCTCGCGGGGCTATGGACCGGGACGCTTCTCGTTCAACGTCAAGGGCGGCCGCTGCGAAGCTTGCCAGGGTGACGGCCTGATCAAGGTGGAGATGCACTTCCTGCCGGACATCTACGTGCCTTGTGACGTGTGCAAGAGCAAGCGCTACAACCGCGAAACCCTGGAGATCAAGTACAAGGGCAAGAACATCCACGAGGTGCTGGAAATGACCATCGAGGATGCCCGTGAGTTCTTCGATGCGGTGCCGGCGCTGGCGCGCAAGCTACAGACCCTGATGGACGTGGGCCTGTCCTATATCAAGCTGGGCCAGTCGGCGACCACACTGTCGGGCGGTGAAGCGCAGCGCGTCAAGCTGTCCCGCGAGCTGTCCAAGCGTGACACCGGCAAGACCCTGTACATCCTCGACGAGCCGACCACCGGCCTGCACTTCGCGGATATCCAGCAGTTGCTGGACGTGCTGCACCGGCTGCGCGACCACGGCAACACCGTGGTGGTGATCGAGCACAACCTCGACGTGATCAAGACCGCCGACTGGCTGGTCGACCTGGGCCCCGAGGGCGGCTCGAAAGGTGGCCAGATCATCGCCACCGGTACTCCGGAAGAAGTGGCCGAGTTGCCGCAGTCGCACACCGGTCACTACCTCAAGCCGTTGCTGGAACGCGACAGGGCCTGACCGCCAAGCGGGCATCAGGCGAAAAAAAGGCCGGGCCAGACACTTCGTCTGGCCCGGCCTTTTTGCAAGCCCACCGGCGGTGAATCAGAGTTGCGATTGCAGGTAATTCTGCAGCCCGATGGACTTGATCAGACCCTGCTGCTTTTCCAGCCAGTAGGTGTGGTCTTCCTCGGTGTCGGCCAGCTGGGCGCGCAGGATGTCACGGCTGATGTAGTCGCCATGCTGTTCGCACAGCTCGATGCCTTTGCACAGCGCGGCGCGCACCTTGTATTCCAGGCGCAGGTCGCTGGCGAGCATCTCCGGCACAGTGGTGCCGACGTCGAGGTCGTCAGGGCGCATGCGCGGGGTGCCTTCGAGCATCAGGATACGGCGCATCAGCGCATCGGCGTGCTGCGCCTCTTCTTCCATCTCGTGATTGATGCGCTCGTAGAGCTTGGTGAACCCCCAGTCCTCATACATGCGCGAATGGATGAAGTACTGGTCACGGGCAGCCAACTCGCCGGTGAGCAATGTGTTGAGATAATCGATTACGTCCGGGTGGCCTTGCATCGCCAGAATACTCCCTACAGAAAGGCTGTATTTTGAACCAAGCCCCGCCGAAGGTCACGGACAACCGAAGAATAATTCACTAAAAAGCAGTGAAAATCGGTTATCCAGAAGCGAAAACCGCCCAAATGAGGGCGGTTTCGTTTCTCACTACGACTTAGCTCAAGGTTACACCCAGGGCCTTGGCGATACCTTCGCCGTAGGCAGGGTCAGCCTTGTAGAAATGCTGCAACTGACGCTGTACGACGTCATTGCTGACGCCACTCATGGCGCCGGCGATGTTGCTGATCAGCAGGGCTTTCTGCTCGTCGTTCATCAGGTTGAACAGCTTGCCGGCATGGCTGTAGTAGTCGGTATCTTCACGATGGTCGTGACGATCCGCAGCACCGCTCAGGGCCAGGGCCGGCTCGGCATAGCGTGGCGCCTGTTTCGGCGCATCGGCGTAGCTGTTGGGCTCGTAGTTCGGCGCAGCGCCGCCGTTGTCACCGTAAGCCATGGCCCCGTCACGCTGGTAGGTATGCACCGGACTCTTGGCGGCGTTGATCGGCAGATGCTGGTGGTTGGTGCCTACGCGGTAGCGGTGCGCATCGGCATAGGCGAACACGCGGCCCTGCAGCATGCGGTCAGGCGAAAGACCGACACCCGGCACCATGTTGCTCGGCCCGAACGCGGCTTGCTCGACTTCGGCGAAGTAGTTGAGCGGGTTGCGGTTGAGTTCCAGCTCGCCCACTTCGATCAGCGGGAACTCCTTCTGCGACCAGGTCTTGGTCACGTCGAAGGGGTTCTCGTAATGACTGTTGGCCTGTGCCTCGGTCATGATCTGGATGCACACCTGCCATTTCGGGTAATCACCGCGCTCGATGGCGTCGAACAGGTCGCGCTGGGCGTAGTCCGGATCAGTACCGGCGATACGCGCGGCATCGGCCGGCGACAGGTTCTTGATGCCTTGGCGAGTCTTGTAGTGCCACTTCACCCAATGGCGCTCACCAGCGGCATTGATGAGGCTGTAGGTGTGGCTACCGAAGCCGTGCATGTGGCGGTAGCCGTCCGGAATGCCTCGGTCGGAGAACAGGATGGTGACCTGATGCAGCGCTTCGGGCGAATGCGACCAGAAGTCCCACATCATTTGCGGGCTTTTCAGGTTGCTCTGCGGCAGACGCTTCTGGGTATGGATGAAATCGGGGAATTTCATCGGGTCACGAATGAAGAAGACCGGCGTGTTGTTGCCCACGATGTCCCAGTTACCTTCCTCGGTGTAGAACTTCACCGCGAAGCCACGCGGATCGCGCTCGGTATCTGCCGAACCACGCTCACCACCCACAGTGGAGAAACGCAGGAAGATCGGCGTCTGCTTGCCGACCGACTCGAACAGCTTGGCGCTGGTGTACTGGGTGATGTCGCGGGTAACGGTGAAGGTCCCGTGAGCACCCGAGCCCTTGGCATGCACACGACGCTCAGGGATGTTCTCGCGGTTGAAGTGGGCGAGCTTCTCGACCAGGTGGAAATCATCCAGCAACAAGGGTCCACGAGGGCCTGCCGAGCGAGAGTTCTGATTGTCAGCAACCGGTGCACCGCTGGCGGTCGTAAGCGTTTTGTTCTGGCTCATGGGTTATCTTCCTCAGGCTTTTTTAGGTCCGGGTAACCGGCATGAGCAAGAGTATTGTCCATATTCGTGACAGGGGTAAATTGATTGAGTGTTAAACGTTGATAGGCATCGTCAATGCCCATGACGAACTCGATGGATATCTTCAAACGAGACAAGCGGAAAACAAAAAACCGGGCACTAGGCCCGGTTTCTTGTGATCAGACTGACGTCTTACTCAGCGGCTTCTACAGCACCACCGACTGGACGATCAACCAGCTCGACGTACGCCATAGGGGCGTTGTCGCCAGCGCGGAAACCGCACTTCAGGATGCGCAGGTAGCCGCCCTGACGGGTTGCATAGCGCTTGCCCAGATCGTTGAACAGCTTGCCTACGGCAGCTTTCGAACGAGTACGGTCGAAAGCCAGACGACGGTTGGCGACGCTGTCTTCCTTGGCCAGGGTGATCAGCGGCTCGGCAACGCGGCGCAGTTCCTTGGCTTTAGGCAGGGTAGTTTTGATCAGCTCGTGCTCGAACAGCGACACAGCCATGTTTTGAAACATGGCCTTGCGGTGCGCGCTGGTGCGGCTCAGGTGACGACCACTTTTACGATGACGCATGGTTCATTCCTTACCAAACTCGCGTTCGGTGATTACGACGATCAGGCCGTGGCCTTGTCGTCTTTCTTAAGACTTGCCGGCGGCCAGTTGTCGAGGCGCATGCCGAGTGACAGACCACGGGAGGCCAATACGTCCTTGATTTCGGTCAGGGACTTCTTGCCCAGGTTCGGAGTTTTCAACAGCTCTACTTCGGTGCGCTGAATCAGGTCGCCGATGTAGTAGATGTTCTCCGCCTTCAGGCAGTTGGCCGAACGTACAGTCAGTTCCAAATCGTCAACCGGACGGAGCAGGATCGGATCGATCTCGTCTTCCTGTTCGACTACAACGGGCTCGCTGTCACCTTTGAGGTCGACGAATGCAGCCAGCTGCTGTTGCAGGATGGTTGCAGCACGACGGATAGCCTCTTCAGGATCCAGGGTACCGTTGGTTTCCAGATCAATAACCAGCTTGTCCAGGTTGGTACGCTGCTCGACACGGGCGTTTTCCACCACGTAGGCGATGCGACGTACCGGGCTGAACGAAGCGTCCAGCTGAAGACGACCGATGCTACGGCTTTCGTCTTCATCGCTTTGACGCGAGTCGGCCGGCTCATAACCACGACCACGAGCTACGGTGAGCTTCATGTTCAGGACGCCGTTGGACGCCAGGTTAGCGATTACGTGATCGGGATTGACGATCTCGACATCATGATCCAGCTGAATATCGGCAGCGGTAACCACCCCCGAACCCTTTTTCGACAAGGTCAGCGTAACTTCGTCTCGACCGTGCAGCTTGATAGCCAGGCCCTTGAGGTTCAACAGGATTTCGATCACGTCTTCCTGTACACCTTCGATCGCGCTGTACTCGTGGAGTACACCGTCGATCTCGGCCTCGACTACTGCACAGCCGGGCATGGAGGACAACAGGATGCGGCGCAACGCGTTGCCCAGGGTGTGGCCAAAGCCACGCTCGAGAGGCTCGAGCGTGATCTTGGCGCGGGTTGGACTGACAACCTGAACGTCGATGTGACGGGGTGTCAGAAACTCATTTACCGAAATCTGCATGGATGCACCTATTTTCTAGCCCTTACTTGGAGTAGAGCTCGACAATCAGGCTTTCGTTGATGTCGGCGGATAGATCACTGCGAGCCGGAACGCTCTTGAAAACGCCCGATTTCTTCTCAGTGTCTACGTCTACCCATTCTACGCGGCCACGTTGAGCACACAGTTCCAGAGCCTGGACGATACGCAGCTGGTTCTTCGCCTTTTCACGAACAGCGACGACATCGCCGGCACGAACCTGGTACGAAGGAATGTTTACAGTCTTGCCATTGACGCTGATCGACTTGTGCGAAACCAGCTGACGGGATTCGGCACGAGTCGAGCCAAAGCCCATGCGGTATACGACGTTGTCCAGACGGCATTCGAGCAGTTGCAGCAGGTTCTCACCGGTTGCACCTTTCTTGCTCGCGGCTTGCTTGTAGTAGCCGCTGAACTGACGCTCGAGAACACCGTAGATACGACGTACTTTTTGCTTTTCACGCAGCTGGGTGCCGTAGTCGGACTGACGGCCACGGCGCTGGCCGTGGATGCCTGGAGCTGCTTCGATGTTGCACTTGGATTCGAGTGCGCGCACACCGCTCTTCAGGAAAAGGTCAGTACCTTCACGACGAGCCAGTTTGCATTTTGGACCAATGTAACGAGCCATTTCTTACAGTCTCCTGGATTACACGCGGCGCTTCTTCGGCGGACGGCACCCGTTGTGCGGGATTGGCGTCACGTCGGTGATGCTGGCGATCTTATAGCCACAGCTGTTCAGAGCACGAACAGCGGACTCACGACCTGGGCCTGGACCCTTGACGTTCACGTCGAGGTTCTTCAGACCGTATTCCAGCGCGGCCTGACCAGCACGCTCTGCAGCTACCTGAGCAGCGAACGGGGTGGACTTGCGGGAACCACGGAAACCCGAACCGCCGGAGGTAGCCCAGGACAGAGCGTTACCTTGACGATCGGTAATGGTGACGATGGTGTTGTTAAAAGACGCATGGATGTGGGCGATGCCATCAACCACTGTCTTTTTAACTTTTTTACGAGGACGAGCAGCAGGTTTTGCCATGACTAAATTCCTGTCGAAACGCTGGAGCGATTACTTGCGGATCGGCTTACGCGGACCTTTGCGAGTACGCGCGTTGGTCTTGGTACGCTGACCGCGTACTGGCAGACCACGACGATGACGCAGACCGCGGTAGCAGCCCAGGTCCATCAAGCGCTTGATTTTCATGTTGATTTCGCGACGCAGGTCACCTTCAGTGGTGAGCTTCGCGACTTCGCCACGCAGCTGTTCGATCTGCTCGTCGCTCAGATCCTTGATCTTCGCGGCCGGGTTTACACCGGCATCCGCACAGATTTTCTGTGCAGTGGTGCGACCAACACCGTAGATGTAGGTCAGCGAGATAACAGTATGCTTGTTATCTGGAATGTTAACGCCTGCAATACGGGCCATTCAGTGGGACTCCAATTGACAGCTACCTACGCCCCGGAAGCCAAGAAATAGGGCGCGAGATAATATCGCTGTAGTAACAAATAATCAACCCAGCAGCACACTAGCTGCTGGGCTTAAGCACAGCTCACAATCAGCCTTGGCGCTGCTTATGACGTGGTTCCGCGCTGCAAATTACTCGAACCACACCTTCGCGGCGAATAATCTTGCAGTTACGGCACAGCTTTTTCACCGATGCACGAACTTTCATCACCAACTCCTCGAACCTTATGGGTCTCTCAGCGCAGCATGCCGCTGCCGCCGTAGCCCTTCAGGTTGGCTTTCTTCATCAGGGATTCATACTGGTGCGAAACGAGGTGCGATTGTACTTGCGACATGAAGTCCATCACAACCACGACCACGATCAGCAACGAGGTCCCGCCAAGGTAGAACGGAACGTTGGCCGCCACCACCAGGAACTGGGGAAGCAGGCACACGGCCGTCATATAAAGAGCACCGAACATGGTCAAACGGGTCAGAACGCCATCAATGTAGCGTGCCGACTGCTCGCCCGGACGGATACCCGGAATAAAGGCACCGGACTTCTTCAGGTTTTCCGCTACGTCTTTCGGATTGAACATCAACGCCGTGTAGAAGAAGCAGAAGAAAACGATCCCTGCACTAAACAGCAGAATGTTCAACGGCTGACCAGGAGCGATCGACTGCGAGATGTCCTGCAACCAGCCCAAACCTTCGGACTGACCGAACCAGGAACCCAACGAAGCCGGAAACAGCAGAATGCTGCTCGCAAAAATGGCTGGAATGACGCCAGCCATGTTCACTTTCAGCGGCAGGTGGCTGGTCTGCGCAGCGAAGACCTTGCGGCCCTGCTGACGCTTGGCGTAATGCACAGCGATACGACGCTGGCCACGCTCGATGAACACCACGAAACCGATGATCGCTACCGCCAGCAAACCGATGGCAACCAACGCGAAAATGTTGATATCGCCTTGGCGTGCAGACTCGAAAGACTGCCCGATAGCCCTCGGAAGACCAGCAACGATACCTGCGAAGATCAACATCGAGATACCGTTACCGACACCGCGCTCGGTGATCTGCTCACCCAGCCACATCATGAACATCGCCCCCGCCACGAAGGTGGTGACGGCCACGAAGTAGAAGCCGAAGTCTGCAGAAAACGCGACGCCCTGACCGGCCAGGCCAACGGACATGCCGATAGCTTGAACCAGGGCCAGGACTACGGTGCCATAGCGGGTGTATTGGCTGATCTTGCGACGACCAGCCTCACCTTCCTTCTTCAACTGCTCCAGTTGCGGACTGACGGCGGTCATCAGCTGCATGATGATCGAAGCCGAGATGTACGGCATGATCCCCAGTGCAAAGATGCTCATCCGCTCCAGTGCGCCACCGGAGAACATGTTGAACAAGCTAAGAATGGTCCCCTCATTCTGTCGAAACAGTTCCGCCAGCCGGTCTGGATTGATACCAGGCACTGGGATATGCGCACCGATCCGATAGACGATAATCGCCAGGAACAGAAAACGCAGTCGAGCCCAGAGCTCGGACAGTCCGCCTTTGCTGAGCGCTGAGAGAGCACCTTGCTTAGCCATTTATTCCTCGAACTTGCCGCCAGCTGCTTCGATAGCCGCACGCGCACCCTTGGTGGCGGCGATACCCTTGATGGTGACAGCGCGAGCCACTTCACCGGACAGCATGATTTTCACACGCTGAACGTTTTGGTTGATCACGTTGGCATCTTTCAGGGACTGCACGGTTACGACGTCGCCTTCCACCTTGGCCAGCTCGGACAGACGCACTTCGGCGCGGTCCATGGCTTTCAGGGATACGAAACCGAACTTAGGCAGACGACGGTGCAGAGGCTGTTGACCACCCTCGAAACCAGGGGCGATGGAGCCACCGGAACGGGAAGTCTGACCTTTGTGACCACGGCCACCGGTCTTGCCCAGACCGCTACCGATACCACGGCCCGGACGGTGCTTCTCGGGACGGGAACCCGGAGCTGGACTCAGATCATTGAGTTTCATCGATTAACCCTCGACGCGCAGCAGGTAGTAAGCCTTGTTGATCATCCCGCGGTTCTCGGGAGTATCCTGGACTTCTACGGTGTGACCGATGCGACGCAGACCCAGACCCTTAACGCACAGTTTGTGGTTAGGCAGACGGCCGGCAACGCTCTTGATCAGCGTAACTTTTAAGGTAGCCATGATCAGACGATCTCCTCAACGCGCTTGCCACGCTTGGCAGCGATGGACTCAGGAGATTGCATGGCCTTCAGACCCTTGAAAGTGGCGTGAACCACGTTTACCGGGTTGGTCGAGCCATAGCACTTGGCCAGAACGTTCTGGACACCAGCGACTTCCAGGACGGCACGCATTGCGCCGCCGGCGATGATGCCGGTACCTTCGGAAGCAGGCTGCATGTACACCTTCGAAGCGCCGTGAGCGGACTTGGTAGCGTACTGCAGGGTGGTGCCGTCCAGATCGACCTGGATCATGTTGCGGCGAGCAGCTTCCATCGCTTTCTGGATGGCAGCAGGCACTTCGCGGGATTTGCCACGGCCGAAGCCGACACGGCCCTTACCATCACCTACCACGGTCAGCGCGGTGAAAGTGAAGATACGACCACCTTTTACGGTCTTGGCAACGCGGTTAACCTGAACCAGCTTCTCGATGTAGCCTTCGTCGCGTTTTTGCTCGTTGTTTGCCATAACTTAGAACTCCAGCCCGCCTTCACGAGCAGCATCAGCCAGCGCTTTGACACGGCCGTGGTACTTGAAGCCAGAACGGTCGAAAGCGACTTGCGATACGCCAGCGGCTTTAGCGCGCTCGGCAACCAGCTTGCCAACCTTAGTGGCAGCGTCGATGTTGCCGGTGGCACCATCACGCAGTTCTTTGTCCAAAGTCGAGGCGCTTGCCAGGACCTTGCTGCCGTCGGCCGAAATGACCTGGGCGTAGATGTGCTGCGAAGAGCGGTGCACGCAGAGACGAACGACTTCGAGTTCGTGCATTTTCAGGCGTGCTTTGCGAGCGCGACGCAGTCGGGTAACTTTTTTGACGGTCATTTGCTATGCCCTACTTCTTCTTGGCTTCTTTACGACGGACGACTTCGTCCGCGTAACGCACACCTTTGCCTTTGTACGGCTCAGGACGGCGGAAGTCGCGGATCTCAGCGGCCACCTGACCAACCAGCTGCTTGTCGATACCACGAATCAGGATATCGGTCTGGCTAGGGGTCTCAGCGGTGATGCCTTTCGGCAGTTCGTAATCCACTGGGTGCGAGAAGCCAAGCGCCAGGTTCAGGACGGTGCCTTTGACCTGAGCCTTGTAACCAACACCGACCAGCTGCAGCTTACGCTCGAAGCCTTGGCTGACGCCCTGGACCATGTTGTTGACCAGTGCACGGGTGGTACCGGCCATTGCGCGAGTCTGTTGATCGCCATTGCGAGCAGCGAAACGCAGCTCACCGGCTTCTTCAACGACCTCAACGGACGAGTGGACATTCAGTTCCAGGGTGCCCTTGGCGCCCTTGACGGAAAGCAGCTGACCAGCGAGTTTGACTTCGACGCCGGATGGCAGCTTAACGGGGTTCTTAGCTACGCGAGACATTGCTTATCCCCCCTTAGAACACAGTGCAGAGCACTTCGCCGCCAACACCGGCAGCGCGTGCAGCACGATCAGTCATCACACCTTTGTTGGTGGAGACGATAGACACACCGAGGCCGCCACGTACTTTTGGCAGATCATCGGAGGACTTGTATTGACGCAGGCCTGGACGGCTGACGCGTTTGACTTCTTCGATGACCGGACGGCCTTCGAAATATTTCAGCTCAATGGACAGCGAAGGTTTGACTTCACTGCTGACCTGATAACCCGCAATGTAGCCTTCGTCTTTCAGAACTTTGGCTACAGCCACCTTCAGCTTGGAGGATGGCATGCTCACAACGGGCTTTTCAGCCATCTGGGCATTACGGATACGAGTTAGCATGTCCGCTAACGGGTCCTGCATACTCATGGGCTAGACGCTCCTGATACAAAAAAAATTAGCCTTTCGGCTACAGCATGTCGCCGAGCAACTCCGGGCACAAAAACCACGGGCTCAGGCGAGCCGGCAATTCTAGACGTACGCCAGAAACGAATCAAGCCCCAAAAGGGGCTTGATCGTGTCTCGGGCTTCGCAGCGACCGGTGGTATTCACCGCCGACGCCGCGAGACGAGAGGGATTACCAGCTGGCCTTGACCAGACCTGGCACGTCACCGCGCATGGCAGCTTCACGCAGCTTGTTACGGCCGAGGCCGAACTTGCGGTAAACGCCGTGCGGACGGCCAGTCAGGCGGCAACGGTTACGCAGGCGCGAGGCGCTGGCGTCACGTGGTTGCTTCTGCAGGGCTACGCTTGCTTCCCAACGGGCTTCTGGACTTGCGTTCAGATCCACGATGATCGCTTTCAGCTCTGCACGCTTCTTGGCGTACTTGGCAACGGTGAGCTGACGCTTCAGCTCACGGTTCTTCATGCTCTTCTTGGCCATAATCCTGACTCCAATCAGTTACGGAACGGGAACTTGAACGCACGCAGCAGTGCGCGGCCTTGCTCGTCGTTCTTGGCAGTGGTGGTCAGGGTGATGTCCAGACCGCGCAGAGCATCGATCTTGTCGTAATCGATTTCCGGGAAGATGATCTGCTCTTTCACGCCCATGCTGTAGTTGCCACGACCATCGAAGGACTTGGCATTCAGGCCGCGGAAGTCGCGAACCCGAGGCAGGGAGATCGACAGCAGACGATCCAGGAATTCGTACATACGATCGCGGCGCAGGGTTACCTTGACGCCGATCGGCCAACCTTCACGAACCTTGAAACCCGCGATGGACTTGCGAGCGAAAGTCACGACTGGCTTTTGACCAGTGATCTTTTCCAGGTCGGCAACAGCGTGCTCGATGACTTTCTTGTCACCGATCGCTTCGCCCAGACCCATGTTCAGGGTGATTTTGGTAACGCGCGGAACTTCCATCACGTTCGCCAGCTTAAGTTCTTCCTTAAGCTTCGGAGCGATTTCCTTCCGATAAATCTCTTTCAGTCGTGCCATGGTCTTCTACCTAGCAGTGTTCAAGCATCAACCGCTTTTTGGGTCGACTTGAAGACACGAATTTTTTTGCCGTCTTCTACTTTGAAGCCAACGCGATCAGCCTTGTTGGTTTCGCTGTTGAAAATGGCGACGTTGGAAGCGTGCAGAGGCGCTTCTTTCTCGACGATACCGCCCTGAACGCCCGACATCGGGTTCGGCTTGGTATGACGCTTCACCAGGTTCACGCCACCGACAACCACACGGTTGTCAGCGAGAACCTTCAGCACCTTACCGCGCTTGCCTTTGTCTTTGCCGGCGATCACGATGATCTCGTCGTCACGACGAATCTTTTGCATGTCGGATCTCCTTACAGCACTTCAGGGGCGAGCGAGACGATCTTCATGAACTTCTCACCGCGAAGTTCACGAGTCACTGGCCCGAAGATACGGGTGCCGATCGGCTCTTGCTTGTTGTTCAGCAGAACAGCAGCGTTACCATCGAAGCGAATGATCGAACCGTCTGCACGGCGAACGCCGTGACGGGTGCGGACTACCACAGCAGTCATCACCTGGCCTTTCTTCACTTTGCCGCGAGGAATGGCTTCTTTGACGGTTACTTTGATGATGTCACCGATACCAGCGTAACGACGATGGGAGCCACCCAGCACCTTGATGCACATAACGCGGCGAGCGCCGCTGTTATCGGCCACATCGAGCATGGATTGAGTCTGAATCATAAAATTTCTCCGACCCCTAGCCCTTAGACTTCCACAGCGCGTTCGACGATTTCAACCAGGGCCCAGGACTTGGTCTTGGCTACCGGACGGGTCTCACGAATGGTGACCTTGTCGCCGATATGGCACTGGTTGGTTTCGTCATGCGCGTGCAGCTTAGTCGAACGCTTAACGTATTTACCGTAGATCGGGTGCTTTACGCGACGCTCGATCAGTACGGTGATGGTCTTGTCCATTTTGTCGCTGACGACACGGCCAGTCAGCGTGCGGACGGTTTTTTCAGCTTCAGCCATGATCACTTACCTGCCTGCTGGTTGAGCACAGTTTTCACGCGAGCGATGTCACGCTTAACTTGCGAGAGCAGGTGCGACTGCCCCAACTGGCCAGTTGCTTTCTGCATGCGCAGATTGAACTGGTCGCGCAGCAGGCCGAGCAGTTGCTCGTTCAGCTGCTGTGCTGATTTTTCACGAAGTTCATTCGCTTTCATCACATCACCGTCCGCTTAACAAAGGAGGTGGCGAGTGGCAGCTTCGCAGCAGCCAGGGCAAAAGCCTCACGCGCCAGCTCTTCAGAAACACCCTCGATCTCGTACAGGACTTTGCCTGGCTGGATCTGAGCAACCCAGTATTCAACCGAACCCTTACCTTTACCCATCCGCACTTCGAGAGGCTTCTTGGTAACCGGCTTGTCCGGGAACACACGGATCCAGATCTTGCCGCCACGTTTTACGTGACGGGTCAGGGCACGACGTGCCGACTCGATCTGACGAGCGGTGAGACGACCGCGGGAAACAGCTTTCAGCGCGAACTCGCCGAAGCTGACCTTGCTACCGCGCAGAGCCAGACCACGGTTGTGGCCGGTCATTTGCTTGCGGAACTTCGTACGCTTTGGTTGCAACATTTGGCGTACCCCTTACTTGGCAGCTTTTTTACGAGGCGCTGGCGCTTGAGGCTTCAGCTCTTCCTGGCGACCACCAATCACTTCGCCTTTGAAGATCCAAACCTTGACACCGATCACACCGTAGGTGGTGTGCGCTTCGTAAGTGGCATAGTCAATGTCGGCACGCAGGGTGTGCAGAGGCACACGACCTTCGCGATACCATTCAGTACGTGCGATTTCAGCACCACCGAGACGACCGCTCACCTGGATCTTGATGCCTTTGGCACCGATGCGGATGGCGTTCTGTACGGCGCGCTTCATGGCGCGACGGAACATGACACGACGCTCCAGCTGCTGAGCTACGCTCTGGGCAACCAGCATACCGTCGAGCTCCGGCTTGCGGATCTCTTCGATATTGATGTGCACAGGCACACCCATTTGCTTGGTCAGGTCCTGACGCAGTTTTTCAACATCTTCACCTTTCTTGCCGATCACGATGCCGGGACGAGCGGTGTGGATGGTGATGCGTGCTGTCTGAGCCGGACGATGGATATCGATACGGCTAACGGACGCGCTTTTTAGTTTGTCCTGGAGGTACTCACGCACTCGCAGATCTGCCAGCAGGTAGTCTGCGTAAGTGCTGCCGTCTGCGTACCAGACGGAGGTGTGCTCCTTGACGATTCCCAGGCGAATGCCAATGGGATGTACTTTCTGACCCATCTCTTCGACTCCGTTACTTGTCAGCAACCTTGACAGTGATATGGCAAGACCGCTTGACGATGCGATCAGCACGGCCTTTGGCACGTGGCATGATGCGCTTCAGCGAACGCCCTTCGTTGACGAAAACGGTGGAGACCTTCAGGTCATCAACGTCTGCGCCTTCGTTATGCTCGGCGTTGGCTACGGCCGACTCCAGCACTTTTTTCAGGATCTCGGCGGCTTTCTTACTGCTGAAAGCCAGCAGGTTGAGCGCTTCGCCCACCTTCTTCCCGCGGATCTGGTCGGCGACCAAGCGGGCTTTCTGGGCGGAGATTCGAGCGCCCGACAACTTAGCGGCTACTTCCATCGTTCCTTACCCCTTAACGCTTGGCTTTCTTGTCTGCCACGTGCCCGCGATAAGTACGGGTACCGGCAAACTCGCCCAGTTTATGGCCGACCATGTCTTCACTTACCAGAACCGGTACGTGTTGACGGCCGTTGTGTACAGCGATGGTCAGACCGACCATTTGTGGCAGGATCATCGAACGACGAGACCAGGTCTTAACTGGTTTGCGATCGTTCTTTTCCGCCGCCACTTCGATCTTCTTCAGTAGGTGAAGATCAATAAAAGGACCTTTTTTCAGAGAACGTGGCACTGTCGTATCCCTCTATTTACTTGCGACGACGGACGATCATTTTGTCGGTACGCTTATTACCACGGGTTTTGGCACCCTTGGTTGGGAAGCCCCATGGCGATACCGGATGACGACCACCGGAGGTACGACCTTCACCACCACCGTGTGGGTGGTCAACCGGGTTCATGGCAACACCACGAACGGTTGGGCGAACGCCACGCCAGCGCTTGGCACCAGCTTTACCCAGCGAACGCAGGCTGTGCTCGGAGTTCGAGACTTCACCCAGGGTCGCGCGGCACTCGGCCAGGACTTTGCGCATTTCGCCGGAGCGCAGACGCAGAGTCACGTAGACGCCTTCACGAGCGACCAGCTGGGCGGAAGCGCCAGCGGAGCGAGCGATCTGGGCACCTTTGCCAGGCTTCAGTTCGATAGCGTGTACGGTGCTACCAACAGGGATGTTGCGCAGCTGCAGGGTGTTACCGGCCTTAATAGGGGCCAGAGCACCGGAGATCAGCTGGTCGCCAGCGCTCACGCCTTTAGGGGCGATGATGTAGCGACGCTCGCCATCTGCATAACGCAGCAGGGCGATGTGAGCAGTACGGTTCGGGTCGTATTCGATACGCTCGACGATGGCAGCGATGCCATCCTTGTCGTTGCGACGGAAGTCGACCAGACGGTAATGCTGCTTATGACCACCACCAACGTGACGAGTAGTGATGCGGCCATTGTTGTTACGACCACCAGACTTCGATTTCTTCTCGAGCAGCGGTGCGTGAGGAGCGCCTTTGTGCAGCCCCTGGTTGACCACCTTGACCACAAAACGGCGGCCAGGGGAAGTCGGTTTGCATTTAACGATTGCCATGATGCACCCCTTCCTTACTCAGCACTGCTGCTGAAATCGAGATCTTGGCCTGGCTGAAGGGAGATAACTGCCTTCTTCCAGTCATTGCGCTTGCCCAGACCGCGAGCAGTACGCTTAGTCTTACCCAGAACGTTCAGGGTAGTGACGCGTTCTACTTTCACGCTGAACAGAGCCTCAACGGCCTTCTTGATTTCCAGCTTGGTTGCGTCGGTGGCAACTTTGAAAACGAACTGACCTTTCTTGTCAGCCAGAACTGTGGCCTTCTCGGATACGTGCGGGCCAAGCAGAACTTTAAATACGCGTTCCTGGTTCATCCCAGCAGCTCCTCGAATTTCTTCACGGCCGACACGGTGATAAGAACCTTGTCGTAGGCGATCAGACTGACCGGATCGGAACCCTGGACGTCACGTACGTCGACGTGCGGCAGGTTGCGAGCAGCCAGGTACAGATTCTGGTCAACGGCGTCGGAAACGATCAGCACGTCGGTCAGGCCCAGACCATTCAGTTTACCCAGCAGGTCTTTGGTTTTCGGCGCTTCGACAGCGAAGTCCTGAACCACGACCAGACGGTCGGTACGAACCAGCTCAGCGAGGATGGAGCGCAGTGCAGCGCGATACATCTTCTTGTTGAGCTTCTGGGAGTGATCCTGAGGACGAGCAGCGAAGGTGGTACCACCGCCGCGCCACAGTGGGCTACGGATAGTACCGGCACGAGCGCGGCCAGTACCTTTCTGACGCCATGGGCGCTTACCGCCACCAGCAACGTCGGAACGGCTCTTCTGCTGCTTGCTGCCCTGACGGCCGCCAGCCATGTAGGCCACGACTGCCTGGTGCACCAGGGTCTCGTTGAATTCGCCGCCAAATGTCAGTTCGGAAACTTCGATGGCTTGAGCGTCATTTACGTTTAATTGCATGTCAGCTTCCCCTTAACCGCGAGCCTTGGCTGCTGGACGTACAACCAGGTTGCCGCCAGTAGCGCCAGGAACAGCGCCCTTGACCAACAACAGATTGCGTTCAGCGTCCACGCGCACTACTTCAAGGGATTGCACGGTCACGCGCTCAGCGCCCATATGACCGGACATTTTCTTGCCCTTGAATACACGACCAGGAGTCTGGCACTGGCCGATAGAGCCTGGGACGCGGTGGGAGACGGAGTTGCCGTGGGTATTATCTTGGCCGCGGAAGTTCCAGCGCTTGATAGTACCCGCGAAACCCTTACCTTTGGACTGACCGGTCACATCGACCAGTTGACCAGCAGCGAAGATTTCGGCATTGATCAGATCGCCAGCCTTGTATTCGCCTTCTTCAAGACGGAATTCCAGGACGGTACGACCTGCAGCAACGTTCGCCTTGGCGAAGTGACCCGCTTGAGCAGCGGTCACGCGCGAAGCACGACGCTCACCGACAGTGACTTGCACTGCACGATAGCCATCGGTTTCTTCGGTTTTGAACTGAGTGACGCGATTCGGCTCGATCTCGATGACCGTGACCGGAATGGAGACACCTTCTTCGGTGAAAATGCGGGTCATGCCGCACTTACGACCGACTACACCAATAGTCATGTTGTAAACCTCATGAGTGTACGGGGCTTTCACCCGCTATGGCCGCCCATTTCAGAGCGTTACACGACCAAGACCCGAGTCTTAGCCGAGGCTGATCTGTACTTCCACGCCGGCCGCAAGGTCGAGCTTCATCAGCGCGTCAACGGTTTTATCCGTTGGCTGGACGATGTCCAGAACACGCTTATGAGTACGGATCTCGTACTGGTCACGCGCGTCTTTGTTGACGTGCGGGGAAACCAGAACGGTGAACCGCTCTTTGCGGGTAGGCAGTGGAATAGGACCACGCACCTGTGCCCCAGTACGCTTCGCGGTTTCCACGATTTCCTGGGTTGATTGGTCGATCAGGCGATGGTCAAAAGCCTTCAACCTGATACGGATTTGCTGATTTTGCATTGGATTCCAGACTCCGATTGCTATCCCACCGAGCGCAATACGCCCGTTAAAAGGAGGCGCAATTCTATAGATGCCCCAGGGTAGTGTCAACCCAATAAAAAAGCCCCCGCAGGGCGGGGGCTTTTCAAATCGATCGCGGATTAGGCGATGATTTTAGCTACAACGCCAGCACCAACGGTACGGCCGCCTTCACGGATGGCGAAACGCAGACCGTCTTCCATCGCGATTGGCTTGATCAGGGTGACTTCCATCTGGATGTTGTCACCTGGCATTACCATTTCAACGCCTTCTGGCAGTTCGCAGGAACCAGTCACGTCAGTAGTACGGAAGTAGAACTGAGGACGGTAGCCTTTGAAGAAAGGAGTGTGACGACCACCCTCTTCCTTGCTCAGAACGTAGACTTCAGCCACGAACTTGGTGTGAGGCTTGATGGTGCCTGGCTTGGCCAGAACCTGACCACGCTCAACGTCGTCACGCTTGGTACCACGCAGCAGAACGCCGCAGTTCTCGCCAGCACGACCTTCGTCCAGCAGCTTGCGGAACATTTCAACGCCGGTGCAGGTGGTCTTGGTGGTGTCACGCAGACCAACGATCTCGACTTCTTCCTGGATCTTGATGATGCCACGCTCAACACGACCGGTAACAACGGTACCGCGACCGGAGATCGAGAACACGTCTTCGATCGGCATCAGGAAGGTCTTGTCGATAGCACGCTCAGGCTCTGGGATGTAGGTGTCCAGAGTCTCAACCAGCTTCTTGACAGCCGAAGTACCCATTTCGTTGGTATCTTCGCCGTTCAGAGCCATCAGAGCCGAACCGATGATGATCGGAGTGTCGTCACCTGGGAAGTCGTAGGTGCTCAGCAGGTCGCGAACTTCCATCTCGACCAGTTCCAGCAGCTCAGCGTCGTCAACCATGTCAGCCTTGTTCAGGAAGACAACGATGTACGGAACGCCAACCTGACGGGACAGCAGGATGTGCTCACGAGTTTGTGGCATCGGACCATCGGCAGCCGAGCAGACCAGGATCGCGCCGTCCATCTGGGCAGCACCGGTGATCATGTTCTTGACGTAGTCGGCGTGGCCTGGGCAGTCAACGTGCGCGTAGTGACGAATGTTGGAGTCGTACTCTACGTGAGCGGTGTTGATGGTGATACCACGAGCTTTTTCTTCTGGGGCGCTGTCGATTTTGTCGAAGTCAACGCGAGCCGAACCGAAAACTTCGGAGCAAACGCGAGTCAGAGCAGCGGTCAGAGTGGTTTTACCGTGGTCAACGTGACCGATGGTGCCAACGTTGACGTGCGGTTTGTTACGTTCAAATTTTTCTTTAGCCACGACAGTGAACTCCTAGCCTAAAGGGGGTTGAATCAACCTTGTTTTTTGACGAGTGCTTCGACGATGTTCGACGGAGCTTCAGCGTATTTGGAGAATTCCATGGAGTAGCTCGCGCGACCCTGAGACATGGAACGAACGTCGGTCGCATAACCGAACATTTCTCCGAGCGGCACTTCAGCACGGATAACCTTGCCGGAGACCGAGTCTTCCATACCCTGGATCAGACCACGACGACGGTTCAGGTCACCCATCACGTCACCCATGTAGTCCTCAGGGGTCACCACCTCGACCTTCATGATCGGCTCAAGCACCTTACCACCGCCCTTCTGGGCCAGTTGCTTGGTCGCCATGGAAGCAGCGATCTTGAACGCCATCTCGTTGGAGTCGACGTCGTGGTAGGAACCATCGAACACGGTAGCCTTCAGGCCGATCAGCGGATAGCCGGCAACGACGCCGTTCTTCATCTGCTCTTCGATACCCTTCTGGATCGCAGGGATGTATTCCTTCGGAACCACACCGCCAACGACTTCGTTGGTGAAGACCAGACCTTCGGTGATGTTGCCCTTGTCGTCCACGTCCGGAGTCGAGAAGCGAATCCAGCAGTGACCGAACTGACCGCGACCACCGGACTGACGAACGAACTTGCCTTCGATCTCGACAGCGTCCTTGGTGATGGTTTCACGGTAGGAAACCTGCGGCTTACCGATGTTGGCTTCTACGTTGAACTCGCGCTTCATGCGGTCAACGAGAATGTCCAGGTGCAGCTCACCCATACCGGAGATGATGGTCTGACCGGTCTCTTCGTCGGTCTTGACGCGGAACGAAGGGTCTTCCTGGGCCAGTTTGCCCAGAGCGATACCCATCTTCTCCTGGTCAGCCTTGGTCTTCGGCTCTACAGCAACCGAAATCACAGGCTCTGGGAAGTCCATACGCTCGAGGATGATTGGCTTCTCGATGTCGCACAGGGTGTCACCAGTGGTCACATCCTTCATACCGATCAGGGCCGCGATGTCACCAGCGCGTACTTCCTTGATCTCTTCACGCTGGTTCGCGTGCATCTGCACCATACGACCAACGCGCTCTTTCTTGCCCTTGACCGAGTTGATCACGGAGTCACCGGAGCTCAGGAAGCCCGAGTAGACGCGCACGAAAGTCAGAGTACCCACGAATGGGTCGGTAGCGATCTTGAACGCCAGAGCCGAGAACGGCTCGTTGTCATCTGCATGACGCTCGTCGTGGATCTCGTTGTCGTCAGTGCTGTCCGGGTGGACGCCCTGAATCGCAGCGATCTCGGTTGGAGCAGGCAGGAAGTCGATGACCGCGTCGAGAACCAGAGGAACGCCCTTGTTCTTGAAGGAAGAACCGCAAACCGCAGGAACGATTTCACCAGCCAGGGTGCGCGCACGCAGACCAGCCTTGATCTCTTCCGCAGTCAGTTCACCTTCTTCAAGGTACTTGTTCATCAGCTCTTCGCTGGACTCGGCAGCCGCTTCAACCATGTTGGAGCGCCACTCTTCGGCAGCAGCAACCAGCTCGGCAGGAATTTCTTCCTCACGATAGGTGGTGCCCTTGTCGTCTTCGTTCCAGTAGATGGCCTTCATCTTGATCAGGTCGACCTGACCAGCGAAGTTTTCTTCCGAACCGATGGCGATCTGGATCGGAACCGGGGTGTGACCCAGACGGTTCTTGATCTGACCGACAACGCGCATGAAGTCAGCGCCAGCACGGTCCATCTTGTTCACGTAGACGATACGTGGAACGTTGTACTTGTTCGCCTGACGCCATACGGTTTCAGACTGAGGCTCGACACCGGAGGTGCCGCAGAACACAACGACCGCGCCGTCGAGTACGCGCAGCGAACGCTCAACTTCAATGGTGAAGTCAACGTGGCCGGGGGTATCGATGACGTTTACGCGGTAGTTGTCATACTGACCACGAGAACCTTTCCAGAAGGTGGTGATCGCAGCGGAGGTAATGGTGATACCCCGCTCCTGCTCTTGCACCATCCAGTCGGTGGTCGCGGCGCCGTCGTGAACTTCGCCGATCTTGTGGCTCAGGCCTGTGTAGTACAGGATCCGCTCGGTAGTGGTGGTCTTGCCCGCGTCAACGTGAGCACAGATACCAATGTTACGGTAGCGGTTGATTGCAGTAGTACGAGCCATAAAGCCCTCGCAAAAAGATTGAAGCCGAAATTAGAAGCGGTAGTGCGAGAAAGCCTTGTTGGCTTCGGCCATACGGTGAACGTCTTCACGCTTCTTCACAGCAGCACCTTTGCCTTCGGCAGCATCCAGCAGCTCGCCAGCCAGGCGCAGCGCCATGGACTTCTCGCCGCGCTTGCGGGCGAAGTCTACCAGCCAGCGCATTGCCAGCGCGTTACGGCGGGACGGACGAACTTCGACAGGAACCTGGTAGGTCGCACCACCAACACGGCGCGACTTCACTTCGACCAGCGGAGCGATGGCGTCGAGAGCTTTCTCGAAGATTTCCAGGGGGTCGCTGTTCTTGCGCTCTTTAACCTTGTCCAGCGCGCCATAAACGATACGTTCGGCAACGGCTTTCTTGCCGCTTTCCATCACGTGGTTCATGAACTTCGCCAGGATTTGGCTTCCGTATTTCGGATCGTCAAGGATCTCGCGTTTTGCTGCTACGCGTCTTCTTGGCATGGATAAGCCCTCAAACGGTCTTCAGGTTAGCCCGGGACAAGCATTCCGGAGGAATTTGCCCGACCTTACTCTTATCGACTCAAAAAAATAGAAAAAAGCAAATTCAGTCAGAAGCGAAAGCCAATCAGGCCTTCTTAGGCTTCTTGGTACCGTATTTCGAACGGCCCTGGTTACGACCCTTGACGCCGGAAGTATCCAGAGAACCGCGAACGGTGTGGTAACGAACACCTGGCAAGTCTTTTACACGACCGCCACGGATCAGAACCACGCTGTGCTCTTGCAGGTTGTGGCCTTCACCACCGATGTACGAGGAAACCTCGAAACCGTTGGTCAGACGCACACGGCATACTTTACGCAGTGCCGAGTTAGGTTTTTTCGGCGTAGTGGTGTACACGCGAGTGCACACGCCACGACGTTGCGGGCAGTTCTGCAGCGCAGGAACGTCGGATTTCTCGACGATACGCTTGCGCGGCTGACGTACCAGCTGGTTGATAGTTGCCATCTACTAGCTCCACTGTTGACTTGCAGACGCTATTGCCTGCAAGAAAGCAAATGACAGGGCGTTAGGCCCTGCCAAATTTAGGGGTACAAGAGTCTAAAGAGGATCCCGCCCCCAGTCAAGGCAGGCACCCGCCCTCTTCGCTAGACGACCGACGCCTGACGGCATCGATCATCGAGCAAGAGCGGGGCCAGCCCTTAGTTACCGCTGGAGTTCAACGCCTCGGTCAGAGCGGCCTCGACTTCGCTTGCGCTGACGCGCAGTGGCTTGTCGATGTCACGGCGACGCTTGCGCTCGCTGTGATAGGCCAGACCGGTACCTGCCGGGATCAGGCGACCCACGACAACGTTCTCCTTCAGGCCGCGCAGGTAATCGCGCTTGCCGGTGACGGCCGCTTCGGTCAGAACGCGGGTGGTCTCCTGGAAGGAGGCCGCGGAAATGAACGACTCGGTCGACAGCGAGGCCTTGGTGATACCCAGCAGCACGCGAGTGAACTTGGCAATGAACTTGTCATCGGCCGCCAGACGCTCGTTCTCACCCAGTACCTGGGTCAGTTCGACCTGGTCGCCTTTGATGAAGCTCGAGTCGCCGGCTTCGCTCACTTCGACTTTACGCAGCATCTGACGCAGGATGGTCTCGATGTGCTTGTCGTTGATCTTCACGCCCTGCAGACGGTAAACGTCCTGGATCTCGTTGACGATGTACTTGGCCAGCGCGCTGACGCCCAGCAGACGCAGGATGTCGTGCGGATCGCTAGGACCGTCGGAGATCACTTCGCCGCGGTTGACCTGTTCACCCTCGAACACGTTGAGGTGACGCCATTTCGGAATCAGCTCTTCGTATGGCTCGCTGCCATCGACCGGGGTGATGACCAGGCGACGCTTGCCCTTGGTTTCCTTGCCGAACGCGATGGTGCCGCTGACTTCCGCCAGGATCGACGCTTCTTTCGGACGACGCGCTTCGAACAGGTCGGCAACGCGAGGCAGACCACCGGTGATGTCACGGGTCTTCGAGGTTTCTTGCGGAATACGCGCGATAACGTCACCGATCGCGATCTGTGCACCGTCAGCCACGTTGACCAGAGCGTTCGCCGGCAGGAAGTACTGGGCAGGTACGTCGGTACCCGGCAGCATCAGGTCCTTGCCGTCGAGGCCAACCATCTTCACTGCAGGACGGATGTCCTTGCCAGCCGCCGGACGGTCTTTCACGTCCAGGACTTCGATGATGGTCATACCAGTCAGTTCGTCGGTCTGACGCTTGATGGTAATGCCTTCTTCCATGCCCACGTAGGTCACGGTACCTTTCATTTCGGTAACGATCGGGTGGGTATGCGGGTCCCACTTGGCCACGATGGAGCCAGCGTCGACCTTGTCGCCTTCCTTCACCGAGATCACCGCACCGTAAGGCAGCTTGTAGCGCTCGCGCTCACGACCGAACTCGTCGGCGATGGCCAGCTCACCGGAACGGGAAACCGCTACCAGGTGACCGTCCACACGCTCTACGTGCTTCAGGTTATGCAGACGCACGGTACCGCCGTTCTTCACTTGTACGCTGTCGGCCGCCGAGGTCCGGCTGGCCGCACCACCGATGTGGAAGGTACGCATGGTCAGCTGGGTACCCGGCTCACCGATGGACTGGGCAGCGATAACGCCGACCGCTTCACCGATGTTCACCAGGTGGCCGCGCGCCAGGTCACGACCGTAGCACTTGGCGCAGATGCCGAAACGGGTTTCGCAGCTGATCGGCGAGCGCACGACCACTTCGTCGATGCTGTTCAGCTCGATGAACTCGACCCACTTCTCGTCGACCAGGGTGCCGGCCGGAACGATGACGTCCTCGGTGCCAGGCTTGAACACGTCGCGAGCGATCACACGACCCAGTACGCGCTCACCCAGCGGCTCGACCACGTCGCCGCCTTCAATGTGCGGCGTCATGACCAGGCCCTGCTCGGTACCACAGTCGACTTCGGTCACGACCAGGTCCTGCGCCACGTCGACCAGACGACGGGTCAGGTAACCGGAGTTCGCGGTCTTCAGTGCGGTATCCGCCAGACCTTTACGAGCACCGTGAGTCGAGATGAAGTACTGGAGTACGCTCAGACCTTCACGGAAGTTCGCAGTGATCGGCGTCTCGATGATGGAGCCGTCCGGCTTGGCCATCAGACCACGCATACCGGCCAGCTGACGGATCTGGGCTGCGGAACCCCGCGCACCGGAGTCGGCCATCATGTACATCGAGTTGAACGATTCCTGCTCGACTTCGGCGCCGGTGCGATCGATCACCTTCTCTTTCGAGAGGTTGGACATCATCGCCTTGGACACTTCGTCGTTGGCCTTCGACCACAGGTCGATGACCTTGTTGTACTTCTCGCCCTGAGTTACCAGGCCGGAGGCGTACTGGCTTTCGATTTCCTTCACTTCGGTGGTGGCGGCATCGATGATGCGCGCTTTCTCATCCGGAATGACGAAGTCGTTCACGCCGATGGACACGCCGGAAATCGTCGAGTAGGCGAAACCGGTGTACATCAGCTGGTCAGCGAAGATAACGGTGTCCTTCAGACCCACCACGCGATAGCACTGGTTGATCAGCTTGGAGATCGCCTTCTTCTTCATCGGCTGGTTGACCACGTCGAACGACAGGCCGGCCGGTACAACCTGGAACAGCAGCGCACGGCCGACGGTGGTGTCGACGATACGAGTGTTCTTCACGCTGTTGCCGTCACGATCATTCACGGTCTCGTTGATACGGACCTTGATCTTGGCGTGCAGGGCAGCCTCGCCGGCGCGGAATACGCGGTCGACTTCCTGCAGGTCGGCGAACACGCGACCTTCGCCCTTGGCGTTGATGGCCTCGCGGGTCATGTAGTACAGACCCAGTACCACGTCCTGGGAAGGAACGATGATCGGATCACCGCTCGCCGGCGACAGGATGTTGTTGGTCGACATCATCAGCGCACGGGCTTCGAGCTGGGCTTCCAGGGTCAGCGGTACGTGCACCGCCATCTGGTCACCGTCGAAGTCGGCGTTATAGGCCGCACACACCAATGGGTGCAGCTGGATGGCCTTACCTTCGATCAGCACGGGCTCGAACGCCTGGATACCCAGACGGTGCAGGGTAGGTGCACGGTTGAGCAGCACGGGGTGTTCGCGGATCACTTCGGCGAGAACGTCCCAGACCTCTGGCAGTTCGCGCTCGACCATTTTCTTGGCCGCCTTGATGGTGGTGGCCAGGCCGCGCATTTCCAGCTTGCCGAAGATGAACGGCTTGAACAGCTCCAGAGCCATCTTCTTGGGCAGGCCGCACTGATGCAGGCGCAGGGTCGGACCTACGGTAATAACCGAACGGCCGGAGTAGTCAACACGCTTACCGAGCAGGTTCTGACGGAAACGACCCTGCTTACCCTTGATCATGTCAGCCAGGGATTTCAGAGGACGCTTGTTGGAACCGGTGATGGCACGACCGCGACGACCGTTGTCGAGCAGGGCGTCGACCGCTTCCTGCAGCATGCGCTTTTCGTTGCGCACGATGATGTCAGGAGCCGACAGGTCCAGCAGACGCTTCAGACGGTTGTTACGGTTGATGACGCGACGATACAGATCGTTGAGATCGGAAGTCGCGAAGCGGCCGCCGTCCAGAGGAACCAGTGGACGCAGATCTGGCGGCAGAACCGGCAGAACGGTCAACACCATCCACTCAGGCAGGTTGCCGGAGCCCTGGAAGGCTTCCATCAGCTTCAGACGCTTGGACAGCTTCTTGATCTTGGTTTCCGAGTTGGTCTGCGGAATCTCTTCGCGCAGGCGACCGATCTCGTGCTCCAGGTCAATGGCGTGCAGCAGCTCGCGGACAGCCTCGGCACCCATGCGGGCGTCGAAGTCGTCACCGAACTCTTCGAGGGCTTCGAAGTACTGCTCGTCGTTCAGCAGTTGGCCTTTTTCGAGGGTGGTCATGCCCGGGTCGATCACTACGTAGCTCTCGAAGTAGAGCACGCGCTCGATGTCACGCAGGGTCATGTCCATCAGCAGGCCGATACGGGACGGCAGCGATTTCAGGAACCAGATGTGGGCAACTGGAGAGGCCAGTTCGATGTGCGCCATGCGCTCACGACGGACCTTGGCCAGGGCAACTTCAACGCCGCACTTCTCGCAGATCACGCCGCGATGCTTGAGGCGCTTGTACTTGCCGCACAGGCACTCGTAGTCCTTGACCGGGCCAAAGATCTTGGCGCAGAACAGGCCGTCACGCTCAGGCTTGAACGTACGGTAGTTGATGGTCTCCGGCTTCTTAACTTCACCGAACGACCACGAACGGATCATCTCAGGCGACGCCAGTCCGATGCGGATAGCGTCGAACTCTTCGACTTGACCCTGGTTTTTCAACAGATTCAGTAGGTCTTTCAAGGCCTTTCCTCCTGGCGGAGCAAGGAGCAGGCAGTACCGCCCTGCTCCCATTCACGTCACGTGTTATTCGGTTTCCAGATCGATATCGATACCGAGAGAACGGATCTCTTTGATCAACACGTTGAAGGACTCGGGCATGCCCGGCTCCATACGGTGATCACCATCCACGATGTTCTTGTACATCTTGGTACGGCCGTTCACGTCGTCCGACTTCACTGTGAGCATTTCCTGCAGAGTGTAAGCCGCGCCGTATGCTTCCAGCGCCCAGACTTCCATCTCCCCGAAACGCTGACCACCGAACTGCGCCTTACCACCCAGCGGCTGCTGGGTAACCAGGCTGTAGGAACCCGTGGAACGCGCGTGCATCTTGTCGTCCACCAGGTGGTTCAGTTTCAGCATGTACATGTAGCCAACGGTGACAGCGCGCTCGAACTTGTTGCCGGTACGGCCATCGAACAGCTGCATCTGACCGCTGTCAGGCATGTCTGCCAGACGCAGCATCGCCTTGATCTCACGCTCTTTGGCACCGTCGAATACCGGGGTGGCCATAGGAACGCCGTTGCGCAGGTTCTTCGCCAGATCCAGGATCTCCTGATCGGAGAAGCTGTCGAGGTTTTCCTGGCGACCACCGATCTCGTTGTAGATCTCGGCCAGGAACTTGCGCAGCTCGATGACCTTGCGCTGCTCTTCGAGCATGCGGTTGATCTTCTCGCCCAGGCCCTTGGCCGCGAGGCCCAGGTGGGTTTCGAGGATCTGACCGACGTTCATACGCGAAGGTACGCCCAACGGGTTCAGTACGATGTCCACCGGAGTACCGTTGGCGTCGTGCGGCATGTCTTCGACCGGCATGATCACCGAGACCACACCCTTGTTACCGTGACGACCGGCCATCTTGTCGCCCGGCTGGATACGACGGCGGATAGCCAGGTAGACCTTGACGATCTTCAGTACGCCTGGAGCCAGGTCATCGCCTTGCTGCAGCTTGCGCTTCTTGTCTTCGAACTTGTCGTCCAGCAGACGACGACGGTCGACGATGTAGGCCTGGGCTTTTTCCAGCTGTTCGTTCAGCGCGTCTTCGGTCATGCGCAGTTTGAACCACTGACCATGCTCCAGACCGTTGAGGATCTCGTCGGTGATTTCCTGGCCTTTCTTCAGGCCGGCACCACCTTCCACGGTACGACCCACCAGGGCAGAACGCAGACGCTCGAAGGTCGCGCCTTCGACAATGCGGAACTCTTCGTTGAGGTCCTTGCGGATCTCGTCCAGCTGCGCCTTCTCGATGGACAGCGCGCGGGAGTCACGCTCTACGCCGTCACGGGTGAACACCTGGACGTCGATGACGGTGCCCTTGGTACCGGTTGGTACGCGCAGCGAGGTGTCTTTGACGTCGCTGGCCTTCTCACCGAAGATCGCGCGCAGCAGTTTCTCTTCCGGAGTCAGCTGGGTTTCGCCTTTTGGCGTGACCTTGCCGACCAGGATGTCGCCAGCGGCCACTTCGGCACCGACGTAGACGATACCGGCTTCGTCCAGCTTGTTCAGCGCAGCCTCACCCACGTTCGGGATGTCCGCGGTGATTTCTTCTGGGCCAAGCTTGGTGTCACGCGCCACACAGGTCAGTTCCTGAATGTGGATGGTGGTGAAGCGGTCTTCCTGAACCACACGCTCGGACAGGCAGATGGAGTCTTCGAAGTTGAAGCCGTTCCACGCCATGAACGCGATGCGCATGTTCTGACCCAGAGCCAGCTCACCCATGTCGGTGGACGGGCCGTCGGCCATGATGTCGCCACGCTGAACCACATCACCGCGGTTCACCAGCGGACGCTGGTTGATGCAGGTGTTCTGGTTCGAACGGGTGTACTTGGTCAGGTTGTAGATATCCACACCGGCTTCGCCGGTCTCGACTTCGTCGTCGGCCACGCGGACCACGATACGGCTGGCATCCACGGAATCGATCACGCCGCCACGACGCGCCACGACGCAAACGCCGGAGTCGCGGGCCACGTTACGCTCCATACCGGTACCCACCAGCGGCTTGTCGGCACGCAGGGTTGGAACGGCTTGACGCTGCATGTTCGAACCCATCAACGCACGGTTGGCGTCGTCGTGCTCGAGGAACGGAATCAGCGAGGCTGCAACCGAGACAACCTGCTTGGGCGAGACGTCCATCAGGGTGACGTCGGCAGGTGCCTTGACGGTGAATTCGTTCAGGTGACGAACGGCAACCAGCTCGTCGATCAGCTCCTGCTTCTCGTTCATCGTGGCCGAAGCCTGGGCGATGACGTGGTCGGCTTCTTCGATCGCCGACAGGAACACGATCTCGTCGGTGACCAGGCCATCTTTCACCACGCGGTACGGGCTTTCCAGGAAGCCGTACTGGTTGGTGCGGGCATAAGCCGCCAGGGAGTTGATCAGACCGATGTTCGGACCTTCAGGGGTCTCGATCGGGCACACACGGCCGTAGTGGGTCGGGTGTACGTCACGGACTTCGAAGCCGGCGCGTTCACGAGTCAGACCACCTGGGCCGAGAGCGGAGACACGGCGCTTGTGGGTGATCTCGGACAGCGGGTTGTTCTGGTCCATGAACTGCGACAGCTGGCTGGAACCGAAGAACTCCTTCACCGCTGCCGCGACCGGCTTGGCGTTGATCAGGTCCTGAGGCATCAGGCCTTCGCTTTCGGCCATCGACAGACGTTCCTTGACCGCACGCTCGACGCGCACCAGGCCCACACGGAACTGGTTCTCGGCCATCTCGCCAACGCAACGCACGCGACGGTTACCCAGGTGGTCGATGTCATCGACGATACCTTTGCCGTTACGGATGTCGACCAGGGTCTTGAGAACCTCGACGATGTCTTCCTTGCACAGCACACCCGAACCTTCGATTTCGGTGCGACCGATACGACGGTTGAACTTCATGCGGCCGACGGCAGACAGGTCGTAGCGCTCGGCACTGAAGAACAGGTTGTTGAATAGGGTCTCGGCGGCATCCTTGGTTGGCGGCTCGCCAGGACGCATCATGCGGTAGATCTCGACCAGAGCTTCCAGTTGGTTGCTGGTGGAGTCGATCTTCAGCGTGTCGGAGATGAACGGACCGCAGTCGATGTCGTTGGTGTACAGGGTCTCGATGCGAACCACCTGGGCCTTGGCGATCTTGGCCAGCAGGTCGGTGGTCAGCTCGGTATTGCACTCGGCGATGATCTCGCCGGTAGCCGGATGCACGATGACCTTGGCGGTGGTGCGACCCAGAACGTATTCCAGGGGCACTTCCAGCTCTTTGATACCGGCTTTTTCCAGCTGGTTGATGTGACGGGCAGTGATACGGCGACCCTGCTCGACAATAACCTTGCCGCTCTCGTCCTTGATGTCCAGGACGGCGACTTCACCACGCAGACGCTGAGGCACCAGCTCCAGGCTCAGGCCTTGCTCGCGCACATGGAATACGTTGGTGGTGTAGAAGGCATCCAGCACCTGTTCGGTGGTGTAGCCGAGCGCGCGCAGCAGTACGGACGCCGGCAGTTTGCGGCGACGGTCGATACGCACGAATACGCAGTCCTTCGGGTCGAACTCGAAGTCCAGCCAGGAACCGCGGTATGGAATGATGCGAGCGGAGTACAGCAGCTTGCCGGAGCTGTGAGTCTTGCCACGGTCGTGGTCGAAGAACACACCAGGCGAACGGTGCAGCTGGGACACGATTACACGCTCGGTACCGTTGATGACGAAGGTACCGTTTTCAGTCATCAGGGGAATTTCACCCATGTAGACTTCTTGCTCTTTGATGTCCTTGATCGCTTTGTTCGACGATTCTTTGTCGAAAATGATCAGACGAACCTTGACCCGCAGCGGTACGGCGTAAGTCACGCCACGCAGCACGCACTCCTTGACATCAAATGCCGGTTCGCCCAAGCGATAACCTACGTACTCCAGGGCAGCATTGCCGGAGTAGCTGATGATCGGGAAAACGGATTTGAAGGCTGCATGCAGACCGACGTCGCGGAACTGATCTTTGGTCGCTCCCGCCTGCAGGAATTCACGATACGAATCCAGCTGGATGGCCAGGAGATACGGCACATCCATTACGTCCGGCAACTTGCTAAAGTCCTTGCGGATACGTTTTTTCTCAGTGTATGAGTAAGCCATCAGCGTTCCCCAGCTTGGTCACCTGCCTGTTTGGCTCCTCCCGACGGAAGCAGCCAGAAAATCTGCAAACCTTCTTGGTTTGCGCCACCGTGTCGGTGGTACCTGCACGTTATAGAGGGCGGCCTTGCCACACGTCTATAACGGAAAAAGGCCGGTGGCAAAAGCCACCAGCCATCAGCCTTCTGCTCAACGCTTGGGCTGGACGCTCAAGGTCGATGCTTATTTCAGCTCGACTTTAGCGCCTGCTTCTTCCAGAGCAGCCTTAGCCTTGTCGGCGGTGGCTTTGTCAACGCCTTCCAGAACGGTAGCTGGAGCGCCGTCAACGGCAGCCTTGGCTTCTTTCAGGCCCAGACCGGTCAGTTCACGAACTGCCTTGATCACGTTCACTTTCTTGTCGCCGGCTTCAGCCAGAACAACGTTGAACTCGGTCTGCTCTTCAACAGCAGCAGCAGCGCCAGCAGCTGGACCAGCAGCAACGGCGGCAGCAGCGGTAACACCGAACTTCTCTTCGAAGGCCTTGATCAGTTCTACGACTTGCAGAACGGACATCTCGGCAACGGCGTTAAGGATATCTTCTTGAGAGATGGACATGACTCAAATTTCCTGAATTGGGGGACGGCCTACGCGACCATCGAAATAAACAAAAACGCGTGAGAAGAGCTTTCAGCCTCAGGCTGCAGCCGCTTCTTTCTGGTCGCGAATGGCCGCCAGAGTACGAGCCAGCTTGCTGGTAGCGCCTTGAATAACGCTCATCAGCTGTGCAATGGCTTCGTCGCGGGTCGGCAGGCTTGCCAGTACGTCGATCTGATTAGCTGCGAGGAACTTGCCCTCGAACGCAGCTGCCTTGATCTCGAACTTGTCCTGACCTTTGGCGAATTCCTTGAACAGACGGGCAGCAGCGCCCGGGTGCTCGTTGGAGAACGCGATCAAGGTCGGGCCGGTGAACGCATCGTTGAGGACACTGTATTCAGTGTCAGCAACAGCGCGCTTGAGCAGGGTGTTACGTACGACACGTACGTAAACGCCAGCTTCACGAGCCTCTTTACGGAGTCCGGTCATAGCGCCTACTGTCACACCACGGGCATCAGCCACGACAGCGGACAGAGCAGCTTTGGCAGCCTCGTTGACTTCAGCGACGATGGCCTTCTTGTCTTCGAGTTTAATTGCCACGGGTTTAACTCCTGCTTGTTACCGTTTCATCCAGCCGGAGCCGGATGTCGTTTTGGTGTCTGATTCGGTAAGGAACCGGGAGCACCATCTGCGTAGGCTTGTGGTTTAAGACTTGCGTCGCCTACGGTCTTGGACAGCCCCCGCCAGGCAGGGACCCCAATCATGTGGATGGCGCGGCGTACCGCGCCATCGCGTGTTACGCGTCCAGCGAGCTCTGATCGATGACCAGACCTGGGCCCATGGTGGTGCTCAGGGTTACGCGCTTGACGTAGATACCTTTCGAAGAAGCTGGCTTGATACGCTTCAGATCAGCGATCAGGGCTTCAACGTTTTCCTTCAGCTTGACGGCGTCGAAGCCGACCTTGCCAACGGAGGTGTGGATGATGCCGTTCTTGTCGGTACGGTAGCGAACCTGACCGGCCTTGGCGTTCTTGACGGCGCCAGCCACGTCTGGAGTTACGGTACCTACTTTCGGGTTAGGCATCAGGCCGCGAGGACCCAGAACCTGACCCAGCTGACCCACAACACGCATGGCGTCAGGGGAAGCGATGACTACGTCGTAGTTCAGGTCGCCGGCTTTCATTTCTGCAGCCAGATCGTCCATACCTACGCGGTCGGCACCGGCAGCCAGAGCAGCTTCAGCAGCTGGGCCCTGGGTGAACACGGCTACGCGAACGGTCTTACCGGTGCCGTGAGGCAGAACGGTAGCGCTACGTACGACCTGGTCGGATTTACGAGGATCGACGCCCAGGTTAACGGCAACGTCGAAAGACTCGTTGAACTTGACGGTCGACAGTTCGGCCAGCAGGGAAGCGGCGTCAACGAAGTTGTAGACCTTGCCAGCTTCGAGCTTGCTGGCGATTGCCTTTTGACGCTTGGTCAACTTAGCCATTACACACCCTCCACGTTAAGGCCCATACTGCGAGCGGAACCGGCGATGGTACGCACGGCCGCATCGAGGTCAGCAGCAGTCAGATCAGCGCTCTTGGTCTTGGCGATCTCTTCCAGCTGTGCACGGGTAACGGTGCCAACCTTAACGGTGTTAGGACGAGCCGAACCGCTGGTCAGGCCCGCTGCTTTTTTCAGCAGAACCGAAGCAGGGGTGCTCTTGGTTTCGAAGGTGAAGCTACGGTCGCTGTAGACGGTGATGATCACTGGAGTCGGCAGACCTGGCTCAAGACCCTGAGTACGGGCGTTGAACGCTTTGCAGAATTCCATGATGTTTACACCGTGCTGACCCAGAGCAGGACCAACGGGTGGGCTAGGGTTAGCCTGACCGGCTTTCACTTGCAGCTTGATGTACGCAGAGATTTTCTTGGCCATGAGGCACTCCAGTTACGGGTTCGAACGCCAATGAAGGCTCCCCGGTTGTTACGCATATATCCCAGTGACGAAAAAACCCCACAGCCTTCGGCTGCGGGGTGGGGGATTCCAGTTCGATCAGACCTTCTCGACCTGACTGAACTCCAGCTCTACCGGGGTAGAGCGACCGAAAATGAGCACGGCAACCTGAATGCGGCTCTTTTCGTAGTTAACCTCTTCGACCGAACCGTTGAAGTCGGCGAACGGACCGTCGGTAACGCGGACCACTTCGCCCGGCTCGAACAAGGTCTTCGGCTTGGGCTTGTCGCTGCCATCGGCAACGCGACGCAGGATGGCCTCAGCCTCCTTGTCAGTGATGGGCGCCGGCTTGTCGGCAGTACCACCAATGAAACCCATGACGCGCGGGGTATCCTTGACCAAGTGCCAGGTCCCCTCGTTCATTTCCATCTGGACAAGCACATAGCCAGGGAAGAACTTACGCTCGCTCTTGCGCTTCTGGCCGTTGCGCATCTCTACCACTTCTTCAGTGGGGACCAGAATTTCGCCGAAGCCATCTTCCATGCCTGCCAGCTTTACGCGCTCGATCAGCGAGCGCATGACATGCTTCTCGTAACCCGAGTAAGCATGAACGACGTACCAACGCTTAGCCACGAGACACCCTTAGCCAACTATCAAGGAAACAAGCCAACCGAGCAGGGAATCGAGCCCCCACAACAGCAGCGCCATAACCAGAACCACAACCACGACGATCAGCGTAGTCTGGCCAGTCTCCTGGCGCGTAGGCCATACGACTTTACGGATCTCTGCACGCGCTTCCTTTGCGAGAGTAAAGAAAGCCTTGCCCTTGCCGGTCTGGAGCGCAATGAAGGCTGCAGCAGCACCGATCACGAGGAGAGCAAGAACGCGGTACAGGATCGGCTGGGCCGAGTAATACTGATTACCGACAACACCCACGACCACCAGAACGACTACCAGGAGCCACTTCAGCAGGTCAAAGCGAGAGTCTGATGCTTCAGCCTTGGGATTCATCTACGGAGATCCTGTGAAAAGAAAGCCAGATATCGAGAGAATCTGGCAGGTCAGGAGGGAATCGAACCCCCAACCTACGGTTTTGGAGACCGTCGCTCTGCCAATTGAGCTACTGACCTAAAAGCAAAATCAGGCCGACCATTATGCTGACCCGACTAGATTTTTTCAACACCCTTTTTGAGAACCGACCAACATGGCTGCTGGCACACCCCAAAGAAGGCTCAAGCGAAACGCACAAGGCGCACGTCACCGCTTAAAACAAAGGCAGATATTTGCATATCTGCCTCTGATAATGGAGCTCTTGAGCGGATTTGAACCGCTGACCTCACCCTTACCAAGGGTGTGCTCTACCAACTGAGCTACAAGAGCGAAACTTTTAGCATGAACCACAAACCTGGAGCGGGTAGCGGGAATCGAACCCGCATCATCAGCTTGGAAGGCTGAGGTTCTACCACTAAACTATACCCGCGCAATCAAGCAGTTCGCGCTGAATCTGGTGGAGGGGGAAGGATTCGAACCTTCGAAGTCGTAGACGTCAGATTTACAGTCTGATCCCTTTGGCCGCTCGGGAACCCCTCCTGAGCTGTGGCGGCATTATCAATCTCTGCCACCCTCTTGTCAACCATTTTCTCAATTAAATCTTGAGGTTACATGCGTTGACTCATTTTGCTTCTCAACTTTGTTTACACATCGCTGCGAAGCGGGCGCCATTCTATGCAAACTAATTCAGGTCTGCAACCCCTTCGCAAGAAATAACGCGATTTTTTAACTGGGCGAAATCATGCGTCAATTGCCCTAGTAACTCCTCCCCCACCAACCGCCGACTTTCAGGGTTGATCTGTACCCAATAGACATTTCCACCTGCAGACTGCTGCACGTGATATTGCGCACGGATATCCAGGCTTGTCAGGCGCTGCTCCAGTGCCTTTATGTCGTCAGCCTTCGTAAAGCCTCCGAGATACTGACACTCCGGCTTGGGCTCCCGGGCACCACCCACACCCGACTCACTGAGCAGGCGAATATCCTGCTGCCCCGAACGGGCCATGGACAGCGGAATGACCTCCTTGGCACGCAGCGGCGCCTCCTGCTGGTGCCACAGGTAATAGAAGATGTTCAGCATCAACAGCAGAAGAAATAGCCAGCGCATGAAAACCTCAGCGTAACGGGCAGGCCAGGGCGAGACCGACAAAGACCAGGTCTGGAATCACTCTGGCCCCTGGAATGACATCATCCACCAAAACAGCATCACCACCGGTGACGAATACATCGAAATCATCCCCCCAGTATTGGCGGGCAATCTCAAGCTGAGACAGCACGAAACCCCGTAGCATCAGCGAGCAACCGCGCTCCACCGCTTCTGCAGTGGAGTGACCAGGCGCCAGGCTCTCCAGCGCTTGCATGGCCGCCTCGTCGTCGTAACGAATACGCCGGGTGTGGGTACGCAGCTGATTGCGCATCAGGGGCATGCCTGGGCAGATGAACCCCCCCAGATGCAGCCCTTGATGGTCAACGAAGTCAGAGGTCACGGCTGTGCCCAGATCGATCACCAGGCAAGCCCGCGAAGAGAGCTGGTACCCCGCAACCAGGGCCAGCCAGCGATCCAGCCCCAGCCGCCGGTAATCCTCGTAGCCATTCTTCACACCAGCCAGTTCCTCGGCAGGCTCTGCACGCACAGGAGCAAGCGAAAACCTCTGGGCCAGCAGATTTACCAGCCTGTCAGTCTCCTCGACAGTACGCACGCTCACCAGACGGCAGTGAGCCAGCTCAAGCCCGACAAGCGACTGGAGGCGCTCCACGAGCGCGTCATCGGAGTCAACCACGCCTCCCGCACGGATTGCGTCATTATCCTTTTCCGTGACACGCCACTTGATGAAGCTATTGCCACAATCGAGTTCAAGAATCATCACGCAACCTCAGGCTGAGCTCACCACCGCTGAAACTTTTTTCCACACCATTTACCTCCAGCCGCAAGGCCCCCAGAGCGTCGATGCCCAGCACAACCCCCTCTATGCGTTCTACACCAGACAATAGCGAGACCTCCCGGCCCTGCCAGAGGTGATTGCGCTCCCATTCATCCTGAAAAGCTGAGAAGCCATCCCGCTGATGACGCGCCAAATGCATCTGCAGGCGCTCAGCCAAGCGTCCGGCCAGCACGTTCCGATCAGACAGGCGCCCCGTCTCCAGGCGTACAGAAGTCCAGGCCTGGTCAACCTCGGCAGCCTGCTGCATGTTGACATTGATGCCCACGCCGATGACGACGTGACAGACATCGGCAGGATCCCCCATCAGCTCCAGCAGGATACCAGCCAGCTTGCGTCGCCCAACAAGAATGTCGTTAGGCCACTTGAGGCCAGCGGCCGCTACGCCGGTCTCGCGAAGCACTTCCACGACCGCCAGGCCAACCAACAGGCTCAGCCCTTCGAGCTGGCGCATACCGCCCTCTATGCGAAGCAGCACACTGAAATAGAGGTTCTCTGCGAAAGGACTTATCCACTGCCGCCCTCGACGCCCCCTTCCGGCAGTCTGCCGTTCGGCAACGACCAGGGCCGGAAGGGCGATATCGGAAGCAATCAGCCTAGCCGCCTCGGCATTCGTGGAGTCGACACTCTCAAGGGCAACTACAGACCATCCAGGAGGCGTGCCGGCTGCCTGGATCACAGCCACATCATGAAGGGAGAGCGGGTTGGCAAGCCGGTAACCGCGGCCCCGGACCTTGTGCACTTCGACACCCAGCTCCGCAACCATCTGCTGCAACTGCTTCCACACAGCGCTTCGACTGATCCCCAACTCCTCACCCAAAACCTCACCGGAGTGAAACTCGCCGTCGGCAAGGAGTTTTAGCAATGTGAGCATGAACTTATCGCCTGGCAAAGAGGCACGCATGATAGCCACGCAGGCCGGCGATGCATAGAAACCCGGCCGCCTTTTTCCCGGCGCAAAAGCAAAACCCCTGACCGCAGAGCGATCAGGGGTTTTGGTGTTTAATCTTGACGATGACCTACTCTCACATGGGGAAGCCCCACACTACCATCGGCGATGTGTCGTTTCACTG
>NZ_CAJYVE010000007.1 GCF_913777995.1 uncultured Pseudomonas sp. | reverse complement strand
TGAAGTTGCCAGCACCGACATAGGTCAAGCGCTCCACGTTTTCGGCCAAGTAGGTGTTATTGGGATTGATCACCGACACCCTTACCTCATCGTCACCACCGCCCGCCTGCTCGACAATGACCGGGGTATAACCCACACCGATGTTGTATACATCGTTACCGGCACCGCCTTCCAGTCGAAAGCCGATGAAGGAACTGAAGGGACCGACAGTGATGATATCGTCGTAATTCGAACCGATAACGCCCTCAATGCTATACAGAATATCCCCTTCGGAATCACCGCCACGACCGGCCAAGCTCAGCCCTTGGCGTACATTCACGTTGACCGCTTCGGCGGACGCCGAGTAGTCGACGGTATCCGATCCGGCACCACCATCAATTCTGTCTGCCCCCAAACTCCCCTTGATCAAATCGTTACCAGCCAAGGCATTGATCTGATCGTCTTCCGCTGTTCCAGTGAGGACATCGGCACCAGCTGTCCCATTGATAACTGCCATTTGCTGCTTCCTTGTCTTGATGTTGGATGGACTAACAACACGGCAAGGTCGGAGGGCCATGTCGTAAACACCATTGCTGAATGGCTTTCGGCAGTTTTTAAGAAAAATTAAGAAGCAACTGGGTGCACAACCATTTTTTGTGAATCCGCCCCCCATTTACGGGGCACTGGATACTTCAGAGTATCTAGTCAAACTCTGACAATCTCTCCTAGGACAATCAAGTTGGCTGTAATGTATGAGCGGACCTCCTATTGGAATCCCTGGCATTACCAGCCTACGAACGGACTCATCCCCATGCCCCATCGCAAGCAGTTGCACCACGACGGCTACCTTCTCCTGCGCAACGCCATCCCCACCGACTGGCTGGAAGCCTTGCGCGCAACCTTCGATGCCGGATATCAGCCCTCGGCGCAGTGGCCGGTGCCACGTGGCGCAGATTGGCGACACTCGATGCTGGACGACGACGTGAGGGTGCAGCAGGTCTGCCGCTTGCCACAGGTGTTGGCGGCGGTGGGGGAACTGATTGGCGAGCGGTTCTTTCTGGCCCAGGTGGAGGGGCGTGAACCGGTGGGCGGTGGCGGGCATCAGCCTCTGCATCGTGACCTGTCGACGCAGAGGCCCGGCGATAGCGTCAGCATCCTCGCTTACCTGGACGACTACGGGCCGGCCAATGGCGCCACGCGCCTCGTACCGGCCAGCCATCGTCGTGCGGACTGCGATCTGGACGACGAGTCCGCGGCCATGCAGCTGAGCGGCCGCGCCGGGGACATGCTGGTGTTCGACGTCGACCTGGTCCACGCCGGCAGCCTGAACATCAGCGCTGCACGGCGTCGCACGCTGCTGATCGGCTATGCCGCGCTGCCGCTGTACGAGCAGTATCAGCAGACGGCGCGGCTGCGCAATGTGGGCATGGACACCCGCGAGTATTTCGACCCGCGCGACTATCGGTTCTGAACCCCAACGTCAGCCGCGACGCTGCAGCACGTCGAGCTGCTGCTGGGCGGCAGCGGCCTGCCAGTAGGCATTGAGGATGGCCGCCATTTCTTCGTAACCGATCTTGCGACCGCCGGTCATCAGCCCGGCGGAGTTGATACGAATGTGCGGCTGGGGCTTTTTCAGGGCCATGGCCTGGTTGCCAAACAGCTGGAAGCGGGCGCGGTGCACCGGCAGGTTGGCGCCAGGGCGCAAGGTGAGTTTCTGCAGGGTGATCAGGCCTTCGTCCTTGACCAGAATGTCTTCCACGTCCACCAGCTCAACCGGCGCGCTGAGGGTATCGACGATCACCTGCCGACGGGTCAGCTTCATGAATGGCTTCTGCCCCGAATCGCGGTGCTGCCAGGTCACCAGCATGAACAACAGGGCCAGCACCAGCATGAACACGGCCAAGCCTGTGCTGCCATTTTTCAGCCCCATGACAAGAAAAACCACGGCGATCAGCACGAACAACGGGCCGAGGGTTTTCCAGCGGCGAGAGTTGGTGAACTCGGTCTGTTCCGGTACTGCCTCGATCAGTTTCTTGAGGTCAGCCACCTCGCGGTCGCGCTGGGCGCTCTGCGAGGCGTGGTAATCGGCGCTCAGGGAGTCAGACAAGCCGGCGAGCGGGTCGGTGGGCTGGGAAGTAGTCATGGCGCGAGTCCTTGGGTCAGGTATGGGCGCAAAGGTCCTTGCGCCCCGAGGTTCACTGGGCCTTGTTCAGGTAGTCGGTGAGAAACGCCTGGGCGTTGCCCTGCTCGGAAAGCGCGGCGTTATAGACGACATTGACCGGGTTGGCCTGGCCAGGCAGGTAGAGTTCACCCCAGTTGCCCTGGAGGATCAGCACCACGAACTTCTGGCCGTCGACGGTGGTGGAGTAGCGTGTATCACGGGAAGTCTTTTCCACGCTCATTTTCTGGATACGCATGTTCCAGTCGTGGTCGACGTCTTCGAGCTGCACCAGCGCCTGGTTCTCGCTGCGCTCGCCAATGCGCAGGGTCCAGACCTTGAGGCCCTGCTCGCCGGAATAGGCCTGTACCTTGTCGGCCACCGCCGGACGGTCTTCGGCCTGCGCCAGGCCGGTCATGAGGACGAGGGCGGCGGCCAGCCAGGTGGCCGATTTGAAAAGTCTGCGCATCGTTCAGGCTCTTTGGTTGTCAGAAGGGTAGCTCATTGAAATGTGCTGACTCCGGCCTGCCAAGCACCCCGGCCGCCGCGCACAACACAAAGGCCGACTCTCACAACTGGCGGGGTGTTCGCGTTACCATGCGCCGCCGTTCGACCAAGCCTCCATGGAAGTACCTGTAATGGAACGCTGGAACCCCTACCTGGACACGCAGTTCAGCTTCGACCAGCCCGCGACCCTGGCCAAGGCCGGTGTGCTGGACAGCGCCGCCGGGCAGCTGCACGGCAGCGCCATCGGCCACTATCGGGCGCGCAGCGTGCGCCCACACCTGCAGTATTTCGACTGCAACCTGCAGTTCACCGAGCCACTGCGCATCGACAAAGTGCTGCCCGGCAGCCTGTGCATCGTGCAGGTCCTGCACGGCCAGTGGCAGCACCGCGTAGACGGCCGGCTCAACCAATACACCACCGGCGCGCCCCACTTGCTGGGGCTGAGCGAGAGCATGGAAGCCGTGGACCAGTTGCCGGCCGGCAGCCATGCGCGCATGGCCGGGCTGCGCATCGCCGGTGAATACCTGCACGAACTGGCCGAGGAAGACCCCAGCCTGCAACCGTTGCTGGGCCTGCTTGACGACGGTATCCAGTTCTCCGCGCTGCAACACTGCCAGGTCTTGGGTGGCTTGCTTACCCGGCTCTATCACTCGCCCTTCCAGGGTGCTCTGGAACGCCTGAACCAGGAGAGCCTGAGCCTGGCGGTGCTGGTGGAGCTGGCCGCGCACTTCAAGGACCAGCCCCCGCGCCCCTCGCAGGCGGTGCGTGGTCAACGCGACCTGGCCTTCGAGGCGCGCCGGCAACTGGACCTGCAGTTGCTGGAGCCACCGGGCAGCCAGGCCCTGGCGCGCCAGCTGGGCGTCGGCGAGACCACCCTGCGCCGTGCCTTCGGCCAGGTGTTCGGCCAGTCGATGCTCGACTACGTGCGCCAACAGCGCATGGAGTTGGCGCGCACCATGCTGCGCCAGCGCAAATGGCAGGTCGCACAGATCGCCTATCGTCTTGGCTACGCCAACCCAGCCAACTTCAACCATGCGTACAAGGCGCATTTCGGCCATCCGCCAGGTGCCGAACGCTGAGACAGGGCTTGGCGCGGCGCGTCGGGGGCGGCTAAGGTGGGCGGCCACTTGGCTTTTCAAGGACGCCACGCATGACCGCCCCCTGCACTTCACTGGAAGAAGTTCGCCAACGCATCGACCATATCGACCATGAACTGGTCAGCCTGCTGGCCCGTCGTGGCCAACTGGTGACCCAGGCTGCCGCCTTCAAGAAAACCACCCAGGACGTTCGTGCTCCGGAGCGGGTCGAACAGGTGATCGCCCGGGTGCGTGCGCTGGCCGAACAGACCGGCGCCGCGCCCGATGTGGTGGAAGACGTATACCGAGCGATGATCGCTGCGTTCATCGCCGAAGAACTCAAGACCCATGCCGCCTTGACCCCACGCTGAAGGCGACAGGCAGATCCCGTAGGAGCGGCTTCAGCCGCGAAGCGACCGCCTGTTCACAGCAGATGCATTGACTTCGCCGGCCCCATCGCGAGCAAGCTCGCCAACAAAAGCTTGAGCGCGCCTAACCTGCCTGTATGCAGATAAAGCCGCCTACCCGTCTAGATAGCGCTTCTGTGCGCTACCCAGGCGCCCCAGAACAGGCTCTGGAAGAATCGCTGGCCCGGTTCGAAGCCTCCCTGCTCCAGCAATTGCTTCACCGCTTCCTCGGAAGCCGGCGGGTCGGCGCCCTGGAGGATCTTGCCCAACTTGGCCTGCACCTCTTGCGCCGTCGCGCCCTGCTGACGCCAGCGTTCGGCCCAGACGTCGAGCAGGAACGGCTGCTCGGCATAGCGGTAGTGATTGCCGGCCAGCACCAATGGCGCCCCGCTGGGCAGGCGCCGGGCGATGGACGCCAACAATCGCTGCTTGGCTTCGTCTCCCGGCACATGGTGCAGCACGCCGATCAGCGTTGCCGCGTCGAAGCTCGCCTCGTCCGGCAGGTCGTCCACGCTGCCTTCCACCAGCTCGGTGCGCTCCAGCAGCCCTTGGGCCTGCAAATTCCCTGCAGCGGCTTGCAGCATCGCCGGTGCCGGGTCCACGCCGACGAAACGCCAGCTCGGACGCAGGGTCGACAGGCTGATGATCTCCTGGCCGGTGCCCCCCACGCCCACCACCAGAATGCGCGCCGCCGCCCGCTCCCCCAGGCTGGCGGCCAGCACACAGGCTGTCAGTTCATGGCAGGCGTCATAACCGGCGAGGGCAATGCGGCTCTGTACGGCGTACTCGGCGGCACGCCAAGTGTCGAATTTGGCAGCGGGGTCAACGGGCGAGGCAGTCATGGGCAAGCTCCTGTGTGAGCCCACACTCTAGCCCCAGGATTAGAATTCCTTAAATCGCCATTTTTCATTTAGGTCATTCCTGCGAGGAATGACAGCGACGATCAACGTGGGCACTATCCTCAAGGCAGCTGCTCGTAGCGCTGCTGGATGCGCGCCAGTTCGCCCGTCGCGCGCAATTGCTCCAGTGCATGGCGCCAGTCGTCCACCAGACTGTCGTCGCAGTCAAGGCTGAAGGCGATGTACAGCGAAGCACGGTACAGCTCGACCGGAATGCGCCGCAGAGTGCCCACTGGCATGTTCAGTTGACGGCTGTAGTACGCCACTCCGGCATCGGTATCGCCGACGATGATGTCAGTACGACCGGCCATGAGCATGCGGTACAACTGCAGGTTGTCCGTCGCGCTTTTGTCCAGGTTGCTCAGGCCCATGGCCTGCAGCGTGTCAGGGATCAGCCCGTCAGACCGGGTCGTAATCCGTTCGGCCCGGCGCAGCTGTGCCAGGCTGTCGATCTGCGGCATACCGCCGCGCTGGTAGGCGTGGATGGACTCTTCGACTACCGGCCCCACCCACTTGTACAGCGCCTCGCGTTCCGGGGTGCGGAACATCGAATACATGATCATCCTCGGCCGCGTGCGCAGCACATAGCTGGCACGCATGCTGGGCAGCATGGTGATTTCGAAACGGTCGCCGGTCAGCGCCATGATCGCCTGCACGATCTCGGTGCTCATCCCGGTAAGCCGGCCGTTTTCCCGATAGTTGTAAGGCGCCCACTCTTCGGTGACCACCTGATAGAGCTGGGCCTTCACTGCGCTGCTGAACAGCAGCCCCAGCAATACGGCGGCCCATAACCTAGATCTCATGTATACCGCCTGGAAAGATGGCCGTGCGGGAAATCCCATGCCCCGCACGGCAAGTCAAGCATACGCCGAAGGTTTAGCAGAATTTCGCGATACTCCGCCTCTACGGCCTCCAGCCGGACTCGACGCAGCCGATAACCCGTTTCAGTGACAGCCACTTGCTGACACGGTCTTACGACGACCCGTCGTACCCTGAGGGCCCGCCTCATGTCCCAACCCAGTTATCAGAATGCCGAAGGTTATATCGGCGAGTCCTTCTTCACGATCAATTTCGACGTGCCTCTGGATGCGGTAAACCCGCCGGCGCTGGCGGCGTTCGATATCCAGGTCAACGGTACGGGCGTAAGCGCCTCTAGCCTCACGGTGAACAGCAGCGCCAAGACCGTTACCCTGAATCTGCTGGGTTACACCCTGCTGCCGGGTGACGTCATCGATTTCGTGTATACGGACCCGACGGGCAATAACGATGTAAATGCCATCCAGGGTACCGACGGCGCAGATGCTGCCTCTTTCGTTCACTCCATCGTGGTCGCCATCAACCGTCCTGGCCCCTCGGCGCCCCCCACACCTTCACTGAGCGCAGCCAGCGACAGCGGTACGCTCGGCGATGGCATCACCAACGACAACACACCGACCGTCAGCGGCACGGCGGCGGCCTCGGCTACGATCAAGCTCTACGACACCGACGGCACCACGTTGCTGGGCAGCACCACCGCCGACGGCTCCGGCAACTGGACTATCACCAGCAGTGCCTTGAGCGACGGGGCGCACAGCCTGAGGGTCACGCAAACCGACGGTTCAAGCGCGACCTCGCCGCTCAGTACCGGCCTGACGCTACAAATCGACACCCAGGCAGCGGCACCGAGCAGCCTGGGCGTAAAACCCACCAGCGACAGCGGTGTGCTCGGCGATGGCATCAGCAACTCGGCTACGCCGGTCATTACCGGGCAAAGCGAAGCGGGCGCTTCGGTCAAGCTGTACACCGACAACGGTACGACACTGCTGGGCTCCGCCACGGCCGACAACAGCGGCACGTGGAGCATCACCAGCAGCACCCTGACACAAGGCTCGCACACCCTTACCGCCGTGCAGACCGACAAGGCCGGCAACGTCTCGCTAGCTTCCGCCGGGTTCACCTACGTACTCGATACCGTAGGGCCAATGGGCATGGCTTTGAGCACGACCCAGGTGTCACAAACCCAGGCCACTGCGGGCAGCACTGTCGCGACCCTCTCGTCGACCGATCTTTCGGCGGTCACCTACCAATTCGCCACTGGCAACGGTGTGATCGACGCCGACAACAGCAGGTTCGTGATTTCCGGCAACACCTTCAAGGTCGCGGGCGCAAGCCTGACCACGGGTACTTACCATGTCTACCTGTCGGCCACCGACGCAGCGGGTAACGCCGCTTACCAGATTTTCAGCCTGAATGTCGTCGACACACCCAGCGTCACGTCCATCGTACGCGCTGCCGGGTCGCCATCGGGCGTTGCGGCGAACGCTACGGGCATCAGCTATACCGTAACCTTCGACCAGTCGGTGACCGGTGTCGATGCCAGCGACTTCGCTCTCACCTCTACTGGCACGGCCAGCGGCACTATCAGTTCGGTCAGCGGCTCGGGCACGACCTACACCGTGAGCGTCAACGCCCTCAGCGGCGACGGTACCCTGCGCCTGGACCTGAACAACAGCGGTACTGGCATCGTCAATGGGTCCAGCCAGGCAATCTCCGGCGGCTACACGGCCGGCGCCACCTACACGCTCGACCATACACCACCGGCCGCTCCTGCAAGTCCGTCCATGAACCCCGCAAGCGACACGGGCAGCTCGTCCACAGACGGCATCACCCGCAATACCACGCCAACCTTCACCGGCAGCGCGGAGTCCGGCAGCACCGTCAGTCTCTACGATACCGATGGCACCACGCTGCTGGGCTCGACTACGGCGACCGCTGGTACCTGGACCATCACCAGCTCTACCCTGGCTTCCGGCAGCCACACCCTGACCGTGAAAGCCACCGATGCCGCCGGCAACGTGTCAGCCGCCAGCAGCGGCAAAACCGTGGTGATCGATACCAGTGCCAACGCACCGAGCGTGCCGGCCCTGGCAGCCGCCAGCGACAGTGGGTTGCCAGGTGACAACCGCACCAACGACAGCACGCCAACCCTGACCGGCACAGCCGAGGCGTTCGCTTTGGTGACGGTGTATGACACTGGCGGCATCATGATAGTGGGCAGTGCCACGGCCGATGCCAGCGGCGCCTGGAGCATCACCACCACGACCCTTCTCGACGGTGCGCACACCCTGACCGCCGAACAGACAGACGTGGCGGGTAATACCTCCTCGGCCAGTAGCCCACTGACCCTGACCATCGACACAAGCATTCCGACAGCGCCCGCCACACCGCAGCTCAACGCGGCCAGTGACAGCGGCGTGCAGGGCGATGGCATCACCAATGTGGCGCGCCCCGTGATTACCGGCAGCAGTCTCGCCAATGCCACCGTCACGCTCTATGACAGCAATGGCACCACGGTGCTGGGCAGCAGCACCGCCGACGGCAGCGGCCACTGGAGCATCACCAGCAGCACCCTGGCCGTGGGCACGCATAACCTGACCGTCAAACAGGCCAACGCCGCAGGTAGCCTTTCACAGGCCAGCCAGTCGCTGGATCTCACCATCGTCGCGGCGCCTGTGACTCCGGGCACACCCAGCACACCGGGTACGCAACAGACCATCGATGGCGTGCTGGTCACACAGCAGAGCGTGACCCTGCCCGGTGGCGGCACCGGCACGCAAGTCAGCATTCCGGTGGTCACCAGCGGCCGTGTCGACGCCAGCGGCAATACGGTGCTGGCGGATATTCCGCTGGCCAGCAGCGGCGGCAGCAACCTGCTGCTGGCTCAGTTGCCCGTCGGCTTCGGCCTGAGCGCCAGCGGTGGCGCCAGCCAGCCCGCCGGAAACTCACTGCAGCAGCTGATTCAGGCGATCATCGCCGCCACGCCCAACAACGCCGCCAACGACCAGGCCCACCTGACCAGCAACGGCACCACCTTCCTCAACAAACTGGCGGCCAGCTCGCCGCTGCTGGTGGAGACAATCGTACCGATTGCTGACAGCAGCACGGCACCTGCCGCCACGCTGACCCTGACCGGCACCAGCAGCCAGCACACCGCCCTGGTGATCGACGCCTCGCAGCTACCGGCGCAGAGCAAGCTGGCACTCGACAGCGTGGACTTCGCCGCCATCGTCGGCAGTGCCCAGGTCACCGGCACGACCAATGGGCAGATCCTCACCGGCGACGCCGCCAGCCAGCAATTCGCGGTCAAGGCCGACAGCGGCAGCAACGTCTTCGCCGGTGGCGGCAGCGACACCCTGGTGGTCAACACGGTGCCCGACAACAATGCGGCGCCCAGCAGCGCGACCACCTTGGTGCACGGCGGCAGCGGCAACGACCAGGCCGTGTTCAGTGGCGCCAGCTCCGACTACGACGTGCAGTTCCATGAAGGGCATGTGGTGGTGATCAACAAGGCGCAACCGGCGGACCAGGTGGTGGTGGTCAACGCGGAAAGCCTGGCATTCAGCGACACCACCCTGGCAATCCAGAGCACTGCCGCGCAGACCACCCTGGCCGGTTTCTACCAGCAGGTCCTGGGTCGCCAGGCCGACTACCAGGGGTTCGAGTACTGGGCCAACGAGGCCAAGAACGGCGCCAGTCTGGGGCAGATCGCAATCTCGATCATCAACTCGGCGGAGCACAAGGGGCAGCAGACGGCGGCGTTCAACGGCAACAACGCCGATGACATCGAGGTGCTGTACCAGACCCTGTTCGGTCGCCAGAGCGATGCCGGTGGCAAAGCCTACTGGGTTGAAGCCATGCAGCAAGGCATGACCCTGGAACAGGTGGCGCAGAGTTTCGCCACGGCCAGCGAGATGGACCTGCACCAGATCACCGCCCAGGGCTGGGACTTCATCGTCTGAGCCCCCCGCCTGCCAGCCAAGAGGCGCCCCCGTCTGGGAGCCTCGCGGCTGGACCTCGCATGCCGCACAGGCGGGTTTCACCGCAGCGCAGCGGCATACCTTTCGTACCTCGACGAACGGCTCAGCTATTTACCACTGCGACATGCAACCTTCATCACAGTGTGCAGGTCGGATCGGAATCAAGTGAAATCAAATAGCCACTATTTTTTCACTTGCAGGTAAAAAGGCTCCTGGCACTTTTACGCACAGTGCAGGAACACCTCGGGAAAACGGACCCTTCTCACCTAATAACTCCTAAAACAGATCTGCTCTTACCGTGAGAACGCCCATGAACCTCTTGGCCCCCGCCGTGCACCTGACGAACCGTCTGCGCTTTCCTGCCAAATTCGGCCTGCTGGCGATCATCGTCCTCATTCCGCTGCTGTTCCTGGGCTGGCGGACCATCAGCCAGCTCAATGACAACCTCGAATCCCTGCGTGGCGAACAGGTCGGCCAGCAGTACCTGCTGGATGTCACACCGATACTGCGCCTGTCGATGTTGCAGCGCGCCCTGACTTTCCGCGTACAAAGCGGCGACACCAGCGTGCAGGGCGACCTGGCCGCCAACCAGAGCAAACTGCTCGAAGCCTTCGCACGCCTGGAAAGCATCGACCGCCAGTTGGGCGGCCAGCTGGAAACCACCGACCGGGTTCAGCGCCTGCGCAGTCGTGCCCAGCAATTGATCGACCGTGCCGGCGATAGCAGCAACCCGCTGGCGCTGTTCGAAGACTGGAACGATCAGCTCTCGCAGGTGCTCAACTTCATCTATTTCATTTCCGCGACCTCGGGCATGGTGCTCGATGAAGACTACGCCTCGCTGTTTCTGATCGACCTGAGCACCCTGCGCCTGCCGCGCCAGATCAACATCGTCGGGCAGTTGCGTGGGCAGGCCGGCGCGCTGCGCGAAGGGCAGATGCCCAGCACCGCAGCACGCGGCACCATCCGCGCCCTGCTGAAACAGGAAACCCAACTGCGCGCAGAGCTGCGCCAGAGCCTGGACCTGCTGCGCCGTGAAGCGCCGCAAGCCGCCGACAAACTGCAGGCTTCGCTCAATCAATCGTTCACTGACCTGGAAAGCTTCCGCAGCGACATGGAACGCCTGATCGCCGCCTACGACGGTAGCTCCAGCAACGTGCAGAGCTTGGCGGATAAAGGCAACGCCGTGGTCGCCAACCTGTACAAGGCCCTGGATGCGGCACAGGCGACCCTGAGCGACATCCTCGCCCACCGCGTGACCGCCAAGTCCAATGAGCGCTCGCTGCTGATCATCGGTCTCGCTGTCATGGGCCTGCTGGTGGCCTACCTGTTCAGCGGTATCTACCGTTCGCTGCGCAGCGCCATCGACGAGGTACAGACCGTCACCCGCGAAGTCGCCCAGGGCAACCTGCGCGTGCGCGTCACCGTGCGCGGCAAGGATGAAATGGCCCACGTCGGCCATGCCCTCAATGACATGGTGCAGGCGTTCGGCACCTCGCTGACCGAAGTCGAGCAGAGTGCACGTTCCGTGGCCGACGCGGCCGGCCACCTGAGCCAGTCCATCGACCAGGCCAAGCACTCGATGAACTCGCAACAGGGCCAGACCGAACAGGTCGCCACGGCCATCAATGAAATGACCGCCAGCATCGCCGACGTGGCACAGAACACCGAGGGCGCTGCCAGCGCCGCGGCCCAGGCCACCCGTGCGTCGAGCACCGGCCTGAGCGTGATGCAGAGCACCCGGGAGACCATCGGTGCCCTGACCCGCGAAGTGGAACTCAGCGCCAACAAGGTCGCGGCGCTGGCCCAGCACAGCCAGGAGATCGGCGGCGTCATCGAGGTGATCCGCAACATCGCCGAGCAGACCAACCTGCTGGCTCTCAACGCTGCCATCGAGGCCGCGCGGGCCGGGGAGCAGGGTCGTGGCTTTGCCGTGGTCGCCGATGAAGTGCGCACCCTGGCCTCACGCACCCAGACCTCCACCGAGGAAATCCGCCGCATCATTCAGCAACTGCAGCAGGCCACCGCCGAAGCCGTCGAGCAGATGAACGTCGGCACCGGCAAGGCCCAGGAATGCATCGTTTCGGCCGAACAGGCCGCCAGCAGCCTGGACGAAATCAACGATAACGTCGAACGCATCGCCGGCATGAACACCCAGATCGCCAGCGCGGCGGTGCAGCAACATGCGGTGTCGGAGGACATCAACCGCAACGTCACCGATATCCGCAACGGCACCGCCACGCTGATGGGCGGCATCAACGCCAACGCCACCACCGCCGACGACCTGGCCGGCCTGGCCGCGCAGCTGCGCAGCGTGGTCGGGCGCTTCAGCGTCTAATGGCGCGGGTCAGGCCGGCAACGGCCTGACCACTGCCGCAATCGACGCCAGCGCGGCGCTGACCTGCGCGCTGCGCACCTCGGCGCCACGGGAGGCACCCTCGGCATGCACGAAGCGTACGTCGCTGATGCCGAGGAAGCCGAAGAACGCCTTCAAGTAGTCCTCCTGAAAATCCATGCGCTCCAGCGCCGTTCCGGCGTAGAAGCCGCCGCGTGCCGACGCCACGATGACCTGCTTGCCGGCGCACAGGCCAACCGGGCCTTGCTCGGTATAGCGGAAGGTACGCCCGCCCTGGGCGATGCGATCCAGCCAGGCCTTGAGCTGGCTGGGCACCGAGAAGTTGTACATCGGCGCGCCGATGACCAGGACATCGGCAGCCAGGAACTCCTCGACCAGTTCCGCCGAACGCTGATGTTCGCGCAGCGTGGCCGCATCGAAATTGCTGAAGCTCGAAGGGCGGAAACCGGCAGCGATCGGTCCGGTCAGGTGCGGGATGTCGTCCTGCACCAGGTCGCGATAGCTGCGCTGCGCAGCCGGGTACAGGCGCAGCAGTTCGGCCTGAATGGCGGCGCTCAGTTCACGGGTAATGGAGGCATCGCCCGACAGGCTGGAATCGATATGCAGAATGTTCATCTGAACCTCATCTATTGGGGGTGGTACTGCGTTGGTCCGCGCCCGCCTGCCTGGCGGCTTCATCGAGCAAGACGACCACATCCCTGGGGTGCGAAAGCATGGACAGATGGCTGGATTCGATGGACCGCACCTGGGCATTGATGTGCTGCGCGATGGCCTGCTGCACCTCGGGCCGCAAGGCGTGGTCCTGGCCGGTGCGCAGGTACCAGCTGGGCTTGTCGCGCCAGGCGGCGTGGCGCACCTTGCCGGTGAAGGCGACCACGGCAATCGGTTGCTGCAGCGCGGCCAGACTGTGGGCCAGCTCCTTGCTCAGGTCGTTGCCCATGACTTCATGGAAGGCGTCGGGATCATCCAGCCACACCAGGCCATGGGCATCCGGGGTGAGGCCGGTCATCGGCGCCTTGAGCCGGTGCAGCAGGTCATCGACCGACTCGCCGCTGTCCGGCGCCAGGGCCGAGAGGTACACCAGGCCCTTGACGTTGGGCGCATTACCGGCCTGAGTGATGACCGCCCCGCCCCAGGAATGCCCCACCAGCAGCACGTCGCCGTGCTGGCGCTCCAGCACGCGCTGGGTGGCGCGTACGTCGTCTTCCAGCGAGGTCAGCGGGTTCTGCACTGCAGTGACGTGATAGCCCAGGCGAGCCAGCTCGGGCACCACGCGCTGCCAGCTGGAGCCGTCGACGAAAGCGCCGTGCACCAGCACGATGTTGCGGATGGGCGGCGCATCGGCCTGGGCGGCCAGGGGCAGCAGGGCAAGGGTCATGGACATTCCAGTCAGGGCAGCCAGCAGGCAACGAACGCCACCGGGCTTCAACCGGGCCAGTACCGCGTGCACCACACTGCTGAATCTCGGCACTTTCATGAGGCTCTCCGTTGAGTTTCGGTGAGTCTATGCGTTGTACGAATACGCAACAGATGGCAGGCTTGCCACTTACCGCGCAAAGTTCGCCAGCACCTGCCGAGGTCCCCATGCGTATCGCCATCGTTGCCGTCGAAGGCTGCCTGCACTCCGCCGTGGTGGGCCTCGTCGACCTGTTCTGGATCACCAATCAGGCCCTGCGCAATGCCCCGGACGGCGGCTCTGCCGGCGTGGTTTTCGAGACCCTGGTGGTCAGCGCGGATGCCGCCGCCGTCATGGATGCCCAGGGGCGAACGGTGCAGGTCGATGGGCGCTTCGACGACGCCTTGGGCTGCGATGCAGTGCTGATCGCCGGCATGGCCCTGGACACCGACGGCAGCCCGCCCCGCTGCGCCTCAGTGAGCCAGGCGGCGGCCTGGTTGCGCCGCTATCACCAGCACGGTGGCCTGGTCGCCGGAGCCTGCGCCGGTGCTTTCGTACTCGGCGAAGCAGGCCTGCTCGATGGCCGACGCTGCACCACCACCTGGTGGCTGCACCCGATCTTCAAACGCCGCTTTCCCAAGGCCGATGCGGTATGGGGTTCGGCCCTGGAAGAACACGACCGGGTAATCAGCAGCGGCGGGCCGCTGTCGTGGATCGACCTGGCCCTGCACGTCATCCGGCGCCTGGCCGGCGACACCGTGGCCAGGCTGGCCGCCAGCATGGCCGTGACCGACAACCAGGCCTTACCGCAGACCGTCTACGCCCCCCGGGGCTTTATCAACGCCACCAGCCCACTGTTGCTGCAAGCCGAACAGACGGTGCGCCAGGCCGGCCCCGGGCTGACTGCGCAGGCGCTGGCGAGAGGCTTGAGGCTGAGCGAGCGAACCTTGCACCGGCGCCTGAAGGAACTGCTAAACGAAACCCCCAAGGCGTTCATTACCCGGGTGCGGATCGAGACCGCCTGCGCCTTGCTGCAAAGCCCGGGAGCACGGGTCAAGCAGGTGGCGATGCAGGCCGGCTACGCCGACGAGTCGTCGTTCCGGCGTGCTTTCGCCCAGGTCATGGGCTTGTCGCCAAGCGGCTATGTGGAATGGCTGGGCAAGCGGCGAAGCTGTGCCATGCTGTCAACAGATGAAATGTAATTTAGTTTTGCCATACCTCGTTGACCCGTCGCGTACACGCTCGTATAAAGCGCAGGTCTCAACAGAGGCACCTTGCCATTAAACGACGAGAGCCATGGACAGTTATCCCGGTAGTCGCCGGCCCGCCACGCTGATGCTGGACGGGCAAGCGACCAAGACAATCAAACGACAATGCCCGCCACGGGCTGGTCGGTCGAGCCGCACGCCGGGCTGAGCCTCGTCTGCGACTTACCTGCCGGCGCGTCCGGGCCGAGGTAAGTCGATGCATATTTCCTTTCGCAACCAGGCCTCGCGCCTGCGCGGCGCCGCGCCCAACCGCTGGGACTGGGCGCTGCTGCCCCTGGTGCTGGCCGCCATCGTGCTGGCCGCCTGGGGCGCCATGCAGATGAGCCGGCCGTTCATCGTCGGCGAACCCACGCCGATCTCCCTGGACCCCAGCGAGCTGCCCTACTACCTGTTGCGCACCATGCTGCGGATGTTCACCGCGCTGGGCATCTCGCTGCTGTTCGCCTTCGTTTTCGCCGCCATCGCGGCGCGCTACCGGGCGGCGGAAAAGGCCATGATCCCGCTGCTGGACGTGCTGCAGTCGGTGCCGATCCTGGGTTTTCAGGCCATCGCCATCGCGCCCTTCATCGCGCTGTTTCCCGGCAACCTGCTGGGCGTGGAGTGCGCGGCGATCTTCGCCATCTTCACGTCCCAGGCGTGGAACATGGCGCTGAGCCTGTACCAGTCGTTCCGCACCCTGCCGGCGGAACTCAATGAAGCGGCGCGGATCTTCCGCCTCTCGGCCTGGCAGCGCTTCTGGCGCCTGGAGCTGCCCTTCGCCATGCCGGGCCTGCTGTGGAACATGATGATGTCGATGTCTGGCGGCTGGTTCTTCCTGGTCGCTGCCGAAGCGATTTCGGTGGCCGGCCAGGACATCAAGCTGCCCGGCATCGGCTCGTACATCGCCGTGGCCATCGACCAGCGCGACCTGGGCGCCATCGGCTGGGCGATCGGCGCCATGCTGCTGGGCATCCTGTTCTACGACCAGCTGTTCTTCCGCCCGCTGCTGGCCTGGGCCGACCGCTTTCGCTTCGAAGAAGCACAGGGCGAAACCGCGCAGCGCTCCTGGGTGCTCGACTGGGGGCGGCGCAGCCGCTGGATCCGTGCCGCCAGCCTGCGTCTGTCGGCCCGTGTACAGGCCGCCATCGGCGCCTTCCCGCTGCAGGGCGACGGCACCCAGCCGCCTCGGCGCAGCCTGCAACTGCCGAGCTGGTGGCTGCGGGCCTGGGACGCGCTGCTATTGCTGGTGTGCCTGGCGGCGCTGGTGCAACTGACGCTGTTCGTGCACCAGGACGTCGGCTGGGGCGAAGCCCTGCATGTGCTGGGCCTGGGCCTGCTGACCCTGGCCCGGGTGATGGTGCTGATCGTCCTCGCCTCGCTGGTCTGGGTACCGCTGTCGATCTGGATCGGCCTGCGCCCGCGCTATGCGCAGAAAGTCCAAGCCGTGGCGCAGTTCCTCGCCGCGTTTCCGGTCAACCTGCTGTTCCCGCTGGTGGTGGTGGTGCTGGTGCGCCTGGACCTCAACCCGAACATCTGGCTCAGCCCGCTGATGGTGTTCGGCACCCAGTGGTACATCCTGTTCAACGTGGTAGCCGGCGCCTCGACCATGCCCTACGAACTGCGCCTGGCAGCGGACAACCTGGGCCTGAGTGGCTGGCTGAAATGGAAGCGGGTGTACCTGCCAGCGGTTTTCCCGAGCTTTCTTACCGGCGCGGTGACCGCCAGCGGCGGCTCGTGGAACGCCAGTATCGTCGCCGAGTACGTGACCTGGGGCGACACCACGCTGCAGGCCCAGGGCCTGGGCAGTTATATCAAGCAGATGACCGATGCTGGCGACTTCCACCGCATCGCCCTGGGCATCGGGGTGATGTGCCTGTACGTGATGCTGCTCAACCGTTTCTTCTGGCGCCGCCTGTTCCTGCGTGCCGAAACCCGTCGTTAAGGGGATTGCGATGAAGACCCAAGCACTGATTCAACTCAAGGCCGTGGACAAAGGCTTCAAGGCCGCCGACGGCACTTCGCGCACCGTGCTGCAGGGCGTCGACCTGCACCTGCAGGAAGGCGAGATCGTCGCCCTGCTGGGCCGCTCTGGCTCCGGTAAATCCACCCTGCTGCGCATCATCGCCGGCCTGGTGCTGGCCGACGAAGGCCAGGCGCTGTATCGCGGGCGGCCAATCCATGGCCCGGTGAACGGCATTGCCATGGTGTTCCAGTCGTTCGCGCTGTTTCCCTGGCTGACCGTGCAGCAGAACGTCGAACTGGGCCTGGAGGCCCAGGGCGTCAAGCCCGCCGAGCGCGAACGCCTGGCCAGCGCGGCTCTGGAGCTGATCGGCCTGTCCGGTTTCAGCGGCGCCCTGCCCCGCGAGCTGTCCGGCGGCATGCGCCAGCGCGTGGGCATCGCCCGCGCCCTGGTGACCAACCCGGAAGTGCTGCTGATGGATGAAGCCTTCTCGGCGCTGGATGTGCTCACCGGCGAGAACCTACGCGACGACATTCTCGAACTGTGGCAGGAGCGCCGCCTGGCTACGCGCTGCATCCTGGTGGTGTCGCACAACATCGAGGAAACCGTGATGATGGCCGACCGTATCGTCATTCTCGACAGCGACCCCGGCCGCGTGCGTACCCAGTTGCAGGTCGACCTGCCACGCCCCCGCGACCCCGATTCGCCAGCCGTGCGGGCGCTGGTCGCCCAGGTCTATGCATTGATGACCCAGCGTCAGGAAACCCCGGTGCCCGCACAGGAAAGCGCGCACATGGCCGCGCCGCTGGGCTACCGCCTGCCGGAAGCGGATATCGCGCGTCTGGAAAGCGTGCTGGAGCGCCTGGCTGCCGAACCGTTCAAAGGCAAGGCCAGCCTGCCGGAGCTGGCCGAGGAAACCGAACTGCCCGACGAAGAGCTGCTGCCGGTGTGCGAAGCGCTGGCCTTGCTGGGCCTGGCACACATCGAGGACGGCCAGCTGCGCCTGGACCGCCAGGGCCGACACTACGTGACCACCACCCAGGCGCGCCGCCAGGATCTGTTCGCCCGCCAGTGCCGTGGGCGCATCGCCCTGGTGAACTTCATACTCGACCGCCTGCACCTCGACCCGGCCGGCAGTCTGCCCAGGGCAGCCGTGCTGGAGCGCCTGGCGCAGTGGATGAACGAAGACGAGGCGCTGCGGGTGGTGAAGGTGGTCATCGAATGGGGACGTTACAGCGAACTGTTCGAATACAACTTCCATAACCACAGCTTCACCCTGGCACGCCTGGAACCGGTGGGCCGCTGAGCCACGTCAGGGCACGCTGCTATCGCTGGGCAGGCCATACAGGTAATGGTGGATGAGGCGGTTCAGGGTGCCGTTGCGGCGCAACGTTTCGACCGCCTGGCGCAGGCTGTGCACCCGTGCTTCACTGCACTGCGCCGAACAGGCCAGGTAGAGGTCGGCGCTCATCAGTGGCGGGCTCATCAACAGCGGCTTGCTGGACACACCCTTCCAGATGTACTGGGTTTCCGGTACGCCGTTGAACCAGGCGTCCACCCGGCCCAGCAGAAGCATCTGCGCCGGGTTCTCACCGATTTTCAACGGGTAGATCTGCTCGTCGGAGAAGCCCTCTTCGCGCAGTTTCTGTTCCTGGGCGCTGCCCATGCCCACGGCGATGCGCTGATAGGTCTGGCGCGCTTCGGCAAAGCTGCCGACCTGTTTGCTGAGACTGAAGAAGGCGCGCTCCATGGTCATCACCGGGGCGATCCAGGTGTATTTGCTTTCCCGCTCGGGGGTGCGCGACAGGGGAATGATCAACAGATCCTGACCCAGCTGGACCATGCGCTGCGCGCGATTCCATGGCAACGACTGCAGCGCCAGCGGCTGATCTGCCAGCGCACCGGCCAACAGGGCGGCATCGCCGAGGATGCCGTTCTCGCCGGGCGGACCGGACATGGTCAGCGGTGGCGCCTCGAGCATGTACACCGGCAAGGGCTCGGCCGCCGCCACAGCCTCACAAGACAATGCCAGCACGGCGCAACCCAGTTGGAGGGTGCGGCGGCGAAGGGCATGGAGAAAACGCATCGAGGAAGGCATTTGGCTCAGTCTGGCAGGATGAAGCACAGGGTCGGCGTTGGCTCCAAAACAGCTCGGTCGGGGCTGGCAGGAGCGGCTTCAACCGCGAAAGGGCCAGAACATTCACTGCATCGGCGGTGAACATGAGGTCGCTTCGCGCGGGTGCCGCTCCTGCCTGGTCTAACCGAACCGCATGGGCTTAGCCGAGGGGCTGCCTGTTGGTCACCGTAGATACCCTGATCGTTCCGGCTATTTCGCGGCTGAAGCCGCTCTACGGATGCACACAACGCGTGACAGACCTGTATCGGCATTGACTCAGAATAGATGCAGATCGAGCCCTGTGCCCGAGGCCTCAGCGGCCCGCGCATTGATTGTCGAGGCGTCGCAAGAATATGTCGCCCGGCAGCGCAGGCGCATCCAACCGGCCAGGCTCAGCGCCCCTCGAGCAGGCGCAGGAAGGCATCGCGTACCACCTGGCTGTCGCTGTGCCCGACATTGAAGCGCATGAAGTGGCAAGCGTCAGGCGCCTGACTCAACAACGCGCCGGGCGCCAGCACCAGGCCCAGCGCCAGGCCCCGCCGCGCCAGCGCTACGGCCTCCTGGCCGCTTGGCAGCCGCGCCCAGATGAACAGCCCCTGCCCGGGCGTGGAGTGCAGCGTGCAGCCGGCCTCTGCGAGCCAGCGGGAAACCCGGGCACCCGACTCATACAAGCGGTCGACCAGGCGTCGGGTGTGCCGTTCGTAGCTGCCTTCGAGCAGCATGCGCTGGATGACCTGCTCGGTGAGTTCGGAGGTTACCGCGCCGCTGGTGAGTTTGAGCGCCTGCAGCCGCTCGGCCAGTTGCGCCTCGACCACGGCATAGCTGACTCGGCAGTTGGCACTCAGGGTCTTGGAGAAGCCGGAGACATAGCTGACCCTGGCCAGGCCACCCAAGGCAGCCAGGCGCGGTGCGTCTGGCTGCAGGTCGCAGTAGATGTCGTCTTCGATGACCTGCACCGCGAAGCGCTGGCACAGCTCCAGCAGGCGCTGCGCCTGCAGCACGCTGAAGCTGTGGCCGGTGGGGTTGTGCAGCGTGCTATTGGTCAGGTAGACCCGCGGGCGTTCGCTACCCAGCAGACGCTCCAGGGCGGCGAAGTCCAGGCCTTCACGGCTGCGCGGCACGCTGACCACTCGCGCACCGCGCAGTGTCAGCGCGGCGCGAAAATTCACATAGCCCGGTTCGTCCAGCAGCGCGGTATCGCCCGGCTGCAGCAGCAGTTGCAAGAGCATGTCCACGGCCTGCACGGTGCTGGCGGTGGTGACGATCTGCCCCGTCCCGGCCTGGATGCCCAAGGCTGCCAGCTTATGGCGCAAGGTCTGGCGCAACGGCAGGTAGCCCGGCACGGCACCGTACTCGCCCATGCGCAGGGCGCTGGCGCGCAGCGTGCCCCGCATGGCCTTCATCAGTTCCTGGTCTGGCAGCCAGGCCGCCGGCAGGAAACCACAACCGGGGCGCCGCGTACCGTTGTCCAGCATCAGCGCCTGACGCAGGGTGGCGAGAATGTCCGGGGCGGGCGCCGTGCTGGTCACCGGCTCTGGCCGTGCGCTGGCCAGGGCATCGCGAGCCACATAGTAACCGGCCCCCTGCCGGGCGGTGAGCAGCCCGGCAGCACGCAGGCGGTCGAGGGCTTCCACCACCGTCGACTTGCTGACCTGCAGCAGGCCGCTCAGCTCGCGGATCGGTGGCAGGCGCACGCCCGGTGCCAGGCGGCCATCGGTGATGCAGGCGGTGATGTGCTCGACGATCTGCCGGCCCCGTGGTTCACCCGCCAGGTAGGCAATGCTGGCGATGGCAGCGCGCTGGATCTGCATCTGTACGGGTCGTCCGGGCAGTAAAGTCCGGTGGATTCTAGGCAGAGTGTTTCTGGTGCTCAAGCGGAGGGTTTTTCTAACCTGCGTGCGCGGCCAACCGGGTCGTGAACAGATGAGGAGCCAGGCGTCGATGAGCAGAACACAGCGTTACCAGGCCGCGTTGCAGAAGCTGGGCTACCGCTTCGAGGGAACGCCGAAGATTGGCGGCGACTACGTACCGGTCATCCAGCACGCCGACCAGGTGCACGTCAGCGGGCAGATCCCCCGGGTCAACGATAGCGTCATCCACCCTGGCCGGGTCGGCGCCGAGGTCAGCCTGGCAGACGCACAGATCGCTGCGCAGGTCAGCGCCTTGCGTTGCCTGGCCTTGCTTGAAGCGCATCTGGGTTCGCTGGAACGCATTCGCCGTCTGGTACGCATGAACGTCTTCGTGCAGTCGGCCAGCGACTTCTGCCAGCAAAGCGAAGTGGCCAATGCCGCCTCGGCGATCTTCCACCAGGTACTGGGCGAAGCGGGTGTCCACACGCGCACTTCGGTCGGGGTGTATCAGTTGCCAAAGAATGCCGCCGTGGAGATTGATCTGCTGGCCATTGCCGATTGAGGCGAGCAGGGTCGAAACTGCTCACCCGCCCTGCGAGCACACGACCATGACCGACGCCCTGATCCTCGCTGACCTCCCCGAAGCCGACTGGCTGGCCCTGCGCGATGCGCTGGTGGACGCCGGCTGGGCCATGGAAAAAGGCGGCGGCCTGGATCACGCCTGGGCCATTCTGCGCCAGGGTGAACTGCGTATCGACATGCAATGGGATCGCTGGGAACAGGGCGAGGTGCACGGTGCCCGAGGGCAGGTTGAGCGAATCGCAGCGGCGCTGCCTGACCCGCTGCGCCGGATGCTCAACCTCATACAGGTCGGTCAGGTCTAGCCGCAATACAGTTCAGTCCCGTGGGAGCGAGCTTGCTCGCGAAGGCGGCGTCACGTTCATAGCAAGCTCAGCGACTTTGCCAGCTTTTCGCGAGCAAGCTCGCTCCCACAAGGCGCAAAGCGCTTAACTGACCAGCATTGGGTCTGGCCGAAAAGCGGCCTGATCACGACTGGCCATCGCCGAAATCCAGGTCGATCACCTGATAGAACGCGGCCTCGGTATCGGCCACGTTCCACACCCCCAGCAACAGATGATGGCCGCTGCGCTGCGGCAGCGGCACTTGGTGGATGGTGGGGTTGCGGGCCATCAACTCCTGTTCGGCGTCCGGTCCCCAGTACGGCTGGTAGGTATTGACCACCTCGTGGATGGGCTTGTCCTCCAGGTGCGCGCGCACCAGCTGCTGGCTGGGGCTCCAGCCGTCCTTGGTGATCCAGTAGGTCCAGCGCCGGGTCTTGTGCGGCATCGAGTAGTTCCATTCCACCGTCAGCGTGGAGCCGGACTTGACGGGATGCTTGGGCCAGTGGCTGCCGGGCTGGTTGAGCTTGACCCGCGCGTCGGTGTGCCCGCCGCTGGCGATCAGACCATCTGCCGGCGGCGCCTTACCTTTCACATCGTCGGGCCCGGCAGGGTCCACGTAGCCGGCGGTGGTGCCGGGAAAGCCCTTGCCGCCCTCCACTTCGTTCATCTGCCCTTCGTCCAGCTCCCCCTGCTCGTTGAGGTAGACGGCGCGTGACTTGGGATTGATGACGCGACCATGCCGGGGCTGGCCGGCGGCGTAGGCGGCGAACAGGCGGTCGAGGAAATCGTCGACGACGGTTCTCAGTTCTCTGGCTCTCATGGTGCTGGTTCTCCTTGCGTGAAGAAGCGACCTGGACCACGCGGGGTGCTGGCGGATCGTTGGTCGCCGCACCCATGACCACCCTCAGGCACCCTGCCCGCCCCACGGCGGAGCGGACAGCCGGACCCTAACAGACCTGGCCAGGCAGCGGACCTGAGACTTCTGCCAGCCTAGAGCCCGGCGCTGGGCGCCGGCTGGGCGGCGCCGGCGGCAGGCGGTTTGCTGAAGCGGAACATGGCCCAGAGGACCAGAATCCATATCGGGATGATGAACACCGAAATGCGGATGCCGGGAATCAGCAGCATGACCACCAGAATCATCAGCATGAAGGCGAGGCAGATGAAATTGCCCATGGGATGCCACAGCGCCTTGAAGTGCGGTGTTTCATGGCGAGCCTTGAGCACGCGACGAAAGCGCAGGTGGGTCAGGCTGACCATGACCCAGTTGATAAGCAGCGCCGCCACGGCCAGGGCCATCATCAGTTCGAAGGCTTCACCCGGCAGCAGGTAGTTGATCACCAGGCACAATGCGGTCACCGCCGCCGAGACCAGCACCGCCGGCACCGGAATGCCGCGACGGTTGACACGCAGCAAGCCTTTCGGCGCATTGCCCTGCTCGGCCAGGCCGAACAGCATGCGGCTCATGCAGTAGGCGCCGCTGTTGTACACCGACAACGCTGCGGTGAGGATCACGAAGTTGAGCACATGGGCCGCCAGGTCGCTGCCGATCAGCGCGAAGATCTTCACGAAGGGGCTGGCACCGTAGGCGTCCTGGCTGGCAGCGAGACTGTCGAGCAACTGGTCCCAGGGATACAGCGCCAGCAACAGCGTCAAGGCACCGATGTAGAAAATGATGATGCGGTACACCACCTGGTTGATCGCCTTGGGAATCACCCGCCGAGGCTCATCCGACTCGGCGGCGGCGATGCCGATCAGCTCCATGCCGCCGAAGGCGAACAGGATGAAGGCCATGGCCATGAACATGCCGCTGACCCCGTGGGGGAAGAACCCGCCATGGCTCCACAGGTTGCTCAGCGACGCCTGTGGGCCGCCCTCGCCGCTGACCAGCAGGTAGCTGGCCAGCAGGATCATGCCGATGATCGCCGCGACCTTGACGATGGCGAACCAGAACTCGGTCTCCCCGAAGGCCTTGACGTTGATCAGGTTGATCGCGTTCACCAGCACGAAGAACGCTGCGGCACTGACCCAGATGGGAATCTCCGGCCACCAGAATTGCACGTATTTACCCACGGCGGTCAGCTCGGCCATGCACACCAGCGCATACATGATCCAGTAGTTCCAGCCCGACAGGAACCCGGCGAAGCCCCCCCAGTAACGGTTGGCGAAATGGCCGAAAGAGCCGGCCACTGGCTCCTGGACCACCATCTCACCCAACTGGCGCATGATCAGGAAGGCAATGAAGCCGGCAATGGCGTAGCCCAGGATCATCGCCGGACCGGCGGTTTTGAGGACCCCGGCCGAACCGAGGAACAGCCCGGTGCCGATGGCGCCGCCCAGGGCGATGAGCTGAATGTGACGACTGTTGAGGCCGCGCTGCAAGCCGGCCGATGACGTTTCGTGAGTCATGGATGCACCTCGATCAAACAGACACCCCCGCAGGTTCAGCGCGCAGTCATGCGCAGCCACCGACGTGGATGCAGGTCATGTTGGTCCGCTGGCGAAGCAATCGTCGGCGGGCGTCAGAACGGCAGTCTGGAAGTCGGGTACGGTCGTGGGGTGGCGTCGATGGGCATCAGATTTGTCCTTGTTATTGTTCGATGTTCGGGGTTCAGGCACGCAGCACGGCGCGCGCTGGGTCAGCGCGCGCCGGTTCGATCAGAGGGTGGAACGCAGGCTCCACAGTTCGGGGAACAGCTCGGTGTCGAGCATCTTGCGCAGGTAACCCACGCCCTCGGTGCCGCCAGAGCCTTGCTTGAAGCCGATGATGCGCTCCACGGTGGTCACGTGGCGGAAGCGCCACTGGCGGAACGAGTCTTCGAGGTCGATGAACTTCTCGGCCAGCTGGTACAGGTCCCAGTACTGGCTGGGGTTCTGGTACACCACTTTCCAGGCCGCCTCGACCGAGTCGTTGCGCAGGGTGCGGGTCGGTGCCACCTGCTCCAGGCGCTCGGCATCGATCGGCAGGCCGGCCTTGGCCAGCAGGCGAATGGCCTCGTCGTACAGCGACGGTTCTTCCAGGCTTTTCTGCAGGCCGTCCAGCAGCTCGGGCCGGTGTGCATGGGGCTGCATCAGCGGCACGCTCTTGTTGCCGAGGATGAATTCGATCTCCCGGTACTGGAACGACTGGAAGCCCGACGACTGCCCCAGCGATGGACGGAAGGCCACGTACTCACTGGGTGTCATGGTTGCCAGTACGGCCCAGGCGTGGACCATCTGGTCGAAGATCCGCGACACCCGCGCGAGCATCTTGAACGCCGGTGGCAGGTCACCCTGCTTGAGCTGTTCGCGGGCCGCGCGCAGCTCGTGGAGCATCAGCTTCATCCACAGCTCGGAGGTCTGGTGCTGAATGATGAACAGCAACTCGTTGTGGTCCTCCGACAGCGGATGCTGGGCACTGAGGATGCGCTTGAGGTCCAGGTAATCGCCGTAGCTCATGTCGTTGCTGAAATCCAGCTTGGCGTCATGCCACTGCTCGGCGTTGCCGTGGGAATAGGGACATTGGCTCATGGAAGGCTCCTCAGGTCACCGAGTGACGGGTCTGGTATTGCGGCTGACGCCATTCTTCGCCGTCGAGCACTTCGACCAGCGCCTGCACGGCCGCGCCGACGTCCTGAAACGAGGTGTACAGCGGGGTGAAGCCGAAGCGCATGATGCGTGGCTCGCGGTAGTCGCCGATCACCCCGCGGGCGATCAGCGCCTGCACCACGGCATAGCCTTCAGGGTGTTCGAAGCTCACATGGCTGCCGCGCTGGGCGTGGTCACGCGGGGTGATCAGGGTCAGCGGGTGCGCCTTGCAACGCTCTTCCACCAGGCGGATGAACAGGTCGGTCAGCGCCAGGGATTTGCGCCGCAGCGCGACCATGTCGGTCTTGGCGAAGATGTCCAGGCCGCACTCGACCATGCCCAGCGACACCAGCGGCTGGGTACCACAGAGGTAGCGCTGGATACCGGAGGCCGGTGCGTAGTGCGGTTCCATGGCGAACTGCCGGGCGTGGCCCCACCAGCCCGACAGCGGCTGCCAGACTTGGTCGCACAGCGCCGGAGAAACCCACACGAAGGCCGGTGCACCGGGCCCGCCGTTGAGGTACTTGTAGGTGCAGCCGATGGCGTAGTCCGCCCCGGCAGCGGTGAGGTCCACCGGTACCGCACCGGCCGAATGCGCCAGGTCCCACAGCGCCAGCGCGCCATGCTGGTGGATCTGCGCGGTGACCGCGGCCATGTCGTACATGTGGCCGCTCTTGTAGTTGACGTGGGTGAGCAGCACCAGCGCCACCTGGTCGCTGAGCTGCGCCGCGAGGTCTTCGGGCTTGTCGATCAGGCGCAGTTCATAGCCTTCGTCGAGCAGGTCGGCGAGGCCTTCGATGACGTACAGGTCAGCCGGGAAGTTGTGCAGCTCGGAGAGGATCACCTTGCGCTGCGGCGCGCGCTGGGCCTGGATGCGCAGGCCGGCGGCGAGGATCTTGAACAGGTTCACCGTGGTGGTGTCGGTGATCGCCACTTCGCCAGGCCCTGCGCCGATCAGCCCGGCCAGCTTGTCGCCCAGGCGCGTCGACAGGGTGCTCCACTGCGCGGTGTTCCAGCTGCGGATCAGCCCTTCGCCCCACTCCTGCTCGATCATCTGCGTGGCCCGCGCCAACGCGGCGTGCGGGCGGGCACCAAGGGAGTTGCCGTCGAGGTAGACCACACCTTCGGGCAAGGCGAATGCGTCGCGCAGCGGCGCCAGCGGGTCGGCGAGATCAAGCTCGCGCAGTTCTTGTTGTACAGACATGTCATTCATCCTTTCAGGGGGCGCAGTACGGCGCGCACCGGGCTGGCATCGAGGTGGGAGAAACGCAGGGGCAAGGCAATCAGTTCGTAGTCACCCTCGGGCACCGCATCCAGCACGATGCCTTCGAGGATCGCCATGGCCTGGCGCTCCACCGTGCGGTGAGCGTCCAGGGTCTTGGATTCCTGGGGGTCGAGCGACGGCGTATCGATGCCGATCAGGCGTACGCCATGGCTCGCCAGCAATTCGATGGTCGCTGGCGCGACGGCGGTGAAGTCAGAGTCCCAGTGGCTCACTGGCGCCTGCCGATAAGTGCGCAGCAGCACGCGCTCGGGCACCTGGTGCAAGTGCGCGGCGATATCCGTCGGCTCTACCAGCGCACCGCTGCCCAGGCAATGGATGACCCGACACGGGCCCATGTACAGGTCCAGTGACACCTCACCGATGGGCAGGCCGTCGGGGCTGTAGTGCAAGGGCGCATCGACATGCGCGCCAGTGTGCGGCGACAGGGTGATGCGTCCTACGTTGACCGGACATTGCGGACCATAGGCCCAGACCCGCTCTTCCTGGAAAGGCGTGTCGCCGGGCCAGGTCGGCGTGTCGGTGTTCAAGGGCGGGCTGATGTCCCACCAGGCGGTTTGCGTTGGCATGTTGTTGTTCTGCTCCCTTGCAGGCTGGGAAAAGCTTATCTGCAAGGGCCAAGAATTTTCTTGCAATCTCAGCGCCGGAGTGACATTTATTCGCAGATTATTCGAATCAAGAAGTTAAAAACGAAGGAATCTGCACACGATGAAGCTGGACAGCATCGACCTGCGTATCCTCGCCTGCCTCAGCCAGGACGGACGCATGAGCAACCAGGACCTGGCGGAAAAAGTCGCGCTGTCACCCTCGGCCTGCCTGCGTCGCCTGCGCAACCTGGAAAGTGAGGGCATCATCGCCGGCTACGGCGTGCGCCTGGACACCGCCAAGCTGGGCATCGAAGTGCAGGCGATGGTCAGTGTCAACGTGCGCCAGGACATGGACGGCTGGCACGAACGCTTCATCGAAGCCGTGCAGCACTGGCCTGAAGTGGCCGACGCCTTCATCGTCACCGGCTCCAGCAACTACCTGCTGCGCGTGCGCGCGCGCAACCTGGCGCACTACACCGATTTCATCGTCAACCGCCTGCACGCCAGCCAGGGGGTTACCGACATTCGCTCGGACATCATCCTGCAAAGCCTCAAGTCGCGGGACAACCTGCTCGACCTGGTGCGGCCGAGCCAGGGCTGAGCCGGAACCCAGGCGCCCCACCATGGTCTGCTGGGCATCGTTCACGAGAGACATGCCATGGGCAATACTGCAAAGCGCGGCTTGAACCGCCTGATGGTGCTGATCCAGGTGGCGCTGTTCATCGGCGCCTGCGCCTGGGCCGGCGTGCTGATGGGCATGGGCGGTATCTTCAGGCATGGACCGTTCGTCAGCGTGCTGCTGGTCACCGTGCTGATCATGCTTGCCACGCTGATCCACGAAGCCGGGCACTGGTTGGGGGCGCGCCTGGCCGGGATGCCGGTGTTGCAGGTGCAGGTCTTCCACCTGGCGATCCAGCCCCAGCGTCGAGGCTTGCGGGTGCGCCTGAAGGGCGTGCCGCGAAGCCTGGGACTGAGCGGCTACGTGTTCGCCGCGCAGCGTCCGGACCAACCGGTACGCGAGTCGCTATTGCTGTTCGTCGTCATGGGGCCGTTGGCCAACCTGATCGCCGCCGCCCTGTGCCTGATCCTCGCTGTGCTGGGTGGCTCGCTGATCGGCGTGCTGCCGGGCTTCGCGCTGATCAACCTGGGCATGGGTCTGGCCAACCTGGTGCCGACCTGGGGGCGTAGCCAGAGCGACGGTTTCAAGCTGCTGACCTGGTGGCGGCGGCCGGACCAAAACGCTGCCGACCTGGCCTACACCCGTCTGCTGGCGCATTACGTCGCTGGCGTGCCGGCCGAGCGGCTAGCGGTCGAAGACATTCAGGCACTGGCCGAACAGCCGATGCCCATGCCGCTGATCGCCCTCTCCTATCAGATCTATGCCCGGCAAGCACTTGAAGACTGGCCGGGTATTCAGCAACTGGACAGCGCGCTGCAAGCGATGCTTGACGCCCATAGCAAGCAGTTGCTGCCCGTGGCCACCAGCATCGCGATCATGCAGCGCGACCTGGCCTACAGCCGCGCCTACTACACCCAGGACGCCTCGGCGCTGGACGCGTACGGCCGCAACCGGGATGTGGACTGGTTCGCCCCGTCCCTGGCACCGCGTTGCGACGCCCTGCGCGCCGCGTTGCAGGGCGATGTGCCGAGCATGGAGCGCCATCTGGCCAAGGCCTTGCAACTGGCGCGCAACCATGTGGCGGGCGGCTATGCGGCACTGGAGGAGCAACTGGCAACACAGATCCGCGAACGGGCCCGCACGCACCCGGCAGAGGCTCAGCCCGCCGTCGCCTGAGCCGCCCGCACGCGTTGCAGGCAATTGATCAGGTGCAGGCGCATCGCCGCGCGGGCCCCGTCGGGGTCGCGGTGCGAGATGGCGGTGTAGATCTGCTCGCGCTCGCGACGACACGCCTGGCGATGCAGCTCGGCCAGCTCGGGCGGCGGGGTCACGCCGACCTTGAGGGTATTGCTCATGTGGGTCATGGCATCGATGAAGAAACTGTTGCCCGTACACAGCACGATCAGCAGATGAAAGCGGAAGTCGGTGGCGATGCTGTCCTGAGCGATACGCGGCAGCGCATTGGCCTCGTCCAGCGCGGTGCGCAGCGTTTGCAGCTGCTCGGCGCTGGCGCGCTGTGCGGCGATGGCTGCGGCGTCCACTTCAAGGCTCATGCGCAGCTCGATGAAAGCCACTTCGTCGTAGGCCGGATCACGGTCATGACGCCCGACCTGAAACGCGCCGGGGCCGGTGGTATCGACCACGAAGGTGCCGATGCCGCGCCGGGTTTCCACCAGCCCTTCGGCCTGGAGCCGCGACATGGCTTCACGCACCACCGTGCGGCTGACCCCGCGTTCCTGGGTCAGTGCCTGCTCGGTGGGCAGCTTGCTGCCAGCAGGCAGTTCACCGGCGAGGATTCGACGCGACAGATCAAGGACCAGCTGCTGGGCCAGGCTCAGGCGTCGCTCGGGGGGAGAACTGTCCATGGGAAGGATCCATTGAGATATCAAATTGTCAGCAGTATAAGCGCAGCTTCGCGTCCGTTCGCACTATAATCCTTGTCCAAACCAGCCAGAGCATACCCATGCCGGACCTCTCCGCCCCAGCTGCCAACAAACCTCGCCGGCTCGCCGAAGCCCTGGTCGAACGCTTTGCCCAGCGCATGCGCGATGGCGCTCTCAAGCGTGGCGACAAGCTGCCGACCGAAGCCACCATCATGCAGGACGAAGGCGTCAGCCGCACGGTGGTGCGTGACGCGCTGTCGCGCATGCAGGCGGCCGGGCTGGTCGAGACCCGCCACGGCGTCGGCACCTTCATTCTCGACATGCCCGCCCCGGAAGGCTTCGCCCTGGGCCCGGCGACCATCGTGCAGCTCTCCGACGTCCTCGACCTGCTGGAGTTCCGCCTGAGCCTGGAGGTGCAGGCCGCCGGCATGGCCGCCGAGCGTGCCACGCCTGAAGCCCTGGCAGAAGTCGAGCAGGCGCTGCACGCCCTGCTGGAAGGCCCGGAAAAATCCGGCAGCACCACCTACGCCGACTTCCAGTTCCATCTGCAGATCGCCAAGGCCTCGGGCAACCATTACCTGATCGACATCATGAAGCACCTGGGTACCAAGCTGATTCCGCGTACCCGGATGAACTCGGCCTACATCGGCCAGAGCAATCGCAGTACCTACCTGGCAGGCATCAACGCCGAGCACCAGCAGATCTTCGACGCCATCGCCAGCCGTCACGTGGATGCAGCGCGCGCGGCCATGTTCCTGCACCTGAGCAACAGCCGCACTCGCCTGCGCGAGGCCCAGCAGCGCCAGGCCTTCTACAACGAGTGAGGCCGCGGGCGGCTCAGGGCGCCGCCGGTTCCACCTGACTGAAACTCAGGCCCTGGCTGTTCTTCACCTGCCAGGGCTGCACATCGCCGGTTTCGCTGAAGCGCACCGCGTCGAAGCGCGAGTCCTTCAACCCATCGATCTTCGCCTGTGCCGGGCCACTGAAGCGCACCCGCTCGAACACCAGGCCCTGGTGAAAGGCGTCGTGGGCACTGTCACCCTTGACCTCGATGGCCGCGCCACGCGCATTCTCCACGCTCACATTGCTGACCCGAATGTCGCGGAACTGACCGGCGATGGTCGAGCGCTGGTAGTCGAGCTTGGCGTTGGGGTCGTGGTAGTCGAGGGTGAAGATGAACGCCTGCTTGACCGTGTTGCGGATTGCCGAGTCGCGGAAGGTGACATGGCGTGCGCCGCCGCCCATGAAGTTGGTGCTCTTCATGCGCAGCCCGGCATCGGTGCCGTCCGAGACGTTGTCTTCAGCCAGGATGTTCTGGATCCACGCACCGGTATGGCTGCCGGCGACCACCATGCCATGGCCCTTGCGGAAGTAGTTGTTGAAGATCCAGGCATCTTCCTGGGGTTTCTGCTTCACCGCCTCGGCGCCGGTGCCAGCGGCGAAGTTGACGCAGTCGTCACCGGTGTCGAAGAAGTTGTTGAAGACCATCGCGCCACGGCTGTTGGCGAACTCGATGCCATCACCATTGTTGGCGTCATAGGTCTTGTGGGTGGTATTGGCCAGCACCACGTTTTCGGTTTCCAGGTTCATGATGCCGTGGAACGCCGGGTTGACCACGGTGAAGCCACCATAGAAGACGTTCTTCACATCGCGCAGGGTAATCAGCGAAGAACGCATCTGACCGTAGGCATCCTTGACGTTCATGCCTTCGGCCACCGCACGTTCGACCTGGGCCTTGGCCAGTATCCCGTCGTGCAGGTAGCGGCTGTTGTCGCTGGGCAGATAGAACGGCAGGCGCTGGCCGCGCTCGTCGACCACGTCGTCATTGCGTTTCCAGCCGTTGCCGTCGAGGGTGCCCTTGCCGACGATGCGGATGTTCTCGAAGGCCTGGTGGCTGCGCGGGTCACGTGGCAGCGCGTTGATCAGCGAGGCCGGGCGCACGGTGGTCGAATACGGGTATTGAATGTAACCCTCGCGCGGGTAGTCCTCGGCACGCTCCGACCCGAGCAGGGTCGCGCCCTCGGCGATCTCCAGGGTCATGTTGCTCTTGAGGTACAGCGCACCGCTCTTGTAGGTGCCAGCCGGCAGCAGCACCTTGCAACCGCGTGTGCATGCATCGATGGCGCGCTGGATCGCGGCGGTATCCAGGGTGCTGCCGTCGCCCTTGGCGCCGTAGCGCCTGACGTCGAACACTGCAGGAACCGGCGTGGTGCGCTGCACCAGCACCGGGCTGTCGGCCGACTCCTTGCCGTCACGGCCGACCGAACGCACGGTGAAGCGGTACTCGGTGTCAGGCGTGAGGCCCTCGGCGGTGTAGCTGTGGATGGCGATGCGGTGATGAAAGCCGCGCGTGTCCTGCTCGTAGAAGCGGTCGATATAGGGCTTGGCTGGCGACACCCGGTCGTTGTTGGCATTGGCACTGCCCAGCCGCTGGCCGTTGGCATAGACGTGGTAGTCCTGGATGTCGGCATGGGCTTCGGGCTTTTCCCAGACCAGGATGATCTGCCGGTCATCGAAGGCCAGGGTCGGCACCTGCAGCCTGGCCGGCGCCTCCAGTGCCCAGAGCGGCAGGCTGCTGCCCATGGCCAGGGCGGCGACGATCGAACCAGCCAGGCCGCGCCTGGCAAGGAATGCAGTGAGGGGTGTTGCTATCGGCATGTTGTTGTTTTCCTTGTGGTTGCCAGTCATCGCACCGGGGTTGGGCCGAATCCGCTTCAGCCTTGCCCGGCGGCGTGTGCGAGGTAATGACGGCGGTTGACGAAGGTCTCGCGCGGCATTTCCCTCACGTCCATCGATACCGCCTGCACCTGCGGCAGGCGTGCCACCAGCGCGCCGACGGTGTCCAGTGCCAGGGCACGGCGCTGATCCGCACTGCGCCCCGAGAGAATCTGCAGGGTCACATGGACGAAATCGTCCTGGGTGGCGCCGCAGCGGTAGTGTTCGTACAGGGCCAGACGGACCTTGATGTCACCGGGGGTGAACAGCCCACTGGCGTCGATGGCGTCGTGGACGGTGCCCAGCAGGGTCTGCTCGCCCACCGCCCGGGCCAGGCCGGCGGGGCATTCGATGATGCAATGAGGCATACGCTTTCCTCGCGGACCGTCATCGATCCGCCGATGGGCGGGGCCGGCGCGTGACGCCATCCCCGCACAGGGACAGGGGTGTTCAGACGGCGGCGCGCACCGGCTCGGCGCTGAAGTCGCGGCTGGCCTGCACCAGCATGCGGGTGTACTCGTGGCTCGCCTGGTCCTGGCTCAAGGCCTGGCTGTCGAGGCGCTCGACGATACGCCCGTGCTGCATCACCGCGACCTTGTCGCACAGGTGGCTGACCACCCCCAGATCATGGGTGACCATCAGGTAGGTGAGCTTCTCGCGCTGGCGCAGGTCGGACAGCAGGTTGAGGATCTCGGCCTGCACCGACACATCGAGGGCTGAAGTCGGTTCGTCGAGCAGCAGCACCCGGGGTTCGAGGATCAGCGCCCGGGCGATGGCCACGCGCTGGCGCTGACCGCCGGACAACTGGTGCGGGTATCGATAGCGGAAGCTGTCGTTGAGGCCGACCTTGTGCAGAATGTCGTTGATGCGCTCGTCGCGCTCGCCCATGCCGTGGATGGCCAGCGGCTCGCGCAGCGCGGTATCGATGGTGTGGCGTGGATGCAACGAACCGTAGGGGTCCTGGAAGACCATCTGCACCTTGCGAAAGTGCTCCTTGGGAATCTTGTGCTGCAGCGGCACGCCGGCAATGCTCAGTGCCCCGCTCCAGTGCCGGTACTGACCGGCCAGGCAGCGCAGCACGGTGGTCTTGCCGGAACCGGACTCGCCGACCAGACCGAACGACTCGCCGTCCTCGACACTCAGGTTGACGTCATGCAGCACCTGGTTCAGCGCCGGGCCGACACCAAAGCTCAGGTTCAACGATTGGGCTTGGATCATGGACATGGTCAGTTTCCTCAGCAGGTGAGCCAGAGCGGGTCGCGCTGCAGCACAGGCAGGCGCGGACGGCGGTTGTCCATGCTCGGCAAGGCGGCCAGCAGGCCACGGGTATAGGGATGTTCGGCGCGATGCAAGTCACTGGCGGCCAGCGACTCGACCACACGCCCGGCGTACATCACCAGCACGCGGTCGCAGTAGTTGCGCACCAGGTTGAGGTCGTGGCTGACGAAGATCAGCCCCAGTTGCTGCTCGACCACCAGCTCTTCGAGCACGTTGAGCACCTGCTGGCGCACCGAAACGTCCAGGGCCGAGGTGGGCTCGTCGGCGATGATCACTTCCGGGTTGGTGATCACCATCATGGCGATCATGATGCGCTGGCCCATGCCGCCGCTGACTTCGTGCGGGTACAGGTCATAGACCCGCTTGGGGTCGCGGATGTGCACTTTCTCCAGCATCAGCAGCACCCGCTCGCGGGCTTCGCTGCGGCTGGCCTTGTGGTGGGCCAGGTAGGCTTCGGCGATCTGCTCGCCGACACGCACCACCGGGTTCAGCGAGTACTTCGGGTCTTGCATGATCATCGAGATGCGCTGGCCACGGATCTTCTGCATGGCCTTTTCGCTGGCGGTCAGCAGGTCGACGTCGCCGAACTGCAGGGTGTTGGCGGTGATCTGCGCACTGGCCGGGTGCAGCTTGAGCAGGCTGCGCCCGACCGTCGACTTGCCCGAACCGGACTCGCCGACGATGGCGAGTTTCTCGCGGCCCAGGGTGAAGGACACGTCACGCACCGCATGCATGACTTTCTTGCCGTTGACGAAGCGCACGTTGAGCGAATCGACGATCAGTTTTGGATTGGACATGGGGCCTCCGGTCATTCGCTACGTGGATCGAGGATGTCCCGCAGGCCATCGCCCAGCAGGTTGAACGCCAGGCTGACCAGCATGATCGCGGCCCCCGGCACGGCGACCAGCCACCAGCATTCGAGCATGTAGCGGCGACCGGTGGAGATCATCGCGCCCCACTCCGGCAGCGGCGCCTGCGCGCCCAGGCCGAGAAAGCCCAGGGCGGCGGCGGTGAGGATGATGCCGGCCATGTTCATGGTCAGGCGGATGATCACCGACGACAGGCACATCGGCACGATGTGGCGCAGGATGATGCGCGTCGACGAGGCGCCCTGCAGCTCCACCGCCACCACGAAGTCGGCCTTGCGCAGCGACAGGGTCTCGGCCCGCGCCAGGCGCGCGATCGGCGGCCAGGAGGTCAGCGCGATGGCGACCACCGCATGCTCCAGGCCAGGGCCGAGGGCGGCGATGAAGGCCAGGGCCAGGACCAGGCTGGGGAACGAGATGAAGATGTCGGTGATGCGCATGAACAGCGTGTCGACGAAACCGCCGAAGTACCCCGAGACCGTACCGATGAACAACCCGATAGGGCCGACGATGACGGTCACCAGCACGATGATGTACAGGGTGATGCGTGCGCCGTACACCAGGCGGCTGAAGATGTCGCGGCCGTATTCGTCGGTGCCGAACCAGTGCGCGGCCCCAGGCGCCTGCAGCGCCGCGCCGAGGTTCTGGACCACCGGGTCGTGGGTGGCGATCCATGGCGCAAAGGTGGCGACCACGATCAGCAGCAGCGCCACCAGCAGCCCGGCCAGGGTCATGGGGTTGCGCAGCAGGTGGTTGAACACCCGCAGGCTGCTCTTGTACAGCGCCTCCATGCTGGAGGACGGTGCGTGTTCGTTCTTGTGCTTGGCAGCTGATTCGGAAGAAGACATGTTGGCAATCATCGGCATGCTCTCGATGGGGAATCATGGCCACCGGAAGCGCCCGCAGGCGCGCCCGGCGGGATTCAGCGTTGTTTGTACACGCCCAGGTAACGGGTCGCCTCGGCGTCATCGCCGGTGAAGCCCTTGACGTCTCTGGCGCTCACCGCGGTGTCGGTCATCTGCGAAACGATCATGATCGGTCCGGCCAGCTGGTCGTAGCGCTGCTGCGCTTCGTGGTACAGGGTCAGGCGCTTGGCGGCGTCACGCTCCACGCCCAGGCGGTCGATCAGGTCGTTGAGCTGGCGATCGAAGAACGAGGCGCGCCAGCCCTGGAAGTTGGGCAGCCCGGCGTTGTCGCTGTTGTCGGGGTTGTAGACGAAGGTGCGCAGGCTGAAGTACGGATGCGGGTATCGCTCCGCACCGCGGGCCACGATCATCTCGAAGTTGCGGGCGCGCATCGCGCCATAGACCTGGTTGCCGGTGCCGGTGACGATGCTCGCCTTGATGCCACCCTCGGCCAGGGTCGCCTGCATGCGCGCCGCGATGTCGATGAACGGCGGCTCCGACAGCGTGCGGATGGTGGTGGTGAAGCCCTGCGGGTAGCCTGCCTCGGCCAGCAGGGTCTTGGCCTTGGCGACGTCCAGGCGATAGCCGGGGTCGGGTAGGCGCGCCTCCAGGCCCAGCTGCATCGGCTGCTGGTTGAGCTTGCCGTAGTGCGGCATCACCTGCTCGTCGATGCCCTTGTAGTCGATCAGGCTGCGCACCGCTTCGCGCACTTTCTGGTTGGCGAACTCCGGCTGTTTCATGCTCATCGCCACGTAGTACATGGTGCCGCGCTGCAAGGCCTGCACCTGCAGCTTGTCCGACCCCTCGATGGCCTTGATGTCCGGCGCGGCCATGCCATAGGCCAGGTCCAGATCACCGCGTTCGAGCATCAGACGCAGCGACTGCGACTCGGTCATGTGCCGCACCAGCACACGCTTCATCTTCGCCGCGCCGGCCCAGTAGCCGTCGAAGCGGGTCATCACCAGCGCGTCGTTGGCGCTCCATTTGCTCAAGGTGAAGGGACCGCTGCCCGCTTCGTTGGTGACCAGCCAGGCAGCACCGAGGTCACCGTTTTTCTCGTGTTTGAGCGCCAGCACGCGATCCACCACCACGGCGCTGGGTGATACGGCCAGCGAATCGATCACCAGCAGCGGGTTGACCGGCTGCGGCAGGTCGATCACCAGCGTGTGCGCATCGGTGGCACGGATCAGCCCCTGGATGTTCTCGGCACTGTAGCCATAGGCCTTCCAGGTGGTGGCCAGGCCGAAGTTGAGTTTCATCACCCGGTACAACGACCAGGCCACGTCTTCGGCCGTGAGCGGGTTCCCGGAGTGGAACTTGACGTCGCTGCGCAGGTGAAAGGTGATCTGCGTACCGTCTTCGCTGACGCTCCAGCGCTCGGCCAGTTGTGGCAGGTGCCGGTCGGGGTTGCCGTTGTCACGCTTGATCAGCGTGTCGTAGAGGTTGGCGTTGATCCCGGAAGCATCCAGGCCGGGCGCGTTGGCCGGGTCGATGGAGAACAGGTTGACCATGCTCATGCCGACGATCAGTTGGTCAGCCGGGGTCTTGGCCTGTACGGCAGCCATCGGCCCCAGAGCCAGGATCGCACCGAGCAGGCTCATGCGCAGGGAAGGGAATACAGTCTTCATGGAGTCGTCCTTCTTTTTATAGTTATTCGTGTGTTCGGGCTGGCGCGGGGCTCAGCGGGTCCGTGGGTCGAACACCTTGTAGAGCGCGTCACTGATCAGGTTGAGGGCGACGAAGATCAGGCCGATCAGCAGGACACAGCCCATCACCGCGTTCATGTCACCGAGCATCAGGCTGCTGGTCAGGTACTGGCCGAAACCGGGCCAGGCAAACACCGTCTCGATCAATACCGCGCCTTCGAGCAGCGAGCCGTAGGCCAGCGCGACCACCGTGAGCAGTTGCACGAGGATGTTGCGAAACGCATGCCCCCACACCACCTGGCGCCGCGACAGGCCCTTGACCCGGGCGGTGATGATGTACTCCTGCGAAAGTTGTTCGAGCATGAAGCTGCGGGTCATGCGGCTGATATAGGCCACCGAGTTCAGGCCCAGGATCAGCGCAGGCAGCACGATGTGCCGCAGGGCGCTGGAGAAAGCCTCCCAGTCGCGGGCCAGCGCGGTGTCGATTAACAGCAGCCCGGTGACTTCGGTCACCATGCCGTCATAGGCCAGGTCGATGCGCCCGGCGCCGCCGGCCCAACCCAGCCAGGCGTAGAAGATCAGCAGGCCCATCATGCCCACCCAGAAGATCGGCGTGGAATAGCCGAACAGGGTGATGACGCGAGCCACGTGATCGCCGATGCGCCCCTGATTGCTGGCCGCTACCACGCCCAATGGCAGGCCGATGAGGATGCCGAAGAGAATGGCCAGGGTCGCCAGCTCGATGGTGGCGGGGAAGACGCGCTTGATGTCCTCCAGCACAGGATGGCCGGTGAGCAGCGCATCGCCGAAGTCACCGTGGGCCAGGTCGTTGAGGTACAGGCCGAACTGTGCCCAGATCGGCTTGTCCAGGCCCATCGAGCGGTACACCTGCTCGTAGGTGGAGCTGTCGGCGTCCGGACCGACCACGGCCAGTACCGGGTCCAGCGGCATCACCCGGCCGATGAAAAAGGTCAGCGCCAAGAGGCCCAGCAAGGTCACCAGGACGGTGCTGGCCCGGCGGGCGGTCCCGGATACGCGGGTGCCCAGGGCAGAGGCAGTCGAAACAAACATAACAGGCTCCTGAAAAAGCGTTATCGGTCACCAGGGCGTGAGGGGCGCGCACGCCCCTGCCCGCTCAACGCGACTTGTAGACGTCTTTGTAACGAGTGGTGGCCGCCGTGTGGCCCTGATAGTCCTGCACGTCGTGGTAGACCATCACGGTGTCGGTCATCTGCGACACCGGCATGATGGCCCCGACCTGCTCGTCGAGCTTTTCCTGGATCTGCTGGTACTGCGCCCGTTGCCGGGCCTTGTCGGGTTCGACCTCGGCGGTTTCGATCAACTGGTTCAGTTCCGGGCTGTAGAACGAGGTGCGCCAGCCCTGGAAATTGCTCAGGCGGGCTTCGTCACGGTTGTCCGGGTTGTACACCAGGGTACGCAGGCTCGAATGCGGATGCCGTTCGGCCCCTCCGCCGCCCCGCCCTACCAGGATGTCGAAACTGCGATCGCGCATGGCGCCGTAGATCTGGTTGCCGGTGCCGGTGATGAGGCTGGCCTGAATGCCGGCCTGTGCCAGGGTCGCCTGCAGGCTGGAAGCGATGTTGACGAACGGCGGCTCGGTGAGCACCCGGATGGTGGTCTTGAAGCCCTCGGGGTAGCCGGCTTCAGCCAGCAGCTTCCTGGCCTCGGCGACGTTGAGGGTATAGCCGGGATCGTCCAGGCGTGCAGGCAGGCCCAGTGGCAGCGGCCGCTGGTTGAGCAGGCCATAGTGCGGCATCACCGTCTGGTTGATGCCCTGGTAGTCGATCAGCGAACGCACCGCCTTGCGCACCCGGGCATCGTCGAACGGTTTGCTCTTCACGCTGAGCGCCACGTAGTAGAGCGTGCCGCGCTGGACGGTCTCGGCGCGTACCTTGTCGGATTTCTCCAGGGCGGCGATGTCCGGCGCCGCCATGCCCTTGGCCAGGTCGAGATCGCCGCGCTCGATCATCAGGCGCAGCGACTGCGACTCGGTCATGTTGCGCATGACGATGCGCTTGAGCTTGGCCGGCCCTCCCCAGTAGCCCTCGAAACGGCTCATCAGCAGCACGTCGTTGGCGCGCCAGTCGTTGAGGATGAACGGGCCGCTGCCGGCGGCATGGGTGGTCAGCCAGGCGGCGCCCAGGTCATCGCCCTTCTGGTGCTTGAGCACTTCCTTGCGGTCGAGGATGAACGCACTGGGCGAGGTGGCCAGGGTGTTGAACACCAGCATCGGGTCGGTGGGGCGCGGCAGTTCGACGACGAAGGTGGAGTCGTCGGTGGCGCGCATGTGCTGTTCGACGTTGGCGGCGGTGAAACCGTAGGCCTTCCAGGTCGAGGCCAGGGCCAAGTTGAGCTTGAGCACGCGTTGCAGCGACCAGGCCACATCCTGCGCGCTGAGCGGGTTGCCCGACTGGAACTTCACGTCCTTGCGCAGCGTGAAGGTGAGGGTCTTGCGGTCATCGCTGACCTGCCAGCTTTCTGCCAGTGCGGGTTTCAGGGTGTCAGGCTGCCTGACATCCTGAACCAACAGCATGTCGTACAGGTTGGCGTTGATCTCGGAGACGTCCAGACCAGTGGCCGCGGCCGGGTCGAGAGACAACAGGTTGATCATGCTCATGCCGACGATGAGCTGGTCGGCAGGCGTCTTGGCGAATGCGGCAGGCAGCGAAGTCAACGCCAGCGATGCGGCGAAGGCGCCCGCCCAGAGTTTCGGGATAACGTTCATGTGAGTAGCCTTTTTATAGTTATTGGACTCTCGGGCGACACGCATCTGGCGCGTGTCGCCATGGACGAATCAGAAGCTTTCCAGGGTATTGGTTTCGACGTAGTTGAAGTTGATGTCTTCACCCAGGCCAGGCTGGTCGGACAGGTGCACGAAACCGTCGGCATCCATCGGGTCGACCAGGCGATTCAGGTAGGCCGGCACCTCGTCGTAGTCCAGGAACGGGTGCAACAGGCCGCGCTCGTACCAGGTGCAGTTCTTGATCGCACCGACCACTGTCAGGTTGGCGGCGCCGTTGCCGTGGATCTCGCAATCCATGCCGAACGACTCGGCCATGTGCGCGACCTTCAGGCACGGAGCGATGCCGCCGACACCGGCCACGCCGGCACGCAGGATGTCACAGACGTCGTTCTTCACCCAGCTGGCACGACTGAGGTGCTTGCCGCCCAGGCTTTCCGGACCAAGGATCGGGATATCCAGCTGGCTGGCCAGCCAGGCGTAAGACTCGGCCGAGTCTTCCATCATCGGTTCTTCGAACCAGGCGAAATTCAGCTTCTCCAGGGCCCGGCCGATGGTCAGGGCTTCGGTGCGGCTGTACCAGTGATAACCATCGATCATCAGCGCGATGTCTGGGCCCACGGCTTCACGCACGGCGGCGCAGGCCTTGATGTCCATGCTGACGCTCGGCGCGAAGGACACCGGCGGCATCCAGGTGTGCAGCTTGATGGCCTTGTAGCCACGCTTGACCAGGGTCTCGGCGAAGCGGCCGTACTCCTCCGGTGTGGACAGACCACCGGGCAGCTCGTCGCCACACATGGTCGAACCGTAAGCCGGCACCTTGTCGCGGTAGCCCCCGATCAACTTGTAGACCGGCAGCTTGAGCTTGCGCCCGGCCCAGTCCCACAAGGCTTGTTCGACCAGCGCCAGAGCGCGATCGGTCAGTTGGCTGGCGCTGCCGCGCTGCCAGTGCGCCAGGTCGTGCCAGATCCTTTCGCGATCGAAGGCATTGGCGCCCACCAGCACCTTGCGCACGAAGTTATCCAGCACGTAGGGGCGAATCAGCTCAGGCGCACCCAGTGCGTAGCCTTCGTTGCCGCATTCGGTGCGGATACGCAGCAGGGCCATCCTGGCCTGGGTGACATCGCCGGGGTGGGCATGCCCGGCGCTGTCGACTGCACGACGCGTGGGGTAGGAGAAGATCTGGACGTTCACAGCAGTGATGATCATGGACATTGAGCCTTTTTCTTGGATTTGTGGCGGGTGTGTCACGCTCTGCGACGGATCCTACGTCATCATACAACTTTTGAAAAGCGCCCCTCGCAAACTTTTCAAAAACGCCCCCTCACGCACAAAAACCTGGCCAACCAATGGTCAATCGCCCCTGCCAAACCAGACAAAACCCATGAAACGCGCTAAATAGAGCCACCCTTCACGTGGTATGACAACATCTCAAGAAATCGTAGACAACCCCATGGTTGTACGATAACTTATCGCGAAATTTCCCACGGAGAAGACCTACAACCGCCCGACTCGCCGCTCTGTCTCATAACGTCCTCAACAACAACAAAAAAGAAGATCGCATGAACACAACACTTCGCAGCCTCATCGCTGTCAGCACCCTCAGCCTGTCTTTCTATGCCTGCGCGGATTCCGCGAGCATCAACTACCGCCACGGCTTCACCGAAGACGACAGCATGCACTCCGACCGGATCAAGCTCAGCTACCGCATGGACAGCGGTCTGGGGTTCGCCGCCGAGATCAAATACAAGACCGCGGGCGACCGCGAAGACGTCGCGTACGACAACATGGTCAACAACGGCCATGAATTCACGGTGGACTACAACTACAAGTTGAGCCCCCAGTCGACGCTGACTCCGGCCTTCCAGATGGACAGCTCCAAGGACGCCACCACCTACAAGTTCGGTCTCAAGTACAGCTACAAGATCTCCGACACCTGGTACGTCGCCACACGTGTACGCCAGGACGCCCGGAGTCTCGACCGCGACCTGATCGACCGCAGCAAGGATGACCGCGCCAAGGACAACCAGAACACCACGCGACTGGAAGGCTGGCTGGGCTATACGCCCCAGGGCCCATGGGCATTCGAATACCAGTACATCCATTTCGAGACGGACTACATCCGCTACGACAACAAGAAGAGCGACTACGAGCAGAACCTGATCGTCAAGTACAGGCTCAACAAGCAGTGGTCGCCCTTCATGGAGGTGGGCGACATCAAGGTCAACTCCACCACCGACGATCGCCAGGCCCGCTGGCGGATCGGCATCCAGTACAACTTCCTGTGACACCTCGCCGCCGGGCCGCCCTCAGGGTGGCCCGGCACCGTTTCGCTTCCCCGCCACTGCGCAAAGGTTCCGCCATGACTCAGACCGCCACGAGCAAACCCTTCAACCGCCTCCTGCTGACCGGCGCCGCCGGCGGCCTGGGCCAGATACTGCGCGAGGCGCTGCAGGCACATGCCGACGTCGTGCGGGTTTCCGACATCAGCCCGCTGGCGCCCGCTGCCGGTGAACACGAAGAGGTCCGGCCCTGCGACCTGGCCGACAAGGCCGGCGTACTGGCGCTGGCCGAAGGTGTGGATGCCATCGTGCACATGGGCGGCATTTCCACCGAACGTGCCTTCGAGGCCATTCTCGAAACCAATATCCGCGGCACCTTCCACATCTATGAAGCGGCCCGCAAACACGCCATCAAGCGCGTGATCTTCGCCAGCTCCAACCACGTCACCGGCTTCTATCGCCAGGACGAGCCAGTCGATGCGCACTCCCTTCGCCGCCCGGACTGCTATTACGGGCTGTCGAAATCGTTCGGCGAAGACCTGGCGACCTTTTATTTCCATCGCTACGGCATCGAGACCGTAAGCCTGCGCATCGGCTCATCGTTTCCCGAACCGCGCAACCTGCGCATGCTCAGCACCTGGCTGAGCTACCGCGACCTGGCTCACCTGATCGAACGCGCCCTGCTGGCGGAGCATGTCGGTCACACCGTGGTGTACGGGATGTCGGCAAACCGCGACCTGTGGTGGAACAACCGTTATGCCGCGCACCTGGGATTCAATCCGCAAGACAGTTCCGAGCGCTTCCGCGAGAAGCTGGAACAGCAACCCAGGCCGGCTGCGGATGACCCGACCGCCCTGCTGCAAGGCGGCCCGTTCACCGCTGCAGGGCCCTTCGACTGAAACCACGCCCCCCCCTCTCGCAAACCGAAGGCGGTCACCCAGACCGCCCTCCTCCCACCAGACCACCCCAGCCACCTCGTGCATCAGCCAGCACACCGCCGAACATCAGCGAGCTGCGCTGCGCACCACCGCGACACCGATTCTGCGGTCGAGCGAGCCTCTCCTTCACGCACAACGCCGCCACAGAAGACCGGCACGTGTCTCGAATTCGCTACAGAGCGTCATAGCGACCTATGCCATCTCAAGCGCAGCGCATCCTCGCTGCAGGCCAGCAGCATTCGGCTTCGCACTCGTCGCGTTCGAACCATGAAGCGACTTGCACCGCAACGCCGATGAGCGGGCGCCGTCCCGCCAGACGGCATGCCGAGACGGCCTGCACGACCCGACACCTGTAAAGACCCACACTTCACCACTCGATTTGAGAATCCCCTTTATGATGCGCAACGCAACTTCCCTGATGCTGGCCGGCGGCATGCTGATGACCGGACACAGCCTGGCTGGCGACTTGTTGCTTTGGCAGGACAACAGCCTGACCTACCTCAACGGCATCGACTTCAAGGTCGACCCGCCCCGGCAACAGACCGTGACCTTCGAACACGCCAGCGGCTGGAGCTTCGGCGACCTGTTCCTGTTCGTCGACGGCATCCACTACAACACCGAAGCGACCAACGCCTCCGGTGATGACCGGACCTTCTACGGCGAGATCAGCCCGCGCCTGTCGTTCGGCAAGATCAGCGGCAAGGACCTGTCGTTCGGCCCGATCAAGGACGTGCTGCTGGCCGCCACCTACGAATTCGGTGAAGACGACACCGAGAGCTATCTGCTCGGCCCGGCGGTGGATCTGAACATTCCCGGCTTCGACTACTTCCAGCTCAACACCTACTACCGCGAGACCGATGGCAAGCGCCATGGCAGCGGGGTCTGGCAGATTACCCCGGTGTGGAGCTACACCATTCCCGTGGGCAACTCCGACCTGGTCATCGACGGCTTCATGGATTGGGTGGTGGACAACGACAAGAGCTACCACGCCAACCTGCACTTCAACCCGCAGATCAAGTACGACCTGGCCAAGGGCCTCGGGCTGGGCAAGAAGTTCTATGTGGGCGTGGAATACGACTACTGGAGCGACAAGTACGGCATCAAGGACAGCCAGGCCTTCGCCACCGACCAGAGCGCCATCAGCTTCCTGCTCAAGGCACACTTCTAAGTACCTGCGCAGGCAAGCGACCCCATGACCAGGAAGGCTTGCAACGCAAACATGCGAGGCACAGGGCCGAAAACGCACCAAACGCCTGCGCAACACATCTTGAGCAGACCTTCCAGGCATGCAGCCTGGCCGCGCACATCAACGTCAACCGCCTGAAAGGGGTAGCGCCCCGCCAGGCTGGTCGCCGTACACCGTCGACCTTGATCAGCACGCGGTCGGGCGCTTGTGCCGCGAATGAAAAAGCAGCGCGCAGCCACCGGGATCATCGCCAGGAAGGGTTCTCGGTGTGGAAAGCAGAAATGAAAAAAGGGACCGAAGCCCCTTCTATCTATGGTTTACCAAGCCGAGTGATGCTTGCGAAACCTGAATTTGGAGCGGGAAACGAGACTCGAACTCGCGACCCCGACCTTGGCAAGGTCGTGCTCTACCAACTGAGCTATTCCCGCTTGTGACGACCCGTCGAGAGCGACGAGTCGTTGAACCTTCATGAGCCTCGCAAGGCTCATAAAAAAACCCCGATATGCTCGGGGCTTCTTTGCCCTGAAGCCGCAAGGCTTCAAACGCCAAATCTGGAGCGGGAAACGAGACTCGAACTCGCGACCCCGACCTTGGCAAGGTCGTGCTCTACCAACTGAGCTATTCCCGCTTATTGGCGTCCCCTAGGGGACTCGAACCCCTGTTACCGCCGTGAAAGGG
>NZ_CAJYVE010000006.1 GCF_913777995.1 uncultured Pseudomonas sp. | reverse complement strand
CCTTCCGGCGCCATTCCAGGGGGTCGGCGCAATGGGCCGTCCCTGGCCCAGTGCGCCTAAGCCGGCTTCCCTGCCGGCTTACCCCCTTCCATGACACCTCCACTCGGCCTGCACCGAAGTCGCGTTTGGCGGCGTCTGCAAGTTCTGTGCTTTAAAAAAAGCAAAAGCGACGCCAGACCAGATTCCTCTGGTCTAAAAGATCAGCATTGCGGCTAAAGCCAATACTGTTCAATTAAGCGCTGTGCGGCTTTGTGGGAGCGAGCTTGCTCGCGAAAAACTGGCAAAGTCGCCGAACAAGCTGTGAAGTTGACGCCGCCTTCGCGAGCAAGCTCGCTCCCACGGTCTGAACTGACCAGTATTACGGCTAAAGCCGCTCTCACCGGGCCACATGCCGCAGACAAAGCCGCCTTCACCCTCAAACCACCCACTGCCTGAGCCCCCACAGCGCCACGAAATGCGCGGGGTAAATGGCATAGGCCCAGCGGCGCATCGGCCAGATCGCCAGACTGAGCTTGCGCCGCAACAGCAGCAGCCCGGCCAGTGGCGCCAACAGGCAGACCAGCAGCGCACCGATGGACACTGCATCCCCCCAGCGCAGCCCGGCGAGCATCTCCGCCCAGGCATTGCCTGCCACGCACACCACCGCCGGAAAAACCGCCAGCCACAACGGCCGCTGCAACACCATCAGCATCACCAGCGGCAGCATCACCCCGGCGAAACCGAACATCAGGTGCTGCTGAAACAGCGCCGCCAGCAGCAAGGCCAGCAGCGCCATGGTGCGGGTTTGCGGCATGCGCTGGCGCCAGCCCTGAGCGACCAGCAGGCCGAGCAACAGCGTGGGCAGTACATTCAGCGTCTGCGCCTGCGGCATGAACAGCCGATACGGCAACTCCGACAGCACCGCGAAGCCGGCCATCCAGGCCAGATACCGCCAGCGGATCCGGGGGCCGGTCTCGGCGGCACTGCGCCGCGCCAGGTTCACCGCAATGGCCAGGCAGAACCACGCAAAGGCCAGGCGCCCCGGTACATACAACCAGTCCGCCGACCAGCCGACGTAGCGCAGATGGTCCAGCACCATGCTCAGCATCGCCAGCCACTTGAGCAGGTCCAGCGCGCGATCGCGTCTGGGCAGAAAGGGCGGGTTGGAAAGATCCATGAGTCTCTCTAATGTATAGGCATCCCAGACCAGAGGTACATGGCAGCCCACAAGGCCCGCCAAGACCCGTACCTCGTCAAGCATAAGGAATCGGCAATGACCGACCAGAGCCAACAGTTCGCCAGCGACAACTATTCCGGTATCTGCCCCGAGGCCTGGGCCGCCATGGAACAGGCCAACCAGGGACACCAGCGCGCCTACGGCGATGACCAGTGGACGGCACGCGCCGCCGATGGTTTCCGCCGCTTGTTCGAAACCGACTGCGAGGTGTTCTTCGCCTTCAACGGCACGGCCGCCAACTCCCTGGCGCTGTCAGCGCTGTGCCAGAGTTACCACAGCGTGATCTGTTCGGAAACCGCCCACGTCGAGACCGACGAATGCGGCGCTCCCGAGTTCTTCTCCAACGGTTCCAAGTTGCTGGTGGCACCGAGCACCGCCGGCAAGCTCAGCCCCGAAGCGATCCGCGAAATCGCCCTCAAGCGCCAGGACATCCACTACCCCAAGCCGCGCGTGGTCACCCTCACCCAGGCCACCGAAGTCGGCACGGTCTACCAGCCCGAAGAGCTGCGCGCTATCAGCGCCACCTGCCAGGAACTCAACCTGCACCTGCACATGGACGGCGCGCGCTTCTCCAACGCCTGCGCCTTCCTGGGCTGCTCCCCGGCGGAGCTGACCTGGAAAGCCGGCGTCGACGTACTGTGCTTCGGCGGCACCAAGAACGGCATGGCGGTGGGCGAGGCGATCCTGTTCTTCAATCGTGAGCTGGCCGAAGACTTCGACTACCGCTGCAAGCAGGCCGGGCAACTGGCCTCGAAGATGCGCTACCTGTCGGCGCCCTGGGTCGGGCTGCTGGAGAACGACGCCTGGCTGCGCCATGCCCGCCACGCCAACCAGTGCGCGCAGCTGCTGGCCGAGCTGGTCAAGGATGTGCCGGGTGTGGAACTGATGTTCCCGGTGCAGGCCAACGGCGTGTTCCTGCAACTCTCGGAGCCGGCCATCGCCGCGCTGGGCAGCCTGGGCTGGCGCTTCTATACCTTCATCGGCAAGGGCGGGGCACGTTTCATGTGCTCATGGGACACCGAACAGGACCGCGTACGCCAACTGGCGGCGGACATTCGTCGGGTCATGCAGGCTGGCTGAAGCAGCCTGCGGACGGCACCAGGGCTGTCAGCCCTGGCCGATGGTGCGCGAGATGGCCTGCACCGTGGCGTCGACCTGCTCCTGGGCGCGCTCCAGCTCGATCTTGTGCTGCTTTTCGAGCTGGATCTGCTTGGAGCACAGGTTCAGCGCCGCGAGCATCAGCAGCCGGTCGCCGATCAGCGTCGGGTACTGGCGCTTGGTTTCGGTGAGCGATGCCTGCAGCATCGCCGCCGCCTGCTGCAGAGTCTGCTCCTCTCCGGGAGGGGCCTTGACCGAATAGTCATTGCCCATGATGGAGAGCACGGTTACACCATCGTAGCGGTTCATGCGTTCACGGCGCTGGCGCTGGTAGCGCGCTCGACCAGGGCCTGGATACGCGCCGCAGCGCTGCCTTGCTTCTCTTCATGTTCCAACAGGCTCAGTTGCAGGCTGTCGTTTTCTTCCCTGGCCTGGGCCAGTTCGGCACGCAGTTGGGCATTGCTGTCCTGCAATTGCTGGTTCTGTTGCACCAGATCGCTGACAAGTTGTTCCAACTGGCTGAGAGACGATTCCAACATTCTGTTTACTCGAGCAAATTCCACGGGGCGCACACGATAAAGAAAAGTCGGTACGCATGCTAGTGCGGCACGGACCGCCCTGCCCCGCGCGCCCGGTGTGGCATGGCGTGCCGGCAGGCGCCTGCCGGGACTTGGGCGGTTGCCACAGCCTGAAGATGAACATTCATTCATCGCCGCAGCCTGAGACCGACAGATTCCCACTCGGTTTCTGCAATTCGTCGGGTGCTTCGGGTGCGACAAAAGCGCACAGCCCGAAAAGCTGCCAGCCCCTTGTAAATGGCGGCCTGCAGCACAGCCAACGGCAATCATGGAACGTCATTTCAATGACGCCGGGCGAATGACAGCATCATTTTGATATCATCCTGCGCAACTTCTGGATCCCGTTGCCGGTCGGATCACACCGTCGCTTTGGCACCCTACTTACTGGCCGCATGGATTGCGCCTTCCTCGAGGAATTTCCATGTCGCTACGCAAGATGAATATCGCCCCCCGTGCATTTCTCGGTTTTGCCCTGATCGGCGCGCTCATGTTGATCCTTGGGGTGTTCGCCCTGCTGCAGATGAGCAAGATCCGTGGTGCGACCGAAGCACTGGCCCAGGACAGCGTACCGGCGATAAGGGAATTGAACCGTATCAACGAGATCACCCTGCGCATGCGGGTGTTGTCCTACCGCCTGCTGGTCAATCGCGACCCCGCCAGCCAACAGAAGAACCAGGAACTGCTGGTGATGCGCAACCAGCAGCTCGACCAGGCCCGCAAGGCCTACGAGCCGCTGCTCGACAAACCGCAGGAACGCGCGATGTTCAAGGAGTACCTGGACCTGCTGGCAGGGTATCGACAACTGGAAGAGCGCATGCGCAGCCTGTCGGCAAACGGCGATCTGGAAAGCGTGAGCCGCCTGCTGAACAGCGAGATGACCGATAACGCCGACCGCATCAACGCGGTGCTGGGTCGCCTGGTGGAGTCGCACACCCAGGAGCTGGGCGCAACCACGGCCGACGCGGAACAGCAGTATCAGCACGCCTTCGACCTGGTGGTGGGGCTGCTGGTCATCGCGACCCTACTGACCCTGCTGTTCGCCTGGCGCCTGACCCGCAGCATCACCGAGCCGATCGCCAGCGCGCTGTCGGCCGCCGAAACCATCGCCGCCGGCAAGCTGAACCAGAGCATCGAGGTGCACGGGCAAGATGAAGCCGGTCGCCTGCTGCAGGCCATGCACACCATGCAACACAACCTGCGCGACACCCTGCTGCAGATTTCCGGTTCGGCCGGCCAACTGGCCTCAGCCGCCGAAGAACTCAATGCCGTGACCGACGAAAGTGCCCGCGGCCTGAGCCGGCAGAACGACGAGATCGAACAGGCCCCCACGGCGGTTAACCAGATGAGCAGCGCCGTGGAAGCCGTGGCGCAGAACGCCGACACCACCTCCCAGGCCTCGCAGGCGGCGACCCGCTCGGCACGCGATGGCCGCGATCTGGTACAGGAAACCCTGACGGCCATCGAACGCATGAGCGGCGAGGTGCAGGACAGCGCCCGGCAGGTCAGCCAGCTGGCGGAGCAGTCGCGGGATATCGGCAAGGTACTGGATGTGATTCGCGGCCTGGCCGATCAGACCAACCTGCTGGCCCTCAACGCCGCCATCGAAGCGGCACGGGCCGGCGAGGCGGGTCGCGGCTTTGCCGTGGTGGCCGACGAGGTGCGCGCCCTGGCCCATCGTACCCAGGAGTCGACCAGCGAGATCGAACGCATGGTCGCCAACATCCAGGGCGGCACCGAACAGGCGGTGGGATCGATGCACAACAGCACTCAGCATGCCGACACCACCCTGAACGTCGCCAAGGGCGCCGGTCAGGCGCTGGATGCCATTCATGCCGCCGTGGAAGAGATCAACAGCCGCAACCGGATGATCGCCGACGCCGCGCAGGAACAGGTCAAGGCATCCCGCGAAGTGGACCTGAACCTGGTGAACATCCGCGACCTGTCGACCCAGACCGCCACCGGCGCCCAGCAGACCTCCGCCGCCAGCGGCGAACTCTCGCGCCTGGCGGTGGGCCTGAATACCCTGGTAGCGCGCTTCAGCCTCTGATCGCGGCCGCTCACCTGGGGGACCGGCTTCAGCCGGGATGAACCCGGGATGACCAGCTTTTCGCAGCCGGAGCAATGCGGCTCAGGCAGGCGTTCCTGCGCTTTTGTTGGAGCGAGCTGGCTCACGACGGCGGCAACCGGTGCATTGGATTTGCCGGCCTCTTCGCGAGCAAGCTCGCTCCCACACGGTGCATCGCTGCTACATCAGTACTCGATACGCACGTCGCTCTTCGGCACGCTGCAGCACGACAGGATGTAGCCTTCGGCTTCGTCTTCCTCGGTGATGCCGCCGTTGTGCTCCATTTCCACTTCGCCGCTGAGCTTCATCACCTTGCAGGTACCGCAGATCCCCATGCCGCAGGCCTTGGGGATCATCAGGCCCAGCTTGGCAGCCGCCGCGTGCACGGTCTCGCCCGGAGCGATGCGAATGCTCTTGCCGGTGTCGCTGAACTCCACCTGGTGCAGGTCGGAAATATCCAGGTCTGGGGCATCGGCCGCCTGTTCGGCGTGCTCGACGGCATCGGCCTTGGCTTCCGGCGGCGTGGCGCCGAACGACTCTTCATGGTACTGGGCCATGTCGAAGCCGTTTTCCTGGAGCATGCGCTTGACCGCCGCCATGTAAGGCGTCGGGCCGCAGCAGAACACCTCGCGCTCACGGAAGTCCGGCGCCATCATCTCCAGCATGCGGATGTTCAGGTAACCGCGGTAACCGGCCCAGGGCTCGCCCAGGCCATGTTTCTCGCAGACCAGATGCAGACTGAAGTTGTCGATCCGCGACGCCATATGCTCCAGCTCGCGGTGATAGATGATGTCCTTCGGCGAACGGGCGCTATGGACGAACACCATGTCGACGTTGGCGTTGGTGTCGTAGTACCAGCGCGCCATCGACATCACCGGAGTGATACCCACGCCACCGCTGAGGTAGAGGATCTTCGGGTTGGGGAAGTCGATGGCGTTGAACAGCCCCACCGGACCGTGCACGGCCAGTTCCTGGCCTTCGTGCAGGGTGTCGTGAAGGAAGTTCGACACGCGACCGCCCGGTACGCGCTTGACGGTGATCGAGAAGCTGTAGGGCACCGACGGCGAGCTGGAAATGGTGTACGAGCGCATCACCGGCTGGCCTTCGATCTCCAGCTCCAGGGTGACGAACTGCCCTGGCTTGAAGAAGAACATGATCGGCTGGTCGGCCATGAAACAGAAGGTGCGCACGTCCCAGGTTTCCTGAACGACCTTGACGACACGCACCAGGTGACGACCGTTGACCCAGGTCTGGGTGTTGACCGGATTGAGGAAGCTTTGGGACATGCTGGATCTCCACGGCCGACTGCCGGCCTTTCTTGAGGCGAATTCTGCGTAACGCCCTGTCACGCCATTTATCCATCAGCGACACTGACGTGCTTACGGCAACCAGCCCCGGAGGGCATGGGCTTGCCCGTCGGGAACGGATTCGGCCATGTCGTGCATGGATAAGGTTCCGGCCGCGCCCGGCTCCACACTCGCCGCTAAATTCTTACGACACGATTCGTAACCACGAGCGACCCACCATCGCCCTGTGTGCACCCCCAAGAACCGTAATCAGCCATATCTCGACCGCCCGAGGCGGTCATGAGGAACCTAACGATGGACGTCACTGCAAACATCAGCCTGGGCGACCCACTTGAAGCAGCACGCAAGGCCACTGCCGAAATGCTGCAGACCCGCGAGCGCACGTACTCGCTGCCGCAGCCTTTCTACAACGACGAGCGGCTGTTCCAGATCGACATGCAGGAGATCTTCCAGAAGGAATGGCTGATTGCCGGCATGACCTGCGAGATCCCCAAGAAGGGCAACTACCTGACCCTGCAGATCGGCAACAACCCGGTACTGGTGGTGCGCGGCGCGGACAATACCATCAATGCCTTCCACAACGTATGCCGTCACCGCGGTTCGCGCCTGTGCACCAGCGAGAAAGGCAAGGTGGCCAAGCTGGTCTGCCCTTACCACCAGTGGACCTACGAGCTGGACGGCCGCCTGCTGTACGCCGGCACCGAGATGGGCGAAGACTTCGACATGAAGAAGTTCAGCCTCAAGCCGATCAACGTGAAGACCGCTGGCGGCTACATCTTCATCAGCCTGGCGGAGAACCCGCCGGCCATCGACGAGTTCCTGGCGACCCTGCACCACTACATGGAACCCTACGACATGGAAAACACCAAGGTGGCGGTGCAGACCACCTTGATGGAAAAGGCCAACTGGAAGCTGGTGCTGGAAAACAACCGCGAGTGCTACCACTGCAGCGGTTCGCACCCCGAGCTGCTCAACACCCTGCTGGAATGGGATGACACCCACGACCCGCGTGCCACCCAGGAGTTCAAGGACCACGTGGCCGATTCCGCCGCCAAGTGGGAAGCCGAGAAGATCCCTTACCTGCACGCCGGTTTCGGTCTGCGCAACCGTATCGTGCGCATGCCGCTGCTCAAGGGCACCGTGTCCATGACCATGGACGGCAAGCAGGGCTGCAGCAAGCTGATGGGCCGCATCCAGAACCCTGACCTGGGCTCGATGCGCATCCTGCACCTGCCGCACTCCTGGAACCACGCCATGGGCGACCACCTGATCGTGTTCACCGTGTGGCCGATCAGCGCTCAGGAAACCATGGTCACCACCAAGTGGCTGGTGCACAAGGACGCCGTGGAAGGCGTGGACTACGACGTCGCGCGCCTGCGTGAAGTCTGGGACGCCACCAACGACCAGGACCGTCGCCTGGCCGAAGAGAACCAGCGCGGCATCAACTCCACCGCCTACCAGCCAGGCCCGTACTCCAAGACCTACGAGTTCGGCGTGGTCAACTTCATCGACTGGTACAGCGCACGCATGCTGGCCAACCTTGGCGCAGAACCTGCGCCCTACCTCAGAGAAGTGCAGATTCAGAGCAACTGAGACGCTGCCTGACTGAAAAGCCCGCCCCGGCTCCGGGGCGGGCTTTTTTATTGAGCGAAAAACGACCAGACCATTGCGAGCCCAAGCCCTGTGGCGCCCTGTGCACTCCACGAACACGTTATCCACAGCACAGCCCACAGTAATGGTGGAAAACCCCACTTCAGCCTTGCTGTACAAGGGCTTACGCACGTTGCATGCACCCGCGCCGCACCCTGTATGTTTTTTGACCAATCCCAGCAAAGTCTTATGGAACGAGGGCTACAGCAGTTGGCGAACAACTTGTCCACAAAGACGCCAACAGACTTTGGGGGCAACTGTGAACATTCGCCAAACGCCTTGTGGAAAAGCCTCTGCACGCCCCGAAAACTGGCGATATCACCGTCCGGCGCCCTCCCTCGCGCCTGATCGCTCAAATACTGATCAACTGCCTGCAAGCCACGTAAGACGTGGCTTGCAGAACAAAGCGAACATCTTGTCCACAGAGCGACCAACAGACTTTGTTAACAACAGCCTGCGCAACAGCGTGCGTTATCCACATGCGCAGGTCGTGTGTATTTGCCGCAAAGACTGGTCAATATCTGAACAACGGTCTGAAAGCCTTTATCTACGTGGGGTACAGCCAAGCGCAAACATCTTACCCACAGCAAGGCGCACAGAGAATGTGCGTAACACTGCATCGAGGTGTGCATATCCAGGGTGAGCAGGCGTCGTTGTCAGGCCGTATGCGTACTTGTGTGGCGCGAGCTGGGGATAAGTAGCAATACGGCCAAGTTAGACCGGGTAGGTAGCGGCTTCAGCCGCGAAGCGACCGCATGCTCACAGCAGATGCAATGGATTTCCTGGCGCTTTCGCGGCTAAAGCCGCTCCCACCAGGCCACATGCCGCTTAAGCGAGCAGTATTGCGGCTAAAGCCGCTCCCAGACCCGGAAGATGCGCCTGCGGGTGCGCAGAGGGGTAAAAAGTCGCGGCCAGAGCCTTTCCTGCACCTGGATCTCCGGTCCTGTGCAAGAACGGCTCTGGCCGCGAACGGGGGACGATGAAAGCGGGGTCAGCGAATGACCCCCTCCTCCACCAGAAGCTTGAGAATCGCCTCGGCGCCTTCCTGGGCGCTGACGCCCTTGAGCACCTTGCCACCGCCGCCGCTGGCCTTGGCGGTGGCGGCCTTCATGCGGTCGGCACCGCTCTTGGCCTTGATCACCTTGAGACGCTTGGGCCGTGGCTTGGCCGGTTGCAGGGTATCGCCGTCAAGCAGCGGGTCACTGACCACCTCGACCTGATCAACCCCCAGTACACCCCGGCGCGCCGGGCCAAAGGCGGTCTGGCGCGGCGTGGGACCGGCGTTATCCACAGTGGCGAGCAGCGGCAGGCGCACCTTGAGGCGGCGCCGCTGGCCACGTGGCAGGGCCTGCAGGACGGTGGCCACGCCGTTGTCCAGCGACTCGACCTCGGCCAGGCCCACCACCAGTGGCCAGCCCAGGCGCTCGGCCAGCAGGAACGGCAGCATGCCCGAACCTTCGCCGGTTTCCGCCTGGGTGCCGGTGAGCACCAGTTGCACCTGGCTGTCGCGAATGTACTCGCTCAGCACTGGCAGTGCGTCCGCCCCGGCCGGCTGTTCGAGAATCTGCATCTCGTCCAGGCCCATGCCCAGGTAGGCCCGCAGCGCCGGCTCCTCGGGGTTGCCGGCGTGCAGCAGTTGCAGGTTGTTCCCTGCCAGACGCAGACCCAGCTCTACCGCCCGGGCGTCCTGTTCGGCGCGGCGGGCACGGCCCGAGGTGGGGTGTGCGCCTACCGAAACCAGGCTCATGACCTGCAGTGAAGAAGACTGGCTTGCCGCTGCTTCAGGCCGCATCGCGTTTACCTCCGTTGCGCCAGGCGTCCACGGCGGCAATCAGCGCCTCGAACAGCTCGGAACTGTCGCCGATCACCGAAAGATCGGCCCGTTTGATCATGTCGCAGCCGGGGTCCATGTTGATCGCCACCACCTTGTCACAGGCACCGATGCCCTGCAGGTGCTGGATCGCCCCGGAAATGCCCACCGCCACGTAGACCCGCGCGGTGACCCAGGTACCGGTGGCGCCGACCTGGCGGTCACGGGCCATGAAGCCGTTATCCACAGCCACCCGCGAAGCCCCCTCGGTGGCGCCCAGCGCGGCGGCGGTCTTGTGGAACAGGTCCCAGTCCTTGACGCCGTTGCCGCCGGAGAAGATGAACTCCGACTCGGCCATGGGAATCGCCGCCGGGTCGACGGCCACTGGGCCAAGATCCTCGATGCGCGCCAGGCTGCGCGCCACACCTGTGGACAACTCCACGGGCAAGGCTTCGTGTCGGGTTTCGCTGACCGGATCGGCACACTCGGCGGCGGCCAGGATCAGGCGCGCCAGCGGCTGCACCAGGTCCTGCTGGCCGGCACCGGCACGGCCGATGCACTGGCCGTCCTTGACCTGCCAGACCCGCGTGGCCGGGCGCTCGCCCAGGCTGGCGGCGAAGCGCCGACCCAGTTCGCCACCACCGGTGCGGCTGTCGGGCAGCAGCCAGTGGCGCGGGCCGAACTGGTTATCCACAGCCCGCAGGCCCTGTACGCGCTGCTCGGGCGAATAGCCTTCGAACGCTTCGCCTTCGATGACCAGCAGGCGGTCCACGCCTGCGCTATCGAACGCGCTTTCCTTGTGCTCGCCGAAGACCACGGCCAGCACCGCGCCGTCCTGGCCGGCCAATTGCCGGGCCAGGCCGAGCAGATCCCGGTCGTGGCTGCCCAGGCGGCCGCCGACCATGTCCGGCGCTACGGCGATGTAGAACGCCGGTTGCGCCACCTGATGCAGCGGCAGTTGAACCTCGGCGGCGGCAACGCGACGTACCGAACCACCCTGCTGGGCACCACTGCGGTCGATGCGCTTGAGGCCATTGGGGCCGATGAAGCCGATGCCGTGAACCTTCTTGCGGATCAGCCCGTTGGGGCCCATCCAGCGATCCTGGGCCGGCTGCATGGCAGCATGCAGCGGGTGCAGGCGGTTACGGGCGATCCACTCGGCCCGCGGGTCGCGGCGAATAATGTCGCTCATCAGTGCACCTCCGCAGCTTCACGTTTGGTCTGGGCCGCTGGCCGCGCCGGGGCCGCGGCGTCTTCGAGCAGCGCTTCGGCGACCAGCTCGGCGATGTCCTTGATCGCTGGCCGTGGTTCGACCACGCCTTCGAGCATTGCCGTGCATTGTGGACAACCCACGGCCACCAGCTCGGCGCCGGTCTCGCGGATGTCTTCCATGCGCATGTCCGGAATCCGCTGCTTGCCAGGGATGTCGGTGATCGGCGCACCGCCGCCACCGCCGCAGCAACGGGAACGGAAGCCCGAGCGCTGCATTTCCTTGATTTCGATACCGAGGGCACGCAGCACTTCGCGTGGTGCCTCGTATTCGCCGTTGTAGCGGCCCAGGTAGCACGGGTCGTGATAGGTCACGCTGCCGCCCTTGTGCTGGCCAAGGTTCAGCGCACCGGCCTGTACCAGTTCGGCGATGAAGGTGCTGTGGTGCTGCACCTGGTACTCGCCACCGAAGGCGCCGTATTCGTTCTTCAGCACGTGGAAGCTGTGCGGGTCGCAGGTCACGATGCGCGCGAAGCGGTAGCGCGACAGGGTCTGGATGTTGCGTTTGGCCAGGCTCTGGAAGGTCGCTTCGTCGCCCAGGCGCCGTGCCACGTCGCCGCTGTCGCGCTCTTCCAGGCCGAGCACGGCGAAGTCCACGCCAGCCGCCTTGAGCACCTTGACGAAGGCGCGCAGGGTGCGCTGGTTGCGCATGTCGAAGGCACCATCACCGACCCAGAACAGCACGTCGGCGGATTTCTTCTCGCTGAACAGGCTGAGGTTCAGGTCGGCAGCCCAGTTCAGACGGCCACCAGGGTTGAAGCCGCCAGGGTTGTCGGTGGCAATGAGGTTGTCGAGCACCTCGGCACCCTTGTTCGGGGTGGCGCCCTTTTCCAGGGTCAGGTGGCGGCGCATGTCGACGATGGCGTCGACGTGCTCGATCATCATCGGGCATTCCTCGACGCAGGCGCGGCAGGTGGTGCACGACCACAGGGTCTCGGCATCCACCAGGCCGTTGACGATCGGCTGGTGCGGGTTGCCGCTGTGCTCACCGATCGGCTTGCCGGGGTACGGGCTGCCGGCGAACTGCGCGTCGCTGCCGCCGGCCAGGCCGACGACCATGTCCTGAATCAGCTTCTTGGGGTTCAGCGGCTGGCCGGCAGCGAACGCCGGGCACATGGCCTCGCACTTGCCGCACTGCACGCAGGCGTCGAAGCCCAGCAGCTGGTTCCAGGTGAAATCCTTGGGCTTTTCCACCCCCAGCGGTGCCTGGGGATCTTCCAGGTCCAGCGGCTTGAGGCCGGTGGAGCGACCACCACCGAAACGCTCGGCGCGGCGGTGCCAGGCCAGGTGCAGGGCACCGGCGAAGGCGTGCTTCATGGGCCCGCCCCAGGTCATGCCGAAGAAAAGCTCCGACACGCCCCACAGCACGCCCAGGCCCAGAATGCCGACCATCACCCAGCCGCCCGTGTTGGCCGGCAGAATACCGGCCACCGGCAAGGTGGCGATGAAGAAGCTGGCAGCAAATACCAGCAGGCTCTTGGGCAGGCGCATCCACGGGCCCTTGGACAGGCGCGAAGGCGGGTTCAGGCGGCGCTTGAAGACGAAGATGGCGCCGGTGAACATGACCACCGTGGCCAGCAGCAAGGCGTAACCCAGGACCTTGCTCTGCAGGCCGAAACCGTGCACCAGGATCGCCAGCAGCGCCGAGAGCACGAAACCACCAGCGGTGGCCACGTGGGTGTTGGACATGTACTTGTCGCGCTCGACCACATGGTGCAGGTCCACCAGGTAGCGGCGCGGCATGGCCAGCAGGCCGCCGACCAGGTCCACCTTGGAGGGCCGGCCACGGCGCCACATGTTCACACGGCGCAGCGCACCGAGCACGG
>NZ_CAJYVE010000005.1 GCF_913777995.1 uncultured Pseudomonas sp. | reverse complement strand
TACAGCGCCTGCTCGAAGCTGCTGCCCAGTGGCGCATTGTTGCCACTGGGCGTCTTGGCACGCTCGAAGCGCTGTTTCGCGCCTCGCTGGTCGACTGTTTGCAGTTCGTCGCCGTCCAGCGACAGTTGCTCGGTGGCACCGCCTTCGAAAGTGGCCAGCCACTGCTTGTCATTGGCGCTGAGCTGACCATCCGAGGCCTCGAACCCGTTGCTGTAGCTGGCGCGCTGGGTAGCAACATCGAGCTTCCACTCGAAGACCGGGCCATGCTCATTCAGGGCCTGGCGAAGGTTGCCTTGCTTGACGGCCGCAGTGATGGCGTCCTGGTTGATCCAGGTGCCGTTGAAGTCTTCAGGTTTGTGGCTGGCGCAGCCGCCCAGGACCAGGGCTGCCAGCGTAAGAGGCAATGCTATGCGCATGTCGGGAACCTTCCAGGAGAGGGAAAGGCGGCGAGTGCAATGCCCGCCGCCTGGGGCATCACTCGATGACGAGGATGGCGTCCATCTCGACCTGCGCGCCTTTTGGCAGCGCGGCCACGCCGATGGCGGCGCGAGCGGGGTAGGGCTGCTCGAAGTAGCGACCCATCACCTCGTTGACCTTGGCGAAATGGCTCAGGTCGGTCAGGAAGATGTTCAGCTTGACGATGTCCTTGAACGAGCCGCCAGCGGCCTCGGCGACCGACTTGAGGTTCTCGAAGACCTGGGTGATCTGGGCTTCGATGCCTTCGACCAGTTCCATGGTCTTGGGATCCAGCGGAATCTGCCCGGACATATAGACGGTGTTGCCCGCCTTGATGGCCTGGGAATAGGTACCGATGGCCGCAGGGGCCTTGTCGCTGTTGATGACGGTCTTGGTCATGAGAACTCCTGTTGAGGGTGGGCTAGGCGCGCATGCGGGTGATGCGGGTCACACCGGGCAGGGCGCGCAGCTTCTTGATGACTCGGGCCAGGTGTACGCGATCGTGCACGCTGACCACCAGCTGGACCACGCTGATGCGACCATCGCGTTCATCCATGCTGATCTTCTCGATGTTGCCGTCGGCGGCGTTGACGCTGCTGGCCAGCAGGGCGATCAGGCCGCGCTGGTGTTCGAGCTCGACGCGCAACTCGACATTGAATTCGCCGGTAACGTCCTTGGCCCACGACAGTTGCAGGCACTTTTCCGGGTTGTGGCGGATTTCGCTGATGTTGCGGCAGTTTTCCAGGTGCACCACCATGCCTTTGCCCGCCGACAGATGACCGACGATGGGGTCGCCCGGGATCGGCGTGCAGCATTTGGCGTAGCTGAGCACCAGGCCTTCGGTGCCGCGAATCGCCAGTGGGCCTTCGGGGCTGGGCAGCTGTTCGCCTTCGCCCAGCAGGCGGCGAGCGACCACGTAGGCCATGCGGTTGCCCAGGCCGATGTCTTCGAGCAGGTCTTCCAGCACCTCGACGCGGTACTCGGCCAGGGCGGCCTGGACGCGCTCGGGGCTGATCTTGTCGAGGCTGGTCTCGAAGCCGTTGAGCACCTTGTTGAGCAGGCGCTCGCCGAGATTGATCGACTCGGAGCGGCGTTGCAGCTTCAGTGCATGGCGAATGTGCGTACGCGCCTTGCCGGTGACCACGAAGTTCAGCCAGGCCGGGTTCGGTCGCGCGCCGGGGGCGCTGACGATCTCGACCGTCGAGCCACTCTGCAACGGCTCGGAGAGCGGTGCCAGGCGACGGTTGATGCGGCAGGCGATGCAGCTGTTGCCGACGTCAGTGTGAACGGCATAGGCGAAGTCCACGGCCGTGGAGCCCTTGGGCAGTTCCATGATCCGGCCCTTGGGGGTGAACACGTAGACTTCGTCGGGAAACAGGTCGATCTTGACGCTTTCGATGAATTCCAGGGAGTTGCCGGCGCGCTGCTGCATTTCCAGTACGCCCTTGACCCACTGGCGAGCCCGCGCGTGCGAGCCCTTGGGTTGGTCGTCGTCACTGGACTTGTACAGCCAGTGGGCGGCGATGCCGTTGTTGGCCATCTCTTCCATCTCGCGGGTGCGGATCTGGATCTCGATGGGCACGCCATGCATGCCGAACAGCGTGGTGTGCAGCGACTGGTAGCCGTTGGCCTTGGGAATCGCGATGTAGTCCTTGAAGCGGCCCGGCAAGGGTTTGTACAGGTTGTGTACGGCGCCCAGTACGCGATAGCAGGTGTCAACCTTGTCGACCACGATACGGAACGCGTAGACGTCCATGATCTCGTTGAAGGCGCGACGCTTGCCGCGCATCTTCTTGTAGATGCCGTAGAGGTGCTTCTGGCGTCCGCTGACCTCGCCTTCGATGCCGTCGACCGCCAGGCAGTGGCTCAGCGATTCCTCGATCTTGTTGACCAGTTCCTTGCGGTTGCCGCGGGCCCGTTTGACCGCCTGGCCGATGCGCGTCGAGCGCATGGGGTACATGGCCTTGAAGCCGAGGTCTTCGAACTCGATGCGTACGCTGTGCATGCCCAGCCGGTTGGCGATGGGGGCGTAGATCTCCAGGGTTTCCTTGGCGATGCGCCGGCGTTTTTCACCGGAGAGGACTTCCAGAGTGCGCATGTTGTGCAGGCGGTCAGCCAGCTTGACCAGGATGACGCGGATGTCCCGGGCCATGGCCATGGCCATCTTCTGGAAGTTCTCGGCCTGCGCCTCGGCCTTGGTCTCGAAGTTCATCTGGGTCAGCTTGCTGACCCCGTCGACCAGTTCCGCGACGGTTTCGCCGAACTGCGAACTGAGCGCTTCCTTGGCGATGCCGGTGTCCTCGATGACGTCATGCAGCATCGCGGCCATCAGGCTCTGATGGTCCATGTGCATGTCGGCGAGGATGTTGGCGACCGCCAGGGGATGGGTGACGTAGGCTTCGCCGCTGCGGCGGCGCTGACCGTCGTGCGCCTGTTCGGCGTAGAAATAGGCGCGGCGGACCAGGTTCACCTGGTCCTTGCTGAGGTAGGCCGAAAGGCGATCGGCGAGGACGTCTATGCTCGGCAAGGCGTTACCCCCTGCCGATGGCCTGTGTCCTGCGCCGCACCACGTCGACCCGGCATAGGCTTATACGGCCTCGCTGGACTCGTCCTCGAAGGCAGCGAACAGCGGCTCGTCTTCGACGATCTCGGCTTCAGCGATGACAGCGTTGTCCACCAGGCCGGCGGCGATTTCACGCAGGGCGACGACGGTGGGCTTGTCGTTTTCCCAAGCAACCTTGGGCTCTTTGCCGCCTGTGGCGAGCTGACGCGAACGCTTGGTGGCGAGCATGACCAGCTCGAAGCGGTTATCGACGTTTTCCAGGCAGTCTTCAACAGTCACGCGGGCCATGGTATTCCTCGTAGCAAATGCGTATGCGCGGTGCCCGGACGGGCGAGCGGACTTGGTAGTGTACAAGTGCGGAGTGACAGGCTTCAAGCGGCACGCTCAAAGCCACATACCCCGACGTGTCGGATTCAGCCCAGCAACTGCGCCAGCAAGGCCTGGTGGCGGCGCTGCTGATGCGCCTGGGTCAGGCGGTTGGCGCGGAAAATCGCCTTCAGGTCGTCGAGTGCCACGTCGAAGTCGTCGTTGACCACGATGTAGTCGTACGCGCCGTAGTGGCTCATTTCGCTGACCGCCTCGCGCATCCGTCCTTCGATGATCTCGTCGCTGTCCTGGCCGCGGCCGTTGAGGCGTTGGCGCAGGGCTTCCTGGCTGGGTGGCAGGATGAAGATCGACAGGGCGTCGGGCATCAGGTTGCGCACCTGCTCGGCGCCCTGCCAGTCGATCTCCAGGATCAGGTCATAGCCGGCATCGAGCACTTCCTGGAGGCTGCTCTGCGAGGTGCCGTAGAGGTTGCCGAAAACCTCGGCCTGCTCCAGGAAATCCCCTTGTTCGATCATGCGCAGGAATTCGGCGCGCTCGACGAAGTGGTAGTTCACGCCGTTGACTTCGCCAGGGCGCATGGCCCGGGTGGTATGCGATACCGAGACGCGGATCTGCCGGTCGGCGTCGATCAGCGCCGTGACGAGGCTGGTCTTGCCCGCGCCGGACGGGGCGGAAACGATATACAGGGTGCCGGTACTCTGGGTCATGTTGTTCAAGCCTTACTCAATGTTCTGCACTTGTTCGCGCATTTGTTCGATCAGCACCTTGAGGTTGACCGCCGCCTGCGTGCTGCGCGGGTCGAAAGCCTTGGAGCCGAGCGTATTGGCCTCGCGGTTGAGTTCCTGCATCAGGAAGTCCAGGCGTCGCCCGGCCTGGCCGCCAGCCTTGAGCACGCGGCGCACCTCAGTGACGTGGGTGGTCAGGCGGTCGAGTTCCTCGGCGACGTCGCTCTTCTGCGCCAGCAGGACCATTTCCTGTTCCAGGCGCTGCGGGTCCAGCTCGGCCTTCATGTCGGCGAAGCGGTCGAGGATCTTCTGGCGTTGCGTGGCCAGCATCTGAGGCACCAGGGCACGCAACGTGTTCACTTCCTGGGTGATGGATTCCAGACGCTCTTCGAGCAGGGCGACCAGGCCGGCACCTTCTCGGGCGCGGCCTTTCTTCAGTTCCCCCAAGGCCTGGTTGAACAGGGCCAGAGCGGCGCTGTTCAGGGCCTGCGGGTCGGCGGCATCGGCCACCAGCACGCCCGGCCAGGCGAGGACTTCCAGCGGGTTCAAGGGGGCTGGCTGCTGGATCAGCGCCGCGACCTGCTCGGCGGCGGCCACCAGCTGTGCGGCGCGCTCGCGGTCAACCTGCAAGGGCTTGCCGGCATTCTCCTCGATGAAGCGCAGGGTGCACTCCACCTTGCCGCGCGACAGCCCCTGGCGCAGGGCTTCGCGCACGGCGCCTTCGAGATCGCGGAAGGCCTCGGGCAGGCGCAGGTGCGGTTCGAGGTAGCGATGGTTGACCGAGCGCAGTTCCCAGCTCAGGGTGCCCTGGGCGTCGGCCCGTTCGGTCCGGGCGAAGGCTGTCATGCTGTGCACCATGGGGTGTACCTCTTGAGTCGTGCCGGGCGCGGGGCAGGCCAGGCGCGCGGCGATCGTGGAAGCCGACAGGCTGCAAAGGCGCAGGATTGTAACGCAGAGCGAGGCTGGCCCCAATCTGCCGACGCAGGCAAGTGATGTCCGGTTGCCAGAGGGCGGGCAATGCGCACCGCTTGGACTTTAGGTGTCCCGCAGGGCGATGCAGCCCGTATAATGGCCGGCAGTTTTCCGTCCCTGTACAGGTATTGCCAGATGAAACGTCCAAGTGGCCGCGCTGCCGACCAGCTGCGCCCGATCCGTATCACCCGCAACTACACCAAACACGCCGAGGGCTCCGTGCTGGTCGAGTTCGGTGACACCAAGGTCATCTGCACCGTCAGCGTCGAGAACGGCGTGCCGCGCTTCCTCAAGGGGCAGGGGCAGGGCTGGCTGACCGCCGAGTACGGCATGCTGCCGCGTTCCACCGGCGAGCGTAACCAGCGTGAGGCCAGCCGCGGCAAGCAGGGTGGCCGCACCCTGGAAATCCAGCGCCTGATCGGCCGTTCGCTGCGCGCCGCGCTGGACATGACCAAGCTGGGCGACATCACCCTGTACGTCGACTGCGACGTGATTCAGGCCGACGGCGGCACCCGTACCGCGTCCATCACAGGTTCCATGGTCGCGCTGATCGACGCCCTGAAACTGATCAAGAAGCGTGGCGGCCTGAAGGCGGGCGATCCGCTCAAGCAGATGATCGGTGCCGTCTCCGTGGGCATCTACCAGGGCGAGCCGGTCCTGGACCTGGATTATCTGGAAGACTCCGCTGCCGAGACCGACCTGAACGTGGTCATGACCAGCGCCGGCGGCTTCATCGAGGTGCAGGGCACTGCCGAGGGGGCGCCGTTCCAGCCTGAAGAACTCAATGCGATGCTCGAGCTGGCGCGCAAGGGCATGGCGGAAATCTTCGAACTGCAGCGCGCTGCGCTGGCCGACTGACCGACAGGAGTCGCCCGATGACCGATTTTTCGACCTCGTTGAACAAGCCCGACCCGCAGTCGCGCCAGTGGGCCATGTTCTGTCATCTGGCGGCGTTCGCCGGGCTGTTCGTCCCGTTCGGCAACCTGATCGGGCCGCTGATTCTCTGGCAGTTGAAGAAGGAGTCCGACCCCTTCGTCGACGCTCAGGGCAAGGAGGCGCTGAACTTCCAGATCACCGTCAGCATCGCGGCGGTCATCAGCTTCATGCTGGTGTTCGTGGTCATCGGCATCCCGCTGCTGATGCTGATCGGCATTGGCGCGCTGGTGCTGATCATCATCGCGGCGGTCAAGGCCAGCGACGGTCTGGATTATCGCTATCCGTTCACCTGGAGGCCGCTGAAGTAGGGCGCCAGGCGGGCAGTAAAAAGCCGACGCAAGTCGGCTTTTTCGCGTCTGGAGGGCTGCCCGATCAGATGGTCAGGGTCCAGTCGTAGTCCACCAGCAGTGGCGCATGTTGCGAGAAGCGCGGCTGGCGCGGCAGGCGCGCGCTACGCACGAAGCGACGCAGGCCTGGGGTGAGGATCTGGTAGTCGAAGCGCCAGCCCAGGTTGAGCATCTCGGCCTGTTCGCTGTCTGGCCACCAGCTGTACTGGTCGCCTTCGCGGTTCACTTCACGCAGGGCATCCACATAACCCATGTTGCCGATGATCTCGTCCATCCAGGCGCGCTCCGGCGCCAGGAAGCCGGGCGACTGCTGGCTGTCGCGCCAGTTCTTGATGTCGAGCTTCTGCTGTGCCACGTACAGCGAACCGCAGTAGATGTACTCGCGGCGCTTGCGGCGCTGCTTGTCCAGGTAGCGGGCGAAGTCGTCCATGAGCTTGAACTTCTGGTTCAGGTCCTCGTCGCCGTTCATGCCCGAAGGCAGCAGCAGGGTGGCAATACTGACTTTGTCGAAGTCTGCCTGCAGGTAACGCCCGTAGCGGTCGACCGTCTCGAAACCGAGACCGCTGATGACCGCCTTTGGCTGCAGCCGCGAGTAAAGCGCCACGCCGCCCTGGGCTGGCACTTCGGCTTCGCACGCATACAGGAAGTAACCATCCAGCTGGTAGGCTGGATCATCCAGTTCGAAGGCGGAGGCGCGGGTGTCCTGAAGGCAGATGACGTCGGCATTCTGGGCTTGCAGCCAGCTGAGCAAACCACGCTCGACCGCAGCCTGAATGCCATTTACGTTCACACTGATGATCCGCATAAATGGCCCCAAAAATCACGTGCGTGTATGATACCCGAGGTCTAATCAATTAGCTAAATCCGTGCTTTCAGGGCTTTTTTCATGCAAGCGTACCAACGCGATTTCATTCGTTTTGCCATCGATCGCGGCGTGCTGCGCTTCGGTGAGTTCACTCTCAAGTCCGGACGTACCAGTCCCTACTTCTTCAATGCCGGCCTGTTCAACAGCGGTGCGGCACTCGCCCAGCTGGGTCGCTTCTACGCGTCGGCCATCGTCGACAGCGGCATTTCCTTCGACGTGCTGTTCGGTCCCGCCTACAAGGGCATTCCCCTGGCGGCGGCCACCGCCGTCTCGCTGGCCGAGCATCACGGCCTCGACCTGCCCTGGTGCTTCAACCGCAAGGAAGCCAAGGATCACGGCGAGGGCGGCAGCCTGGTCGGCGCCCCGCTGACCGGCAACGTAATGATCATCGACGACGTGATCACCGCCGGCACGGCCATCCGTGAAGTCATGCAGATCATCCAGGCCCAGAGCGCCAAGGCGGCCGGTGTGCTGATCGCCATGAACCGCCAGGAGCGTGGCAATGGCGAGCTGTCGGCGATCCAGGAAGTCGAACGCGACTTCGGTATCCCGGTGGTGAGCATCGTTTCGCTGAACCAGGTGCTGGAATACCTGGCCGACGACGCGCAGCTCAAGCAGCACCTGCCAGCGGTGGAAGCCTACCGGGCGCAGTACGGAGTCTGACCGTACCCATGGCCGATCTGACCCCGCTTGGCCGCTGGCTGGGCCTTTGCCTGATCCTGGCGCCGCTGTCGGCCTTGGCCGAAGAGCAGCCCGAGGGTCTGCTGTATCGCTATGTCGACAGCCGTGGGGTGACGGTGATGGATCGCCAGGGCGTGCCGCCCGAATACGTTGGCCAGGGCTACCAGGTGCTCAACGCCCAGGGGCGCGTGGTCAAGGTGGTGCCGCCGGCGCCGACCGCCGAAGAGATCCGCGAGGCTCAGCAGGCCGAGGCGCAGGCCAACGCCGATGCGCAGTTTCTGCAGCAGTATCGCAGCGTGGCGGACGTGGATCGTGCTCGAACCCGTCGCCTGGCCGAGCTGGATGCCCTGATCGGCGTGGCCCAGGGCAATCTCCAGGGGCTGTCGGCACAGCAGGTCAGCCTGCAGGGGCAGGCGGCCGATCAGGAGCGCGCCGGCCGGCCCGTGCCGCAATCGCTCATCGACCAGATGCACGATCTGCGTGAGCAGCAGCAGGCGCTGAACGAGCAGATCCAGCGCTACCAGGACGTGCGCCGGCAAACGGAGTTCGAATTTGCCGGCTATCGTGCGCGGGTGCAGCGGCTGGTCCCTTGAGGCGAGCGCTGGAGGCATGAAAAAGGCCCTGTCGGAAACCGGCAGGGCCTTTTTTCATTGCATTCGGATCAGTGACGCTTGCGGTTGGTGATCAGCGTACCGACGCCGCTGTCGGTGAAGATCTCCAGCAGTACGGCGTTGGGCACCCGGCCATCGATGATGTGCGAACTGTGCACGCCACCCTGGACCGCTTCCAGCGCGCAACGGATCTTCGGCAGCATGCCGCCGTAGATGGTGCCGTCGGCGATCAGGCTGTCGACCTGCTCGGTGGTCAGGCCGGTCAGCACTTCGCCCTGCTTGTCCATCAGGCCGGCGATGTTGGTCAGCAGCATCAGCTTCTCGGCCTTGAGGGCCTCGGCGACCTTGCCGGCGACCAGGTCGGCGTTGATGTTGTAGGACTCGCCATCCGGACCCACGCCGATAGGCGCGATCACCGGGATGAAGTCGCCCTTGACCAGCATGTTCAGCAGCTCGGTGTTGACGCCCACCACCTCGCCCACATGACCGATGTCGATGATCTCGGCCTTGGTCATTTCCGGAGTCTGGCGGGTGACGGTGAGCTTCTTCGCACGGATCAGCTCGGCGTCCTTGCCGGTCAGGCCGATGGCGCTGCCGCCATGGCGGTTGATCAGGTTGACGATGTCCTTGTTGACCTGGCCGCCGAGGACCATTTCCACCACATCCATGGTCTGCGAGTCGGTGACCCGCATGCCGTCGATGAAGTGGCTTTCGATGGACAGGCGCTTGAGCAGGTCGCCGATCTGCGGACCGCCACCGTGAACGACCACCGGGTTGATACCGACCGCTTTCATCAGCACGATGTCGCGAGCGAAGCCGGTTTTCAGCTCTTCGCTCTCCATGGCGTTGCCGCCGTACTTGATTACCAGGGTCTTGCCTACGAAACGACGGATGTAAGGCAGTGCTTCGGACAGTACCTTGGCGACGTTAGAGGCGGCATCACGATCGAGGGTCATTCAGGGCTCCAGTCAAAGATCAAAACAATCAGAACGGCAGTTCGAGGTCCGGCGCAACTTTCTTGAGCTCGGTGTGGAAAACGTTCTGGATGCGCTGCAGCTCAGCTTCGGTCTCGGCCTCGAAACGCAGGACCAGAACCGGCGTGGTATTCGACGCACGGACCAGGCCCCAGCCTTTCGGGTAGTCGACACGTACGCCATCGATGCTGGTCAGCTTGGCGTCGCCCCACTGAGCGTCCTTCTCCAGAGCCTCAATGATGCTGAACTTGGTGACGTCGGTCACCTTAATATTGATCTCTGGCGTGGAAACGTCGTCCGGGAAGGCGGCGAACAGGTCTTCGGCGCTTTCCGAGCGCTGGCTGAGGATTTCCAGCAGGCGCGCGGCGCTGTAGATACCGTCGTCGAAGCCGAACCAGCGCTCCTTGAAGAAGATATGGCCACTCATCTCGCCGGCCAGCAGGGCGCCGCTTTTCTTCATCTGCTTCTTGATCAGCGAGTGGCCGGTCTTCCACATCACCGGACGACCGCCGTGTTCGCTGATCAGCGGGGTCAGGCGGCGGGTGCACTTGACGTCGAAGATGATGTCCGCGCCTGGGTTGCGCTCCAGCACGTCGAGGGCGAAGAGCATCAGCAGGCGGTCGGGGTAGACCACGTTGCCCTGGTTGGTCACCACGCCCACGCGGTCGCCGTCACCGTCGAAGGCCAGGCCCAGGTCGGCGCCGGTTTCCTTGACCTTGGCGATCAGGTCCTGGAGGTTTTCCAGTTTGCCCGGATCCGGGTGGTGGTTAGGGAAGTTGCCGTCGACTTCGGCGTACAGGGAGATCACTTCGCAGCCCAGGGCTTCGATCAACTGCGGGGCGATCACGCCGGCCGCGCCGTTGCCGCAGTCCACTACCACCTTGAGCTTGCGCGCCAGGGCGATGTCGTTCTTGATCTGCTCGAAGTAGCGGTCGAGGATGTCGACCTTGGTGATGCTGCCTTTCTGCGAGGTCAGGTCGTTGGTGCGGATGCGCTCGTGCAGGGCCTGGATCTGCTCATTGGCCAGGGTGTCGCCGGCGATGATGATCTTGAAACCGTTGTAGTCTTTGGGGTTGTGGCTGCCGGTGAGCATCACACCGGTCTTGCCGGCCAGGACGTTGGCCGCGTAATAAAGCGCCGGGGTGGGCACCAGGCCGACGTCGCTGACGTGGCAGCCGGCATCGTGCAGGCCCTGGATCAGCTGCTGGGAAAGCTCGGGACCAGACAGGCGACCGTCGCGTCCGACGCTGACATTGGGCTCGTTCAGGGCCAGGCTCTGGGCGCCGATGGCCCGGCCGATCCAGTAGGCGGTCTCGGCATTGAGGGTATCGCCGACCACGCCACGGATGTCATAGGCGCGGAAGATGGACTCGGGAAGCTGGGGTGCCACGGATGCTGGACTGCTCATAAATGGGGTGTGCTCCGATCTCAGGAGATCCTGGTTGTCGTCGAGAATGTCGATATCGAGGATATCGGTGTTCTGGAACAGCGGATCGGTCCAATTGCCGTCGAATGAGGCCAGAGGAGGCGATACTGCAACGCTGCCTTCAGAGGTATCGGGTGTTGCGCCGGTTGTATCGTCGGGCGCCGCAACGGCCCTTGCCTGCGGCGCCTGAAGCGAAAAACGGGCCATGGCCCGGCCCAGGCCCTGGAGGGCTGGCAGGCTCAAACCGAAGGCTTTGACGGCTTTTCCGCTCGAGAGTTCTTGCAGCAGCTGATCCAGTTGCCGGGCGTCGTCGCCGATCTGCTGTTGCAGGCGGCGCTCATTGAGCCAAAGACCCAGCACGCCGCCGCCCAGCGCGACCAGCAACGCCAGGCCGAGCAGCAGCCAGGGCGGTGAGTCATGCGTGGCCGCTCCGGGGGTGAAGGTCAGCTGCCAGCCGCTCTGCCCGGTATCGAACGCCTGGGCCCTGGCGTCGCCGGACTGACCGCGCTGCAGGAAGACCTGCGCGGGACCATTGCCGAATTGCTGGCTCAGCACCACGCGCCCGGCGTCTTCTGGAAGCACGGGCATGGCGTTGAGCAGGCGCTGGATGTCGAAGGCCAGCAGCAGGGTGCCGACGGCAGGCTGTTGCGGCCCGGCGCGCAAGGCGGCGGCACTGTAGATGATCCAACGCTCGCCGACTCGGCGTGCCTCCGGTGTCGGGTTCTGGCCCTGGATCGCCTTGTTGAGCATGTCCAGGGTGGAATAGCTGATCGGCAGGCTGCCCTGGCTGTCGACGTCGGCCAGGCCCTTGGGGTCGATTCGAGCGCCGACCAGACCGTCCCAGTAGCGCAGCCGCTCCTGGGCCGCCCGTAGCGCCTGTGGGTCGTTACCTTGCAGGGCCTGGAGCAGGCTCGGGTCGCTGGCGGCGGCCTGGGTATCGGCGGCGATCTGGCGCAGCGCCAGATTCACCGCCATGGCCTGGCCGCTGCCCCAGGCCTGTACCTGCAGGTCCTGCTGTTGCGGCGTGGCAAGCATGCCGATGGCCACCAGCACCACGCCGGCGCATAGGCCCGCAGCGGTCGGTATCAAGCCGGGCAGCAAGGCCCGCAGGCCGGTCGCGGCGCTCGGCTGGTCGTTTGCCGCCAACCCGTTGGTGTGCTCAATTCCTTTCACCCGATTGCTCTCCGACTATTCGTCCTGAATCCGGGTTGGCCGGCCTGATTGGCTGTCAGTGACTGCCCGAGTGACCGAAGCCGCCTGCGCCACGCTGGGTCTGCTGGAACTCGTCGACCAGTTCGAAACGCGCCTGTACCACGGGCACCAGCACCAGCTGGGCGATGCGTTCACCCACGGCGATGGTGAACGGCGTCTGGCCGCGGTTCCAGCACGAAACCATCAGTTCGCCCTGGTAGTCGGAGTCGATCAGGCCGACCAGGTTGCCCAGCACGATGCCGTGCTTGTGGCCCAGGCCCGAGCGCGGCAGGATCAGCGCGGCCAGGCCGGGGTCTTCGACGTAGATCGACAGACCTGTGGGAATCAGCAGGGTCTGGCCGGGTTCCAGCACGGTGTCCTGCTGCAGCATGGCGCGCAGGTCGAGGCCGGCCGAGCCGCTGGTGGCATAGGCCGGCAGCGGGAATTCGTTGCCAATGCGAGGGTCGAGGATCTTGGCTTGTAGAGCGTGCATTCGTAGTTAAACCTGATTCATGCGTTCGGCGATAAAGGCGATCAGCTGGCGGGCGATCTTGCCCTTGCTGGTCTGGGCGAAGAGCGTTGCATGCAACGCCCGGTCGATCACGCTGCAGGCGTTCTCTTCACTGTTGAAGCCGATGCTGGGGTTGGCCACATCGTTGGCGACGATCAGGTCGAGGTTTTTATCCTTGAGCTTGCGCGTGGCGTAATCGAGCAAGTGTTCGGTCTCGGCGGCGAAGCCGACACTGAAAGGGCGGTCGGTGCGACCGGCCAGGGTGGCAAGAATATCGGGATTGCGCACCATCTGCAGCAGCATGCCATCGCCAGTCGTGGGATCTTTCTTCAGTTTTTGTGGCGCTATCACCTCTGGGCGGTAGTCCGCCACCGCCGCCGACGCGATGAACAGGTCGCATGGCATGGCCGCCTCACAGGCCGCCAGCATGTCCCGCGCGCTGACCACGTCGATACGGCTGACCCGGTCGGGGGTAGGCAGGTGCACAGGGCCGGTCACGAGGGTCACCCGAGCCCCGGCTTCGGCGGCCGCCTCGGCTAGGGCAAAGCCCATCTTCCCGGAGCTATGATTGGTGATGTAGCGCACCGGATCGATGTTCTCCTGGGTGGGGCCGGCGGTGATCAGCACGTGCTTGCCGGTCAATGCCTGGCGCTTGAAGCTCTCGGCGGCGCACCAGGCCAGGTCGGTGGCCTCGAGCATGCGGCCCAGGCCTACGTCGCCACAGGCCTGGCTGCCCGAGGCAGGGCCGAACACCTGGATGCCTCGGCTCCTGAGCACCTGGAGGTTGGCCTGGGTGGCAGCGTCACGCCACATGGCCTGGTTCATGGCGGGGGCGACGGCGACGGTGGCGTCGGTGGCCAGCACCAGGGTCGTCAAGAGGTCATCGGCCATGCCCTGGGCCAGGCGTGCCATGAGGTCGGCGGTGGCCGGAGCGATCAGCACCAGATCAGCCCATTTGGCCAGCTCGATATGGCCCATGGCCGCCTCTGCTGCCGGGTCGAGGAGGTCCAAGTGCACCGGATGGCCGGACAACGCCTGCAAGGTCAGCGGCGTGATGAATTCGGCGCCACCACGGGTCATGACGACACGCACTTGGGCGCCGTGCTCCAGAAGTCGGCGGATCAGTTCGGCGCTCTTGTAGGCGGCGATGCCACCACCGACGCCAAGAACGATGCGCTTGCGATACAGCCGCTGCATAGGGTTGCCTTTTTCCAGTGAAAGCGGGCGGCGACAGGAACTGCGTGCGGCAGAGCGTCGCATGTACGAGGGCAAATAGATTAACACAGGGCCGAAATGGGCCGCAGCAGGGGCAGGGCAGCGATGAACATCAGGGAATGGCCGGCTCAGGATCGGCCAAGGGAAAAGCTGCTGCAGCGCGGGGCGGCGGTGCTGTCTGACGCCGAGCTGCTGGCTGTGCTGCTGGGGTCAGGCGTTGCGGGGCACAACGTGCTCGACTTGGCGCGCGGCCTGTTGGTGCGTTTTGGCGGCTTACGGCCGTTTCTGGAGGCCGATCGGCGGGCCGTCTTGCGCGAGCCTGGCA
>NZ_CAJYVE010000004.1 GCF_913777995.1 uncultured Pseudomonas sp. | reverse complement strand
TTCGCGGCTGAAGCCGCTTGTGTCTTTCGACAGGGTAAAGTCAGAGGTGAGAGGGGTGGATGGCAACTGTTAAGCCGCGGTGCCCTGGAGCACGTGTAGGAGCCCAACTGCCATCCACTCTTTTCACTCTGACTCCAAGCTCGAACAGTTGACTGAGTCCGACCTCGAACAACAAGCGTGAGCCCGTTCAGAGTGACCTCTCGCCCTTAAGCCTAGAGGTTTTTCTTATGACCGCCTACGCCGGAATCGATGTCGCCAAAGATACCCTGCAGATTGCGCTGTATCCCCAGAGCAATAGCTTCTGCACCACCAACACCTCTGAAGGAATCCACCAGCTTATCCAATGGTTAAGTGATAACCGGGTCGAGCAGGTACTGGTTGAGGCCACAGGCGGCTACGAAAGGTTATCGATCAAACTCCTGGCCAAGGCCAGATTCAAGGTCATGCGTATCAATCCGCTGCGTGCTCGCCAGTTCGCTCTGGCGATGGGCAAGCAAGCCAAAACCGACTCGATCGATGCGCAGATGCTGGCCATGTTCGCCCATGCCTTGCGAAAGAAAGAGTTTGTGGTGGTCGATGAAGCGCGCGATAAGTTGACCGAACTGGTGAACCAGCGTGACGCCTTCGTTCAGCAGCGTGATGACAACCGTCGCCGTATTCAACAAGCGCAAGAACCTGAAGTGCAGCAGGCCTATCGGGAGCTCAATGCCAAAATCCAAGAGATGATCAAGGCGGCAGACCGACGCATTGCTGCACAGACTCGACAGGTCGATGGGGCCTTGGTGGACCGCCTGCAAGCGATCAAAGGCATCGGCGCGGTGTCGATCTCCAGCCTGTTTTGCTATCTGCCCGAGCTGGGGGATCTGAGTCGTGGACAGGTGGCGGCCTTGGCAGGAGTGGCGCCTTACAACAACGACAGTGGGACTAAGCGCGGTAACCGGCACATTTACGGCGGACGCGCGAAGCTACGCCGTGCGATGTACATGAGTACCTTGGTGATGGTCCGTTACAACGAGGACTTCAAGAACCGATACGCTCAACTTCGCGCCCGAGGTAAGTGCGCGAAGGTGGCGCTGACGGCGTGCATGCGAGTCCTGCTGGTGAGGTTAAACGCCATGGTGCGAGATGGTGCACCATGGCGAGAGGGTGCAATTTGACCGTTGGTCGATCTTCGGTGAAAGACAGTTGGCTCCTACTCGGCTTGACTGATCAGATCGACCTTAGTCCGTCACACTCATATGAAAATGCGTCGATAAGTTACATCAAATAACGCAGAAAATTCTTACAGACACCGCTGCAAGACGCCGCCTGCCTTCCTCTATGCGTGCAAGACATCTGTGCTTAGCATGCCGCCCCGTCATGACGAAGCATAAAACTTCACCCTTAACTCCATAATTATTTGTTTGGGTCATTAGTGAGCCACCGAACGATAAGGACATTTACGTGAAACAGACTTTCCTCGCACTTTCCCTGGGCGTTTTATCGGCACTGGCCGGCACTTCGGCCATGGCCACTACCGGCACTATCAACTTCGAAGGCAAGATCACCAGCAGCACCTGCCCGATCGAGGTGGTCAACCCCGGTGACGGTTCGGTGGGCAACCTGGTGAAGATGGGCAGTATAGAAGCTTCGCGCTTCACCGCCGTGGGCCAGGAATACAGCGGCAAAAGCTTCGCCCTGCGCCTCACCGACGACGGCAACTGCGGCCTGACCGGCACCGACGACGTCGCCACCGTGACCTTCAATGGCAGCGCGGACACGAGCGGCCAGTATTTCGCGGTGACCCCCACCACAGACGGCGCCAAGGGCGTAGCCATCGTCATCAAGGACAAGACCGGCAGCGTCGTGGCCCCTGGTGCCGAATCGGCCCCCTATGACCTGATCCAGAACGGCAGCACCGACATGGTCTTCAACGCCTACTACCGCTCGCTGGCCGCCACGGTCAGCGCCGGTGCCGCCTCCGCCGACGTGCAGTTCGTCGTCGCCGTCAACTGATAATCCCGTGCCCGCCGCCTGGCTGCCTCCCCCGCGTGGCAGCCAGGCCACGCCCGACACCTCGGTGTCGGGCCTGAGGAAGACACCCATGCCAGGCTTTTTCAAACCCGCTACCGTGCTGCAAGGCGCCTGCCTTGCCATGGCGCTGGCGTTCGCACCGGCCAGCCAGGCCGCCCTGACCCTCAGCACCACCCGTGTCGTCTTCGACGGCGAACGCCGCAGCGCGTCGTTGATCGTCAGCAATCCCAGCAACCGGCCGTTCGCCGTGCAGACCTGGGTCAACACCGCCGCCGATGATGCGGTCACACCGGTGCCTTTCATGCCCTCGCCGGCGCTGTTTCGCCTCGACCCGGGCAAGGAGCAGCAAGTGCAGATCAACGGCCTGCCCCATGACCTGCCAGGCGATCACGAGTCGCTGTTCTACTTCAACGTGCAGGAAATTCCCCAGGCCAGCGGCGACCAGGGCAACCTGCTGAACATCGCCCTGCGCACCCGTATCAAGCTGTTCTATCGGCCCGCCGGATTGCGCGACAACCCGGTGAAGCGCCTGCCAGAGCTGCGCTGGTCTGTCGAGCAGCAGGCCGGCAAAACCCTGCTGGTAGCCCACAACCCAACGCCTTTTCATGTGTCGTTCTCGCGCCTGGAAGTCAGCCAGGGCCAGCAAAACGAACGCGTGAAGAACCCTCGAATGCTGGCGCCACTGCACAGCCAGTCTTACCCGTTGGGCACCCTGAGGCCCGCTGCGGGCCTGAAGGTCACTTGGTCGGCCATCAACGACTATGGCGGGCAGACCAGCCCATTGAGCCAGGACGTTCACGTCTCCCCCTGACGCGGTAACCACCGCGCTTCACACGCAGGACTCTTCATCATGAAGCTTTTACCCGGATGCGGGCACAGGCGCGTACCCGCGTGCCTGCCTGTCGTTCATCCATTCATTCTGGGCAGCAGCGCGCTGCTGCTGGCGACACCCTGCAGCGCCGCGCCGCCCACCGTCGAGTTCCAGTCGTCGTTCATGCGTCAGGCACCTGGCCAGGCCCATGACGCAGGCCTGCAGGCCCTGCAGGCGCTGGCGGCAGGCCAGGACCTGGCGCCGGGCGACTACAAGGTGCAGATCTCCATCAACCGTCGCTACTTCGGCATCCGCGAACTGCGTTTCGATCTCGACCCCAGCGACCAATCGTTGCGCCCCTGCCTGTCCGCCGAACTGCTGGAACAGCTGGGCGTACGGTTGCAAGGCCTGGAACCGCCAGCACTCCAGGGTTGCGTGGACCTGCCCAAGCTGTTGCCGGGCGCCACACTGGACTTCGATACCCGGCAGCTGCAACTGGCCGTATCGGTGCCCCAGATCGCCATGCGCCGCAGCGCCATCGGCGAAGTCGACCCGGCCTTGTGGGACCACGGCATCAACGCCGCCTTCGTCAACTATCAGGTCTCCGCCCAGCAAAGCAGCCACCGGCAGACTGGCCAGCGCAACTCGGACGACCTGTACCTGAATGCCGGCCTCAACCTCGGTGCCTGGCGCCTGCGCAGCAACCACTCGATGCGCCACGACGAACAGGGACGTCGGGACTGGACCCGGGCCTACACCTACCTGCAGCGCGACATGCCGGGCACCCGGGCGACCATGACCCTGGGCGAGACCTTCACCGGCGGCGAGGTGTTCCGCAGCGTACCGATCCGTGGCCTGCTGATACGCTCGGACCTGGAGATGCTTTCCGACAGCCTGCAAGGCTACGCGCCGGTGATTCGCGGCGTGGCGCAGAGCCGCGCCAAACTGGAGGTGCTGCAGAACGGCTACCCCATCTACTCCACCTACGTGAGCGCCGGCCCGTACGCGATCGATGACTTGACCACCGCCGGCAGCGGCGAACTGGAAATCGTACTCACTGAAGAAGATGGCCAGGTACGCCGCTTCACCCAGCCCTACTCGACCATCAACAACCTGCTGCGCGAAGGGGTATGGCAGTACAGCGGCGCGATTGGCCGTTACCACACGCTCTACGACAGCGAAACGCCGCTGCTCTGGCAAGGCACGCTGAGCGTCGGCCTGGGCTGGAACGCCACGCTCTATGGCGGGTTGCTGGCCAGCGACGGCTACCGTGCAACCGCCCTGGGGCTGGCCAGGGACCTGGGGGCCCTGGGCGGGGCGGCCTTCGACGTGACGCGTTCCGAGGCGGATATCCTCACCGCAGACACCCGCGCCGTGCAGGGGCTCAGCTATGCATTGAAGTACGGTAAGGCGTTCACCAGCGGCACCCATCTGCGTTTTGCTGGCTACCGCTACTCCACCGAGGGCTACCGGGACTTCGACGAAGCCATCAGCCAGCGCAGCACTCGCACCCGCTGGCGGGGTAGCCGCCGTAGCCGCCTGGAAGCCTCCGTACACCAGAAGATCGGCAACCACAGCAGCCTGAGCCTGACCTTTTCGCACCAGGACTACTGGGGCAGCGACCATGAGCAACGCCAGTACCAGCTCAATTTCAGCACCCGCCACGCCAACGTGACCTACAACCTGCATGCCTCGCAGTCACTGAGCAACGCGCGCAACAGGGCCGACCGCCAGCTCGGGCTGAGCATCTCGATGCCGCTGGACTGGAAGCACGCGAGCAACGCCACCTTCGACCTGCTGCATCAGGGCGACCGCCAGAGCCAACGGGTGAGCCTGGGCGGCAGCCTGGACCGCAACCGCCTGAGCTACCGGGTAGGCGTGAACCACGAATCCGAGCAGGGCCAGGTCGGCAGCCTGTCGGTGGGCTATCAGGCCCCCTTTGCCAGTGTCGGCGCAGGGGTCGCGCAAGGTCACGATTACCGCAGCGTCTCGCTCAACGCCAGCGGCGCCGTGCTGCTGCACGCTGGCGGTGTCGAGCTGGGCACCAGCCTGGGCGAAACCAATGCCCTGGTCGAGGTGCCGGGGATCGAAGGCGTCGGCGTGCAGAACGCCATCGGTGCACGCACCAGCCAGCACGGCTATGCCCTGGTGCCTTACCTGCGGCCCTACCGCTTCAATGCCGTGACGCTGGAAACCGACGACCTGGGCCCGGAAGTCGAAATCGACAACGGCACCACCCAGGTCGTGCCCAGCCGCGGTGCGGTGGTCAAGGCGCGCTTCGCCGCCCGCAAGGTCAGCCGCCTGATGCTCACCGCGCGCAGCGTGGACGGTCGTCCATTGCCCTTCGGAGCCCAGGTGACCGACCGCCATGGCGAGGTGCTGGGGACCGTGGGCCAGGCCGGCCAGGTGTTGCTGGCCACCCGGCCTGAAGCCCAGACGCTGCAGGTCAGCTGGGGCGAGAGCAGCGCCCCGCAGTGCCGGCTGTCCATCGACCCGTCGACCATGCCACAGCGCCAGGGCTACCGAATGCAGGAGGTCACGTGCGACTGACCCGCCGGCCTCCTTCCCACCCGCCGTCATCCGGAAACGACACCATGACCCCCTTCCGTCCTCGCGCCTTGCCCTGGCTGGCCGCCGCGGTCTGCCTGCAGGCCAGCTCGGCACTGGCCGACAACTATTGCTACTGGCAAATGCCCGCCGGGCCAACCATGCTCTCCTTCGTGCAGAACATCGGAACCCTGTACGTGCCCCGCGACGCACCGGTCGGCACCGTGATCGGCCAGCCCCTGCGCCCCGCGTTCATCCAGCACCCCGGCCCGCACCGGCCCATGTGTTTCTACAAGGACATGAACGGCGGCAATCTGTGGTTCCATGCCCAGGCGTCGGTGCCCATCCATCCGTCACCCTTGCCACCGATCGGCGGCGAGGACACCACGGGCAAGATTCTGCAAACGTCCATCCCTGGCGTCGGCGCGATGATCAGGCTGGGTACCCCCCACCACAGCACCCTGGCCATCAATGCCTTCGTAGCCGATGACGGACGCCCGTTCGTGCCCTTCACGGGCACCCGCCGACCGCACCGCAACCCACTCGAACTCGACATCGAGCTGTACTACATTCGCCCCACGGTGACCCTGGTCAAGACCGGCACGATCCCGACCGGGCCGAACACGCTGACCGGCAGCGAGCTGTTTGGCGGCTATGTGCAGGACCTGGGCAAAGTGTTCCAGTACGGAATGACGGGCACGGTGATCCAGGCGCAGTGCAGTGTCAGCGCCAACCCGGTCAGCGCCGACCCGGTGATGCTCGGGGAATGGGACAGTGCGGACTTCACCGGGCCTGGCCACACCACCCCGGTGGTGCCGTTCAGCATCAACCTGAGCAATTGTGAAACCGACCCTGGCGGCCCGGTCACCACCGCGCACCTGCGCCTCGACGGCCTCAACGGCTCGCAGCCGGTGGGCCCGACCAGCAATGGCGTGTTCAGCCTGACCACCGACTCTGGCGCACAAGGTGTGGGCATCCAGATTCTCAAGGCCGATGGCATCACCCCCATGGAACTGGCAACCGAGGTGCCGATGACCACCCTCACCCCCGGTGACATGGCGCTGCACTTCAATGCCCGCTTCTACCAGACCGAAGCCAGCCGGGACGTAAGGCCCGGCCTGGCCAAGGGTGCGCTGAGTTTCACCCTCACTTACCAGTGAGGCCACGGCCTGCCGGTGCGACCCGGCAGGCCGTCAGGCGCGCAGCGTCGCATTGGCGGTGCCAAAAGCCTGCCAAGTCGTCCCGTTGTCAAAGCTCACCGAAGCCTTGATCTCCAGCGGGCTGCCAACCTTGAAACGCCGCAGCTCCGTGCTGGACAGCTTGCCGGCGGGAAACACCTCGACCGCTGCGTCGACCGGCTGCCTCACCAACACCTCGATGCTGAGCATCTGCCCGGCCTGATCCAGCCCATTGACCTTGAGGTTGACGAGCTGCCCGCTGGCCATGAACGACCAGCGCTGCAGCGAGAAATGCGCCTGGCCACCGCTGGCATCCACGGCAGCGATACTGATCTCGCCAGCGTGGATGGCGTCGCACTGCACCGTCGGCAGGCCATTCAGGCCGCCAACCTTGAGGTTCGATTTGCTCGAACCCTGCGGGTCGTCCACACCTGTTTCGACCACCTCGTAATACACAGGCACGTTGATGTGGCCGATATGTGGCGAAATATGCGCGACAGGCACCCGATACTCGCGCGAGCCAGGCGCGGTCTCGGTGTCGCCGCGCCAACTGCCCAATTCGCCGGGCTGCGCCCACTGCATGAACACCTGATCGGTCTCGTAGAGCACGGCATCGGGGGGAATCACCAGCGTCACACCGTTGATGCCATTGAGCGGGTCAAGGAGCCAATTGCTGCCGCTGCCGGCCGCTTCCTTGATTCGCGGGGCAGGAAGTCTACGCGGTGGCTTGTGCGCGGCAACCGTCAGGACTGTGGCTTGAGCCTGTCGGCTGGCGTTGCCGGCGCGATCCTCGATCTTATAGCTGGCGTAGCGCTGGCCATCGCCACGATCACGGATCAGCTGGCCTTCGAACACCACCTTGATAGGCTGGCCGATGTCATCGCGGGTCAGGGTGCAGCGACCGGCCAGATCAGCCGAGGTAGCCCCTGCCCCCCAGTACCAGCTCAGCACATCACCGGGGGCGGCTACCTGATACGCAGGGAGCGTGCCCTGCAAGCGGTCGTCGTGGCCAAGCAGGTACTGCCAGTCGACGGTCGCCGTATCGAACACCAGGCGCTCGTTGACATTGAGCACCGGCGGGGTCAGGTCGATGGTCACGGGCGTCCTGCCCGACTGCGCCACACTGCCGCTGGGCTGGGTCAGCTCGTACCAGACCTGATGCTCGCCCTGCACCAGATGGAGCACCGGCACGGTGAAGTAGCGATCCTGGTCAGGTATGGCATCGGGATGATCGTCGCTGTGCCATTCGCGCTGCTCGACCAGCTGAGTGGTGACACCGGAGGTCCAGAACAACTTGAGGAGGGTCTTCTGCCCCGGAATGGGCAAGTGTTCCCACGCCGGTACTTCGACCGGCAATGGGACATAGGTCGCGGCGGTTGGCAACAGGTGGGTCTGGTCCCACTGGGGGTCGTCGGGCAGCAAGCCCTCGACCACGGGACCGGGCAGCTCGCGGGGTTGTATCGCAGGGGCGTTGCTCATGCTGGACTCTCCCTGAACAGGGTGTCGAGCGCCAGGCTCGACACCGGTGGTCTGAGTCCATTTAACTCAACACCCGCCGGGGGCGACACTGGTAGAACTGAGCGGCCCGCGATGAGCGCCGCCGCTTGGCGGTGCGAACCCGCTACCAGTTGTAACGAGCCCCCAGGCTGGCCCCCCAAGGCTGTTCGATTCGCTCGCCGTGGCTGAAGGCGAAGTCGGCGTAGACCTGCCAGGTGTCGGAGAACGAGGCCGCCGCGCCGAAACCCAGTTCGCCGCGTGACCCGGACAGGTCGTTGTTGAAACGGTTGTCGTTGACCCGCACCTGGTTGTCATCGGCGAACTCGTGAGCCCACGCCGCTCTGACATAAGGCTGCAGCACCCGCCCCTGACCCAGGTCGAAGTTGCGCCCGGCGGTTGCCCCTAGCTTGCCTAGCAGGGAACGGGTCTGTTCGCCCTCGGCGTACATGCCGTTATCCAGGCGATAGTCCTTGCTGCCCATGACCAGACCCGACAGTTGGGCGAAGGGTTCGAGAAAATAACCGTTATCCAGCTTCAGGTGCCGACCCAGTTCCAGCGAGGCGCCCAGGCCGTTATTGCTGTAGTCGCCGTTGCTCCGCTGCCCATCGCTCAGGGCCACCTCGGCCTTGTTACGCATGCGGTTGAACTTCAGTACGCCATCGAAATACCAGCCACTGGCCTCGTCCAGCCAGGTGGCATAGGCACCGGCGTAGTAGCTGTCGACCTTGCCGTTGGTTGCCCGTCCCAGGTCGAGGTCGGAGTGGCTGTAGCCGGCCATCACCCCGGCCAACCACTGCCCGTCGCCGTAGGCCAGCGGCGTATCGACGCCCAGGCTCAGGCCCTGCATCGACTGGCGATAGCCAAGGCCGGCGCTGTGCTCGACGTCGTAGCGGCTGCCATAGCCACGCATCCAGCCGCCGGCATTGCCGGGATTCAGACGCAGCTCGCCCATCCGCGTGCGCAGGCTGGCCAGTTCGCCATACCAGACCGTCGGCGCGGCATTGAACAGGGCCAGGACGGTTCGGGTGCCCGGGCTGATGGTTTTGGATTCGGTGTCCAGATACCAGTCGTTGTCGCCGCGCTTGACCAGGTCGTACGACCAGGTGCCGAGATCCACCGGCCCCCCCAGCAGGCTGAACTGCGCGTCCCCACCGCCGATATGCACCATGTGCAGGCTGGCTTCGCCCGAGAGATCCCGGCCACTGGCAGTGACTGCCAACTGGTGGCTGCCGCTGGCGTTGCCGGTGACCTCGAGGAAATCGTGCAGGCCGTCGGTGAAGTCGGCCTTCATGGCGAAGGTGCCATTGCCGGAGAGCTGGCCCACCGAGAGCGTATAGAAGGACCGCGGCTGGCCCTGTTCGCCGAAACGCACCGTGCCGTTGTCCAGGCTCAGATTGGCCACCTGGCCATCACCCGCCATGATCCATTGCGCCTGGCTGTTGACCGTCAGGCGCTCGACATTCTTGAGGTTACCGGTGAGGCTGGCGTTGTTCTGCAGCGTCAAGTGAGCCACGGCGCCTGGCTCGGCCACGACATCCCCGCGCAACTGGCTGTTGTCTACGCTCATGTCGGCCTGTGCAGTGCCGATCACTTCCAGCAGCACCCCATTGGCGCCCTTCAGGGTGGAACCGTTGTTGACCAGGATCTCGGCCGTGCTGTCGGGCAGCCCGTAGTCACCCACCAGAATGGCTGAGCCGTGGGTGCCTTCTACGCTGGAGCCGTCGAGGATCAGCCGGTTGGGGGATGCCAGGTCGCTGCCGGGGTTGATGCCCACGCCAACGCCACCGCTGACCGTGGTGTTCTGCAGGCGGGCCTGGCCATTGCCCATTTGCAGGCCCTGGGTGCCACCGCTGATCTGGCTGTCACGTGCGCTGAAGTCGGCCCCGGTTCCCACCTGGACGCCGATGACACCCCCTTCGATGCGGCTGCCCTGCACGCTGGCCGTCGAACCACCGGGAATCCCGGCGATGCTGCCCAGGCTCAGACCCAGCGTAGCGCCGTAAATACGACTGCCAGTCACGTTCGCGTTAGCGTTACGCAGCTGTACGCCAGTGCCGTTGGCGGAAGCGACATCGGAATCCTCCAGCACCAGGCCGCTGGTGGGATCAACGACGATCGCCAGGGTGCTGGCCCCCTGGGCCGTCAAGGTGGCGCCGTTGATGACGCGATAATCCTGAACAGGGTCGCTTTGAGTGATGGTTCTATCGGCGGGAACAAACTCGGCACGTACCTGGTGCCCGATCAACAGCAACGGCAACAATGCAACGGGTCTTAGCCTGTAAAGCGGACGATACAAGTTGCCAGGCAAGTCATACATACGGGCGTCTCCAGCCACTCAACGAAAGGGCGGCAAGACTAAGAAGATGCCCTTTCATTATCCATAAGACTATTCAACATTTCCCGTAGGAATCCTCCTACAACAACCTGGCAACTTGAAGTGCATTTCATCGGCTGCGCTTTTTATATAACGTTCAGGGTATTTCCGGGATCGCCGTCAGATCGCAAGTTTGTCCAGGCGCATCGAGATCCTGCAAGCCAACAATCTTCAACTCGAACTTCGACTCCACCTCTTTGTTATTAACGGTCAACTTGTAAGTCACTTTGGCATAGCCCCAGCCGTTGGCCGTGTCTGTATGCGCGGGCAGGATGTAATCGACGTAGGGCTGCACGAACCATGGCAGGCCACTGGTCTCGGCACCTGCAGGAATGGTCAGGGTCGCGACCAATTCGCTGCCCGACACCTCGGTGGTCTGATCGGCCTCCAACAGCACCCAACGTAGTTCGACCGACTCGCCCGCCACCAGATAGGCGGATGCCGGCACCGCGACCCGATAGCCGATGGCAGCATCTGCCGCACGTTGGCGCAGGGACTGGCAGTTCAGCAACAGGTTGCCGCTGCCTGGGTCAGACAGGTCCGGGAAGGTCGGCGCTGGCAGCTCCACCGGCACGGCCTCGACCTGTACCAAAGTGTCCTTCGAGCGCTGCTCATTGACAAAGTCGGCATGGCTGATGCTGTAGAACACCGGCACTACGCCCGATTGACCGGCCTCGATTTCACTCCACAGTACGTTGAATTCGATAGGGTCTCCTGCTGTCTCGCTGCCGTCGAGAGTACGCGAATCGGCCAGTGGCACACCGTTCCAGTACACCGTGATGACCTCTCCCGCGCCAGGGGGATCGTAGAGCGTGAGGCTGGCCGTGGCATTCTTGCCGGCATCGGCTGGCGTCAGGTGGTTGGGCGTGCCCGAGTCGCCGGTCACCACCAGCGGTGGCAGCCTCCCGTTGATCGGGTCAGGCTCATCCGGGTTGACCGGACCGGGATAGGCCAGGTTCACATCGACCGTGATGCCGTCACCAGCAGGTAACGGAAACGGCGTGGTGCCACGCCTGACCAGGTAAGTCACCGGCACCGACTGGGTGTCTGGGGCGTTGGTGTATTCGTCACGCAGGTGCGCCCAGCTTAACGGGACAACCACCGGAAACGGCGGAAAGCCCTCGCCCACTCGCTTGGGCGTCAACAGCGCACTACCCCAGCGCACGATCACATCATCATCCGGATGGTAGGCGTCAAAGGCGGGAATCTCCACGGTCACCCCAAGGCGCGCATCGGCCAGGTCGATCAGCCCATCGCTGGCCAGGGGCACCACCGGCGAGCGCAGATTGACGGGTAATGGCCCCCTGGCCACCTGGACAGTCTGCACACGCGAGGGGCGGCTGCGGTTGCCGGCCTTGTCGAACAGTTCATAGGCCACGTAATGATCGCCCGACGCGAAACGCTCGATCAGTGCACGCTCGATGAACACCCGGTTATCGAGCGCAAGCAACTGAACGATATCAGGCACGATGGGCTGGTCGGCCGGCGGTACGGTATCGGACCAGACCACAGCCACCTTGACGAACTCACGCTTGTCTTCGACGAAGTCCGGCACGCTCAGCCAAATGCCGCCGTCCGCGTCCAGCTGCGTATCGACAACCGGTGGGATCGGCACCACGGCCGGGGGATCCTCGGCGCCGTAAGGTGGGGTACGGTCCAGGGTGACCGGCTGGTCAGGGGAGTAGTCGAACTGCCCGGAGTTCCAGCTGCGTACGCCATAACGAAATTGGAAAGTGCCTTCCCGGCCATTGAAGTAGCGTGGATCGATACTTTGCAGCAGAGGAAAGGCCTCACTGATGGGGTGGGTGAATTGCTGGCTCCATAGAGGCGAATAGACGGGGTCATCGGGCAGCCGCCACTCCAGAACCAGCTCATCGCTAAGGCCGGGAGGTGGATTGTTGATTCGCCAGTCCGGGACCTTGACCTTGATAGGCGCCGACAACGCCGAAACCGGCAACAGTCCGTCTGCGTCACCGGCAATCGCATCGGGAAATTCCGCCAGCGCCAAGTCATTTCTAGCGCCGTTACGCTCGGCCCGCTGCCGGATGTAAGCCTGTCTTGCCTGGTCCGCACTCTGCTTGCGGTTCGGGTCCATGGCGGAGTCCTCCCTGTCTGTGCCATTGGATTCACGGCTGACCGGCGAGCCGGCACCGCGCTGTACGCCAGTTAACCGCCCAGGCCTGCGCCCGGCCACTGCCAGACTTGCCAGCTTGACAAGCCGACCAGGCCCGACCGGCAGCGCACCGGGCAATTTGTGTCAAACCTGATACATTGGCGACATGCCCACGACATTCACCGCCCGCAAGCTTGCGCAGCGCTTACTGGCGATATGACAGCCAGCGACTCGTTCACGATTCGCCGCCCGCCCTGGCGGCCCCTCAGGCAACAAAGGCCCATGCAAGCATTCACCGACAGCCCCGCCGACGACTCGACCCCAGAACAACGCTGGATCACCCGCGCCTTGATCGTCGATGACGACGTGGCGATCCGTGAACTGCTCTGCGATTACCTGGCGCGCTTCAATATCCAGGCGCGTGGCGTAACCGACGGTGTGCAGATGCGCCAGGCCCTGGCCGAGGGCAACTTCGACGTGGTGGTGCTCGACCTCATGCTGCCCGGCGAGGACGGCCTGTCGCTGTGCCGCTGGCTGCGCAGCACCTCGGACGTGCCGATCCTGATGCTCACCGCGCGCTGCGAGCCCACCGACCGCATCATCGGCCTGGAACTGGGCGCCGATGACTACATGGCCAAGCCCTTCGAGCCTCGCGAACTGGTCGCACGCATCCAGACCGTGCTGCGCCGGGTACGCGACGACCGCAGCGACCAACGCACCACCATCCGCTTCGATGCCTGGCGGCTGAACAGCGTGCTGCGCCAGCTGATCGCCCCGGATGGCCTGGTGGTGCCGCTGTCCAACGCCGAATTCCGCCTGCTGCGGGTGTTCCTCGAACGCCCGCATCGGGTACTGAGTCGTGAGCAGCTGCTCGACGCCGCCCGCGGACGCTCCATCGAGGCCTTCGACCGCAGCATCGACCTGCTGGTCTCGCGCCTGCGCCAGAAGCTCGGCGACGACCCGAAGAATCCGCAACTGATCAAGACCGTGCGCGGCGAAGGCTACCTGTTCGATGCACGGGAGCTGGCGTGATCCGCGCCGCCGACACCCTCTTCGCACGGCTGTTCGGCGGGGCGCTGGCGGCCATCGTGCTGGCCCACCTGTTGGCCTTTGCCTGGTTCACCTACTACGGACAGCAGCCACCCCCTCGCCACGAGCCGCCGCCCCATTTCCAGGCTCAAGAAGCGCACGGGCCGCCGTTTGACCACCGGCCGCCGGCCCCGGGTGAACGCCCCAGGCCGCCGCTGCTCGGGGGGCCGATCGTGCCGCTGGTCTTCCAGTTGATCACCCTGGTCGTCGCCGCCTGGTACGGCGCCAAGGCGCTGGCCAACCCGGTGCAGCGTCTCAGCGAAGCCGCCGAGAGACTCTCGGAGAACCTCGACAGCCCGCCGCTGACCATCACCGGTCCGCGCGAAGCCCGCCAGGCCGCACAGACCTTCAACCTGATGCAGCAGAAGATTCGCGACCAGCTGCAGCAGCGCGGGCGCATGCTTGCGGCGGTCTCCCACGACTTGCGTACCCCCCTCGCCCGTCTGAAACTGCGCGTCGAACAGATTGCCGATGCGCGCCTGCACGACCAGATGAGCCAGGACCTCAACGATATGATCGGCATGATCGATGCGACCCTGAGCTACTTCAACCAGAACCGCCAGAGCGAGGCCATGCAGCAGTTCGATGTGCAGGCCCTGATCGAATCCTTGGCCGAGAACGCTCAGGACAACGGCGACGATGTGACCTACCAGGGAATCTGCCGCCCCCTCAAGACCCAGCCCATGGCGCTGCGCTCGTGCCTGCACAACCTGATCGACAATGCCTTGCGCTATGCCGGCAGCGCCCATGTGGACATCCTGGAAGAGGTCGGACAAGTGCGTATCGCGGTGATCGATCATGGGCCTGGTATCACCGCGCACTTCCACGAGGCGGTGTTCGAGCCCTTCTACCGCCTGGAAGGCTCGCGCAATCGCAACTCGGGAGGGGTCGGCATGGGCATGACCATCGCCCGCGACGCGGCACGACGGATGGGCGGAGATCTGAAACTCGCTGAAACGCCAGGCGGCGGCCTGACCGCGATCCTGCACTTGCCCCGGGCCTGATGTAACACCGCCGATACACAGGCCACATCCCGGCGACAACTGAACCGCTGAAGCTGGCAGCGCCGATGGAAAACCGTCGGCGTCCAACCCTTCAGGGAGTCAGCCCGATGATCAATGGAATCAGTAGCGGTTATTCCAGCTATACCAGCAGCACCCTCGCCAGCACTCAGAGCAAGCGCTTCCAGGAAACGCTGTTGAGCAAACTGGATGCCGATGAAGATGGCAGTGTCAGCCAGGAAGAGCTCAGCTCTGCACTGAGCAGCGACAGCAAGGACGGTATCACCGTCAGCCTGAGCCAGGCGTTCAGTTCGCTGGACAGCGACGATGACGATAACCTGAGCGCCGAGGAACTCGCCGCCTTCGCCCCACCGGCGCCACCGAAGGAAGGCTTCGACGCCTCGGCGCTGGCTGAAGACCTGCTGGGCGCGCTGGACAGCGACAGCGACGGCGCGATCAGCAACGACGAGCTGACCACCGGCCTGAGCGCCGCCGGCAGCAGCGCGGACAGCAGTAAAGTGTTCGATGCGCTGGACACCAATAAGGATGGCAGTGTCAGCGTCGAAGAACTCACTGCTGCACTGCAGCCGCAGCAACCGCCTGGCGGCATGCCACCTGCCCCTCCACAAGGCCAGGCGAGCAGCAGCTTGGGCAGCGAAGGCCTGTTCAGTGCCCTGGACACTGACGATGAAAGCAGCGCCAGCGAGCTGAGCCAGGCTGATAACGCTCAGACCCGCAACGCCAACCCGATGAGCGCACAAGCCCTGAACCGGATGATCGCCGCCCTGGGCGAGCGCTATGACACCGAGGGTTCGCAGAAGGCCGGCCGCTACCTGAATACCGCGGCCTGAGCCGCGGCATTCGAAGCTTGCCTTCCCCTGTAGAAGCGGCTTTAGCCGCGAAAGCGCCAGGAAATTCACCGCAACTGCTGTGAACATCAGGCGCTTCGCGGCTGAAGCCGCTCCTACTGAAAGCCTAAAGAAGCTCAGACGCGAGACGGACGCCGTGCCTCCTCCACCCAGTTGGTCAGCAGGCTGTAGGCCACCGCCAGCAAGGTCGGGCCGATGAACAGGCCGATGAAACCAAAGGCAAGCAGGCCACCAAACACTCCGAGCAGCACGATGACCAGTGGCAGGTTGCCGCCGCGGCTGATCAGGTAAGGCTTGAGCACGTTGTCCACGCCACTGATGACGAAGGTTCCCCACAGGCCCATGAACACCGCCATGCCGTACTCGCCCTGCCAGACCAGCCAGGCGGTGGCGGGAATCCACACCAGCGGCGGCCCCATGGGGATCAGGCTGAACAGGAAAGTCAGAATGCCCAGTACCAGCGCACCGGGAATGCCGGCGATGAGAAAGCCGATCAGCGCCAGCAGCGCTTGGGCCGCTGCGGTACCGATCACTCCATTGACGACCCGCTGTACCGTGCCGGCCACCAGGTCGAGGTACTCCTGGGCACGATCGCCGATCAAGCGCTCCAGCAGGCGCAGCACGAAGGCTGCCAGGCGCGGCCCGTCGCGGTAGAAGAAGAACGCGAAGACGATGCTCAGGCTCAGTTCGAGAATGCCGCCGCCGATCTGTGCACTGCGCGCCAGCAACCAGTTGCCGACCTGGCCCAGGTAAGGCTTGACCGCCGCCATCATCGCCGCGCCCTGCTCGTCGATGGTGTTCCAGAAACCCACCAGGCGCTCGCCCACCAGGGGCAGACCGGCCAGCCACTGGGGCGGGTCCGGCAGGCCGTCGACCTGCACATCACGAATGAAATTGGTGGCATCACGAACGTGATCGGCGAGGTTGAAACCCAACCATACCAAGGGGGCGGCCACCAGAATCAGCCAGCCCAGACACATCAGCGTCGCCGCCACGCTTTCCCGCCCCCGGCACAGGCGGGTCAACAGGCGCATAAGCGGCCAGCTGGCGAAGGCCAGCACCGCGCCCCAGACCAGTGCCGACCAGAACGGCGCCATCACCCAGAAGCACGCCCCCAGCAAGGCCAGCAGCAGAATCTGCACCAGCAGACGGTCGTTATTGAGCATCAAGGCACCCGTTTACGAGTAGGGAAAGACTGAAGGCCCGAGCATAGCGGGCCGGCAGTATCGCCGTCTGCACTGACGTGCGGTCGAGGCAGGTTCAGGGGCAAGGCTAGCGGATTACCTCGAGGCGCAGGCCAGGCTTCTGTGCCTCGGCCACTTCGAGGCGAGCGGCACGCACGCCCTTGGCGATCAGGGCCTCGCGCCAGGCCTCGGCGTGGGCGCCCGCAAGCGTGACCCGCAACGAGCTGTCGAGGTTGAGTCCGCGGGCCAGGGCCATCACCCAGTTATCCTGCGGATCGCCCTTGAGCCGCGCCAGCTCCAGACTGCCGCTGCTGCGCAGTTGGCGCATCAGGGTCGCGGCGGTCGGCAGCAGGTCACCCAGCGGTGCCTGCGCGGCCAGCTGCTCGACATGCAGGTAAGCCCGCCGGTTGCCACGGGTGATGGCGTATAACGCGACCAGGGTGTCCTGCTCAGGCTCGGCCAGGCGCAGCAGCAGATAAGCTTGGCGCTCGTCGGCGCCATACAGCCGCGCGTTGCCGAATACCTGATTGGCCCACAGGCTGCTTTCACCACAGTCGCGGGCCTGGCACCAGAACAGCAATTCGGCACTGCGTGCCTGCAGCGCCTGGCGAGCGGCCTCGAACGCGTCATTGGAGGTGTGGCCGGGAGGCAGTTCGTAGGTCACCGACTGCAGTTGCCCGCGCGCCAGAACCTGGCCGTCGTAGCGTACCTGCCCGCTGATCTTGCGGATCGAACCCAACGGATAGGTACGCTCCTGCTCGGCCGGTGCGCGGTAGTCGACGATCTCGGTATCCAGGGGCCGGGGCACGATATCCAGGTCGCGGCTGCCGGCAACGTCAGCGGCCTGCAGCGTGGTCGGCAGCGACAGGCACAAAGGCAGAAGAAAGGCGCTGAACCCGCGCACTGCGCTCTTCATGGGCAGGCCCGCACAAGAGCGCTATGGAGGCGGAGGGTCGGCGAAGCGGGTTGGTCCATCATGTCTGGCTCCTTTGCAAACCCGCTCAGCCTCGGCAGTTGCCCGGCGCAAGTCAAGAATCGGCGAACAATCGATTGAAACAGTGTGCGACAGCGCAGGCACCGACCTCGTCATCCAGATGCAGGTGATGGCCGCCTGGCAGTTGGCAGACCTCCAGGGGCAGGCCGTCGAGTTGCTCCAGGCGCGGCGCCAGCAGGCCATCCTCGGCCACCACCAGCAGGCCCGGGCACGACAGGCGCCGCACGAAGGCCATGGCCTGCGGCAGGGTGAAACGTACCGGAGTGGGCAGGGTCAGCCGACTGTCGCTACGCCAGGTGTAACCGCCTGGCACCGGCATCAATCCGCGCTGGGCCAGCAGCTCGGCGGCTTCGCGGCTGACCGCCAGCCGCCCGCTCATGCGCGCCAGCACAGCCCGTTCGCAATCACCGTAGACGGGCTTTTTCTTGTCGGCCAGGGCCAGTTGCGCCAGCAACGCCTCACCCAGCCGGGCGGGCGCATCGGTGGCCTCGTCGGTAAGCGGTAGCAGCCCGTCGATGAGCGCCAGGCGTGTGACTTTGTCTGGCACAGCCCCGGCCAGCAGCACGGCAATGATGGCGCCCAGCGAATGGCCGAGCAGGGAGAAGCGCTGCCAACCCAGTTGCCTGGCCACCTGCAATACGTCTTGCACGTAGTCGGGCAGGCTGTAGCCCGTACCGGGTGGACGGTGCCCGGAATGACCATGTCCGGCCAGGTCCAGGGCCACGATGCGCAGGCCCTGCAGTTGCGGAGCCAACCGCGCGAAGCTGTTGGCGTTATCCAGCCAGCCATGCAGGGCGATCACCGGCTGGCCGTCTTCAGGACCATACAGATGCGCCGCCAGCTCGATATGCCCCAGGTCGATGCGCACCTCTTCCACGCGGGTGTTCATGGGCGACGCTCTGCGTGCATGCCCGCCCCCTGGCTCCAACGCTCGAACAGCGTCTTGAGCAGGGCGGCGGTCTCCAGCGGGTGTTCGAGTGGAAACATGTGTCCTCCCAGCATCGACAGGTACTCGCCACGTCGCAAACGCCTGGCCTGCAGGCCATGATGCGGCATCACCACCCTGCTCTGCCGGCCACGGACCATGGCCAGCGGCACGTCCAGAAGCCTGGCGGGCCTTGGGCTGGCGTGGGGAATGCTGCGATAGATGCTGATTTCCGTGGCCGGGTCGAAACGCAGCCTGAAGGTTTCGCCCTCCTGGCGCAGGCCGTGCTGCAAGTAGGCTTCCAGGCACTCGGGATCAAAGCGCCGGAACAGCTGCTTGCTGGCGAAATAGTCCCTGGCCGCATCCAGGCTTTCGAAGGCTTCGCGACGCCCCAGGGTGCGCCCGGCCGGGGTGATGCGATCGATGAACCCCAGGCGCTTGGCCAGGCGGATCAGCCACTGGTCAGTGAGGCCCAGCACCGGAGAGTCGAGCATCACCACCCCGCGATACAACTCGGGACACCGCAGCGCGGCATGCAGATGCAGCAGGCCGCCCAGCGAATGGCCCACACCCCACACCGGCTGGCCCCGTTCGCGCAGGTGGTGGAGCAGTTCGTCGACCAGGTTCAACCAGTTGTCGTTGACCGGAAATCGCGGGTCGTGGGCATGCTGCTCCAGGTGCTCGACGCTGAACTCCGGCGCCAGCGCCGCGAACAGCTTGCCGTAGGTGCCCGAGGGAAAGCCGTTGGCGTGGGCGAAGAACACCGGTTGCGACATGTCTGCGCGCTCTATGGCAATACGATGATCATGATTCTGCGCAGCGGCCCCAGCGCGGGCAATGACCGGAACCGCCATCACACACGACACTCCGGCCATGCCTGTCGCGCAGAACACGGCGCCGGTTCAGCGCGCAGGTGGTTCCTGGCCATGCGGCACCACGGCGACGGTCAGCCGCGAAATGCAGCACAGCTTGCCCTCGTCGTTGCTGATGCGGATATCCCAGACATGGGTGGTGCGGCCGATGTGTACCGGGCGCACCACACCCGTGACGCGACCGCTGCGCACGCCGCGCACATGGTTGGCGTTGACTTCCAGCCCCACGCAGAAGAACTTCGTGGGGTCGATGACCAGGTAGCTGGCCATCGACCCCAGGGACTCGGCCAACACCACCGAAGCCCCGCCATGCAACAGGCCGAACGGCTGGTGGGTGCGCGGGTCGACCACCATGCTCGCGGTCAGCGTGTCGTCGTCGAAGGATTCGAAACGGATGTCCAGCATGGCGGCGATGGTCTTGGCACCGGCCGCGTTGATTGCATCGATCTGCGGAGTTTCACGCCATAGGGTCATGGTCGGTCCTTGATAGTGTTATTGGCGGTTTTGCCGTTATACGTGGCGAATGCCCTGCAGGCGCAGGCTGCCGGCCAGCAGGAAATCGCCCTCCAGCTCTGCCAGGCTGGCCGTGCCCATGGGCGCCGCATCCTGCACGCTGCCATGCGCGAGCAGGCCCACCAGACAACCCACCAACGGCTGGTGGCTGACCAGCAGCACCTCGTCCAGACCCAGCGCTTCGAGCTGGGCCAACGCCTCCGCCGGTGGGCTGTCCGGGGTCAACCAGTTCACCGTGAGCCGGGGGATATCGACAGCCAGTACCTGCTGGACTTCGTCGGCGGTCTGCTGTGCACGCACATAAGGGCTGACCAGGATGCGCTGCAGCGACCGGCCCTGCAGGTGCCGGGCGCTGCAGCGCGCCTGCTCGCGGCCTTCGGTGGTCAGCTCACGCTCGGCGTCGCTACGTGCCTGGTTCTGCGCCTGCCCGTGGCGCAGGATCCACAGCTTCATAGCTTGGGTTCCTCGTCACGCACCGGGTGGGCGGCGGGCGGCACCTCGTGCGGCGCCTCGCCTTGCGGGGCGCGCGGCGTCGGCCAGTCGGCGAACGGCCAGGGCTTCTGGTCGGTATGGAAGGTGCCGAAACGACCGATATGGGCGAGGAACTGGCTCAGGCTGTCGCCGAAGCTCATCAGACTGGCGCTGGGGGCGCCGTAGAACAGCCGGTAGCCCAGTTGCAGCAGGACTACGCCGGCAAGGACGATTTCCGCCAGTTGCCAGACCACCAGGAACACCAGCATCCAGACGATGCGCAGGACAATGGATTCGTGCCGCTTGAGATTGGAGTCGCTCAAGACCTTCTCCCTGATCGATGAGGGCTTCAGTTGAAGCCGGTGGTAGAAATGAAATCGACGTCGGTCTTGGGTTCGCCACGCATCAGCGCCTCGATGACCTGCGCCAGGGTGCGCCCCTCAAAGAGGATCGCATGCAGACCGGCCACCAGCGGCATGTAGACCTTGACCTCCTGCGACTTGGCCTTGAGCACCTTGAGGGTATTGACCCCTTCGGCCACTTCACCCAGGCGGCTGACAGCTTCGTCGAGACTCAGGCCCTGCCCCAGAGCGTAGCCCACCTGGTAGTTACGGCTCTTGGGCGATGAGCAGGTGACGATCAGGTCACCGACTCCGGCCAGGCCCAGGAACGTCATGGGGTTGGCCCCCTGACTGACCGCGAAGCGGGTCATTTCCGCCAGGGCGCGGGTGATCAGCATGCTTTTGGTGTTCTCGCCCATGCCCAAGGCCACCGCCATGCCGGCGACGATGGCGTAGACGTTCTTCAAGGCGCCGCCCAACTCCACGCCGAAACGATCGTTGCTGGCATAGACTCGGAACGTCGGGCCATGCAGCGCGGCCTGGACCTTCTGGCACAGCGCCTCGTCCTCGCTGGCGACCACGGTGGCGGTCAGCGCGTGCTCGGCGATCTCGCGGGCCAGATTCGGCCCGGACAACACGCCGATGCGGGCTTTGGGGGCAATTTCTTCGAGGATCTGGCTCATCAGCTTGAAGCTCTGCGCCTCGATACCTTTGGTGAGGCTGACCAGCATCTTGCCTGCCAGGCGCTCGACATGCTCGGCCAGTACGGCGCGCAGCGCACTGGAAGGCAAGGCGACGAAAAGCAGTTCACAATCGTCGAGGGTCGCGGTGAGGTCGGTGACCGGCTCGACCCCCGGCAGCACCTTGATGCCCTTGAGGTAGCGCGGATTCTCGCGATTCACGCGGATCGCCTCGGCCTGCTCGGGATCACGCATCCACTGGCGTACCGGGTGGCCGTTGGCGGCCAGCAGATTTGCGATGGCGGTGCCGAAGCTGCCGCCACCAAGGACCGCTACAGGTTGCAGTGTGCTCATATACCCATCCATCCGGGGCCATTCGTTCTGGCGACGAGGCATTATACGGTCATGGCAAGGCTCTGTAATGCCGCCTTGCGGCACGGCATGGCAGTCTGCCCATGAAATGCCAGGCAATCTTGGTTAACATGCGCCGCAAAACATGGACAGGCCGCCACCGCGCCCCATGCTCCCGGACGCACATCGACAGGCCTGGCCAAGATCGTCCCGCCCGGGGTCACAGGTCGGTGCCGACAAGGCAAGGGTAGATGTACGCTTCAGAGGCTTTACAGACGCAGCAGGGGTTCATGCCATGAGGCTGCGCCATTGGGACATTCATACACGCACCCAGTTCATCAGCCTCGGCCCGGCGCTGTTGCTGACGCTGGCGCTGACCGCATTCTTTACCTTCGTGCGCCTGCAGGACCTGCGCGAGGAAATCAACCACACCGGCCAGCTCATCGCCAACCAGCTGGCGCCTGCCGCCGAACGCGGCGTGATCACCGATGACGAGGAGTCCCTCAAGGCGCTGATGCGCGCGACCCTGTCGATGCCCAGCGTGCAGTACGTGGAGATCCAGGACAGCAGCAACATGCCGCTGACCTACGTCGAGCAGCCGCCCGACCGGACCCAGCCCGGCCGCCAGCTGGATATTTTCCAGGCGCCCATCCAGGCCAGCGCGCACAGCGCCGGAGCCATGGACCCGCGCCGCTATTCCGCCAACGGTGCGGGCTACCTGGGCCGCGTACTGGTCGGCATGTCCAGCGACACCTTCAATCAGCGTCAGCAGGAAATCCTCCTCAAGGCCGGCCTGCTGGCGTTCATCGCCCTGCTGTTCACCTTCCTGCTGGCCCGGCGCCTGGCGCGCAGCCTGTCGCGACCGGTGAGCGAAATGGGCGAGGCGCTCAAGGCCATGCAGAAAGGTGACTACCACACGCCCCTGCCGGTCATCGACGATGCCGAGCTGGGCGCCCTGGCCCGGCACATCAACAACCTGGCGGCCAATCTGGAAAAGGCCAGCCAGGAACAGCAGCACTCCATGGCGCAATTGATTCAGACCCGCGAGCAGGCCGAGCAGGCCAGCAAGGCGAAATCGGACTTCCTGGCGATGATGAGCCATGAACTGCGCACCCCCATGAACGGCGTGCTGGGTATGCTGCAACTGATGGGCACCACCTCGATGACCGTCGAGCAGGCCGAATACGCCGCCCTGGCCACCGAATCCACCGAGCACCTGCTCAAGGTCATCAACGACATCCTCGATTTCTCGCGTATCGAACGCGACGCCTTGCAGCTCGAGGGCATTGCCTTCAACCTCGCCGAACTCATCGTCGCCTCGACCCAGGCCTTCAACCCCACCGCCCAGCAGCGCAAGCTGTCACTGGAACTCGACCTGCAGGAAGGCCTGGAACGCCTGGACGCGATCGGTGACCCGACGCGGATCCGGCAGATCCTGGTCAACCTGATCGGCAACGCGCTGAAGTTCACCGAAGTCGGCGGCGTCAAGGTGCGTGCCGGCTGGGTCGCGACGGACGATGAGCAGGTCATGCTCACCTGCGCGGTGCAGGACACCGGCATCGGCATCCGTGCCGAGTGCCTGGAGTCGATGTTCGAAGCCTTCCAGCAGGCTGACAGTTCGATTTCTCGGCGTTATGGCGGCACCGGCCTGGGCCTGCCGATCGCCAGGACCCTGGCGGAGCGCATGGGCGGCGACCTGCAGGCGCGTAGCGAGGAAGGCGTGGGCTCGGTGTTCACCCTCACCCTGCCATTGCGCCGAGCCTTGCCAGCGGTGGCGGACAATGCAGTGGCCGATACCGACAGCGAAGAGGCCGTCGGCGAGCGCTGCGTGCTGTTGGTCGAGGACAACCCGGTCAACAGCACCGTGGTCAAGGCCATGCTCAAATCGCTGGGCCTGCGTGTCGAAGTCGCCGTCAACGGTGCCGAAGCCGTGCAGATGGCGCGCTCAGGCCACTATGCGCTGATTCTCATGGACTGCCGACTGCCGGTGCTGGACGGCTACGAGGCCACTCGCCAGATTCGCCAGATCGAGGGCCTGGAACGCCTGCCGATCATCGCCCTGACTGCCAACGCCCTGCAGGGTGACCGTGATGCCTGCCTGCAGGCCGGCATGACCGATTACCTGGCAAAGCCCTTCAAGCAGGCCGATCTGCAGCAGGTTTTACGCCGTTGGCTGGCCTTTCGGGCACCTGTGACTGGCGAGAAATGAGAATTTCCGGCAGTCTTGGCAGTCTGTTCATGAACGGGTCACGGTCGGACGACGAATTTCAGTGTACAGGTGTACATTCATTTCATCGCCACTGTGACTTTCATTACAACGCAACAGTCTATGACTAGGCTGCCGGACATCGTCCTGGCGAAACCGTCCGCCAGGACTGGCGCGTGGCCCCGCTCGGCCAGCGTCGCTAGAGAACATTTTGAGGAGCTCGCATGACCAAACAACACGCCTTTACCCGGGAAGACCTGCTGCGCTGCAGTCGCGGCGAGCTGTTCGGCCCAGGTAATGCGCAATTGCCCGCCCCGAACATGCTGATGGTCGATCGCATCACTCACATCAGCGAAGAAGGCGGCAAGTACGGCAAGGGTGAATTGGTCGCCGAGCTGGATATCAACCCCGACCTGTGGTTCTTCGCCTGCCACTTCGAAGGCGACCCCGTCATGCCGGGCTGCCTGGGCCTCGACGCCATGTGGCAGCTGGTCGGTTTCTACCTGGGCTGGCAGGGCAACCCCGGCCGCGGCCGTGCACTCGGCTCGGGCGAAGTGAAGTTCTTCGGCCAGGTCCTGCCGTCGGCGAAGAAGGTCACCTATAACATCCATATCAAGCGCACCATGCGCGGCAAGCTGGTCCTGGCAATCGCCGACGGCACCGTGAGCGTCGATGGTCGCGAAATCTACAGCGCCGAAGGTCTGCGCGTCGGCCTGTTCACTTCTACTGACAACTTCTAAGGGTACCCGCATGCGCCGCGTCGTTATCACTGGTCTGGGCATCGTTTCGTGCTTGGGCAATGACAAAGACACCGTCTCCGCCAACCTGCGTGCTAGCCGCCCTGGCATCCGTTACAACCCGGAATATGCCGAAATGGGTCTGCGTAGCCAGGTTTCCGGCTCCATCGACCTCAACCTCGAAGAACTGATCGACCGCAAGGTGTTCCGCTTCGTCGGCCACGCGGCAGCCTACGCCTACCTGGCCATGGCCGATGCCATCAAGGACTCGGGCCTCACCGAAGAGCAGATCTCCAACCCGCGTACCGGCCTGATCGCCGGCTCCGGCGGCGCCTCGACCCTGAACCAGATGGAAGCGCTGGATATCCTGCGCGAGAAAGGCGTCAAGCGTGTCGGCCCGTACCGCGTCACCCGCACCATGAGCAGCACCGTGTCGGCGTGCCTGGCCACTCCGTTCAAGATCAAGGGCCTGAACTACTCCATCGCTTCGGCCTGCGCCACCAGCGCGCACTGCATCGGCACCGCGATGGAACAGATCCAGATGGGCAAGCAGGACATCGTCTTCGCCGGTGGCGGTGAAGAAGAGCACTGGAGCCAGTCGTTCCTGTTCGACGCCATGGGCGCCCTGTCCAGCAAGCGTAACGACACCCCCGAAAAAGCCTCGCGCGCCTACGACGCCGATCGTGACGGTTTCGTCATCGCCGGCGGTGGTGGCATGGTGGTGGTCGAGGAGCTGGAGCACGCCCTGGCACGTGGTGCGAAGATCTACGCGGAAGTGGTCGGCTACGGCGCGACCTCCGACGGCTACGACATGGTCGCACCAAGCGGCGAAGGTGCCATTCGTTGCATGCAACAGGCGCTGTCCACCGTCGACACCCCTATCGACTACCTCAACACCCACGGCACTTCCACGCCGGTCGGTGACGTGGCAGAGATGAAAGGCGTGCGCGAAGTGTTCGGCGACAAGGCTCCGGCGATCAGCTCCACCAAGAGCCTCTCCGGCCACTCGCTGGGCGCCGCTGGCGTTCACGAAGCCATCTATTGCATGCTGATGATGGAAGGCAACTTCATCGCCGGCTCGGCCAACATCGACGAGCTGGACCCAGAAGTCGCCGACCTGCCGATCGTGCGTCAGACCCAGGAAAACGCCAAGATCGATACCGTGATGAGCAACAGCTTCGGTTTCGGCGGCACCAACGCCACGCTGGTGCTCAAGCGCTGGCAGGGCAAGTGATCGACTGCTGATCGCTGAAAAGAAAAAGGCCAGTCTGCGGACTGGCCTTTTTTATGCCACTACTGTTCGATCAAGCGCTTTGCTCTGTGGGAGCGAGCCTACTCGCGAAAGCTGACAAAGTCGCTGAGTTTGCTGTGAACGTGAGGCCGCCTTCGCGAGCACGCTCGCTCTCACGGCCTAACTGACCCGTATTGTTTTTTATGCCCGTTGGTTCGGCATCGAGCGCAACCACCTGGCGCATTCAGCCGCAAGGAGGCAGGCCAGGTCCCACGGTCATACCTCTTTCAGCGCCGCCTTCTGTCGCGCCGAGCGCTGGCCGCTGACATTGCCGAAGCGCACCTCCCGAGACGGCGAATAGCCGTAGAACGAGGCGTAGCATTTGCTGAAATGGCTGGGCGAAACGAAGCCGCAGGCCACCCCTACTTCGACTATTGGCAGATCCGAGTGCTGCAGCAAACGGCGGCTCTCGGTGATGCGCAGCTCCAGGTAGTAGCGCACGGGCGTGGTGCCCAGTTGTTCCTTGAACAATCGCTCGATCTGCCGCTTGGAGCGGCCCACGTAGCTGGAAAGCTGGTCCTGACTCAACGGCTCTTCGATATTGGCGCTCATCAGGTTGATCGCCTCGCGCAACGGCTCGCTCATTTTCTCGTGCAGCGATGGCTTGGCGCGCCGGTAGCGCGACTCCTCGAAGGCCAGGATGTCGACGATGGCATCGACCAGCCCGCGGCCGTGCAGGGTGTTGATCCACTCCAGCACCATGTTGAACGCACCGGTCGGACTCGCCGCCGTCAGCCGGTCACGGTCGACCCGGTAGCTTTCACTGGTCACCCGGGCCTCCCGCGCCGTCTCGGCCAATACCGCCCGCTGTTCGGGATGCACGGCGCACTGGTAGCCATCCAGCAGGCCGGCCTGGCCAAGGAACCACGCGCCACTCCATAGCCCGGCCAGCGCCACGCCTTTTTCGGCGGCCAGGTGCAGCAACGCGTTGAGCGCCGGGTGGGCCCGCAGAGGCGTACGCAACCCGGAACACAGCACCAGCAGGTCCAGGCCCTGCAAGGCCATGGGCTCGAGACAGGCATCCGGGCAGATCACCAGGCCCAGATCACTGACCACCGAATCGCCGCTCAGGCTGAAGGTTCGGGTGACGAACAACCCCGAGCGGATCAGGTTGGCGGTGACCAGGGTATCCAGGGCCTGGGTGAAGGCCGGCAACGAAAAATGCTCGAGCAGCAGAAAGCCGACCCGAGCCTGACGTGGCGTATCGCCCTTGTCCCCTACATAACGAAGGTTCTGCCCTTGCAGACCTTCGCTGAATTGTCTTCTCTCGACCAATCGCGGCCTCTTAGCGAAATACTTGTTGTTCATTCCGACTGATCGCCGGCCTGACCGTAGCAGCAAGCGAGAGAGGGCATCATACCCCCTCCCCCAGGCCACACTAGCCAGCCAACGACACCCGGCTACGCTGCAACGCCCCACGGGACAGCCGATCAAGCAGCAAGGCTACCGCCACGATCGCCAGGCCGGCGCGCAAGCCCAACCCCATCTCCATGCGTGTCAGGCCACGGGTGACTTCAGCGCCCAGGCCACCGGCACCGACCAGCCCGGCCAGGACGACCATGGCCAGCGACAGCAGGATGCATTGGTTGAGCCCCACCAGCAGCGTCGGCATCGCGGCAGGAATCTCGATCTTGAACAGAATCGCCCGCGGCGGAGCGCCCAGGGCCTGGCCCAGCTCCAGCAGATCCTTGGGCAGCTGCTTGAAGGCCAGGGTGGTCAGCCGCATCATCGGCGGCACGCCGTAGATGATGGTGGCAATGATTGCCGGGACCTTGCCCAGGCTGAAGACCATCACCGCCGGAATCAGATAGACCCACGGCGGCACGGTCTGCATGACATTCAGCAAAGGGCCTACGGCGGCATCCATACGCTTGTAGCGAGCCGCCAGGATACCCAGCGCAAAAGCGATGCTGACGGATATCAGCACTGACACGCTGACCAGCGCCATGGTCTGCATCGAAGCCACCCACAGTCCGGACAGCAGGCAGAAGCCCAGCATGGCCATAGCCAGCAGCGCCGCCCGCAGGTTGATGAAGAAATACGCCAGAGCGGTTACCGCGGCGATGAGCAGCCAGGCAGGAATGGACAGCAGGGCCATCTCACAGCCCCCCAGAACCCACTCGATCAGCCGGCTGATGGCGGCGAACAGCGGGTGCAGGTTGGCGTTGAGCCAATCCACTGCCGGAGCCAGGTATTCACCCGGCGAAAATCGAATGTCGGCAAGGCTCATGAACGGCCTCCAGTTTCGTTACCCGGGACCAGCCCCTGGGTCATCCGGTCGAGAATCAGGGTGAGGATGACGATGGCGATGGACGCGTTGATCGACTTGGCGATGTCCAGGGTGCGGATCGCGCCATAGATCGACTCGCCCAGACCGCCGGAACCGACGATGCCCGCGATGACCACCATGCCGAAAGCCATCATCAGGCTCTGGTTGACACCCGCCATGATGCTCGGCAGGGCGAACGGCAGGCGGATCTTGAAGAACAGCTGCCAGCCAGTGGTGCCATTGGACTCCCCCAGCTCCAGGAACGGCTTGGGTGTCATGCGTACACCCAGCGCGGTCAGGCGCAGCACCGGCGGTACGGCGACGATGAAGGTGGCGACCAGAGCGGTTCCCGCACCGTAGCCGAGCAAGGCAATGGCCGGCAGCAGATAGATGTACGGCGGCAACGTCTGCAGCAGATCGAGCACGGGCCCGGTAAGCCGATCGAGTGCCGGTATCAGGCCGGCGGCGACCCCCACCGGAATGCCGACTGCCAGCGCCAGGCTGGTGGCGGCCAGTACCAGCGCCAGAGTGCTCATGGTTTCCGGCCACAGGCCCATCAGCTCGCAGAAGCACAAGGCCAGGGCGGTGCCCACCGCGAAGCGCGCACTGCGCGACAGTCGCCAGGCCAGTAGCGCGATCAGTACGGCAACGACATAGAACGGCGCCACGCTGAACAGCCAGTAGGTCACCTGGTAAAGCGCCTTGAGTCCGGCGTTGAAGGCATCGAAGGCCGTCGACCAGTTATCAGCCATCCAGCCGAGGACTGCATCGACGCGCTCGTCGAACGCAGCGGCAAAATCGGCCGGATTCATGACAGATTCTCCAGCGCAGCATCGTGGTGCGCCTCCTGGAACTCATTGGCCACACCCTGCACACCGCGCAGCAGGTCGCGTTGAGTCACCACCCCTACCCGGCGGCCATGCTCGACCACTGCCAGCGCGTCGCGGTCACTGCGGATCAGCAGGTTGATCAGTTCGTCCAGATCGGCACTGGCATCCGCCGTCGGCAGCGTGTCGACATCGCGTTGCGGTTGTGCCGCCCGCCAGACGTCGAGCGGCGTCATCACCGCCGCCGCCTTGACCAGATGCAAGCGCGAGATGCCCGCGACGAAATCGGCTACGTAATCATCGGCCGGGTGCAGGACGATTTCTTCCGCCGTGCCCTCCTGGATGATCATCCCGTCTTTCATGATCGCGATACGGTCACCGATGCGGATCGCCTCTTCCAGGTCGTGGGTGATGAACACCGCCGATTTGCCCAGCGACTTGGCCAGGTCACGGAATTCATCCTGCAGCTGGCGACGAATCAAGGGGTCCAGGGCACTGAACGGCTCGTCCATGAGGATGACTTCGGGGTCGGAGGTGATCGCCCGGGCCAGGCCCACGCGCTGCTGCATGCCCCCCGACAGTTCGGACGGGTAACGATTGACCCAGTCGGACAGACCGACCTTGGCCAGTGCCTGCTCGGCCACGCGATGCCGCTCGGCCTTCGACACACCACGCACCTCCAGACCGAAGGCGGCGTTCTCCAGTACGGTGCGGTGCGGCAGCAGGGCCACGCTCTGGAACACCATGCCGATATGCCGGGCGCGAATTTCGCGCAGCTCGGCCCCCTCGAGCTTGGCGAGGTCCTTGCCCTTGATAAGAATCTGCCCGGAAGTGGGCGCAATGAGTTTGTTGAACATGCGAATCAAGGTGGACTTGCCGCTGCCGGACAACCCCATGATGCAAAAGATCTCGCCGCGTCGCAGCTGGATATTCACATCGGAAACACCTACCACACAGCCGAAATCCTGCAGGATCTGCTTCTTGCTCAAGCCGCGTTCGATATACGCCTGCATGGCGGCCGAGGCGTTCTCGCCGAACACCTTCCAGACCGACTGACAGCTGACCAACACTTCATCAGTGTCATGTTTGACTGTATTCATTTCACACCCGTCGAACCAGAAGCTTCTGGTCTGATTATTGATATCAAGTTCGGCAGATAAGGGCCGCCTGACATCCCGGCGACAGTGATGCCGGGAATTGACGAGACGGCCGCGGGGCGGGTCAGCGCCTCAGTATTTCTTCATGTTTTCCCAGCGCTTGACGAGGTCGGCATTGTTGTCGGTCCAGTCCTTGACTGCCTGGTCCATGGTCTTGCCGTCTTTCACTTCGCCGTTGATGGAGGTGATCACCGACAGCGGTACATAGATGCCCGCGATGGTCTCGCGCGCTTGCGGGTTTTCCGCCGAAAAGCCCTTGCGACCGATCCAGTAGTAGCTCTGTGGCGGAGCGAAGATGCCCTTGGGGTCCTTGAGGAACTTGACGTCGTATTTCTGCGTCATCCAGGACGGTTCCCAGACCGTCACGGCGATCCATTCCTTGCGGTCCACGGCAGACTTGAGCGCCGCGCTCATGGCCGCGCTGCTGCCTTCGATGAGGTTGAGCTTGATGCCGTACGCCTTGACTGCCGCACTGGCTTCATTCATCAGCCCCGAACCCGGCTCGATACCGACGATGCGATTGTTGAATTTGTCGGCGTTGTCGTTGAGCTGCTCCAGCGAGTCGACCGGTACATATTTGGGTACCGCGACACCTTGGTAGAGGCCATGGGAGACCGGCGAGATTTTCTCCAGGCGGTTCTTGTTCTTGTTCCAGTAGTCCTGGGCGACGTAGTCGATCTGCGAGGCAAGAATCTGGATATCGCCCTTGCTCAAGGCGGCGTAGGCGATGCCCCATTCGGAGAAGGTGGTGACCTTCACGGTATAGCCGGAGTCTTCCAGTACCTTCTTGGTGATACCGGTGATGGGGGTGACATCTTCATAGGAAATGGTCCCCATGTTGATGACTTTCTCTTCTGCGTGAACTGGTGCGGCGGCCATGGCGACAACCGACAATGCACAAAGCGCCTTAAACAAACGTTTCATGGTTCATTCCCCTGGTACACAAGTGTTCGGGCCTCTGATGGGAAGCCCCGCTCTTCAAACAGCCGTGTCACAGGAACACGGCTGGTTATTCTTTTTGTTCTGCTTGAGAGCTCACACCCGACATCGACTTGCTGGCAGGACGAGGCGTTGCGCTCTTTGCGCATGCAAGGCAGGGATCAGCCTGAACGGTGTCCAGCCCCCGCATGCGCGAGTTGATGAGGCGAGACTCGCATGCGCAAGAACGGCGGTCAACGGAAATGTATTCTTTGTGTATACCTAAATAAAACTCAAAAAATACAGCTGAACGCCAGGTTTTCCTTGGCTTTCAAGCGATTAGCGAGTGAATTCAAGGTTGTGCGCTTGTCGCTGTCGAACAGGACCCTGTCGTTTTTACGAATGGGCGACGAGCGCTTTTCTGGATGGGTGGTCGGCAGCGGCATCAGAAGGATTCCGGCGCGCGGAGCCAGGCGAAAAACCGGTGGACAGGCGCAGGGCCAGCTTTCAATATCCGTAATACAAATAGCAGACAATCCATCATGACGATCAGAAAACCCACGATGAAAGCCGCCCCCGAACCCGATATTTCTCCCGATCGCAAGGTCGTGCTCGGCGACACCTTGCGTCGGCGCATCCTCAGCATGGAGCTGGCACCGGGCGCGGTGGTCGATGAGCTGGCGCTGTGCGACGAATTCGGCCTTTCTCGTCCGCCGGTGCGCGAACTCCTGCGCCAGATCGCCGCAGAAGGCTATATCGAACTGGAAGCCAACCGCGCCCCACGGGTCGCGGCCATGAGCCACGAATCGCTGCACAGCTTCTTCCTCGCTGCCCCTCTGGTGTACATCGCGACCACCCAGCTGGCAGCCCTGCACGCCAGCGCAGCGGAAATCGAAAAACTGCGCGCCATCCAGGCGCAGTTCCGCCAGGCCATCGAAGCCAAGGACGTCGAGAACCGCATCATCTACAACGACGAGTTCCATCTGGAAATCGGCAAGATGGCCCATAACGACTACCTGATGCCCAGCCTGCGTCGGTTGCTGATCGATCATGCACGCTTGGGCAAGACCTTCTACCGGCATCCAACCAGCCCCGACATGCAGCAGGACCTGGAGCTGGCCTGTGCCCAGCACGATCAGATGATCGAAGCCATCGAGCGCCGCGATCCGCAAGCGGCAGCGGAAATCGTCCGTGAGCATTTCGAGCTGTCGCGCCGGCGCATGGCCGAATATGCCGCGCCCGTAGGGGTAGAAGTCATGCTGGTGTACTGATAGCGCTGGCGTAGACACTCACTGGAGGGCAGCCATGCTGACCATCACCCCACGGCCCGAAACCGTCGAGGGCCATCCGATCCTGCGCCCCCTGCCTTCGGCTCGCTGTCGCAGCGTTGGGCCATTCGTGTTCTTCGATCACATGCTGCCGCATACCTACGCTCCCGGCAGCGGCATGGACATCCAGCAGCATCCGCACATCGGTCTGTCGACCCTCACCTATCTCTTCGAAGGTCAGCTGCAGCACAAGGACAGCCTGGGCAGCGATCAGCAGGTAAGCCCCGGCGAGGTCAGCTGGATGAACGCCGGCAAAGGCATTGCGCATGTCGAGAGAACCCCGCTGGCACTTCGGCAAAGCGGCTCGCGGCTGCATGGCCTGCAAGTGTGGCTGGCGTCGCCGCGGGACCACGAACAGGGCCAGAGCGCCTACAGCCATCACCCGGCATCGCAATTGCCGCAGACTGACAACCTGGGTATTCGCATCCGCCTGATCGCCGGCGAAGGCTTTGGCCTGCGCTCGCCAGTTCCTGTGCTGTCAGCGACGCTGTACGCCGAGTTGCATATGGCGACCGCCACCACGCTGGCGATTCCCAGCGAGCACGAACAGCGCGCGCTGTATCTGCTCGATGGCGATGCCAGCCTGGATGGCGAGCCGCTGCAGCGTCGCACGCTGGTGGTACTGGAGCCGGGCGAAACACCGAACCTGTGCGCCGACTCAGACTGCCACGCGGTGTTACTCGGCGGAGCCCCGCTGGATGGTCCACGACGCATGAGATGGAATTTCGTGGCCAGTGACCTGGCGCTGATCGAGCAGGCCCAGCAGCGCTGGGTAGACGGAGACTGGCCTGTGGTGCCAGGAGAGAACGGCAGGATCGAATGGCCGACCTGACGCCGGACACTCGACTCTGCCGCCGGCAAGCGGCTTTCGCCGCAAGACAGTTCAGGCCGTGGGAGCGAGCTTGCTCGCGAAGACGACGTCACGTTCACCGCAGGTTCAGCGACTTTGCCAGCTTTTCGCGAGGAAGCTCGCTCCCACAGAGCCGCAAAGCGCCTAACTGAACAGTATTGCTTTAGCCGCTACAGAACCAGGACATTCACTGCATCTGCTGCGAATGTGAAGCCGCTGCTACCGAGGCCTGGCTGACCTGTATCCGTGTCAGGCGAAGACTTCACACAGCAGGTTGTACATGCTGGTGAACGCCCGCTTGGAGACCTTGGCGTCGTACATCATCTTGCCCGGCACGTTGGCCGCCGGGTCGGTAAAGGAATGCGCGGCGCCGCCATAGCTGGTGAGCTGCCAGTCGACACCGGCCGCTTCCATCTCTGCCTCGAACGCTGGCAGTTGCTCATCAGGCACCAACGGATCGATGGCGCCATGCAACACCAGCACCGAACCCTTGATGTTCCTGGCATCGGCCGGATCAGGCGTATCCAGGGTGCCATGGAAGGACACTGCGGCCTTCAGGTCGGCACCGGCACGCGCCAGTTCCAAGGCACAGCAGCCACCGAAGCAGAAACCGAAGCTGGCGATACGCTGCGGGTCGAGGCCGACGTCGCTCTGCGCCAGCAGCTGCGTCAGGGCCACCTGCATACGCTGGCGCAGCAACGCTCGGTCGTCCTTCAGCGGCATCATCGCGGCCCCGGCTTCGTCACCGTTCGTCGGACGCACGGATTGGCCGTACAGGTCGGCGAGCAATACCACATACCCCTGCCCCGCCACTTCACGAGCGATGGCTTCGGCGCCCTGGCTGACGCCCATCCAGTTCGGCGCCATGAGCAGGCCCGGACGCGCAGGACCAGGCTCGGCCGGATAGGCCAGGCGCCCTTCGAAGACTTGCCCGTCGATCTGCCAGGTCAGGGTACGAACGGTCACATTGTTGTTCATCAATGACTCCTTAACGAACGGTGGGAATATCATTCATTGCAGAAACAGAAAACCCGCCGAAGCGGGTTTTCATTCAGGCGTTCATCACACCGACAACTCGACCAGCAGCTTGTTCAGACGGCGCACGTAGGCGGCGGGGTCCTTCAGGCTGTCGCCAGCGGCCAGGGCCGCCTGATCGAAGAGAATGTGCGACAGCTCGACGAAGCGGTCTTCGTCCGGCTCGCCGTCGAGCTTGTTGATCAACGGGTGGGCCGGGTTGAATTCGAAGATCGGCTTGGAGTCCGGAACCTTCTGGCCGCTGGCCTCGAGGATCTGACGCATCTGCAGGCCGAGGTCCTGCTCGCCGATGGCCAGGATCGCCGGAGAGTCGGTCAGACGGTGCGAGACGCGCACTTCGCTCACCGACTCACCCAAGGCGGTCTTCAGGCGTTCGACCAGACCTTCCTTCTCCTTGGCGACTTCTTCCTGGGCCTTCTTGTCCTCTTCGGAGTCCAGCTTGCCCAGGTCCAGGTCACCGCGAGCCACATCGACGAAGCCCTTGCCGTCGAAGTCGGTCAGGTAGCTCATCAGCCACTCGTCGATACGATCGGTGAGCAGCAGCACCTCGATGCCTTTCTTGCGGAATACTTCCAGGTGCGGGCTGTTACGCACCTGCGCATAGGATTCGCCGGTGAGGTAGTAGATCTTGTCTTGACCTTCCTTGGCGCGAGCCAGGTAGTCGGCCAGGGACACACTCTGCTCGCCGCTCTCGTCGGAGGTCGAGGCGAAACGCAGCAGGCCGGCGATCTTCTCCTTGTTGGCGAAGTCTTCGGCGGGACCTTCCTTGAGCACCTGACCGAAATTCTTCCAGAAGCCCTTGTACTGTTCGGGCTCGTTCTTGGCCAGTTTCTCCAGCATGTCCAGCACACGCTTGGTGAGTGCCGACTTCATCGAGTCGATGATCGGATCCTTCTGCAGGATCTCGCGGGAAACGTTCAGCGACAGGTCGTTGGAGTCCACCACCCCCTTGATGAAGCGCAGGTACAGCGGCAGGAACGACTCGGCCTGGTCCATGATGAACACGCGCTGCACGTAGAGTTTCAGGCCACGAGGTGCTTCACGCTGATACAGGTCGAACGGTGCACGCGCCGGTACGTACAGCAGCGAGCTGTACTCCAGCTTGCCTTCGACCTTGTTGTGGCTCCAGCTCAGCGGATTCTCGAAGTCATGACCGATGTGCTTGTAGAACTCCTGGTATTCCTCGTCCTTGATCTCGGTACGCGGACGGGTCCACAGGGCGCTGGCACGGTTGACGGTTTCCCACTCTTCGGCCGGCGCTTCTTCACCCTCTGCTGCAGCCTGCTGCTTGGGCAGCTCGATGGGCAAGGCGATGTGATCGGAATACTTCTTGACGATGTTGCGCAGACGCCAGCCGTCGGCGAACTCTTCTTCGCCGTTCTTGAGGTGCAGCACGATACGGGTACCGCGCTCGTCCTTCTCGACGTTGGCCACCTCGAACTCGCCCTCGCCTTTCGACGACCAATGCACGCCCTCGCTGGCTGGCAGGCCGGCACGACGGGTGAACACGTCGACCTGGTCGGCGACGATGAACGCCGAATAGAAGCCCACACCAAATTGGCCGATGAGGTGCGAGTCCTTCTTCTGGTCGCCGGTGAGGTTCTTCATGAAGTCGGCAGTGCCCGACTTGGCGATGGTGCCCAGGTGAGCGATCACATCGTCGCGGCTCATACCGATGCCGTTGTCTTCGATGGTGACGGTCTTGGCGTCCTTGTCGAAGCTGACGCGAATCTTCAGCTCGGCACCACCTTCGAGCAGCTCAGGCTTGGCCAGCGCCTCGAAGCGCAGCTTATCGACGGCATCCGAAGCGTTGGAGATCAACTCGCGCAGGAAAATTTCCTTGTTGGAATACAGCGAGTGGATCATGAGGTGCAGCAGTTGCTTTACCTCGGTCTGGAAGCCCAGGGTTTCCTTTTGAGTTTCCACACTCATGGTCATCAAACTCCAATCAGATGGCACAAGCTGCCGAGGGCGCGGTGGCTGGCAGCGGGTTGTCATCTAGGTGGGGACGCCGTCGAGGATTTCAAGAGCCCCGCGCATAAAGAACCGCCGCTTGAAGCTGCCGCGCGTCAATCAGTGCATTGTGTTGCAACTTTGCAACAACACGAAGCAAGTTTCACAGCCGCCTGAAAGTTCCCCATTCATATCACTTTAATATTCTGACGAATCGCTGGAACTTACGATGAAGTGTCAGGCTCTTAGGCACGTTAGGTATTCAATAAGGAGAAACACCCCATGCGTAAATCTTTTGCCTATGCCTTGATGCTTGCTGCTGCCGTCGGCCTGACCGCCTGCGACAAGAAATCCGAGAACACCCAGCAAGAGGCCAATAAAGCGGCCCAGCAGTCCCAGGAGTCCATGGAGAAGGCCCAGGAAAAAGTGAACGACGCGGCCAAGGAAAGCCAGGAAGCGGCGCAGAAGAATGCAGAAGCCGCCCAACAACGCGCCCAGGAAAACGCCAGCCAGGCACCGGCCACTACGCCGGAAACCGCGCCGAAGCAATAAGTTCCCCGATATAAATAATAAGGCCCGCTTAGTGCGGGCCTTATTATTTTCAAACGCAGCTCGATGTTTATATGGCTTAACGCCATTCATTGTTTCCGACCGCTGTACTGCTTAGGCCAGCGACTCGCGCGGCGCGCCCAGCCAGCGATCCACGGCCACCATGAAGGCGAGCGTGATAACCGAAGGCACCAGCCAGGCCAGACCTTGCGCACTCAGCGGCAGGTTCGCCAGCGCCTGCGGCAGATACTCGGTCAGGCCTGCCGTCTTGATGGCATCCACTGCACCGAACAACAGCGACACCAGCATCACCGGCGCAACGACACGGCTTGGGTGGCGCCACAGGCCATGGCAGAAGCTCAGGGCGACCAGCACGATGCAAGGCGGGTAGATGCCGGTCAGCACGGGTACCGACACTTCGATCAGGCGGGTCAGGCCGAGGTTGGAAACCAGCAGCGAGAACCCGGCCAAGCCTATCACCAGCGTACGATACGAAAGTGGCAGCAGGCGGCTGAAATACTCGGCGCAGGCACAGGTCAGACCGACGGCTGTCACCAGACAGGCCAGGGCGATCAGCGCGGCCAGGAAGCCACTGCCCAGCGTGCCGAAACTGTATTGCACATAGGCATGCAGCACCGCCGCACCGTTACTGGCACCTGCGGCAATCGCGTGGCTGCCCGACCCCAGACGGAACAGGCTGATGTACACCAGCGCAAGCCCTACTCCGGCGATCACGCCGGCGATCACGGCATAACGGGTAATCAGCTTTGGCGACTCCACGCCCCGCGAACGGATGGCGTTGACGATCACGATGCCGAACACCAGCGCACCCAGGGTATCCATGGTCAGATAGCCTTCGGTGAAACCCTTGGAAAATGCTCCATTGCTGTAGGCCGGCAGCGCCGCACCAATATCACCGGCGGGCATCACGAAGGCCGCCACGCCCAGCACGCCCAGGGCAATGATCTTCAACGGGCCCAGGAAACGACCAACGGTGTCCAGCAGGCGGCCGGGATACAACGACACCACCAGCACGATCAGGAAGTACACGAGGCTGTAGAGAAACAGCGCCAGGGGCGTATCACCGGTCAGCGGGGCGACGCCCACTTCAAAGGACACCGTGGCGGTGCGCGGGGTGGCGAAGAACGGCCCCACGGCCAGGTAACAGACGGTGGCGAGGATCAGGCCAGCGACGCGGCCGATTGGAGTGCTGAGGCTGTCCATGGCGCCACCGACACGCGCCAGGGCGATGACGGTCAGGACCGGAAGGCCCACGGCGGTGACCAGGAAACCCAAGGCCGCGGCCCACACGTTAGGACCGGCCTGCAGGCCGACGATGGGCGGAAAAATAATGTTACCAGCCCCTACGAACAGGGCGAACGTCATGAAGCCCAGTGCCAGGATGTCCCGGCCTTTCAATACTTTCATCTAGGAAAACCACACTGCCGGATCAGGAACGATAAAGAAGACTCCCGCGTGGCCGGATAGGGACAGGGGAAATTTGCCGCTCTCGTGAAGCAGGCGTGCAGCGCCTCGGGTCCTTGTGGGAGCCGGGCCGCACCGCGAAGCGTGCAAGGCTATCGAAATAACGCACAAAACGCACTAGTAAAGGGCGCAATACCGATGATCTGCACGGTTTCAAGGCTTTCAATGACGCATGAACGACAGTATTTGCCGGCTGCATGCACGATATGCTCGCAAAGCCAATGATGGGAGCAGCGGCTCGGCCGCGAAGAAACCCGAACGTCAGCGAGAATGCGTCGCTGCCCTCGCGGCTGAAGCCCTTGTAGAGGGTCAGACGTGCAGAAAAGACAAAGGCCACCCGAAGGTGGCCTTTGTACGAAGCAAGTATGACTTACTTCTTCATTTCCCAACCGGTCAGCTCGGCCAGAGCCTTGCCGATGTCAGCCAGGGAACGAACGGTCTTCACGCCAGCGTCTTGCAGAGCGGCGAATTTCTCGTCCGCAGTGCCTTTGCCGCCAGAGATGATCGCGCCTGCGTGGCCCATGCGCTTGCCCGGAGGAGCAGTCACACCAGCGATGTAGGAAACCACTGGCTTGGTCACGTTGGCCTTGATGTAGGCAGCAGCTTCTTCTTCAGCGGAACCGCCGATCTCACCGATCATGACGATCGCTTCGGTCTTCGGGTCTTCCTGGAACAGCTTCAGGATGTCGATGAAGTTGGAGCCTGGAATCGGGTCACCACCGATACCGACGCAGGTGGACTGACCGAAACCGGCGTCAGTGGTCTGCTTGACGGCTTCGTAGGTCAGGGTGCCGGAACGCGAAACGATACCGACCTTGCCTGGCAGGTGGATGTGACCTGGCATGATGCCGATCTTGCACTCGCCTGGAGTGATGACACCCGGGCAGTTAGGGCCGATCAGGCGTACGCCCAGCTCGTCGCACTTGACCTTGGCATCCAGCATGTCCAGGGTAGGAATGCCTTCGGTGATGCACACGATCAGCTTGATGCCGGCGAATGCGGCTTCCAGGATCGAGTCCTTGCAGAAAGGAGCCGGAACGTAGATCACCGAAGCATCGGCGCCGGTGGCTTCAACGGCTTCCTTGACAGTGTTGAACACTGGCAGGCCCAGGTGAGTGGTGCCGCCTTTGCCCGGAGTCACGCCGCCAACCATCTGGGTGCCGTAGGCGATGGCTTGTTCGGAGTGGAAGGTACCTTGCGAGCCGGTGAAGCCCTGGCAGATAACCTTGGTGTCTTTATTGATCAGAACGCTCATTACTTGCCCTCCGCAGCTTTGACAACTTGTTGAGCAGCATCGGTCAGGCTGGTAGCTGCGATGATGTTCAAGCCACTTTCTGCCAGTACTTTAGCGCCCAGTTCAGCGTTGTTGCCTTCGAGGCGAACAACGACCGGGATTTTCACGCCGACTTCTTTCACGGCGCCGATGATGCCTTCGGCAATCATGTCGCAGCGAACGATGCCGCCGAAGATGTTGACCAGCACTGCCGCCACGTTGCTGTCGGACAGGATGATCTTGAAGGCTTCGGTTACGCGCTCTTTGGTCGCGCCGCCGCCTACGTCAAGGAAGTTGGCTGGCTTGCCGCCGTGCAGGTTGACGATGTCCATGGTACCCATGGCCAGACCGGCACCGTTGACCATGCAGCCGATGTTGCCTTCCAGGGCCACGTAGTTCAGTTCGAACTTGGCAGCGTGAGCTTCGCGAGGGTCGTCCTGCGAAGGATCGTGGAAAGCCTTCAGCTTGGGCTGACGGTAGACAGCGTTGCTGTCGATGTTGATCTTGGCATCCAGGCAGTGCAGGTTGCCGTCGGCCTTGATCACCAGCGGGTTGATTTCCAGCAGGGCCAGGTCGTAGTCCTGGAACAGCTTGGCCAGGCCAACGAAGATGTTGGTGAACTGCTTGATCTGGTCGCCTTGCAGGCCCAGTTGGAAAGCCAGCTCGCGGCCCTGGTAAGGCTGAGCGCCAACCAGCGGGTCAACGGTGGCCTTGAGAATCTTCTCAGGAGTGTCGTGAGCGATCTTCTCGATGTCCACGCCGCCTTCGGTGGAGGCCATGAACACGATACGACGGCTGGAACGGTCTACTACAGCGCCCAGGTAAAGTTCCTTGGCGATGTCGGTGCAGGATTCGACCAGGATCTTGGTCACTGGCTGACCATTGGCGTCGGTCTGGTAGGTCACCAGACGCTTGCCCAGCCACTGCTGAGCGAAAGCAGCTGCGTCTTCCTTGCTGCGAACCAGCTTGACGCCGCCCGCTTTACCGCGGCCACCAGCGTGAACCTGAGCTTTTACGACCCACTCGTTGCCGCCGATCTTGTCGCAAGCTTCTGCGGCTGCTTCCGGGGTGTCTACTGCAAAGCCCTTGGATACTGGCAGGCCGTACTCAGCGAACAGCTGCTTACCCTGATACTCGTGAAGATTCATGCTTATTACCGTCTTTGTTTAGGCATTGCGCATTCGGTGCTGCACATCGGGTGTGCCGCACCACCTGTGACCGCTACTCCGGGTCGACTGCGGGAAATTCCGCAGCCGCCTGAGAGGTCGAGTCCGACGGGCTTTCCGCGGTGAGCCCTGGGAACAGGACTCACGACGGGCACCCCGCCGAGGTTTCCGTGTCTTAGCGCTTCTTGCGGTTCTGGATGTGGATGGCGCCGCCATTCACTGCCAGTGCCGCTTCGTGCATCGCTTCGGACAGAGTCGGGTGGGAGAAGACCATCATGCCCAGGTCTTCGGCGCTGGAGCCGAATTCCATGGCGATCGCACCCTGTTGAACCAGTTCTGCAGCGCTCGGGCCGATCACGTGTACACCCAGTACGCGGTCGGTCTTGGCGTCGGCGATGATCTTGACGAAACCGCCGGTGTCGTTGGCAGCCAGGGCACGGCCGCTGGCAGCGAACGGGAAGGTCCCGACGTTGACTTCGACGCCTTCACCCTTGAGGGTCTGCTCGGTCTTGCCGACCCACGCGATTTCCGGGTGGGTGTAGATAACCGACGGGATCAGGTTGTAGTTCATCTGGGCCTTGTGGCCCTTGATGCGCTCGACGACCATGATGCCCTCTTCCGAGGCCTTGTGGGCCAGCATCAGACCACGTACGACGTCACCGATGGCGTAGACGCCTGGAACGCTGGTAGCGCAGTAGTCGTCGACGTAGATGTAGCCACGCTCGTCCAGGGTCACGCCACTGTCGGCGGCCAGCAGGTCGGTGGTGACTGGGCGACGGCCGACGGCCACGATCAGGCGGTCGAAGGTGATCTTCTGCTCGCCGTTGGCATCGGTGTAGGTCACTTCGACTTCTTCGCCGTTGACCTGGGAACCGGTCACGCGAGCGCCCAGCTTGATGTCCAGACCCTGGTTGGTGAAGGTCTTCAGCGCTTCCTTGGCCACGGCTTCGTCAGCGGCTGGCAGGAACTTGTCCAGCGCTTCCAGGACGGTGACCTGAGCACCCAGGCGAGCCCATACCGAGCCCAGCTCCAGACCGATCACGCCAGCACCGATCACGCCCAGGCGCTTAGGAACCTGTTGGAATTCCAGCGCGCCGGTGGAGTCGACGATGACCTTCTGGTCGACCGGAGCCGGCGGAATGTCGATCGGACGGGAACCGGAAGCCAGGATAACGTGTTCGGCTTCGATGACTTCGACAGTGCCGTCGACCTTGGTCAGCTCGACCTTCTTGCCGGCCAGCAGCTTGCCGTGACCTTGCAGGGAGGTGACGCCATTGGCCTTGAACAGGCTGGCGACGCCGCCGGTCAGACCCTTGACGATGGTTGCCTTGCGGCCAACCATGGTCGGAACGTCGATGGAGACGTCACCGGTGCTGATACCGTGGACGTTGAAGCTCTTCTTGGCTTCGTAGTATTTCCAGGAGCTGTCCAGCAGAGCCTTGGAAGGAATGCAACCGACGTTCAGGCAGGTACCGCCCAGCGCCAGCTTGCCGTCCTTGTCCTGGTACTTCTCGATGCACGCGGTCTTGAAACCGAGTTGTGCGGCCTTGATGGCCGCCACATAGCCGCCTGGGCCCGCGCCGATCACTACGACGTCGAATTTCTGAGACATATAAAAGGATTCCTTTTTTAGCTTCGAGCTATCAGCTGCAAGCTGCAAGCTGAGCTGCGGAAAACCGCAGGCCAGCATTACAACACGATAATGACATTTGGGTTACAGCCTCAAGCGCAGTGTCTTGCCGCATTCAACTGCGGCTCGCCGACTGCTGCCTGAGGCGGCCCTACATCAGATATCCAGCAGCAGGCGAGCCGGATCTTCCAGCAGGTTCTTGATGGTCACCAGGAACGTCACCGCTTCCTTGCCATCGATCAGACGGTGGTCATAGGACAGCGCCAGGTACATCATCGGGCGAATCACGACCTGGCCGTTGACGGCCATCGGGCGCTGCAGAATGTTGTGCATGCCCAGGATAGCGGCCTGTGGCGGGTTGACGATCGGGGTCGACATCATCGAGCCGAAGGTACCGCCATTGGTGATGGTGAAGGTGCCGCCAGTCATTTCGTCGATGGACAGCTTGCCGTCGCGAGCCTTCTTGCCGAAGGTGGCGATGCCGCCTTCGATTTCGGCCAGGCTCATGTGCTCGGCATTACGCAGTACCGGTACCACCAGGCCACGGTCGCTGGAAACGGCTACGCCGATGTCCGCATAGCCGTGGTAGACGATGTCGTTGCCGTCGATGGAAGCGTTGACAGCCGGGAAGCGCTTCAGGGCTTCGGTAGCGGCCTTGACGAAGAACGACATGAAGCCCAGGCGTACGCCGTTGTGGGACTTCTCGAACTGGTCCTTGTACTTGGCACGCAGCGCCATGATCTCGGTCATGTCGACTTCGTTGAAGGTGGTCAACATGGCCATGTTCGACTGGGCTTCAACCAGGCGACGGGCCACGGTGGCACGCACGCGGGTCATCGGCACACGCTTCTCGGTGCGGTCGCCAGCGGCAACCACAGGCGCGGCAGCGGCGGCAGCCGGCTGGGCAGCCGGTGCAGCGGCGCCGGACTTCTTGGCTTCAACGGCAGCGACAACGTCTTCCTTGGTGATACGACCGTCTTTGCCGGTGCCTTTCACGTTGGCCAGGTTGATGCCGTTTTCTTCGGCCAGCTTGCGCGCGGCAGGCGCGGCAATGGCGTCTTCATCGGCAGCAGCGGCAGGTGCAGCGGCGGCAGGTGCAGCAGCAGGAGCCGCGGCGGCAGCAGGCGCGGCAGCAGCGGTGGCGCCCGCGTCCAGGGTCGCGATCACTTCGTTGGACAGGACGATGTCGCCCTCGCCTTTCACGATCGACGCCAGCACGCCGTCGGCTTCGGCCAGCACTTCCAGGACGACCTTGTCGGTCTCGATATCGACCAGCAGTTCGTCACGCTTGACCGCTTCGCCCGGCTGCTTGTGCCACTTGGAAATCGTGCCATCGGCAACGGATTCCGGGAAAGAAGGGGCTTTGATCTCGATAGCCATTATCTGTAATTCCTTAATTCGATTACTAATGCGCGAAGGCGTTAAACAGTGAAGGCATCTTGCAGCAGTTTTTCCTGCTGCTCGGCGTGCATCGAAGCGTAGCCACAAGCTGGCGCGGCGGAGGCGTCACGACCGGCATACTCGAGCACGAGGTTGCGGTTGTGGTTGCCCATGCTGCGACGCAGATGGTGCTGGCTGCTGTACCAGGCGCCCTGGTTCATCGGTTCTTCCTGGCACCAGACCACATGCTTGAGGTTGGTATAAGGCGCGATGGCCTCCATCAGGTCGTCCTCGGGGAACGGATACAGCTGTTCGATACGCACGATGGCGATGTCTTCGCGGCCTTCGGCACGGCGCTTCTCGAGCAGGTCGTAGTAGACCTTGCCGCTGCACAGTACCAGGCGCTCTACCTTGGCCGGATCGAGGCTGTCGATTTCCGGGATCACGGTCTGGAAGGAGCCTTCGGCCAGGTCTTCCAGGGTCGAGATCGCCAGCTTGTGACGCAGCAGCGACTTCGGCGACAGGACCACCAGCGGCTTGCGCAGCGGACGGATGACCTGACGACGCAGCAGGTGGTAGATCTGAGCCGGGGTGGTCGGCACGCAGACCTGGATGTTGTGCTCGGCGCACAGCTGCAGGTAACGCTCCAGACGCGCAGAGGAGTGCTCCGGACCCTGGCCTTCGTAGCCGTGCGGCAGCAGCATGGTCAAGCCGCACAAGCGACCCCACTTGTGCTCGCCACTGGTGATGAACTGGTCGATCACGACCTGGGCACCGTTGGCGAAGTCGCCGAACTGGGCTTCCCAGATAACCAGCGCGTTCGGCTGGGTGGTCGAATAGCCATATTCGAACGCCAGCACGGCCTCTTCGGACAGGAAGGAGTCGTACAGTTCGAAGCTCGGCTGGTTCGGCGCCAGATTTTTCAGCGGCACGTAGGCGCTGGCATCTTTCTGGTTGTGCAGTACCGCATGGCGGTGCGAGAACGTACCGCGACCCACGTCCTGGCCGGTGATGCGCACGGGGTGACCTTCGTGCAGCAACGTGGCGTAGGCCATGGTTTCGGCGTAGCCCCAGTTGATCGGCAAGCCACCGGCCTGCATCTTCTGGCGGTCTTCGTAGATCTTCTGCACCTGGCGCTGAACGACCAGACCTTCAGGCAGCTCCAGCAGCTTGGCGGACAGCTCCTGCAAGGTCTTGAGGTCGAAGCGGGTGTCGTGACGCGCGGTCCAGACGTGACCCAGGTAGGGACGCCAGTCGACGAACAGATCGCGGTTCGGCTCCTTGACCAGGCTCTTGACCACGTGCTGGCCGTTGTCCAGCGCGGTACGGTATTCGTCGACCTTGGCCTGTACACCTGCCTCGTCGAAGGCACCGGACTTGACCAGTTGCTCGGCGTACAGCTCACGGGTCGTGCGCTGCTTGCTGATCTGCTGGTACATCAGCGGCTGGGTGCCGCTTGGCTCGTCGGCCTCGTTGTGGCCGCGACGACGGTAGCAGACCAGGTCGATGACGATGTCACGCTTGAACTGCATGCGGTAGTCGATCGCCAGCTGGGTGACGAACACCACGGCTTCAGGATCGTCGCCATTCACGTGCAGGATCGGCGCCTGGATCATCTTGGCAACGTCGGTGGCGTACTCGGTGGAGCGCGAGTCCAGCGGGTTGCTGATGGTGAAGCCGACCTGGTTGTTGATGACGATGTGCACGGTACCGCCGGTCTTGAAACCGCGGGTCTGCGACATCTGGAAGGTTTCCAGGACCACGCCCTGCCCCGCGAACGCGGCATCACCGTGGATGGAAATGGGCAGGACCTTCTCGCCGGTCGAATCGTTGCGGCGATCCTGACGGGCACGAACGGAACCTTCGACCACCGGAGAGACGATCTCCAGGTGCGAGGGGTTGAACGCCATGGCCAGGTGGACTTCGCCGCCTGCGGTCATGACGTTGGACGAGAAGCCCTGGTGATACTTGACGTCACCGGAACCCAGCTCGACCATCTTCTTGCCTTCGAACTCGTCGAACAGCTCGCGCGGGTTCTTGCCGAAGGTGTTGACCAGCACGTTCAGACGGCCACGGTGGGCCATGCCGATCACGACTTCCTTCACGCCATAGGAACCGGAGCGCTGGATGAGTTCGTCCAGCATCGGGATGAGGCTCTCGCCGCCTTCCAGACCGAAACGCTTGGTGCCCGGGTACTTGGTGCCCAGGTACTTTTCCAGGCCTTCGGCGGCGGTAACGCGCTCAAGCAGGTGACCCTGGTTCTCGGCAGAGAACACCGGACGGCCACGGACGCTTTCCAGACGCTGCATGAACCAGTTGCGCTGCTCGGAATCCACGATGTGGGCGAACTCGGCGCCGATGGTGCGACAATATGTCTGCTGCAACGCCTCGAGGATTTCGCGTAGGCTCGCCTCCTCCTTGCCGATGAACAGGTCGCCGGCACGGAACACGGTATCCAGGTCCGCATTGGTCAGGCCGTAATGGTTGATCGACAGATCAGCCGGCACGGGACGTTGCCACAACCCCAGCGGGTCGAGCTGGGCCGCTTGATGGCCACGTACACGGTAAGCCTGGATCAACCGCAACACTTCAACCTGCTTCTTCTCGTGCTCGCTGCTCACACTGCCGGCGGACACCGGTTGAGCACGGCGCTGGTTCTTGGCCAGCAGCACGAAATGATCGCGGATCGTCGAGTGCGATACATCTGTGGCGGCGCTGCCATCGATCGGCAACGTCTGGAAAAAGGTGCGCCACTCTTCTGGCACAGCGTTAGGGTCGTGCAGGTAGAGCTCATAAAGCTCTTCCACATAGGCAGCGTTACCACCGGAAAGGTGGGCGCTGTTCCACATGCGCTGCATCACGCTTTCTTGCATGCTTGGTCACCCTCGGTAAGGGGACACCACCGGCGAAGACACAGAGCAATCTTGAGACGGTCGTGTGCAGCGACCGCAACAAGCCACTAAGGATCACGCAGATAGTCCGGGCACCAGCCCGGATGCCCCTGCTGGTCTCATTTCTTCAAAAGTTAGAGCGATAGCCCACGGGCCACACCCTGGTTAAGACTGCGGCGCCGACAAGCGCCTGCGCCGCAGAGATTACAGTTACAGCGGTGCTACGGTACAGCGGTGTATCAGACGCCACTACCCAGCAGCATGTTGCGCACGTGACCGATGGCCTTGGTAGGGTTCAGGCCTTTCGGACAGACGTTGACGCAGTTCATGATGCCGCGGCAGCGGAATACGCTGAACGGATCGTCCAGGGACGCCAGACGCTCGGCGGTGCGAGTGTCACGACTGTCGGCCAGGAAGCGATAAGCCTGCAGCAGAGCAGCTGGGCCCAGGAACTTGTCTGGGTTCCACCAGAAGGATGGGCAGGAGGTCGAGCAGCAAGCGCACAGGATGCACTCGTACAGACCATCGAGCTTCTCGCGATCTTCCGGGGTCTGCAGACGCTCGATGGCCGGAGCCGGCGTGTCGTTCTGCAGGAAAGGCTTAACCTTCTCGTACTGCTTGTAGAAGATGCTCATATCGACGACCAGGTCACGAATAACCGGCAGGCCTGGCAGCGGACGCAGGACCAGCTTGTTGTTCTTGACCACGGCAGACAGCGGCGTGATACACGCCAGGCCGTTCTTGCCGTTGATGTTCATGCCGTCGGAACCACACACGCCTTCGCGGCAGGAGCGACGATACGAGAAACCTTCATCCTGTTCTTTGATCAGTGCCAATACATCCAGCACCATCAGATCCTTACCGCCGGTATCGACCTGGAAGACCTGGGTCGATGGCGCCGAGTCGGTATCTGGGTTGTAGCGATAAACTTCGACTTGCAACATAGCGGCCACCCTTAGTAAGTACGGACTTTAGGCTCGAACGCCGGTACGGTCTTCGGCGCAAAGTTGACTGAGCGCTTGGCAACCCGCTTCTCGCCCGGGAAGTACAGGGTATGGCACAGCCAGTTTTCGTCATCACGATCTTCGAAGTCTTCACGCGCATGTGCACCGCGGGACTCCTTGCGGGCCTCGGCAGCGACGGCGGTGGCTTCGGCGACTTCCAGCAGGTTCTGCAGCTCCAGCGCTTCGATACGCGCGGTGTTGAAGGCCTGGGACTTGTCGTTGATCTTGACGTTGGCGATACGCTCACGCAGACCAGCCAGTTGCTCGATACCCTTGAGCATGTACTCGCCGGTACGGAACACACCAAAGTAGTTCTGCATGCAGTTCTGCAGCTCGCGACGCAGGGTTGCCACGTCTTCACCGGTGGTGCGCTCGTTCAGAGCGTTCAGGCGGCCCAGCGCGACGTCGATGTCGGTGTCGCTGGCATCGCGGTATTCGACGCCTTCGGACAGCGCCTTCTCCAGGTGCAGGCCGGCAGCACGGCCGAAGACCACCAGGTCGAGCAGCGAGTTGCCGCCCAGACGGTTGGCGCCGTGAACCGATACGCAGGCCACTTCACCGACCGCGAACAGACCGTGGATGACCTGGTCGACGCCGTTGGCGTCCTGGGTGATGGCCTGGCCATGAATGTTGGTGGCGATACCACCCATCATGTAGTGGCAGGTCGGCACGACCGGAACCGGGGCCAGCACTGGGTCGACGTGAGCGAAGGTCTTGGACAGCTCGCAGATGCCTGGCAGACGTGCATGCAGCACTTCCTCACCCAGGTGGTCGAGCTTGAGCATCACGTGGTCGCCATTCGGGCCACAGCCGTTGCCGGCGATGATTTCCTTGACCATGGAACGGGCCACGACGTCACGACCGGCAAGGTCCTTGGCGTTGGGCGCGTAACGCTCCATGAAACGCTCGCCGTGCTTGTTGATCAGATAACCACCCTCACCACGGCAGCCTTCGGTGACCAGTACACCTGCGCCGGCGATACCGGTCGGGTGGAACTGCCACATCTCGATGTCCTGGACCGGTACGCCAGCACGCAGAGCCATGCCCACACCGTCGCCGGTGTTGATCAGGGCGTTGGTGGTCGAGGCGTAGATACGACCCGCGCCGCCGGTGGCCAGTACGGTAGCCTTGGAGCGGATGTACATGGTCTCGCCGGTTTCGATGCAGATGGCGATGATGCCGACGAAGGCGCCATCCTGGTTCTTCACCAGATCCACTGCATAGTACTCGTTGAGGAACACGGTACCGGCCTTCAGGTTGGCCTGGTACAGGGTGTGCAGCAGGGCGTGACCGGTACGGTCGGCCGCCGCGCAGGTACGTGCCGCCTGGCCGCCCTTGCCGAAGTCCTTGGACTGACCACCGAACGGACGCTGATAGATACGACCGGTCTCGGTACGCGAGAACGGCAGACCCATGTGGTCCAGCTCGAAGACCGCTTCCGGCCCAACCTGGCACATGTATTCGATTGCGTCCTGGTCACCGATGTAGTCCGACCCCTTGACGGTGTCGTACATGTGCCAGCGCCAGTCGTCGTTCGGGTCGGCAGAAGCGATGGCACAGGTGATGCCACCCTGGGCCGATACGGTGTGGGAACGGGTCGGGAACACCTTGGTGACCACGGCAGTCTTGTGACCGCCCTGAGCCAGCTGCAGGGCCGCGCGCATGCCCGCGCCGCCGCCACCGACGATGATGGCGTCGAAAGAAAGAGTTTTAGTGCTAGCCATTGATCAGATACCCCAAAGAATCTGCACGCCCCAGACGAAGTAAGCGAACATCGCAACGCCGCAAACGGTCTGGAAGAGGAAACGAATCGCAGTCGCCGACTTGCCCAGCGCCATCGGCGTCAGGTAGTCGGTGGAAATGGTCCACATGCCGACCCAGGCGTGGGCGCCCAGGGCAACCATGGCCAGCAGACTGAAGATACGCATCCAGTTGCTCGAGAACAGCGCATGCCATTCGGCGAAGCCGATGCCGGGGTGAGTGACGAGGTAGCCAATCAGGAAGATGAAATAAGCCGCGAGCACGACCGCAGAGACGCGCTGCGCCATCCAGTCATACAGGCCGGAGCGAGAAAGGTTAGTGACGTTGGTTACCATATCCAGACTCCCGCCAGCACGATCAGTACCACAGAAACGACGATTACGATTTTGGAGCCCAGCTTGCCGCCTTCCAGCGTCTCGCCGACTCCTGCGTCCATGATCAGGTGGCGCACGCCAGCCACCAGGTGATACAGAAGGGCAGACAGCAAGCCCCAGATGACAAGCTTCGCCAGCGGGCTGGTCAGACACGCTTTCACCTCACCGAAGCCTTCCTCGGACGCCAGGGATTTGTCCAATGCATAAAGCATGATGGCAATACCGACGAAGAGAATGACACCGGAGATACGGTGAAGAATGGACGTGTAAGCAGTGACTGGGAGCTTGATTGTCCTTAGGTCTAGATTTACAGGTCGTTGGCTTTTCACGGCTTTTTTTCACACTGAAGAGCCCCTAAACAACAGGGCAAGTTGTTGGGAAGTGCACTGGTCAGGTACCCACTACCCACGAAGTGACGACTGCCTGAAACTGGCTGGAAAGCCCGTGGCGGTCGGACGCCGAGTATAGACAGTTAGGCCACTAATGACAACGCGCAGACCAACCGCCAAAGGTGCATTGCGGCAGTTGGATAAAAGGCGTAAAGGAGTAGGAATAATACGAAAATTCTTATTGCCGGAGCCGCTTTGGAACACGACTTTAGGCAAATTGACTTTAGAATTTATCTCACTATAGTGATGCGGGCCCTGCGTGGGGGGCCTGTCTGATGATTCGAGGCATAAAACAGGAGGCCATATGGCTGACAAAAAAGCGCAGTTGATCATCGAGGGCACAGCCCCCGTCGAGCTGCCCATTCTGACCGGAAGCGTTGGTCCAGACGTGATCGATGTCCGCGGTCTTACCGCCACCGGCCGCTTCACGTTCGACCCCGGCTTCATGTCGACCGCCTCTTGCGAGTCGAAGATCACTTACATCGATGGCGACCAGGGTATCCTGCTGCACCGTGGCTATCCCATCGAGCAACTGGCCAGCCAGTCCGACTACCTGGAAACCTGCTACCTGCTGCTCAACGGCGAACTGCCGACCGCCGAGCAGAAGGCCCAGTTCGTCGCCGTGGTGAAAAATCACACCATGGTCCACGAACAGCTCAAGACCTTCTTCAACGGCTTCCGCCGTGACGCCCACCCGATGGCCGTGATGTGCGGCGTGGTCGGCGCCCTGTCGGCGTTCTACCACGACTCGCTGGACATCAATAACCCGCAGCACCGCGAAATCTCCGCGATCCGCCTGGTCGCCAAGATGCCGACCCTGGCCGCGATGGTCTACAAGTACTCCATGGGCCAACCCATGATGTACCCGCGCAACGACCTGAGCTACGCGGAAAACTTCCTGCACATGATGTTCAACACCCCGTGCGAGATCAAACCGATCAGCCCGGTACTGGCCAAGGCGATGGATCGCATCTTCATCCTGCACGCCGACCACGAACAGAACGCCTCCACCTCCACCGTGCGCATGGCCGGCTCCTCGGGCGCCAACCCGTTCGCCTGCATCGCTGCCGGCATCGCCGCCCTTTGGGGTCCCGCCCACGGCGGTGCCAACGAAGCAGTACTGACCATGCTGGACGAGATCGGCGACGTATCGAACATCGACAAGTTCATCGCCAAGGCCAAGGACAAGAACGATCCGTTCAAGCTCATGGGCTTCGGTCATCGCGTCTACAAGAACCGCGACCCGCGCGCCACCGTGATGAAGCAGACCTGCGACGAAGTTCTCAAGGAACTGGGCATCAACAACGATCCTCAGCTGGAACTGGCCATGCGCCTGGAAGAGATCGCCCTGACCGATCCTTACTTCATCGAGCGCTCACTGTACCCGAACGTCGATTTCTACTCGGGGATCATCCTCAAGGCCATCGGCATTCCGACCAGCATGTTCACCGTGATCTTCGCCCTCGCCCGCACCGTCGGCTGGATCTCGCACTGGAAGGAAATGCTCTCCGGCCCGTACAAGATCGGCCGTCCGCGTCAGCTGTACACCGGCGAAACCCAGCGCGACCTGGTCGCTCTGCAAGACCGCAAGTAAGCGACACGCGAACGACAAAGGGCTGCCATCGGCAGCCCTTTGTGTTTCAGCCAAGGCTTATTCGAAAGCCCTGGCGCCCAGCAACGCAGCTTGGATCAGGGCTTGGCCGCTGCCCGCTCCTTCAGCGCCTTTAGCGTGTTGAACGGCGCATCGACCACGAACTTGTTGCTCAACCAAGACGGCACACTGCCACCCGGATCGGTGTGCACCTGATAGGTCACTTCGGTGCGGTTCGGCCCCTTCGGGGTCAGCTGCCAGAAGCCCTCGACCTCGGCCACCCGTACATAGCCCTTCTCTTCTGGAACATAGGTAGGCTTCTCTACCAACGTACGCCGCAGGCTTCCGTCGGCTTCCTGGCGGGTCGTGACCTCCAGCACCGAGTCACGCGGCGTCACCGGCCACGGCGTCTTGAAGCGGGTGTAGGTCCAGGCCTTGTCGCCTTCATGCTTGAGCAGCTTCTGCGACTCGCATTCGTGGATCCAGGCACAGGCTCCGACCACATCTTCCTGCAAAGCACGCAAACGCTCGACGCTGGCATCGATCACGGTGACGCCGCGGTAGGCCTTGTATTTCGAGCCCGCCACATCACTGAGCCAGACCTTGATGCCCTGCTCATCCTTGGCCAGCTGCCAGTCCTCGGCATAGGCGCCGCTGCTGACCAGTACAGTGACCCCACATACAGCAATCAGGCGGTACAGCGACTTCATTGCCCTACTCCTCTTCTCATGAAAGCGCCCAAGCCGGATGGCGCTCAGGCAGCAGTAGCCTTCTCCCACCAGCCAATCAGGCGAATCGCATCAGCCTGATCGACACCACAGATATCCTGCGCCGCAACGAACTGGCCGCACACCTCGGGACGCTCCGGCCGACCGAACAGGCCACAGAGCAGATCGAACGTCAGGTGCAGACAGCGCACACCTGCCGGCTTGCCGTCAGGCATGCCAGGAATGGGAGAAGTGATCGAAGGTGCTATACAGCACGCACCGCAACCGGAACGGCAGTCCATGACGCGTTATACCTTAAGGACATGAGAAAAAGAGTAGCGATAATAGCCGCCGCCACAAACGTTTGAAAACGCCATAGCAGACGGCAAAACGGGCGCCAGGCCGGCGCAGCGTGTGTTATTGCTTGAACTTGAAGTCCAGCGCTGCACCCTCGACGTCGCGACGGCTTTCGTTACGCATCTGCAGCTGCATTTCATTGCTCAGCAGACGACCGTTGAGTTCGAAATTGCTCGCGTCGCGTTCGGCAGACTTGTCGGAGAACATCGGCGGCAGCAGCGGCTTGCGCTTGCCCGTAATGACATTGGCCGGAGGCTCCAGCTCACGCACCAGGTCCGGTGGCAGGCTCAGGTCGAGCTTGGCCTTGCCGACGCGCACATCCTTGACGGGGGTCTTGTCCTGCTTGCCCTTCTGCGCCTTGGCATCGCCCTTGGCAGCCACCTTGGCGGAAGTCTTGGGCGAGGCCTTGTCAGCGCCCTGCCGGGTTGCGGCGATCTTGCCAGCAGGCTTCAGCGCTTCCGCTTGGCCGTGTGGTTGCAGCGGCTTGGCAGCAACACCGAAATCTTCCTTGTGCAGTTTCACCGGCACCACCGGAACACTGGGCGCCAGCTCATGCACAGACGGCGCAGGCTTTTGCGAGGCCCCACCGGTCACTGCCTGGGCGACCGGCTGCTCGACCGTGGAAGGCGGAATGACTCGCGCTGGCGGCGCAGCGGACACCGACGCCTGAGACTTCGCCGTATCGACTGCCGATTTGGGCGCAGGCGCTTCCCGACCATCACAGGCAGCCAACGCAACGACGACCAACAAGCCGAGACAGCGAAACACAGTCATAAGCGAACAGAAAAATAGGCAGAAAGCCACATGCTGGCCTGTTAAGAAGCCAATGACAAGCCAGCATCCCGATATCGGACGAAAAACCCAGGCATCAGACGCCAGCCGCCTCCTGACAGAGCTGCCGGGCGAGCATCCCCAGGGTCATCAGGGCCCGCTCCGCTTCACGATTCCACGGCATTCCGCAGTTGATGCGGATGCAATGGTTGAATTGCTCGGTATTACTGAAGATCAGCCCTGGCGCGATGCTGATGCCCTGCTCCAGCGCCCGCACGTGCAGTTCCTGAGTATTGACCCGCCCCGGCAGGCTCACCCACAGAATGAAGCCCCCCACGGGCCGGCTCATCTGCGTCCCTTCAGGAAAATACTGCTGCACGGCGAGCTGGTAGGCACTCAGATTCTTGCGGTACTCGACGCGAATGTGCCGCAGGTGGCGATCATAGCCGCCGTTCTCCAGATAAGCCGCCACCCCCATCTGCGTCACACTGCAGGCCGAATGGGTACTGAAGGTCTGTAGGCGCTGGATTTCGGCGTGGTATTTGCCACCCGGCACCATCCAGCCGATACGCACACCCGGTGACAGGGTCTTGGAAAAGCTCGAGCAGTAGATGACCCGGTCCTGGCGATCAAAAGCCTTGAGCGCCTTGGTGCGGCCGATCTCGAACATCAGCTCGCCGTAGATATCGTCTTCGATGATCTGGATGTCGAAATCCGTCGCCAGGCGCAACAGGCTTTTCTGCCGCTCCTCCGGCATGGTCGCCCCCAGCGGGTTGCTCATGCGCGCAGTCAGCACCAGCGCCTTGATCGACCACTGGTTGGCGGCCAGCTGCAGGGCTTCCAGGCTGATCCCGGTGACCGGATCGCTGGGAATCTCGATGACCTTGAGCCCCAGCAGATCCGCCAGCTGCAGCAACCCGTAATAGGCCGGCGACTCGGCGGCGATCAGATCGCCCGGCGCGGTGACCACCCGCAAGGCCATCTGCAGAGCATCCACGCAACCGTGAGTGATGATCACCTCCGAAGGGTCGACCAGCGCTCCGGCATCGCGCATGCGAATGGCCACCTGACGGCGCAACGGCTCGTAGCCGGGGCTGAACATGTAGCTGAAGGCACGCGGACTATGAAAACGGGTGACCTTGGCCAGTTGCTGGTGCAAGGCACGCACAGGCAGATAGTCGACATGCGGCACCGCGGCGCCAAGGGCGAATACCCCTTCGCGCCGCGACTCGACCAGGACCTGCTGGATGATACTGCTCCGGGTGACCAGGCTGGGACGCTCTACCCTGGCGATTTCCGGGGTAGGCGCGGTCAGCGCCGGAGTCTGATGCACGTAGTAACCAGACTGCGGGCGAGCACGAATGAGCCCTTGGTCCTCGAGGTTGGCGTAAGCCTGCAAGACCGTGGCATGACTGACGTTGAGCTGCAGGCTCATCTTGCGCACCGAAGGCACACGCTCGCCAGGCTGGTAGACACCGCGGCGGATGTCTTCGGCGAGTTGGCGAGCGATACGTTGGTACAACAGCAGATTGGTCATGACACGGCCTCGCACCCACTGACTTGTTCTTGTGAAGGAACAACCGTAACAGTTGAAAAGTGTACGGGGACAGTTTCCCCAGTTGCCGGACATTGTGCACGCTGCCAGCAGGATTTGGCAGCCACAGACGCCAAAAACCACGCCCCCCCCCCCGCCAAAAAAGCCGGGCAAAAAGAAGCCCGAAGCCATTCATGGCCTCGGGCTGCGGAATACTACGAACGCGGCACTAACTCACTCGGCTCGCCGAGCCCCTTCGTCAACCTCACGAGGCACCCCAAGACGCCCTTTGTCGTCCGAAAAGACGATCTCGACGCGGCGATTCCGTGCACGCCCGCGCTCGGTGGCATTCACGTCCACCGGGAAGCGCTCGCCATACCCCCGGACCTGAATGCGCTTTTCATCCACGCCCAGATCAGCCAGCAGATCAGCGACGGCCTGGGCGCGATCCTGGGAAAGCTTGAGGTTGCTCTGCCGGTCACCGGTGTTATCGGTATAGCCTTCGACACGCACCACCCGGCGCGGATTGAGCTGCAGGTATTGGACGATCTTCAACATGGTGCGATTCGCCGAGCCCTTGAGCTGCGCATCGCCCTGATCGAACAACACGTCGCCCAAGGTCATCACCAGCCCACGATCACTCTGGGTCGTCGCCAGCTGGATCTGGTCCTCGACCCATTTGCCCTGCTGCTGAACCACCGCCAGCTTGGCCTCGCGCAACGCCAGCTGCAGGCGTTGGCGCTCGAGATCCATCGTGGCCATCTGTTCTTGCGACAAGGTCAGATTGCTGTGCTCACGAGCAATCTCGCTGTAGCGGCTGCTCAGGTAGGCATAGTGCGAAACGTCGCTACCACTGCCGAGGTAGCTGGACAGGCGCTCGGCCCGCGCCAGCGATTCACCCGCACGAATAACGTCCTTGGGGGCGCTGCGCAACACATCCGGATCTTCCTTGACCTTCTGGAAATCACTGGCCGCCTGCTGTAAGGCCTGCCCACTGCCCTGCTGAGCGGCGCAGCCAGCCAAGCTCAGCAGCGCGATACCGCCCAAGAGGCGATAGATACCGTTCATTGGGCCTCCTTGAGCTGCTTGCGCAGACGATCCAGGCGCGTTTCAAGCAGGGCACGCTGCTCTTCACTCTTGAGCGTCAGCGTGCGCGCTTCGGCCAATCGAGCATCCAGCTCCGCCTGTTCGGCCTGCATGCGCGCCTGCTTGTAGGACTGCCGAAGCATGTCGGCCCGTGCCTGGGCGAAGCGCTCCTGCGCCTGCTGCATCTCCGGCTGCTCCTGGGCGTCGGCACCGACGGCCTTGGCCTGGGCGATGGCTTGCTCGGTCAGCTTCATCTGTTCGATAGGCGCGGGGTCATTGGCGCACCCGGCCAGCATGATGGCCGCGACTCCGGCGACCAGAAAGCGAGTACTCACAAAAACATTCCTACTGATTGGCGGCGGGCTGTTGCAACTGGCTCTTCCAGACGTCCAGATTACGCTTGACGGCTTCATCGGCCCGGCCCGAGGCGGCTGATTCTGTCATCTTTTTCGCCAGCTGTCCGCGCAACAGCGGATCGTTGCATACCGAATTGGTTGAGAACGCCAGATGAAAAGCCGGTCGATCAACCACCAGTGGCATGGCTTTCACCTCGGCGGACAGCCCCAGGGTCTGCGCCATGACCATCGCCGAGTAACGCCCGGCCAGGACGTAGTCCACTTCTCCCAGCATCAGTTTCTGCAAAGCCTGGGTCAGGCTGGAAACCGACTGCAACTGCAAGCGAGGCGCCGTCTGCGCGTCGAAGCCGGGCGTGAAACGTGTACGCTGCGAGCGGGCACCGGTGCGGGCCGCCAACTCCTCCAGCGTGGTGACATCGGGCTCCACTGCGCTGCGGGTCCAGACCACGATTTCGTTATGGCTCACCGGCGGCTCGATGAAATCGAAGGCCTGCGCATTGGCACCGCCCGAGGCCGCGTCGGCCAGCAAATCCATCCGCCCACTGCGGACCTCTTCGAGCGCCTGGCTGCGCTTGCCGGCGTAGAGAAATTCGACTCTGACACCCAACTCCTGAACGGCCTGCTTGAGCAAGTCAGCATTGGCGCCCATCAAGTGCCTGGGGTCCTGCGGATCGCGCCACAGGTAAGGCGGGGCATCCGGGCTGCCGCTCACGATCAGGCGTTCACAGCGATCGGCCAACGCGACTTGAGCAGCCCCCAGGCAGACCACCGCCAACAGAACAGCGCCGAGGTTTAGGGATGCGCGCATGCATGATCCTTCTTGAATGAAAAAACCCGTTCGACCGCTCGCGACCTGGAAGCTCGCAATCGGTGAAACGGGTTTTTCTGTCAGCGTGACTTCAGCCGCGAAACAGCCTCACATTCAACAGGAATACCGTCAGTGTGTCGGACTTTTCGCGGCTGGAGCCGCTCCACCAAGGCCTGACCGATCGGTCAGACCGCCTTCTCCAGCTCGGGAACGGCCTCGAACAGGTCCGCCACCAGGCCGTAGTCGGCCACCTGGAAGATCGGCGCCTCTTCGTCCTTGTTGATCGCCACGATCACCTTGGAGTCCTTCATGCCCGCCAGGTGCTGGATCGCGCCAGAGATACCGACGGCGATGTACAGCTGCGGAGCGACGATCTTGCCGGTCTGGCCGACCTGCATGTCGTTGGGCACGAAGCCGGCGTCCACGGCGGCGCGCGAAGCACCTACGGCGGCGCCCAGCTTGTCGGCCAGCGCGTAGAGGTGCTTGAAGTTGTCACCGTTGCCCATGCCACGGCCACCGGAGACCACCACGCGGGCTTCGGTCAGCTCGGGACGGTCAGAGGTGGCCAGTTCTTCACCGACGAAGCTGGACTTGCCAGCATCGTGTACGGCGCCGACCGCTTCGACAGCGGCCGAACCGCCTTCGGCGGCAACCGGATCGAAACCGGTGGCACGTACGGTGATGACCTTGATGGATGCCGACGACTGAACGGTCGCGATGGCGTTACCGGCATAGATCGGGCGTTTGAAGGTATCAGCCGACTCGACAGCGACGATTTCGGAGATCTGGTCGACATCCAGCTGCGCAGCGACGCGCGGCAGGATGTTCTTGCCATTGGAAGTGGCAACGGCCAGCACGTGGCTGTAGCCCTTGGCCAGTTCAGCCACCAGCGGCGCGACGTTTTCCGGCAGTTGATGAGCGTAGGCAGCGTTGTCGGCAGCCAGTACCTTGCTGACGCCGGCGATCTTCGCGGCGGCCTCGGCCACGGCCGAGACACCTGCACCAGCGACCAGCACATGAATGTCGCCGCCAATCTTCTGGGCAGCCGCAACGGCGTTCAGCGTGGCGGGAACCAGAGCACCCTTGTCGTGCTCAGCGATAACCAAAATAGTCATTCAGATTACCTTCGCTTCGTTCTTCAGTTTTTCGACCAGTTCGGCCACCGACTTGACCTTGATACCCGCACTGCGCACCGCAGGGGCTTCGACCTTGACGGTCTTGTTGGTCGAACCGGTGGAAACGCCCAGACCTTCGGGGGTCAGGGTTTCCAATGGCTTCTTCTTGGCCTTCATGATGTTCGGCAAGGAGGCGTAGCGCGGCTCGTTGAGGCGCAGGTCGGTGGTGACGATCGCCGGCAGGCTCAGCGAGACGGTCTGCAGGCCGCCGTCGATTTCACGGGTAACCGCGACCTTGTCGCCGCTGACCTCGACCATGGAGGCGAAGGTGCCCTGTGGGTAGCCACTCAGCGCAGCCAGCATCTGGCCGGTCTGGTTGTTGTCGCTGTCGATGGCCTGTTTACCGAGGATCACCAGTTGTGGCTGCTCCTTGTCGACAACGGCCTTGAGCAGCTTGGCGATGGCCAGGGACGTGAGTTCCTCTGCGGACTCGACCAGCACGGCGCGGTCAGCGCCCAGTGCCAGGGCGGTGCGCAGTTGTTCCTGAGCGGCGGATGGACCGACACTGACCACGACGATCTCGCTGGCCACGCCCTTCTCTTTCAGACGCACGGCCTCTTCCACGGCAATTTCGCAGAAGGGGTTCATGGACATCTTGACGTTGGCCAGGTCGACGCCGGAGTTGTCCGCCTTGACGCGAACCTTGACGTTGTAGTCGACCACTCTTTTGACAGCTACAAGAACCTTCATGGATTCCTCGTTACTCTCCGGTGAATAGAAGTCGCCCGGCCGTGGCCCGGCGATGGAATGCGTCCTCAGCAAGCTATCTGGGGAGTGCAGGCCCGATGCAACAGCGTACGCACTTCGGCCTGGTATCGATCTAAAGCCGACCAACGACCGGCCGGGTGTGTAAAATGCGCCCTGCCCCATACACGGCTCGGAAAGCCTGCACGGCACCCGCCTTACGCCCGTTACAGGGCTGACCGAATCTTCGCCGGCCTGTGGCGAGTGCGAAACCGCCCGTATCTTGACCGCTCGCCACCAGCCGGTCAATACGACATATCGGCCAGTGATGGGGCGCGCCTCTAGGATTTACAAGGGTTTCGGCCATTTCAAACAAACGTTTGTATTGGACCTGGGAACTGGTGTAGATATAATGCCGTCCATTCAAAAGAGCCTCGAATTCGACGCCCGGCAAGGCGCTTAAGACGCTTTTGCCATCACCGCACGATCCCGCTCTGGCCGGGTCGCCTGTTCGGACGTCGTTTATCGCCAGCGTTCATAACAACACCGTGAGCCATTTGTAGGAGATAGCCTGTGGAACGCGAATACATGGAATTCGACGTGGTCATCGTCGGAGCCGGTCCCTCCGGGCTGTCCGCCGCCTGCCGCCTGAAGCAGAAGGCCGCCGAAGCCGGCCAGGAGATCAGTGTCTGCGTGGTCGAGAAAGGCTCCGAGGTAGGCGCCCACATCCTCTCTGGCGCCGTGTTCGAACCCCGCGCGCTGGAAGAACTCTTCCCTGACTGGAAAGCACTCGGCGCACCGTTGAACACGCCGGTGCTGCGCGACGACATCTATGTGCTGCGCAGCGAGAGCACCTCGTTCAAGGTGCCCGACTTCTTCGTGCCCAAGGCCATGCACAACGAAGGCAACTACATCATCTCCCTGGGCAACCTGTGCCGCTGGCTGGCCCAGCAGGCCGAGAACCTCGGGGTGGAGATCTACCCGGGCTTCACCGCCCAGGAAGTGCTGTTCGACGAAGCGGGCGTGGTGCGCGGCATCATCACCGGCGACCTGGGCGTGGACCGCGAGGGCCAGCCCAAGGACGGCCTGTACACCCCCGGCATGGAGCTGCGCGGCAAGTACACGCTGTTCGCCGAAGGCTGCCGCGGCCATCTGGGCAAGCAACTGATCAAGCGCTTCAATCTCGACAGCGAGGCCGACGTCCAGCACTACGGTATCGGCATCAAGGAACTGTGGGAAATCGACCCGGCCAAGCATGTACCAGGCCTGGTGGTACACACCGCCGGCTGGCCGCTGGACAACGACAACATGGGCGGATCGTTCCTCTACCACCTGGAAAACAACCAGGTAGTGGTCGGCCTGATCATCGACCTGTCGTACAGCAATCCCTACCTGTCGCCCTTCGATGAATTCCAGCGCTACAAGCACCACCCGGTGGCCAGCCAGTACCTGGAAGGCGGCAAGCGCATCAGTTATGGCGCCCGCGCCATCGCCAAGGGCGGCTACAACTCGCTGCCCAAGATGGTCTTCCCCGGCGGCGCACTGATCGGCTGCGACCTGGGCACCCTGAACTTCGCCAAGATCAAGGGCAGCCACACGGCAATGAAGTCCGGCATGCTCGCTGCTGAGGCGGTCGCCACGGCACTGCTGGCCGGCCAGCAAGGCGGTGACGAACTGACCGGTTATGTCGAAGGCTTCAAGGCCAGCTGGCTGCACGACGAGCTGTTCGCCTCGCGCAACTTCGGCCCGGCCATGCACAAGTTCGGCTCGATCGCCGGCGCTGGCTTCGCCTTCCTCGACCAGAACATCTTCGGCGGCAAACTGCCCTTCACCCTGCATGACACCAAACCGGACTACGCCTGCATGAAGCTGGCTTCGGAGTCGAAGAAAATCGACTATCCGAAGCCGGACGGCAAGCTCAGCTTCGACAAGCTCAGTTCGGTGTTCCTCTCCAGCACCAACCATGAAGAAGAACAGCCCTGCCACCTCAAGCTCAGCGACCCGAGCATCCCGATCGCTCGCAACCTGCCGCTCTACGACGAACCGGCGCAGCGTTACTGCCCAGCCGGCGTGTACGAGGTAGTCACCCAGGAAGACGGCGAGAAGCGCTTCCAGATCAACGCCCAGAACTGCGTGCACTGCAAGACCTGCGACATCAAGGACCCTTCGCAGAACATCACCTGGGTCGCTCCGGAAGGCGCTGGCGGCCCTAACTACCCCAACATGTAACCCCCCGACACCCCGCAGCCGCCCAGGCTGCGGGGTTCATGCACCGATGCCCAGCCAACTTGACTCCTGCCCCGGGCTGCGCTCGAAGTAACGCTTGTACTCGCGGCTGAACTGCGAGGCACTCTGATAGCCCACCCTCAAGGCCACCTGAGCCACCCCCATGCCCTCCACCACCAGCAATTGCTGAGCCTTGAGCAGCCGCAAACGCTTGAGGTACTGCACCGGGCTGAGCAGCGTCGTACGCTTGAAGTGCTCATGGAAGCTCGACACGCTCATGTTCGCGCAACGCGCCAGGGTTTCCACGTGCAAGGGCTCGGCGAAATGCTCATGCAGGTAATGGATCGAAGCAGCCACGCGCGCGAAATGCCCCTGCTGCTCGACCAACGCACGCAGCACGCCTGCCTGCGGCCCGCGCAAGGCACTGTAAAGCACGTCACGCACCCTGGCCTGCCCCATGACCCGACACTCCACAGGATCGTGCAGACAGCGCAGCAGACGCTCGACGCTTTCGCGCATGCCCACATCGAACTGCACCGAGGTCATCGACTCCGGCGTCTGCAGATGGCTTTCACCTTCGGCCAGCGGCCCCATGGCCTGCACCAGTTCAGCCAGCAGGTTGCGCTCGATGGTCACCGACACGCCGTACAGCGGCATCTCCGGGGCAGCGAAGGTCTCGCACTTGAAAGGCACCGACAACGCCTGGATCAGGTAATGCCCAGCGCCGTACTCGAAAGAGCGCTGCCCCAGGAACGCCACCTTGCTGCCTTGAGCGACGATCATCAGGCTCGGCTCGTAGATCTGCGGGCTGCTGCCCATATAGCTGAATGCACTGATCAGCCGTACTTCCGGCAACAGGGTGTCGACCCAGCCCGGACGATGCGCCAGAGAGCGGATCAGCGACACCAGGGTGGCGTTTTCATCGAGATGACGGGTCAATTGCATAAGGTGCGCCAGTAGAGGATCAGACAGGCCAATCATCGCAGATCCAAGCTGGGAAAGCCCACTCACGCATCCACTGCTGGAGGATCAGGCATGAATCATGGAGAAATCACCATAGCCCGAGATACCCCTGACGAGGACAATGCGTCGCCTCAACACGCTGTCAATTTGCGAGGTTCCTCATGTATACCGCCATCGGTTACGCCGCCCAGTCGCCCACCACCCCACTGGCGCCGATGACCTTCGAGCGCCGCAGCCTGCGCCCCGACGATGTCGCCATCGAGATCCTCTACTGTGGCGTCTGCCACTCGGACATCCACCAGGCCCGTAATGAATGGGGCATCGCCGTCTATCCGCTGATGCCGGGCCACGAGATCATCGGCCGGGTCACCGCTACCGGTCCGCAAGCTACGCGCTACAAGGCTGGCGACCTGGTCGGTGTCGGCTGCATGGTCGACTCCTGCCGCACCTGCGCCGCCTGCCAGTCGAACCTGGAGCAGTATTGCCTGGAAGGCCCGACCATGACCTACGCCACCCCCGACCGGGTGGACGGCAGCAACACCATGGGCGGCTACTCCAGCAGCATCGTGGTCAGCGAGCACTTCGTGGTGCGCATTCCGGACACCCTCGACCCAGCCGCCGCCGCGCCGATCCTCTGCGCCGGGATCACCACCTACTCGCCACTCAAGCATCATGGCGTGCGCGCCGGCCATAAGGTCGGGGTGCTGGGCATGGGCGGCCTGGGCCATATGGGTATCAAGCTGGCCAAGGCCATGGGCGCCGAAGTCACGCTGTTCACCCGTTCGGCCAGCAAGGCCGCCGAAGCCCGCCGCCAGGGCGCCGATCACGTGATCGTCTCCACCGACGCCGAGCAGATGAAGGCGGCCGCCGGACGCTTCGACTTCCTGCTCGACACCATTCCGGTGCAGCACGACCTGAACCCCTACCTGGAAACCCTGCGCTTCGATGGCGTGCACATTCTGGTCGGCCTGATCGAACCCATCGACCCACCCGTGCATGCCGCCAACCTAGTACTGCAACGTCGCGTGCTGGCCGGCTCGCTGATCGGCGGCGTTGCCGAGACCCAGGAAGTGCTGGATTTCTGCGCCGAGCACCAGATCAGCTGCGACATCGAGATGCTCGACATCCGCAACATCAACCAGGCCTACGAGCGCATGCTGGCCGGTGACGTGAAATACCGCTTCGTCATCGACATGGCGACCCTCAAGGCCTGATCAGCCCGCCCCCAGTTCGGCCGAGAGCTGCGCCGCGATGTCCTTGATCAGCGGCACCAGCTCGGCCATCTTTTCCAGCGGCATGTAAGGCACGGTACTGGCGATGCTGATGCCGGCGACGATCTGCCGGCTGGCATCGCGCACCGGTGCGGCCACGCAACGGATAGACGGCTCGTTGTCTTCAAGGTCGAAGGCATAGCCGCCCTGCACATACTCCTCGCGACGCTGACGCAACTGCTCCCAGGTCTGTGGCTCGTGCGCCGGCACGGCGGCCCGTCCAACGGCAGGCAGGCTGACAGCGAACAGGCGTTGCCACTCATGCTCCGGGCTGTCGAGCAACAGCGCCTTGCCGATACCGGTGCGCACCAGCGGCATGCGATGGCCCACCCGCGAACGCATTTCCGGTCCATTGCGGCCCGGATTCTTGTGCAGGTAAAGCACTTCGTCAGCTTCGCGCACCGCCAGGTGCACGGTGTCCCCAGTCAACTCGGAGAGGCGGTCCAGGTAGGGCCTGGCCAATATGGCCAGAGGCAGCTCCTCCCTGGCCTGAAAGCCCAGCTCGATGAGCTTGGGCCCCAGTAGATAGCCCACCTGTGGCATGACCCGCAGATAACGCTCCTGAACCAGGCAACTGGCAAGGCGGTGAGTGGTACTGCGCGTGGTACCGATGGCGCGGGCGATTTCCTTGAGATCCCGAGCACCAGCGGCCACGGCCTGGACCACGGCCAGGCCACGCACCAGGGTCTGGGTGCCGGCCAAGGCCGGCTCTTTGTCGGGACCTGGGGCCACCGCTGAAACCTTGTCCATATTGCATCTGATCCCATCGAGAAAGCTGGCGGCATTATGGGCGCCCGCCCGGCACAGGACCAGCCATCACAGCTCGATACGTTCCACCTTGCCCACCAGCAGGATGTAGGACAGCGCTCCAAGCAGCGCCAGGCAGGCAATGTAGGTAATGGCCGGTGCGAACGAATCGCCCGAAGCCAGGAAGCCGATCACGATAGGCGTGGCGATGGCCGACAGATTGCCGATGAAGTTGAATGTCCCGCCGGTCAGGCCCAGCAGGCGCGCCGGGGCGATGGTCGAGACCAGCGACCAGGTGATCGAAGCCAGCCCGTTGCCGAAGAACGCCACGGCCATGCAGGCGATCACCAGACCGGTGGAGTCGGCATAGTTGGCACCGATGATGGTCGTGGAGATCAGCAGGCCGGTAATGATCGGCAGCTTGCGCGCCAGCCCGACGCTATGGCCACGGCGGATCAGCCAGTCGGAAAAGAACCCTGAACACAGCACACCGATGAACGCCGCGAGAAACGGCAGCGAAGCCAGCAGGCCGGACTTGATGAAATCCATGCCGCGGTACTTCACCAGGTAGGTAGGGAACCAGGTCAGGAAGAACCACAGCGTCGAGTTGAGGCAGAACTGGCCCAGATAGATGCCCCACAGCTTGCGCCGACTGAGCACGATACCCAGGTCTGCCCAGGCGAAGCCGGTCTTGCGCTGCGCGGTATCGGCCTGGATATCCACCAACCCGCCACCCTCGCGGATCAGCTCGACTTCGGCGGCATTGGCGCCCTTGAAGTCACGGGGCTCGCGATACACCAGGTACCAGATGACACCCCAAAGGATGCCGGCTGCCCCCGTGACCACGAACACCATGTGCCAGCCGTAGCGTGCCTGCAGCCAGGCCAGCAGCGGCGTCAGGAAGGCCAGGCCAACGAACTGGCCGGAGGTGTAGAAGCCGATGGCCGTGGCCCGCTCCCGCTCCGGAAACCAGGAGGTCACCACCCGACTGTTGATCGGATAGGCCGGCGCTTCCAGTGCGCCCACGGCCATGCGCAAGACGAACAGCGCGATGAAGCTGGCGGCAAAACCCAGCAACACCGTGGCCAGCGACCAGGCGATCAGTGCCACGGCATAGAGGATGCGCGGCGGCACCCGATCCACCAGCCAGCCACCAGGCAGTTGCATGGCCGCGTAGGTCCAGCCGAACGCGGAAAAGATCAGCCCGACCTCCACCGGGCTCAAACCCAGCTCGCTGGTCAGCGCCGGCGCGGCGATGGACAGGTTGCTGCGGTCGAGGTAGTTGATGACCACGGTAATGAACAGCAGCACCATGATGAAGTAGCGCTTGCGGGTCGGCGTGGCCAGACCAGCGGCCGAGTCCAGAGTCCGAGTGTGCATGGGGTTCGCCTCTTGTTGGAGTTATCGGAAGGCAGTTAGCGGTCAGCGAGTTACCACTCGGCGAAACTGCCGTCGGCGTGACGCCAGATCGGATTGCGCCAGCGGTGGCCGATGGCGGCTCGCTCACGGACATACTCTTCGTTGATTTCGATACCCAGGCCCGGCCCGTTCGGGATGCGCACCATGCCGTTGTCGTAGTCGAACACCTCGGGATGGCGCACGTAATCGAGCAGGTCATTGCTTTCGTTGTAATGGATGCCCAGGCTCTGCTCCTGAATGAAGGCGTTGTAGCAGGCGGCATCGAGCTGCAGGCAGGCCGCCAGGGCGATAGGCCCCAACGGACAATGCAGGGCCAGGGCCACGTCATAGGCTTCGGCCATGTTGGCGATCTTGCGCGTCTCGGTAATGCCGCCAGCGTGCGAGGCGTCCGGCTGGATAATGTCGACGTACCCTTCACTGAGCACACGCTTGAAGTCCCAGCGCGAGAACAGGCGCTCGCCCAGGGCGATCGGCGTACTGGTCAGCGGCGCCAGCTCCTTGAGCGCTTCGTAGTGTTCGCTGAGCACTGGCTCTTCGATGAACATCAGCTTGAACGGGTCGAGTTCCTTCATCAGCACCTTGGCCATCGGTTTGTGGACCCGGCCATGGAAATCCACGCCGATGCCGACATTGGGCCCGACTGCGTCACGCACGGCAGCAACGCTGGCCAGGGCGCGGTCGACCTTGTCGAAGGTGTCGAGAAATTGCAGTTCTTCGGTACCGTTCATCTTCACTGCGGTAAAGCCACGCGCCACCGCCTCCTGGGCCGCGCGCGCGGTATCGGCCGGCCGGTCGCCGCCGATCCAGGAATACACGCGGATCTTGTCCCGCACCTGGCCGCCAAGCAGGTCGCTGACCGACACCCCCAGGGCCTTGCCCTTGATGTCCCACAAGGCCTGGTCGATTCCGGCCAGGGCACTCATGTGAATCGAGCCGCCGCGGTAGAAGCCGCCGCGGTACAGCACGGTCCAGATATCTTCGATATTGCGCGGATCCTTGCCGATCAGATAATCGGCCAGTTCCTCGACGGCCGCAGCGACAGTGTGCGCACGACCTTCGACCACAGGCTCCCCCCATCCGGTCACGCCCTGGTCGGTCTCGACTTTCAGGAAACACCAGCGTGGCGGAACGATGAAGGTGGTCAGTCGGGTGATTTTCATGGTTGCGTCTCTCTTGTTCTGTGTTTTAGCGACTGCGATGGGTGCGGCCTTGCGTCCAGGCATGGACGTAGGCGCTGGCGCGTCGGGCGACCTCGTCGCGTGTCAGGCCTGGCTTGAACAGGCCCGAGCCGAGACCGAAGCCACGCGCACCGGCGTCCAGCCAGGGCTGCATGTTGTCTGGCGTGATGCCGCCCACCGGCAGCAGCACGGTGCCAGCCGGCAGTACAGCCAGCCAGGCCTTGGCCACCGCCGGGTTGAGCTGCTCGGCCGGGAACATCTTGAGCACATCGGCCCCCTCATCCAGAGCGGCGAAGGCCTCTCCTGGTGTGGCCACACCAGGCGACAGGTACAGGCCTTCAGCCTTGGCTGCGCGCAGCACTTGCGGATCGCTATGGGGCATGACGATCAACTGACCACCGGCCTCCTTGACCTGGCGAGCCTGTGCGGGGTGCAGCACGGTCCCCGCACCGATCAGGCAGTCGGCAGGCAGCAGCCGACGCAGCAGCGTGATGCTGTCCAGCGGCGAGGGTGAATTGAGCGGCACTTCGATAACCCGCAAACCGGCCTCATACAGCACCTCTCCGATGCCAGGTGCCTCTTCGGGACGCAGGCCGCGCAGGATGGCCACCAGACCGTTGCGTTCGAGTGTTTCGACAAGCATGTCAGAGCTCCTTGAGCAGATCGGCAGGTCGCATGGTCAGCAGGCCTGCCTGCCGGGCGACCTGCCACAAGCCGCGCTCGGTGGCCTGTTCGACCAGCGTCACGGCGGGAAACTGGAAGACCTGCAGGGCACGCTGGTAGCGCTTGCACAAGGCATCGCTGCCCACCAGCACGACCTCAGGCAGCGGCACGTCAGGTGCCCGCAGCAGCGCACAGAGGCCCGCCAGCTCATGCCCGACCAGCAGGCCGGAAAGGTAATCGACCTGAGCGCTGCCACTCAGTTGGCCAGTGAGGCCCAGCGTGCGAGTACTGAATATGGTCGCCAGCGGCCCGGCCACGCCCTCGGCAGCGCGTGCCACCGCCACGCCACGGTCGAAGGCGGCTTCATCGAAGCCCGTGGTCGGAGCCATGGTGCGTCCCAGCAGGGTATGCGCGCAGAGCGCCGCGTAGACTTCGCCGGTCATGAAGGTGTCGAAATGCACGATACGTCCCTGCTCCACCCGCACCCACTTGCTGTGGCTGCCGGGCAAGCCGATCAACAGCGGGCCGGCATGCTGGCCCCAGGCTTCGAGGACACCGAGCACCTGGGTTTCTTCGCCGCGCATGACGTTGGGCAGCACCGAAGCCTGGATGACCCCAGGAATGATATGCACGTCGTGGCCACGCCGACTGCGAACCACGGTCAGCGCGGCGCTGAGTGCATGGAGGCTGGCTGGGGTCGACTGGTAGGCGGCTTCACGCCAGCCCTGGGCACTGCCAACCATGCCACAGGCGATCACTGGCAGTTGTGGATCGGCCTGCAGCCAATCGCCAATGGCCTGCTCCAACGCCAGATCAAAACCACTGACCGAAGACGAGCCGGTCGCAGGCAACTGCATGATCCCGGCGCTCAGCGAGCGACGCTCCAGAACCCGGCCTTCGGCGCCCAACCGATAAGCCCGCAGTGAGGTCGTCCCCCAGTCGAGGGCGATGAGTTGCGCTTGCATCGCGACACCTGTTGTTTTTTTTCAGTGAGTGCGAGGCGGACTATAAACCTGCGCGCGCGAATATCTCAATATATAAATTTCAATCCCATATATTGGGATATAGAGAGCTATCTCCATTTGATGTTCCGTTGGCGGAATCACTGAAAAGCTCGCATAAAAAAACCCGCGCCCTGGGAAGGACGCGGGTTTGTCTCAGGCCGCTGGTGCAGCGAGCGATCAGCGCTCCAGCAGAATCCGCAGCATGCGACGCAGCGGCTCGGCAGCGCCCCACAGCAGTTGGTCGCCTACAGTGAAGGCGCCCAGGTACTGCGAACCCATGTTCAGCTTGCGCAGACGGCCAACCGGAACGCTCATGGTACCGGTGACCGCAGTCGGGCTGAGCTCCTTGATGCTGGCTTCACGATGGTTCGGCACCAGCTTGACCCACGGGTTGTGCTGGCTGATCAACGCCTCGATATCGGCGATCGGCACGTCCTTGTTCAGCTTGATGGTCAGCGCCTGGCTGTGGCAGCGCATGGCACCGATACGCACACAGATACCGTCGACCGGGATCGGGTTCTTGAAGCGCCCGAGAATCTTGTTGGTCTCGGCCTGGCCTTTCCACTCTTCACGGCTCTGGCCGTTGGGCAGTTCCTTGTCGATCCAGGGAATCAGGCTGCCGGCCAGTGGCGCACCGAAGTTTTCAGTCGGGAAGGCTTCGCTGCGCATCGCGTCGGCGACCTTGCGGTCGATGTCGAGGATGGCGCTGGCCGGATTGGCCAGGTCGTCGGCCACCGCGCCATTGATGGCACCCATCTGGCGGATCAGCTCGCGCATGTTCTGGGCACCGGCGCCCGAGGCCGCCTGGTAGGTCATGGCGGTCATCCAGTCGACCAGGCCGGCTTCGAACAAACCACCCAGCCCCATCAGCATCAGGCTCACGGTGCAGTTGCCGCCGATGTAGTTCTTGGTACCGGCGTCGAGCTGCTGGTCGATGACCTTGCGGTTGACCGGGTCCAGCACGATCACGGCGTCATCCTGCATGCGCAGGCTGGAGGCCGCGTCGATCCAGTAGCCTTGCCAGCCGGCTTCACGCAGCTTGGGGAATACCTCGTTGGTGTAGTCGCCGCCCTGGCAGGTCAGGATGACATCGAGGGTTTTCAGTTCGTCGATGCTGTACGCATCCTTCAGGGGCGCCACATCCTTGCCTACTGCCGGGGCCTGGCCGCCAACATTGGAAGTGGTGAAGAACACCGGCTCAATGAGGTCGAAGTCCTGTTCTTCAAGCATCCGCTGCATGAGCACGGAACCGACCATGCCACGCCACCCGATCAGACCTACACGTTTCATCGCAACACCTTAGCTAAAAGTGGGACCGCCGCCTTACCCCCTGGCAAACGACGGCGGGCCAGAGAGATTACAGATTTCGCAGCGCCGCGACTACCGCATCGCCCATTTCACGGGTACCAACCTTCTGCTTGCCTTGCGACCAGATGTCGCCGGTGCGCAGGCCCTGGTCCAGCACCAGGCTGACGGCTTTCTCGATGGCATCGGCTGCGTCGCCCAGGTTGAAGCTGTAGCGCAGCATCATCGACACCGAGAGGATGGTCGCCAGCGGGTTGGCGATGCCCTGGCCGGCGATGTCCGGTGCCGAACCGTGGCAAGGCTCGTACATGCCCTTGTTGTTGGCGTCCAGCGAGGCCGACGGCAGCATGCCGATCGAACCGGTGAGCATCGAAGCCTCGTCGGAAAGGATGTCGCCGAACATGTTGTCGGTGACGATCACGTCGAACTGCTTGGGCGCGCGCACCAGTTGCATGGCGGCGTTATCGACGTACATGTGGCTCAGCTCGACATCCGGGTAGTCCTTGGCGACCTGCTCGACCACTTCGCGCCACAACTGGCTGGAAGCCAGGACGTTGGCCTTGTCTACCGAGCACAGCTTCTTGCCGCGTACACGAGCCATGTCGAAACCGACGCGGGCGATGCGGCGGATCTCGCTTTCGCTGTACGGCAGGGTGTCATAGGACTGGCGCTCGCCGTTCTCCAGCTCGCGGGTGCCACGTGGCGCGCCGAAATAGATGCCGCCGGTCAGCTCACGAACGATGAGAATGTCCAGGCCGGAGACGATTTCCGGCTTGAGGCTGGAAGCCTCGGCCAGTTGCGGGTAGAGAATGGCCGGACGCAGGTTGCCGAACAGGCCCAGTTGCGAACGGATCTTCAGCAGGCCGCGCTCAGGACGGATGTCACGCTCGATGGTGTCCCATTTCGGGCCGCCCACGGCGCCCAGCAGCACGGCATCGGCGGCACGCGCACGTTCCAGGGTCTCGTCGGCCAGCGGCACACCGTGCTTGTCGATGGCCGCGCCGCCGATCACGTCGAAGGCCAGCTCGAAGCCCAGGCTGTACTTGTCGTTGGCCAGCTCCAGCACCTTGACCGCCTCGGCCATGATTTCCGGACCGATACCATCACCTGGGAGAATCAGAATCTGCTTGCTCATAACATCCTCGATTGTGTGCGCTGCACGGCGCGCCTCCTGAGGACGCCGCCGGCAGCCAGAAACTTATCGTTCGGCCCACAGCACCAGAACATCGGTGCTGAACGAGCCGTCTTGCCTGATCTCGAAGTATTCGCGCACTTCCGCGCCCATGGCCTGCTGCAATTCGCGAATCGCCGTGCGCAACGCCTCGGGTGTGCGCATGCGCTCGACCCAGGAGCCGAACTCCAGATGCAGGCGCTGGCGGCTGTGACTGCGGGCGAACAGCCCCGCTTCGCTGACCTGCTGCAGCCATTCGGCGGCCGAGTAGTCGCGTACGTGGCTGGTATCACGCAACACCTCGACGCTCTGCAGATAGGTATCCAGCAATGGACTGCCTGGCGACATCACGTCGATGAAAGCCGCCACGCCACCCGGCTTGAGCACCCGACGCACTTCGCGCAGGGCCAACCCCAGGTCGCTCCAGTGGTGCGCCGAGTAGCGGCTGAACACGAAATCGAACTCGGCGTCGGCGAACGGCAGCCGCTCGGCGGCGCCGCACTGCGTCCGCACGTTGGGCAGGCCACGCTCCTGGGCGGCAGCGGCGACCACGTCGAGCATCGCCTGCGAGAGATCATACGCCACCACCTCGCCTACCGACGCGGCAACGTTGAAGCTGACATGCCCGGCACCACAGCCCAGGTCCAGCACCCGCGCATCGGCGCGGCCAGCCACTTCGGCCTGCAGCAGGGCGAATTCGCTGCCTTGCGCATGCACGGAGCTGTTGAGGTAAGCACTGGCCTGTTCACCGAACTGGCGCTGAACGACCTGGGTATGGGCGGAGCCTGTCATCTTGGAGATCCTTGAAAAGAGTCACATCAGGAGCGGCTTCGATTGCGAAGCCGCTCTGCGATCAAGCCTGGATCAGTCGCGAAACAGCCACGGCTGAGTGGCGCGGTGCTTGGCTTCGAAAGCCTGGATCGCCTCGGCGTCGACCAGGGTCAGGCCGATGTCGTCCAGCCCGTTGAGCAGGCAGTGCTTGCGGAAGGCGTCGACTTCGAAGCTGTAGGTCTTGCCGTCAGGACGAGTCACGGTCTGCGCCTGCAGGTCGATGCTCAACTGGTAACCCGGTTCGGCCTCGACCTGCTTGAACAGTTCGTCGACTTCCGCGTCGCTGAGGATGATCGGCAACATGCCGTTCTTGAAGCTGTTGTTGAAGAAGATGTCGGCGTAGCTCGGCGCGATGATCGCGCGAAAGCCGTACTCTTCCAGTGCCCATGGTGCGTGCTCGCGGCTGGAGCCGCATCCGAAGTTCTCACGGGCCAGCAGGATGCTAGCGCCCTGATAGCGGGCATGGTTGAGCACGAAGTCCGGGTTCACCGGCCGCTTGGAGTTGTCCTGGTAAGGCTGGCCGACATCCAGGTAGCGCCACTCGTCGAACAGGTTCGGACCGAAGCCGGTGCGCTTGATCGACTTGAGAAACTGCTTGGGGATGATCTGGTCGGTATCGACATTGGCACGGTCCAGCGGCGCCACGAGGCCGTTGAGCTGGGTAAAGGCTTTCATGCTGGGCTCCTTATTGCTGGATCAGTTCGCGAACGTCGATGAAGCGACCGGTAACCGCGGCGGCGGCAGCCATGGCCGGGCTGACCAGGTGGGTCCGGCCACCGGCACCCTGGCGCCCTTCGAAGTTGCGGTTGGAGGTCGACGCGCAGTGCTCGCCGGAACCCAGGCGGTCGGGGTTCATCGCCAGGCACATCGAGCAGCCAGGCTCGCGCCACTCGAAGCCTGCATCGATGAAGATCTTATCCAGCCCTTCACGCTCGGCCTGTTCCTTGATCAGGCCCGAGCCTGGCACGACGATGGCCTGCTTGACGGTCCCGGCCACCTTGCGGCCTTTGGCGATCTCTGCCGCAGCACGCAGGTTTTCGATGCGCGAGTTGGTGCAGGAACCGATGAATACGCGGTCCAGCTGGATGTCGGTGATCGGCTGGTTGGCCTTCAGGCCCATGTACTTCAGCGCCCGCTCGATGGAACCACGCTTGACCAGATCCTGCTCCTTGGCTGGGTCCGGCACGTTCTGGTCGACGGCCAGAACCATTTCCGGGGAAGTACCCCAGCTGACCTGCGGCTTGATCTGCGCAGCGTCCAGCTCGACCACGGTGTCGAACACCGCATCCGGGTCGGAGACCAGGTCCTTCCAGGCCTCGACAGCCTTGTTCCAGTCTTCGCCCTGAGGCGCGAACGGACGACCCTTGACGTATTCGAGGGTCTTTTCGTCAGTGGCCACCATGCCGACACGGGCGCCCGCCTCGATGGACATGTTGCAGATGGTCATGCGCCCTTCGATGGACAGGTCGCGGATCGCGCTGCCAGCGAACTCGATGGCGTGGCCGTTACCGCCAGCGGTGCCGATCTTGCCGATCACGGCCAGAACGATGTCCTTGGCGGTGACGCCGAACGGCAGTTGGCCTTCGACACGCACTAGCATGTTCTTCATTTTCTTGGCCACAAGGCACTGGGTCGCCAGCACGTGCTCGACCTCGGAGGTGCCGATACCGTGGGCCAGCGCGCCGAATGCACCATGTGTGGAGGTGTGCGAGTCGCCGCAGACCACGCTCATGCCCGGCAGGGTCGCGCCCTGCTCCGGACCGACGACGTGGACGATGCCCTGGCGCGGGTCGTTCATCTTGAATTCGGTGATGCCGTATTCGTCGCAGTTGTCATCCAGGGTCTGCACCTGCAGGCGTGACACCTGGTCGGCGATGGCTTCGACACCGCCCTTGCGCTCGGCAGTGGTCGGCACGTTGTGGTCTGGCGTGGCGACGATGGAGTCCACGCGCCATGGCTTGCGGCCGGCCAGGCGCAGGCCTTCGAAGGCCTGTGGCGAAGTCACTTCATGAATGATGTGACGGTCGATGTAGATCAGCGACGAACCATCGTCGCGTTCCTTGACCACATGGGAATCCCACAACTTGTCGTAAAGCGTTTTGCCAGCCATCAGACGGTTCCTCATCAGCGTCTTTCTATGCCTTGGGTAATCGCACTGGATGACCCCTTGGCTTGTGAGGAGAATGCTAGGGTTTGTGGTTAAATAACTCAAATTCATAATTTTTATGCTTTGGATAACCAACTGGAATCCACCGCCATGGACCTCGCCAACCTCAACGCCTTCCTCGCCGTCGCCGAAACCGGCAGCTTCTCCGGAGCCGGTGAACGCTTGCACCTCACACAGCCGGCCATCAGCAAGCGCATCGCCGGCCTGGAACAACAGCTCGACGTACGCCTGTTCGATCGCCTGGGGCGCGAAGTCAGCCTCACCGAAGCTGGTCGCGCCTTGCTACCTCGCGCCTACCAGATTCTCAACGTGCTGGATGACACCCGCCGGGCACTGACCAACCTGACCGGACAGATCGGCGGTCGCCTGACTCTGGCTACCAGCCATCACATCGGCCTGCATCGCCTCCCCCCGGTGCTGCGCACCTTCACCCGCCTCTACCCACAGGTGGCGCTGGATATTCAGTTTCTCGATTCGGAAATCGCCTACGACGAGATTCTGCACGGGCGCGCAGAACTGGCGGTCATTACCCTGGCGCCGGAGCCGCACGGCCTGGTACGCGCCGTAGCGGTCTGGGACGACCCGCTGGATTTCGTCGCAGCGCCAGAACACCCATTGGCCAACAGCGGGCCGATGAACCTGGAAGACATCGTGCGCTACCCGGCGGTGTTTCCCGGTGGCAACACCTTCACTCATCACATCGTCAGCGGCCTTTGCGAAGCGCGCGGGCTCAAGCCCGATATCGCGATGAGCACCAACTACCTGGAGACCATCAAGATGATGGTCTCCATCGGCCTGGCCTGGAGCGTGCTGCCGCGCACCATGCTCGACGACCAGGTGGCACGCATCCCACTCCCCGGCATCCAGCTCAGCCGTCAGCTCGGCTACATCCTGCACACCGAACGCACCCTGTCCAACGCCGCACGGGCGTTCATGGCGCTGCTCGACGCGCAGCGCACCGACAGCTGAGCAACGCCTGCGCCTGACAGGCACAAAAAAGCCCGAGTACGCGGCGCTCGCGCTACTCGGGCCCTGTCACTCACAGCTTGCGTACATCGTCATCCTTGCCCAGGCCGACCAGCGTTCACGCCTTGCCGCCTTCGATGACGTCCTGGCGTGGGCTGATGGGAATACGCCGAGGCTTGGCCTCTTCAGGTACATGACGCGCCAGGTCGATGCTCAGCAGGCCATGGGACAGATTGGCGCCACTGACCTCGATATGGTCCGCCAGGCGGAAGAACAGCTGGAATTCGCGACGGGCAATGCCCTGGTGCAGGTAGGTGATGCTCTGGTCGGACACCGTACGGGCTTTGCCGGTGACGGTGAGCACACCGTTCTCGACCTGGACGTCGAGGTCCTGCTCCTGCATGCCGGCGGCGGCAATGACGATGCGGTAATGGTCTTCGCCGTGACGCTCGACGTTATAGGGTGGGTAGCTGCCAGTCGCCTCGTTGCCGTCGAGGGATTCGAACAGGTCATTGAAACGGTCGAAACCCACCGAACGACGCAGCAGTGGAGCCCACGAGAATGCAGTCGACATGATGACTTCTCCTGTATTCAGTCAGTGATGACAACCTGGTGTGGTGAATCACCACACTCGCGATCAGTGATCGCATGCCTCCCAAACTGTGGACGGCCGCTGCAATTTCAAGAGCCATTTATCCTGCGACAGCGCGCCGTTGGTCCGGCACGTATCCCAATAGCTCGCTGATACGCTGGCAGTCGGTTTCACGGCGCAACAGATCGAACATCGTGGTAGCCTCGGGATAGCTTTTGGTCAGCAGCACCAACCACTGCTTGAGCCGGCCCGGTGCCTGCAGCGGTGTCAGCTTGGCCTGGCAGGCCTCCCAGAACACCCGCAGCATGGGCTGCAGGTCGGCCCAGCCCAACGGACGAACCTCCTCGCCCTGCGCCGCCGCAGCGATCTGCAGGGCCAGGTCAGGCCGGGCCACCAGGCCACGCCCGAGCATGTAGTCCTGCGCGCCGCATACCGAGCGGCAGCGTTGCCAGTCTTCCACGGTCCAGATTTCACCGTTGGCCACCACTGGCACCTTGACCACTTCCTGGATGCGCGCAATCCACTCCCAATGGGCCGGCGGCTTGTAGCCATCGACCTTGGTGCGCGCATGCACCACGATGCGCGCCGCGCCGCCATCGGCCAGCGCACGGGCGCAGTCCAGCGCCTGATCGGTGTCGGCGTAGCCCAGACGCATCTTGGCGGTCACCGGAATCGGCCGCGGCACCGCACGGCGCACCTCACTGACGATGGCATGCAGCAGCTCGGGTTCGCGCAACAGGATGGCCCCACCCCGCGAGCGATTGACGGTCTTGGCCGGGCAGCCGAAGTTCAGGTCCAGCACTGGCGCACCCAGCTCACAGGCAAAAGCGGCATTTTCCGCCAGGCATACCGGGTCGGAACCCAGCAGTTGCACATGCATGGGCACGCCGGCAGCGGTGCGTGCACCGTTGTGCAGTTCTGGCGCCAGCTTATGGAAGTAGGCAGCCGGCATCAGCCGGTCGGTGATGCGGATGAACTCGGTCACGCACCAGTCGATGCCGCCGACGTGGGTCAGCACATGGCGCAGAATGTCATCGACCAGCCCCTCCATGGGCGCCAGGGCAATTTGCATGGATCACGCTCGGAAAAAGTGCGGCAGTTTACTGGGCGCCGCCGGGATTGGGAATCGGCTGGATCGCCGCGCCGTAGCCACTGATGAACGACTCCGGCATGCGCCGTGGACGGCCAGTCGACAACTCGATACACACGAAGGTGGTCTGAGCACGCAACAGGGTCACGCCATCGGCCGGGCGGCGCAGTTGAAAGCGGCGGGTCATCTTCAGTCGGCGGTCCCAGTCGACGATCCAGGTGGCCAGTTGCAGCGCGTCATGCTCGTAGGCGCTGGCCAGGTAGTCGATTTCGTGCCGCACCACCGCCATGGCGCGGTCCAGGCGTCGGTATTCGCTAAGGTCCAGGCCCAACTGTTGGGAGTGACGCCAGGCGCAACGCTCTAGCCAGGTGACGTATACGGCATTGTTGGCGTGCCCCAGACCGTCGATGTCCTCGGCGGCGACACTCAGATCGATGATGAATGGATCGGCCAGGTCCCAGACCATGCGTGCTCCTGCTGTGAAGGCGAGATGAGCGGCAGTTTAGCAAGGCTGGGGTTGCCGCGGAGGCGGGAATATAAACGGCAGAAAAACAAAAGGGCCATTCAACAATCGAATGACCCTTGGGCCCGCATAAGCGGAAAATCGTGGCGTCCCCTAGGGGACTCGAACCCCTGTTACCGCCGTGAAAGGGCGGTGTCCTAGGCCACTAGACGAAGGGGACGCAAAACCTTCAGTCAGATTCGCCTGCTGGCGAACCCTGGAAATTGGTGGAGCTAAACGGGATCGAACCGTTGACCTCTTGCATGCCATGCAAGCGCTCTCCCAGCTGAGCTATAGCCCCGAATTTAACGCCCTGCGGCGGAGCTTGGCTTGCGCCTTACTCGGTGAAACTGGCGTCCCCTAGGGGACTCGAACCCCTGTTACCGCCGTGAAAGGGCGGTGTCCTAGGCCACTAGACGAAGGGGACAAAACCTTCTTTGATCGGCTTTCGCCGATCGATTCACAGTCATTGCTGGATGACTCTGAACCTCTAATTTGGTGGAGCTAAACGGGATCGAACCGTTGACCTCTTGCATGCCATGCAAGCGCTCTCCCAGCTGAGCTATAGCCCCACATCAGTGGACGGGGCGCATATTAAGAGCGATTCGAAGTCCTGTCAAACTTATTTTCGAGAATTTCTAAAAAATTTTTCCAACAGAACAAACACTTACCGCCCGCGTCCCGGTAAACCGGACCCGCAAGGGCCGCCGGACGGTCGTCCGGCGGCCCGACCGCTTCTTCAGCCGATGGCTGCCAGCAGCTTTTCCCATTCCTTGTTTTCTTTCTTCGACACCCCACCCAGAAGATCAATGGCCTGGCGCAGACGGAAGCGCGTCAGGTCCGGACCCAGGATCTCCATGGCGTCGAGCACCGACACCGAGCTGGCCTGGCCGGTGATCGCAGCGAACATCAGCGGCATGGCATCACGCAGCTTGAGCTGCAGATGATCGACGACCACCTGGATGCACCCGGTGATCCTGTCCTTTTCCCACTGGCGCAGCGACTCGAGTTTCCAGAGGATCAGCTGCAGCAACTGGCGCACCTGCTCAGGCGACAGCTTCTTGTGTTCGAACAGCGCCGTGTCTGGCGTCACGCCGCCGGCAAAGAAGAATCCGGCCAAGGGTGCAATCTGGCTGAAGGTCTCTACCCTGCCCTGCACGTGCGGCGCGATCTTCATCAGGTATTCGGGATTCAGCGCCCATTGCCGGACCCGCGCGGCGAACTCTTCGACCGGCAGCTCGCGCAGCCACTGGCCATTGAGCCACGACAGCTTCTCGATATCGAAGATCGGCCCCCCCAGGGAGATACGCGACAGGTCGAAGTTGTCGACCATTTCCTGCAGGGTGAACTTCTCGCGCTCGTCGGGCATCGACCAGCCCATGCGGCCCAGGTAGTTGAGCATCGCCTCAGGCATGAAGCCCATGCGCTCGTAGAAAGTTACCGAGGTCGGGTTCTTGCGCTTGGACAGTTTGCTCTTGTCCGGGTTACGCAGCAGCGGCATGTAGCACAACTGAGGCTTCTCCCAGCCGAAGTATTCGTAGAGCAGAATCAGCTTCGGTGCCGATGGCAGCCACTCTTCGCCACGCAGGACATGGGTGATGCCCATCAGGTGGTCGTCCACCACGTTGGCCAGGAAGTAGGTGGGCAGGCCATCAGCCTTCATCAGCACCTGCATGTCCATGCGGTCCCATGGGATCTCCACGTCGCCACGCAGCAGGTCAGGCACCACGCAGACACCTTCGCTGGGCACCTTCATGCGGATCACGTGAGGCTCGCCAGCAGCCAGGCGGCGCTGCACCTCCTCAGGCGGCAGCAGCAGTGCTCGACCATCGTAGCGCGGGGTTTCGCCACGGGCCTGCTGCTCTGCGCGCATCTGCTCCAGCTCTTCGGCCGTGCAGAAGCACGGAAACGCATGCCCCATGTCGACCAGTTGCTGGGCATATTGGCGATAGATATCGCCACGCTCGCTCTGCCGGTACGGACCATGCGGACCGCCGACATCCGGACCTTCGTTCCACTCGATGCCCAGCCAGCGCAGCGCGTCGAAGATCTGCTGCTCGGACTCGCGGGTCGAACGCAGCTGGTCGGTGTCCTCGATGCGCAGGATGAACTCGCCGCCATGCTGTTTGGCAAAGCAGTAGTTGAACAGCGCAATGTAGGCGGTGCCGACATGAGGATCGCCGGTCGGCGACGGTGCGATACGGGTACGAACGGTGGTCATGAAAAATCCCGGTTGAGGTCGATCAAACCGGGGATATTAGCAGGCAGCCCACCCACCGCTCCACCGTGGGAGCGGCTTTAGCCGCGAAGAGACCTAGAGACTCCACGCCCGCGCCTGGAACCTGGCGCATTCTTCGCGGGCAAGCTCGCCCCCACCGCCTGAACGTCCCTCCTGTCTGGGGCGCTAGACCTGCAGCAGGCGATCACGCAGCTTGGTGATCTCGTCGCGCAACTGCGCAGCGGCCTCGAATTCCAGATCGCGAGCCAGGTCGTACATCTTCTCTTCGAGCTGGCGGATGCGCTTGGTGATCTCGCTTGGCGAACGCAGCTCGCCCTCAGCCCTGGCCTGCTCCTCGGCAGCCTTGGCCGCGCCCTTGCGTTTCTTGCTGCGCGCCCCCGGCACGGTGGCGCCTTCGAGGATGTCGGCCACATCGCGGGACACGCCCTTGGGCACGATGCCGTGGGCCTCGTTGAAGGCCACCTGCTTTTCCCGCCGCCGCTCCGTCTCGCCGATGGCCCGCTCCATGGAGCCGGTCATCTGGTCGGCATACAGAATCGCCCGGCCATTGAGGTTACGCGCCGCCCGGCCAATGGTCTGGATCAGCGAACGCTCGGAGCGCAGGAAGCCTTCCTTATCCGCATCAAGGATGGCCACCAGCGACACCTCCGGCATGTCCAAGCCCTCACGCAGCAGGTTGATGCCCACCAGCACATCGAAAGTGCCCAGGCGCAGGTCGCGGATGATCTCCACCCGCTCCACGGTGTCGATATCCGAGTGCAGGTAACGCACCTTCACCCCGTGGTCGCCCAGGTAATCGGTGAGGTCCTCGGCCATGCGCTTGGTCAGCGTGGTGACCAGCACCCGCTCTTCGGCCGCCACGCATTTGTGGATCTCCGACAACAGGTCGTCGACCTGGGTCAGCGCCGGGCGCACCTCCACCTGGGGGTCGACCAGCCCGGTAGGGCGCACCACCTGTTCCACCACCCGCCCGGCATGCTCGGCCTCGTAGGGGCCAGGGGTCGCGGAAACGAAAATGGTCTGCGGTGTCACCGCCTCCCACTCATCGAAACGCATGGGCCGGTTGTCCAGCGCCGACGGCAGGCGGAAGCCGTATTCCACCAGCGTTTCCTTGCGCGAGCGGTCCCCCTTGTACATCGCCCCCACCTGCGGAACGCTGACATGGGACTCGTCGATCACCAGCAGTGCATCCGGCGGCAGGTAGTCGTAGAGGGTCGGCGGTGGCGCACCCGCAGGCCGACCAGACAGATAGCGCGAGTAGTTCTCGATGCCATTGCAGTAGCCCAGCTCCAGCATCATCTCCAGGTCGAAGCGCGTGCGCTGCTCCAGACGCTGGGCCTCCAGCAGCTTGCCAGCCCCGCGCAGATACTCCAGGCGCTCCTGCAGCTCGACCTTGATGCCCTCGATGGCCTCCAGCAGGGTTTCCCGGGGCGTCACATAGTGGCTCTTGGGGTAGAAGGTGAAACGCGGCAGCTTGCTGATCACTTCGCCCGTAAGCGGGTCGAAGGCCGAGAGGCTCTCGACCTCGTCGTCGAACAGCTCGACGCGGATCGCTTCCAGGTCCGATTCCGCCGGGTAGATGTCGATGACATCGCCCCGTACACGGAAGGTAGCGCGGGCGAAGTCCATGTCGTTGCGGGTGTACTGCAGGTCGGCCAGGCGCCGCAGCAGTGCGCGCTGGTCGAGTTTGTCGCCACGGTCGATGTGCAGGACCATGCGCAAGTAGGTTTCCGGGCTACCCAGGCCATAGATGCACGACACCGTGGTGACGATGATCGCGTCCTTGCGCTCCAGCAGTGCCTTGGTGGCGGAAAGCCGCATCTGCTCGATATGGTCGTTGATCGACGCGTCCTTTTCGATGAAGGTGTCCGACGACGGCACATAGGCTTCGGGCTGGTAGTAGTCGTAATAGGAAACGAAATACTCCACCGCGTTATTCGGGAAGAACGCCTTGAACTCGCCATACAACTGCGCGGCGAGGGTCTTGTTCGGTGCCAGTACCAGGGTCGGACGCTGCACCTGAGCAATGACATTGGCGATGCTGAAGGTCTTGCCGGAGCCAGTGACCCCCAGCAGGGTCTGGTGCGACAACCCGGCCTCGATGCCTTCGACCATCAGGCGGATGGCTTCTGGCTGGTCGCCGGCGGGGGCAAAACGGGTGACGAGCTGGAACTCGGACATGACCGGCCTCTCGGTGATGATGCCTGGAAAACGACGAACCCGGCAGGCACCACCGGGGTGCCGCCAGGTCGGACTGTGCGGGCGTAGACAACCAAGATGGAGCCGCCGGGGCGGTCTTTCAAGTCGGCGCCTGCAGGCCCTCTGTATAGATGGAGGCTACAACGCGGGCGGGGTTCGCTAAAAAAATCGAAATATCCTGAAAAAACTGCCCCGCCAGCGTCGCCCTGCCGCGCGATGCTCACTATACTCGGACCCCGCTATGCACTGCTCTGGGGCATCGGGTCCGGAGCGTGCCTTTCACTCACTCCCAACTCAGAGCCGCCGCAAACAATGAGCCTGTTCTCCGCTGTCGAAATGGCACCACGCGATCCTATCCTGGGCCTCAACGAAGCATTCAACGCCGACACCCGCACCGACAAGATCAACCTGGGCGTGGGCGTCTACTGTGATGAAGACGGGCGCATTCCGTTGCTGCGCGCGGTGGCCAAGGCCGAAGAAATCCGTGTGGCCCAGCACGCCCCACGTGGCTACCTGCCGATCGATGGTATCGCCGCCTACGACCAGGCCGTCCAGAAGCTGCTGCTGGGTGTCGACTCGCCACTGATCGCCTCGGGCCGCGTGCTCACCACCCAGTCGGTGGGCGGCACCGGCGCGTTGAAGATCGGCGCCGACTTCCTCAAGCAACTGCTGCCCGGCGCCACCGTGGCCATCAGCGACCCAAGCTGGGAAAACCACCGTGCGCTGTTCGAGACCGCCGGTTTTCCGGTGCAGACCTATCGCTACTACGACGCCGCCAGCCATGACGTGAATCGTGCCGGTATGCTCGAAGACCTGCAGAACCTGCCCGAGCGCTCGATCATCGTACTGCACGCTTGCTGCCACAACCCGACCGGCGTCGACCTGAGCCTGGACGACTGGAAAAAGGTCCTGGAAGTGGTCAAGGCGAAGAACCATGTACCGTTCCTCGACATGGCCTACCAGGGCTTCGGCCAGGGCATCGCCGAAGACGCCGCCGCCGTGCGCCTGTTCGCCGACTCCGGCCTGACTTTCTTCGCCTCCAGCTCGTTCTCCAAGTCGCTGTCGCTGTACGGCGAGCGTGTTGGCGCCCTGTCGATCATCACCGACTCCAAGGAAGAAACCGGCCGCGTGCTGTCGCAGGTCAAGCGCGTGATCCGCACCAACTACTCCAACCCGCCGACCCACGGTGCAATCATCTCGGCCGCCGTGCTCAATGACCCGGCGCTGCGCAGCATGTGGGAAGAAGAGCTGGGCGAAATGCGCGTACGCATCCACGGCATGCGCAAGGCCATGGTCGAGCGCCTGGCGGGCAACCCGGCCGGCCAGGACTTCAGCTTCGTCGCGCGCCAGCAGGGCATGTTCTCCTACTCCGGACTGACCGCCGCCCAGGCCCAGCGCCTGCGCAACGAATTCGGCATCTACGCCCTGGATACCGGACGCATCTGCGTGGCGGCACTGAATCAGAAGAACATCGATCAGGTGTGCCAGGCCATCATCCAGGTACTGTAATTCCCGCACCTGAACGACCCGCCGCTACGCCGGTAACGGCGGGTATCTCCTCTTCCGGCCGCCTTCTCCGCCCGCCTCAGAAATATTTTTTTACACTTTATCGCTACTGGTTATTACGGGTATTTAGTTCTCATTCGTCTTTATCTGCATAGTCGGCCACCTTTCCATGCACCCACGGCCGGGTTACAGATGCCGACGCGGCCTTGCCGCGACGCCACCCGCGAAACGAGACACGCCTGCAATGTCCAAGAAATCCCGCTCCAAACTCTGGTTCCTGGTGCACAGCTGGGTAGCCTTGCCGATCTGGTTCTTCGTGCTGATCGTCTGCGTCACTGGCACCCTGGCGGTGGTCAGCAAGGAAATCCTCTGGCTGACCTACCCGGAAATGCGCCACAACCCGCCATCGGACGAGGCCGAACGCCTGCCGTTCGAGCAGGTGCGGCAACGCCTGGAAAAGAACGAACCAAGCCTGGACATCAGTTCGATTGCCCAACCGGATGGTGACTACTTCGCCCTGAACGTGCGCGCCACCTACCCCGATGGCCGCTCGACGACCCTCTACGTCAACCCCTACACGGGGGCGGTCCAGGGCTCGGCACCGTCCTTCGACTTCCGCCAGTTCACCCGCGCCCTGCACGGCTGGTGGCTGGTACCGTTCACCAATGGTTTCTCCTGGGGCTGGTACATGGTCTCGCTGCTGGGCATCCCGCTGCTGGTTTCGCTGGTCACCGGCCTGGTGGTGTACAAGAAGTTCTGGAAAGGCTTCTTCAAGCCGACACTGCGCGTCAGCCAGGGTGCGCGGATCTTCTGGGGCGACTTCCATCGCCTCAGCGGCATCTGGTCGATCTGGTTCATCCTGGTCATCTCTGTGACCGGCACCTGGTTCCTGATCCAGGCAATCCTTTATGACAACCAGATCAGCATCTCCAGCTATGTGCCCGCCGCATCGATCATCCCCCACAAGGAAGTGCCACTGACCGCCGACGGCGCGCCCGCACCACGCATCAGCCTGGACCGTGCCGTGGCCACCGCGCAGGCCCGCATCCCCGGCCTGGAGGCCAGCCACGTCAGCTTTCCGGCCAACGCCTACAGCAACCTGTTCATCGAGGGCCGCAGCTGGTACCCGCTGATGTTCCAGACCGCCGAGATCAACCCCTACACCGGCGAGGTCGCCTCGACGCACCTGCTGTCGGACCGCAGCAAGCTCGAGTTCGTCACCGAGTCGATGCGGCCATTGCATACCGGTGACTTCGGCGGCATCTGGATCAAGCTGATCTGGGCGTTCTTCGGCCTGGTGCTGAGCATGATGGTGTTCAGCGGCCTGCTGATCTGGAGCAAGCGCACCGTCCAGGCGACCCTCGCCGCCCTCAAGCGCGAAGCCAGGACTGCCAACACACGCCCGGCCGCACCGGCATCCGAGCCGGTCATGAACAACGAGCGCGCGGAGGCCTCTCTGTGAACAAGACTGCAACCGTCAAACCGTCCCCCTCGCCCCTGGGCCGCCTGTGGCACAAATGGCGTTTTCACATCAACGTGCTGCTAGTGCTCATCCCATTGGGCTTCATGCCCAAGTACTTCGCCGACGCGGCGCTGTTTCGCGGCGACATGGGGCTGGGCCAGCGCGAGATTGGCGAAGTGCCGGTCGGCCCGTGGCGTATCACCTTGGCCGAGCAACGCAACGAAGCGCCGATGCCCAATGGCAACCTGGGCTACACGAAGAATTTCAACGCCGCGCTGTGCACCGCGTGCAAGGACCAGGTCAAGGCCACCTACCTGCGCATCGGCAAGCCGCGCAGCCTGCGCACCGCCGGGGTGATCTTCTTCGGCTCGGGCTACCGCATGGGCGCGCAGATGATCATCCCCGCCGACACCGACCCCAAGGCCGACCTGTGGATCACCATGGAAGGCTGGGACGGCAGCGTGCACCAGGCCTCGATCCCGCTGGAACAGGCATCGCCCCTTACCGTTGCCTGGTTGAACAAGCAAGGAGTCAAACCATGAGCAGAACCGCCCTTCCCCGCCGCCTGGCGCCGCTGCTGCTGATCGCCCTGGGCCTGAGCGGCACGGCCCTGGCACACAACCCGATCTGCCAGTGCGAGCAGGTCGACGCCGAGAACATCCGCTGCACCGGGGGCTTTTCCGACGGCAGTGCAGCCCCGGGCGTGACCCTGGACGTCATCGGCTACGACGAAACCATTCTGGTGCCCGGCAAGCTCGGCGCCGATTCAACCCTGACCTTCAAGAAACCCGATACCGAGTTCTACGTACTGTTCGATGCCGGCCCCGGCCACGTCGTGGAGATCGACCAGGCGGACATTGCTTCACGATGAGCACCTCGACCCGCCAGATCATTCGCCCGGCCGGCGCCGGGCATGAAACCCTCCAGGTGCTGCTCGCCTGCCTGCTGATCCTGCTGGTCGCGGCTGGCGTGATCGGCCTGCGCGGCGAAAGCCACGAGCCCGACGCCCTGGCGAATCATCAGCTCGACGCTCGCCGCGACCTGACCGCCGCCGAACAGGGCCTGTACGCCGATCTGCGCGTGGCACTGGACGAGATTCGCCTGCTGGCCGAGGAGCAAACCGCCCCGGTCAGCGTCGAGCAACTGGCCGAGGAAGGCCTGCCACCGTTCACGGCGGACCCGAGCGCCATCACCCGCGGTGCCCACCAATGGCAGATGAGCGGTGACAGCTACCTGGGCATCAGCCAGTCGCTGCCAGTCGCCGGTTCCTTCCTGCTGCGCCACCCCCGGCAAGACGACGACGCCGAGCAGCCCGACATCTGGGTCAACCGCAGCACCGCCACAGGCGCGCCCGCCGAACTGAGCGACCAGGCGCTGATCGCCGCCGGCTGGAAACAGGTCGTCACCCGTTTCGACGCCGGCGTCACCCGCCAGCACCGCCACTGACCCCATGCCCTCACGCACAGAAGATCGCCAGACCATGTCCATTTCCCTGTTCCGCCACCTGCTGCTCGGGCTGTTCGCCGCACTGATGCCGACCCTGGCCAGCGCCGCCGACGGCCAGCCGCTGCGTATCGGCATCACCCTGCACCCGTACTACAGCTATGTCAGCAACATCGTCGGTGACAAGGCGGAGGTGGTGCCGCTGATTCCTGCCGGCTTCAACCCGCATGCCTACGAGCCCCGGTCCGAAGACATCAAGCGCATCGGCACGCTGGACGTCATCGTGCTCAACGGCGTCGGCCATGACGACTTCGCCGACCGCATGATCCAGGCCAGCGAAAAGCCCGATGTACCCGTGATCGAAGCCAACGCCGACGTGCCCCTGCTGGCCGCCACCGGCATCGCTGCACGCGGCGCCGGCAAGGTGGTCAACCCGCATACCTTCCTGTCGATCAGCGCCAGCATCGCCCAGGTGAACAATATCGCCCGCGAACTGGGCAAGCTCGACCCCGCCAATGCCAAGACCTACAGCAGCAACGCCCGCGCCTACGCCAAGCGCCTGCGGCAGATGCGCGCCGATGCCCTGGCCAAGCTGACCCAGGCCCCCAACGCCGAGCTGCGGGTCGCCACCGTGCATGCCGCCTACGACTACCTGCTGCGCGAGTTCGGCCTGGAGGTCACCGCCGTGGTCGAACCGGCACACGGTATCGAGCCCAGCCCCAGCCAGTTGAAGAAAACCATCGACCAGCTGCGCGAGCTGGACGTGAAGGTGATCTTCTCGGAAATGGACTTTCCGTCTACCTACGTCGAGACCATCCAGCGTGAGTCGGGGGTTCGCCTCTACCCGCTGTCGCACATCTCCTATGGCGAATACAGCGCCGACAAATACGAGAAGGACATGACCGGCAACCTCGACACCGTGGTGCGGGCCATCCAGGAGAACGGCGCATGACCGCTGCCCAGTCCCTGCACAGTGTCGCCAGCGGCCCCGCCGTGAGCTTTGCCGAGGTCAGCCTGGTCCTGGGCCGCACGACCATTCTTGACCGCGTGAGCTTCAGCGTTCGCCCCGGCAGCGTCCACGCCCTGGTCGGCCCCAATGGCGGCGGCAAGAGTTCGCTGATCAAGACGCTGTTGGGGCAGATGCCACACCAGGGCGAACTGAGCCTGCTGTGGCCAGCCGCCACCGGCGTGGTCGGCTATGTGCCACAAGCCCTGGAATTCGACCGCGGCCTGCCGATGACCGTCGAAGACTTCATGGCCGCCATGTGCCAGCGCCGCCCGGCCTTCCTCGGCCTGTCACGTCACTACGCCGCTGCCATTGGCGACGCGCTGGAGCGGGTCGGTATGCAAGACAAACGCAAGCGGCGCATGGGCGCGCTGTCCGGTGGCGAGCGGCAGCGTGTGCTGCTGGCCCAGGGGCTGATTCCCGCACCGCAGCTGCTGGTGCTCGACGAACCGATGTCAGCCCTCGACGAACCGGGTATTCAGGTCTTCGAGCGCCTGCTCGGCCAGTGGCGCGCCAGCGGCATTACCGTACTGTGGATCGAGCACGACCTGGACGCGGTCAAGCGCCTCGCCGACCAGGTCACCGGCCTGAACCGCCGCGTGCTGTTCGACGAGTCCGCCGCCACCGCCCTGACCCCGGAACGCCTGCTCACGCTGTTCTCCGCCCACCCTCGCCCGACAGGAGAAACGGCCTGATGTCCTACGATAGTTTTCGCCAGTTCATCCAGGACCTGGCCAGCACCGGCTACCTCCCCGAAGCGCTGGCCTACGGCTTCGTGGTCAACGCGCTGCTGGCCGGCCTGCTGATCGGCCCGGTACTGGGCGGCCTGGGCACCCTGGTGGTGGTAAAGCGCTTCGCCTTCTTTTCCGAGGCCGTGGGGCATGCCGCGCTGACCGGCGTGGCCATCGGCATCCTGCTCGGCGAACCCTACACGGGTCCTTATGGCAGCCTGTTCGCCTACTGCCTGCTGTTCGGCATCCTGCTCAACTACCTGCGCAACCGCACCGGCCTGACGCCTGACACCCTGATCGGCGTGTTTCTGTCAGTGTCGCTGGCGCTGGGCGCCAGCCTGCTGCTGGTGCTGGCCGGCAAGATCAACGTACACATTCTGGAAAACGTGCTGTTCGGCTCGGTGCTGACCGTCAACGGCGATGACCTGCTGGTCCTCACCGTGGTCGGGGCGTTGGTCATGGGCCTGAGCCTGCCGTTGTACAACCGCATCATGCTGGCCAGCTTCAACCCGCAACTGGCGGCCGTACGCGGCGTGGCGGTCAAGGCCCTGGACTACCTGTTCGTGGTGCTGGTGACACTGATTACCGTGGCCGCCGTCAAGGTCATCGGCGCGATTCTGGTCGGTGCCCTGCTGGTCATCCCCGCTGCCGCGGCCCGGCTGCTCAGTCAGTCGCTCAAGGGCTTCTTCTGGATCTCGGTGCTGATCGCCACCGTCAGTACGCTGTGCGGCATCCTGCTGCCGATCCTCTTCGACCTGCCGGTGCCTTCCGGTGCGGCCATCATCCTGGTCTGCGGTCTCGCCTTCGCCCTCGCCGCCATCGCACGCGGCCTGGTGCCCAGCCTCAAAGGGAATATCGGATAAATGACTCTCTCCAAACTGCGCGGCGTGACCTTCGCCCTGACCCTGGCGTTGCCGCTGGCAAGCCTGCCAGCGCCCCATGTACTGGCCGCCGAAGCCAAGCCGGTGGTGGTCCTGGCCAGCCTGCCGATCACCTACGGCCTGGGACAGATCCTGCTGAAAGACAGCGGCGTGGTGCTGGAACGCGCGGCGGCTGCCAACCTCCCCGGCTCACGGCAGACCGCCTACTTTACCGGCCGTGGCGCCGAGCCCTTGCGCAAGCTGGCGCAGAATGCCGATGCGGTGATCGGCCTGCGTTCGATCTGGAGCGAGGACCCGCTTTACCCCAACGCCCGACGCAGCAATATCCGCATCGTCGAGATCGACGCCGCGCGGCCGGTGGATGGCGCCCTGCCCGGCGTGGCCCTGCAGCCGGGACAAAGCGTCGATGGTCTGAATGCCCAGCCGTGGCTGGCCAGCCACAACCTGGGGCGCATGGCTGACGTGCTGGCCGCCGACCTGGTGCGCCTGGCACCGACCGCCAAACCACGCATCGAAGCCAACCTGGCGGCGCTCAAACAACAGCTGCTCAAGCTCAGTGCGCAAAGCGAACAACGCCTGGCCCAGGCCGACAGCGTCGCGGTGGTCAGCCTTTCGCCGCGCCTGGACTACCTGATCGCCGGCCTGAACCTGGAGCGCGTGCCCCAGGAGTTGCCCAGCGACGAACAGTGGAGCAACGAAGCCCTTGCCCGCTTGACCGAGAACCTCAAGGAGAGCCAGGTTGGTGTAGTGCTCGACCATCGCGAACCCGCAGCCCCGGTCAAGGCCGCCATCGAGGCGGCCGGCAGCCGGGTGCTGGTGGTGGGTACGGAAAGCGACGATCCGCTGGCTGACCTGCAGAACGACGCGGCCAAACTGGTGGACGCCCTGCTCCAGGGCTGAGCGAGCCCACCAGGCGAAGCTCGATCAGTGGCTGGCATGCATGACCGGCTGCACTTCCGGCATTGCCGAGGAGTGGTGATTGAGGATTTTCCACTGACCATCGACCTTCTCGTAAAGGAAGGTGTAGCGGGCCTGGACATCCCGGGTCTTGCCGTCGGCGTCGGTCAGGGTAAAGGTGTAGACACCACTGTCCATGGCCGCGTCAGGACCCAGTTGGCGAATCTCCCGATAGTTGATGCGGCCCACGGGCTTGAGCGCCAGAAAATGCTGGAAGTAATCGGTGATCTGCGCAGGCGTGGCGCGTACCTGGTTCGACACCGTAGGCTGGAGCACCGCATCGGCGGCGTACAACTGGGTGACCGCCGCCGCGTCGCCGGTTTGCAGCGCAGCGTTCCAGCGCTCGAACAAACTGGCGATCTCGCGCTGTTTCGCGTCGCTGGGCAGTGACGCTACGGTGCGATACACATAGGGCGCTTCCGGGGCGGCCGTTACCAGGGGGGCGGCGACGGCCAGGGTCAGTGCCAGTAAGGTGCGTTTGAGGTTCATGGTTCACTCCTGCGGGTTGGTCTGGCAGCGACTTTGCCGTATCGCCCCGCCGCGGCCATCGGCCGATCGGAGTCATTTGTGTATGCCATCTGGCAGATAGGCAGCCACGCCATCGTCGGGTTTTAATAACGACCTGGCGCCCTCAAGGCGACCTCCAGGAGCCTTCCATGCACGACCCTGCCCAAGACCCTGCCAGTGCCCTGGCCATCCGTACCCAATATCGCCAGTCACAAAGCCGTGCGGCACGCCTGCGCCTGCTGGTCGACACCGGTCGCGAGCTGACCCGCCTGACGCCGGATGCCATGCGCCAGCAGGTCCTGCGGCGTGCCTGTGCATTCGTAGCCATGGACCATGGCCTGCTACTGGAATGGGAAAGCGATGCCCCAGTGCACGCCACCGCAGGCCTGGGCAGCCAGGACCGCCTCGACGAGCTGGCCGCACTGGCCAATACCAGCACCCAGGAGCCGGCTTGGGCTGAAAACGTCGAGGGCCGCTGGGCCCAGGTGCTGAGTCTGCCCTTGCGCGGTTCTGAAGAGCGTCCCTTTGGCCTGCTGCTGTTGGCCAACAGCAGCGTCGGCAGTGCGCCGGACAACGAGGACGTCGAATCGCTGAACCTGCTGGCTACGCTGCTGGCTGCACACCTGCAGAACAACCGCTTGTTGCAGACGCTGTTGCACCGCGAGCGAAGCATGTCGGAGCTGGTTCACCGCTTGTTGAGCGCACAGGAAGATGAGCGCAAACGAGTGGCCTACGATCTGCACGACGGCCTGGCCCAGACCCTCGCTGGCCTGCACCAGCGCCTGCAGGGCTTCGCCGGTCGCTGTCCGCCGCTGCCCGAGCGGCTGGATCACGACCTGCAGGCCATTCTCGATCTGGCGCAGCACTGCGTCGGTGAAGGGCGGCGGCTGATCGGCGGGCTGCGCCCCAGCGTGCTGGACGACTTCGGGCTGTTCCAGGCCGTCGACAAGGAGGTCGATCGATTGCGCGAAGCCGGCATTCAGGTCAACTGGTTTTCCCGCTCCTTGTCGCGCTTGCCCGGCCACGTGGAAATCGCCCTGTTCCGTATTGCCCAGGAAGGCATCAACAACATCCTCAAGCATGCGCGCGCCAGCAGCGTGAAGCTTGAACTGGAATTGCACGAAAGCCATGTCGCACTGCTGCTCGAAGACGACGGCTGTGGTTTCGACAGTGCCTGCCTGCCCGCCGCTGCGGCAGGCCAGTCCCTGGGGCTGGTGGCGATGCAGGAACGCGCCAGTCTGCTCGGCGGCCGCTTCAGTTGCATCAGCCGTCCCGGAGGCGGCACCCAGTTACGCGCTATCGTTCCGCTGTATTCCCACGACAAGGCTTGCTCATGAATGATCCGTTGCGCCTGGTCATCGCCGATGATCATGAAGTCACCCGCACCGGCTTCGTCGCGCTGCTGGCTGACCATCCCGAGTTCGCGGTAGTCGGCCAGGCCTGTAATGGCCAAGAGGCAGTGACGCTGTGCGAAACGCTGCACCCGGACATCGCCATACTCGACATTCGCATGCCGGTGCTCAACGGCCTGGGCGCCGCGCGGCTGATGCAGCAACGCCTGCCAGCGGTGAAGGTGGTGATTTTCACCATGGACGACAGCACCGACCACCTGGAAGCGGCGATCAGCGCCGGCGCCGTCGGCTACCTGCTCAAGGACGCCCGTCGTGATGAAGTCATCGACAGCCTGCGACGCGTGGCCCGTGGCGAGGAAGCCTTGAACGGTGCGGTCAGCGCACGCCTGCTGCGGCGCATGGCCGACCGCAACGCGGGCGCAGCGACCCTGCCCGCCCTGGAGATACTCACGGCTCGAGAACGCCAGGTTCTGCAACTGGTGGCCAGTGGTTGCAGCAACCGTGAGATTGGCCTGCGCCTGGGCATCACCACCGGCACCGCCAAGGCCCACGTAGAGCGGGTGATCGCCAAACTCAATGCCGCCGACCGTACCCAGGCGGCCGTGCGCGGCGTGGCTCTGGGCCTGGTGCCGGGCCAGTGGTCGTGAGCGCCCCCGGCCTGGCCAGTCGCTGGGCCGACCTGCCGTTGCGCGGCAAGGCACTGGTGGCCATTGCCTTGCCCTTGATCCTGCTGCTGGGTTCGCTGGTCCTGATCTACATCAGCGAGCGCCAGGCCGCACGGGCCGAGGAAGATGTGCGCCGCGTGCTTCGCGTACAAGGTGATATACAGACCGTGCACACCCAACTGGCCGAGGCGGCCGCGAGTGTACGCGGCTACCTGCTGACCCGTCGCGAAGACTTTCTGCCCGCCTACCTGCAGGCCCGCACCCAGATAGCCGCCGCCCTGCAGCGCCTCGATGGCCACGTACGCGACCAGCAAATGCGCGATCATCTCAAGGCCATCGCCCCCCTGATCCAGACCAAGCTTGAGGGCCTGGACACCTTGCGCACGCTGAAGAACAGCGACGGCGATACGATCGCCCTGATCCTGACCGAGAACAAACACACCCTCGACCACCTGCGCGACTACATCGGCGTGATGCGAACCCGGGAAGACACCCTGCTGGCCGAACGCAGCGCGGCCGCCGCCGCAACCCGCCAACGCCTGCTGCTATCCACCCTGCTGGCCGCCGGCAGCGGCCTGATGGGCGCCATCGTCGCCGTGCTGCTGCTCTCCAAGGGCATCGTGGCCCGGGTCCAGCGGGTGCAGGGCAATGCGCAGCGCCTGGCCATGGGACAACCCTTGCAGCCGCAACCACCGGAAAACGACGAAGTCGGCCTGCTGGGTCAGCGCCTGGTGGAAGCCGGGCAGCTTCTGGCCGAGCGCGAGCGGGCACTGCGTGACAACGAGGAGCGCCTGCGGCTGATTATCGATGGCGTGAAGGACTACGGCATCTTCGCCCTCGACACCCAAGGCCATGTCACCAGCTGGAATGCCGGGGCCGAACGTATCAAGGGCTACACCGAACAGGAAATCATCGGGCGCCACTTTTCGCTGTTCTACCTGCCCCAGGAGTGCCCGGAGCATCCTGCGCTGGCCATGAGCGAGGCCACCCGCGACGGCCATTACACCGAAGAAGGCTGGCGCTGTCGCAAGGACGGCAGTCGCTTCTGGGCCAGTGTGGTACTGACCGCCCAGTACGACGCCAGAGGGGAGCTGCGCGGCTTCTCCAAGATCACGCGTGACATCAGCGACCGCCGTGCGGCAGACATTGCGCTGCGCACCGCGCGGGAGGAGGCAGAACGGGCCAGCCGGGCGAAGAGCGAGTTTCTCTCGCGGATGAGCCACGAACTGCGGACGCCGCTCAACGCCATCCTGGGGTTCGCCCAACTCATCGACATGGAGGCGAGTCACCCGCACAAGCCCCAGGTCGGCCACATCCTGCGCGCCGGTCAGCATCTGCTGACCTTGATCAACGAGGTGCTGGACATCGCGCGGATCGAGGCCGGCCGGCTGGCATTGAACCTTGAGGCGGTACCGGTCAGCGATGCCCTGCAAGAGGCCGTGGCGCTGGTCGGCCCGTTGGCCAGCGAGGTCGGGGTCGAACTGACAGAGCTGCCCCCTCTTCCCACCGACTGCGGTGTCAGCGCCGACCGCCAGCGTCTGACGCAGGTGTTGCTCAACCTGTTGTCCAATGCGATCAAGTACAACCGCCCTGGCGGTCGGGTGTGGCTGGAGGTGGAAGTGCGTGGCAAGACGCTGGCCATCGCCGTCAACGACACCGGCCAGGGCATCGCTGAAGAGCAGATGGACAGGCTCTTCAAACCCTTCGAACGGCTCGACCCCGCCCCCGGCGTAGAAGGCACTGGTCTGGGCCTGGCGCTGAGCAAGAGTCTGTTGCTGGCCATGCATGGCAGCCTGCAGGTGCAAAGCGTCGTTGGCCAAGGCAGCCGCTTCACCCTCGAGTTGCCCGCCGTTGACGTACCCCCCACCCACCGACCCACGCTGGCGGCCCCGATCAGCGAGCCACGGCCGGTCAGGAACGAAACATTGGGACATCGCGGCACCGTGCTGTGCATCGAGGACAACCTGTCGAGCATGGCACTGATCGAAACCCTGCTGCAGCGCCGTCCCGGCATTCGCCTGTTGTCGAGCATGCAAGGCCAACTGGGACTCGACCTGGCCCGGCGCCACGCACCGCAGCTCATTCTCCTGGACGTCAACCTGCCGGACCTGCAAGGCCTGGAAGTGCTGCGGCGCGCACGCCAGTGCCCGCGCACGCAGAACATACCCGTGCTGATGATGACCGCCGATGCCAGCGAGGCGACCCATCAGGCGCTTCGCGCTGCAGGCGCTACGGCGATTCTGACCAAACCCCTGAACATCCCGGCCTTCCTGACTTATCTGGACCAGTACCTACCGGAGCGAACATGAATCAAGACCTGCGCGTTCTGATCATTGATGACCAGCGCCCCAATCTGGAACTGATGGAACAACTGCTGGCTCGCGAGGGCCTGACAAACGTGCTGGGCAGCACCGAGCCGCTGCGGACTCTGGACCTGTTCAACAGTTTTCAGCCCGACCTGGTGATTCTCGACTTGCACATGCCGGAGTTCGACGGCTTCGCCGTACTGGAACAGCTGGGCCGACGCATTCCAGCCAACGACTACCTGCCCATCCTGGTGCTGACCGCCGATGCGACACGCGAAACCCGCCTGCGCGCCTTGGCACTCGGTGCCCGCGACTTCATCAGTAAGCCGTTGGATGCACTGGAAACCATGCTGCGCATCTGGAATCTGCTGGAGACCCGCCTGCTCTACAAGCGTCTGCGCGAGCTGTTGCCCGCCGGAGGTATCGAGCTGCTGCGCCAGCCATCAGGCCCGGCGCAGCAAGAGGGTAAGGTCACTTGATGAGGATGACCGGAACCTTCACATCATGGATCACCCGGTTGGCCACCGAACCCAGCAGCAGACCACCAAAACTGCCCAGTCCGCGTGTGCCCATCACCACGGTGTCGCATTCCAGCTTCTTGACCGCCACGGCGATCTGCTCGGCGACATGGCCCAAATCGACATGGGTCTCATGCACGATGCCACCGGCCTTGAGCTGATCGCTGGCCGACTGCAACACATCACGCGCCTCGTTGAGCAATCCCGCGCGCACCCCCTCGATCATGTCCGGGGCCAGGTAATCGCCGTAGGCCATGGGGCTGGACTGCACGTTCAGCACATGCACCTCCAGCGGGCGGGCCATCTGACCGGCGAGACCGATGACATATTCCAGCGCATGGCGGGCGTGGACCGAACCGTCGAATGGAACCAGAACCTTGTGCATGGCTGCTCTCCTGCAAGTGGGTATGCCTGCAACATAGCCCCCTGCAAACCCGCCAACCAGCACGATCCGTCGCCCCTTTGACCCAGGGCAAGCCTGGCTGAAATAAACCACGCGTGACCGCCCCGCCCGTTGATTACCCGACTGTCGGATGCTCATGGAAGGTACGGCCTGAGACACTCTTTAGGGGTGGTATTAAAGCGATGCCAAATGATAGGTAAAACGCGGCCCCCGTTCACGAGAGCCGGTATCGGCGAACGGCCTGCGGCGCTCAGCGTCCTTCGAGAATCTGCGCGGCCTGGTCGAACAGCGCCAGCGGCTGCTCGGCTTTCTGAATGTCGGTGGAAAGAATCTGGCGGAAACGCCGCGCCCCCGGAAAGCCCTGGGCCAGGCCAAGGATGTGCCGGGTGATGTGATGCATGTTGCCACCGCGCGAGATGTAATCCACCACATAGGGACGCAACGCCGCCATGGCCTCGGCGCGACCAATGGGCGCGTGGGTGGCGCCGAACAGCCGCTGATCCACTTCGGCGAGCAGATACGGATTGTGGTACGCCTCGCGGCCGAGCATCACCCCATCGAAGGTCTGCAAGTGTTCCTCACAGGCGTCCAAGGTCTTGATGCCGCCATTGAGGACGATCTCCAGGTCCGGGAAATCGGTCTTCAACTGCGCGGCCACGTCGTAGCGCAACGGCGGGATCTCGCGGTTCTCCTTCGGCGACAAGCCTTCGAGAATGGCGATACGCGCATGCACGGTGAAACTGCGGCACCCCGCCTCGCGCACCTGGCCGACGAAATCGCACAGCTGCTCGTAGCTGTCACGACCGTTGATGCCGATCCGGTGCTTGACCGTCACCGCAATGCCCACCGCATCCTGCATGGCCTTCACACAGTCACTCACCAACCCCGGATGCCCCATCAGGCAGGCGCCGATCATGTTGTTCTGCACCCGGTCGCTGGGGCAGCCCACATTGAGGTTGACCTCGTCATACCCCGCCGCCTCGGCCAGCCTGGCACAGGCCGCCAGGTCCGCCGGGTTGCTGCCACCCAACTGCAACGCCAACGGGTGCTCCGCCTCGTGATGCCCCAGAAAACGCTCGCGATCACCGAACAGCACCGCGCCGGTGGTGACCATTTCCGTGTACAGCAACGCATTTTTCGACAGCAGGCGCAGGAAGTAGCGGCAATGACGATCGGTCCAATCCATCATCGGCGCCACGGAGAAGCGGCGGGAGGGCACGGATTGGGCAGTAGAAAGGGGAACGGTATCGGCTTGCATGGTCACGGTCTGGCTTCGACATCTGGGGAGACAGGCCAAGGGTGGCGAGGCCGCCTCGGCGCGGGTCGCGTAGTCTATCAGGAAGTGACCAGGGACATGGCGGCCCAGCGTCGCGTCATCAGCCGCCTCATCATCGTTTCAGCGCCGGCTTTCCGCGAGCATCCGCACCGCCAGCCCAGCCAGCACCGTGCCCATCAGCCAGCGCTGCACCACTTGCCACAGCGGTCGCCCGGCGAGGAACACCGCGATGGAGCCGGCCATCACCGCGATCAGGGCGTTGACGCTGACACTGATGACGATCTGCGTGGCGCCGAGCGCCAGCGATTGCAGCAGCACGCTGCCGTGGCCTGTCGGTTCGATGAACTGCGGCAGCAGCGACAGGTACATTACGGCGATCTTGGGGTTCAGCAGGCTGGTCAGCAGGCCCATGCTGAACAGCTTGCGCGGGCTGTCCACCGGCAGGTCACGCACCTGGAACGGCGAGCGTCCGCCCGGCCTGAGCGCCTGCCAGGCCAGGTACAGCAGGTACAAGGCCCCGCCCAGGCGCAGAGCATCGTAGGCATAAGGCACGGCCATCACCAGCGCGGTGATGCCCAGCGCTGCGCACAGCATGTAGCAGACAAACCCCAACGCCACGCCACCGAGAGAGATCAGCCCGGCCGTGCGCCCCTGGCAGATGGAACGGGATATCAGGTAGATCATATTGGGCCCGGGGGTGAGCACCATGCCCAGGCAGATAAGGGCAAACGCCAAGAGGCTGGAGAGTTCGGGCATGAGGTCAACATCCTGTCATGAGTGGCGATGGCTGGCACTATAACGTCACCGGCCGCCAGACGGCGAGGTCGGACAGCCTTTATTGGAAACTGCCTTCACGCCAGTTCACCCCCGCACGCGGTATACATCGCCAGCAGGTCGGCTGCGGGCTTCTGTGCTTCCATACGTTGCTCACTGTAGACCTCCAGCAAGGTTGCCAGGCGATGCTCGCGCTGCCCGTAGCCAGCACCCGGCAGGCTTGCCCAGATGGGCGCAGCGGCGGCAATCGCCCGTTCGATCCGCCCGGCCTGTATATAGGGCAACGCCCCGCATTCAGTCAGCAGCTTTACCGCTGCCAGGTCCTGGGCTTCAGGGATGAAACGCCCGATGAAGCCATACCGGCGGACGATGGCGTCCCACGTACGCGCCAGGAACTGGTAGCGCCCTGCGGCAGTGCTGCTGATGCCGTAACGCGCAAGCGCGACCAGTACGCGCGGATGGGTCGTGTAGTCGGTAAAGAGCTTGCCGCCCACCAGCACGTTATAGCCGTCGTCCGAGGCCTTGATCGTGGAAGTCCCCTCCGACCAGGCCAGCATGTCGAGAAAGGCCAGCACATTACTGCCGCCGGCCTGTGATGAATCGATACGAGCCATGAAAGCCCTCCAAAAACCAACACCTCCTGGCGCCTGTGCTAGGGGGGCAAGCGCTCGTGCATAGGGAGATGAGAAATGAATATGAAATACCTGCTGCCACTGCTGTTGCTCAGCGGTTGCGCGGCACCGGTGAAGGCGGCCGCGAAACCAGTGAAAAGGGCCATACCGTGCGCTGCGATGCCAGCCCGGCCGACCATCCAGCGCCATCGTTCGATTGGTGGCCTTCGGACAAGGTCAAGCTGCGTCTTGGGGCACAGTCGAGCGGCGGCAAGCACACTGTCTCCAACGTCAAGAAGCACCGTGGCTCAAGCCTTAGCGTCGCCGAACTTCTGGTGTGGAACGCCCAGAAGCTCTGAGCATTCAGAACGGCGCCGGCCCCTCGACACTGAACACATCCCTTTCCTCTGCCACGCGGTCGTCGTCCGTGTGGTGGTCCCATGCCAGCAGCACCGCGCCGTCGCTGGTCGTGGTCACCTCCAGCCCCTCGGTTTCGGCCAGCATTTCCAGTACCTGATGCCAGTCCTGGTCTGCGTCGGTATCCAGACGATGCACCAGTACCCGCCGCTGCAACTGGGCAGCAGGCGAATTGATCATGCTCGCCACTCGCAGCCCCAGCCGCTCCAGCCCGCTCAAGGTTTCTCGCTCCTGTTGGTTCACTTCACGTCACCTTATCCATGAAAACGAAAAACTGTACATTCATACAGTGTTTGTAAGAATCATATCCAAGCACGTGAGAAAAGCCAATTTCCTCATGCAAGACATTTCTACAAGGTGAGCAAGATTCAGTGGTGAGAACCTGGCTGCCAGGCATCCGCGGGAACAAGCCGGGCGAACAACGCTCCAATTCAGTCAACGTCACGCATTCGCGCCCTTGTCGGCCACGCCCTTGAGTGGTCGGCGGCGCTCGGGTAATGTCACTTCACCGCACAGGACAGAGCACGCTCATGACTTCCAAGCTGGAACAACTCAAAGCCATCACTACCGTAGTAGCCGACACCGGCGACTTCGACGCCATTGCCCGCCTCAAGCCGGTGGATGCCACCACCAACCCTTCCCTGCTGCTCAAGGCCGCCTCCAGCGAAAGCAACGCCGCCCTGCTCCAGGAAGCCTTCAGCGGCAGCCAGGGCGATATCGGCCTGGCCTGCGACCGCTTTGCCGTCGCTATCGGCCGCAAGATCCTCGACGTGGTACCCGGCCGCGTCTCCACCGAGGTGGACGCCCGCCTGTCCTTCGACACCCAGGCCATGATCGAACGCGGTCAACGCCTGATCGGCCTCTATGAAGAAGCCGGCGTCGGCCGCGAGCGCATCCTGGTCAAGCTGGCCTCGACCTGGGAAGGCATCCGCGCTGCCGAGAAGCTCGAGAAGGAAGGCATCCAGACCAACCTGACCCTGCTGTTCTCCTTCGCCCAGGCAGTGGCCTGCGCCGAGGCTGGGGTGTTCCTGATCTCGCCGTTCGTGGGCCGTATCTATGACTGGTACAAGAAGTCCACCGGCCAGGAATACACCGGCGCGCAAGATCCGGGCGTCCAGTCGGTCACCCGCATCTACAACTACTACAAGGCCAACGGCTACAACACCGTGGTCATGGGCGCCAGCTTCCGCAACATCGGTCAGATCGAACAACTGGCCGGCTGCGACCGCCTGACCATCAGCCCCGAGCTGCTCAAGCAGCTGGCCGAAGACCAGGGTAGCCTGGAGCGTAAGCTCAACCCTGGCCAGGGCGGCGAAGCACGGCAAAGCCTGAGCGAGAAGGAATTCCGCTGGCTGTCCAATGAAGATGCCATGGCCACCGAGAAGCTGGCCGAAGGTATTCGTCAGTTCGCCCGCGACCAGGAAAAGCTCGAGGCCCTGCTGTCAGCCAAGGCCTGATGTGAAAAAGGGCGATACTCTTGCGAGATCGCCCTTTTCATTCATGTGTGTCCCGTCGGCTTGCGCTGCTCAGCGCTGCCCTTCCAGCGCGTTGACCAGGTCATGAAACGCCTCGCGATTGGACTCGTTGAGCCCCATCAGGATCTTGTGCGCTTCCAGCACCTTGGCCTTGACCACTTCTTCCCCCTGATCCTGCGATGGCAGGTCAGTCAGGCATTCCGGGCAAGGCACCGGATGGTCGACGATATTGAACACCTGATCGAAACCCATCGACTGCAGCAGGCGCGTGATGTCTTCGTGGGTCGTGACCAGCGTCGGCAACAGCCCGACCTTCTGGCGCGACAAGATGGAGAGCTTGGCCAGAAGACCAAGGGTGGTGCTGTCAATGCTGCGCGTTTCGGTCAGATCGATCACCACTGCCGAAAAATTCAGCGCCGTGAAGATCCGCTCGATAGTCGCATCCAAGGCCGAGCACAGGGTCAGTCGCACTTCGCCCACGAACTTCAGAACGAATGTGCCTTCCTGCTCGGCGAACTGGATTCTACCGGTACTCATCAAAGATTCCTGCTCAACACTAACAAGGCGATATCATCCGGCATCTCCCCTAGCGTAGCCAATTCGAAAACCCGACGCAGACCATCCAGGCTGCCGCCCGCTGTCTTGACCAGTTCAGGCAAGGCAGCTTCCTTTTCCTTGAGTGTATCACCGGGTAGCAAATCCAGTATGCCATCAGACAACAGGGTCAGGCTGAAGGAGTCTGGCAACTCGCACACATAGTCCTGATAGGTCGCTTCCTGAAAAAGGCCGACCGGCAGGCCGCGTCCTTCCAGGTAACTGCCCTTGCCCTCGCTGAACAACACCGGCAATGGCAGGTGGCCGCCAACGGCATAGGTCAACGTCCCTGCCTGCTCATCGATCACCCCGCCAACCATGGTCACGTGCTTGCCGAGCTTGCAACTGATCAGGCCACGGTTTATGTGCCCCAGTACATCAGACGGCTTGAACTCGGGCAACGTCCCGCTGCGCTTGTATTCGAACAGCAGACGCGTGGTCATGAACTTCAGCAATACGGTGATGAACGCCGAAGACGCCCCGTGCCCGGACACATCCGCCAGGTAGAATGCCACCCGGCGCTCGTCGACGCGAAAGTAATCGACGAAATCACCCGACAGATACAACGACGGGATGATCTGATGCGCGAAGCTGAACTGCTCGGTGGCCCACGGGCTGGTCGGCAGCATGTTCATCTGCACCTGTCGACCGGCGTCCTGATCCTCCTGCAGCAGGTGCAGGCTGGCTTCGAGTTCGCGATTGGCGGCCTCGAGTTTTTCACGGTAAAGCTCGTTCTCGCGCTCCAGCCGTGCACGATCAAGGGCACGGCGAACCGAATGTTCGAGTACCGCGAGATCTTCCAGAGGTTTGATCAGGTAGTCGGCAGCGCCCAGGCGCAGGGCCTCGACGACATCGCTCATGACACCCGCGCCAGACACCACGATCACCGGCATCTGCGGCGAGTTCGCGGCCACCTGGCGGATCAGCTCCAGGCCGCCCATCTGGGGCATGCGCAGGTCACAGATCACCAGATCGGGCTTTTCCTGTTCGAAAATCTCTATACCTTGCTGGCCATTGGTAGCCTGCAGGACATCGAAGCCACTGTCTTCCAGGTAGGCGGCGATACTCGCGCGCACGACCTCGTCGTCATCGATAATCAGCAGCGTTGCACTGGTTTTAGGCATGTGGGCAAACGGCGCCAGATCAGGTTGGGGTAGACGGACCGGTGCGTGCCGGGCCCTGCTTACCGGATTCGCTTTCTAGCCACTCTGCACGACTTTTGCCGTATCTCCAGAGGTGCCCTTCAAGGCGCAGACGGTACTCCCATCCGCCGGGCGTTTCAAGCGAACTTCCACCCTTGAATTGCGTCTTTACATCGCAAATCACCCAGAGTTATAAGAACAACAAATTCAGCAACCAAAACAAAGGAAGTCGCATGAGCCGAATTGATCAGGGATATGCCGAAAAGCGCGATTTCATTCGCATGCGCGTCGATGCCGATATCAGCATCATCCATGCCGGGCAAGTGATTCCGGCTGTATGTCTGGATTTGTCCAGCACCGGGATGCAGGTTCAGGCGCCACGAGCCTTCGCCATCGGCGACCGGCTCAGTATTCGCATCGACTCCGATCACCCGGCGCTCAAGGGCCTGGAAGCCGAGACCGAAGTGGTCTGGCTGGCCGATCAGGACGGTGGCGGGCAGAAGCTTGGGCTCTCGATCATCTCCATGAGCTGATGGGCGCCAGGCACTTATAAAAGTGTCGACTGCTCGAACAACGCTCTTAATTGCCCAATCATCCAGATGTGCGCGTCACTGCGCGCGTACTTGCGGTGGCTGTAGAGCCTCAACGCATAGGGTTCGATCTCGAACGGCACGTCATGCAGCACGATGTCGGCCGCCGGTACCAGACGCTCGGCCGCAGGTTGCGGAATGGTCATGATCAGGTCGCTGCTGGCGATAATGAATGGGCAGGCCAGCACCGACGGAATCTGCAGCGCCACGTCGCGGTGCAGACCCATGCGCCGCAGCACCAGGTCCACGACGCCGGTCGCCTCGCCCCAAGGCGTCACCACCACATGCCGCTCGGCCAGATAGGCTTCGAGATCAAGCGATTTGTGGATTCGCGGATGCCCGCGCCGCACAATCACCACATAACGCCCTGAAGTCCACTCCAGGCTGTCGATACCCATGGGCAGGCTGTCGCGCTCCTCGCCATAACCCAGGGCGAAATCGACCTGCCCACTGGCCAGCTCATCCACGCAGACCTTGCGCCCGGCCTGCACCACCTTCAATTGCAGGCGCGGCGCGCAGTCCTGTAGGCGTGCAACCAGATTTGGCAGCAACTGCAAGGCAGTGAAATCGGTGGCCGCGAAGGTGAAGACTCGCTCGCTGGTCAGCGCATCGAAGGGTGCCCAGCCGCCCAACTCGTCACTCAACCCGCCCAGGCTGGCCGCCACCGCCGTTGCCAGGCGTTCGGCACGTTGCGTTGGGTACATGCGGTTACCCTGGCGAACGAACAGTTCATCGCCTAGCGTATCGCGCAGACGCCCCAAGGCGTGGCTGAATGCCGAGGCGCTGAGCGACAGTTCGTGCGCAGCACCGGCCACGCTGCGGTGGCGATGCAGGGCATCGAAAACCAGCAGCAGATTGAGATCCAGACGGCGCAAGAGCGGATGCATGGTGTTCATAAGGACCTGTATGAATTGCACTACATGCAGTCTACCTGCTGCACTAGGCTGAACGCCTGTCCAAATCAGGAGCTTTTACCTTGAACCTGCACATCCGCCCTGCCCACCGTGACGACGCCGCACAGATTCTGACCTTCATCACCGACCTGGCCGACTACGAAAAGGCTCGCCACGAAGTGCAGGCCAGCATCGAAGATATCGAGCGCAGCCTGTTCGACGAGGCGTCCACGACCCATGCACTGATCTGCAGCCGGGATGAGCAACCGATTGGCTTCGCCGTGTATTTCTACAGCTACTCCACCTGGCTCGGCCGGCACGGGCTGTATCTTGAGGACCTGTACATCGCGCCACAGCACCGGGGTACCGGCGCTGGCAAGCTGATGCTCAGGCATTTGGCGCGCGAAGCCGTAGCGCGCCAGTGCGGCCGCTTCGAATGGAGTGTGCTGGATTGGAATGAGCCGGCGATCCGCTTCTACGAATCGATCGGCGCGCAGCGCCAAGGCGAATGGGTGCGCTACAGACTGGAAGGCGAAGCGCTGAGTGCCTTCGCCGCCGGCTGAACACCTGCCGCCGCAGGGGCCAGGCGAATGCCCGGCGCAGCCTGCGACCAGCCAGGATCAGAAGTCGTCTTCGACCTGACCATCCTTGACCTTGAACTCGCGGTTCTGCAGGAAGGCATTGCGCACGAAGGTGTACTTGTCGCCGGTAACCAGGCGCTCGGCCGACAGCAGGCTGGCGCGGGTATCGACCAGGCTCACGCCTAGGGCGGTATTGCGGGTCGGTACGTGGTCGATATAACGCCACGGCGCGGTGTAGGTGTCCGGGTACTTGGCGAACGCATCGCGCACGGTGCTGGGGCCGAGTAACGGCAGCACCACGTAGGGGCCACTGCCCACGCCCCAGTAGCCGAGCGTCTGGCCGAAATCTTCGTCGTTGCGCTGCAGGCCCATGCGCGTACCGACGTCGATGAAGCCGAGCAGGCCGAAAGTGGTGTTGACCAGCAGGCGCGCCGTGTCGACACCGGCTGCCTGTGGCTTGGCCTGCAGCACGTTGTTGGCCAGGTTGCCCACGTCACCGATGTTGTTGAAGAAGTTGTGCACGCCGTCCTCGACGAACTGCGGAGTCACGTACTGATAACCCTGGGCGAGCGGCTTGAAGGTATAGCGGTCGACCGTGTCGTTGAAGCGGAAGATGACCCGGTTGACGCCCTCCCATGGGTCCTCTTCGGCGGCCTGGGCTGCCACCGGGAGCAACGCGGCACTGGCACACAGAGACAAGCCGGCCAGTCGCCGGATAAAGCCGGTACGCGGTACGGGCATGACGCAAACTCCTGATTGAGGGTGGCAGCCGGGCACACGCGCCCTGGCAAAGGCGAGCAGTATAAAGCCTTCACGCACGATGAGGCAGACCTGCTCGAATCTGTCGCGGTCACCCGCCATTCATATTTCTGTCATACCCATCGGGTAGCGTTCTGGCTATTTCAGAGACTTGCGCCATGCTCGCTCCGGTCAATACGCCATTACCTGCCTTCTCCGCCCTGCTCTTCGGCCTGAGCGGCTGCCTGGTGGACTTCGGCGGGCAGGCGTCCAGCCAAGCCCTGGCGGCAGGCACTGGCCTCGATAAACATGCCCGCCTCACCCCTGGAGCACTGGAAAGCCTGCAGAGCCTGCGTCAGCAAGGCATTCCGTGCGCCTGGCTGGACGACCTGCCCGACGCGCACAGCCAGACACTCTGCGCCCCGCTGGGCGAACTGATCGTCGCCACCGCGCGCAGCCCGGTGAGCTGGCCGGCGCCCGATGCCTGCTGGCTGGCGCTGATGACCCTGAAGGTCAGCCAGCTTGAAGGCTGCGTACTGGTCAGCGGCAACCCTCTGCTGCTGGAGTCGGGCCTCAATGCCGGGCTGTGGACCATCGGCCTGGCCTCATGTGGATCGCTATGCGGGCTGGGGCCCGAGCAGTGGGAGGCGCTTGACGTCACTGAGCGCGAACGCCGCCGGGCACAGGCCACGCTGCATCTCTACAATATCGGCGCCCACTCGGTGATCGACCATCTCGGCGAACTGGAATCCTGCCTGGCCGACATCAGTCTGCGCCGCCGCAAAGGCGAAAAGCCCTGACGCACGTCAGAGGCGAAGCCAGCGCTCCTGGATTACTCTTGATAGCACCACGGACCTTTCGTCCCCTGACGCAGTCCATGGGAAAGACCTATCGAAGAAGGAGCACGCCATGCCTGCCCGCGACCTGCAAGAACAACTGGATGCCCTGCGCGAGCAACTGGACCGCAACCCGCCACTGTCGGAAACCGAGCGTGTGCACCTGCACGAGCTGATGCAACAAATTGAAACCAAAATCCAGCTGGAACAGGCCACTCACGAACAGGACAGCAGCCTGGTCGATGGCGTGAACCTGGCGGTCGAGCGCTTCGAACTGGAACACCCCGGCATCGCAGCGACCTTGCGCAACATCGTCCAGACGCTGGGCAACATTGGCATCTGAGACACAGCCGCTACGCAAAAGGCCCGTCACTCGACGGGCCTTTTTCATTCGCTGGCGATCACTGGCGGGCCAGGCGCCCGTTGTTCGGTAGCAGCGCCTCTGTGCTGCGGTACGGGTTGATGTCCAGGCCGCCGCGGCGCACGTAGCGCGCATACACTGTGAGCTTTTCCGGGCGCAGCAGGCGCTGCAGGTCGAGGAACATGCGCTCCACGCACTGCTCGTGGAAGTCCGAGTGCTGGCGGAAGCTGACGATGTAGGCCAGCAGACTGGCGTGATCGAGCGCCGCGCCACGATACTCCACCACCACGCTACCCCAGTCCGGCTGGCTGGTCACCGGGCAGTTGGACTTGAGCAGATGGCTGTGCAGGCTTTCCTCCACGCTCCGCGAGGCATCGCAACGCAGCAGTTCGGGACGCGGGTGGTCATAGCTGTGTACCTCGATATCCAGCTCGTCGATGCACGGCCCCGGCAGGTCGGCAACGCCTTCAGCGCTGATCTGCGCCAGGCTGCGGATACTCACGCCGACCGGCTTGCCGGCGGCGGCGGAAAGGTCCTTGACCAACACCGCCTGCAGCTCGCCCTGGGTGGCGAACACGCTCTGGTTCAGCGAATTGAGATACAGCTTGAACGACTTGGACTCGATGATGTTCGGCGAGTCGGCCGGCACGCTGAACTCGGCAATGGCCACCACGGGCTTGCCGGACGGCAGCAGCCACGACAGCTCGTAGCAGTTCCACACATCGACCCCCTGATACGGCAGGCTCTCGGCGCTCAGGCCCAGCTCGGCCCATTTCGCGGCACGCGGGATGGGATAAAGCAGCTCGGGGGTGTAGGTGGCGACGTACTCACTGGACTTGCCCAGTGGCGAGTGTTCGGCGGCGGGATGCATGGCAGTATCGGAACCTCAGAAAATAACCCGCGCAGTCTATCCGTTTTGCGTGCAGCTTTCAGCGCCGCCTGGCTCGCGCCCCGATTACAACCTTGTAAGCTTGGCCCTTTGCGCCGCCCGGCGGGTTATAAAGCACGCATTGCCTCAGCCGGACGCGCCACCATGAAACTACTGATCGTCGAAGACCAGCCCAAGACCGGCCAGTACCTGAACCAGGGGCTCAGCGAGGCTGGCTTCGACAGCGAACTGGTCGATGAGGGCCAGGCTGGCCTGCAACGCGCGCTGAGCGGCGACCATGCGTTGCTGATCCTCGACGTGATGCTGCCCGGCCTGGACGGCTGGGCGATCCTGCAGCGCCTGCGTCAGGCTGGCCTGCACACGCCGGTGCTGTTGCTCACCGCACGCGACGCCGTCGAAGACCGGGTGCGCGGCCTGGAACTGGGCGCCGACGACTACCTGATCAAGCCCTTCGCCTTTTCCGAACTGCTGGCCCGGGTGCGCACCCTGCTGCGCCGCGGCACACCCCTGGACACCCGCCTGCAAGCCGGCGACCTGCACCTGGACCTGCTACAACGCCGGGTCGAGCGTGCCGGCAGGCGCCTGGACCTGACCGCGAAGGAGTTCGCCCTGCTGGAGCTGTTGTTGCGCCGCCAGGGCGAAGTGCTGTCCAAATCCCTTATCGCCGCGCAGGTCTGGGACATGCATTTCGACAGTGACACCAACGTCATCGAGGTCGCCATCCGCCGCCTGCGCATGAAAGTCGACGATGAGTTCGACACACGGCTGATCCACACCGTGCGCGGCATGGGCTACGTGCTGCAGGAACAGGCTCCATGAAACTGTCACTGCGCAGTCGCCTGGCCCTGCTGTTCGCTGCCTGCACCGCGTCGGTGTCGCTGATTGCCGGGTTGCTGTTCGACCAGGCCAGCGCCCGGCACTTCATGGAACTCGACCAGCACCTGTTCGACAGTCGCCTGGCCAGCCTGCGCGCAACACTGGGCGAGGTCACCGAGCGTGCCGCCTTCGAGGCCCGAAGACCTGCCCTGCACGGCATGACCGAACACGCCGAGCTGCACCTGCGCATCACCGACAGCCATGGGCAGGTATGGCTGGACGACACACCGGCATTGCGGGCCCTGCCCGCCAGCGAAGGGCTGCATACCCTGAACGAAGGCGACGTCGCCTATCGGGTGTTGAACACGCGACTACAGCCGCAGCGCGCCGATTCTCCGCGTGTGAGCCTGCTGCTGGATATCACCCACCACCAGCAATTCCTGCAGGGCATGCAGCGGCTGATCTGGCTGACCGTCGGTCTCTGCGCACTGGCTACCGCCCTGCTCGGCGCCTGGGCCGCGCGCCGTGCCCTGCAACCGCTGCAACGCATGGGCGAGGTGGCCAGCGGCGTGTCGGCCAGCTCGTTGGCCATGCGCCTGCCGGAGCAGGCCATGCCGCCGGAGCTGGCGCAGCTGGCGGTGACTTTCAACGCCATGCTCGACCGCCTGGAGCAAGGTTTTCAGCGCCTTTCGGCGTTCAGCGCCGACATCGCCCACGAGTTGCGCTCGCCGCTGTCCAACCTGCTGACCCAGACCCAGGTGGTGCTCAGCCAGCCACGCGCGCTGGATGACTATCGCCAGGCGCTGCTGGGCAATCTAGAGGAATTGCAGGGGCTGACTCAGCTGGTCAACGACATGCTGCTGCTCGCCAAGGCTGACCAGGGGCTGCTGACGCCAGGGCGTGATGCGCTGCGCCTGGAAGATGAAGTGGACAGCGTACTGGAATACTTCATGCCACTCGCCGAGGAAGCCGGCGTTAGCCTGAGTCGCCAGGGACAGGCCACGCTCCAGGGCGACCGCATGCTGCTACGTCGAGTGCTGGCGAATCTGCTGGGCAATGCGCTGCGCTTCACCGCGCCCGGCAAGCGCGTCGAGGTGAAACTGCAAGGTGTCGATGAGGCGGTGGAACTGAGCGTCGAAAACCCCGGTGCTGACATGCCACCCGAGGTACTGGGACGGCTGTTCGACCGTTTCTATCGCGCCGACCCGGCGCGCAGCGGTGGCCATGAACATGCCGGGCTGGGCCTGGCGATCAGCCGCTCGATCGTCGAGGCACATGGCGGCACCCTGAGTTGCGAGTCAGCCCTGGGGCTGACCCGCTTCGTCGTGCGGCTGCCGCGGGGTCACTCGTAACGCAGCGCCTGGGCCGGCTCGACCTTGGCCGCGCGCCAGGCCGGATAGATGGTCGCCAGGAAACTGAGGATGAAGCCGGCACTGCAGATCAGCAGCACGTCACCGCTTTGCAGCTCCGATGGCAGGTTGCTGATGAAGTACACGTCGGAGCTGAAGATGTGCTGCCCGCTGATGCGTTCGACCCAGCCGACCAGGGCGCTGACGTTGAGCGCGGCGATGACCCCGAGCACGCCACCGATCAAGGTGCCGACCACGCCGATCAACGAACCCTGGACGATGAAGATGCCCATGATCTGCCGCGGCGTTGCGCCGATGGTGCGCAGGATGGCAATGTCGGCGCCCTTGTCGTTCACCACCATGATCAGCGTGGCGATGATGTTGAACGCCGCCACGGCGACGATCATCAGCAGCAGCAGGCCGATCATGGTCTTTTCCATCTTCATGGCGCTGAACAGGCTGCCCTGGGTATGGGTCCAGTCATCGGCGCGGTAGCCGTCGCCCAGTCCGGCGGCGATGGCGGCGGAGACCTTGGGCGCCTGGTACAGGTCCTTGAGCGCCAGGCGCACGCCCTGTACCTGGCCCGGTTGCCAGCGCTGAATCTGCCCGGCGTCGGCGATGTTCATCAACGCCATGGAGCCATCCAGCTCGGCACCCACCTTGAACAGCCCGACCACGGTCAAGCGCTGCAGGCGCGGTGTGATGCCACCCGGCGCGTTGCTGATTTCCGGAACGATCAGGGTCAGGGTATCGCCGACATTCACACGAAAGCGGCGTGCGGTAATCTCGCCGAGGACCACACCGAACTCACCGGGCTTGAGGTTATCCAGGCTGCCGCGGGTGATGTGCTGGGTGACGATGGACACCTCATGCTCACGGGCCGGGTCGATGCCACTGATCTGGATCGGCTGCATCGCGCCACGGTAGGAAAGCATGCCTTCCATCTCAGTCAGTGGCGCGGCGGCCACGACCTCGGGGTTGTGGCGCGCGGCGTCGGCGACCTTCTGCCAGTCGTCCAGCGGCTTGGCGCCGAGGATCGAGGCATGCGGGACCATGCCGAGGATGCGTGAACTCATCTCGCGCTGAAAGCCGTTCATCACCGACAGCACGACGATCATGGCCAGCACGCCGAGCGCCAGGCCGATCATCGACGTCATGGAGATGAACGAGATGAAATTCTTGCGCCGCTTGGCTCGCGTGTAGCGGGCACCGATGAAGATGGATAAGGGTCTGAACATTCGCAGGGCACCAAGTGGGCTGAATCAGACGGCGACCAGCTGGCCGTCTTCCAGGCGCAGGACACGGTCCATCTGCCTGGCCAGGTTCATGTCGTGGGTCACCACCAGGAACGCGGTACGCGACGCTGTGCTCAGCTCGCGCATCAGGTCCTGAATGCCCTGTGCGGTATGGTGGTCGAGGTTGCCGGTGGGCTCGTCGAGCATCACCAGGCCCGGCTCGTTGACCAGCGCCCGGGCGATCGCCACGCGCTGGCGTTCGCCGCCAGACAGCTCGGCCGGCTTGTGCGCCAGGCGATGACTCAGACCGACGCGCTTGAGCAGTGCGGTGGCGCGCTCGCGAGCGGCCGGAATGGGCGTCTTGCCGATCAGCAGCGGCATGCAGACGTTCTCCAGCGCGGTGAACTCCGGCAGCAGGTGATGGAACTGGTAGACGAAACCCAGTGCGCGATTGCGCAGCAGGCCACGGGCCTTCTCGCCCAGCGCCGAGAGTTCTTCGCCGGCCAGCCATACGCTGCCCTGGGAGGGGGTATCCAGGCCGCCCAGCAGGTTGAGCAAGGTGCTCTTGCCCGAACCGGAGCTGCCGACGATGGCCACGCGCTCACCGGGGAACAGCTCCAGCTGCAGGCCGGACAACACCACCACCGACTCAGGGCCCTCCTCGTAGGATTTACCCAGGTTGCGGCAACTCAATACGGCTTTTTCAGACATGCCCGACTCACTCATAACGTAGCGCCTCTGCCGGCTGGGTGCGCGCTGCGCGCCAGGCCGGGTACAGGGTGGCGAGGAAACTCAGGAGCAATGCGGCGCCACAGACCTGGAGCACGTCCTGGGTCATCAGCTGCGACGGCAGGTAGTCGATGAAGTAGACGTCCGCATTGAGAAACTTGTGGCCGATCAGCTTTTCCAGCCCGGCGATGGCGCTGCTCACGTTGAGCGCGGCCAGGATGCCGACACCGGCGCCGATCAGCGTGCCGACCACGCCGATCACCGTGCCCTGGACCATGAAGATCGCCATGATCTGCCCCGGTGTGGCGCCCAGGGTGCGCAGGATGGCGATGTCGCCTTTCTTGTCGTTGACCACCATCACCAGGGTGGAAATGATGTTGAACGCCGCCACCGCGACGATCAGCAGCAACAGCAGGCCGATCATGGATTTTTCCATGCGGATGGCCTGGTAGAGGTTGCCGTGGGTGCGCGTCCAGTCACGCGAGTAATAGTGGTCACCCCCCAACTGCTGAGCGATCTGCCAGGCACCGCGGGGGGCCTGGAACAGGTCGTCGAATTTCAGGCGCAGGCCCTGCACCTGATCCGGCTGCCAGCGGCGCAGGCGGCCGAGGTCCTCGATATTGGTCAGGCCCAGGAAGCCGTCGATCTCGCCGGCACCGACGTGGAAGATGCCCGCCACCGTGAAGCGCTTCATGCGCGGGAACATGCCTGCCGGGGTCACCGCCACTTCAGGGGCGACGAAGGTCAGTTTGTCGCCCACCGCGACACCCAGCCTGGCCGCCGCACGGTCGCCGATGATGATGCCGAACTCGCCGGGGGCCAGCGCGCTCAAGGCCCCCTGGCGAATGAACTGGCCGATGATGGAAACCTTGTCTTCCTGGCTGGGGTCGATACCGTTGAGCAGGACTTTCTGCACGGTGCCTTCATGGCTGAGCAGACCCTGCATCTGGGTGAACGGCGCAACGGCCAGCACTCCGGGATTGGCCGCAACCTTCTCGGCGAGCTTCGGCCAGTCGCGAATCGGCTCGTCGCCCTCCACGGTGGCGTGGGGCACCATGCCAAGAACACGGGTACGCATCTCATGATCGAAACCGTTCATGACCGACAGTACGACGATCATCACCACAACGCCCAGGGCCAGGCCGATGATCGAAGTCAGGGAGATGAAGGAGACAAAATGGTTACGTCGCTTGGCGCGTGTGTAGCGTGTGCCGATGAAGGCAAAAAGAGGTCTGAACATTTAAGGAATTGTTCGCTGGAATGGGACATCCGTGTGGCGGGCCGGCAGACGCGGCCTTACACTCGAGACTCTCTGACCACAGCCGCAGGCACGGGTTCGCCATGTCGACACTAGACGAAGAAAGACGCCGCGAATACTACCGTATCGAAGACAGCGTCGCACTGGAAATTAACCCCCTCACCGAGGCGGCGAGCTGCACCATGCCGCGTATCACCGCGCTGTTCCAGCTGCTCAGTGAGCTGCATGTCAGCGAGTTCGAATCCCAGCATCTGTTGCGCCAGCTCGACGACCGCGACCGCGTGCTCAATGGTTTCCTCAAGGCGCTGAGCAAGCGCATCGACCTGCTCGGCCAGGTGGTGGCGCACACCGCGCTTGGCGAACTGGGCACCCCGCAGGCGGTGCTGCTCTCCGAGGGTGGCATCCAGTTCGACTCTGCACAGATGTACGGCCCCGGCTCGCGGCTGTCGATCAAGATGGTGCTCATGCCCCAGGCCGCCGGCATGATGCTCGAAGCCCGGGTCCTCACCTGCAAGGCCAAGGGCTCCGACACCTTCGAAATCGACACCGAATTCGTCGACCTGCCCGACGCCCAGCGTCAGCTGCTGGCCCGCCACGTTCTGCAGCGCCAGGCCCAGCAGCGCCGGCAGGCACGTGAACAGGGCGAGCGCCCCGATTGACCCCCTTCGACAGCCATGGCGTTTCCCGCCTACAGGAGTATCTGTGACACTCATCTACGGCCACCGCGGCGCCAAGGGCGAAGCACCGGAGAACACCCTCGCCAGTTTCCGCCAGTGCCTCGACCACGGTGTGCGCCGTTGCGAACTGGACCTGCACCTGTCGCGCGACGGTGAACTGATGGTCATCCACGACCCGACCCTGAAGCGCACCACCGACCGGCGTGGCAAGGTCAACGAACACCTGGCCGCCGACCTGGTGACCTACGATGCGCGCAAGGGCGGCCCGGGCTGGAACCAGCCCTGCCCTATCCCGCGCCTGGAAACGCTGTTCGAGCAATGCGACTTCGAGCACTGGCAGCTGGAGGTCAAGAGCGCTTCACGCACCCGCGCAGCCAACACCGTGCTGGCGATCCGTGAACTGGTGCAGCGTTTCGGCCTGCTGGACAAGGTGACCATCACCTCCAGCTCCCGCGAAGTACTGCGCGCCGCCATCGAGCTGACCCCGGACATCTCCCGCGGCCTGGTGGCCGAGTATGCCTGGCTGGACCCATTGAAAGTGGCGCAGAGCTACGGCTGCGAGATTCTCGCGTTGAACTGGACGCTGTGCACCCCTGAACGCCTGCTCAAGGCGCAGCGCCAGGGTTTGCACGTGTCGGTATGGACGGTCAACGAACCGGCGCTGATGCACCGGCTCGCGGACTTCGGCGTAGACAGCCTGATCACAGACTTTCCCGGTTTGGCCACCGCCACCCTCGGGAGTCGCTGAAGCAGGTCTCTCCGGCCGGCTCAGGCCACCGGCCGGAGCCGCTTAAAAAAGCCGGTTGAGACCGTCGTAGGCAGCTACCCGATAGGCTTCGGCCATGGTCGGGTAGTTGAAGGTGGTATTGACGAAGTACTTCAGGGTATTGGCTTCACCCGGCTGGTTCATGATCGCCTGGCCGATGTGCACGATCTCCGAAGCCTGGTCGCCGAAGCAATGCACGCCCAGAACCTGCAAGGTTTCGCGGTGGAAGAGGATCTTCAGCATGCCGACGCGCTCGTCGGAGATCTGCGCCCGGGCCATGCCCTTGAAGAACGCCTTGCCCACCTCGTAAGGCACCTTGGCCTCGGTCAGCTCGGCCTCGGTCTTGCCGATCGAGCTGATCTCCGGAATGGTGTAGATGCCGGTCGGCACGTCGTTGACGTAGCGCCAGCTGCCATTGTCCACCACGCTGCCAGCGGCCGAACGCCCCTGGTCATAGGCGGCACTGGCCAGGCTCGGCCAGCCGATCACGTCGCCGGCACCATAGATGTTGCTGACCGCCGTGCGATAGTTCTCGTCGACCTCGATCTGGCCGCGGCCGTTGGCCTGCAGGCCGATGTTTTCCAGGCCCAGACGGTCGGTGTTGCCGGTGCGGCCGTTGCACCACAGCAAAGCGTCGGCCTTGATCTTCTTGCCCGATTTCAGGTGCAGGATCACGCCGTTGTCGATCCCCTCGACCCGCTCGTACTCCTCGTTGTGGCGAACCATCACGTTGTTGTTGCTGAAGTGATAGCTCAGGCCCTGGGAGATTTCCTTGTCGAGGAAGCTCAGCAGCTGGTCGCGGTTGTCCACCAGTTCCACCAGCACGCCGAGACCGCTGAAGATCGATGCATATTCGCAACCGATGACCCCGGCACCGTAGATGATCAACTTGCGAGGGGTGTGGCTGAGGCTGAGGATGGTGTCGCTGTCGTAGATGCGCTTGTGGCTGAAGTCGATATCGGCCGGGCGATAGGGCCGCGAGCCGGTGGCGATGATGATCTGGTTGGCGACCAGCTTGTCGACCACACCATTGGTGCAGACCACGTTGACGCTGTTCTCGTCGGCGAAACTGCCAGTACCGAAGAACACATCGACCCGATTGCGTGCGTAGTAGCTGGTGCGCGAGGCCACCTGCTTGGCGATCACCACTTCGGCGCTCTTGAGCACGTCGGGAAAGGAGAACCAGCGCGGCTCGCCGATGGCGCGGAACATGGAGTTGGTGTTGAACTGGATGATCTGCTTGACCGCGTGACGCAACGCCTTGGAAGGGATGGTGCCGAGGTGGGTGCAGTTACCGCCGACCTGGCGACGGCTGTCGACCATCGCCACCTTGCGGCCCGCCTTGGCGGCGTTCATCGCCGCACCCTCACCGGCGGGGCCGGACCCCAGAACCACTACATCGTAGTTGTAGACAGCCATGCGTACTCCTTCAGAACGGGCCGGGCGCCACCTGGCGGCCTCGGCTAAATCACGCGGTGCAGTCTAGCGCTGCGCTCAAGCCGGGAACATTAACCCTTGGTCGTGATGATGGCCAGGGGTAATTGGCGCTCGGTCGCTGGTGACCCGTACTTTGCCGAACGTTCCGCACAGGCACACAGCCGGCACAAGCGGTTTGGCCGCAATACGGATCGCTCAGACCGCTGGAGCTCTATGCCTTCAGGGAAGCCTTCAAACATCTTCGTTTGGTACTCGCTCTGGTTTTTCAACATAGCTCGCTCGGCCTAATCGAGCGGTAGTGAGCCTAGTAGTCGATGACCACACAGCCGTCCCGCCCCTTGACGCCCGCCGCACCGCGCGAGCCCACGGAGGAACTGGTATTGATGGTTCCACCACCTCCCGCCGCCCCGCCCCCACCAGCCTGGGCACAACGACTGGCACGTGCCGTATCGGCCTCCTCAGCGTCGCGCAGCGCCTCAGCCGCCTCGGCCGCTTCGATGGCCACTTGCTCGGTGATGACCAGGATGTCTGGTGCAGCCCGCTCCTCAGCTTCGTCCAGGCGGAGAATCCGCTCCACACGGGCGACCTCGCCCTGGCCATAGCGAATTCGCCCCATATGCCTGCCCGCTTCGTCCGTTCCGGAAATCCCGCCATTGCCGGGCGACTCACTGCCGCCACGCAGACCACCGGCCTGACCGCCAGCACCGGGCCCCAAACCACAGCCCGACGCTGACACGACACCGCCCGCGCCACCCACGCCAGGTGTATTGCTGAATCCATTACTCGAGCTTCCGCCACCCCCTCCCAGCCCCCCATTGGCAACCCATGCGGTCGCGGTCGACTTCGCCCCGGATGACTCAGTCACAGCGATGCTGCTGAGCCCCCCGGTACCGCCATCGCCACCACCAGCCCCCACGTCACCGGCCCTACCCGCTTGCCCGCCGAGCCCCACAGTCACCTGCAACGAAGCACCTGTATCGATTACTACACTGCAGACCATCGCAGAACCACCGCCACCGCCCCCGCCACCCGCACCGCGCCCCTTGAGCAACCCGTCGAAAGCACTGCCACCTCCTCCACCGCCGCCGCCCGCGCCGATCAGGGTGAACGTCAACCGGGTAACCCCGGCAGGCGGCTTGAATTCGACCTGAGTGCCACCCCGTTCGTAAACCTGAGTGGCAGCATGGAGCGTCCCGCTAAATACGGCGATGCACAATAGCCCGCCCCACATCCCTGCTCTGAACATACCTGTCCCTCCTCTGACACCCGTACCTCGCTAGCCGGCAGTTGCTCGATAGGCCGTCCAATCGTCCGACTTGCAATGCGCGCCACCATATTAGGCGGACACCACCGCGACAGGAGCTCTATGAATTGGTAGGTCTTCTCTAGCGTGTAGCGCATCCGTACCTGTGCACCAAGTGCGGCGCGAGCCCCCAAAACCATGCTTGAGCGCCCACCTACCGGTACATCCGCACCCGCTTCCTGAACAAAGGCTGAACGAGAGAACCAAGGGTTCGGCAAAGGCTCGGCAGCGGTTGTGAGAGGGCATTTTTACAAATATTGTTACAAATAGCCCTCAACCGGACGCAGATCCGGTGCGCTGCCCGGCAGCGTGCAGACTGACCAACAACCCCAATATCCAGCCTGAAGAGTCAGAGCCATGACCTCCACACAAAACAAAGGCAAAGCGATCTTTCGCGTTGTCAGCGGCAACTTCCTCGAGATGTACGACTTCATGGTCTATGGCTTCTATGCCACGGCCATCGCCAAGACCTTCTTCCCTGCCGACAGTGCATTCGCGTCCCTGATGCTATCGCTGGCCACCTTCGGCGCCGGCTTCCTCATGCGTCCGCTGGGCGCGATATTCCTCGGTGCCTACATCGACCGCCATGGCCGCCGCCAGGGGCTGCTCATCACCCTGGGCCTGATGGCCATCGGCACCCTATTGATCGCCTGTGTGCCCGGCTATAACAGCATCGGCCTGGCCGCGCCGTTGCTGGTGCTGCTCGGCCGTTTGCTGCAAGGCTTCTCGGCCGGCGTGGAACTGGGCGGCGTGTCGGTTTACCTCGCGGAAATCTCCACCCCTGGCCGCAAGGGCTTCTTCGTCAGCTGGCAATCGGCAAGCCAACAGGCTGCCGTGGTCTTTGCCGGCCTGCTGGGTGTGGCCCTCAACCATTGGCTGAGCCCCGAAGAAATGGGTGACTGGGGCTGGCGCGTGCCGTTCTTCGTCGGCTGCCTGATCGTACCGGCGCTGTTCATCATCCGCCGCTCGCTGGAAGAATCGCCCGAGTTCGAAGCCCGCAAGCACCGCCCAAGCCTGGGCGAAGTGATGCGCTCGATCCGCCAGAACTTCGGCCTGGTACTGGCCGGCATGGCACTGGTGGTGATGACCACCGTGTCCTTCTACCTGATCACCGCCTACACCCCGACCTTCGGCAAGAGCGAGCTGCACCTGACCGACCTGCAAAGCCTGCTGGTGACCATGTGCGTGGGCGTGTCCAACTTCATCTGGCTGCCGGTGATGGGCTCGGTGTCCGACCGTATCGGTCGCAAGCCGCTGCTGGTCGGTGCCACGGTGTTGGCCATTATGACCGCCTACCCTGCCCTGTCGTGGCTGGTGGCGCATCCGAGCTTCGGCAACCTGCTGATCGTCGAGCTGTGGCTGTCGTTCCTGTATGGCAGCTACAACGGCGCCATGGTCGTGGCCCTGACGGAAATCATGCCCGCCGAAGTACGCACCACCGGCTTCTCGCTGGCCTATAGCCTGGCCACCGCCACCTTCGGCGGCTTCACCCCGGCAGCCTGCACCTGGCTGATCCACGCCCTGGACAACCGCGCTGCACCAGGCATCTGGCTGACCGGTGCCGCCATTCTGGGCCTGATCGCCACGCTGAACCTGTTCAAGGCCAAGGGCGCGGCCAGCGGTCGACTGCAGACCGCCAGCTAAACGCATAAATCGCGGACAAAAAAACGGGTCGAACATTCGACCCGTTTTTTTATGCCGCCCGGTCAGACCGGGCGACCTGTAGATCGCTGCGCTACGCCGCGATTACTTTGGAAAGGCTGGTGGGTTGACGCCCGCCATGTCTTCCATCACGCGGACCACCTGGCAGCTGTAACCGAATTCGTTGTCGTACCAGACGTACAGGACCACACGGTTATCGTTGGCGATGGTCGCTTCGGCATCGACGACACCGGCATGGCGCGAGCCGACGAAGTCGGTGGAAACCACTTCCTGGGAGCTGACGTAGTCGATCTGCTTGTGCAGGTCGGAATACAGCGCGGTATGGCGCAGGTATTCGTTGATCTCGTCGCGGGTGGTGGCCTTTTCCAGGTTCAGGTTGAGAATGGCCATCGAGACGTTCGGCGTCGGCACGCGAATCGCGTTGCCGGTCAACTTGCCAGCCAGCTCGGGCAGAGCCTTGGCAGCGGCGGTGGCAGCACCGGTCTCGGTGATGACCATGTTCAGCGCGGCGCTACGGCCACGGCGCGAACCCTTGTGGAAGTTGTCGATCAGGTTCTGGTCGTTGGTGTACGAGTGAACGGTCTCGACGTGGCCGTTGACGATGCCGAACTTGTCGTTGACTGCCTTGAGCACCGGCACGATGGCGTTGGTGGTGCAGGATGCCGCCGAGATGATCTTGTCTTCCGGGGTGATTTCACCGTGGTTGATGCCATGCACGATGTTCTTCAGCTTGCCCTTGCCAGGCGCGGTGAGAATCACGCGGTCGACACCCGGGCAGGCCAGGTGCTGGCCCAGGCCTTCGGCATCACGCCATACACCGGTGTTGTCGACGACCAGAGCATTCTCGATGCCGTACTGGGTGTAGTCGACTTCGCTCGGGTTCTTGGCGTAGATCACCTGGATCAGGTTGCCGTTGGCGGTCAGGGTGCTGTTTTCTTCGTCGATGGTGATGGTGCCATCGAACGAACCGTGTACCGAGTCACGACGCAGCAGGCTGGCGCGCTTGACCAGGTCGTTGCTGGCACCCTTGCGCACCACGATGGCCCGCAGACGCAGGCCGTCGCCGCCACCGGTCTTCTCGATCAGGATGCGCGCCAGCAGGCGGCCGATGCGGCCGAAGCCGTACAGGACCACGTCCTTGCCCTTGCGCGGGCTGTTGCTCTGCTGACCTACCACGCTGGCCAGTTCTTCACGCACGAACTGCTCGGCGCTGCGGCCGTTGCCTTCGGCCTTGAACTTGACGGCCAGACGGCCCAGGTCCACCGAGGCGGCACCCAGCTTGAGCTCGCTCATGGCCTTGAGCAGGGGGAAAGTCTCGTGTACGGACAACTCGCTCGCATCGGACTGGCGATGGCGGGCAAAGCGGTGGGCTTTGAGAATCGCGATGACTGAACGGTTGATCAGGCTGCGGCCATAGATCGAAGTGACCACATTGTTATTGCGGTACAGCTGGCCAAGGAGCGGGATCATCGCCTCGGCGAGGGCTTCACGGTCGATCCATTCACCAAGACACTGGTCGGGCTTCTGAGTCACGGGAACCTTCCACATGTAGGGGCTGAAAAAAGGGGCTACATTATGACCGCGCCAGTGTTTATGAGCAATGCGCGGCCATCAGATGTTCTGACACTACATAAACGAAAAAGATCAAAAGGCGCTCGATGCGCTGGAAAACTGACAGCCACCGCCCTCGCCCGTTACAATCGCGCCCCCTGTCGCATCGCCTGGAGCCAGACCGTCCGTGCCCGTCCTGCGTCTACCGCAACAGCCTGCCACCGCCGGCAAACAACACTGGGGCAACCTGCAAGGTGCCGCCCTGAGCCTGGCCATCGCCGAGGCCGCCAGTGCCGCGCGGCGTTTCACCCTGCTGCTGACCGCCGACAGCCAGGGCGCCGAACGCCTTGAACAGGAACTGAAATTCTTCGCCCCGGAACTGCCGGTGCTGCATTTCCCGGACTGGGAAACCCTGCCCTACGACCTGTTCTCGCCCCACCAGGACATCATCTCGCAGCGTATTGCCAGCCTGTACCGCCTGCCGGAGCTGGAGCATGGCGTGCTGGTGGTGCCGATCACCACCGCCCTGCACCGCCTGGCGCCGACCAAGTTCCTGCTCGGCAGCAGCCTGGTGCTGGACGTCGGCCAGAAGCTCGACGTCGAAGCCATGCGCACGCGCCTGGAAGCCAGCGGCTACCGCTATGTCGACACGGTCTACGAGCACGGCGAGTTCACCGTACGCGGTGCGCTGTTCGACCTGTTCCCGATGGGCAGCAAGACGCCCTACCGCATCGACCTGTTCGATGACGAGATCGAAACCCTGCGCACCTTCGACCCGGAAACCCAGCGTTCCATCGACAAGGTCGACTCGGTGCGCCTGCTGCCGGCGCGGGAGTTCCCGCTGCACAAGGACGAGGTGGTGCGTTTCAAGGCACGCTTTCGCGAGCGTTTCGACGTCGACTTCCGGCGCAGCCCGATCTTCCAGGACCTCAACAGCGGCATCATCCCCGCCGGTATCGAGTACTACATTCCGCTGTTCTTCGAAGAAACCTCGACCCTGTTCGATTACCTGCCCCAGGACACCCAGGTGTTCTCGCTGCCCGGCATTGAGCAGGCGGCGGAAAACTTCTGGAACGACGTGCGCAATCGCTACGAAGACCGGCGCATCGACCCCGACCGGCCGCTGCTGCCGCCGGCCGAGCTGTTCCTGCCGGTGGAAGACTGTTTCGCACGCCTGAAGCAATGGCCGCGAGTGGTGGCCAGCCAGCAGGACATCGAGGCCGGAGTCGGTCGCGAGCGTTTTGCGTCCCAGCCACTGCCGGACCTGGCCATCGAGGCCAAGGCCAGCCAGCCGCTGGCGGCGCTCTCGGGCTTTCTCGACAGTTTCCCGGGCCGGGTGCTGTTCACCGCCGAGTCGGCCGGCCGCCGCGAAGTGCTGCTGGAACTGCTCGAACGCCTGAAGCTGCGCCCCAAGACGGTGGAAGGCTGGGAAGACTTCGTCACCGGCGACGAGCGCCTGGCGATCACCATCGCGCCCCTCGACGAAGGCCTGGTGTTGGACCAGCCGTCCCTGGCGCTGATCGCCGAAAGCCCGCTGTTCGGCCAGCGCGTCATGCAGCGCCGACGCCGCGAGAAACGCGCCGAACATGGCAACGATGCGGTCATCAAGAACCTCACCGAGCTGCGCGAAGGCGCGCCGGTGGTGCACATCGACCACGGCGTGGGCCGCTACCAGGGCCTGGCGACCATCGAGGTCGACAACCAGGTCGCCGAATTCCTCACCCTGGTCTATGCCGACGACGCCAAGCTCTACGTGCCGGTGGCCAACCTGCACCTGATCGCCCGTTACACCGGCAGCGACGACGAACTGGCACCGCTGCATCGCCTGGGCTCGGAAACCTGGCAGAAGGCCAAGCGCAAGGCTGCTGAGCAGGTGCGCGACGTCGCCGCCGAGCTGCTGGACATCTATGCCCGTCGTGCGGCGCGCAAGGGCTACGCCTTCGAAGACCCGAAGGCCGACTACGCCACTTTCAGTGCCGGTTTCCCTTTCGAGGAAACGCCCGACCAACAGGCCAGCATCGACGCGGTACGCGCCGACATGCTTGCCGCCAAGCCCATGGATCGCCTGGTATGCGGCGACGTCGGCTTCGGCAAGACCGAGGTGGCCATGCGCGCGGCGTTCATCGCCGTGCACGGCGGCCGCCAGGTGGCGGTGCTGGTACCCACCACCCTGCTCGCCCAGCAGCACTACAACAGCTTCCGCGATCGCTTCGCCGACTGGCCGGTGAAGGTCGAGGTGATGAGCCGCTTCAAGTCGGCCAAGGAAGTCAGCCAGGCGGTCAGCGACCTGGCCGAAGGCAAGATCGACATCGTCATCGGCACCCACAAGCTGCTCTCCGACGACGTGAAGTTCAAGGACCTGGGCCTGGTGATCATCGACGAGGAGCACCGCTTCGGCGTGCGCCAGAAGGAGCAGCTCAAGGCGCTGCGCAGCGAGGTGGACATCCTCACCCTCACGGCCACGCCGATCCCGCGCACCTTGAACATGGCGGTGTCGGGCATGCGCGACCTGTCGATCATCGCCACCCCGCCGGCACGCCGCCTCTCGGTGCGCACCTTCGTGATGGAACAGAACAAGCCGACGGTCAAGGAAGCGCTGCTGCGCGAACTGCTGCGCGGTGGCCAGGTGTACTACCTGCACAACGATGTGAAGACCATCGAGAAGTGCGCCGCTGACCTCGCCGAACTGGTGCCCGAAGCGCGCATCGGCGTCGGCCACGGGCAGATGCGCGAGCGCGAGCTGGAACAGGTGATGAGCGACTTCTACCACAAGCGCTTCAACGTGCTGGTGGCCTCGACCATCATCGAGACGGGTATCGACGTGCCCAGCGCCAACACCATCATCATCGAACGCGCCGACAAGTTCGGCCTGGCCCAGTTGCACCAGTTGCGCGGCCGGGTCGGGCGCAGTCACCACCAGGCCTACGCCTACCTGTTGACGCCGCCGCGCAAGCAGGTCACCGCCGATGCGGAAAAACGCCTGGAGGCCATCGCCAATACCCAGGACCTGGGCGCCGGCTTCGTGCTGGCCACCAACGACCTGGAGATCCGCGGCGCCGGTGAACTGCTCGGCGATGGCCAGAGCGGGCAGATCCAGGCGGTAGGGTTCACCCTGTACATGGAAATGCTCGAACGCGCGGTCAAGGCGATCCGCAAGGGCGAGCAGCCGAACCTCGACCAGCCTCTGGGCGGCGGACCGGAGATCAACCTGCGCGTACCGGCCCTGATCCCCGAAGACTACCTGCCCGACGTGCATGCGCGGCTGATCCTCTACAAGCGCATCGCCAACGCCACCGACGAAGAAGGTCTCAAGGACCTGCAGGTGGAAATGATCGATCGCTTCGGCCTGCTGCCCGAACCGACCAAGAGCCTGATGCGCATCACCCATCTGAAACTGGTCGCCGAACAGCTGGGCATCACCAAGATCGATGCCGGCCCGCAAGGCGGGCGCCTGGAGTTCGGTGCCGAAACGCCGGTCGACCCGCTGACCCTGATCAAGCTGATCCAGGGCCAGCCCAATCGCTACAAGTTCGAAGGCGCCACCGTGTTCAAGTTCATGGTGCCCATGGAACGCCCCGAGGAGCGTTTCAATACCATCGAAGCGCTGCTTGAGCGCCTGACCCCGAAATCTGCCTGAAGGATGCGTGCATGCGCCTGTACCGTTCATTGATCCTGCTGTTCACCGTGCTGCTGGCCTGCGCTGCAGCACCGGCCTTCGCCGCCGACCGCTACCAGGTCGAGGCCATTCTGTTCCGCCAGATCGGCGAACCGGCGGCGACCCCGCAACCGGCTCCCGAGCACTGGGATCGCGGCGCGCCACGGGTCGGCCAGGCCGAGCAGCGCGCCACCGCCCTCGACGCCACGGCGCAGAAGCTCGAAGCCAGCGGCAAGTACCAGGTGCTGCTGCATAAGGCCTGGCAGCAAACCATCGGCAGCGAGCCCAGCGTGATGGCGGTGACCGAGGGCGACGAGCGCTTCGGCCACTTCGCGGTGGAGGGCACCCTGAGCGTGGCCATTGATCGCTTCACCGACTTCGACGCCGAATTCTGGGTCAACCAGCTCGACAACCACGGCATCCTGCTGGGCAGCGAACGCCTGAAGCAGAGCGCCCGGGTCAAGAACGGCGAGCTGACCTTCCTCGACTACGGCAGCCTCGCCCTGCTGATCAAGGTATCGTCGCTCTGAGGCCTGGGCGGCGACGCCCGCTCACCTCCGCAGCAAAAGGCGGGTACACTGCCCGCCTCGTTAAAAGACCGCAGGGCCTCACACACCGGTGTCATCGATTTTCGAAAAAGTCCTGGCCAGCGCCTGGACGCAATTCTTCAAAGCCCAGACTCTGGAGCGCGGACGCACCTATGCCCGGCAGAATCGCGTCAGCCTGGAGCAGGTCGGCGACCAGGTGGTGCGTACCCGTTGCCTGGGCAGCGCTGGCGAGCGTTACAGCCAGTCACTGATCTTCAAGGACCCGGCACAGACCCGCCACTACCTGGTCTGCACCTGCACCTGCCCGGTACGCCGGGACTGCAAGCATTGCGTTGCCGCGCTGGAATTTCTCAGCAGCCCGGCCAACCGCCAGGCGCTCGCCCTCGCCCGCCCGGCCGCAGTCGAAGACAGCCCGCCTGCGTTGCCAGAGCGGCTGATCGACGACCTGCAGCCGCGCCCACGGCTGATCCTCGCCAGCCTTGAGTTCACCGCCTTCGAACCGCGCAACGGTCGCATGCAGCGGCAGATCCAGCACCGTGCCGCGCTGGCCTTCGCCTACGGCAAGCACTACGCCACCGGCACCACGCACGTGAGCATTCTGACCAGCACGCTGGGCAGTGACCTGGTGAACCAGAAGAGCGACATCCTCGAAACCACCGCCACGGAAATCCTGCGCATCCGTCGCCAGGGCGAGCGCGAACGACAGTACCGCCAGCGCCTGACCGACCTGGGCTTCAAGGTCGCCACCCGGCAGAGCAAGGCCCTGCCCGACAGTGCCGGGGAAATGTACGAGCTGCCGGGCGACAAGGCCTGGCTGCATTTCGTGCTCGACGACCTGCCGAAACTGCGTGACGAAGGCTGGGAAATCGACATCCGCGATGGCTTCGGCTTCGACGTCACGCCGGTGGACGACTGGTACGCGGTGATCGACGAGCAGGACGACCGCAACTGGTTCGACCTGGAACTGGGCATCATCGTCAACGGCGAACGCCTGAGTCTGCTGCCGATCCTCGTCAACCTGCTGCGCAGCCACCCGGAGTTGATCAACCCGGCCGACGTGGCACGCCGCGGTGACGAAGAACAACTGCTGGTGCAACTGCACCATTTCGCCCAGCAAGGCGGTGGCCCGGTGCAAGTGGCATTGCCCTATGGCCGTCTCAAGCCGGTGCTGGCGACCCTGGGGGAATTCTTCTGGCGCGAAGCGGGCAACACCAGCGTGCGCCTGAATGCCGCCGATGCCGCCCGCCTCAACGAGCTGGACGACCTGCCGCTGTCCTGGGAAGGCGGCGAGCGCATGCGCCACTTCGCCGAGCGCCTGGCACGCATCAAGGATGCGCCGGTCAGCCTGCCCGACGGCCTCAACGCGCAGTTGCGGCCTTACCAGCTGGAAGGCCTGAGCTGGATGCAGGCGCTGCGCGAACTGGAAGTGGGCGGCATCCTGGCCGACGACATGGGCCTGGGCAAGACCTTGCAGACCCTCAGCCACCTGCTGCTGGAAAAGCAGCAGGGGCGCCTCGACCGCCCGGCGCTGGCGGTGATGCCCACCAGCCTGATCGGCAACTGGCTGGATGAAGCGGCGCATTTCACTCCGCAGCTCAAGGTCCTGGCGCTGTACGGCGCGCAGCGTCACCAGGAGCTGGACGATCTGCAGGGCTACGATCTGATCCTCACCACCTACGCGCTGTTGCCGCGAGATGTCGAGCACCTGGAAAAGCTGGCGCTGCATGTGCTGATCCTCGACGAGGCGCAGTACATCAAAAATCCCAAGAGCAAGGCCGCCCAGGCCGCGCGGCAACTCAACGCGCGCCAGCGCCTGTGCCTGTCCGGCACACCGCTGGAAAACCACCTGGGTGAACTCTGGTCGCTGTTCCACTTCCTGATGCCCGGCTGGCTGGGCAGCAGCAAGGAATTCAACAGCAACTACCGCACCGCCATCGAGAAACATGGCAATGCTGCACGCCTGCAGCATCTCAACGCGCGAATCAAGCCGTTCCTGCTGCGCCGCACCAAGGAACAGGTGGCCACCGAGCTGCCGCCCAAGACCGAGATCATCCAGTGGGTGGAACTCAACGACAGCCAGCGTGACGTGTACGAAACCGTGCGCCTGGCCATGGACAAGAAAGTCCGCGACGAGATAGATCGTAAGGGCATGGCGCGCAGCCAGATCGTCATCCTTGAAGCACTGTTGAAGCTGCGCCAGGTGTGCTGCGACCTGCGCCTGGTCAACGACATGCCGGTCAACCCGCGCCATGGCAGCTCGGCCAAGCTGGCCGGATTGATGGAGATGTTCGAAGAGCTGTTGGCCGAAGGGCGGCGCATCCTGCTGTTCTCGCAGTTCACCTCGATGCTGGAACTGATCGAGCAGGAACTGCAGGGGCGCGGCATCGACTATGCCCTGCTGACCGGCTCGACCCGCGACCGGCGCACGCCGATCCGCGAATTCCAGGAAGGCCGTCTGCCGGTGTTCCTGATCAGCCTCAAGGCCGGCGGTACGGGTCTGAACCTCACCGCCGCCGACACCGTGATCCACTACGACCCGTGGTGGAACCCGGCCGCCGAGAACCAGGCCACCGACCGCGCCTATCGCATCGGCCAGGACAAACCGGTGTTCGTCTACAAGATGATCGCCAGGAGTACGGTGGAAGAGAAGATCCAGCGCCTGCAGCAGGAAAAATCGGCGCTTGCCGCCGGCGTTCTGGAAGGCCGCAGCCAGGGTGACTGGAAACTTGGCGAGGACGACCTCAAAGCCCTCTTCGCCCCCCTGCCCCCTGCCCCGAAAAAAGCGCGGCGCCAAGCGGGGTAGGCGCGGCCTCAACCACAGCAGTCGTCAATCAGGCCGGCAGAGCTTGCTCGCGATGATCGCGGCAGGCTCGCAACAGATGAATCGGGCTTACCAGCCTTTTCGCGAACACGCTCGCTCCAGCAAAAGCCGGAGTGCGTCTGACCGACCTGTCGTGGCGGGTCAGCCTTTGACCAGGGCGATCAGTTGCTGGCGCTGGGCATCGCTCAGGGTCGGACCAAAACCCGCGCCAGCGTTCTCCGCCATGTACTTCGGGTTGCCCGTTCCAGGAATCACGCAGGTCACGGCCGGGTGCGCGAGGATGAACTTCAGCGCCAGTTGCGCCCAACTGTTGACCTCGACCTGCGCCGCCCAACCCGGCAGCGGCTTGTCTTTCAGGCTGCGCAACAACCCTCCGCCGCCAAACGGGCGATTGCAGATCACCGCGACACCGCGCTCGCGGCATAACGGCAAGATGCGCGCTTCGGCGGCGCGATCATCCAGCGCGTAGTTGATCTGCAGGAAGTCCAGCTGCTCGGCCCTGAGCACCGCCTCGACCTGATCGTAGGCCGACGCCGTGTAATGACTGATACCCAGGTAACGAATTCGTCCCTCGGTTTTCCATTCACGCAATACCGGCAGATGGGCCTGCCAGTCGACCAGGTTGTGAATCTGCATCAGATCGATGCGATCGGTGCGCAACAGGCGCAACGACTCTTCCATCTGCGCGATGCCCTCCTGGCGCCCGCGGGTCCAGACCTTGGTGGCGAGGAAGGCCGGTGAGCGCGGCTCATGGATCGACAGCAGCTCACCGGTGGTCTGCTCGGCACGGCCATACATCGGCGAACTGTCGATGACACTGCCACCGGCGGCGAACAGTGCGTCGAGCACTTCACGCAACTGCTTGTACGCCGGGCTGGAGGTGGCCACATCGAAGCCGCGGTAGGTGCCCAGGCCCACCACCGGCAAGGGCTCATTGCTGGAAGGGATGACACGGGTCTGCATGGCGCGGCCTCCTGGAAGACGCGAGGAAGGGTTAGGCGCAGGCAAGGTCGCCGGACGTTCGCCACCGCTGGCCGAATCGATACCCAGGACGGCGGCGGCGCCGGCAGCCAGGGTCAGCAGGCGGCGGCGCGTGAGGCTCGAGCAATGGCGCATGCGGAACTCCTTGCGGGTCTGACGGCAACGGCTTTACACAGACCCTAGCCGCTGTGGGCGGATTCGCAACGCAAGATGTCCTCACCGTTCAGGCTCCGGCGCCCAGACGCTGCCACATCGCCTGGGTGATGCGCTGGCGGTTGTGATAACCCGCCCAAGGGTCTTCATGCAGCTGGCGCAGGTGCTCGCCGAGATTGCCGATGTGCCATTGGCCAGCGGACGTCAGCGTTGTCAGCTCGTCACGACGAATGGGCACCGATACCGGCAGGCCTGGCCGTGCGCGTACCGACCAGGCCGCGACCGTGGTGCCGCCACGGGTGTTGCGCAGGTAATCGATGAAGATCCGCCCCACCCGGTTACGTGGGCCCGCCGTTGCCGTGAAACGCTCGGGCAGCTGGCGGGCCATGAACTCGGCCAGCGCCTTGGCGAAGCCTTTCACCTCGTCCCACCCGGCGCGGCGGGACAGCGGCACGACGACGTGCATGCCCTTGCCGCCGCTGGTCTTGATGAAGGCCTGCAAACCCAATTCGTCGAGCACCGCCAGCAGCATCTGGGTGGCCTCGATCATCTGCTGCCAGGGCAGTGTCGGGTCGGGGTCCAGGTCGAGGATCAGGCGGTCCGGGGTCTCGATACGATCACTGGTGGCGCCCCAGGTGTGCAACTCGATGACACCCATTTGTGCCACGCCAGCCAGCGCCTGGACACTATCGATCTGCAGCAGTGCCGCGTGCCCCGGGTCCAGGGCGGGGTCCAAGCGGGTGATGTGCGGGATTCGCAGGCCCTGTGCATGCTTCTGGAAGAATTGCTCGCCTGCGATGCCTTCAGGACAACGCAGAAACGCCACCGGGCGCCTGGCCAATTCTGGCAGCAGCCAATCGGCGACCGCTTCGTAGTACTGCGCCAGTTCGATCTTGCGGGTGCCACTACGCGTATCGACGACCCGTTCCGGGTGGCTGATCGCCACACCGGCCACCCGGCTACCGCCCTTGCTGGGTGCCTGAGCGTTGGGCGCGGCGGGCGGACGCGGGTGTTCACGGACAATCTCGTGTGCCGACTTGTCAGTGCGCAGGCCGATGAACGAGGCCTGGCGCAGGACACCCTCGCGGGTCCACTCGGCGAACTGCACCTCGGCCACCAGCCGTGGCTCGACCCAATGCGCCTGGCGCACGCTGCTGGCGGAGGGTTCGCGTATCAGCGGGCAACGGTTGCAGCGCAACGGGTCGAGGTGCTCCTTGAGTTGTCTGAGTGCCAGGGCACTGAAGCCGGTGCCGACCCGCCCGGCATACACCAGGCCACCGGCCTCGGCGTCGTTGACCGCCAGCAATAGCGCGCCGAAGCTGCCGCGGCTGCCCTGTGGCGGGGTGTAGCCGACGATGACGAATTCCTGGCCCATGCGGCATTTGAGCTTGACCCAGTCGCCATTACGACGGCTTGCATACAAACTGCCACTGCGCTTGCCGATCACCCCTTCCAGGCCCATGGCGCTGGCGCTTTCGATGATTTCCTGCGGGCGGGCGGCAAACGCCTGGGAAAACCGCAACAGCTCGCCGCGGCGCCCTGCAAGTTTCTTTTCCAGCGCGGCACGCCGCTGCTCCACCGGCTGCTCGCGCAGGTCCTTACCGTCCAGCCAGGGCGCATCGAACAGGTAATAGAGAATGTCCTGGTCACTGTGTTGGTCAAAGGCCTGTTGCAAGGCCTGGAAGTCCGGCAAACCGTCGCGGTTCAGCACCACCACCTCGCCGTCGAGCCAGCTGTCGCCCAGCCCCAGCGCCGTAATGGCCTTGGCTTGCCGGGGCATGCGCGCGGTCCAGTCATGGCCGTTGCGGCTGAACAGGCGCACCTCGCCGTCGCGGACACGAGCAAGGATGCGATAACCGTCGAACTTGATCTCATACAGCCAGGCCCCACTCGGCGGGGTGTCCGTCAAGCTGGCCAATTGCGGTGCCAGCGTATCAGGCAGGGCCGCCTTTCGGCGCTGCGGCTTGGCAGGGGCGGCGCGTTGGGGTCGGTCTTCCAGGCGTCGGTCGCTGAGCACGCTGTCCGGACGCTCGGCAGTAATGTCACCCTCGCCCGCCGAGCGGGCCACGGCATCATGGCGCTTGATCAGCAGCCACTGCTGGCGCTTGCCACTGCCCTTCAGCCGAGTGCGAACCAGCGCCCAATCGCCGCCCAGTTTCTCACCCTCCAGGGTGAACTCCAGCTTGCCGGCCTCATAGCCCTGCCGTGGGTCGCTATGGGGTTGCCACGTGCCGCGGTCCCAGACGATCACCTCACCGGCGCCATACTGCCCTTCAGGAATACGGCCTTCGAAACGCGCGTAGGCCAGCGGATGATCCTCCACCTCGACAGCCAGCCGCTTCTGGCTCGGGTCCAGGCTTGGCCCCTTGGGCACCGCCCAGCTCTTCAGGGTGCCGTCCAGTTCAAGGCGAAAATCATAGTGCAGGTGGCTGGCGTCATGCTTCTGGATCACGAAGCTCAGCGCCTGCCCACGCCCGCTGCGCTTGGGGCGGCTGGCAGGCTCTGGCGGTTCGCGGGTGATATCGAAGCGGCGTTTGCGGGTGTATTCGCTGATCGGCCTGGGCATGCTCGACTCCTTGCTCAACTGGCCCGGCGGCGACGCTGGCCCTTGGCGCCACCGCCCGCGCCGGTCGCGCTCTGCGCTTTGCCACCCGCCTTGCCGGCGGGGCTCTTGCGTGCGGCTTTCTTGCCTGACAGGCTCTGGCGCAGCAGTTCGGTCAGGTCGACCACATCGGCCTGGCGACGCTCATCGGGCGCTTCTTCGTCACTGACCGTATGCAGCTTGCCGTGCTTGGCCTTGGTCTCCACCAGAGCCATGATCTTTTCCTGGAAGGTGTCGCGGTAATCCTGTGGCTGCCAGTCGACACTCATGTCCTTGACCAGCTTGCGGGCCATGTCGCGTTCGGCCTTGCTCAGGCTGACATCGGTGACCGCCTCGCTGAGTTCCAGGGTGTCATCCATATCGCGCACCTCGGCCGGCCAGCGCAGCAGCACCAGTACCAGCGCGGAGGCCAACGGCATCACCGCTGCCAGGTGTTCACGGGTGTGCAGCACCACGTTGGCCAGTGCGACGCGCTTGCTGTCGTGCAAGGTTTCACGCAACAGGGCATAGACCTTCTCGCCGCGTTGCGTGGGGGCGAGGAAGTAAGGCCGGTCGATGTGCTGCAGGGGAATCTGCTGGCTGTCGACGAAGCCGAAGATATCGATGGTCTGGGTGGCCTTGGGGTGCGCCGCACGAATCTCCTCCTCGCTGAGCACCACATAGCGGTCTTTCTCGTACTCCACGCCCTTGACGATATTCTCGGCGCTGACCTCCTTGCCGGTGGCCTTGTTGACCCGCTTGTAGCCCACCGGGTCCATGCTGCGCTTGTCGAGCCAGTCGAAGTCCACGCCCTGCGCGGAAGTGGCCGAGATGAGTGCCACCGGGATATGCACCAGCCCGAAGCTGATTGCGCCTTTCCAGATTGCCCTTGCCATGTCCAGCAGCTCCCTGTTGTCTGCCTGGTGGATGACTGCCAAGGGCGACGCAAAGTTTCAGCGAGGAGACAACCGCACCTTGAGCGAGTGTCGCAAAGGTGAGCGCAAGGCAGTGACCTGCCGCGACAGAGACCGTGACGTCGATATATTCGATAAAAATCTAAAAATATTAATTTAAGTTCTTTTACGGAATAAATATCAGCTCTTATAACAGGGCTGACATTTTCCCAGCCGCCCCGCCTGCAAGGACCCGTAATGAACGTTTTCTGGTTTCTACCCACCCACGGCGATGGCCACTACCTGGGCACCACTCAAGGTGCCCGGCCGGTGACCCTCAACTACCTCAAGCAGGTCGCACAGGCGGCTGACGATCTGGGTTACTACGGCGTGCTGATCCCCACTGGTCGCTCCTGCGAGGACTCCTGGGTGGTGGCCTCGGCCCTGGCGCCCCTGACCCAGCGCCTGCGCTACCTGGTAGCGATACGGCCTGGGATCATCTCTCCGACCGTATCGGCACGCATGGCCGCGACGCTGGACAGGCTGTCGGGCGGGCGGTTGTTGATCAACGTGGTGACCGGCGGTGACCCGGACGAGAACCGTGGCGACGGCGTACACCTCAGCCACAGCGAGCGTTACGAGGTGACCGACGAATTCCTGCGCATCTGGCGTCGGGTACTGCAGGGTGAAGCCGTGGACTTAAAGGGCAAGCACTTGCACGTCGAAAATGCCAAGGCGCTGTATCCGCCACTGCAAAAGCCCTACCCGCCACTTTACTTCGGCGGCTCGTCCGAGGCTGCCCACGACCTGGCCGCCGAGCAGGTCGACGTCTACCTGACCTGGGGCGAACCCCCTGCCGCCGTCGCCGCCAAACTCGCCGACGTGCGCGAACGCGCGGCGCGCAACGGGCGTACGGTGAAGTTCGGCATTCGCCTGCATGTGATCGTCCGCGAAACCAGTGAACAGGCTTGGGATGCTGCGGCGCGGCTGATCGAACCGATCAGTGACGAAACCATCGCCGCCGCACAGAAGTCCTTTGCCCGCTTCGACTCCGAAGGCCAGCGGCGCATGGCCGCGCTGCACGCTGGCCGACGCGACAACCTGGAAATCGCCCCCAACCTGTGGGCCGGGGTCGGCCTGGTGCGCGGTGGCGCGGGAACCGCGCTGGTGGGCAACCCTCAGGAAGTGGCGGCGCGGATCAAGGAATATGCCGACCTGGGTATCGAGAGTTTCATCTTTTCCGGCTACCCGCACCTGGAAGAAGCCTACCGCTTCGCCGAACTGGTCTTTCCGTTGCTGCCCGAGCCTTACGCCAGCCTTGCCGGTCGCGGGCTGACCAACCTGACCGGCCCGTTCGGCGAGATGGTCGCCAACGACCTGCCCCCGCAGCAGGCCCCACGTTGATCAACCGTTGCTGGCGATCTGGCTGAGCACCTGATAACTGCCGAACACCGCAGCCTTGACCCGATGCTGGCGGATCAACTGCTGCAGATCGGCCACCCCCGGCTCCAGATTGCGCAACGCGACTTCGCAGGCCTCACGCGATTGCCACAGCACCTGATGCAGGACCCGCAGGCCATCTTCGCTGGCCTGCACGCTGGCAGTGATGAAACCGGGGCAGGTACAGGTGAAACGCTGGTCCACTGCAGCCAGCGCAGCGACCAGGCCCGACTGCTGACGTGGCTCGATGCTGAATTCGACGACTTGACTGTAGACGGGCATGAAAATCTCCATGAATGATGCGGCCATGCAAGATGTTGCAAGGGACAGGCGCGCAGGTTAAAACCTCGAGTTAACTAGAGGTCAAGAGGCGGATTGCAACATGGATCAATCAGCGGTCGGCAAGCCCCGGCCTTACCTGAGCGTCGGCCAGCTGGCCGCACGCAGCGGCGTGGCGGTCACCGCCCTGCACTTCTACGAAAGCAAGGGACTGATCAGCAGCCAGCGCAACGCTGGCAATCAGCGCCGCTATCCCCGCGAAGTGCTGCGCCGCGTGGCTCTGATCAAGGTGGCGCAGCGCCTGGGCATTCCACTGGCCAGCATTCACGCCGCCTTGCAGGCGCTGCCGGAGGGACGTAACCCCACTGCTGCCGACTGGCAGAAGCTTTCCGGGCAGTGGCGCAGCGAACTGGATGAACGCATCAGCCAACTGACCGCCTTGCGCGATCAACTGACCGGCTGCATCGGTTGCGGTTGCCTGTCGATGGAGGCCTGCCCGCTGCGCAACCAGGGCGATACACTGGGCCGGCAGGGCAGCGGGCCGCAATTGCTGGAGCAGTCTTGAGACAACGATATATGGGTCGGTAGGCTTCAGCCGCGGAAGATTTCGCTCGGCCCCTGCAGATAAGCAGAGGTTGCCCGCCCTTCGCGGCTAAAGCCAATACGGGTCAGTTCGTCGTTATGGGGCTCGGTGGAAGCGGCTTTAGCCGCGAAAGCGCCAGGCAACTCGGTGCATCTGTTGTGAACAGGCGGTCGCTTCGCGGCTGAAGCCGCCTACCCGGCCTAACTGATCAGCATTGCGGCTAAAGCCAATACTGTTCGGTTAAGCGCTTTGCGGCTTTGACGGAGCGAGCTTGCTCCCACAGGGCTTGGACTACAGCACCACCGTGCGAACAAAACGCAGCAGCGCGGCACCTCGGTTGTGAAATGCGTGGGTCTGGTGACTGGAGAACATGAAGAATTCGCCAGCCTCGATCCGATGGGGCTGCTCGCCGCCGCCCAGTTGCAACGTCAGCTGACCTTCGATGACATAGACCTGCTGGCTCCAGCCCTCGGGGTCCGACTCCGCCTGGTAACAGTCGCCCGCCTCCAGACTGAACTCCCACAATTCCACCTCACGCCGGGCCAGTGCCTTGGACAGCAGCACGGCCTTGCTGCCCGGCCGACCGCCAGCCCAGGCCAGCTCGTTGATGCGGCTGTGGTCCTGGACGTCAGGCGCCTGGATCAGATCGCTGAAGGCGACATCCAGGGCCTCTGCCACACGATCCAGGGTCGCCAGGCTGACATTGTTCTCACCCGCCTCGATGGCTACCAGCATGCGCCGGCTGACGCCCGAGGCATCGGCCAACGCGCTCTGGCTGAGACCCGCAGCATTGCGCAGGCGGCGCACGTTGTGCCCCACGTGCTGCAGCACCGGCGCACGGTGCGAATTTACTTTGTGCATCATATTGCTCACTCGAAGCGGTTGCGCATTATACTGCTCATCTTGCGGCGCATTGTGCGGCGCAGCGTTCCCGTCCTGCAAGACTTCACACCGGTACTGTCATGAAATCGCCCACCCGCCTGCCGCACATCAGTAAGGCAGAAGCTGTCCTGATCTTCATCACCATGCTCTGGGGCGGCACTTTCCTGCTCGTCCAGCACGCCATGAGTCTCAGCGGCCCGATGTTCTTCGTCGGCCTGCGCTTCGCCGCCGCTGCACTGTTCGTCGCTCTGGTATCGGGTAAGGCCCTGCGTGGCCTGACCCTGCTGGAACTGCGCGCCGGCCTGTTCATCGGCACCGCGATCATGCTCGGCTACGGCTTGCAGACCGTCGGCCTGCAGAGCATTCCCAGCAGCCAGTCGGCGTTCATCACGGCTCTCTATGTGCCCTTCGTACCGCTATTGCAGTGGCTGGTGCTGGGGCGTCGCCCTGGGCTGATGCCCAGCCTGGGTATCATGCTGGCATTCACTGGCCTGATCCTGCTGTCCGGCCCGCAGGGCGCAGCGCTGAACTTCAGCCCCGGCGAGATCGCCACCATCATCAGCGCCGTGGCCATCGCTGCGGAAATCATCCTGATCAGCGCCTACGCCGGGCAGGTCGACGTGCGCCGCATCACCGTGGTGCAACTGGCCACGGCCTCGGCCCTGGCGTTCCTGATGGTGGTCCCCACTGGCGAGCGCCTGCCGACGTTCTCCTGGCAACTGCTGGGCATCGTCCTCGGCCTGGGCGCCATGAGTGCGGTCATCCAAGTGGCGATGAACTGGGCGCAGAAAAGCGTCTCGCCCACCCGTGCCACGGTCATCTACGCCGGCGAACCGGTCTGGGCCGGCATCGCCGGGCGCCTCGCCGGTGAGCGCCTGCCTGGCCTGGCCTTGCTTGGGGGTGCGCTGATCGTCGCTGGCGTGATCGTCAGCGAAATGAAGAAGCGCCAAGCTGCCAGCACGCCGCAGACCGATGCCGTCATTCACAAGGCCGAGTGACATTCGCCGGGCGCGAGCCGGTCGCGCCCCTTCCCCCCGGTCACTGACGCGGCCGCACGGACTTTCGCTGCACCGCGACGGTCACAGTTGCTGTAACCCCCTCCTGCCAAACTGACCAACCGGGATGATGCCAAGCGAGCTGATGCTGTTATGGCATCAGACATTTTTTGTAGGAAATTACCCGGGGCGCGAGTTTGGCGATGAACATACTGGCACGTATGATGCTTAACATTTCTTCGCAGAATAGAAGCCTATGTCCCTGATAGTTCTACTGCTTCTGCCCTTCATCGGCAGCTGTCTGGCGGCCTTTCTGCCGCACAACGCGCGTAACGCCGAGTCTCTGCTCGCCGGGCTTATCGCCGTCACCGGCGCCTTGCAGGTGGCGCTGTGGTATCCACAGATCGCCGATGGCGGGGTCATCCGCGAGGAATACCTGTGGCTGCCCAGCCTGGGCCTGAACTTCGTCCTGCGCATGGACGGCTTCGCCTGGCTGTTCGCCATGCTGGTGCTGGGCATCGGTACCCTGGTTTCACTGTACGCGCGCTACTACATGTCACCGGATGATCCGGTGCCACGCTTCTTCGCCTTCTTCCTGGCCTTCATGGGCGCCATGCTGGGCCTGGTAATCTCCGGCAACCTGATCCAGATCGTGTTCTTCTGGGAGCTGACCAGCGTTTTCTCCTTCCTGCTGATCGGCTACTGGCACCATCGCAACGACGCGCGCCGCGGCGCCTACATGGCCCTGCTGGTCACCGGTGCCGGTGGCCTGGCCTTGCTGGCCGGCGGTCTAGTGCTGGGCCATGTGGTGGGCAGCTACGATCTGGACCGAGTCCTCGCCGCAGGCGACCTGATTCGCGCCCATGCCCTGTACCCGGTGCTGCTGACGCTGATCCTGATCGGTGCGCTGAGCAAGAGCGCGCAATTCCCCTTCCACTTCTGGCTGCCCCACGCCATGGCCGCGCCGACTCCGGTATCGGCCTATCTGCACTCGGCCACCATGGTCAAGGCCGGCGTATTCCTGCTGGCGCGGCTGTGGCCGGCACTCTCCGGCTCCGAGCAGTGGTTCTGGATCGTCAGCGGCGCCGGCGCCTGCACCCTAGTGCTCGGCGCCTTCGCGGCGATCTTCCAGAACGACCTCAAGGGCCTGCTGGCCTACTCGACCATCAGCCATCTGGGCCTGATTACCCTGCTGCTCGGCCTCAACAGTCCGCTGGCTGCAGTAGCGGCGGTGTTCCACATACTCAACCACGCCACCTTCAAGGCCTCGTTGTTCATGGCGGCCGGGATCATCGACCACGAAAGCGGCACCCGCGACATTCGCCGCCTCAGCGGGCTGGTGAAGATGATTCCCTATACCGCCACCCTGGCCATGGTCGCCAGCGCCGCGATGGCCGGGGTGCCGTTGATGAATGGCTTCCTGTCCAAGGAAATGTTCTTCGCCGAGACGGTGTTCATTTCGTCCTCGGCCTGGGTGGAAATGGCCCTGCCCGTGGTGGCGACCGTGGCCGGTGCGTTCAGCGTGGCCTACTCGTTACGCTTTACCGTAGACGTATTCTTCGGCCCACCGGCCAAGGACCTGCCGCTGCTGCCCCACGAGCCACCGCGCTGGATGCGCATGCCCGTGGAGTTGCTGGTGCTGGCCTGCCTGGTGGTCGGCATCTTCCCGGCGCAATCGGTAGGCCCGCTGCTGGCTGCCGCCGCCAGACCAGTGGTCGGTGGTGAACTGCCCGAGTACAGCCTGGCGATCTGGCACGGCTGGAACGCCCCGATGATCATGAGCCTGATCGCCATGGCCGGCGGCATCGCACTCTACCTGCTATTGCGCAACCCGCTGCGCAGCGAGCGCTTCGCCGGGCCGCCACTGATCGGTCGCCTGAACGGCAAGCGCTCGTTCGAACGCCTGCTGGTGGCGCTGATGCACTGGGCGCGGCGCTTCGAGCGGCTGATGACCACGCGCCGTCTGCAAGCGCAACTGTTCGCCCTGGTACTGGCGGCGGTGGTGCTGGGCTTCATCCCCATGTATCTCAGCGGTCTGACCTGGGGGGACCGGCCGAAGATCCCCGGCTCCGGGGTATTCGTGACCCTTTGGCTGATCGCCATTGCCTGCGCCCTGGGCGCGGCCTGGCAGGGCAAGTACCACCGCCTCGCGGCACTGATCATGGTCAGCGTCTGCGGACTGATGACCTGCATCACCTTCGTCTGGTTCTCGGCACCCGACTTGGCCCTCACCCAGCTGGTGGTCGAGGTGGTCACCACGGTGCTGATCCTGCTCGGCCTGCGCTGGCTGCCGCGCCGTAACGAAGCGGTGGCGGCGACCAGTACGCGCTTCAAGGCGCGCGCACGCCGGGTTCGCGACTTCACCCTGGCGGTGCTGGTCGGCGGCGGCATGGCGGCACTGTCCTACGCCATGCTCACCCGGCAGACACCGAACATGATCTCGTCCTATTACCTGAGCCGCGCACTGCCCGAGGGCGGTGGCACCAACGTGGTCAACGTGATGCTGGTGGACTTCCGCGGCTTCGATACCTTCGGTGAAATCACCGTACTGGGCGTGGTGGCCCTCACCGTATTCGCCCTGTTGCGACGCTTCCGCCCCCCCAAGGAGAGCATCCCGCTGCCAGCCCAGCAGCGTCTGCTGGCCCGTGACGTGGCCACCGACCTGGTCAACCCGCGCAGTGCCAGCGACACCGCGCTGGGCTTCATGATGGTGCCGGCGGCGCTGGTGCGCCTGCTGCTGCCGATCGCCTTCATGGTGTCGATGTACCTGTTCATGCGTGGCCATAACCAACCGGGCGGCGGTTTCGTCGCCGGCCTGGTGATGTCGGTGGCGTTCATCCTGCAGTACATGGTCGCCGGCACCCAGTGGGTCGAAGCGCACATGAGCCTGCGCCCGCAGCGCTGGATCGGCACCGGACTGATCTGCGCGGTGCTCACCGGTCTGGGCGCCATGGCGTTGGGCTACCCGTTCATGACCACCCACACCGCCCACCTGCACCTGCCGATTTTCGGCGACCTGCACGTGGCCAGCGCGCTGTTCTTCGACATCGGCGTGTATGCCGTGGTGGTCGGCTCGACCCTGCTGATCCTCACTGCGCTGGGCCACCAGGCGGTGCGCAGCCATCGACCCACCTCGCTGCCCAAGCCATTAGGGGCACCGACCCCGGCACCGGCGGTCGTCGTTCATTCACAAGAAGGAGCCCTGTGATGGAAGAAGTCATCGCCATTGCCATCGGCGTACTGGCCGCCTCGGGCGTCTGGCTGATCCTGCGGCCACGAACCTTCCAGGTCATCATGGGCCTGTGCCTGCTGTCGTACGGTGTCAACCTGTTCATCTTCAGCATGGGCAGCCTGTTCATCGGCAAGGAGCCGATCATCAAGGACGGCGTGCCGCATGACCTGCTGCACTACACCGACCCGCTGCCCCAGGCGCTGGTACTCACCGCCATCGTCATCAGCTTCGCCATGACCGCGCTGTTCCTGGTAGTGCTGCTGGCCTCGCGCGGGCTGACCGGCACCGACCACGTGGACGGTCGGGAGCCCAAGGCATGAGTGGCATCAACCAGTTGATCATCGTGCCCATCCTGCTGCCCCTGCTGACTGCCGGGCTGATGCTCTGGCTGGGCGAGAAACATCGTCCGCTCAAGGCACGCATCAATCTGTTCTCCACCATGATCGGCCTGGCCGTGGCCATACGCCTGCTGATGTGGGTGCAGGAAAGCGGCGGCATGGGCTCGATCGGCGTCTACATGCCAGGCAACTGGGAAGTGCCCTTCGGCATCGTGCTGGTGGTCGACCACCTCTCGGCGCTGATGCTGGTGCTGACCGGGATCATCGCCGTGTGTGCGCTGCTGTTCGCCCTGGCGCGCTGGGACAAGGCTGGAGCAAGCTTCCATGCGCTGTTCCAGATCCAGCTGATGGGACTGTATGGCGCATTCCTCACCGCCGACTTGTTCAACCTCTTCGTGTTCTTCGAGGTGCTGCTGGCGGCCTCTTACGGCCTGATGCTGCACGGTTCCGGACGCGCTCGGGTGTCGTCGGGGCTGCACTACATCGCGATCAACCTGCTGGCCTCGTCACTGTTCCTGATCGGTGCGGCACTGATCTACGGCGTGACCGGTACCCTGAACATGGCCGACCTGGCGGTGAAGATCCCCCAGGTCAGTGAAGCCGACCGGGGCCTGCTGCATGCGGGCGCGGCGATCCTGGCCACGGCGTTTCTGGCCAAGGCCGGCATGTGGCCGCTGAATTTCTGGCTGGTGCCAGCCTACTCGGCGGCCAGTGCGCCGGTGGCCGCGATGTTCGCGATCATGACCAAGGTCGGCATCTACACCCTGCTGCGTCTGTGGACCCTGTTGTTCTCCGAGCATGCCGAAGCCTCGGCATTCTTCGGTGGCGAATGGCTGATCATCGGCGGCATGCTGACCATCGCCACGGCAGCGGTAGCGATCATCGCCGCCCAGCGCCTGGAGCGCATGGCCAGCCTGAGCATTCTGGTCTCGGCGGGCATCCTGCTGTCGGCAATCGGCTTCGCACAACCGGGCCTCACTGCCGGTGCGCTGTTCTACCTGGTCAGCTCGACCCTGGCACTGAGCGCGCTGTTCCTGCTCGGCGAGCTGATCGAGCGCACGCGCTCGGCCAACCAGTACGGCGAAGACGAAGACGCCGACCAGTTGCCGCACAATCTGGAGTCTCTGCACCCACCGCGCGGCAGCAATCTCGACGAAGAAGAGAACATCGTGGTCGGCCAGGTGATTCCCATGACCATGGCCTTCCTGGGCTTGTGCTTCGTCGCCTGCGCCCTACTGGTCATCGGCATGCCGCCGCTTTCCGGGTTCATTGGCAAGCTGACCCTGCTCAATGCCTTGCTCAACCCTGAGGGCCTGGGCAGCGCCAGCAACCCGCCGGTTTCGCTGGAAGCCTGGCTGCTCATCGCACTGCTGGTGTTTTCTGGCCTGGCGGCACTGATGTCGTTCGTGCGCCTGGGCATCCAGCGTTTCTGGACACCTCGGGAAACGCCATCGCCGCTGCTGCGCCACAGCGAGTACCTGCCCATCGTGCTGTTGCTGGGCCTGTGCATCACCCTGACCTTCAAGGCCGAGCCGCTGCTGCTCTATACCCAGCAGACTGCCGCTACCCTGCATGAGCCCCAGCAATACATCCAGTCGGTAATGGCCACTCGCCCACTGCCGGGCACCACCCTCAACACCTCGCAGGTGCAGCCATGAAACGACTGTTCCCCGCTCCGCTGTTGTCCCTGGCGCTCTGGGGGCTGTGGCTGGTGTTGAATCTTTCCCTGAGTGCCGGGCACATCCTGCTGGGCGGCCTGCTGGGCTTTCTCGCCCCACTGATGTTCGCCTCGCTGCGGCCGATGCCGGTGCGCCTTAGCAAGCCAGGCACCATCGTGCGCTTCATCTTCAACGTCGGCATCGACGTGGTGCTCTCCAACCTGCAGGTGGCGCGCACGGTGTGGACGCTCAAGCGTCGCCCGCCGCGCTCGGCCTTCGTGCGTATTCCGCTGGAAATGCGCGATGCCCACGGCCTGGCGGCCCTGGCCATGGTGTGTACCGTGATCCCCGGCACGGTCTGGTCGGAACTGGCGCTGGACCGCAGCATCCTGTTGATGCATGTGTTCGACCTGGAGGATGAAGCGCGCTTCATCGAACACTTCAAGAGCACCTACGAGCGCCCCTTGATGGAGATCTTCCAATGAGTGACCTGCTCAGCCTGGCGATACTGGCCAGCCTTTCGATATTCGCCCTGGCGATGGTCCTGACCCTGTTGCGTCTGTTCCGCGGCCCCTCTGCCCAGGACCGGGTGCTGGCGCTGGACTACCTGTACATCACTGCCATGCTGATGATGCTGGTGCTGGGCATTCGCTATGCCAGCGACACCTATTTCGAGGCGGCGCTGCTGATCGCCCTGTTCGGCTTCGTGGGCTCATTCGCTCTGGCCAAATTCCTGCTGCGCGGTGAGGTGATCGAATGACCAGCGACGTGCCGTACTGGGTCGAAGTGGTAACCGCCATTCTGCTGCTGACCAGCAGCCTGTTCACGCTGACCGGTGCGATTGGCGTGTTGCGCCTGAAGGACTTTTTCCAGCGCATGCACCCGACCGCGCTGGCCTCGACCATCGGCACCTGGTGCGTGGCCCTGGCGTCGATCATCTACTTCTCGGCCCTCAAGCAGGCACCGGTGGTGCATGCCTGGCTGATCCCGATTCTGCTGGCCATCACCGTGCCGGTCACGACTCTGCTGCTGGCCCGTACCAGTCTGTTCCGCAAGCGCATGGCCGGCGAGGACGTACCGCCAGAGGTCAGCGGCGACCGCCCGGCCCAGGAAGGCTGAAGCCCGAGGATTCGAATGGCAGGCAGGTCATTCGCTGGGGCGGAAGTTCAGCTCGCCCTTGCGCCACTTGGCCGCCTTGGCGATGGCGGCCTTCAGGGTCGGGGCCAGTCCGGTCTGCAGGGCCTCACGGGCCGCGAACACCATCATTACCGCATACCCCTGCTTGAAGACGATACCCTGGCCTGCGTCGGTCTCGACGAAGGCGTACTCGCCCAGGCCATGAATGGTCGCCTTGAGGTCACGAAAGCGCAGCTCGAACTTGCCCCCTTCACGACTGGGCAGCACCGCGGCGCGAAAATGGTCGCCAACCTTGAGCTCCAGGCGCGATTTATCATCGACCACCAGATTGTTTTCGGTGTCGATCTCGGCCATGTACAGGCCCTCAGGCGACTGTTCGGCGATATAGACGAAACGTGATTGAAACTGCTTAACCAACTTTGCACGTAGATCACCGAGCACGAACAAGGCATGCGTATCCAGGTTACTTACAGCCAAAGTAAAAACTCCCGAAAAACTGAAAAATGAACCGCCCGGTTAATACCGCGCAGTGGACCGATCCTGTTATCACTCCTGAAAGGGCCGAGAGAAGCCCTGAAATCCCCGAGACGCTCTGCATCCGCTGATGCAGGCAGGCGGGGATTCTACCGGCTCTGACTGTCTATGGCACCCGGCGCGTGATTACAGTTCATATTAATTGTCGAAGTACAGTGAATATCGATCGAACTCTGAAGTGCGAACACACTCCGATCGAGAAGAATGGATCCAACTATTTGAAGGAGATGATCATGGAATTGCCCACTCATACACTCAATGATCTATTTGAACAGCTCGGCCTGGAATTTGATGATGCCAGTATCGAAGCATTCATTGCCGAGCATAGACTGCCTGATGGCGTGAAGCTGATCGATGCCGAGTTCTGGACACCGCAGCAGGCCGGATTTCTCAAGGAGGAACTGCGTGAAGACGCCGACTGGGCGCCGGTGGTCGATGAGTTGAACGTGCGCCTGCATGAGAAACCTGCCTCATAGGCCGACAGGCTGTAGCGACGCAGGCTGCACGCTCCATCGCGTCAATGCGGGTACCCCGGTTGCGCCACGTTGGCGTGAATGACCCGACCGCCGGTCTGCGGCGCATGGACGAACAGCGCATCGCCCAGCCCGCCCAGGGTACCGATGACCGGTCGCCAATGCGCCGAATGGTGGATGTAGCGACGGCTCAACAGAAGCTCCTCGGCGGTACTGAGCGCCACCTCATCGCCCCTGGCCTGTGCGATGAGGCGTTGTGCCACGCCCTGCAGTTCGTCGGGCAAGGCCAGTTCCGCGCTGTCTGTGATGGCTTGGAACGGCACCCCTTCATCACAGGCCAAGGCGTGCATGACCCGCAGGTGAACCCGCGACAGGTGTCCCAGCACCTCGCGGCGCAGGCAGACCGAGGCCATGACCAGTTGCTTGCCCAACGAGGTGTCACAACCACGACTGGCTACTTTCGAACACTGCACCTGCAAGGATGCCGAAGGGTCGGCCGGATCGATCCAGCGCTGGCCATCGAGTGCCTCAAGGTCGGCCTGTGCCTGCTGCCAGAGCGAGCTGTGCGCAAGCGGCGCGCTGCAGTCGACCACCGCCGTGCGCGGCCGGGTCAGCAGGACGTCCTCGACCATGCAAGGCAGGTAGCCACCGCCGATGTCCGAATGCGCCCCCGGCAACACGATCTCACGCGACCAGCCAGGCTGGATGCTGTTCAGCGCGAAGTTGCGCCGCCGTTCATCGCGTGCCACCAGGTGCAACACCTGCCGTGCGCAGCCGGCCGGCAAGTAGAGATTGACCCGCCGGTTACTGGCATCACGCACGTTGCCCAGGTCACGCCAGCTGCCTATCGCCGCGACGGTGTCGAACAACCCCACGACCATGACCTGGATGGAGCCCCGCGCCCAACCGACCTCCTCGGCCCAGGCGACCTGCTCATCATGCAGCAGCGCTTCCAGCACGCCGCGCTCACGCTTGAGCACCTCGTTGACCAGATGCCTGGCCGACGCCGCCCCCCGGCTGAAACCAAACAGATCCAGCTCCAGGGCCTGGATCACGCAGCCGGGATTGTGCACAGCGAAACTGGCCAGCGCGGCATTCAGCTTCTTCATGGCCACCTCCACTTTGGCCAATACACCGGTCGTGCCACGCCCGAAACTCTGCCCCGACCACAACGCGTCACGCCGCCCGGACTTGGTCCCCACGCCGCCAATATAAACAGCGTAATAAACTCGCCATTCATTGTTTTCCAGCACGGCACGAGGCGATTGCCGATAAAGTTCGGCCAGTCGCGCGATATTGGTCAGGTCATTACTGTAACTGCTCGAAGCCTTTTCATGGCGCCCGGCACACGCGGCCGTGTGATGGCGTTCGCCCGCTTGCATCGCAGCCCGGCAATCGGCGCCGATTCGCGTATTTACACGGTTATTTCCGGTGCCATCGAAGAAAATGCCGACCCTGGCGGTCACCCGCCGTGGCGCCCGCCTGTCGTCCTCGACTGCGGCGCGCCCATATATATTATTGTTCATCGTGTATCCATCCTTAGATGCGAGCGACTACAAACTTGCCACTAACGCGTTATACGCAATAATGAACAGCTTGCTCAGCACTCCACGACAGTCAAGCATTCATATGTATTTCAGAACTTTCCTACATCAATAGTTTTATTAAAGCGACGCCGTTGTGTCCGCCACCTGACCGGCCCGGCACGCTGGCGCTACTCGTGGTTCAGGCGCCGAGATGCTGTTCGGGCCGATAGCCCAGGCGCAGCCCACCCCAGTGCCGACCACGGACCATGATCGGCACCGACAGGTCATGCATCAGTTCACCGGTGTCGCGGGCATAGGTCTGCAACAGCACCGCCTGTTGATGGCTGCCGCAGCGAATGCCCGTGCGGTCGTCGAACTTGCGCTTGCTGCGGTTGCGCGCGGTGTCCAGCGCCGGATCACCGGTCAGCGGCTGATTGAAGGCGGCGTTGTGGGTCGGGACATAGCCCTGCTGGGTACAGGCGATGGCGAACACCAGCCCCTCGTGGCGCTTGAGCAGCGGCTCCTGTACCTCAGGCAGTACCTGGTCGGTGTAGCGGTCGAAGCGGGTATGAAAGCGTGGCGGGACGGTGCCTGGAATCGGCTGATAGTGGCGGTCGAACAGGTCATCCAGGCTGACCACGCCTTGCGTGATGTCAGCCTCGAAGCGCGCCGCGATCTGCTGCGCGCCTTCACGGGCCAGGTCGTAGATGCGCTGGTGATAATCGTCCAGGCCCACCTGCGCCAGACGCTGGCTGATGGTTTCGGCCTGCTGCTCCATCTGCACGGCCGCTTCGGCCAGCCGGGTGGTCTGCTGGTCACTGACAGCCAGGTCGCTGCGCATCTGGTCGACGGCGACGAACAGATGGCTCAGTTGCTCCTGATTGGTCTGGGCGCCCTGGGCGATTTCCGCCACCTGGCTTTCGACGCCGGCCGCCAGGTCGGCCATGCGCCCCAGGTGTCGGCCGGTGTCCTCGACCTGGCTGACGCCGCTGCCCAGGTCGGCAGACAACTGCTGGATCTGCGCCACCACCTGGGCGGTACGCTGCTGGATATCGGCGACCATCTGCCCGACCTCCTCGGTAGCCGTCGCGGTACGCCCGGCCAGGCCCCGCACTTCGTCGGCGACCACGGCGAAACCACGGCCATGCTCGCCGGCCCGAGCCGCTTCGATGGCGGCATTGAGGGCCAGCAGGTTGGTCTGGCTGGCAATCGACTGGATGACCTGGGCCACGCGTTGGATCTCTTCACTGCGCTGGCTGAGGGCCCCGATGACTTCCCGGCTGTCCAGCGCCAGCTGGCTCAGGCGATGCATGCGCTCGATGGATTCGGCCAGTACGCTACGCCCGGCCTCGCTGCTGTGCCGCACTTCGCTGGCCGCACCCAGGGCCTGCTGGCTCAACTGCGCGGTCTGTTGCTCGGTGGCGATCATCACATGCGCACTCTCGCTCACCTGTTCGGCGGCCTTGAGCTGCGACTGCACCCTGTCAGCCAATTGCCGCACGGCAAAGGACACGCTGGCTGCCGACAGCGCGTTGTGACTGGTGGTGTGGGAAAGATCACGGGTCAGCCGGGTGATATCGCTATCGGCCTGCGCAACGCTACCCGCCTGCACGCTGGGCCGACGTAGCCAGGGCAGCCAGATCAGCGCCACGCCCAGGGGCAGACTCGCCCACAGTGGCAGAAGGCTCGAACCGGCGACCAGCAGCAACAGGCACACCCCCAGGCTCTGGGCGGCGCCGAGCAACCAGGCGGGTAAAGAACGAGGTTTCTTCGCGGCGGGTTCTGCCAGCTTCCCTGCAAACGAAAGGTTTTCGGCCATGCTGTTCATCCCTGTGTTTCTTCTTTTTAGAAGTCGATTAAACGCCAGGCAACGGCCATTAGCCATGATCCGTTAGTGGTAGCTGGCCCTCATGAAGTGAATGCAGCCGGAAAAACGACGAACGGCGGCCACAACGAAACCGGGAGGCAATCGCTTGCCTCCCGGTCGGTGTCGCCCAACGCTGCCAGGTCGAATCAGTACTGGCGCTGATGCTTGTCGATGGACTCGTGACGCTCTTGCGCTTCGATGCAGTAGCGAGTGGTCGGGCTGATCAGCAAGCGCTTCAGGCCGATCGGCTCGCCGCTGTCATCGCACCAGCCAAAGGTGTCGTCAGCGATGCGCGTAAGGGCCATTTCCAGTTGTGGCAGCATGCGTTGGTCGCGCTCGATGGCGTTCACCAGCCAATGACGCTCTTCTTCCACGGAAGCGGCATCGGCAGGGTCTGCCGGGCTATCCAGGCTCTCGATGGCGGCACGACTCTTCTCGATGCGCTCATGGATTTCAACTTTCATGGACTGCAACAGCTCGACGAAGAAAGCGTGCTGCTCGGCATTCATGTAGTCATCGGCCGGCATGGCCAGCAACTGTTCCTTTGTCATTGATTTCTCTAATAAAAAACGTGCATTTAGCCGATCTGCAGAGGATCCGTGCGAGCCCCTGAAAGCGCCCGGCTTTCACGGCGAGGCCTCGGACTCCGGTCACGAGGGGCGGCAGTCTAAGGCCGCCTTGCGCACTCGGCAACCCACCTGCCCTGCGAATGACCAACAATTAGGGCAAAGACCTGTAAAAAAGCAGGGTCATGCACCCTGAGGCTGGCCCCTCGAGTCAGCAGCAGCCATCACAGGTCGTGCCAGTCGGCGTCGCGACGCCCTGGCAGTGGCGAGGCGGCCTTCACGCTCAGGCAATAGCTTTCACAACCCAGGGGCACACTCAGCGGATGCAGCCCCTTGGGCAGGCTGACCAGGTCATGATTTTCCACCGCCATGGCCTGGTCGATATGCCGGTCGAAGGTGTATACCCGCTGGAACACGAAGCGGTCGACCGGGCTGACCTGGTGGTAGCAGAGCTCTTCGACAGTGTCTGCCAACGCGTCGCCTTCAGGCGCTTGCACGGGCGGCAGGCAGCCGGACGAATAACCGGGCGGCGCATGCACTTCGATCACCAGCAGTGAATGAATCAACTGGGCATCGGACAGCACTTCGTAGACCAGACAAGTGCCGGTGCCCTTGCCGCGCATGCTGCGGCGCATGCTGTCAGGCGTGATCAGCCGCGCGGGAAAAGGCCCACCCTCAGCGCCTGGCGCCGAGCAGACCGCCAGGCTGGCCGGCCCCAAGGCGAGGAACTGCGCCTGGCTATTGGGCGGCAGATAGATCGCATAAGGGGGCCGGCGCTCGAACACCGAATGCCGCGCACCGATATTGGCCCAGCCAAAGGCGCCCTGCCCCTGTGCCTCGCCATTGACGCTGACGCGCCCTCCCAGCACCACCACACACTGTTCTCGGGCCTGTGCCGCCAAGGGCAGGATCTCTCCAGCCTCAAGGCGATAAGCGGCAAAGCCCAGGGACATCGGCTCGGCAACGGAGGAACCGACAATGCGCGTGCCGGTCGGGTTGCTTTTGCTCAGCAGACTCATGAGGACCAGCTCCTGTTGGCATTCTGCACTGCTCGGCAGTGCTCGCGGACGGGCGAACGCCACAGGCTGCGTGGCCGATCGACGCTTCAGCTGGAGGATAGGTCTGCCTGCGAACCCGTGGCCCGAAGGCCATTACCTCATGTCGGAAAATCCGCCCTTGCTGTTCGACGCTGTCAGGTCGTAGCGCGAAAATAGAGAGAAGCTATTGAACTAACTTACACACTAACAACACTTCAATGACAGCGACGCGATGTTCTTCGGAAATGTTCAACAAATATGGGGAATCCTGGGCCTGCAAAGGGTGCTAGACACGGATGCGGCGTATTCGCATGAGCGAATTCATTTGAAAGAATGAATTGTACAAAGTAGCAAACTGACATCAATATTTTCGTCAACGCGCCAGGAACGGGTGCGTGCCGTCCCGCACACTCAGGGAAATGACTCGTGCTCAACCTCTCTGAGTCTGCCGCCATGTTCTTCAAATCCAACAGTAAAGAAATCGCTGCCCTGCAACAGGTCATCGAACAGCAGGCCAGCCTGCTCAAGGCCATCGACCGGTCGATGGCCAGTATCGAGTTCGACCTCAATGGCGTGGTGCTGAGCGCCAACGACAATTTCCTCACGACCATGGGCTATCGCCGCGAAGACATCGTCGGCAAACAGCACCGCATGTTCTGCACCCCGGAAGACGGGCGCAGCAGCGAATACGACCGCTTCTGGTCGCGCCTGCGCAGTGGCGAGTTCGTTTCCTCGACCTTCCGGCGCCTGGCCAGCGATGGGCATACCGTGTGGCTGGAAGCCAGCTACAACCCGGTGCGCGATGCTCAGGGCAAGGTGGTGAAAGTCATCAAGTATGCTGCCGACGTCACCCAGCAGGTCGAGCAAGCCAACGAAGCACGCAGCAAGCTGGAGGCGATCGACCGTGCCATGGCGGTGATCGAGTTCAGCCCTGATGGGCATATCCTCAAGGCCAACGCCAACCTGACCCGCACCATGGGCTACAGCGAGGCCGAGCTGGTCGGCAAGCACCATCGCATGCTGTGCCCGCGAGAAGTGGCCGAAAGTGCCGAATATGCTGACTTCTGGCGGCGTTTGAACAAGGGTGAGTTCTTCAGTGGCCAGTTCCACCGCAGCGGCCGCAACGGTCAGCCGATCTGGCTGGAAGCGACCTACAACCCGATTTATGACGCCAGTGGCAAGCTGTGGAAAGTCATCAAGTTCGCCTCCGACATCACGCCACGGGTCGAACAGCACGAACGTGACGCCAGCAGCGCCGCGCAGGCGTATCACATCTCGGTGGAAACTCGCAAAGTCACCGAACACGGCACCGAAGTGATCCAGCAGGCGGCCGAGGAAATGCGTCAGATCTCGCTGAACATCGAGGACTCGTCGCGGATCATTACCCAGCTGGGCGCGCGTTCAGAGCAGATCACCGCCATCGTCAACACCATCCGCAGCATCGCCGAGCAGACCAACCTGCTGGCCCTTAACGCGGCCATCGAGGCCGCCCGTGCTGGCGATCAGGGTCGTGGCTTCGCCGTGGTGGCCGATGAAGTGCGCCAGCTGGCAGGCCGCACCAGCCGCTCGACAGCGGAGATCTCCGAGATGATCGACATGATCCAGAGCGAAACCCGCCAGGCCATCGACAGCATGGACAACACGCGCACCACAGCGGTCAAGGGTGTCGACCTGGCCGACCAGGCCGGCTCGGTGATCGTCAAGATCAGCGAAGGCACCAATAACGCCGTGGACGCGGTGAAGATGTTCGCCAAGCTGGGCCACTGACCCACGGCCGGCTCAGCCGGCCGCGCGGTTCTTCTCGCTGAGGGCCTTGGCACGTTTTTCCAGCACCAGGTACACCACCACCGCCAGCAGCAACGGCAGCAGGAAATAGATCGCCCGGTAGCCGATCAGTGCGGCCAGCAGTGTGCTCTTCGAGAACTGATGGGCCAGCAGGGTGATGAACACGGTTTCCAGCACCCCGAGGCCTGCCGGGATGTGGGTGATGACCCCGGCGATGCTGCTGATCAGCAGCACGCCGAGAATCGCCGGGTAAAACGCCTTTTCCGGTAGCAAGGTGAAGATCACCAGGGCCATCAGCGACCAGTTCAACGCGCCCAGGCCGGCCTGCAGCAGGGCCTGCCCCAACGAAGGCAGAACGATCTCCTGATCCCGCACCGTCCATGAGCGCCGCCTGGAGAAGCGGCAAGCCAGCAGGTAGGCCGCGCACAGGGCCAGCAATCCGAGACCGATCAGGCGTAGAGTCGTCGAGCCGATCGACCACTCAGGCGGCAGCTTCAGAAAGCCTGCGGAAAACACCACCCCGGCCAGCAGCATGTAGCCCAACCAGTTGGTGATCAGGCTCAGGCTGAGAACACGAGTGATGGTCGGCACATCCAGACCCAGCCGTGAGTACAGCCGGTAGCGCAAGGCGATACCGCCGACCCAGGAACTGAGGTTGAGGTTGAAGGCGTAGCAGACGAAGGTCACCGGGATCACCTGGGCGATGCTCAGCCGGTGGCGAGTGTAGAAACGCGCGAGGATATCGAAGCCGCAGTACACCAGGTAACTGGTGGCGGCCACCCCAGCCGCCAGTGCCAGGGTGCTGGCCTTGTAGGAACGCAGGGCCTGCAGCACTTCCTGCCAGTCGAGGTTCTTGACCAGCAGGAACAGCAACACCGGCACAGCGATGAAGAAGAACAGCTTCAGGCCCCGCTTGGCCCACATCCAAGAGGGCGAATGCCCGTTGCGCTCCACGGTGCCGGCCTGGCTCATGAGGTCTTCTCCTGATTGGACAGCTCGGCAGCCGCCTGCTGTTGATCCTTGATGACGCGGGCTTCAGGCATCACGTCCTTGGCCCGCAGCGGCTTGAGGCGCATGCCATGTACCGGGAACAGGCCGGCGATGGCCGGGAAATGCCGCAGGAAGTGGAAGCACAGAAAGATCATCGGTGCCCGCCACCACTGGCCACGTGCCGCGCCCTTGAGGGTGATCGGTACGCTGTGGGCGGCGGCCAGGCCCATCAGATGTTCCTGCAGGTGCTGGTTCAGGCGCGCATCGCGGATGAACAGGTTGGCCTCCAGGTTCAGTGCCAGGCTCAGCGGGTCGAGATTGCTGGAACCGACCGTGGACCACTCATGATCGATCAGCGCCACCTTGCCGTGCAGCGCGCGCTGCTTGTACTCGTGGATCACCACACCGTCGCGCAGCAGGTAGGTGTAGGTCAGCCGCGAGCAGACGCGCACGAAGGGCATGTCCGGCTTGCCCTGCAGAATCAGCGTGACCTTCACCCCGCGTCGCGAGGCGTTGCGCAATTCGCGCAGGAAGCGGTAGCTGGGAAAGAAGTAGGCATTGGCCAGGGTAATCCGCGTATTGGCCTTGCGGATCGCCGCCAGGTACTGCTCTTCGATATCGGTGGTGTGCTGCTGGTTGTCACGCTCGGCCAGCAGCATGCGCGCACTGCCGGCATGCTCAAGGCGCAACGGCACCGGTTCCAGGCGCCTGCGCACCGCCGGGCTGAGCATGTGCAGGGCGCTGTGATGGATATCGGCGATGATCGGCCCACGCACCCGCACCGCGTAGTCCTGCTTGGCAGTCAGGCCGGTGTCGGTCATGTGATCGACGCTGTAGTTGATGCCGCCGATGAACGCCTGTTCGCCGTCGATCACCACCACCTTGCGATGCAGGCGGCGGAACAGGTTGGTGCGCATGCCCATGAAGCGCGGCTGCGGATCGAACAGCTGGATCTGTACGCCGGCGTCGATCATCTGCTTGACGAACACCGAGCTGAGATCGCAGGTGCCGTAGTCGTCGACAGTGACCACCACTTGCGCTCCATTGCCGGCCGCTTCGATCACCGCCTGCTGCAGCCCCTCACCAATGCGATCCTCGAAAATGATGAAGGTCTCGATCAGCACCTGCCGACGGGCGCTGCGGATCGCGTCGAACACCGCCGCATAGAAGTCTTCGCCATTGATCAGCAACTCCACCGAGTTGCCATCACGCCATATGCCTTGGGTCACAAGCTCACCTCCACGGCCAGGGGCGCATGGTCGGACAGATGCGACCAGGGCCGATTGGACAACACACGCGGGCGGCGGCTCTGCGCATTGGCCACGTAGATGCGGTCCAGGCGCAGCAGCGGCCAGCGCGCCGGAAAACTGCGCGCCGCAGCGCCGGTGTGATGCACGAAGACTTCATGCAGGCCGGTGCCTTCGAGCAGCGCATCGGCGCGCAGGCGCCAGTCGTTGAAGTCGCCAGCGACGATTACCGGCTCACCCTCGGGCAGACGCCGGACCAGTTGCGCCAGCAGGCGGATCTGCTGTTCACGGTGCTTCTCGCGCAGGCCCAGGTGTACACACACGGCATGTACTTCGCCGAACTGCGGCACCTCCAGCACGCAGTGCAGCAGGCCACGCTCTTCGGTGCCATGAATCGACACATCGAGGTTCTCGTGACGCACGATGGGGTATTTGGAGAGCAGCGCGTTGCCGTGGTCGCCTTCCGGATAAACCGCATTGCGGCCATAAGCGAAGCTGCTCCACATGCTGTCGGCGAGGAACTCGTACTGGGAGATGGTCGGCCAACCCTCGACCCGGCTGGCATGGCGCTGGTGCTCACCATGCACCTCCTGGAGAAACACCACGTCAGCCGACACGCTGCGCACCGCTTCGCGCAGCTCCGGCAGGATGAAACGGCGATTGAAGAAGCCAAAGCCCATATGCATGTTCATGGTCAGTACGTTCAGTGAGAGGCTGGCCGATACCGGCTGCCGGGCGCCGACGGGCGGATGGGCACGGGTCAACAACGCTTGCTCCTTCTGGGACCGGCGGCGGGCCAGGGACAACCTGCCGTTCAGAGCATATGAAGCCTGCCGGGCCAGGGGGTTCCGTCGCTTGTCGGGCAGCGCCGGTCGCGCCCTGGCGCGGCTGCCGGTGGTCGTTGCGCACGGAACTTTGCCGTCGCGCAACGATTCACCCGTTGACGGCAAGCCCCATGCTGGACGGCCAGGAGGCCCACCATGAAACCTGTCATTGCCCTGCTTCTGCTGTGCGCCTGCCCACTGGCCCGTGGCGAGGCCTGCGATGTGACGACTCGGCCGGCCAGCGGCCAGGTGCCGGTGGTCCAACCCCACCAGTGCTACGAGTATCAGGGCATGCCCGAAGGCTCGATCGACTGGTCGTGCAGCAATCAGGACCAGGGCGCCAGCCCCAGCAGCAAACGCAAGGTCGCGCGCTGCCCACAGGGTGCCGTGGCGTCCTGCTCGGCGACCCTGACCCAGGAGTCGCTGGCCAGTGAACGCTCGGCCAGCCGCGAGCCAGGCCAGGACAGCCCGAACATTCCTGATGGCGCGCGGGTGATCACCTGGTACTACGAGGTGCAGCCGCAAGGCCAGACCCAACGTGACTGCGAGCACAATGGCGGGACCTTCACCTTTCCGGTGCAACCCGGTCCTTAGTCCGCGCCCCTGCTCAACAGTCAGCGCCCCCCAGGCGCGGGCGGCCAGGGAACGATCTCCCAGGTCTGCGCTCTATCGGCCTGACAGCGCCGTCCTCGCTGGTCGGCAGCATGGCGCTGCGCGCTGATGAATATTGCCTAGACTCAGCTGAAGCCGTTTGCCCCCTGCGGTAGGCACAAGCCTTGCTTGGCCTGTGCAACCGCGCGACAAGCGGCTGAAATCCGTCGCATCAGGCAACTTGGTGAGGGATGTCTCGCCGTTCGATCAACCCTGGTTTGGAATCCTGCTGTGGCCATTCTTTCTGCGCATCGCTACACCCCGAAAGCCCGCTGGCTGCACTGGGTCATGGCTGCTCTGGTCGTGCTCGCCTACTGCCTGATCCTCAGCCGGACCCAGTTCGAGCGGTTCTCGCCTTATCGCGCGATGGTCGTCCAGGGACACTTCATGGTCGGCCTGTTGCTGCTCGGCCTGGCGTTCTTCCGGGTCGCCGAGCGACGCCGCCACAGCCCCCCGTCCATCAACCCGCCCTTGCAAGGCAGCCTGCAACGCCTGGCGACCCTGACCCATTACCTGATGTACGCCTTTCTGTTCGTCCAGCCGGTACTCGGCCTGCTCACCGTGATGGTGGAAAAAGGCGCCTTGCCGATCGTCTTCACCGGCTGGTCGATTCCCTGGCCGCTGACCACCTCGGGGCACGTCGCCGAGCGCTTTGAAGACCTGCACAAGTTGTTCGGTTCACTGTTCTATTTCGTCGCCGGCTTGCATGTAGTCGCTGCGCTCTGGCACCACTTCATCCGCAAGGACGACACCCTCAAGCGCATGCTGTAACCCGCGTCGAATTCTGCATCACAGACCTGCGTGCAGGCAGAAGGACAGGCTATGATCTGCGCCTGATTATTTTGCCTACATGATTGAAGGACTTTTCATGCGCACGCGGCTGTTGACTACCTTGGCAGTGATCCTGGGTTCGGTTTCCTCCTTTCAGGCCCAGGCCAGCAGTGACGACTCCTGCTATCCACGCTGGTCGCTGATCAAGGAAAACCTCGAGGCGTGCAACAACCTGCCTTTCCTCAGCCCCGGCAACGACTCCCAGGTCAACCTGCGCCTGCTGCTCGCCGACAAAGGCGCATTGCCGCTGAACCCGCAACCGCTGCAGGCCATGGACTTGGATGCCGGCTACGGGCCAGTCCCCTTCCCGACTTATCGGCTGCGCCCGGCGGACAAGCCGAGCGATCCTGACCCCTCGGCACCGGCCAATCCTCGTCTGACGCGCCTGCAAGCCATGGGCCTGGCACTGCCCGAGCACAGCGCCGGTGATGACTTTCTCCAAGGCGAAGGCAGCCGTTGTCGCAGTAACGATGCCTTTGGCGCCCTGGACTTCATCGGGCAGGTGCTGGACAGCTCGGACATCACCGACCCGGAACGCAAGCCCCTTGCCGAGGCGCGCCTGCAGATGCTCGGTGCCTGCAGTTGGGAGCCCGCGCAGCAGGCCAGCCTGATCCCCGCCAGCCTGCCCTCGCCCGCCGCCCAGGCATTCGCGACCTACCTGCGCGCCGCCGCCGACTTCTATAGCGGTCGCTTCGACGAAGCCAGCCAGGGCTTCACTGCACTGGCCGGCAGCTCCCAACCCTGGCTCAAGGAAACCGCGGCGTACATGAGCGCGCGCACGCTGCTCAACCAGGCGCAGCAGGACGCTTTCGACGAATACGGCCAGCTCACCGAAGAAATCGCCGACAAGGCCCTGGCGCAACAGGCCGCTCAGCGGCTGCAGGCCTACCTGTCTGCCTGGCCACAAGGGACCTATGCAGCTTCGGCCAGGGGCCTGCTGCGCCGGGTTTACTGGCTCAGCGGCGAGGATGAACAACTGACCACCGAGTACATCTGGCAATTGACCCAGGCCCGCGAAGAACAGCGCAACGTCGACCTCGACGAACTGGTCAACGAGATCGACCTCAAGCTGTTGGGCGCAGGGACCGGCATTCTTCCCGACCCCATGCTGATGGCCGTCAGCGATCTGCTGATGATGCGTGAACAGAACCAAACGCGCCTGTCGCTGGACGATCTGCAGGCCCAGAAGGCGGTATTCGACAGCCAGCCGGCGCTGTTCGACTACTTGCAGGCCGCACATGCCCTGTACGTGCAGGACGACCCGGCCAAGGCCCTGACCTTGCTACCCGCGGCCCCGGCGGCCAACCTCGACTACTTGGGCTTCAGCCAGCAGATGCTGCGTGGCCTGGCCCTGCAGGCCCGGCAGGACTGGAAAGGCGCGCAACAGACCTGGCTGGCAATCCTGCCCCAGGCCAAGGCGCCCTTGCAGCGCGAACAACTGGAGCTGGCCCTGGCGATGAGCTACGAGCGCGACGAGCAACTGGCGCGGGTGTTTGCCAGCGACTCGCCGATCCGCTCGCAGCAGGTGCGCAACATCCTCCTCAGCCATGTGGCCGATGCCGAGCTGCTGCGCCAGCAAACTACCCAGGGCATGGATGAACAGGAACGCCAGCTGGCGCTGTTCGTGTTGCTGTACAAGGATCTGCTGCGCAGCCGCTACGCGGATTTCGCCGAAGACTTCAAGCGCCTGCCCAGCCCGATGGCCGGCGAAAACCTTGGCCGTGCGCTGGACTACTTCTACTTCAACCAGCAGGCGCCTACCCTGGCGATGTTCCTGTGGCAGGGCGACAAGGCCGAGTCCGGCTATGCCTGCCCGAGCATCGCGCAGACCGCCGCCGCGCTGCAGGCCGACAGCAAGGATCCCAAGGGGCTGAACTGCCTGGGCGAGTTCATCCTGCGCAATCGCCTGGACAGCATGTCCCTGGATCAACGCCGCGACGCCGACACCCTGGGCGGCACCGCACCGGGCTTCGCCGGCGAGGTGTATTCTCGCCTGGACGGCTATCGCCAAGTGATCGACAACCCCAAGGCCGGTCGCGACGAGAAAGCCTACGCACTGTTCCGCGCGATCAACTGCTACGCCCCCTCCGGCTATAACAGCTGCGGCGGCCAGGAGGTCGAGCCGCCGGTGCGCAAGGCCTGGTTCCGCCAGCTCAAGACCACCTACGCCAGCACCCAATGGGGCCAGATCCTGCAGTACTACTGGTGAAATCCGTGAGGGTATGGCGCTGGCTGGCGCTGTTCGGCCTGCTCGGCGCCTTGCCGGCAGCCGCAGCGGTAGACGCCCGCCACTACGATGCCTTCTGGCTCTGGGCCGGCGTCGAAGGGCAACCGGTGCTAGCCGAGGCCAGGACCCTGTACCTGCTGCAGGGCCAGGTCAGCCAGTCGCGACGCAGCGGCCAGGTCAACTTCATCGCCCAAGGCCCGGCGGTCAGCCGCCTGCCGCAGCCGGAACTGTGGATCGTCTACCGCGCCCACACCCTGCGTTGGCCAGAAGCGGTATACCGCCAGCTGTTCGCCCAGGTGCAACGCTGGCGGGCCGCAGGCAACCCAGTGGTCGGTATCCAGATCGACTTCGACGCGCGTACCCGCTACCTGGACGAATACGTCAGTTTCCTGCACGACCTGCGCCAGCGCATGCCCGCCGACTACCGCCTGAGCATCACCGGCCTGCTGGACTGGAGCAGCCACGCCGACGCCAACGCCATCGCCGAGCTCAAGGGCGTGGTCGACGAAGTGGTGGTACAGACCTACCAGGGCCGCCACAGCATCCCCGACTACGGCGCCTACCTACCCCGCCTGAGCCGCCTGGGCCTGCCATTCAAGGTGGGCCTGATTCAGGACGGCCATTGGCAGGCCCCCGACTTTCTGAGCGACAGCCCCTGGTTCCGCGGCTACGTGGTGTTCCTGCAGAACCGCTGAGCGCCGCCGAGCGCTTTTTTCGCTTAAGCGCATGAAAAATCTGAAAAAACATTTGCATAAGAAAAAGCGTTCGACTACATTAGCGCACCTCGACGGACGCAACGTCCGAAACGAGCTACGGTGAGATGTCCGAGTGGTTTAAGGAGCACGCCTGGAAAGTGTGTATACGAGAAATCGTATCGAGGGTTCGAATCCCTCTTTCACCGCCAAATTCGATGTAGACAAAAGCCCCGGCCTGCAAAGTCCGGGGCTTTTTGTTTATGCCCATGCAGCCCGACGCTTCCGCCTCTGGCCCACTCGCAGCTATGATCCGGGCATCTTGCATCTCTTGATGAGGATGCACCTGCCCTGGGCACAAGGTCCCCTGCACCATGCTCGAACGCCCCTATAAGGATGACGACTCGCTGCTCGTCCTGATCGTCAAACTGCTGTTCAACCTGGCGCTGCTGGTGGTGCCGTTCATCATTCCGTTTTTCCTGCCGCCGCTGCTGGTGCTGGCCTACTGGCTGGGCGCGCACTTGGCCGAGTGGCTGGAGAACCGCATCACCGGCGAGGTGAACGGCACTTTCGTGTGGGTGCTGGGTGGTTGCCTGGGGTTGAGTGCGCTGGTTGCCACCCTGGTGTCGCCGGGGCTGGCCGGCACGCTGGCCGGGGTGCTGTGCTTCGTGGTCCTGCTGCTGGTGCATGAAGGCTGGAAGCGGCTGGCGGGGCTGACCTTCAAGACACCACCGCAAGGCCCGGGCCTGACCCGCACGCGCTCCACCGCCAGGCCGGGCACCAGCGCTTGGAGTGGGCCAGCGCCGGTGACACCGCAAGGTGAAGCGGTGCGCGTAATGCAGTGCAGCGAGTTCGTCATGGGCGGGCCGGCGGTGTGCGACTACCTGCTGCCGGACGGCAGCGTGATCAACGGCGGCGGAGCCTCCACCGCCTTCTCCCCGGACGGGCGCTACTTCGTGACCCCTGCGCCGTCGCGCACGGACTGGCCGCTGCTGATTCTCGACCGGCAGCTCGGCCTGCTGCATGTCTGCGACGTACAGAGTCGCTTCTGGGAGATCGACGAAGTCAGCGACACCACCATTATCGGACGGCAGAGCCCGCTGACCGACGACAGCGCCTGGGCGGCGCAGATCGACGAGCTTATCGCCCACGGCCAGACCCACGAGATGCATGAAGTGGCGGGCCTGAAAATCGCCAACGACCAGTGGCAATACCTGCAGCAGCGCCAGGAACAGGCCTTTCCTGCACCACCGCAGGCTGGTGGCCCGTCGTTCACCTGGCGCCCATGCATACCGGATGACCTCACCGTGCTGGAGAATCCGCTGGATCCGTTGTGGTACCCGGAGGCGCAGATCAGCGTCGACGGGCAGCCCAGTGGTCTGCGCCTGTCCATGCAGTTCCCCAAGGTGGCCTGGCGCGCCGACGGCCTTGCCCTGGCCTGCCTGGCCAGCCAGGGCGATGATCGGCAGAGCCACTGGTGGGTCTGGGACCGCGAGTGGAGACGCCTGCCGCCACTGACCGATCTTGCCGACTACATGCCACGCGCGCTGACATACGGCGCCGCACAGCTGGACCGCAACTCCCTATACCTCGAATGGGAACTCATGCAACCCTACCTCGCCGATGATGAGCAAGGCACGCTGAGCGGCCTGACTGCCAGCGCCTTGGAAATCGACGGCAAGGTGTTCGAACAACCGCGAATCATTCAGCGCGCCTCGCTGCACGAGCCGACTCAGGAACGAGTGCAGAGCGCGCCCCTGGCGGGCGGACAACGCCTGGAGTGGCAGCGTCTCTACGTGGACGAAGCCCTGTCCTGGCCGGTGTATCGCTGTTATCTGGGGAGCCAGGCGCTGCCCGGTGAATGGCTGCTCGACCATCGGATCAGCCCCAAAGGCCAACAGGTCGCCCTGGTGGCCTATGCCCCGCCGCCAGCGGCGCCCCACCGGCTGGCATTGCTGGATGCCGCCAGCGGCGAGGTGACCTGGCTGCCAGGCGAGTTCCTGGCCGCGCAACTGCAGGGGCTGAGCGATGAACACCTGTACCTGCTGCATATAACAGGTCGCCTGCAGGTCGCCGCGCCGCCCTCTCTGGAGCAAACCTTGCTGCCTGGTCTGCCGGACATGCAGAACGCCGCAGCTTTTCTGGAAACCGGGGAAAACCAGCGTCTTTATTACTCCAGAGCCCGCATTCCGACGAAATGACCGTTCGGTTTAGAAATCTGATCTAGGGTGAATTCGGAGCGGCCCGCGACGGGCCGGCAGTCGAGACAAGGAGTAGATCATGCGCAGATCGGTCATATCCCTGCTGGCGGTGTTCGTATTGGCCGCCGCGCTGCCCTCGGTGGCCATTGCCGAAAACGAACTGGAAAAAGGCGTACGCCACGATAACCGCGAGCTGGACAAGGGCGCGGATCATGACGCCAAGGAAGTCGACAAGGGCGTGAAGCACGATGCCAGCGAAGTGGACAAAGGTGCCAGGCACGCCGATGACGAGCGTCACAAGGCCGACAAGCATGTCGACAAAGAAGTCAAGAAAGACCTCTGATCGCCGCAGGTCGCGCTGGCGTGGCCGGGCGGCAGGCGCTTTGTTAACCTGTGCGGCTCCGCTTGGTTCGGGGCGAGTGCGCGACTGGCGCGCTCCAGCACCTGGAAACCGCCATGAGCCGAAGCCTGCGCCACACGCCGATCTTTCCCATCACCTCTGCGACTTCCGAAGCCTGGGACAAGGCCCACTGGCATCGAGCCTGGCGCCGTGCCGAGCGTCAGCGCCTGGGCTGTCGCCCGTTCAGCGAACCCCTGCCGGAGCGAGCGTTCTTCAACCCATGGACGATGAACAAGGACGGTAAGCACTGGCGATCCGCAACGCCTCTCGGCCACCCGGTCATGCGCAAGTAAGCGGCATCACCGAAGTTTTCCTGGTGCTGCGCCTGGGGTAGCATCCTCGGCCTGATGCCAAGGGCTGTCCGGATGCCATGATCAAGAATTGCTTACTCATCCTGCTGATGCTGTTGCCTGTGGGCCTTGCCCAGGCTGCCGGCGATGCCGAAGCCGGCAAGGCGGTATTCACCAAACTGTGCTCGGGCTGCCACAAGATCGGCCCCTATGCACGGGCGGCGTTCGGCCCCCAGCTCAATGGCGTCATTGGCCGCCAGGCGGGGCACACCGACGACTACAAGTACACCGAGGCGATGCTTAACTCCGGGATCGTCTGGACCCGTGAGAACATCGCCCGTTTCGTCAAGGACCCCAGCGGCATGGTGCCCGATACGCGCATGAAACTCTGGTGGCTGGGCAATGACCAGCGCATGGAAGACCTGCTGGAGTACCTGCAGGCCAACCCCTGACCCTCAGCGTTCTGGCGTGTCGTAGGGCGGATAGTCGTCCTTGGGCTGGCGATCGTTCGGCGCATCGGCAGGTGCCGGCGGGTCGACCTGCGGGTCTTCGAGGTCTGGCGACTCATGATCGAAATCCAGGTCGTCAGGCTTGTGGGTATCAGGGGTTCGAGCAGACATGCAACCTCCGCAACATGATGGGCGTTGTAAGACTGTGAGCCGCCCGGGTCATGAAGGTGCACCCCGGATGGACGAACGGTAGGCCGTTGTCTGGCACTTGCGCCCAGTGCTAGCCTTGCGCCATCCACGGAGGGAATTCATGTCACGTCATTCGTTTCTGGCCATCTGCCTGCTGGCCACCGCCCTGCCCGCCTGCGCCGATATCTACAAATGCACCTCTGCCGAAGGTCATGTGAGCTTCGCCGCGGTCCCCTGCGAACCCGGCAAGGGCGAAACCACCGTGCAGCGCGGCGGCCCGCCATTGGCGACGCCGGATATCCCGCGCGAGCACATCCAAGAGGTCTACCAGCGGGCGATCAAGAACCTGCAGATTCCTGGCAAGGCCAACGTCAAGGTCATCGAAGGCGAGAACTACAAGAAGCTGCAGGTCAGCCGCCTGCCGCCTCCTACGGTCGCCTCGCAATGCGTCAGCCCTTTCTACGAAAGTGGCTGCTTCGATCCCTCGGCCGGCCAGTCATCCTTTGCCGAAGCGCTGCGCAGGGCCGCCGCAACCGGTGCGGCGATCCCGCCGGGCTTGCCAGGCAGCCTGCGAAACCCATAATGGCGCCTTTGCCCAGCCAATAGCCGAAGGACGCCTGGAATGAACCTCAACGACTGGCAACAAGCCGCCCTGGCCCGCTACCTCGCCGACCACCCGACCCTCAAGGATGAAATCGCCGCGCTGAGCGAACGCGAGCAGGCGCAGCAGGTGCAATGGGCCTTCGAGGACGCCGCCGAGGAACAGGGTATCGAGCCCTGGGAACTGGCCATCGAACTGATCGCCGAGTCTCCCGAGCAACGTCAGGCCATGCGCCTGGAGGCGCACCGACAGGTTGCCGAAGCACTGGGCATGGACTGGGAAGAATATTGCTCGTTCAACGATATCCAGCTGTGACCCGCGGCTGCAGGCGTGGCCGACCGGGCCTTCGGTGACCCGTGAGTCAGTTCTTTACCTGCGCGCGGGGTATGCGTAACGTCTGCCCATCACGCCCAGAAGGAACCGTTCCATGAGTGACCTGCTCTCCTATCAGTTCGACGACGGTATCGCCACGCTGACCCTCAGCAACGGCAAGGTCAACGCCATCTCACCGGCGCTGATCGACGCGCTCAATGCCGCGCTGGATCAGGCCGAGAAAGACCGAGCCGTAGTGATCCTCACCGGCCAGCCGGGCATCCTCTCCGGCGGCTACGACCTCAAGGTGATGACCGCCGGCCCCGAGGCCGCCATCGCCCTGGTTGCCCAGGGTTCGACCCTGGCCCGCCGCCTGTTGTCGCACCCCTTCCCGGTCATCGTTGCCTGTCCCGGTCATGCGGTGGCCAAGGGCGCCTTCCTGCTGCTGTCGGCGGACTACCGCATCGGTGCCGCCGGCCCCTTCCAGATCGGCCTCAACGAAGTGCAGATCGGCATGACCATGCACCATGCGGGCATCGAGCTGGCCCGCGACCGACTGCGCAAGTCAGCCTTCCACCGTGCGGTGATCAACGCCGAGATGTTCAGCCCGGAAGCGGCGCGGGACGCCGGCTTCCTCGATCAGGTCGTGGCCGCGGAGCAGTTGCTGGAGACCGCTCGCCAGGTGGCCGGCAACCTCAAGAAGCTCAACATGAATGCCCATCGGCAGACCAAGCTCAAGGCCCGCCGCGCCTTCCTCGAAACCCTGGACGCCGCCATCGAGCAGGACCGCCAGCATCTGGCCTGAAACGAACTCCTGGCCCCAGCCATACTCTGAACAACCGGCGTGCGGCCACGCCCCGCGCCGCCTCCTCTCCAGCATCCTTGCGAAAGAAGCGATACCGACATGGGCCGAGTAGTTGCAGCAGCGGTTTACAGCGCAGGCAGGAAAGTCAGCGACATCACCCTTGAAGAAGGTGCAGCCTGGGCCGCCAAGCCGGGCCACTTCGTCTGGATCGGCCTGGAACAGCCCGACCCGCATGAACTGGCCAGCCTCAAGAAGCAGTTCAACCTGCACGAGCTGGCCATCGAGGATGCCCTTGAGGTACACAGCCGGCCCAAGCTGGAAACCTTCGGCGACGCGCTGTTCATCGTCACCTATGCACCGGTGCGCGAGGCCGGCAAGCTGGTGTTCATCGAAACCCATATCTTCGCCGGCAAGGGCTATGTGATCACGTCGCGCAATGGCCATTCCAAGTCCTACAGCGCCGTACGCCAACGCTGCGAAGCCCGGCCGCTGCTGCTGTCGCACGGCGAGGACTTCGTCCTGTATGCACTGCTGGATTTCGTCACCGAGAACTACCAGCCGGTGGCCGAGGCCATTCATTGCGAACTCGAAGAGCTGGAGCAGAGCGTGCTGGCCGGCGCCATGAGCGATGCGCACATCCAGCGCATCCATGGCCTGCGTCGTGACCTGCTGCGCCTGTGGCGCTACCTGGCGCCCATGGTGGAAGTGGGTGAAGAACTACAGAAGCTCAGCTTCCCGTTCATCGACAAGAACATGCGGCCGTACTTCCGCGACGTGGAAATCCACGTCAAGCGGCAGATGGAAGACCTGGCCAACCTGCGCGACCTGGCCAGCCAGACCATCGAGATCGGCCTTTTGCTGGAGTCTTCACGGCAGGGTTTCATCCAGCGCAAATTCGCCGCCTGGGCGGCGATCCTGGCCTTCCCCACGGCCATCGCGGGCATCTACGGAATGAACTTCGAGAACATGCCGGAGCTGAGCTGGCACTACGGCTACTTCATCGTGCTGGGGGTCATCGTCGGCGGTTGTGCCGGGCTGTTTGCCAGCTTCAAGCGTTCGGGCTGGCTGTAGAACGCTTTGCGGCTTTGAAGGGAGCGAGCTTGCTCGAGAAAAGCTGGCAAAGTCGCTGAGTTTGCTGTGAACGTGACGCCGCCTTCGCGAGCAAGCTCGCTCCCACGGCCGGAACTGACCAGTATTGGCATTAGCCGCAAAACGACCGCATGTTCACAGCAGATGCGCTGAGCTTCCTGGCAATTTTGCAGCTAAAGCCGCTCCTACCGAGCTGCCTGAGGCAGCCCCGGCGCAGGGTCGTCAGGCCGATTGCGCCACGAAACGCAGCATCCACTCGCCCACCACGCGACCGTGATGGTCGTGACCCAGGCCCGACAGGGCCCTTTCATAGAGTTCCTTGCCCAGCGACTCCTGACGAATGTGCATCAGCGCCTTGGAGTAGTCGTGAATGAACTCCGGATGCCCTTGGAAGCACAGCACCTGGTCGTCGATGTGGTAGGCCGCGTAACGGCAGAAATCGCTGGAGGCGATGACCGTGGCGTTTTCCGGCAGGCGGGTCACCTGGTCCTGATGGCTGATCAACAGGGTCATGGTTTCCAGGCCTGGTGACATCCAGGGTGCGGAGCGCTCGATCCGGTAATGGTGAATGCCTACGCCCCAGCCCTGCGTCGCACGCTCGGTCTTGCCGCCCAGCAGCAAGGCCAGCAGTTGATGACCAAAACAGATGCCCAGCAGTTTCTCACCACGCTGGTAGAGGCCCAGCAGGTAGGTCTTGAGCACCTGGATCCAAGGATCACTGCCAAACGAGTCGGCCTTGCTGCCGGTGACCAGATAGGCATCGAAGCGCTCCGAGTCGTCCGGGTAGTCGCCCTGCATGACGTTATGGATGACGAACTGCGCCTCGATGGGTTGCCCCGAGAACAGCACTTCGAACATGTGCCCGTAGCCGCGGTAGGGGTCGACCAGTTCGGGGCGCAGAATGTCGGTTTCCAGAATGCAGATGCGTAACGACATGAAAAGTAACCTGAAACGGTAAAGGGAAATGATTCAGCGCGCCCAGCCTGCCCGCATACCCATGGCAACGCAAGGGCCATTGCGCACGCCCGTTGCGGCGACAGGTATTACAGGGTCGCTTCCAGGCCCTGTCAGGCGGCTGGATTTCTGCCAACCTGATTCCATCGAGCGACAAGCCGGCCCAGCAGACGAACGGTATGGCCAATGGCGAGGCGTCTAGCCAAAGCATCGGCTGCGGTCCCGACAATCTTTGATAATTTTTGAAGCTTAAAACATGAGCCGAAAGATCAAAGCATTCTAAATCTCATGAAACCCGGGCTCTAAGGTTAAATCAGTCATTACATGGTCTTTCGGGGCCGGGGTGGGCAGATTCGCAGATCAACAACGATTTTCGGAGCTTCCCACCGGGCAGGGCGCAACAACATCGCTTAGCGCGCCGGCGGATCGCGGACAGGAAAACGCGCCCCACCTGCCCATGGCAGCACTCTTCCCCTGGTGGGCCAAAAGCTCGGCTTCTCGGCCCTTCGGGTTGTGCAGGAATAACAACAAAAGGCAGTCAGCCATGTTCAAGTATTCGAAACTTCGTCAGGCGGGGCTCATTCTGTTCGGAACCATCCTGGTGCTCATCGTACCGAATCTCTCGCGCCTGTTCGGCTGAAACGGCAAACCCCTGTCGGTCGGCAACCGTCTGTGCCACCCTGTCTGGAAGGACCAACGGAGACAGACTCATGCACAGATGGATAGCCCTCGCCGTGTTGACCTGGAGCATCAGCGCTCATGCGGGGGACGTGACCCAGGCCGCGGCTGTGGCCGCGCTGAAGGAAGGTCGGCTGGCCGTGGACGTGCGCAGCCAGATCGAGTACGACGCCGGCACCGTACTCAATGCCGTGCGGGTCGACCCGGTGCGACTGGTCAATCAGATGAAGCAGGTGCTCACTGACCGCAATACGGTATTCGTGATCTTCGCCAGCACCGACGAAAAAGCCGACAAGTACCAGAATCGCCTGAACAAGGCCGGCTATCTGAGCGTGATCAACGGCGGTAACTACGAAGAGCTGCACAACGCGCTCTATGACATCACCGACGACCCTGCCGAATGATCGCAGACAGGCCCGGGCCGCCTTGCTGGCGACCGGGCCTGTTGTTCACTGATGCTGCGTCTGGCCCATGGGCGGGGCCGGCTCGACCAGCACCTTGGCGTGCATCTGCTCGAAGCCACCGCCACGGCGCATGCCGCGCACCGGACAGGCGTCCAGGTAATCCAGCCCCACCGCCACCTTGAGGTGCCGCTCCGGCACCGCCAGCTGATTGGTCACATCGAAGCTGTACCAGGCGTCATCCAGCCAGGCTTCGGCCCAGGCATGGCTGGACAGGTGCTCACTGTCCTGGGTGCACAGGTAACCCGACACATAGCGCGCCGCAATGCCCAGGCTGCGGGCACAGGCCAGAAACGCATGGGTATGGTCCTGACACACCCCGGTGCGCCCGGCAAAGGCCTGGGCTGCGGGAGTATCGACCTCCGTCGCGCCCGGGGTGTAGACCATGTGCTGGTGCAACGCCTGCATCAACCCGCTCAGTGCCTGCCGGTCGCGGCGCCCCGCACAATGTTCGGCGGCGAACGCCCGCAGGGCTTCGTCGGCCTCGGTCAAGCGCGTGTAACGCAGAAATGGCAACGGTGACTGGTCGTCGTGCTCGGCTTCGCGGCTGGGATCGATCTCCACCTGGCCCCGCGCGGTGATGACGATCGACTCATGGGGCTCGTCGAGGGTCAGCACGTGCAGGATGTTGCCATAGGGGTCGATCTGCGCGCGCACCGCGCGCGGCAGGTCCAGTTGCCAGCTGAGGATCTTCTGCCGCTCGCTGTCGTGCGGGGTCAGGCGCAGGTACTGGATGCTGGCGCGCACCTGAGCTTCATAGCGATAGCAGGTCTCGTGGCTGATCGAGAGTCTCATGCGGCCTCCAGATAGGACGTGTGAATGGCGTCGCCCAGCTCGGCGATCAGGGGAATGAAGTCGTTCAGCCAGGCATGCAGGCCAGCCTCGAGCACTTCGTCGATGCCGGTGTAACGCAGCCGGGCATGCAGCTCGGCGACCATGCGCTGAGCGGGACGACCGTTGACGCCGGGCAGGCTGGTAAGCACTTCTTCGAGTTCCTCAAGGCAGGCCAGCAGCGAACGCGGGGTGTCGGCACGCAGCAGCAGCAACTCGGCCACGTGACGGGCGCCCGGCGCCTCACGGTACAGCTCGGTATAGGCCTCGAAGCACGACAGCGCACGCAGCAAGGCGCTCCACTGATAGTAGCCAGCGGCCGAGCTGTCGGCGGCGGCCTTCACGTGGGAGCCGCGCAACTCGAGCATTTCATAGCGTGCGTCGAGCATGCGCAGGGTGTTGTCGGCGCGCTCGATGAAGGTCCCCAGGCGAATGAAGCGGAAGGCATCGTTCCGCATGATGGTGCCGTAGGTGGCGCCACGGAACAGGTGCGCGCGCTCCTTGACCCACTCGCAGAAACGGCTCATGCCGTAGCGGTTCAGGCCCTGCTGGGCAATGCCGCGGATCTCCAGCCAGGTGGAGTTGATGTTCTCCCACATGTCGGCGGTGATACGCCCGCGCACCGCATGGGCACAGGCACGCGCCGCGCCCAGGCAGCTGTAGATGCTGGCCGGGTTGCTGGCATCGAGGGCGAAGAAATGCAGCATGCGTTCGGCGTGCAAGGCGCCGTGGCGCTCCTTGTAGGTGTCCAGTGTGCCGGTGATCAGCAGCGGCATGGCGATTTCGTCCAGCCCGTCGCCGCGCCCGTCCTGAGGCATGAGCGACAGGGAATAACTGACGTCGAGCATGCGGGCGAGGTTTTCCGCCCGCTCCAGGTAACGCGACATCCAGAACAGATCTGAGGCAGTTCTACTCAACATAGGCAGGCATCCTTAATCCTCGACCACCCAGGTGTCCTTGGTGCCGCCACCCTGGGACGAGTTCACCACCAGCGAGCCTTCACGCAAGGCCACCCGGGTGAGCCCGCCGGGCACCACGCGGGTTTCGCGGCCAGACAGGACAAAGGGACGAAGATCGATGTGTCGCGGGGCGATGCCGTTCTCGACGAAGGTCGGACAGGTCGACAGGGACAGGGTGGGTTGGGCGATATAAGCATGTGGCCGGGCGATCAGGCGGGCACGGAAGGCTTCGATCTCGGCACTGGTGGCCGCCGGGCCGACCAGCATGCCGTAGCCACCGGAGCCCTGGGTTTCCTTGACCACCAGATCCTTGAGGTTGGCCAGCACGTGGGACAGCTCATCGGGCTTGCGGCACTGCCAGGTCGGCACGTTCATCAGGATCGGCTCCTCGTCGAGGTAGAAGCGGATCATGTCGGTGACGTAGGGGTAGATGGACTTGTCGTCGGCCACGCCGGTGCCGATGGCGTTGGCCAGCACCACGTTGCCGCTGCGGTAGGCCGACAGCAAGCCCGGCACGCCCAGCACCGAGTCGGGCCTGAAGGCCAGCGGATCGAGGAACGCGTCATCCAGGCGCCGGTAGATGACATCCACCGGTTGCGGCCCTGAAGTGGTACGCATGAAGACCCGTTCGTCACGCACGAACAGGTCTGCCCCTTCCACCAGCTCCACGCCCATCTCTCGCGCCAGGAAGGCATGTTCGAAGAACGCACTGTTGAAGCGCCCGGGCGTCAGCACCACGACGCGCGGATTATCCAGCGGGCTGGAGCTTTTCAGAGTGTCGAGCAGCAGGTTCGGGTAGTGGTCGATGGGTGCGATGCGCTGCGCGGCGAACAGCTCGGGGAACAGACGCATCATCATCTTGCGGTCTTCGAGCATGTAGCTCACGCCGCTGGGCGTGCGCAGGTTGTCTTCCAGGACGTAATAGGTACCGTCGGCATCACGCACCAGGTCGACCCCGGAAATGTGCGAGTACAGGTCGCGGTGCAGATCCAGGCCCTGCATCGCCAGCTGGTACTGGTCATTGGCCAATACCTGGTCAGCCGGCACCACGCCCGCCTTGATGATGCGCTGTTGGTGATACAGGTCGGCAAGGAACATGTTCAGCGCCCTGACGCGCTGGATGCAGCCACGCTCCACCACCTGCCATTCGCTGGCAGGAATGCTGCGCGGAATGGTGTCGAAGGGGATCAACCGCTCGGTGCCCTGCTCATCCCCATAGAGCGTGAAGGTGATACCTGCACGGTGAAACAGCAGATCGGCCTCGCGCCGGCGCTGGGCCAGCAGTTCAGGAGGGGCATTTTCCAGCCACCGGGCGAACTCCCGGTAATGCGGACGGACCAACCCGCCCGCGTCATACATCTCATCGTAAAAGTTACGGGTCATGCCGAACTCCTTGTCACCCTGGACACAAAGGCCATCGCAAAGCCCGTGCCACTGGCATAAACCGTTATTTTTCAAATACTTGAATATTCGAAAGTGTTACCTGGCACCATTTCCGTGCAATCAGACGCACAATTTCACACCCCACGCCTCATTCTCAGGCAGCCGCGGCTAAAAACTATAGGCCATATAGAGAGCATTGATTATTCATGGAGCCAGCAATTAGCCACAATTCCTCTCGCAGCCACCGCGAAGTCCCGGCAGCACGGTGGTGCAACGAATCACTGACAATCTTCCCGTTTAAGCCACTGCTCGCAGTGGTTTTTTTTTGCCCCGCCGGAACCGGAGTGCAGCCCTTGCACCGCCATGAAACAACGAAGGCCCGAGCGGAGTGATTTGCGCTCGGGCCTTCACGGCTGCGGTATTGCCTGGGAGGTTCAGTTCAGGCGACGGATCTCATGCTTGACGCCCCAACCTTCGACCTCGCCATCCAGCGGCGAAATGGCCGCCTGCAGGTCCTGCTCGAAATCACCGATGCCGTGGTAAGTGGCATACATCACTTTGCTGACCTGCAGGTGCCAGGCGCCATCCTCCCGCTCATTGACCTGGGCGTTGAGCGACTCGCCGCGAAACTGCCGGGCAGCCTGCCTGGCCCTTCGCTCATCCGGAAATACCGCGTAGAACTCGATGGGATGGATACGGGCGAAATCGAATCCGCCCTCTTTCATGCAGCGCAGTACGTGGCTGCTGATGTCTTCGTGATTGGCTGTGCTCATGAAACGTCCTCCTATGCAACGATAGATAGAGTTTCAATGCCCGCCGAACAGAGCTCGCGCCCGGATACGGCAAGGCGATCAAGCATGGAGCTGGGCGGTAGCGGCCCGCAGCAGACGCGCTACCGACAGGGACAGGCCCTCACGGACCTGAAGTGCAGATTAGCTCCGCGATCTCCGGACCGCCAGACGGTACGTCAACCGGAGACCTCAGTAATGGAAATGATCTGGACACTGTTGTAGTCCTTCAGCGTCTTGACCGTCGGCTCTACGCTGCGTCCTTCCAGATCGTTCAGGTCCAGTTCCGTCGCCAGCGGGTACAGCTTCGGGCGCAACAGGCGGGCAACCTCCTCATGCGTCGGCTGCTGCAACGAATCCATCGTCAGGCGTTGTTGCACGCCATCCTTATCCAGATACGAAACGGCCCACTGTTTCATCAAAACCTCCGCAAAACAGCCAGACAATCGGCTTACGTGATCTTGACCGGTACAGCAGCGGGTTCGTTCAGAGGATTTTCGACGGATGTTGCCGAGTGGGACGCGATTGGCAATACCTGCATGCCAGGCGGCGCCGATGTGTCGGGCGAGATGGGCTGAAAGGTCACGACCGGGGCTGGGCGCAAGTACCCCACAGGGCGGCTGCCGGGGCTGGCAGCGACCTGCGGGGGTCAGGGGCGGGTGTCAGTTCTTGCTGGCTTCCACCCCGGCGGTGTTGTCCAACAGGCTCTTGGTCGCGGTCTGGATGAAGCTATCCAGGCGACGCTTGAGCTCGTCGGTCTCCGGTGCATCCGGAATGACCTCGGCCGAAGGCTGGGCCCCGAGCTGGTACTCCAGCACCTTGGCCGGCATGTCCACCGGCTCGATGAGGATGCGATTGCCACTGAGGATGCCGACCACCTGCTCGCTGCCGGACGGCTTGATCACGCCGAAGCCCTTGTCGCCCTCAGGCAGGTTCAGCAGGTCGCGACCCCAGCACTGGTGACGGGTTTCGCCGCCCAGGCGGCCCATGATGGTCGGCACCACGTCGACCTGGGTGCCGACGACGCTGCTGCGCTTGCCGAACTTCTCCTGGATGCCGGGGGCGATCATCAGCAGCGGAACGTTGAAACGCCCCAGATCCATTTCGGTGAGCTGGCGATTGTTGCCGAAGCCATGGTCGCCCAGCACCACGAACAGGGTTTCCTTGTAGTAAGGCTCCTTCTTGGCCTTCTCGAAGAACTGCCCCAGCGCCCAGTCGGAATAGCGCATCGCGGTCAGGTGCTCATCCAGCGAGCCGTGGCCGGTGACCCGCTCCACCGGCAGGTCCTTGGGCAGCGCGTAAGGCGTGTGGTTGGACAGGCTCTGCAACAGGGCGTAGAACGGCTTGCCCTGACCCTGACGGGCCTTCAGCTCCTGCGCGCCACGGTCGAACATGTCCTGGTCGGAGACGCCCCAGGTGGGGTCCGAGAACACCGGGTTGACGAAGTCGTTGCGGCCAACGAAGTTGGTCATGCCCTGGTTGCTGAAGAACCCGGACTGGTTGTCCCAGGCGAAATCGCCGTTGTAGACGTACACGTCGTCGTAGTTACGCCCGGTGCTCAGCAACTGCGGCAGGCCGGACAGCTTGTGGCTGCCTTCCGGGGTCTGCATCAGGTATTCGAAGCCCGGCAGGTTGGGGAAGCAGGCCATGGTGGCGAACATGCCCTGGTGGGTGTGGGTGCCGTTGGAGAAGAAGTGGTCGAACAGCAGCCCCTCCTCGGCCAGCTTGTCGAAATACGGGGTGATCTTGGCATCGCTGCCCAGCGCACCCACCGAATGGCCGGCAAAGCTTTCCAGCAGGATGACCACCACGTTGCGGATCGGCAGAGTGTTCTGCGCCGGCGGGGTGAAGTCACGGCGAATCGCGGCCTTGTCGGCCTCGACCAGCTTGTCGTTGGCGGTCAGCAGCATGTCGCGAACGGTCTGCTGGGCCTGGTCCTGTGGCAGGGTGGCCTTCCAGATATTGTCACGGTCCTCGGACATGCGACTCTTGGCGGCGGCGATCAGCGTCAGGGTGCCGTTCAGGCCCAGCTGGTTGGCGAAATTCGACTCGGTGGTGTAGGCATCACCCCAACGCAATGGCGGACCTTGGCGCAGGGTGCCACGCGCAGCGACCACAGCGACCAGCAGGATCACCACGAACACCCCGGCACGCAGGTACCAGGGTGCTCCGGCCGAGGCGCCGACGCTCGACGCCAGCGCCTGACGCGGCCGGGCAAGACGATCGAAACCCTTGAACACCAGGCTCAGCAGCCAGGTCACCAGCGCCCAGGCCAGCAGGTAACGCACCACCGGGAAGCCATACCAGAGCATGCTCAGCACAGTCTTGGGGTCTTCCTTGACGTACTGGAAGACCAGACCGTTGAGGCGCTGGTGGAACTCACGGTAGAAGTCCATCTCCATCAGGCCGAAGAACAGCGTGAGGCTGCCGACCAGGGTCAGCCAGAAACGGAACACCCCTCGCGCACGCATGGCACGCAGGCTGAACACCGCGAAGAACAGCGGAATCAGCAGGTAGACGGTCAAGCGCAGGTCGAAGCGCATGCCATTGGCCAGCGCTTCGAGAAAGGTGGACATCGGCGTGTCGCCGATCATCTCGCGGTTGTACACCAGCAGGCCGATACGCAGCAGGGTGTACATCACCATCAGGGCCAGGCCGCTGAGCAGGGTATAGAGCAGGTGATGCTTGAGCGTGGGTTCAGGCAGGCGGGACAAGGCGTGCCGAGAGGCGTCCGTTTTGGCCATGGATAGGAGGTCCGCAGGATTCGAGGTTGTAGTGGAAGGCCCTGGCGGCGTGACGGGACGCACACGTGAGGATCACGAATGCGCGTACCGCAGGTCCGCAGGGGAACCGCCGACTTCAGGAAGACGGCGGCCGATGATCGCCGCGCATGATGATCCAGGCAATGTGAAAATTATGTGGGAACACAATTGCTTAGGTTTTGTACGAGAAACCGGCGAGCGACGGTCAGACGCGCAGGTTGCCACGCGGTCCGGCCAACGCCCAGATGATCAGGCCAAGCACCGGCAACAGGGCGATGAGCAGTACCCAGAGAATTTTGATGCCCACCTCGGCGCTGCTCTTGAGCACGTGCAGGATGGCCCAGATATCCAGGGCCAGAATGATCAGGCCGATGAGGCTGTTGAAAGTCGATCCCATGATGGTACTCCCCGAACAAAGGTGGTAAGGCTGTGGCAGACCCCTGTCCGGTATATCGGGCCAGGAGCGTTCCACTACAGAACCTGCCGGCGATGAAAGGTTTCCATTGAACCAAGCGCTCGCCGCAACGCTCGCAAACCAGAACTGCATCGTTTCACAAGAGGTCACTGCCATGCCCGCCCCTGCTCCACTGCGCTCGCTGCGCTCGACCTGGTCCGCACAGGTCCAGGCCGCTCCCCTGCTCAGCCTGGGTTTCCTGCTGGCCATCCTGATCGTACTGGGCCTGGGCGTCGCCAGTCTCTACAACGCCTTCAATGGCGCCAACCAGGCCAACCTCGACCACGCGCTGCTGGGCGGCAGTGCCGGTTTCCTGGCCACCGCGCTGGGCGCGGTCATGGCCGTGGTACTGCGCGACATCAGCCAGCGCACCCAGGACATCATGCTCGGTTTCGCAGCAGGCATGATGCTCGCCGCCAGTTCCTTTTCGCTGATCCTGCCGGGGCTGGATGCCGCGCGGGAGATCACCGGCACCGGGCCGCTGGCGGCGGCTACGGTGGTCACCGGCCTGGGCCTTGGCGTGCTGCTGATGCTCGGCCTGGACAAGTTCACCCCCCACGAACACGAGAGCGTCGGACGCCAGGGACCGGAATCCGAGCGCATCAACCGGGTCTGGCTGTTCGTGCTGGCCATCACCCTGCACAACCTGCCCGAGGGCATGGCCATCGGCGTCAGTTTCGCCGGTGGCGACATGAACGTCGGCTTGCCGCTGACCAGTGCCATCGCCATCCAGGACATTCCTGAAGGCCTGGCAGTGGCCCTTGCCCTGCGTGCCACCGGGCTGTCGCCGCTTAAGGCGATGCTGGTCGCGGTCGGTTCGGGCCTGATGGAGCCCCTGGGCTCGGTGGTCGGGCTGGGCATTTCCAGCGGTTTTGCCATCGCCTACCCGCTGAGCCTGGGCCTGGCTGCCGGAGCGATGCTGTTCGTGGTGTCCCACGAGGTGATTCCGGAAACCCACCGCAATGGTCACCAGACCTCGGCCACCCTGGGCCTGATGGGCGGCTTTGCGGTGATGATGTTCCTCGATACCGCGCTGGGCTGACGGATCAGGCCTCGCCTTGGCGCGCCTTGAGCGCCGGGGCGGCATGAATACCGACCTCGGCGGCCAGCTCCAGCACCCGCTGTTCGTCACAGCCGTACACCAGCACCGCCTGCAGTTCGTCATCCAGCGGCTGGCTGAAGTCCATCAGTACATAGCCGCCCATCTCCTTGTTCATGCTGCCGAGCTGGATCTGGATGCGATTCAGGGCGGTCAGCGGCTCGGTCTTGGCCAGTTGCTTGGGCTTGATGTTGAACGGCACGCTGGGCCCGAACGAGGCGACGATCTGCGCGAACAGGTCCATGTAGCTGTCGGCCTGGAACAACACGGTGTCCGGCAGGCTGCCCACCACCACCCACTCACCCAGGGGGATCGGAAAGCTGTCGTCGTAGTTGATGTCGGGATTGGCCGCCAGGAAACCCGCCGGGTCGGCGTAGGCCTGCGCGGCTTCGTCGGCAATGCGCTCGATATCCGGCTCGCTCATGCAGCCGGAGCTGATCTTGCTGATGAGTTCGAGCAGTGAAGCTTTCATGGGGGATCCTCGGCCGGCGAAAAGAGGCGCGCAGGATAACGGGAAAACCCGCCCGCCTCCATCGCCAGGGTCAGCCGAAGCGGGCCAGTTGCTCGGCTGTCTCCGGAGCGCCCATGGCCTGCGCAGCACCCAGCGCGGTCACGCCACGCGCATCACGCGCCAGTGGGTCGGCGCCTTGCGCCAGCAGATAGTCAACAATCGCCGTGCGATTGAACATCGCCGCCATCATCAACGCAGTGCGTCCATCGGCCGAGGCCCCCTCCACGCTGGCACCGGCCTCGATCAACGCTTTGACCACCGCTAGGTCGCCCTTGAAGGCTGCGCCGGCGATCGGGCTCTGGCCGTTGTCGTTACGAATCTCGGGGTCAGCCTTATGACGCAGCAGCACCTGCACCGCTGGCAGATGCCCGTGATAACTGGCCAGCATCAGCAGCGTGTCGCCCTTGTGATTGCGCAGGTTGACCGGCAGGCCCTTCTCCAGCAGGCGCTCGAGCATCAGGGCATCACCCTGGCGAGCGACATCGAAGACCTGCTCAGCGAACTCGGCGGCTTCTTCATCGGTCATTACCTGGGCGGCGTTGGGGTGTGCATCGGTCATGTGGCGCTCCTTGTGGCGAATCCGGCATCTATGTCTTGCAACAGATGACCGCCAGTCTTACCGGCGGTTCGTTCTGCGTCAAAACCGTCGCGTCTATCAGATTGATAGAGAAGATTGCGGAACTCTACCGGCCTTTCGCGGTTGTGGGACGACCGGCAAAATGCAGGATGCCCGACGGGCATTCATGCAAATTGCACGACGCACGATTTGAACTGGTTTTTTAAGTCATTGATTTTAAAGGATTTAATTATTTATCAAGTCTGGCACAGACACTGCAATCCATTAGGTCAGAACGTTTTCCCATTGCTTGGACTAATGGAGCTGCCAGACATGACTTTCATTCAGGAAAAATTCGCCTCGGTCTTCTCCGACTATCAGGTCACCACCCAGGCTCGCCCAGACGGCGGCGTGCTGCTGACCCTGCGTGACCAGCAAGGCAAGGAGACTCGTCGCTGCGTGTCTTACGCTCAGCTTCATACCCCCGTGCAACTGGAATGGGTCATCAGTGCCATCCGTCGCGACCTCGCCGCACAAGCCAGCGAGCTGCCAGCCATTTCGATGCTGCAAAGCCAGCACCGTTTCGACCTGCCGACCTATCACAGCCGCTGAGTCGATGGCGCCATTCGGCGCCGCCCACTGCATTTCCACACCCTCGTTTGTACCGCAGCCTTGGCGCTGCGGTTTTTTTTGCCCGTGCGTAATGCCCCCGCTCAGTGAATGAGTCCGCGGCACAACGCCTCGCCCACCGCCTGGGCGCGGTTGGCCACTCCCAACTTGCCGTAGATGGCCTTGAAGTGATACTTCACCGTCGACTCGGAAACCGCCCGGATACGTGAAATCTCATGGTTGGTCTTGCCCTCCCGCGCCCAGCGCAGAATCTCCAGTTCGCGCTCGCTGAGCGCCTGGGAGCGCAGCGGCACACCCCGCCCGACCAGATGCAGCACCGGTACCAGGCTGCTGACCAGGTACTTGTCTTCGTTATCCAGATGGCGTTGCAAACCGCCCAGCGTGCACACCGAGATGACCCCGGTACTGGCCGAGCAATGACTGGCGTAACCGTAGGACTGCGCAGGCAGCAGCCCGGCTCGGCGCAACGCCTGCAGATAATGCGGGGGCGCCGGGTACAGCCGCAGTGCGTCGCGCCAGTCGACGAAGCCGAGCTGGTTGCGACAATGACGCACCACGGGGTCATCGGCCAACGGGTAATCCTTGAGGAAGAAGTCCGCCTGGGCGGGCGGCAGGTTGGCCCCCACACAGGTCAGCAACAGGGGTCCCTTGAACTGATAGAACAGCGCCAGCGTGCAGTGGCACTCCTGACACAGCCAGTGCAAGGCGTTTTCGATGGCCAGACGGCCATCCGGTTCGGCGATACTGCTCAGCATCTGTCTTACGAGTAAGTTCATGATCGTGCGGCGGGTCCTGGCACGGCGTCACGCCGCTGCAAGGCGGCGCGGACGACACGGGTTGATCCAGCCGGCGAACTTACATGAAGCGAAAAGCCGTTTATCCCCCAGGTGAACAATCAGCACTTGCTGACTTTCAGACGACGCAAGTCCTACCCGAAGCTCGGACTCGCCCGACGTTTACTGCAAAGACCAAGACACCCTGAAAGGGACCGGCCCGGATCACGCCTGCTGACCTGTATTGCGGCTAACGCGGCCGGCACAGGCGGAAACACACCCGGCCCAGGGCAGTGACGGGTTCAGTAATCCAGGCGCGGGAAACGCCGGGCGATGTCGTCACCGGTGGCCTGGTCGGGCTGCTCATCGGCCGCGGCAGCCAGCCTGGCCACAACCAGGCAAGGGTTGTCGCCGCTATCGACCCAGTGCGCGGTGCCGGCCGGCAGCTGGAGCAGGTCATGCTTTTCGCAGACCAGTACCTGCACGCAATCACCCTGGCGCAGATAGACCATGGCCCGCCCGGCCAGGAACCAACGCAGTTCGTCGGTGCCCGTGCGATGTTCTTCGGTCCAGCCAGCCGGGAGTGGATCTTGCGGCCCGTCCTGGCTGACCACCTGGCGAACGCTCAGACCGTATTCGGCACAAGCGGCCTGCAACTGGGCCTGGGCAGCGGCGTCCAGTTCACCCGGCGCCACCCGCCCCTGCACCGTGCGCCGGGCAAAACCGATGCCCTGCCCGGCCAGGGTCGCGGCGATGTCCTCAAGGTGGTTGAGGACCTTCAGGGGGACCTCGGGGCTGGACAGTGAGTAAACGAACAGGCTGCTCATCGAAGGACTCCTTGGCCGGCACAGCGAAGGCGTCGCCGCCGGCTCGAAACGAAACACGGGTTGCCGGCGACCATCAGACGGCCCGGCGCGGTAGATATAGGATCAGCAGGCTGGCACCCAGTGCCGCCAGGCTGGCGATGGCGAAGGTCCAGGCAGGCCCCAGACTGGTCCAGGCATAGCCGGAATACAGCGCACCCAGCGCCCCACCGATGCCCGACAGCGCCGCATAGAACGCCTGGCCCTGGCCCTGCTGGCGCGCGCCGAAGCTGTGGCGCACGAAATGAACCGCCGCGGCGTGAAAACTGCCGAAGGTGGCGGCGTGCAACAGTTGCACCGGCAGCAGCACCAGCAGATGGTCGGCCCACTGGCCCAGCAGCAGCCAACGCAGCGCGGCGAACAGGAAACTGAGCATCAGGACCTGGCGTACCGCAAAACGCTGCAGGATCCGCCCCATGGCCATGAACATCAACACTTCGGCGACCACGCCCAGCGCCCAGAGTAAGCCGATCATTCCGCGGCTGTAGCCGAGGGCTTCGAGGTGCAGAGTCAGGAAGGTGTAGTAAGGCCCGTGGCTGAGCTGCATCAGGGCCACGCTGCCATAGAACGCCAGCACGCCTGGGCGCAGCAACTGAGCCAGGAAACCGCTGGCGCCATGTGTCTCGGCATCGACGGCGGGCTGGGCATTGGGCACCTGCCAACTGGCCAGCGCGATACCGGCCATGATCGTCATGACGATCCACGGATAGAGCGCCAGGCTGAACCACTCCAGGGCCAGCCCCAGCACCACGACGGCGAGCATGAAGCCCACCGAGCCCCAAAGACGCACCTGGCTGTAGCGCCAGGGCTGATCCTTCAGGTGTGCCAGGGTGATGACCTCGAACTGCGGCAGAATCGCGTGCCAGAAGAACGCGTGCAAGGCCATGACCATGGCCAGCCAGAGGTAGCTCTTGTCCACCAGGATCAGCGAAAAGGCCAGCAGGGTACAGGCTGCGCCAGCGCGCACGATGACCAGCCGCTGGCCGGTGCGGTCGCCCAGCCAGCCCCACAGATTGGGAGCGATGCAGCGCATCAGCATGGGAATGGCCAGCAACTCGCCAATGCGCGCGCTGGGGAACCCCAGGTAATGCAGATAGAGCGCCAGGAACGGCGCCGAGGCGCCGAGCAACGCGAAATAGAACAGGTAGAAGCCGGACAGCCGCCAGTACGGCAGGCTGCCCGAGGACGGCTCGGCCAAGGCGCCTTACAACTGGCCGAGCACTGGCGTGGTGACACGCACGTCGGCGTTCTGTGCCCGATGGCGCATCAGATGGTCGAGCAGCACGATGGCCATCATCGCCTCGGCGATGGGTGTGGCGCGAATGCCGACACAGGGGTCGTGCCGGCCCTTGGTGATGACATCCACCGAGTTGCCATGCACATCGATGGAACGCCCAGGGGTGGTGATGCTCGAGGTCGGCTTGAGCGCCAGGTGCGCAACGATCGGCTGGCCGGAGGAAATACCGCCGAGGATGCCGCCGGCCTGGTTGGACAGGAAACCCTCCGGGGTCAGCTCGTCACGGTGCTCGGTACCGCGTTGCGCGACACTGGCGAAACCGGCACCGATCTCCACGCCCTTGACTGCATTGATGCTCATCAGCGCATGGGCCAGGTCGGCATCCAGGCGGTCGAAGATCGGCTCGCCCAGGCCCGGCATCACGCCTTCGGCGACCACGGTGATCTTCGCGCCCACCGAATCCTGATCACGACGCAACTGGTCCATGTAGGCTTCCAGCTCGGGCACCTTGTCCGGGTCGGGCGAGAAGAAGGCGTTCTGCTCGACGCAGTCCCAGGTCTTGAATTCGATGGGGATCGGCCCGAGCTGGCTCATGTAGCCACGCACGCGGATGCCCTGGCTGGCCAGATACTTCTTGGCGATGGCGCCGGCCGCCACGCGCATGGCGGTCTCGCGCGCCGAGCTGCGGCCACCGCCACGGTAGTCGCGCTCGCCGTACTTGTGGTGGTAGGTGTAGTCGGCGTGGGCCGGGCGGAACTGGTCCTTGATCGCCGAATAGTCCTTGGACTTCTGGTCGGTGTTGCGGATCAGCAGGCCGATGGAGGTGCCGGTGGTGCGACCCTCGAATACGCCGGAGAGGATCTCGACCTCATCGGCCTCCTGGCGCTGCGTGGTGTGACGGCTGGTACCCGGCTTGCGACGATCCAGGTCACGCTGCAGGTCTTCGACGCACAGCTCGACGCCGGGCGGGCAGCCATCGACGATAGCGACCAGCGCCGGGCCATGGCTTTCGCCGGCGGTGGTGACAGTGAACAGCTTGCCGAAAGTGTTGCCGGACATGCAGAGGCTCCGAGAAAGACCAGTTCGATCAGGTTGTGTACGAAACATCGCTGAGCACGATCATCGACCTTTCGTACAGACCCTGGGCAGGCGCGCAGTATACGCAGGCTGGCCGTGCAGTTCACCCTCGAACCTTCAGGCAGGCCACGCGTCCAAGGCTCAACTCCTCAATAATGGCCATCTGATGCATCTCGCAAGATTCCTCCGGCAAGCCCTGACCGTGCTCTGCCTGTTCAATGTCCTGGGCGCCGCCCAGGCCGCCCCCAGCGTATTGCAACGACCGATCAGCGTGCAGACCGACCGCGGCACCCTGTACGGCACCCTGCTGCTGCCGCGCGCCACCACACCGGTGCCGGTGGTGCTGATCGTGGCGGGCTCCGGCCCGACCGACCGCAACGGCAACAACCCCGAGGGCGGGCGCAACGACAGCCTCAAGCAACTGGCCGTGACCCTGGCCCGGCATAACATCGCCAGCGTGCGCTATGACAAGCGCGGTGTGGCGGCCAGCAAGGCGGCCACGCCCAACGAGCGAGATCTCAGCGTCGAGCGCTACGTGGCTGACGTACTGGCCTGGAGCCGCCAGCTGAAGAGCGACAGTCGCCTCGGCCCGCTGGTTCTGCTCGGCCACAGCGAAGGCGCGCTGATCGCCTCGCTGGCAGCCCGCCAGGCGGGGGCCAGCGCGTTGATCAGCGTGGCCGGTACCGGCCGCCCGGTCGACCAGGTGCTGCGCGAACAACTGCGCGAGCGCCTGCCGGCCCCCTTGCAGCAGCGCAGCCAGGAGCTGCTCGATGAACTCAAGGCCGGTCGTACCGACGACCAGGTGCCGCCCGATCTGCAGGTGGTGTTTCGCCCCAGCGTGCAGCCCTACCTGATTTCCCTGCTGCGCCAGGACCCGGCGCAAGCCTTCGCCGACAGCCGCGTCCCGGCGCTGATCATCCAGGGACGGCATGACATCCAGGTCAACGTCGAAGACGCCGAACGGCTGCACAAGGCGCGGCCCGACGCCCGCCTGGTACTGATCGATGGCATGAACCACGTGCTGCGCATCGTGCCGCAGGACCTGCAGCAGCAGTTGCGCTCGTACCGCAACCCGAACCTGCCGCTGGCCAGTGAACTGACCGAGCAGATCGTGCAGTTCATCGACCAGTTGCCGACCATTTCGCCGAAAACTTAAGAAATCGGCCGACAGGCCGATACGCAGACAATTGGCAGGATGTCTGCCACCAGGGCCCTGGACAGGATCGTCACGCATGACCGAAAGCACCGAGGCTGTCGAAAAGACCGCCGAAACCGATGACAACGCCGCACCGCCACAGCCGTGGGACGATGTTGTACCCGAACACTTCCAGATGCTGCGCCTGGCCCCGCTGCCCACCGATCGCGCCACCGGCGGGCGGCCACTGCGCTTCGTGCAGCTCGGCAAGGCCGAGCGACACAGCAAGGAGCTCAGCCTGCTGCGCCTGAACATCCAGCTGCCCGGCCAGCGCGTGCGTCGCGAACAGAACCACCTGGACGTCTGGGCCGACCATCAGACCCGCACCGTGCGCTTCGCACCGGATTCAGGGCTGCAGGTCGAACCCTGGAACCGTGGCCTGGGCCGCTTCATCATGGCCCACGCCATCCACTGGGCACAGAAACACTGGTCCGGCTACAAGATCGACAGCTTCCCGCTGGCCAGCAAAGACGGGCTGAACGAAGACACCCGCCTGCGCCGCGATCACTTCCTGCGCACCCAGGGCTTCCAGGTCGGCTATGCCGATGCCCAGCACATGAAGGGCAGCATCAACGAAGTACAGGTCGGTAACCTGAACAACACCTGGAACAACGAAAAGGTGCAGATCGTCGAGATTCTCGACGCCGCGCAGATGCTGGAAAAGGCCGAGCAGCGGCTGCAGGAACAGGAAGTGACCATCCGCAAGCATGAGGAACGAGTCAACCAGTACCGCCGCGACGACGCCGGCCTGCGCTTCACCATCGCCTGCCTGGTGACTTTTGCGGTGTTTCAGGCGGGGTTGCTGATCTGGATTGCCACCCACCGCTGAGGCGCCTCACCCGGAAGGCGCGGCATTAGATGCAGTACCGTTCGGCTAAACACTTCCCGGCTTTTATTGGAGCGAGCTTGCTCGCGAGATGTTCGCTTAAGCGGCATGTGGCCGGTGGGAGCGGCTTTAGCCGCGAAAGCATCAGGAAATTCACTGCATCTTTTGTGAACAGGCGGTCGCTTCGCGGCTGAAGCCGCTCCTACCCGGTCTAACCGAACAGTATTGGCTTTAGCCGCGAACGCCTGGGGCGCAGTTCATTCACAGGGCAGATTCTAGCGGCGCGACTCGAACAGGGCGCGGTGCTCGCGGCACTGTTCGGCGGTGAGCATGAACACCCCATGGCCGCCGCGCTTGAAGTCCAGCCAGGCGAAGTCCACTTCCGGGTACAGCGCCTGCACGTGAACCTGGCTGTTGCCGACCTCGACGATCAGCAGGCCCTTGTCGGTGAGGTGGTCGGCGGCTTCGCAGAGCATCCGGCGCACCAGGTTCAACCCGTCATCGCCGCAGGCCAGGGCCAGCTCGGGCTCATGCTGGAATTCTTCGGGCATGTCAGCGAAGTCTTCGGCGTCGACATACGGCGGGTTGGACACGATCAGGTCGAAGCGTTGCCCCGGCAAGCCGTCGAAACCATCGCCCTGCACCGTGTACACGCGTTCTTCCAGGCCATGGCGTTCGATGTTCTGGTTGGCCACTTCGAGGGCATCGAAGGACAGGTCGGCCAGCACCACTTCGGCGTCGGGGAACACATCGGCACAGGCGATACCGATGCAACCGGACCCGGTGCACAGGTCGAGAATACGCGCCGGATCCTGGGCCAGCCAGGGTTCGAAACGCTCTTCGATGAGTTCGGCGATCGGCGAGCGCGGAATCAGTACGCGGTCATCGACGATGAATGACATGCCGCAGAACCAGGCCTCGCCCAACAGGTAAGGCGTCGGCACACGCTCGTCGATACGCCGACGGATCAGGCGCTGCACCTCGGAAATCTCGTCGACCTCCAGGCGGCAGTCCAGGTAGCTGTCGGCGATTTCCCAAGGCAGGCTCAGCGCGCCCAGGACCAGCTGCCGTGCCTCGTCCCAGGCATTGTCGGTGCCGTGGCCAAAAAACACGTCTTCCTCATGAAAGCGGCTGACAGCCCAACGGATATGATCGCGCACGGTGCGCAAACGGGAAGTGATCATGGGCAAGCTCCTTGAGAAAAACGGCGAACGATTCTATCAGCACTGGCCAGCCGGTGAGTGACGGCAGGCAAAGGAGTGTCTACCATTGCGCCACGTCCAGCAAGGCAAACAGCCACCACCACGCCCCCGTTTTTTGCATCCGGCAAGCTGCTAAATCCGGGGGCATGCGATTGTCAAGATTCACATCGGCGCTCGCTCGGAGGACAATGTGACAAAACAGGCCATGCACGAACGTCACCTAAGAGGGTTGCGCACCACGCGCAGATACGGCGGACAACCGCCGCGAACCACCCCTCTCGCGGATGTGCCAGCCCGCCCACGAGGTGCCCGCAACACCACCCGGCGTCGCTTGCACAAGGCCTGAAAGCCTCATTTGAAGGAGCCCCAGATGTCTTCTCCCAAGACCATGTTTCAACTCAGCGGTCGGGTCCACGCCCGTGCCAGCCTGAACAACGCCACGCTGATCGTCATCGACGCCCAGAAAGAGTACCTCAGCGGCCCGCTGGCGCTGACCGGTGTGCATGAAGCGCTGGCCAACATCGGCCTGCTGGTGGAAAAGGCCCGCGCCGCCAAATGCCCTATCGTGCATATCCGCCACCTGGGCACCGTGGGCGGCCTGTTCGACCCGCAGGGCGAGCGCGGCGAGCTGGTTCCGGAACTGCTGCCCCAGGAAGGCGAGCACCTGGTCGAGAAGCGTCTGCCGAACGCCTTCAACGGCACCGGCCTGCATGAGCTGCTACAGAGCCTGGGGCGCCTGGACCTGATCGTCTGCGGCTTCATGAGCCATTCGAGCATCAGCACCACGGTACGCGCCACCAAGGACTACGGCTACCGCTGCACCCTGGTCGACGACGCCTGCGCCACCCGTGACCTGCCGACTCCCGACGGCGTGGTCAGCGCCGAGGTCGTGCATCGCACCGAGATGGCGATCATGGCCGACAACTTCGCCACCGTTGCCCTGACCCGCGACCTGATCTGAGCCCCTCCGGGCTGTCCGATACAGCCCGCGGCCACGCGCGTGCGCCGCCCTCCCCCGCGCCGGGCCTGGCGCCACGAGGTTTTACATGCAAGACGATGACTTTTCCCTGTTCCAGAGTGAAATGCGCGGCGTGAAGCGCATCGAACAGGTCTTCGCCGACACCGGCAAGCCCAAGGCCGACCGCCGCCAGCTCAATCGCCTGCGGCAGTCCGCCACCGCCAGCAGCGAATCGATCACGGTCGACGGGCTGTCCGACCAGTTCGTCATCGACGTAGGCCCGGAAGACCCCCTGCACTGGGCACGCGATGGTGTGCAGGAAGGCCAGATGCGCAAGCTCAAGCTGGGCCAGATCAGCTTCGAAGGCAGTCTGGACCTGCATGGCATGAACGTGGAGGTGGCCCGCGAAACCCTCTGGGAGTTTCTGGCCGAAGCCACCAAGCTGGAAATCCGCTGCGTGCGGGTGACCCACGGCAAGGCGGTGCGCCTGGACGGCAAGCGGCCGATGATCAAGAGCCACGTCAACACCTGGTTGCGCCAGCACCCGCAGGTGCTGGGCTTCTGCTCATGCCAGCCAAGACACGGCGGCACCGGTGCGGTCTACGTCATGCTGCGGCGCACCATGCTCGAAGGGCGCGACGAGTAACGCCGCACCCGTCACTGACCGGTTCAGCGCCCGCCAGGACCGGGACCACCGGGGCCTGGTCCCGGTCCTCCCTGGTGATGACCGCCCCCACCGGGCCCACTAGGGCCCGGCCCCCAGAACGGCCAACAGCCGGACACCGACGCCAATACGGCGATGAACATCGCGATTTTCACTACTCGAATAACCATGGATCTCACACTCTCGGACAAAGGTCAGGAATGACCTGCACGCATGAGACCGCGGCCGGACCACGAAGTGGGTAGCCATTGGGTAGTCGCTTGGTCAGCGTATTGATACACAAGCCCTGCCCTGCCGGCGTAATTACGCCTCAGCCATACACCTGAGCGCAGCGCTCGGGTAGTATGTGCGCCCTGATCGCCATCCATACGGAAACACACTCCTGTGACACTGGAACAGAACTACACCGCCATCCTGGGCCAATTGGGTGAGGACGTCAGCCGCGAAGGCCTCCTCGACACCCCGAAACGCGCCGCCAAGGCCATGCAGTACCTGTGCCGCGGCTATCAGCAGACCCTCGAAGAAGTCACCAACGGTGCATTGTTCAGCTCCGATGCCAGTGAAATGGTGATGGTCAAGGACATCGAGCTGTACTCGCTGTGCGAACACCACCTGCTGCCGTTCATCGGCAAGGCCCATGTGGCCTACATTCCCAGCGGCAAGGTTCTGGGCCTGTCCAAGGTGGCGCGCATCGTCGACATGTACGCCCGCCGCCTGCAGATCCAGGAGAATCTCAGCCGCCAGATCGCCGAAGCCATTCAGCAGGTCACGGGCGCGCTGGGCGTGGCCGTGGTCATCGAAGCCAAGCACATGTGCATGATGATGCGCGGTGTCGAGAAGCAGAATTCGGCGATGATCACCTCGGTGATGCTCGGCGAGTTCCGTGAAAATGCTGCCACACGCAGCGAATTCCTCAGCCTGATCAAGTAAACACGCCGAACGGCCGGCCTCGCCCAGGGTGCCGGCCGGTTCACCTGCGGAGGCTCCCCCCATGCTCATGAAAGCCCTGCGAGTCGGCCTCGGCCAGCTCATCGTGCTTGGCGACAAACTGACCCGCCCGGCCCCACTCAAGCGCAGCACCGAGGCCCAGGCCAAGGTCGAACAGGCTGCCCGTGACCTGGCGCTGTACCAGTTCCACGCCTGCCCGTTCTGCGTCAAGACCCGTCGCACGCTGCACAAGCTCAATGTGCCGGTGGCCCTGCGCGACGCCAAGAATGACCCGGTCGAGCGTCAGACCCTGCTGGAACAGGGCGGCCGGATCAAGGTGCCGTGCCTGCGCATTCAGGACGGCGACCAGGTGACCTGGATGTACGAATCCAGGGTCATCATCGACTACCTGAACCAGCGCTTCGCCAACGCCTGAGTCGCCTGGCGCGGCTGACTCCAACATGCCGCCTTCGTCTGGCTGCGCAGCCATATCCGCCAGCCAGCGACGGCTGGCCGGATAGGCCGTCAGGTCGAAACCGCGCCGCTGCGCGGCAGGGGTGTCGACGCAGAAGTAGAAGACGACTTGAGCAACCCCTGACGCAGCACCTCGGCCAGCCGCCCCAGCCCTTCGTCGAGGCGGGACGGGTCGATGTGGCTGAAATTGAGTCGCAGATAACCCGGGTTGGCATCCGGATCGACAAAGAATGGCTCACCCGGCATGAACGCCACATCCTGGGCCAGCGCGGCATCCAGCAAGGTGCGGGTGTCCAGCGGCTGCTTCAGGGTCAGCCAGAAGAACAGCCCGCCCTGCGGAGTGTGCCAGTCAGCCAGCCCGGCGAAATGCCGCTGCAAGGCCACATCGAATGCGTCGCGACGCTCGCGATAGAACTCGCGCAGTGCGGCCAGATGACTACGGTACTGCTCGCTGCCGATCCACTGCAACGCCTGCCACTGGCCGAAACGGTTGGTGTGCAGGTCGGCGGACTGTTTCAGCCGCAGCAGGTGCGGGAACAGGTCGGGACTGGCGATCAAGTAGCCGACGCGCAGCCCCGGCAACAGGGTCTTGGATACCGTGCCGGTGTAGATCCAGCTGGCCTTGCGCAGACGGCTCACGATCGGTCGCGACTGCACAGCGTCGAAGGTCAGCTCGCGATACGGTTCGTCTTCGATCAGGGTGACCTCGAACTCGTCGAGCAGGCCCGCCACCGCGTCGCGGCTGGCTTCGCTATAGCGCACCCCGGACGGATTCTGGAAAGTCGGGATCAGGTAGGCGAAGGCTGGGGCGTGATGCTCCAGGCGCTGGCGCAAGGCGACCAGGTCCGGCCCTTCGGCGCCTACCGGCACGCTCAGGCAGTCAGCGCCGAACAACTGGAAGATCTGCAGAGCGGCCAGGTAGGTCGGCCCTTCGACGATGATCTCGGTACCCCGGTCGACATACAGTTTGGCGGCCAGATCCAGAGCCTGTTGCGAGCCACTGATCACCAGCACCTGGCTGGCCTGACAGTCGATGCCCAGGGCACGGGCCTCGGCGGCCAGCGCCTCGCGCAGGGCCGGTTCGCCCTCGCTCATGCCGTACTGACCCAGGCCCGCAGGCATGTCGGCCCACTGCACGGTCGGCAGCATCGACTCGGCCGGCAGGCCGCCTGCAAAGGACATCACCTCCGGGCGCTGGGCCGCTGCGAGGATCTCACGGATCAGGGAACTCTTGAGGCGCGCAACACGTTCGGAAAAAGCCATGGACATTCACCGCTAGCCGGAGGAAAGGGAAATACGTCAAACTTGTTGACCAACCCTACGACGCCTTCCGTGGATACGTCAACATGCTTGACCTTAAAAACTGCATCGACCAGCAACGGGCCATGGAAGACTTCTTCTTCGGCTACCAGGCCTTCACCGCCAAGCCCGATGAAATGCTCGAACGCCGAGGCTTCAGCCGAGTGCATCAACGCATCCTGTTCTTCATCGCCCGCTATCCGGGGCTGAGCGTCAAGCAACTGCTGGCGCTGCTGGGTGTGACCAAACAGGCGCTGAACATGCCGCTGCGCCAGCTGATCGGTATGGACATGGTGGTCAGCAGCACGCCGCCAACCGACAAGCGCAAGCGCCTGCTGGCGCTGAGCGACCAGGGACGCCAGTTCGAACAGGCATTGCGTCGCGAGCAGGTGCGCCTGCTGCAGCGGGTGTTCGATGAAGCCGGTCCGGAGGCCGTGGCAGGCTGGTTGAAGGTTAACCAGATGCTCGGCACGACCACCGCCGCCTCGCGCAGCGACGCGCCGGGCCAGGACTGAACTGTACGGCCCAATACGCCAGTCGCTGTATCGTGAAAGCCCTGCCTGCGGCGTTTAGGCTTGGCGCCTCGTTTTTACGCGTCATGAAGGAATAACGCATGTCAGCCACCGCCCTGAAGACCCCATTGCGACCGCTGGCGGACTCTTCACCCTATTCGCTGGTCGCCGGTTTCATCGCCATGATGACCGGCTGCACCAGCTCACTGGTGCTGATGTTCCAGGCCGGCCAGGCGGCCGGACTGAGCAGCGGTCAGATTTCTTCGTGGCTGTGGGGGCTGTTCATGGGCATGGCGCTGTGCAGCATCGGCCTGTCGCTGCGCTATCGCACACCCATTACCGTGGCCTGGTCGACCCCGGGCGCGGCGTTGCTGATCACCAGCCTGGGCGGGGTCAGCTACCCGGAAGCGATCGGTGCATTCATCACCTGTGCAGCCATGATCACCCTGTGCGGCATGACCGGCACTTTCGAGCGCCTGGTCAAGCGCCTGCCCGCCTCTCTTGCCGCCGCACTGCTGGCCGGCATCCTGTTCAAGATCGGCAGCGAAATCTTCATCGCCGCCCAGCACCGGACCGGGCTGGTACTGACGATGTTCTTCACCTATCTGCTGGTCAAGCGCGTTTCGCCGCGCTATTCAGTGCTCGCCGCCTTGCTGGCCGGGGTGGTGATGGCCGGCGCACAGGGCCTGCTCAACTTCAGCGGTTTCAACCTGGAACTGGCCGTGCCGGTCTGGACCACACCAAGCTTTTCCCTGGCCGCGACCATCAGCATCGGCATTCCGCTGTTCGTCGTCGCCATGGCTTCGCAGAACATGCCTGGCATCGCGGTGCTGCGCGCCGACGGCTACGACACGCCCTCCTCGCCATTGATTACCGTGACCGGCCTGGCGTCGTTGCTGACCGCACCGTTCGGCGCCCACGGCATCAATCTGGCGGCGATCAGTGCCGCCATCTGCACCGGCCCCACAGCCCATGAAGACCCGCACAAGCGCTATACCGCAGCAGTGTGGTGCGGGGTGTTCTACGGCATCGCCGGGCTGTATGGCGCCACGCTGGCAGCGTTGTTCGCGGCCTTCCCCAAGGAACTGGTGCTGTCCATCGCCGCGCTGGCGCTGTTCGGCTCGATCATCAACGGCCTGAGCGTGGCGATGAGCGAGCCCAGCGAGCGTGAAGCAGCGTTGATCACCTTCATGGTCACCGCCTCGGGCCTGACGCTGTTCTCGGTGGGGTCGGCATTCTGGGGCATCGTCGCCGGCGTATTGACCCTGCTGATTCTCAACACGCGTGCGCGCTGAGTCAGCGAGTCAAATCAGGCCGGCTCGCGGCTCAAGCCAATACAGTTCGATTAAGCGCTTTGCGGCTTTGTGGGAGCGGCTTTAGCCGCGAAGATGCCAGGAAACTCACTGCATCTGTTGTGAACATGCAGTCACTTCGCGGCTGAAGCCGCTCCTACCCGGCCTAACTGACCAGTATTGCGGCTAAAGCCGCGCCTACCGGGTGACATGACGCCCACCTAGAGGCGGAAGTGCCCGACCATGCCTTTCAGTTGCGCGCCCAGGTTGGCCAACTGGGTACTGGATGCCGCGTTGCCCTGCATCGCCTGCGCCGACTGATCGGCACTGCTGCGGATGCTGGTGACGCTGCGGTTGATTTCCTCGGCGACCGAGCTTTGCTGCTCAGCTGCGGCAGCAATCTGCTGGTTCATCTGCTGGATGGTCGACACGGCGCTGGCGATGCTGCCCAGCGCGCTTTCAGTCTGCAACGCATCCTCCACTGCCAGCCGCACCAACTCGCCACTGCCCTGGATCTGCTCCACCGAGGCGCGGGCGCCGCTGCGCAAGCTGACCACCAGGTTTTCGATTTCTTCGGTCGACTGCTGGGTGCGCCGCGCCAGGGCACGCACCTCGTCGGCCACCACCGCGAAGCCGCGCCCCTGTTCTCCGGCGCGCGCCGCTTCGATGGCGGCATTGAGAGCCAGCAGGTTGGTCTGTTCGGCGACACTCTTGATCACCCCCAGCACCTGATCGATGTTCTGCACTTTGGCGCTGAGGTCCTCGATGCTCTGGCTGGCCGAGGTCGACGAACGCGCCAGCGCCTCGATGCGCTGCATACTCTGGCGCACCACCGCCTGGCCACTGACCACCTTGTCGTCGGCACTCTGCGCCGCCAGCGCGGCCTCTTCGGCATTGCGCGCCACATCGTGAACAGTGGCGGTCATCTGGTTCATGGCCGCGGCCACCTGCTCGGTCTCTTCGCGCTGGCTGTTGACCTCAAGGTTGGTCTGCTCGGTGACTGCCGACAGATCCTGGGCCGAGCTGGCCAGTTGCTCGATGCCCGATTGCAGACCGCTGACGATCTGGCTGAGGCCGGCGCTCATCTGTTGCATGGCCTCGAGCAGTTGACCGATCTCGTCACGACGCTGCGCGTCGATGCGCCCGCTCAGATCGCCGGCGGCAATACGCCGGGCCTGGTCGATGACCTGGCGCAACGGCGCGACGATCAGGCGGGTGATGAGCAGCGATGCGACCAGCCCTACCAGCAGGGCCGCCACCGAAGAAACGATGATGTACAGCGTGCCTGTGCCGATCTGCGCCTGCATCGACTGGTCTTCGGCCGAATACAAATGGCGTACGCGGTCGGTCACCTGACGGGCGTTCTCTGCCAGCTGCCGGTCGATCAGCGCCTGGCGTTCCAGCAGCCCGGCGTATTCCTGGAGCTTTTCGTTGAAGTTACCGATATGCCCGGTGACCTCACCCATCACTGACTGGTAACCGGGGTCGTTGATCGCGGCCTTTAGCGTTTCGGCCAGGGCCCTGGCCTGCTCGGCCTCTTCGATATTGCGCTTGGGCACCTCGTCGCCGGCCGTGGCGCGGCGGCTCTTTTCCAGGCGGGTACGGGCCTGGTCGAGGGCCACCAGCATCAGGCGCCCGACCTGGCTGATACTGGCGGCCTGCTCGATGAACTGCGCGCCGTCCTTGCCCTGGGAATCCTTCAGCGTCCAAGTGCCGTCATCGGTCAGGCCCGCGCGCAGCAGTTCAAGGCTGTTGGACACGCTGTCCACCGACCAGCTGGCCATCTCCAGGGCCAGGTCCTTGCTCTGGTTGATATCGACGACGGCATCGAACGACTGGCGATAGGCGGCCAGCGCCTGGCGCACCTGGCTCATTACCTCGGCACTGGCTGGCGAACGGTCGCCCAGCAGCTTGGCCTGCTCATCGAGACCCTGCAGGCGGGTGTGCACCTGCTCAACCAGCTTGGGGTTGCTGGTCACCGCGTACGCCTGCTCCAGCAGGCGCACGTCGAGCAGTTCATCGTTGAGCGCGGACATCTGCTTGAGGCCGGTGAAATCCTGGCTGATGTGCTGCAACGACCAGACGCCTACCCCAGCGACCAGTGCGGTCAGCAGCAATACCAGACCAAAGCCCAGACCAAGTTTGCGGGCCATCCCCAGGTTGGCGAATCCGGTCGACACCATAGCCTCTCACTCCCCAGCAGAACTCCGTCCAGCATGCAGGTTCGCAATGCCAACAGCGAAGCACAAGACGCCAGTCGCGCAACAGTGGCAAAAAGCTATGCGCAGGTCGCTTTCAGAATGCCTGCACCGATGACCGCCTAGCTGCGGAACAGCGTAGCGACTTGCAGGGTACCGGCATCAGCGTCCAACACCGCTTCGGTACCCAGCGGCACGGCCTGGTTGACCTGACCATGCCCCACCGGCAGGCCACCCAGCACCGGAATGCCCAGCCCGCCCAGGCGCTCCTGCAGCACGTGGGCGGGGGTAATGGCGCCCCCGGCACCGGCTGGCACGCTGAAGTCGCCCACGGCCACACCGGCCAGGCGCTGCAACAGACCGCAGTTACCCAGGTGGGTCAGCATGCGGTCGATGCGGTAGGCCGCTTCCCCAACATCCTCAAGCAGCAGGATGGCGCCTTCAAGATCCGGCATGAACGGCGTGCCGACGCAGGTGCCGAGTATCGCCAGATTGCCCCCCAGCAAACGCCCCGACGCGCGCCCCGACGTGCGCACGCTGCCAGTCGCAGCCTCGCGGTCGGCGAGCAGACGCACCGGCTCACGACTCATCAATACTTGGCGCAGGCCGTCACCGTAGGGATTACCGGGTTGCAACTGGTTGGCCACCGGGCCATGCACGGTCGCCAGGCGGGCCTGGGCCCAGAGCAGGCCATGCAAGGCGGTGATGTCGGAAAAACCGACAACCAGCTTGGGGTCACGGCGCACTGCCGCCAGGTCGAGCTGGCCGAGAATACGCTGCACGCCATAACCGCCGCGATTGCAGATCACCGCGCGGATCTGCGGGTCAGCCAGGGCGTGGTTGAGATCGGCGAGCCGGTCGGCGTCAGTGCCGGCGTAGAAGGAATGCCGCTCGAAGGCATGCGGGTACACCTTCGGCCGCAGCCCCCAGCTTTCCAGCTCTGCGGCGGCCGCCTCGATGCGCGCGGGCTCCACCGGCCCGGCAGGCGACACCAGCGCCACCGCATCACCAGGACGTAATACAGAGGGGTACAGGACAGGCACAGCAGCGAGTGACATCGAAAAGCTTCCCGGCAGGCGGCAAAACTGCAATTTAGGGCAACCATCCCGCCAACTCAAGCCGGCCTCGGTGAACATGGCTTGCTGCGTAATCGATGAGCGACTTCAATGACGATTCACGCCAATACCGAGGAACCGCCATGAGCCCATTACCCAATCGCCGCTTCGTCCTGAACAGACGCCCTTCCGGGCTGGTGAGCCGGGACGACTTCGGCTTCGAAGAGGTACCCGTGGGCGAACCGCAAGACGGTCAGATCCTGGTGCGCAACCTGTACCTGTCGCTGGACCCGGCCATGCGCGGCTGGATGAATGAAGGCAAATCGTATATCGAGCCGGTCGGCCTGGGCGAGGTCATGCGGGCGCTGGGCATTGGCGAAGTGATCGCCTCCCGGCACCCGCGCTTTGCGGTGGGCGACCATGTGCAGGGCGCACTGGGTGTGCAGGATTACTTCCTTGGCGCCCCCAAGGGCTTCTACCCGGTAGACCCGCAAGCCGCGCCGTTACCGCGCTATCTGTCAGCCCTGGGCATGACCGGCATGACGGCCTACTTCGCCCTGCTGGAAGTCGGTCAGCCCCGCGAAGGCGAAACGGTGGTGATTTCCGGCGCAGCCGGCGCGGTGGGCAGCATCGCTGGGCAAATCGCCAAGCTCAAGGGCTGCCGAGTGGTGGGTATCGCCGGCGGTCCGGCCAAATGCCGCTCGCTGATCGAGGAACTGGGCTTCGATGCGGCCATCGACTACAAGAACGAAGACGTCGCCGCGGCATTGAAACGCGACTGCCCCAAAGGCGTAGATGTCTTCTTCGACAACGTTGGTGGGGAGATTCTCGACACGGTGCTGGCGCGCCTGGCGCCCAAGGCGCGGGTAGTGATCTGCGGCGCCATCAGCCAGTACAACAACAGTACACCCGTCAAAGGACCCGCCAACTACCTGTCACTGCTGGTCAATCGCGCACGCATGGAAGGCTTCGTGGTACTCGACTACGCCACCCGCTACGCCGAAGCGGCACGGGAAATGGCCGGCTGGATCGCCGAGGGCCGCTTGCACAGCCGCGAAGATGTGGTCGAGGGCCTGGAAACCTTCCCCGAGACCCTGCTCAAGCTGTTCAACGGCGAGAACTTCGGCAAGCTGGTGCTCAAGGTCTGAGCACGCGCGGCGGGTTTCAGGCCAGTTCGGCGACCACCGCCGCCAGGGCCTGGGCCGGGTCGGCGGCCTGGCTGATCGGCCGACCGATCACCAGATAGTCGGAACCGGCCTCCAGGGCCTGGCGCGGGGTCAGGATGCGGCGCTGGTCGTCCTGGGCGCTGCCGGCCGGGCGAATGCCAGGCGTGACCAGCTGCAGCGACGGGTGCGCGGTCTTCAGCGCCCGGGCTTCCTGGGCCGAACACACCAGGCCATCCATGCCGGCCTTCTCGGCCAGGGCCGCCAGGCGCAACACCTGCTCCTGCGGCTCGATATCCAGGCCGATACCGGCCAGGTCTTCGCGCTCCATGCTGGTCAGCACGGTCACGCCGATCAGCAGGGGCTGCGGACCAGTGCGCTGCGCCAGCACCTCGCGGCACGCCTGCATCATGCGCAGGCCGCCGGAGCAATGCACGTTGACCATCCACACGCCCATCTCGGCAGCCGCGCGCACGGCCATGGCGGTGGTGTTGGGAATGTCGTGAAACTTGAGGTCGAGGAATACCTCGAAACCGCGCTCGCAGAGGGTCGCCACGATGCCCGAGGCGCTGCTGGTGAACAGCTCCTTGCCGACCTTGACCCTGCACAGCTTCGGATCGAGCTGATCGGCCAGCTTCAGGGCGGCTTCTCGGGTCGGGAAATCCAGGGCGACGATGACAGGGGTCTGGCAAGCGGACATGAGCGGGTTCTCAGCAAGTCGAAATCGGCGCGCATTGTAGCCGATCTGGCCGTATGGCGGTGCACAACCTGTACCACCGGCATACACTTGAACCATCGGGCGCTGTCGTGGCTCAAAATGTCATCACCACAAGGAGTGCGCTATGCCCTGGTATGCCTGGTTGATTCTCATCGTGGCGATCGGCTCCATCGTCGGCGGCCTGCTGCTGTTGCGTGACACCGCGCAAAAGCTGCCGCTGACCGAGGAGCAGCTCAAGCGGGTCCATGAACGCAACGCGGAAATGGACGCGAAGGAAGCCAAGGATCGCTGACCCTCCCTCCGGGCGGCCCTCGGCCGCCCGTCTTCGAATACCCCTCTGCAGCGCGTCATCGCGCTTCCTATGGCCTCGGCATTGTCGGCACCCGCCGCCCGGCGTGCCAACCAGCGGGGAAAAGGCACCTTTGCCCACCCCTAGGGTCAATCCGGGAACGCAGCCAGGCACAGGGCGGCGAACATGGCTACGCTGGAGGCTGTCGCCTGTATATCGAAACCGTTGGATGGGAGCTTTGACATGCCGCATTGGCTGGTGATTGACCTGGAAGCCACCACCGAGGAAGGCGGTTGGCCGGTCACCGAGATGGAAATCATCGAAATAGGCGCGACGCTGGTGAACCAGGACGGCCGTGAGCTGGACCATTTCGAGCGCTTCGTGCGTCCGGCACGGCGCCCGCTGCTGACCCAGTTCTGCAAGGACCTGACCCACATCGCTCAGCACAACATCGACACGGCCGAGCCCCTGGAGAGCGTCTGGCCCCAGTTCGAACGCTGGCTGGGCCATCACCGCGCACGGGTGGTGGGCTGGGCCAGCTGGGGCGACTACGACCATCATCAACTGCAGGAGGAATGGCGCAGCCATCGCCTCGACAGCTCGCTGCGCCAGATGCCCTACGTCAACCTCAAGCACCGCTTCGCCCAGGCGCGCCAGTTGCAGCGACCGGTAGGACTCAACAGCGCCCTGCAACTGGCCGGCATGCACTTCACCGGCCAGCAGCACCGGGCCCTGGTCGACGCCCGCAACACCGCACGCCTGCTGCCGCTGATCCTGCCCGCCTGACAGGCGTGACGTCGACCAGAGCCTTGTGCATACTGGCCGGCCCTATTTTCAGCCTCTGCAAGGAACCCGCATGTTCAAGGTCAACGAATATTTCGACGGCACCGTCAAATCCATCGCCTTCAGCCAGGCCGAAGGCCAGGCCACCATCGGTGTGATGGCTGCCGGTGAATATGAATTCGGCACTGCCCAGGCCGAGATCATGCACGTCATCTCCGGTGAGCTGGTGGTCAAGCTGCCGGGCAGCGACGCCTGGGAAACCTTCGCCAGCGGCAGCCGTTTCAACGTGCCCGCCAACAGCAAGTTCCAGCTCAAGGTCAGCGTCGATACCGCCTATCTGTGCGAATACCGCTGAACCCACACCCTGGCAGGGCCGTTCGGCCCTGCCGCATGCGCCACTGACCGGCGTTACCCTTCGAGATTGAATTGCAGCGCCGCCAGCCGTGCGTAGAGCGGGCTGCTGTCGATCAGTTGCCGATGGCTGCCGATGGCCACCAGCCGCCCATGCTCCAGCACGGCGATACGGTCGGCGTTCTGGACGGTGGCCAGGCGGTGCGCGATGACCAGCGTGGTACGCCCCTGCATCAGGCTCGGCAAGGCCTGCTGGATCAGGTGCTCACTCTGCGCATCCAGCGCACTGGTGGCTTCGTCGAGCAACAGGATCGGTGCGTCCACCAGCACCGCCCGGGCGATGGCCAGGCGTTGCTTCTGGCCACCAGACAAACCCAGCCCGCCCTCCCCCAGCCGCGTATGGTAGCCGTCCGGCATCTGGCTGATGAACTCGTCGGCATGGGCGACACGTGCAGCGGCGCGCACCTGCTCGTCACTGGCATCCGGCCGCCCGTAACGGATGTTGTCGGCGATGCTGCCGAAAAACAGCGCCGGGTTCTGCGACACCAGGGCGAAGTGCCGACGCAGCTCAAGCGGATCGAGTTGCCGCAGCGCCACGCCCTCCAGGCTGATCTGCCCCTGCTGCGGGTCGTAGAAACGCAGCAGCAGGTCGAACAGCGTCGACTTGCCCGCCCCCGAAGGGCCGACCAGCGCCAGGGTTTCGCCCGGTTCGACGTTCAGGTTCAGGTCATCGATCACCATGCGCTCGGGCCGCGACGGATAGGCGAAGCTCACACCCTGCAGCGCCAGACGCCCGACAATGCGCTCTGGCAATGCCTCAGGGACCGGCTGCGGCGCGCGCACTTCGCTGCGTGCCTGGAGCAGTTCACCGATACGCTGCGCCGCGCCGGCCGCGCGTTGCAGCTCGCCGATCACTTCGCTGATGGTGCCGAACGAGGTGCCGACCACCAGGGCGTAGAACACGAAGGCCGCCAGCTCGCCATTGCTGATCCGCCCTTCGATGACATCCATGCCACCGACACGCAGCATGACCGCCACGGCGCCCAGCACCAGGACGATGACCAGGGTGATCAACCAGGCACGCTGCAGGATGTGCCGCCGCGCGGTAGCAAACGCCTGCTCCACGGTGGTGGAAAACTGCTGGCGGTCCAGCGCCTGATGGTTGTAGGCCTGTACGGTCTTGATCTGCCCCAGGGTCTCGGCGACGTAGCTGCCGACCTCGGCGACGCGGTCCTGGTTCTGTCGTGACAGGCGCCGTACCCGGCGCCCGAAGATCAGGATCGGCGCCAGCACCAGCGGCAGCGAGATCACCACGATGCTGGTCAACCGCGGGTTGGTAACGAACAGCAGCACGATGCCCCCGGCCACCATCAGGGCACTGCGCAGGAACATCGATAACGACGAACCCACCACCGACTGCAACAGGGCGGTGTCGGCGGTCAGCCGGGACTGGATTTCCGAGCCGCGGTTGTGCTCGAAGAAACCAGGATGCAGGTCCAGCAGATGGGCGAACACCGCCCGTCGCACGTCGGCCACCACCCGCTCGCCGATCCACGACACCAGATAGAAACGGATGAAGGTGCCGGCAGCCAGCCCCAGGGTCAGTACGCCGAACACGGCGATGGAACGATTGAGCAGTTCGGGAGAGCGGGTCATGAAACCCTGGTCGACCAACAGGCGAATGCCCTGCCCCATGGACAGGGTAATGCCGGCAGTGACGATCAGCGCCAGCAAGGCGGCGCCGACCCGCCAGCGATAAGGTGACACGAAGCGCCAGGCCAGGCCGAGGGCCTGGCGCCGGCTGCCGTACGATGCTGAAACCATGAACTCTGACCGCCTGTGGTACTCACATGAAAAGCCAAGGCTACACTGGCCTTGCCCAAGCGTCTGCCGCAAGACGGGAAGTCGACCGGTGGAGCCGGAACCAGGCCAACGACCGTGGGCTGTCATGGCACGGTCATCCTGGGTGATTAAGTTTGAATGCAACACCTGATGAGGAGACGGACCATGAGCTTGCAAACGCACGGCAACCGAGTCGAGGTCATCCGCACCCAACCCGGCCAACCGGTCGGCGGTGCAATCCTGGATGAAAACGGTCAGGAAACCCCGATCACCGAGGCGATGGTGCAGCAGGCCTGCCAGGAATGCGACCAGCACTGGGTGACCCCGGAGCACGCCGCAGAACACACGGACTGAAGCGTCCGGCCCTCGAAGACCCGGCCCTGTGCCGGGTTTTTCATGCCCGGCGCTAGCGAATACCGTGGGAGCGAGCTTGCTCGCGAAGGCGGCGTCACGTTCACAGCCAACTCAGCGACCTTGCCAGCTTTTCGCGAACAAGCTCGTTCCCACAAAGCCGTAAAGCGCTTGATCGAACAGTATTGGACCTAACCGAGCTGGGTGCCCAGCGCGGTCATCCATTGGCGCAACTGAGCCAGCGCCTCGCCATCGCCTTCCAGCCGCACCCGCAACGCGTCGATCTCGCGGCGCGGCGGGTAATGCTTGCGCAGCGCGTCGAAGGCCTGGCGCTGGCTGTGCACATCGCCTTCCAGCGTGCGTCGGAAATCGGCATCGTCACGGCGCGGGTCATAGACACCCCGGCAGACCATCGCCAGGGCCCAGGCCGGGTCGCTGGCGCCGTCCAGGGTCACCTGGGCCAGCCAGGGACGCGGCAGCAGGTCGTGCAGACGAATGCTCGGCGCCGCACCGAGGAAGCGGCACAGGGCCTGGTAGATCTGCTCGGTGCCGCGCTGCCGGCCATCCAGGCTGTAGCCGGCAATGTGCGGCGTGGCCAGTGTGCAGAGTTCGGCCAGCGGCACATGCACCTGTGGCTCGCCCTCCCAGACATCCAGCACCGCCTGCAGGTCGTCACGCGCCAGCATCACCTCGTACAGCGCCTGGTTGTTCACCACCGCGCCACGGCTGGCATTGATCAGCCAGGCCCCTTGGCGCAGGCGCTGCAAGCGTTCACGGTCGAGCAAATGCCAGCTGGGATGCTCGCCGCTGCGCTGCAGCGGGGTGTGCAGGCTGATCACATCACATTGCTCGATGATCTGCTCCAGGCTCACGTAGTCGCCGCCCTCGGTCTGCTGGCGCGGCGGGTCGCAGACCAGCACCGTCCAGCCCAGGCCGCGCAGCACCTCGACCAGACGGCCACCCACCTGACCGGCGCCCACCACACCGTAGGTGCGGCTGTCCAGCGTCACGCCTTCCAGCTCGGCCAGGGTCAACAGGCTGCCCAGCACGTAATCGACCACGCCACGGGCATTGCAACCCGGCGCGCTGGACCAGCCAATACCGGCTTCGGCGAAATAGTCCAGGTCGAGGTGGTCGGTGCCGATGGTGCAGGTGCCGACGAAACGCACCGGGCTGCCAGCGAGCAGCTCACGGGTCACCGGGGTGATCGAACGCACCAGCAGGATGTCGGCGTCGGCCAGCGCCGCACGGTCGATGGCGCGCCCCGGCAAGCGGCGGATGGAACCGAAGCCGGCGAAGAACGCGTCGAGCAGCGGGATATTTTCATCAGCGACGATCTGCATGGTGTGCTCCGCAGAAAAGGTCAGGTACAGGGCACGACGCGGTCAGTCGGCTTTCTTGCGGATCCAGTACAGGTAGGTGTCGGCTTCGGCGCGTTGCGCGACCAGCTCATGACCCAGAAATACGCAGAATTTGGGGATGTCGCGCTGCGTGGAGGGGTCGGTGGCGATGACCTTGAGCAGGCCGCTGGCCGGCAGGTCGCGGACTTTCTGGTGCAGCATCATCACCGGCTCCGGGCAATTCAGGCCGGTGGCGTCCAGGGTCGCGTCGACGGTGAGGTGTTCGATGGGTTCAGGCATGGGGCACTCCGGAAACAGGCGGGCATTGTCGCCCAAAAGAACCTGCGCGACCAATCAGGCCCGCGTCAGGTCCAGGCGGCGCAGGTGGCAGGTCACTTCCTCGCGGTCGTGATACAGCTGCTTGCAGCCGATCGACACTTTCACGCCACGGGTCTTGAAGCCCTCCTCGATACGCTCGAGCAGGCGCCGTACTTCAGCGTAGCGCTGCTTCATCGGCAGCTTGAGGTTGACCACGGCCTCGCGGCACAGGCCCTCGCCCAGCCAGGTTTCCAGCAGTGCGGCGCTGCGCGCGGGCTTCTCGACAATGTCACAGACCATCCAGTCGACGGTCTGCCGTGGCTTCCAGGTGAAACCGTCGGTCATCAGGTGCTGCACCAGCCCGGTTTCCATCAGGCTTTCGGCCATCGGCCCGTTGTCGATGGCGGTCACCAGCATGCCGCGACGCACCAGCTGATAGGTCCAGCCGCCGGGTGCGGCGCCCAGATCGACCCCGGTCATGTCATCGGACAACCGCGTGTCCCACTGCTCACGGGGAATGAAATGATGCCAGGCCTCCTCCAGCTTGAGAGTCGAACGGCTGGGTGCCTCGCGGGGAAACTTCAGACGCGCAATGCCCATCGGCCACATGGCATGGTTACCGGCCTCGGCGAGACCGAGGAACACCTCGCGACCACTCTTGAAGGTCAGCAACAGGCGCGGCAGCCGTGGGTCGTCGCGCAGGCGCCCGGCCTGGGTCAGGGCCTTGCGCAGCGGCACCTCGAACTTGCGGCAGAAGGTCGAGAGTTCCTTGCCGTCATTGGTGTCCAGCACCTCCAGCCACAGGCTGCCGCACACCGGGTAGTCCTGCAGCTGCGCCAGCAGCACGCTGATGCGGTCGCTTTCCGGCAGTTCGACGAAGGCCCCGCGGGCCCATTGCCGGGGGAAGATCAACTGCTCGAAACGCTGGCCCTGCATCAACCGTTGCGCACCGCCGGGCTCCAGGCAGATGAACTGCGCACAGGCGCTGTCCGGCTTGGCCTTGGCGTAGCCGGCCACGTCAAGACGTGCAGCGATATCGGCGATTTCCGAGCAGACTTCGCCTTCGAAGCCGGGTCGGCAGTGCATAAACAGCGTATTCATGGGCGAGGATGCAGCCTGCAAAGATCAAAGCCGCGCATGATAGCCGAAAGCGGAACCTCTGACTCGGCCCGAAGGTCCACACCAACAGTATGGGTACCGGCGGCGTGTGCCGCGCTGACCGTTACCAGGTCCGAACCAGGCAGTCTCGTGGCCCCGCCCTGAGGCTTGCAGGACGTCAGAATACCGTTCAAGGAGCCGTTCCATGCCCTCCCTCGATAGCCTGAAAAGCCAGAAGACACTGGCCATCCAAGACAAGACCTACCACTACTTCAGCCTGCCGGAGGCCGCCCGCAGCCTTGGCGAGCTGGACCGCCTGCCGATGTCGCTCAAGGTGCTGCTGGAAAACCTGCTGCGCTGGGAAGACGGCCAGACCGTCACCGGTGACGACCTCAAGGCCCTGGCCGGCTGGCTCAAGGAGCGCCGCTCGGACCGCGAGATCCAGTACCGCCCGGCGCGGGTGCTGATGCAGGACTTCACCGGCGTGCCAGCGGTGGTCGACCTGGCCGCCATGCGCGACGCCGTGGCCAAGGCCGGCGGCGATCCGCAGCGCATCAATCCCCTGTCACCGGTGGACCTGGTGATCGACCACTCGGTGATGGTCGACACCTATGGCAGCGATGACGCCTTCGCCGAAAACGTGGCCATTGAAATGCAGCGCAACGGCGAGCGCTACGCCTTCCTGCGCTGGGGCCAGAGCGCCTTCGACAACTTCAGCGTGGTGCCACCGGGCACCGGCATCTGTCACCAGGTGAACCTGGAATACCTGGGCCGCACGGTGTGGACCAAAGAGGAAGACGGCCGCACCTACGCCTTCCCGGACACCCTGGTGGGCACCGACTCGCACACCACCATGATCAACGGCCTGGGTGTGCTGGGCTGGGGCGTCGGCGGCATCGAGGCGGAAGCGGCGATGCTCGGCCAGCCGGTGTCGATGCTGATTCCCGAAGTGATCGGCTTCAAGCTCACCGGCAAGCTCAAGGAAGGCATCACCGCCACCGACCTGGTGCTGACCGTGACCCAGATGTTGCGCAAGAAGGGTGTGGTGGGCAAATTCGTCGAATTCTATGGCGATGGCCTGGCCGACCTGCCCCTGGCCGACCGCGCCACCATCGCCAACATGGCGCCGGAATATGGCGCCACCTGCGGTTTCTTCCCGGTGGACGACGTGACCCTGGACTACCTGCGCCTGTCCGGCCGCCCCGCCGAGACCGTCGAGCTGGTCGAGACCTACTGCAAGGCCCAGGGCCTGTGGCGCCTGCCCGGCCAGGAACCGGTATTCACCGACACCCTGGAACTGGACATGGGTGAAGTACAGGCCAGCCTGGCCGGCCCCAAGCGTCCGCAAGACCGCGTCCCCCTGCCCCAGGTCGCCAAGGCCTTCGAAGATTTCCTGGGCCTGCAGGTCAAGCCGGCGCAGGTCGAAGAAGGCCGCCTGGAGAGCGAAGGCGGTGGCGGTGTGGCAGTGGGTAATGCCGAGCTGGTATCGGGTGAAGCCGAATATGAATACAACGGCCAGAGCTACCGGTTGAAGAACGGTGCGGTGGTCATCGCGGCCATCACTTCCTGCACCAACACCTCCAACCCCAGCGTGATGATGGCTGCTGGCCTGCTGGCCAAGAAAGCGGTGGAAAAGGGCCTGCAACGCAAGCCCTGGGTGAAGAGTTCGCTGGCACCCGGCTCCAAGGTGGTCACCGACTACTACCGCGCTGCCGGGCTGACCCCTTACCTCGACAAACTCGGCTTCGACCTGGTCGGCTACGGCTGCACCACCTGCATCGGCAACTCCGGCCCGCTGCTGGAGCCCATCGAAAAGGCCATCCAGCGCTCGGACCTGACCGTGGCTTCGGTGTTGTCGGGCAACCGCAACTTCGAAGGCCGCGTGCATCCGCTGGTCAAGACCAACTGGCTGGCCTCCCCGCCCCTGGTGGTCGCCTACGCCCTGGCTGGCAATGTACGGGTCGACCTGAGCCGCGAACCACTCGGTGAAGGCAGCGACGGCCAGCCGGTGTACCTGCGCGATATCTGGCCGAGCCAACAGGAGATCGCCGAGGCGGTCAGCCAGGTCGACACCGCGATGTTCCGCAAGGAGTACGCGGAGGTCTTCGCCGGCGACGAGCAATGGCAGGCCATCGAAGTACCGCAAGCCGCCACCTATGTCTGGCAGGACGACTCCACCTACATCCAGAACCCGCCGTTCTTCGCAGACGTGGCCGGCCCGCTGCCGGTGATCGAGGACATCCGCGAGGCGCGCATCCTCGCCCTGCTCGGCGACTCGGTGACCACCGACCACATTTCCCCGGCTGGCAACATCAAGGCAGACAGCCCGGCGGGCCGCTACCTGCGCGAGAAGGGTGTGGAGCCCAAGGACTTCAACTCCTATGGGTCGCGACGCGGCAACCATGAGGTGATGATGCGCGGGACCTTCGCCAACATCCGCATTCGCAACGAAATGCTCGGCGGCGAGGAAGGCGGCTATACCCTGCATGTGCCCAGCGACGAAAAATTGCCGATCTTCGATGCCTCGATGCGCTACCAGCAGGAAGGCACGCCCCTGGTGATCGTCGCCGGGCAGGAGTACGGCACCGGTTCCAGCCGCGACTGGGCGGCCAAGGGCACCAACCTGCTGGGGGTCAAGGCGGTGATCGCCGAGAGCTTCGAGCGTATCCACCGCTCCAACCTGGTGGGCATGGGCGTGCTGCCGTTGCAGTTCAAGGCGCCGCATGACCGCAAGAGCCTGGGGCTGACCGGGCGCGAAATCCTGAGCATCAAGGGGCTGACCCAGGCCGAGCTGCGCCCCGGTATGGACCTGACCCTGAACATTCGCTTCGAGGACGGTCGCCAGCAGGACATCGAACTGCTGTGCCGCATCGACACCCTCAATGAAGTGGAGTACTTCAAGGCCGGTGGCATCCTGCACTACGTGCTGCGCCAGCTGATCGCCGCCTGACGGCGCGATGGCTGGCAGGGCTTTAGCCGCAATACTGTTCGCTTAAGCGATATGTGGCCGGTGGGAGCGGCTTTAGCCGCGAAAGCGCCAGGAAATTCACTGCATCTGTTGTGAACAGGCGGTCGCTTCGCGGCTGAAGCCGCTCCTATGTATGGACTCGCCCCACACTGTCAACACGCTTTGCTTTAAACACTGCTGCCCGGTTGCATCTATGTATCAGGCCTATTCGAGGAA
>NZ_CAJYVE010000003.1 GCF_913777995.1 uncultured Pseudomonas sp. | reverse complement strand
CCGGCGATGACGTCGGGATCGTCATAGGGCGGGACGAAGGTGTAGCCCTGCTCGTCGGCCAGGCGCAGCGCCTCGGCCAGGGCCTCGGGAAAGGCGTCGCCGTGCAGCACCACCTCGCCGCCACGCGATTGCACGCCGATGACCTTGAGCTCGGGCGTGGTCCGCGGCATCACGATGATCGCCCGCACCCCCAGTTCGCGGGCCGCCAGGGACAGGCCCTGGGCGTGGTTGCCGGCGCTGGCGGTGATGACGCCACGGGCCTTTTCGCTGGCCGAAAGGCTGGCCAGCTTGGTGTAGGCACCACGGATCTTGAAGGAGAACACCGGCTGCAGGTCTTCGCGCTTGAGCAGCACCTGATTGCCCAGCCGCTCGGACAGCTGACGGGCGCCCTGCAGCGGGGTTTCGATGGCGACGTCATAGACGCGGGAGGTGAGGATCTTGCGGGCGTAGTGGTTGAGCAGATCGGGCTGGGCATGGCTCATCGCGTCGGTTCCTTGTGCAGGCTGAGGACACGGCAATGCAGCTGGCTGGCGAACGGGGCGATGGAGCGGGGGATGGCGATCATGTCTGACTCCTGGTTCAAGCGCTTGGCGCCCGGGAGACAGAAGAAACCCGCCTCCAGGGCGGGTTTTTTGCAAACGTCGGCTAACCCGCCATGACTGGAATGACGGTAATAATAATCTGGCCGACGGAATGCTTTGAGGTGTTCATGGGCCGGAGCGTATGGCGTATCGCCAGGCAAAGTCAACAGGCCTGATGAGCGAGCGTCGAATTTAGCCGCGCTCGACACCTTTTCGTCACATGTGAACCTTAGTCTGGTTGGCAAGGTCAGTACCTGTGGGGCAATTGTCTGCCCCAGCTTTGTTGAATTGCCACAGGAGTCTCCAGTAATGGACGAATACCAGGAAGAACTGCTCGAATCTCGCGCCTTCGAACTCGATATGCCGGAACCGGCCGATGATGCCACCGAGCTTTGACGCTCAGCGGGTACCGAGCCGCTGACGGCGGCGAAAGGTTCCCGGTGTTTCCCCGCTCCAACGCTTGAAGGCCCGCTGGAAAGCCTCTGCCGAGGCGAAACCCAGCAGGTAGGCGATTTCGCCGAACGCCAGTTCGGTATCACGAATGTAAGTCATGGCCAGGTCGCGGCGCGTGTCATTGAGAATGGCGCGAAACTGCGTGCCTTCTTCGGCCAGCTTGCGGCGCAGCGTCCAGCTCGGCAGCTTGAGCAGGGCCGCCACTTCCTCCAGGTCGGGTTCCCGGCCACCACTGAGCAGCGGGCCGAGCATGCCGATGATGCGCTCGCGCAGACTGCGCGTGCGGGTCAGGCGCTCCAGTTCCTGTTCGCAGAGTTGCAGCAGGTGTTGCCAGGTGCTGGGGCAGTGTTGCGGGTTGCGCAGCGCCAGGCTGGCGTTGCTCAGGCGCAGCTGGTTGGTCTCGGCGGTGAAAGCCACTGCTTGCTCGCTCAGGGAGGTATAGCTGGCCGCGTAGCCGGGCGCAGCGAACTCGATTTCCAGCCGCTGCGCCTGTACAGGACTGCCGACGATCCACGACAGCTGCGCCAGCCAGCCGCTGAGCAACGAGTCGACCACGAAGCGGTTGTAATCGTTGTAGGGGCTGATGGAGTAGAAGCGCAGCCAGGCGCCTTCGGCGTCTTCATGAAAGCTCGACTGGCCACGGTAGTTGGAACCATACAGGGGCTCGAAACGCAGCAGGGTGCGTGCGGCTTCTCGCAGGTTGGGAGCCTGGGCCGCGGTGACCCCGGCCAGGCCGGCCTGGCCGGGTCGGCTGAAACGCCCCATGAGCAGGCCCAGCGCCGGCTCGCCGCTGAGCTGGATCGCTGCATGGCCCAGGCGCATGTAGCGGGCGATGCTCAGCCGTGCGCCGGCCTGGCCGAGGCGCTCGGTGTCCAGCCCGAAGCCTTGCAGCAAGGGCTCCGGGTCATGGCCAAGGCTGCGCAGGGCCTGATCCAGGCACTGCACGAAGCCCACCGACAGGTCACCCAGGCGCAGGGCAGGGCGGCTCATGGCTACAGCCAGAGATTGATCAGCCGCGCCCCGCCAGGCGAGGCCGCCGGTGCGGGCTGGCGGTGCAGGAAGCTATTTCCGGAACTGCCCTGGTCCCAGAACTGGCCACGCATGAACACGCTGATGCCGGCTTTGGCGTGGCTGCGGGGGGCTTGCCCGGTGAGCGTCAGGCGTTGCCAGGCCTCGCCCTCACTGAGGTGAGCGGGTTGCTGGAGATCTTCGCCCTGATGATGTTCCCAGGCCTGCTCCCAGCGCTGTCGACCGGGCACGAACGCGGGCACGGCGATCAATTGCGCCCCACGAGCGTCGAGCCGCGCGTAGTTGCCTGGTTGCCAGCTGTCGCTGCCGATCAGCACGCCCAGGCGTCCAGCCGGTGTGTCGAAGACCTGCAAGGGCGCCGAGCCGCCAGGCTGGATATAGCCGCCCTGATGAACGCTGGGTGACAACTGCCGCTGCGGTTCGCCGAGAATCTTGCCGTTGGCACCGAACACCAGGCTGACGTTGTACAGCGGCCCGCTGCCGGTGTGCAGCCGCCCCTGTTCCACGGTCGGCTCGGGAAGCACGATGGAGCCGGCCACCAGGGTGACGCCGAACTCCGCCGCCAGGCCGCCGAACAGCTGCTGATACTGGGCGGCCATGTCGTCGGCCTTCATGCGCAGGTGGGCATCGTCCAGGCGCTGTTCGCCGCGGGCCTGCAGCAGGGCGGTGACGAACTTCAGCGGGTTGCTCCAGGCCAGCCAGTCCATTGCCGCATCCACGCTGGGGGCCTGGTAGAACTGGTTCTTCTCGCCAACGGCGAACAGCCAGGTGCCGATGTGCTCGGGCAGCACCACCAGGGTCTTGTCGTTGACCAACCCCAGGTCGCTGGCCTGCTGCAGCCAGGCGGCCAGCTTGCGATGCAGGCGGCCGAGGTCCTGATAGTCGGTGGGGTACAGCTCGGTCTCGATGCCCAGCAGGTTGCCCCGCCCGGCTGCTTCGCCCTGGCTGACGGCCAGGCGGATGCGCAGGTCGGACAGGTAATGGCCCATCGGACGCTGGGTGGTCCATACGCCGTAGCTGACCAGCAGGGCGACGGCCAGGGCGGCCAGGCAGAGGCCGAAGAATTTGCGCATAGGTCCTGCGGCACGGTGAACGGGATGCCGGCTAGGTTAGGCGCGCGCGCCGTGCTTGCCAACCCCGCTGCTGTGCATTTGGATCAATAAGTTGTCAGTTTCGGTCATTGAGCGCCCCGTGGCGCCTCATTACTGTGGTCGACATACCGAAAAGGGGCCTGCCTGCACGGTCCCGAACAATCACCGTGACGACACCGATGGAGCCTGACCATGAGCGCCTCCGCTTATCCGCACCTGCTCGCCCCGCTGGACCTGGGGTTCACCACCTTGCGCAATCGTACCCTGATGGGCTCCATGCACACCGGTCTGGAGGAGCAGCCTGGCGGCTTCGCGCGCATGGCGGCGTACTTTGCCGAGCGGGCCCATGGGGGGGTGGGACTGATCGTCACTGGCGGCATCGCGCCCAACGACGAAGGCGTCACCTACAAGGGCGCCGCCAAGCTCACCACTGCCGAGGAAGCGGCGCACCACCGGGTGGTCACCGACGCGGTGCACCAGGCTGGCGGCAAGATCTGCCTGCAGATCCTGCACACCGGGCGTTACGCCTACAGCCCGACCCTGGTCGCACCAAGCGCCATCCAGGCGCCGATCAACCCCTTCAAGCCACGTGAACTGGACGAAGCCGGAATCGAGAAGCAGATCACCGACTTCGTGCGCTGTGCCAGCCTGGCCCGCGAAGCCGGTTATGACGGCGTCGAGATCATGGGTTCGGAAGGCTACTTCATCAATCAGTTTCTCGCCGCCCGCACCAACCAGCGCAGCGACCAATGGGGCGGCAGCTTCGAAAACCGCATGCGCCTGGCCGTGGAGATCGTGCGCCGGGTGCGTGAGGCAGTGGGCAGCGACTTCATCATCATCTACCGCCTGTCGATGCTCGATCTGGTGGAAGGCGGCAGCGACTGGCCAGAGATCGTGCAGCTGGCCAAAGCCGTCGAGGCGGCCGGTGCCACGCTGATCAACACCGGAATCGGCTGGCACGAGGCGCGGATTCCCACCATCGCCACCAAGGTGCCGCGCGCGGCGTTCAGCAAGGTGACCGCGCGGCTCAAGGGCGAGGTCAGCGTGCCGCTGATCACCACCAACCGCATCAACACGCCGGAAGTCGCCGAACAGGTGCTGCGCGAGGGCGATGCCGACATGGTGTCCATGGCCCGGCCGTTCCTCGCCGATCCGGAATTCGTCAACAAGGCCGCTGCTGATCGCAGTGCCGACATCAATACCTGCATCGGTTGCAACCAGGCGTGCCTGGACCACATCTTCGCCGGCAAGCTGACCAGCTGCCTGGTCAACCCGCGGGCCTGTCACGAAACCGAACTCAACTACCTGCCCACCGAGCAACCGCGGCGCATTGCCGTGGTCGGTGCCGGCCCGGCCGGGCTGGCGGCGGCCACCGTGGCCGCCGAACGCGGGCACCAAGTGACGCTGTTCGATGCTGCCAGCGAGATCGGCGGGCAGTTCAACATCGCCAAGCAGATTCCCGGCAAGGAAGAGTTCCATGAGACCCTGCGCTACTTCGGCCGCAAACTGCAGAGCACTGGCGTAGCGTTGCGCCTGGGCACGCGCGTCGCCGCTGCCGACCTGCTGGGTGCGGGTTTCGACGAGGTGCTGCTGGCCACCGGCATTACCCCGCGTACGCCAGACATCCCTGGCATCGACCACCCCAAGGTACTCAACTACCTGGAGGTGATCGGCCAGCACAAACCGGTCGGCCAGCGTGTCGCGGTCATCGGTGCCGGCGGCATCGGCTTCGACGTGTCGGAATTTCTGGTGCACCAGGGCGTATCCACCAGCCTGGACCGGGAGGCGTTCTGGAAGGAGTGGGGCATCGACATCCGCCTGCAGGCGCGGGGTGGGGTCACCGGTATCACGCCGCAGGTCGAGCCACCCGCCCGCGAGGTGTACCTGCTGCAGCGCAAGGCTTCCAAGGTTGGCGATGGCCTGGGCAAGACTACTGGCTGGATCCACCGCACCGGCCTGAAGAACCGTCAGGTGCAGATGCTCAGCAGTGTGCAATACCTGAAGATCGACGATGCCGGGCTGCACATTCGGGTGGGTGAGGGTGATGTCACCGTGCTGGAGGTCGACAACGTGGTGATCTGCGCCGGCCAGGAGCCGCTGCGCGAGCTGTACGACGCACTGGTTGCAGGTGGGCAGAGCGTGCACCTGATCGGCGGTGCTGATGTGGCTGCCGAGCTGGACGCCAAGCGCGCCATCGACCAGGGCTCGCGCCTGGCGGCAGCGCTGTGAAGCGCTGAGCAGAAAAGCACGGCCCGCCCTGGTCAGTCCTGGTAGGGAGCGGCTTCAGCCACGAACAGCATCGCGGCTGAAACTGCTGCGTTCGAGTGCACAGCTGGCTGACGCCGATTGGCGCTAGACTGGCGGCCCTCGCTCCCTGGAATGCGCCATGCTCGCCCATGCCCTGACCTGGCAACCCGATGCCCCCTTGCAACCCCTGAACCTGCCCTGGCTGCACCAGGCCGGGGTCGAGGTGGCGGTGCTGCGCCTGGACCTGCTCGATGCGCTGATCAGCGGCAACAAGTGGTTCAAGCTGATCGGCCATCTGCACACCGCCGTGGGGACCGGCGCCGCAGGCGTCGTCAGCCTGGGCGGTGCGCATTCCAACCACCTGCATGCCCTGGCGGCGGCAGGCAAGCGCTTCGGCTTCGCCACGGTCGGTCTGCTGCGCGGGCATGAGCAACTCACGCCCACGGTGCAGGACCTGCATGACTTCGGCATGCAACTGCACTGGCTCGGTTACGGCGGCTATCGGCAGCGCCATCAGGCGGATTTCTGGCAACCCTGGCAGCAACGCTACCCGCTGCTGTACCCGATCGCCGAAGGCGGTGGCGGCCTGCCGGGCCTGGAGGGCTGCGCCTTGCTGTTGCCGATGGTGGCGCGGCAGCTGGCGTCGCTGGGCTGGGACGATTACCACGGCTGGTGGTTGGCTGCCGGCACCGGCACCACGCTGGCCGGACTGGTGAGCGCCGAGGCGGGACGGCGCCCGGTGCATGGCGCGTTGGCGGTGCCGGCCGATCATGGCGTGACCGGCAACCTGGAGAGGTTGCTGCAGTCTGCCGCTGGCTATCGGCTGGTCGACGCCAGCCGTGGCGGCTTCGCCAAGCTCGATGCGCACTTGCTGGCCTTCATCGAGGCTGCCGAACGCCACGCCGGCGTGCCGCTGGAGCCGCTGTACACCGGCAAGGCCCTGCTGGCCCTGCATGACGCCGTGAGCCAGGACCAGTTCCCGCCCGGCACCCGGCTGATCTTCGTGCATACCGGTGGCCTGCAAGGGCGTCGCGCCCTCTCGAGGTCTTGACGGCCCGGTAATGTCGGCCTCGGATATGTCGACGCCCCTTTCAGAGTGAGCGGCGCGCTGCCAGCTTCGGATAATCGCTGTATTCCCCCTTCCGAACGCCGAGGTCAGCATGACAACCCCCGCTGCCGAGCAGGTCGATCCTGCCACCCTGAGAAAAGTCATCGTCGCGGCCGCCATCGGCAACTTCGTCGAGTGGTTCGATTTCGCCGTCTACGGCTTTCTGGCCACCACCATCGCGCTGCTGTTCTTTCCCAGCGGCGACGCCAGCGTCGCACTGCTCAAGACCTTCGCGGTGTTCGCCGTGGCCTTTGCCTTCCGGCCCCTGGGCGGCATCGTCTTCGGCATGCTGGGTGACCGCATCGGTCGCAAGCGCACCCTGGCCATGACCATTCTGTTGATGGCCGCCGCCACCACCCTGATCGGCCTGTTGCCGACCTACGCCAGCATCGGCCTGCTGGCGCCGGTGCTGCTGACCCTGATCCGCTGTGCCCAGGGCTTCTCGGCCGGTGGCGAATACGCTGGCGCCTGTGCCTATGTGATGGAGCATGCGCCCATCGGCAAGCGCGCCTGGTATGGCAGCTTCCTGCCGGTCTCGACCTTTTCCGCCTTCGCCTGCGCGGCGGTGGTGGCCTATGTGCTGGAGGCCAGCCTGTCGAGCGAAGCCATGACCAGTTGGGGCTGGCGTCTGCCGTTCCTGATCGCCGCCCCGCTGGGGCTGATCGGCCTGTACCTGCGCTGGCGTCTGGACGAGACCCCGGCGTTCCAGGCGGTCAGCGACGAGCACGAAGTGGCCCATTCGCCGCTGAAAGAAACCCTGGTGCACCACGCCCGGCCAATTCTCTGCCTGGGCGCCTTCGTGTCGCTGACGGCGCTGTCGTTCTATATGTTCACCACTTATTTCGCCACCTATCTGCAAGTGGCCGGTGGCCTGAGCCGCTCGGCATCGCTGCTGGTGGCGCTGATCGCCCTGGGGTTCGCCGCGGCATTCTGCCCGCTGGCCGGGGCGTTTTCCGACAAGGTCGGGCGGCGCAAGACCGTCGTGGTCACCTGTGTCTGGCTGGTGGTCGCGGACTTGCCAGCGTTTCTGATGGCCAGCTCCGGTTCGTTCCTCGCCTCGGTGCTGGGCGTGATGCTGCTGGCGGTCGGTGCGGTGCTCAGTGGCGTGGTCACGGCAGCGCTGCTCTCCGAAGTGTTCCCGACCCGCACCCGCTACACGGCGTCGGCGATCACCTACAACATGGCCTATACGCTGTTCGGTGGTACCGCTCCGTTGATGGCCACCTGGTTGATCTCCACCACCGGCAGCAACCTGTCGCCGGCCTTCTACCTGATCGCCGTGTCACTGCTGGCCCTGGTCGGCGGGTTGGCGTTGCCGGAAACCTCGCGGATCTCGCTGCACCAGGTGCCGTCGATGGACGCCAAGGTGCCGGCCGGTTCGCTGGCCTGAGCCCTGTCGGGCGGGGCGGGCGCCAGCCGGTCGAGGAAAGCCTGGCGCAGGCGCGGTGAAAAGTGGCACATTGTGGCCCCCTTGCGGCGACGACACATTTTGTAATTGTCGTCGCAAGGGCTTCGCTACCTGCCGCTATGGAAGACCCTCATGTCCAGTGCCCAATCCGCCCCTGCGGCGGCCTCGACCACCCCGCAGTCCAGCCCCCTGGTCATGCGCATCATCGGCGCCGTGGCGCTGGCGCACCTGATCAATGACCTGATCCAGGCGATCCTGCCGTCCATCTATCCGATGCTCAAGGACAGCTACGACCTGAGCTTCGCGCAGATCGGCCTGATCACCCTGACATTCCAGCTCACCGCCTCGCTGCTGCAGCCGTGGGTCGGCTATTACACCGACCGGCATCCTAATCCGCTGGTGCTGCCGCTGGGTTCGGTGTGCACGCTGATCGGTATCCTGATGATGTCGATGGTCGGCAGTTTCCCGTTGATTCTGCTTGCGGCGGCGCTGATCGGCATCGGCTCCTCGACCTTCCACCCCGAAGCGTCGCGCATCGCCCGCCTGGCTTCCGGTGGTCGCTTCGGCCTGGCGCAATCGACCTTTCAGGTCGGCGGCAACACCGGGACGGCGATCGGCCCGTTGCTGGCGGCGGCGATCATCATTCCTTTCGGCCAGGGCAACGTGGCCTTCGTCGGTGTGATCGCGTTGCTGGCTCTGGGCCTGCTATGGACCATCAGCCGTTGGTACAAGAACCACCTCAACCTGTTCAAGCTCAAGGCCGGGCAGAAAGCCACCCACGGCCTGTCGCGGCAGAAGGTGATCTTTTCGCTGGTGATCCTGGCGCTGCTGATCTTCTCCAAGTTCTGGTACATGACCAGCCTGACCAGCTACTACACCTTCTACCTGATCGAGAAGTTCGACCTTTCGGTAGCCAGCTCGCAACTGCACCTGTTCCTGTTTCTTGGTGCGGTGGCCGCCGGGACCTTCTTCGGCGGACCGATCGGCGACCGCATCGGGCGCAAGGCGGTGATCTGGTTCTCGATCCTGGGGGCGGCGCCGTTCACCCTGGCGCTGCCCTATGCCGACCTGTTCTGGACCAGTGTGCTGAGCGTCATCATCGGTTTCGTCCTGGCCTCGGCGTTCTCGGCCATCGTGGTCTACGCCCAGGAACTGGTGCCCGGCAATGTCGGCATGATCGCCGGGGTGTTCTTCGGCCTGATGTTCGGCCTGAGCGGCATCGGTGCCGGTACCCTGGGTTACCTGGCCGACAGCCATGGCATCGAGTACGTCTACCACCTGTGCTCGTTCCTGCCCCTGCTGGGCATTCTCACTATTCTTCTGCCGCGCACCCGGTAACCTTGGACCCTGCCCGTCAGCGCCTGCTGTCGGGCAGCTCCGGCCAGGCGTCGGCCACCAGGAACAGCCGTTCGGCTTCCTGCCAATCGTCCTCTGCCTGCTGCTCCAGGCGCACCAGCAGTTGCGCCGGGGCCTGTGGGTCGAGCTGCTGCAACCATTCATCCAGTTGCGTTTCCGGCCAGGCCGTGGTGCTGCGGGCCGGTGCCAGCCAAGCCTGGCGCGGTAGGGGTTGCCAGCGCCCGGCGGGGCACTGCGCGGCATAGGCTGGCCAGTCGCGCTGGTGCAGCCAGCGGCCGCGCAGATGCCGCTCATCGGCGCCTTGCGGTGGCTGTGCCTGCCCCGGCCAGGGGTAGAGCAGGTAGCCACCCAGCCAGAATTCGGCACTGAAGGCTTCGATGCCCAGCGCCGCCAGGGCCGTCTGGGCCTGTGGGCGGCTGGACATGGGCAACTGGTGCTCGCTCAGGTGGGCGAGCTTGCGCCCCAGCCGGTCGTGGGAGGCGGGGCCGAGCCACTGCGCCGGGTCAGTGCCATCGTCGTGTGCCGGGCCGAGGTAGAGCTTGATGGCCAGTTCCAGGTGGTGCATGCCGTCGCGGTCGCGCAGCAGCAGGTCCAGCTCGCCCAGGGTATGGCCCTGTTCGCGCACCGGCAGGTTGGCGGCCAGTACCTCGACACCTGGCGCCTGCTGGGCGGCGAACTGCCAGAGCTGCTCATAGTAGCGGCCCAGGCGCCGGCTGGTGGCCTGCTGCAGCCAGTGCTCGAGGGGCTTGGGATGCAGGTCCAGAGTGCAGAGGAACCGCCGCCATAGCTCCGGGTCGTCCGCCCAGTCGCTGGCGCTGAGCGGATGACGCTGCGGCCATGGAGCCTGGGCCAGCAGCGGGGGTGAGCAAACCACCCAGGCGAGGTCACGTACCGCAGGGTGGTGCAGCTGGCGGGGCAGGTCGGCGAGGCAGGCGAAAGGTGTCATGCAGCGGATGATAGCCTGGGTCAGGCCCGGCGCGGGCGTCTTCGGCAGGAACGGGCAGGCCGATTCAGGTCTCTGCCGGTTTGCCGCTGGCCGGGCGTTTCGCCATAATCCCCGGCATTACGCCGTTTCTACATTCAGCAGGAGCCTCATGGAGCACTTTCGCAATATCGGCATCATCGGCCGCCTGGGCAGTGCCCAGGTGCTGGAGACGGTGCGCCGGCTCAAGAGATTCCTGCTCGACCGGCATCTGCACGTAATACTCGAAGAAACCATCGCCGAGGTGCTGCCGGGTCATGGCCTGCAGACCTCTTCGCGCAAGATGCTCGGCGAGGTGTGCGACCTGGTCATCGTGGTCGGCGGTGACGGCAGCCTGCTGGGCGCGGCCCGCGCGCTGGCGCGGCACAACGTGCCGGTGCTGGGCATCAACCGGGGCAACCTGGGCTTTCTCACCGACATCCGCCCCGACGAACTGGAGACCAAGGTCGCCGAGGTGCTCGACGGTCATTACCTGGTGGAGAACCGCTTCCTGCTGCAGGCCGAAGTGCGCCGGCATGGCGAAGGCATCGGCCAGGGCGATGCGCTGAACGACGTGGTCCTGCACCCTGGCAAGTCGACGCGGATGATCGAGTTCGAGATCTACATCGACGGCCAGTTCGTCTGCAGCCAGAAGGCCGACGGCCTGATCGTCGCCACCCCCACCGGTTCCACCGCCTATGCGCTGTCGGCCGGCGGGCCGATCATGCACCCCAAGCTCGACGCCATCGTCATCGTGCCGATGTACCCGCATACCCTTTCGGGACGGCCGATCGTGGTGGATGGCAACAGTGAACTGAAGATCGTCGTGGCCAAGGACATGACCATCTACCCGCAAGTCTCCTGCGACGGGCAGAACCATTTCTCCTGTGCGCCGGGTGACACCATCACGGTGAAGAAGAAGCCGCAGAAACTGCGGCTGCTCCACCCGCTGGATCACAACTACTACGAAGTGTGCCGAACCAAGCTCGGCTGGGGCAGCCGCCTTGGTGGGCGAGGAGACGACTGATGGTCGATCCTGCGCGTAGCTTTGATCTTATCGGTGACGTGCATGGGTGTGCCCAGACCCTCGAACTGCTTCTGGAGCGGCTGGGCTATCGCCGTGAAGGCGGTGTATGGCGCCACCCACGGCGTATGGCGCTGTTTCTCGGTGACATCGTCGACCGCGGCCCGCGTATCCGTGAAGCGCTGCACATCGTGCGCGACATGGTCCAGGCCGGCCAGGCCCTGTGCATCATGGGCAACCACGAATTCAACGCGCTGGGCTGGGTCACCCCGGCGGCGCCGGAAAGTGGCCAGCGCTTCGTGCGCGAGCACACCCCGCGCCATGAAAAACTCATCGGCGAGACCCTGGCGCAGTTCGAGCGCTATCCCGATGAGTGGCGCGCCTTCCTCGACTGGTTCTACGAGCTGCCGCTGTTCATCGATGCCGGGCGCTTCCGTGCGGTGCACGCCTGCTGGGACCCCAACCTCATCGAGCCGCTGCGCGGCCTGCACGGCAGCGGCCTGATCGACCAGCATTTCATCCAGGCCTCGGCGGTGCCTGGCAGTTTCGCCAGCAACGTGTTCAACCGCCTGCTGCGCGGCACCGACATGCGTCTGCCACACGGCATGACCTTTACCGGTGGTGACGGCCTGACCCGTGAGTTCTTCCGCACCAAGTTCTGGGAAGATGACCCGCAGACCTACGGCGATGTGGTGTTCCAGCCCGACGCGCTGCCTGAAGGCGTGGCCAAGACGCCGTTGTCCACTTCCGACAAGAACGCCCTGCTGCGCTACGGCAGCGAAGAGCCGCTGCTGTTCGTCGGTCATTACTGGCGCAGCGGCACCCCGGCGCCGATCCGTCCCAACCTGGCCTGCCTGGACTACAGCGCGGTGCTGTATGGCAAATTGGTCGCCTACCGGTTGGACCAGGAAACCGTGCTCGACCCTGGCAAGTTCGTCTGGGTCGACGTGCAGCGTCCGGAGCTGAAGCCATGAACCCGGTTGCCGTGCTACGCCTGCCGCTGTCCACCGACCTGAACGGCTTCGTCAGCCTGCTGCGGCGCCTGAACGTTCCGCACCGGGTCACCGAGGAGTCCGGCCAGCAGGTACTCTGGGTTCCGGATCACGCACAGTTGGCCGATGAGGTCCGCGAGCTTTACGAGCGGTTTCCCGCAGGCGATGACCAGTATCAGCCGCCCCAGTCGTTGGCACCGGCGGTGCAGCGCCCGAGTTTCGTCCAGCAACTGCGCCAGTCGCCGTTCACGGTGCTGGTGCTGCTGCTCACGCTGGTGGTGGCCGGGCTGACCCTGCTGGGCGAGAACCTGGAAGCGGTGCGCTGGTTCACCTTCCTGGATTTCCATATCTACGGCGACTACGCCAGCTTCGTGCCCCTGGCCGACAGCCTGGCAGCGGGGCAGTGGTGGCGCCTGGTATCGCCGATGCTGATCCATTTCGGCATCCTGCACCTGGCGATGAACAGCCTGTGGTACTGGGAGCTGGGCCGGCGTATCGAGCGGCGCCAGGGCGGGCTGATGCTGGTGCTGCTGACCCTGGTGTTCGCCGCCGTGTCCAACTACGTGCAATACCGCTTCAGCGGGCCGACGCTGTTTGGCGGGCTGTCTGGCGTGCTCTACGGCCTGCTGGGCCATTGCTGGCTGTACCAGTGGCTGGCGCCCAACCCGGTCTACCACCTGCCACGCGGGGTGCTGGTGATGATGCTGGTCTGGTTGCTGGTGTGCCTCTCCGGGGTGGTCAGCCTGCTGGGCTTTGGCGAGATCGCCAACGGTGCGCACGTCGGCGGGTTGATCATCGGTTGTGTCACGGGTCTGGTCGGGGGTGTCATGGCCCGCCGGACCGCTTAGAATTTGCGGCTGTCTTTTTGGAGTACGCCATGTCGTCGTTTATGGAAATGATCGAAAACATCACCCCTGACATCTACGAGAGCCTCAAGCTGGCCGTGGAAATCGGCAAGTGGTCCGATGGCCGCAAGCTGACCCAGGAGCAGCGCGAACTGTCGATGCAGGCGCTGATCGCCTGGGAAGTGCGCAACCTGCCCGAAGAGCAGCGCACTGGCTACATGGGGCCGCAGGAATGCGCGTCGAAGTCGGCACCGATCCCCAACATCCTGTTCAAGTCGGACGCCATCCATTGATCGAATTGGGCCGAGGTTCCGTCAACAAGATGGCGGCGCGTCAGTCGGACGCGCCACATGTGCAATACGCGTTTCGCCTGGGCGACGCGGAAATTCCGGTCAACCCGCTGATCGGCCAGAGCCTGCGCCTGGAGTACCTGGGCGCCATTCACTGCAGCCACTGCGGGCGCAAGACCAAGACCAGCTACAGCCAGGGCTATTGCTACCCTTGCATGCAGAAGCTGGCGCAGTGCGATATCTGCATCATGAGCCCCGAGAAGTGCCATCACCACGAAGGCACCTGCCGCGAGCCGGCCTGGGGCGAGCAGTTCTGCATGACCGACCACATCGTCTACCTGGCCAATTCGTCCGGGGTCAAGGTCGGTATCACCCGCGCCACCCAGCTGCCGACCCGTTGGCTGGACCAGGGCGCCAGCCAGGCGCTGCCGATCCTGCGCGTCGCCACCCGCCAGCAATCGGGCTTCGTCGAAGACCTGCTGCGCAGCCAGGTCGCTGACCGCACCAACTGGCGTGAACTGCTCAAGGGCGAGGCGCTGCCGGTAGACCTGGTGGCCATTCGTGAGCAGCTGTTCGCCCAGTGCGCCGATGGCCTGGCGGCGCTGCAGGCACGTTTCGGCCTGCAGGCCATCCAGCTGCTCAGCGATGCCGAGCCGCTGACGTTCAGTTATCCGGTCGAGGCCTACCCGACCAAGATCGTCAGTTTCAACCTGGACAAGAACCCGGTGGTGGAAGGTACGCTGCTGGGTATCAAGGGCCAGTACCTGATTTTCGACACCGGCGTCATCAATATCCGCAAGTACACCGCCTACCAGATGGCCGTGCTTCAGTAGTCTTGCCGCGTGCCGCCGGTGGGTGGCACGCCGAACCTCACAAGGATTCCGTATGCGCACTGAACAACCGCAAGCGATCTACCTCAAGGACTATCAGGCGCCCGAGTATCTCATCGACGAGACGCACCTGACCTTCGAGCTTTTCGAGGATCACACCCTGGTGCATGCGCAACTGGTGATGCGCCGCAACCCGGAGCGTGGTGCGGGCCTGCCGCCGCTGGTGCTCGATGGCCAGCAGCTGGAACTGCTGGCACTGCAACTCGACGACCGTGAACTGCAGCCTGGCGATTACCAGCTGAGCGACAGCCACCTGACTCTGCAACCGGCCGGTGAGCGCTTCACCCTCGACAGCACGGTGCGCATCCACCCCGAGACCAACACCGCGCTGGAAGGCCTGTACAAGTCCGGCGGCATGTTCTGCACCCAGTGCGAGGCCGAGGGCTTTCGCAAGATCACCTATTACCTTGACCGCCCGGACGTGATGAGCAGCTTCACCACCACGGTCAGCGGCGACAAGCAGAAGTACCCGATCCTGCTCTCCAACGGCAACCCGGTGGCCAGCGGCGAAGAGGGCGATGGTCGGCACTGGGCGACCTGGGAAGACCCGTTCCGCAAGCCCGCCTACCTGTTCGCCCTGGTGGCCGGCGACCTGTGGTGCGTCGAAGACAGCTTCACCACCCGCAGCCAGCGCGAAGTGACCCTGCGCATCTACGTCGAGCCGGAAAACATCGACAAGTGCCAGCACGCCATGGACAGCCTGAAGAAGTCGATGCGCTGGGATGAAGAGACCTATGGCCGCGAGTACGACCTGGACATCTTCATGATCGTCGCGGTCAACGACTTCAACATGGGTGCCATGGAGAACAAGGGCCTCAACATCTTCAACTCCAGCGCCGTGCTGGCCCGCGCCGAAACCGCTACCGACGCCGCGCACCAGCGTGTCGAGGCGATCGTCGCCCACGAATACTTCCACAACTGGTCGGGCAACCGCGTCACCTGTCGCGACTGGTTCCAGCTGTCGCTCAAGGAAGGCTTCACCGTGTTCCGCGACGCCGGGTTCTCGGCCGACATGAACTCGGCCACGGTCAAGCGCATCCAGGACGTGGCCTACCTGCGCACCCACCAGTTCGCCGAAGACGCCGGCCCCATGGCCCACCCGGTGCGTCCGGACAGCTTCATCGAGATTTCCAACTTCTACACCCTTACCGTCTACGAGAAGGGCTCGGAAGTGGTCGGCATGTTGCACACCCTGCTCGGCGCGGAAGGCTTTCGCCAGGGCAGCGACCTGTACTTCGAGCGTCACGACGGCCAGGCGGTGACCTGCGACGACTTCGTCAAGGCCATGGAAGACGCCAACGGTGTCGACCTGACCCAGTTCAAGCGCTGGTACAGCCAGGCCGGCACGCCGCGCCTGGACGTCAGCGAGGCCTATGACAGCGCCGCGCAGACCTACAGCCTGACCTTCCGCCAGAGCTGCCCGGCGACCCCGGACAAGCAGGAGAAGCTGCCCTTCGTGATTCCGGTAGCCCTCGGCCTGCTGGACGCGCAAGGGCAGGAACTGCCGCTGCGTCTGCTGGGCGAAGCGGCCGCTCAGGGCGGCAGCCGGGTGATTGCGGTCACCGAGGCCGAGCAGACCTTCTCCTTCGTCGACGTGCCTGCCAAGCCGTTGCCATCGCTGCTGCGCGGCTTTTCGGCACCCGTGAAGCTGAGCTTCCCCTACGACCGCGACCAACTGATGTTCCTCATGCAGCACGACAGCGACGGTTTCAACCGTTGGGAAGCCGGCCAGCAGTTGGCGGTGCAGGTGCTCCAGGAGCTGATCGGCCAGCATCAGGCCGGCCAGCCGCTGGTGCTCGACCCACGGCTACCCACCGCACTCGGCACGGTGCTGGGTGACGAGAGCCTGGACCCGGCCATGGTCGCGGAAATGCTCCCGCTGCCCGGCGAGGCCTACCTGACCGAGATCAGCGAAGTCGCCGACGTGGATGCCATCCACGCGGCCCGCGAGTTCGCTCGCCAGCAGATCGCTGCCGCCCTGTTCGACGCCCTGTGGGCGCGTTACCAGGCCAATCGCGAAGTGTCGCGCAACACGCCATACGTGGCCGAAGCCGCGCATTTCGCCCGCCGTGCCCTGCAGAACATCGCCCTGTCGTACCTGATGCTCAGCGAGAAGCCACAAGTGCTGGCCGCGGCCATCGAGCAGTTCGATGCCGCCGACAACATGACCGAGCGCCTTACCGCCCTGGCGGTGCTGGTCAATTCGCCGTTCGAGCAGGAGCGTGCCCAGGCCCTGGCGGTGTTCGCCGAGCACTTCAAGGACAACCCGCTGGTCATGGACCAGTGGTTCAGCGTGCAGGCCGGCAGCCCGCTGCCCGGTGGCCTGGCGCGGGTACGCGAGCTGATGCAGCACCCGGCGTTCAACATCAAGAACCCCAACAAGGTACGCGCGCTGATCGGCGCCTTTGCCGGGCAGAATCTGGTCAACTTCCATGCCGCCGACGGCTCGGGTTACCGCTTCCTGGCCGACATCGTCATCCAGCTGAACGGCTTCAACCCGCAGATCGCCTCGCGTCAGCTGGCACCGCTAACGCGCTGGCGCAAGTACGACAGCGCCCGCCAGGCGCTGATGAAGGCTGAGCTGGAGCGCATTCGCAGCTCCGGCGAGCTGTCCCCCGATGTGTATGAGGTGGTCAGCAAGAGCCTGGCGTGACCGCCTTGGGTCATGCTGAACCTCAAGGGCGCTTCCCGTTACGGGCAGCGCCCTTTTTCATGGGGCGTCGACCCCTGGCTGGTCATGTTGTGATGCAATCAGCACAAAATCTCACATGTGATGACTATCGCGCCTGGGAAGCTTCTGTTAGCGTTCGCCATCACTGTGTCAACGAATTCAGGGAGCAGTGCCTCATGCCTCGCCAGAACGGCAGCGACAACGCAGCTGGCTCGGGCCGGAGCCTGAAAAGCTCGACCGACTACATGCGCGAGATGCGCCAGCGTCTCAAGGACGCCGGCCTGGTCAAGCGCGAGTTCTGGATCCGGCCCGAGAACGTCGATGCCCTGCGTGGCATCGAGAAAGCCCTGCGCCAGCCCTACCTCGGTAAACGAATCAAACTGGAGGATTTCATGACCGAGAACACCCAATGGACCATCCATTCGCTGCACAAGGCCCTGGCCGGGCTTGACCTGGTGATCCAGGGTCAGATCGAGCTGGCCCTGACCGAAGGTACCGAGACCGGCATTCGCCTGATCCTCACCGAGTACGGTGATCTGCCGGTGTATCTGGCGGTGGAGGGCGAGCAGATCCTCGCCGATACCACCCTGATCGAAACCCGCCGCGTCAAGGACCCGGCTGCGTTCAACGACCTGGTGCTGCGCAGTCGCGACCTGTTCCCGCTGTCCTCGGTGGGCATCGAGCGCCTGGCCGATGGCCAGGAGGTTTACTGCCTGTTCGGCGCGTTGAGCGCCGCGTCGAGCCTGACCGTGATCGTCCAGGAGATCCTCACCCTGGCCGACAACGTGATCCACGCCGCCGAAGCCTTCGAAGACCATTTCACCGCCTGAACACCGCCCTAGGCAGGAGAGCATTCATGACCACAAGCATCTGGAAGAAACTGGTCACCGCCGTGCGCGGTGGAGCCTCGGAAGTCGGTGAAGCCATCGCCGATGCCAACGCCCTGCGCATTCTCGACCAGGAAATCCGCGACGCCGAGAACGCCCTGGCCAAGGCCCGCGAAGGGCTGATCGGCATCAAGGCCAAGCACAAGCTGTCGGCCCAGCGTCTCGAAGAGCACGCCACCAACATCGCCAACTGGGAAGGTCGCGCTCTGCAGGCGCTGAACAAGGGCGAAGAGGGCCTGGCCGGCGAATGCGCGGCGAAGATCGCCGAGATCGAAGCCCAGCGTGACCAGGAAAAGACCCTGGCCGACCAGTTCGGCCAGCAGGCCGAACTGCTGCAAGAGCAGGTGATCAAGTCCGAAGCACGCATCCGTGGCCTCAAGCAGCAGGTGGAAATGGCCAAGGCACGGGAAACCGTACAGCGTGCCCGGGTCGCCACCGCCAATGCCACTGGCGGTGCCAATGGTGCAGTGGAAACCGCCGTCGGCTCACTGGCGCGCCTCAAGCAGCGCCAGGACGAGCGCGATGCCAAGCTCGAAGCGGCCGAAGAACTGGCCAGCCAGGCCAACGGCGGTGACCTGGAGCGACGTCTGCAGGAAGCCGGTATCGGCGCCCGCAGTGGCGGTGCCGACGACGTACTGGCCCGCCTCAAGGCCCGCCAGACCCCGCAGTAACTCCCAGCGCTGCCCCCGGCTTCCCGGGGGGCAGCGGCATGCCATTTCGTTAAGGACGACCCCTTGGCACTCTCCACCCGACTGCGTGTCATCCTCGGCCTGGCCCTGCTCATGCTGGCGGTACAGCTGTATAACGCCGCCAGTGGCTACAGCCTGGTCGGGCACGGTATCCTGCCGCGCCACCTGTGGGGATTGCAGGGCATCGTCTTCGCGCCTTTCCTGCATGGTTCCATGGCTCATCTGCTGAGCAACCTGGTGCCGTTCCTGGTGCTCAGCTGGCTGGTGGCCACTGAAGGCGTCGGTCGCTACCTGAGGGTCGTGCTGCTGGTCTGTCTGGTCGGTGGCGGGCTGGTCTGGCTGGTGGGCCGCAGCAGCCTGCATGTGGGGGCCAGCGGCCTGATCTTCGGCTTGTGGACCTACCTGCTGGCCCGCGCCTGGTACCAGCGCAGCCTGGCCAGCCTGGGCCTGGCACTGATCGCCCTGGTGGCCTATAGCGGGATGCTGGCCGGTTTCGTGCCGGTGCCCGGTGTATCGTTCGAATCGCATATCGCCGGTGCGTTCGCCGGCATCCTCGCGGCCCGCTGGCTGCACGCGGGGCAGGGCACATGAGGCGCCGAGTGGCGAGCGCACGGTTTCAAGGAGAAACGCTATGAGTTGGTTCAAGCGGGTCATGGGCCTCGAAGCCCCGGCCCCCAAGGGTGCGCTCAGCGCCAACGGCAGCCCGCTGGGGCTGCGCAATGGCGGCATGCTGTGCCTGGATTCGTCGTTGAAGCTGCTGCTCGACGGCCATTCCTATGTGGTATTGCCGGGCGACGAGAAGATCTGGGCCACCGGCCGGATCGACCTCGGCCAGGCCATGACCCTGTGGCGCTTCTACCTGGATGACGAAGACTACTTCCTGCAGGTGGTCAGCAACGGCCCGCAGCCTGAAGATGTCCAGGACATCATTCTCTTCGGCTACTACAGCGCCACGCCCATCAACAGCCGTGACGAACTGCTGCGCCTGACCGGGCCGGACTCGCCGATCGGCCTGCCCACCTACGAACATGAAGGCGAAGTGTTCGAACGCCAATGGGGTAGCGAAGCCGGGCAGACCGAACTCACGCCCATGCTCGAACAGGTTGCCAGCCCCGACAGCCGCTACCAGGTCAAGCACCTGAGCATGCTCTATGCCCGTGAAACCGGTCTGATCGGCCGCCGTGAGTTCCTGCTGTTTTCGCTGGAAGAAGACGAGGAGGGGAACCTCACCCTGACCACGGCGGTCGGTGTGACGCTCGCTTCCACCGATATCACCGTTCTCTAAAGACAAGGAAATCTTCATGATCGATGCGTTGCGCATGTCGCTCGATGCCCAGGCGGTCTTCGGCTTCATCCTCTACATCCTGGTGGCCGCGGCACTGTTCGCGCTTTTCCAGTTCATCTACACCCGCATCACACCGCACAAGGAGTTCGCGCTGATCCGCGACAACAACCCGGCCGCCGCGCTGGCCCTGGGTGGTTCGCTGATCGGTTTCGCCTTGCCCGCCAGCAACGTCATCGCCTACAGCATCAATATCCTCGACGTCATCGTCTGGGCGCTGATCGCCGCCGTGGTGCAACTGCTGGCCTTCGGTGTTACCAGCCTGGTGCTCAGGGGCCTTTCGGCGCGCATCGCCAAGGGCGAGATGGCGGCAGCCATCTATGCCGCCAGCGTGGCGATCAGCGTGGGCCTGCTCAACGCGGCCTGCATGACCCCCGCGAACTGAGGGCGCCGCCATGAGACGCAGCCCCACTCAACTGGTACTGGTCGGCACCCTGCCACTGGCCCTCACTGCCTGCGGAGGCTCGGACGACGAGCCGAACTTCAGCGCACAGACCACCTTCGCCTCGGTGCAGGAGTGCGCCAACGCCAAGGTGCCGGTGGATTTCTGTTCCGAGGCCTACATGAAGGCCCTGGCCGAACACCTGCGCATTGCGCCGACCTATGACGACCAGGCGTCCTGCGAGGCCGACTTCGTTCCCGACTACTGCCAGGCCACCTCCGACGGCAAGTACATGCCCAAGGTGGGCGGCTTCCAGCTGTCGTTCGAAGGCAACGTGCCCAAGGACGTGCTGCAGCAGACCAACCAGCAACTGGTGCAGTCCAACCCCGGCGCCAGCAGCAACTTCCTTACCGGCCTGCTGATCGGCAACCTGCTGAGCAATGGCTTTGGCAGCCGCTACGCGACGCAGCCGGTGTACATGAACCGCGATGACCGTGGCGGTTACTACAGTTCGACGCTGTACAGCCAGATCGACCGCGGCAAGACCTACAGCCGCTCGACCCAGGCGCGCTACAGCCCCGACAAGACCTACAGCAAGACCACCCTGGCACGCAGCCTGGGCGCTGGCTCCTCGGTTTCGTCCACGGTTTCGCGTGGCGGTTTCGGCAGCCAGGCCACCGCGCGCAGTGGCTGGGGTGGCAAGAGCAGCAGCCGCTCCAGCTTCGGCGGCTGAGACTCGGCAAGGACGGGGTCATGAAACGGATCAGCATCGCAGAACGCCCGGACTGGCGGACCACCGCCGAGCGCGAAGGCTTCGACTTTCACACCATCGAGGGTGAACGCTACTGGGACGAACGGCATTACTACCTGTTCAGCGAGGCGCAGGTGACCCGCGACCTCGAAGCCCCCACCCGCGAGCTGCACCAGCTGTGCCTGGACGCCGTGGCGCGGGTCGTGGAAAGCGAAGCGCTGTTGCACCAGCTGGCGATTCCGCCGGCGTACTTCGACCTGATCCGCGACTCCTGGCGACGCCGTGAGCCGCACCTGTATGCGCGCTTCGACTTTGCCTACCACGGCGATGGACCGGCGAAGATGTACGAGATCAACGCCGACACCCCCACCAGCCTGATGGAGGCGGCGGCTTTCCAGCTGGTGTGGCTGGACGAACAGATCGCCCGTGGCGAGCTGCCGGCTGCGGCCAGCCAATTCAATGCCATTGCCACCGACCTGGTCGCGGCTTTCGAGGCGTTTCGCGGCCCGGCGCCTTTCTATTTCTCGGCCATGTCCGGTTCGGCCGAAGACCGCGGCACCACCGAGTTCCTGCGACGCATGGCCGGGCACGCGGGGATCGCCACCCGGCATATCGACATCGAGGACATCGGACTGGACGCTGCGGGGCGCTTCGTCGACTTGCAGGGTCGCCCCATCGAGCGCTTGTTCAAGCTGCATGCCTGGGAGCACATCTTCCACGAGCCATTCGGCCAGCATGTGGCGGCCAGCGGCACGCAGTTCGTCGAGCCGGCCTGGAAAGCGATTCTCAGCAACAAGGGCATCCTGCCGCTGCTCTGGCAGTTCAACGAGGGCCACCCGAACCTGCTGCCAGCGTTTGTCGACGACCGTCCCGGGGCCGCAGTGCCCAAGGGGTGGGTGCGCAAACCGTACTTTTCCCGCGAAGGGGCGAACATCGAGATTCGTACGCCAGGTGACGAGACCATCGCCGAAGATGGCCCCTACACCGATGCGCCGTACATCCTGCAGGCGTATTCGCCATTACCGCGCTTTGGCGACAGCTATACGCTGGTCGGCGCCTGGGTGATCGGCGACCAGGCTTCGGGTATCGGCATTCGCGAAGATGACAGCCTGATCACCAAGGACAGCAGCCGCTTCCTGCCTCATGTGGTGATCGACTGAGCGGCCCGCATGGCAGGGCGCGACCGGTCGCTTAACAAAACATAACGTCGCGTCGATTGTCAGGCGTCGGCGTTGCCTTCTAGGATGAACCGGCTTCCACAAAGCGTCGCGCGGCCCCCGGGTGTGCGCTGCATAACAAGAACAGGGAGAGTTTCATGCACGAGCCCACCGCCCGGTGCCTGCGCCGCACCGCGCTCTGGCTGGCCACGCTGCTGGTCATGCCGTTCAGCGTTTCCCTCCATGCCGCCAGCGACACGGTCCAGGCCGATGTATATGCCATCGAGTCGAACAGAGCTGCCACGACCCTGTTGCTCGACGTGGCCCACGCCGGGCCGCGCCTGGTGGCCGTGGGCGATCATGGCCACATTCTCTATTCCGATGACCAGGGCCAGAGCTGGCAGCAGGCGCGGGTGCCCAGCCGCCAGCTGCTGACGGCGGTGTATTTCGTCGATGAACGACATGGCTGGGCCGTCGGCCACGATGCACAGATCCTTGCCAGCAGCGACGGCGGGCAGACCTGGAGCAAGCAGTTCGAGGACCAGCAGCGCGAGGCGCCGTTGCTCGACGTGTGGTTCCAGGACCCGAACACCGGCTTCGCGGTAGGTGCCTACGGCGCATTGCTGGCAACGCTGGACGGCGGGCGGCATTGGGACTATGTGAGTGCGCGCCTGGACAACGAGGACCAGTTCCACCTCAATGCCATCGCAGCGATTCCCGAGGCCGGGCTGTTCATCGTCGGCGAGGCGGGTGGCATGTACCGCTCCCGCGACCTGGGGCAGAGCTGGGAAAAGCTCGACAGCCCTTACCACGGTTCGTTGTTCGGGGTGATCGCCACCGGCCAGCCGCAGACCCTGCTGGTGTTCGGCCTGCGCGGCAACCTGCTGCGCTCCAGCGACTTCGGTGACAGCTGGGAGGCGGTGCAGGCGCAGGATGAGCGCGGCGCGCTGCAGGCCACCCTGGCCGGTGCCGGGCGACTCGACGACGGTTCGCTGGTGCTGGTGGGCAACGCCGGCACCGTCTTGCGCAGCACGGACGCCGGGCAGAATTTCACCGTGTTCAATCGCCCGGACCACATCGCCCTGGCCGGGGTTGCCGGCAATGCCAGGGGCGAACTGATCCTGGTCGGCCAGGGCGGCGTGCGCCTCGGCTCTTCAGACGGCGCGGCGCTCGAGCAGCGATAAGCACAAGGACCCCAGGCATGAACGATCTCCAGCACCCGCGTACCGATGAGCGCGCCACCTTCCTTGAGCGGCTGATCTTCGACAACCGCCCCACGGTGATCATCCTCTGTCTGCTGACCAGCCTGTTGCTGGCCTGGCAGGCTCTGCAGGTCAGGCCGTCGACCAGTTTCGAGAAGATGATCCCGCTCGGCCACCCCTACATCCAGAACATGCTGGCCCACCGCAACGACCTGGCCAACCTGGGCAATACCGTGCGTATCGCTGTGCAGGCGCGCGATGGCGATATCTTTTCGGCGTCCTACATGGAAACCCTGCGCGAGATCCATGACGAAGCCTTCTACATTCCGGGCGTCGACCGTTCGGGCCTGAAGTCGCTGTGGAGCCCCAGCGTACGCTGGACCGAGGTCACCGAAGAGGGCTTCGCCGGTGGCGAGGTGATACCCAAGAGCTACGACGGCTCACGCGACAGCCTCGATCAACTGCGCAACAACGTGCTCAAGTCCGGACAGGTCGGGCGTCTGGTGGCCAATGACTTCAAGTCGAGCATCGTCGAGTTCCCGTTGCTGGAAGCCTATCCGGACCCGAACGACCAGAGCGTGCTGCTCAACCTGGACTACCAGGGCTTCTCCCATCAACTCGAAGAGAAGATCCGCGACAAGTACCAGCTGAAGAATCCGCAGGTCAGTATCCACATCGTCGGCTTCGCCAAGAAGGTCGGTGACCTGATCGACGGGCTGTTCATGGTCGTGGCGTTCTTCGCCGTCGCCTTTCTGATCACCCTGGTGCTGCTGGTATGGTTCACCCGCTGCCTGCGCAGCACGGTGGCAGTACTCAGTACCACCTTGATCGCGGTGATCTGGCAACTGGGCCTGATGCACATGGCCGGGTTCGGTATCGACCCCTATTCGATGCTGGTGCCGTTCCTGATCTTCGCCATCGGCATTTCCCACGGGGTGCAGAAGATCAACGGCATCGCCCTGCAGTCCGGCGAGGCCGACGGCCCCCTCACTGCCGCACGGCGCACCTTCCGGCAGCTGTTCCTGCCGGGCATGATCGCGATCCTTGCCGATGCGGTGGGCTTCATCACCCTGCTGATCATCGACATCGGAGTGATTCGCGAGCTGGCCATCGGGGCTTCCATTGGTGTGGCGGTGATCGTCTTCACCAACCTGATCCTGCTGCCTGTGGCGATTTCCTACGTGGGGATCAGCAAACGTGCGGTGGTGCGCAGCAAGCAGGATGCGGTGTCGGAGCATCCGTTCTGGCGCCTGCTGGCCAACTTCGCCAGCCCCCGCGTGGCGCCGGTATCCATCGTCCTGGCACTGCTGGCCTTCGGTGGCGGGCTCTGGTACAGCCAGAACCTGAAGATCGGCGATCTCGACCAGGGTGCGCCTGAACTGCGCCCGGACTCGCGTTACAACCAGGACAACGCGTTCATCATCCAGCACTACGCGACCAGCTCCGACGTGCTGGTGGTCATGGTCAAGACCCCGACCGAGGGCTGCTCGGCCTATTCGACCCTGTCGACCATGGGCGAACTGGCCTGGAAAATGGACAACACCCCTGGTGTGCAGTCGACCATCTCGATGGTCAATGTCTCGCGCCAGGTGATCAAGGGCATGAACGAGGGCAGCCTCAAGTGGGAGACGCTGTCGCGCAACAAAGACGTGCTCAACAGCTCCATCGCTCGCGCCGAGGGCCTGTACAACGCTGACTGCTCGGTGGCGCCGCTGCTGATTTTCCTCAACGACCACAAGGCCGAGACCCTGGAACGCGCCGTGGCGGCGGTCAAGGCGTTCGCCGCCGAGCATGACGGCCCGCAGTTGCAGTTCCTCCTGGCGGCGGGCAACGCCGGGATCGAAGCCGCCACCAACGAGGTGATCAGGGAGTCCGAGCTGCTGATTCTGATACTGGTCTATCTCTGCGTGGCCGGCATGTGCCTGATCACCTTCCGCTCCTGGGCAGCGACCTTGTGCATCGTCCTGCCGCTGGTGCTCACCTCGGTGCTGGGCAATGCGCTGATGGCCCTGCTGGGCATCGGCGTGAAAGTCGCCACGCTGCCGGTGATCGCCCTGGGGGTGGGCATCGGCGTGGACTACGGCATCTATATCTACAGCCGCCTGGAGAGCTTTCTGCGCGCGGGCCTGCCGTTGCAGGAAGCCTACTACGAGACGCTCAAGTCCACCGGCAAGGCGGTGCTGTTCACCGGCCTGTGCCTGGCCATCGGGGTGTGTACCTGGATCTTCTCGGCCATCAAGTTCCAGGCCGACATGGGCCTGATGCTGACCTTCATGCTGCTGTGGAACATGTTCGGCGCGTTGTGGCTATTGCCCGCCCTGGCGCGTTTTCTGATCAAGCCGCAGAAGCTGGCCGGGCAGGTGGGACACTCGCTGTTCTCCCACTGAAACGCGATGGGGCAGGGCGCGGTAGCGCGCTTTGCCCTATCATGGGCGCTTTCTTCAACAGGCCTGTGATTTACCCATGACCACTTCTACCTTTCTGCACGCCCTGCAAACCACCACCATGCTTGAAATCGACGGGCTGCACGCCTGGGAGTTCAGCCTGGACAACGGCCTGCAGGTCGAATGCATGGACGGCCGGGCGCGCAAGGTCTGGGCCTTCACCCCGGCCCAGGTCGAAGCGGCCAGTTTCGATGAGTCGCTGCAGAGCTGGGTGATCAGCGACGGCCAGGCCGACCATCGCGTGGTGTGCCTGGACGCCTTCAGCCCCGACGATGACGAGGAAACCGACCTGGATTGATCCAGGTCAGTTCCCACGTCTGCCTGCGCCCTTAGACTCCGGGGGCGTGCCAGTCGTCCCGTCAGGGGCGAGCGGCATCGGGATGGTAGGGTGCCCGCTCGCCGTGGCGGGCACTACACACGGATGTGCTTGCCTTTTCTTGCTCCCCCGCTGGAGCAACGACCTTCATTCCGCCGGCTGCTGCCGGTATCCGCTCCATGGAAGCGAGCGAAGCACATTCAGGGAGATTGTCTTATGCCTGTTCAAGGCGCGTTGAGCCGTGCGCGGCTGTTGTCGACTTTTCTCGGGGCTCTGCTGCTGGTGGCCGGGCTGGTGACCTTGCTGGCCGGCGTGCAGCTGGCCGAGCTGGGTGGCACCTGGTATTTCACCCTGTCAGGGCTGGGGCTCGCCGCCTGCGGGATATTGCTGATGGCGGCCCTGCGCTGTGCGCTGTGGCTGTTCAGCCTGTGCCTGGCCTGCGCCACGGTCTGGGCCTTGTGGGAGGTAGGGCTGGACCCCATGCAGCTGCCGCCGCGCCTGCTGGTCTGGTTCCTGGCCGGGCTGCTGCTGTTGCTGCCGGTCTTGCGCCGCGGCCTGCGGCCGGTCCGTCGGTCGTTTTCCCTGGCGCATCTGGTGGTGGCGCTGCTGCTGGCGGGGATCTGCCTGGATCCGCTGGCCCAGGTGCGTCTTTCCCGGGAATACGACAGGCCCTGGTATGGCGTGCTGCTGCCACCGGTGCTGAGTGTGGTGCTGGCGATGGACGATGCTCTGGGCCGCGTTGCGCGCCTGGCCGAGGGTTGAGCTGAACCTTTGCCGGTTGCTCGCTGTCCGCATGCTCAACGGCTTGCAACGCCCCTATAAAAAGGAAGACCGCCATGTTCCGGCCCCTGCTGTCTTGCCTGGCGATGGCCAGTATGTTCGGTGTGATGAACGTACAGGCCAGACAGGAATCGGACTTCGACCTGCTGGTCGGCACCTATACCCAGGGTGCCAGCCAAGGCTTCTACCGTCTTGGCTTCGATAGCCAGACCGGGCTGATCGACAGCCAGCCGCGCCAGGTGGTGCAAGCCGGCAACCCTTCCTGGCTGGCGCTTTCCCGAGAAGGCGGCTACCTGTTCGTGGCCAACGAGAACGGTCCCGGCCAGGCTGACGAGCGCGGCAAGGTCAGCAGCTACACCGTGGATGGGTCAAGCCATCAAGTGACGGCGATCAATCAGGTGGCCAGCCAGGGTGATGAGCCGACCCATGCCAACCTGACGCTCGACCAGCGTTTCCTGCTGGTGGCCAACTATGCGGTACAACCCAGGCCCGGTGGCTCCCTCGCGGTGTTTCCCGTGGACAGCAGCGGACGCCTGGGTGACGCCGTGCAGGTGCTTGGTCCGAACCCGCCGAGCAAAGTGAATGCCGAGCGGCAGGCTTCGTCCCATGTGCATGCCGTGGTGCCGGCACCGGAAGGCGACTACGTGGTGGCGGCTGACCTGGGGGCCGATCGCCTGTTCGTCTACCGTTATGACCCCAGCCTTGCCCAGCCGTTGCGGCGCGCCGCACACCCGCAGGTGCGCCTGCCGCCTGGCAGTGGTCCACGGCATCTGTTGTTCAGTGAAGATGGCCGGCATGCCTGGCTGACCTTGGAAATGTCGGCACAGGTGGCGGTGTTCGATTACCAGAACGGTCAGTTCCGCCAGACCCAGCTGGTCGACCTCAAGGGTTCCGACAAGCGTCAGGCAGTCGGTGCCAGCGGCTTGCATGCTTCCGCTGATGGGCGCTTCCTGTATGTCGCCAACCGTGGGGATGCCAATCAGTTGCTGGTATTCGGCATCGACCCGGCCAGTGGTCACCTGAAGGAAATCCAGCGACGCTCGGTCGAGGGACGTGAACCGCGAGAATTCAGCATCGACCCCAGCGGTCGCTTTCTGCTGGTTGCCAATCAGAAGAGCAACCAGATCGTCACCCTGCGCCGCGACCCGCAGACCGGGATGCTGGGCGACATCGTCCAGGCGCTGGACATCGACTCGCCTTCGGCACTGGTGTTTCTCCCCGCTGCCCGCTGAGCCGGTCGCGGCTCGAAGCGGGCGGGGCGCCATTATCAATCTCGCTGATACACGCTAGTGGCCTAAAGGATTTTTGCCAGGCACGCCCCGGGAGTAAGTTTGATCCATGGCCAACGAGGCCCTGAACCCAGACCGAATTCCAAGGAGCACCACCATGAACTTCAATGTCTTTTCGCTGATCGCCGCTTCAGCCATCTCCGCGACCGTCGCCCTGCCTGCCAGTGCCAGTTCCGAAGTGGCGGAAAACAAGCTGCATGCCACCCAGAGCCAGAGCTACACCCCGCAGTACCTGCAACAGAGCGCCAAGTTCTACGCCGCCCTGGACCATAAAAGCGTTGAGTAAGGCGAGACCCTGAGGCTTTCGCGAGTCAGTTTGCCCACCCCTGACTGACGACCCCTGCCCATGGCGCGGCAGACCCCGCAGATCCGGCTGCAAGCCTGCTCGCGAAAGCCTCTTCGTTGAATGATCCCCGCCCACCTCACGGTTGGCGGGGATTTTTTTCGTCTTGCACGGGGTCGGAATCTTATCGACCGTGGCATCGAATTCATTGATGACCGCTATATGCAACGATGTTTTTTCATCTAAAGGGTTTTCAATGATGCTAGGGTCATCAAATCCCCGAGGAGCCAGACCTATGGCCACCGCCATACTTCATTCGATCAGGCAGGGCGCCTATATCGCCATCGCTCTGTATGTCGTGTTCATCGCCGTCATTACCCTGACCAGCGCCCACCCACAGCTCACCGACAGTCAGGCACCGGCCGTGGTGCACGATGCGGGCAGCGCTCAGCCGGTGGCGCAGCACACCTCCTGAGGCGCACTTACAGGCTGACCAGCTCGCTCACCGGCAGGCGGTTGTCAGTCTTCAGTTCGCGCAGCGACAGGTTGGAGCGGATGCTCGACACCCCCGGCAGCGTGCGCAGCACCTTCTCGACGAAACGGCTGTAGCTGTCCAGGTCCCGGGCCACCACCTGCAGCAGGTAGTCCGCCTCACCGGTGGTGTTGTGGCAGCTGAGCACCTGTGGCGCGGCCTGGATGATGCGCTCGAATTGCGCGGTGACCTCTTCACTGTGCTCATGGCAGGAAATCTGTACGAAGGCCATCACCCCCAGGCCCAGCTTGCGGCGGTTGAGGATGGCCTGGTAGCCCTCGATGATGCCGCGCTCCTCCAGGCGTTTCTGGCGTCGCCAGCAGGAGGCGTCGCTGAGCGCGACCTGTTCGGCCAGGCGCGTGTTGGACAGCCTGCCATCGCGCTGAAGGCGTTCGGCGATTGCAATATCCACTCTGTCCAGATCGCTATCCATGAAAGAGTCCTGCGCTGAAAGGGAAAAGAGTGAAAGGTAATTTCACCATTCGCCCAGCGTCAATCGCATTCTGAAAAGTAATTTCAGGCGCTTGCGGCATACTTTTGCCAGCGTCCCGACCGCCTTTGGCGAGGGACAATGCCTGCAGATCTTCAGAGGTGATACCCATGAAAGCGGTCGTCTACGAAGCCTTTTCCCAACCGCCCCGGATCATGACCGTGGACGATCCGACTCCCGAGCGCCATGGCGTGGTGGTCCAAGTCAAGGGCACCGGCGTCTGTCGCAGCGACTGGCATGGCTGGAAAGGCCACGACCCGGACATCCAGCTGCCTCACGTGCCGGGCCATGAGCTGGCCGGTGTGGTGGCGGCGGTGGGCAAGGACGTCACGCGCTGGAAGGTCGGCGACCGGGTCACCGTGCCCTTCGTCGGTGGTTGCGGCGCCTGCCCGGAATGCCACAGCGGCAACCAGCAGGTCTGCTACAGCCAGTTCCAGCCTGGCTTCACTCACTGGGGGTCGTTCGCCGAATACGTGGGCATCCATCAGGCCGACCTCAATCTGGTAGCGCTGCCCGAGCACATGGACTTCGCCACGGCCGCCAGCCTGGGTTGCCGTTTCGTCACCTCGTTCCGCGCCGTGGTCGACCAGGGCAAGGTCAGCGCCGGGCAATGGGTGGCGGTCCATGGTTGCGGTGGCGTGGGCTTGTCGGCGGTGATGATCGCCCAGGCCCTGGGCGCCAATGTGGTCGCCATCGATATCGCCGACGACAAGCTCGACCTGGCGCGTGCCCTTGGCGCGGTGGCGACGGTGAATGCCAGCCAGGTGGCGGACGTCTGCGAAGCGGTGCGTGAAATCACCCAGGGCGGGGCGCATGTCTCGCTGGATGCCCTGGGGCATCCGAGCACCTGCTTCAACTCCATCGCCAACCTGCGTCGCCGCGGCAAGCACGTACAGGTGGGGCTGATGCTGGCCGACCACAGCACTCCGGCAATCCCGATGAGCCGGGTCATCGCTTATGAGCTGGAGATCCTGGGCAGCCACGGTATGCAGGCGCACCGCTACGACGCCATGCTGGCGATGATCGCCTCCGGCAAGTTGGCGCCGGAGAAACTGGTGGGCAAGACCATCAGCCTGGAGGCGTCCATCGAGGCGCTGATGAACATGGATCGGTTCGAGACGGCAGGGGTGACCGTCGTCACTCTCTAGCACTGCCCCCGGTGCGAGCGGTTTCAGCCGTGCACCAGGGCCAACCCGATTGGCGGCTCAGGCCGGTCCCACCCACCGGGTGGGATCGGCCTCTGTCGTTAACCTGGGTCAGCCCGATTCCCGGCTGAATCCAGTCTCACCAGGTCGTTGAGGGCGAGCGGAGCTGAAGGGACCGCGAACCGCACCCCGGCTGAAGCCCAATACGGGTCAGTCAGGCCGGGTAGGAGCGGCTTCAGCCGCGAAGCGACCGTATGTTCACAATAGATGCAGTGAATTTCCTGGCGCTTTCGCGAGCAAGCTCGCCCCCACAAGGCCGCAAGGCGCTTAATCGAACAGCGCTCCGCCCCGCGTTCAGGACCCCACTTCAAGCTGGCTCAGGCCGTTGCCCTGGCGCTTCACGCGGATCTGCACGGCGATGCGTTCGTGCATTTCCTGCACATGGGAGATCACCCCGACCTTGCGGCCCTGCGCCTGCAGGCCGTCGAGGGCATCCATGGCCAGTTGCAGGGATTCGGGGTCCAGGCTGCCGAAGCCTTCGTCGATGAACAGCGATTCGATGCGCAGGGTGCTGGAGGCCATCGATGCCAGCCCCAAGGCCAATGCCAGCGAGACCAGGAAGGTCTCGCCGCCCGACAGCGAGTGCACCGAGCGCAGTTCATCGCCCATTTCGGTATCCAGCACCAGCAGGCCGAGGGCGCTGCCGCCGCGTTTGAGGCGGTAGCGCCGGGCCAGCTGGCGCAACTGGTTGTTGGCGTGGTGCAGTAGCAGGTCGAGGTTGTAGCCCTGGGCGATCTTGCGGAACACATCGCCCGAGGCCGAGCCGATCAATGCATTCAGGCGTGCCCAACGTTGCCATTGCTGGTAGGCCTGGTCGATCTGTTCGGCCAGGGCCTGGCTGGCCTGTTGCCGGCGCTGGTCCTCGGCTTGATGGGCGCGCAGCTCAGCGCATTGCTGCTCCTGGGCTGACAGCTGCACGGCCAGCTCGGCGAGGGCGGTTTCCAGCGCTTCGACGGACAGTTCGCCGTGGGCCTGTGCGGTGTGTTGCTGCAGTTGCTGCTCACGCTCCCCTAGCAACACGCGGCCTTGCTCGACAGCTTTTTCCGCGGCCTGCAGGCGTTGGCGCAGCTCGCCCACCTGGCTGTCGTCGATGGCCAGCAGGCGGTCGAGGCCGGCGTCGTCCAGTTCCGGGTGTTCGCTGCGCCACTGGGCGATTTCGCCCTGCAGCTGCTGGTGCTCCTGCTCCAGTGCCTGTTGGCGCTGCTGGTTGGCCTTGAGTTCGCCGGCCAGTTGCACACCTTGGGTGTGCAGCGCCTGCAGTTGCCGGGCGCTGTCTGCCTCGGCGGCGCGGGCCTGCTCCAGCTGGGTGTCCATGTGCTGCTG
>NZ_CAJYVE010000002.1 GCF_913777995.1 uncultured Pseudomonas sp. | reverse complement strand
TGCGCCGTGAAGGCTTCGAGATGGCCGTGGGCCGTCCTGAAGTGATCATCCGCGAAGTCGACGGCGTCAAGCAGGAGCCGTTCGAGAACGTCACCATCGACATCCCTGAAGAATCCCAGGGCAAGGTCATGGAAGAGATGGGTCTGCGTAAGGGCGACCTGACCAACATGGTGCCGGATGGCAAGGGTCGTGTGCGTCTGGAGTACAACGTTCCTGCGCGTGGCCTGATCGGCTTCCGCAACCAGTTCCTGACCCTGACCAACGGTGCTGGCATCCTGACTTCGATCTTCGATCGCTACGACACCATGAAGCCAGGCCAGATGTCCGGCCGCCTCAACGGCGTTCTGGTTTCGGTCGAAACCGGCAAGGCGCTGACCTACTCGCTGGAAACCCTGCAGGCTCGTGGCAAGCTGTTCATCGAGCACGGCCAGGACATCTACAACGGCCAGATCATCGGTCTGAACAGCCGTGACAACGACCTGGGCGTGAACCCGACCAAAGGCAAGAAGCTCGACAACATGCGTGCTTCGGGCAAGGACGAGGTCATCGCCCTGGTTCCGCCGGTTCGCCACACCTTGGAACAGGCCCTGGAATTCATCCAGGACGACGAGCTGTGCGAAGTGACGCCGAAGTCGATCCGTCTGCGCAAGAAGATCCTCGACGAAGGCGAGCGTACCCGCGCTGCCAAGAAAGCCAAGGCGTGAGACTTAGCCCCGGCTGAATGAAAACGCCCCCGGTCGCAAGACCGGGGGCGTTTTCGTTTGTGCGGTTGGAAGGTTCGGCTTCAGCGCATCAGAAATCCAGCGATACGCGGGTCGGACCTCGGCTCACCGCCGAACTGGCGTTCTTCTCTGGCGGCTTGGGCTTGTAGGCGCAGTAGCCGGGGCGCGGGCCGATCTTCGGGTGGTTGCGGCAGGTGTCCGGGCGCTTGTCGTAAATGGTGCACAGGCGGCTCTTGCGGTCCAGGTACAGGCAGTCGTTGTTGCTCATGCGCTGCAGGGTGAAGATGCCGGTCTTCTGGTTGAAGCGCTCGATGATGCCTTCCTTGAGCAGGCGCTTGGCGATGTTCTTCGGCGGCTCGCCCTGTTCGAATTCGTCGACGATGCCGATGCGGATCAGGTCCTTGATCTTCACTTCGACCGGCAGGGTGCAACAGGTGGACATGCAGCCCCCGCACATGTGGCTGGAGTACTTGGCCCAGGTTTCCAGGCGGTCGAGTTCGGCGGCGGCGATCAGGGTGGGTTTCATTCTGTTTTCTGGGTGGTCATCACGGGCGCGGGATCATACCGGCCCGCCGGGGTTTGCGGTAGGCAGTGCAAGCACCCTTGGTCGCCTGGCAGGCAGAAATCCGGTCACAGAGCGGCTTTAGCCGCAATACCGTTCGACTAAGCGCTGTGCGACTTTTTTGTGGGAGCGAGCTTGCTCGCGAAGAGGTCGGCAAAGTCACCCCATTTGTTGTAAGCATGACGCCGCCTTCGCGAGCAAGCTCGCTCCCACTAACTGACCAGTAGTGGCTTTAGCCGGGAAAGCGGTGGTTAGGTCCTGCGCGGCTGAAGCCGCGCCTACCCGTTGCAACGGCTTCTTCGCGGCTCATGAGGCTTGTAGCACTTCAGCCAGGCGTTCACGGGCTTCCTGGCGTTCGGCTTGACTGGGTCGCGCATGCGGGTTCAGGCTCGACCATTGCGGATGAGCGCGTGCCCGACGCAACGGGGCGGGCAGCTTGCCGGTACGCCATTGGGTGTCCTGCGGTGTCTCCAGCTCGATGCGCTGCATTGCCGCATGCCCACGGGCGTCGAGCGCCAGCAGCAATTGCCGCTGCCGCAAGGCCAGCAAACGCAGCACGGCGTCGTCCACGGTCAGCTCACGTTCGCCCTTGAGCTTACCGAGCAGACGGTTGCCGTAGCCCTTGGCGGTCAGCAGCGCGCCGCCGGCAATGGCCCCGGCCAGGGCTGCTGCACCCAGGGTCAGGCCGCCGACCAGCAGGTCCACCCCGGCACCGGCTGCCGCCCCTGCCGCTACGCCACCGCCGACCCGTACGCCCAACAGGCGCAGGGTCTCGGGGTTGAACAGGTCGTCGCCCCAACGCCCGTCGAGCAGCGGCAGGTCGCCGGTCGAGGCGTCCTGGGGGCGAAAGGCATAGAGCTGCAACAGCGACTCGACGCACTGCTGCTCACGTTGACGCACGGCCTGATGCAGCGCCTCGATGGCCTTGCGTTCGGGGTCGGCCTGCGCCGGCACACTGCGCCGGCTGGCGGCACAGTCGATCAGCAAGTCGGCGATCAGCCGCGCCGCAGCATGGCGCCTGGCCTGGCGCTGGGTTTCCAGGTCGCTGATCAGGCGCTCCAGTTGGGGCCGGGCGTTTTCCAGCAACAGCGCCAGGCTTTCGTACAACCGGCGCTCGCCGTCCTGCGGTGGCGCCACGCTGTCGAAGCGCACCAGGGCATGCAGGCCCAGGCGCGACAAGGCCTCACGCCAGTCCGCTTCGCGGGCCTGGGGGCGGCTGACGAAATTCAGTACCGGCAGCAGCGGCTTGCCACACCCGGCGAGAATCGCCAGTTCGTCGCGGTACTTGGCCAGCACCGGCTCGCGGGCGTCGATGACGTACAGACCGGCGTCGCAGGCCAGCAACTGACGCAGCACCTTGGCTTCCTGCTCGAAGCGTTGGCGCGCCTCGCTGCCCTGCAGAAAGCGCTGCAACCGCGCCGGGCCGTCCAGGCGCTCGCCCTGGGTGCTGCGCTCCAGGTAGTCGAGCAGGTCGATGGCGTCTTCCAGCCCTGGCGTGTCGTACAGCTCCAGCAGCGCCTGGCCGTCGACGGACAGGCGTGCACCTTCCACATGGCGGGTGGTGCTCGGGCGATGCGACACCTCGCCAAAGCCCACGTCGCGGGTCAGGGTGCGCAGCAGCGAGGTCTTGCCCACGTTGGTGTGGCCGACCACGGCCAGCTTCAGCGGGCGATGTGCGTCAGTCATGGCCGCTCTCCAGCCAGTTTATCGGGGCCTGGGTATGGCCAGGCAGTTGCAGCGCTTGCAGGGCGTCCTGCCAGTCGCCCAGGCGTTCGGTATCCAGCTGCTGCCCGGCGGGGGCCGGCAGCAGCCACACGCGGGTCTGCCCGGCATTGCGCGCCAGTTCGGCGAGCAGCGCCAGGCTGCCGCGGTCGGGTGAGCGGCGCGGGTCGCAGGCGATCAGCAGGCGCGCCGGAGGGCTCTGGGTCAGTTGTTCGAGCAGGCGATGGCGCGACTCGCGGCTATCCAGCACACCGGCGTCAGCCACCTGTGCAGCCTGTGCCGGTGGCCAGGGCTGCTGATCGTCCAGCTCCAGGGCGACCATCAGCGCGCTGCCCTCGGCCAGCTTCGCCGTGGGACGTGGAACTTCATGCAGCCGGGCCGGTGCGGCGTCGCTGACGCCCAGGCGTTCGCTGGCCGGCATCAGACGCTCGCGCAGGTGCTGGTAGGCCGGGTCGTCGAGGTCCAGGCTCAGGGCCTGGCGACCGCGGTGCCAGCGCCACAGGCACAGCAGGGTCAGCAGCAGGCGCGGCAGGATGCCGTAGATCAGCAGCACCCCGACCAGCCAGCCGGCCCAGACCTGGCGCGCATCGTCGAGACCGGCGGGACCGTTGCCACTGGCGCGAATGGTCTCGGCGTCGGGCACGCTGAAGCCCAGCCAGGCGGGCAGGGTGCCCAGTCGTTGAGTAAGGCTGACGAAGGTGTCGCTGCCCAGAATGGTGGTTTCCCAGACGAAGCCGTAGCGCCGCGTGGCCATCATCGCCAGCAGGACCACCAGTGCGCTGAGCAGCGCCAGCAGCCACAAGCCGTTGCTCAGCAGGCCCAAGGCCCAGCGCTCCAGGCGCTGGCGTTGCAACAGCAGTAAAAGGGCGGGGGCCAGTTGCACGGCCTGGGCGTCACGCGCCAGGCGACCGCTCAGCCACAGCCACAGCTGCCCGAGGCTGGCACCGGCATGCCGGCTCAGCAGCATGCCCAGGGTCCAGGCCAGCAACAGCAGCAGGTTCAGGCCCAGCAGGCTGCCCACGGCGCGAAACACATTGATCGAGCCGGGCGTACCACCCAATGCGGCGAAGGCCAGGCCGGCGCCGCTGGCCAGGGCGAACAGCGCCAGGGCCAGCAGTGCCAGGCGTGCGCCCTGTTTCCAACGGCGCAGGGCCGCGAGCATGCCATCGCGCTCGGCCAGCCAGTGGGCTCGTTGTTGCAGGCGCGTGGCGAAGTCACCACCGGCGGCGCGTGCCTGGCGGCTGGCCTGCTGATCGTCGAGGGGGCCAGCCTGGGCTTCGCGCAGGCGCACCGCTTCGGTCAGCCACAAGGAGTCGAGAGAATTCGGGGCAGTCACACAGCGTCCCTTGGCAGAAAACGGACAGGCAGCATAACCGCTGTGATAGGCCTTTAGGGTACGAGTTCCTTCGCTCTGGTATGCTCGCCGGCATGAACAGACAGCTCCCCCTCAGCCTGATCGCCGCCCTGGGTGAAAACCGGGTGATCGGCATCGACAATTCCATGCCCTGGCACCTGCCGGGGGACTTCAAGTATTTCAAGGCCACTACCCTGGGCAAGCCGATCATCATGGGCCGCAAGACCTGGGATTCGCTGGGCCGTCCGCTGCCGGGCCGGCTCAACCTGGTGGTCAGCCGCCAGAGCGGGCTGCAACTGGAAGGTGCCGAGGTCTATGACTCGTTGGCGGCCGCCGTGGCACGCGCCGAGCAATGGGCAGCCGAGCAGGGCGTCGAGGAAGTGATGCTCATCGGTGGCGCACAACTCTATGCCGAAGGCCTGCCGCATGCCGACCGCCTTTACCTGACCCGCGTCGAACTGAGCCCGGCCGGCGATGCCTGGTTCCCCGCGTTCGATAGTGCACAGTGGCAACGGGTCTCGACCCAGGCCAACCCGGCCGAAGGCGACAAGCCGGCCTATCACTTCGAGGTGTGGGAACGCCGCGCAGGCTGATTCACATTTCTGTCATCAAATTGTCGTTTTTGCCGTGTGCTGTCGCTATCGACCATGTCGCTGGCGTATTTGGCAACGAAGCGGTCGTCCAGGCGCGCTAACTGTCATGCAATTTTGTTACGGTCCTGCCTTTGTCATGAAAAGGGGATGTCTGTGATGAAGTTTCAGCCAAGACTGTTAGCCAGCGCACTCTGCCTTAGCCTGGGCTTCGCCCTGGCCGGTCCGGCGTCTGCCACCGAGTTGAAGCATTGGCCCGAGCCGGCCGCCAAGGCGCTGGACGCGATGATCGCGGCCAATGCCAACAAAGGTAACTACGCGGTGTTCGACATGGACAACACCAGTTACCGCTTCGACCTCGAGGAATCGCTGCTGCCCTATCTGGAAAGCAAAGGCCTGCTCACCCGCGAGAAGCTCGACCCTTCGCTGAAGCTGATCCCCTTCAAAGACACCGCCGAGCACAAGGAAAGCCTGTTCAGCTACTACTACCGCCTGTGCGAGCTGGACGACATGGTCTGCTACCCCTGGGTGGCCCAGGTGTTCTCCGGCTTCACCCTCAAGGAGCTGAAAGGCTACGTCGACGAGCTGATGGCCCTGGACAAGCCGATTCCGGCGACCTACTACGACGGTGACCAGGTCAAGACCCTGGAAGTCAGCCCGCCCAAGGTGTTTACCGGGCAGACCGAGCTGTACAACAAGCTGATGGAGAACGGCATCGAAGTCTACGTGATGACCGCCGCCTCCGAAGAGCTGGTGCGCATGGTCGCGTCCGATCCCAAGTATGGCTACAACGTCAAGCCGGAGAACGTCATCGGCGTGACCACCCTGCTCAAGGACCGCAAGACCGGTGAGCTGACCACCGCCCGCAAGCAGATCACCGACAAGAAGTACGACCCCAAGGCCAACATGGACCTGGAGCTGACCCCTTACCTGTGGACGCCGGCAACCTGGATGGCCGGCAAGCACGCGGCGATCCTGACCTACATCGACCAGTGGAAGAAACCGGTGCTGGTGGGCGGCGACACCCCGAGCAGCGATGGCTACATGCTGTTCCACGATGTGGACGTCAACAAGGGCGGCATCCACCTGTGGATCAACCGCAAGGACAAGTACATGAACCAGCTCAACGGCATGATCAAGGCCAACGCCGAGGCCCAGGCCAAGGAAGGTCTGCCGGTGACGGCGGACAAGAACTGGGTGATCGTCAAGCCGGACGAGATTCAGTAACCGCTGTTCGCCTGGGCTGCTTGCTCGGCTGTCGATGTTGTGGGAGCGAGCTTGCTCGCGAAAAGCGGGCAAAGTCGCTGAATTTGCTGTGAACGTGACGCCGTCTTCGCGAGCAAGCTCGCTCCCACGGGCTAACTGACTAGTATTGCGGTTAAAACCAATACTGTTCGCTTAAGCGACACGTGACCCGGTGGGAGCGGCTTTAGCCGCGAAAGCGCGAGGAAATTCAGTGCATCTGTTGTGAACATGCAGTCACTTCGCGGCTGAAGCCGCTCCTACCCGGCCTAACTGAACTGTATTGCGGTTAAAACCAATCCTGCGGGAGACAGGGCATAAAAAAACCGGCGCACCAGGCGCCGGTTTTTCATGTCGCTGCAACCTTACAGGCCGTCGAGCATGGCCTTGTTGCGCACTGCGCCCTTGTCGGCGCTGGTGGCCAGCAGGGCATAGGCTTTGAGCGCCGTGGTCACCTTGCGTGGGCGTACTTCGACCGGTTTCCAGCCTTTCTTGTCCTGTTCCACGCGACGCGCTGCCAGCTCTTCGTCACTGACCAGCAGGTTGATCGAGCGGTTGGGGATGTCGATGAGGATCTTGTCGCCGTCGCGCACCAGGCCGATGGCGCCGCCGGAGGCGGCTTCAGGCGAGGCGTGGCCGATGGACAGGCCCGAGGTGCCGCCAGAGAAACGGCCGTCGGTGAGCAGGGCGCAAGCCTTGCCCAGGCCCTTGGACTTCAGGTAGGAGGTCGGGTAGAGCATTTCCTGCATGCCCGGGCCGCCTTTCGGGCCTTCGTAACGGATGATCACGATATCGCCGGCCTTCACTTCATCGGCGAGGATGCCGCGCACCGCGCTGTCCTGGCTTTCGAAGATCTTCGCGTTGCCTTCGAACACGTGGATCGACTCGTCGACGCCGGCGGTCTTCACTACGCAGCCGTCCAGCGCGATGTTGCCGTACAGCACGGCCAGGCCGCCTTCCTGCGAGTAGGCGTGCTCGACGCTGCGGATGCAGCCGTTCTCGCGGTCGTCGTCCAGGCTCGGCCAGCGGGTCGACTGGCTGAAGGCGGTCTGGGTCGGGATGCCGGCCGGGCCGGCCTTGAAGAAGGTGTGCACGGCTTCATCGTTGGTTTGGGTGATGTCCCACTTGGCAATGGCTTCTTCCATCGAGGCGCTGTGCACGGTCGGCAGGTCGGTGTGCAGCAGGCCGCCACGGGCCAGCGAACCGAGGATGCTGAAGATGCCGCCGGCGCGGTGCACGTCTTCCATGTGGTACTTCTGGATGTTCGGCGCCACCTTGCACAGCTGCGGCACCTTGCGCGACAGGCGATCGATGTCGCGCAGGTCGAAGTCGACCTCGGCTTCCTGGGCGGCAGCCAGCAGGTGCAGGATGGTGTTGGTCGAGCCGCCCATGGCGATGTCGAGCATCATGGCGTTCTCGAACGCCTTGAAGTTGGCGATGTTGCGCGGCAGTACCGACTCGTCGTTGCCCTGGTAGTAGCGCTTGCACAGCTCGACGATGGTGCGCCCGGCGGTGAGGAACAGTTGCTCACGGTCGCTGTGGGTCGCCAGGGTCGAACCGTTGCCCGGCAGCGCCAGACCCAGGGCTTCGGTCAGGCAGTTCATCGAGTTGGCGGTGAACATGCCGGAGCACGAACCGCAGGTCGGGCAGGCACTGCGCTCGTACTCGGCGACTTTCTCGTCGCTGGCGCTGGAGTCGGCGGCGATGACCATGGCGTCGACCAGGTCCAGGCCATGGTTGGCCAGCTTGGTCTTGCCGGCTTCCATCGGGCCGCCGGAGACGAAGATCACCGGAATGTTCAGGCGCAGCGCGGCCATCAGCATGCCGGGGGTGATCTTGTCGCAGTTGGAGATGCACACGATGGCATCGGCGCAGTGCGCGTTGACCATGTATTCCACGGCGTCGGCGATGATCTCGCGGCTCGGCAGCGAGTACAGCATGCCGTCATGGCCCATGGCGATGCCGTCGTCCACGGCGATGGTGTTGAATTCCTTGGCCACGCCACCGGCGCGTTCGATCTCGCGGGCGACCAGCTGACCGAGGTCCTTGAGGTGCACGTGGCCCGGTACGAACTGGGTGAAGGAGTTGGCGATGGCGATGATCGGCTTCTTGAAGTCGTCATCCTTCATGCCCGTGGCGCGCCACAGGGCACGGGCGCCGGCCATGTTGCGGCCGTGGGTGGAGGTCTTGGAACGGTAATCAGGCATTTGTAGCACTCCGGCAATACAGGCTAATCAGTCGGGCACCTTTGAAAACCACCGGTGTGGTCATCGCGGCGTTGAAACCAGGCTCGCGCTGACAGCCTCGCCGGTGTTTTCAGGGGTGCCTATCTAGGGGAGTGAGCTTCTGTGGGTCCACACGCACGAGGGCGTTGATCGCATGCAGTGAAAAACCGAAGGCCACGGGATCGCCGTGCACTCGGCCTGAGCTCATAAACCCGCCGGGGATGACTGGCGATGAATGCCGCCGATTCTACACCGCTGGCGCCTGCTTGGCATGACGTCTGATCGACAGGTGAAAATTCGCCGAACGACCTGTCGATTTTGCTGGCAGGGCTTTTGCGAAGCGCCTTCAGACACCCCGCAAGACGAGGCTGAGGTGCCCGGAGCGCATCGGGCTCCGGGTGGCTGGAGTGCCGGACGCTCAGCTGTTGGGCAGCAGCCGGCAGGTGATGCTCTTGATGTAGCGGGTCTCGTGGATCGCCGGGTGTACCGGGTGGTCCGGACCCTGGCCGCCGCGTTCGAGCAGCTGCATGTTGCGGTCCAGGTGGCGGGCGCTGGTCAGCAGGATGTTGTGCAGGTCGTCCTCGGGCAGGTGCATCGAGCACGAGGCGCTGACCAGGATGCCGTCCTTGCTGAGCAGGCGCATGGCCTGTTCGTTCAGGCGGCGGTAGGCGCCTTCCCCGTTCTTCAGGTCTTTCTTGCGTTTGATGAAGGCCGGCGGGTCGGCGACGATCACGTCGAAGCGTTCTTCAGCGGCTTTCAGTTCCTTCAGGGCTTCGAACACGTCGCCTTCGATGCAGGTGACCTTCTCCGCGAAGCCATTCAGCGCGGCATTGCGCTCCACGCCGTCGAGGGCGAAGCCCGAGGCGTCCACGCAAGTCACTTCACTGGCGCCGAAGGCCCCGGCCTGAATACCCCAGCCACCGATGTAGCTGTACAGGTCCAGGACCCGCTTGCCCTTCACATAGGGCGCCAGGCGCGCACGGTTCATGCGGTGGTCGTAGAACCAGCCGGTCTTCTGGCCGTCGAGCACTGGGGCTTCGAACTTCACGCCGTTCTCTTCCAGGGCCACCCACTCCGGCACCGCACCATAGACGGTCTCGACGTAGCGGTTCAGGCCCTCGGCATCGCGGGCGCTGGAGTCGTTCTTGAACAGGATGCCGCTGGGCTTGAGCACCTGCACCAGGGCGGCGATCACGTCATCCTTGTGCTGTTCCATGGTCGCCGAAGCCAGTTGCACCACCAGGATGTGGTCGAAGCGGTCCACCACCAGGCCTGGCAGCAGGTCCGAGTCGCCGTACACCAGGCGGTAGAACGGTTTGTCGAACAGCCGCTCGCGCAGCGACAGGGCCACGTTGAGGCGGTGCACCAGCAGCGACTTGTCCAGTGGCAGCTTGATGTCGCGCGACAGCAGGCGGGCGCAGATCAGGTTGTTGGGGCTCATGGCGACGATGCCCAGGGGTTTGCCGCTGGCCGCTTCCAGCACGGCCTGGTCACCGGCCGCGAAGCGGTTCAGCGGGGTGGCCGCCACGTCGATCTCGTTGCTGTAGATCCACAGGTGGCCGGCGCGCAGGCGGCGGTCGGCGTTGGCTTTGAGGCGCAGGCTGGGCAGAGACATCACGTCGCTCCGGAAAAAAGGGCGTGATTATAGCGCGTCATCCCGGCCGTTGGCCGGGATGCGGGCAAATTAGCGGGTGTGCTGGTCAGGCAGACAGCGCCTCGATGATGGCGGTGTTGAATGCCTCGATGTCGTCGGGCTGGCGGCTGCTGATCAGGTTGCCGTCGACCACCACCGGCTTGTCGACCCAATGGGCGCCGGCGTTGGCCAGGTCGTCCTTGAGGGTCTTGTAGCTGGTCAGGGTCTTGCCTTTGACCAGCTCGGCGGAAATCAGCAGCCAGCCGCCGTGGCAGATCACCGCAATGGGCCGGTTCTGACCGTTGACCAGGCGTACAATGTGCTGGGCGTCGGCATCCAGACGAATGGTATCGGAATTCATCACGCCACCGGGCAGCACCACGGCATCGTAGTGTTCGTCCTTGGCCTGAGCGAAAGTGCGGTCCACCGGAAAGTCGTCGGCCGGTTCGTCGTGGTTCCAGCCTTTCACCTGCCCGGCTTTGGCAGAGAGAATTTCCGTGCGGGCACCGGCCTGCTCGAGGGCCTGTTTCGGGCCGGTAAGCTCGACTTGTTCGAAACCATCGGTTACCAAAAATGCAACGCGCTTGCCATGCAGGGAGTTGGACATGGGGATCTCCTGTCTCGGGTGACTGGAGCCTTGACCGGCAGCGGCCAGGGCTATACTCGCAACCATGCACCGTGGGGTGCGTACGTTAATTCCGAAGCGTGGCTACGACCAAAGTTCAGAAAAAATCACCCCGTTTGATGATGGACCCTTTGCCAATATGGGGGCAGAATCCAGGCTTGGCCCCGAGTAATGAGCTATGTCCCAAGAGCTGACCCCCGAGCAGATTCAGCAAGCCCTGCAAGGCATCACTGTTCCCGCGCAACCGCAGATCCTCGTCGACCTGCAGATGGAGCAGTACATGCCCGACCCCGATCTGGGCGTCATCGCCAAGCTGATTTCCCAAGACCCAGGCTTGTCCGGGGCACTGCTCAAAATCGTCAATTCGGCGCACTTCGGCCTGTCCAACAAGATCGCTTCGATCGAGAAGGCGGTTAATCTGCTTGGCAGCCGTACGGTGATCAACCTCATCAACGCCCAGTCGATCAAGGGCGAGATGAGCGACGAGACCATCGTCACCCTCAACCGCTTCTGGGACACTGCCCAAGACGTGGCCATGACCAGCCTGACCCTGGCCAAGCGCATCGGCTCGCAGACCGTTGACGAATCCTATGCGCTGGGCCTGTTCCACGACTGCGGCGTGCCGCTGATGCTCAAGCGCTTTCCGGACTACATGCAGGTTCTGGAAAACGCCTACGCCAACGCCAGCGCCGAGTGCCGGGTGGTCGACACCGAGAACGCAGCGTTCGACACCAACCATTCGGTGGTCGGCTATTACACGGCCAAGTCATGGCGTCTGCCCGAGCACCTGTGCTCGGCCATCGCCAACCATCACAATGCCCTGGCGGTCTTCCAGGATGAGTCCAACAGCAACACCCCGCTGAAGAACCTGCTGGGCCCGCTGAAGATGGCCGAGCACATCTGTCAGTCCTTCCAGGTACTGGGCAACCAGGACGTGGACCATGAATGGGATGTCGTAGGGCCGCTGGTGCTCGATTATGTCGGGCTGTCCGAATACGATTTCGAATACCTCAAGGAAAGCATCCGCGAGCTGGGCGGTCATTGATCTGCCAGACGCGCCGAATTTCTCATGCCTGAACTGCCAGAAGTCGAAACCACCCGCCGCGGTATCGCCCCGCACCTGCAGGGCCAGCGCGTCAGCCGGGTGATCGTGCGTGACCACCGCCTGCGCTGGCCGGTGCCCGAGGACCTGGATGTGCGCCTGTCCGGTCAGCGCATCGTCGAGGTGGGCCGGCGCGCCAAGTATCTATTGATCCAGGCCGAGGTCGGCACCCTGATCAGCCACCTGGGCATGTCCGGCAACCTGCGTCTGGTCGAGGCCGGACTGCCGGCGCTCAAGCACGAGCACGTGGACATCGAGCTGGAGTCCGGCCTGGCGCTGCGCTACACCGATCCGCGCCGCTTCGGCGCGATGCTCTGGAGCCTGGACCCGCACAACCATGAACTGCTGGTGCGCCTGGGTCCCGAGCCGCTCACCGAACTGTTCGACGGCGCACGGCTGTACGAGTTGTCACGCGGCAAGTCGATAGCGGTCAAACCCTTCATCATGGATAACGCGGTGGTGGTCGGGGTCGGCAACATCTACGCCACCGAGGCGCTTTTCGCTGCCGGTATCGACCCGCGTCGGGAAGCCGGGAGCATTTCCCGGGCGCGTTACCTGAAGCTGGCCATCGAGATCAAACGCATCCTCACCTATGCCATCGAGCGAGGTGGCACGACATTGCGGGATTTCATCGGTGGCGACGGCAAACCCGGCTATTTCCAGCAGGAACTGTTCGCCTACGGGCGTACCGGGCAGCCGTGCAAGGTCTGTGGCAGTCTGTTGCGTGAGGTGAAGCTCGGCCAGCGTGCCAGCGTCTACTGCCCCAAGTGTCAGCGCTGAGAGCATGCCGTGACATTTCGCGGGTTCGCTTGTGGCAAAGCGGCCTTGCTTAACCGGGTTGGCTGTTTATAGTTAGCCCTTGCCTGCGCAATGCCTACGCAAAGGAGCCCGCATGAGCCCGTTTCGCCTTCTCGCTGCCACCCTGGCCCTGTCCTTCGGACTGCAGGCCGTGCCGGCCATGGCTGCCTTCGACCGCCCCGATGCCATGGGCGACCCGATCTACACCATTCAGAACCCTCCGGCGTACGCCATGATCGGCGACCTGCTGATCGCTCGCCCGCTGCTGATCGCGGCCACGGTGGCGGGTGCCGGGCTGTTCGTCATTGCCCTGCCGTTCACCGCTACCGGTGGTGGCATCGGTCGTACCGGCAAGGCCTTGGTGGTCGACCCGGCCAAGGCGGCCTTCGTGCGTTGCCTGGGCTGTACCGGCGACGGTTACAACAAGCAGGAGTGACGCCCGCTCACTGGCGCGGGCCGAACACCTCGGCAACCCCTTCGCCGCGAGGGTCGCTGGCCACCTGCACCTGGCGGCTGTGCTTGTCCCACAGCAATACCTGCTGGTTACCGTAGCTGTCGGCGGTCTGCTTCAGGCTATAGCCACGCTTGCCCAATTCTTCCCTGATCTCTGCGCTGAGCGCGCCAGGCTCGTACTCCACCACGTCTGGCAGGTACTGGTGGTGGTAGCGCGGGGACGCCGCCCACTGGGCAATCGGCTGGCCGTCCAGGTATTGCAGCATCGCCAGCAGCACCATGCTGGGAATACGGCTGCCGCCCGGCGTGCCGAACGCGGCGAACTGCTCGGGGCTTTCCAGGAAGCTGGGGCTCATGCTCGACAGCGGGCGCTTGCCGGCGGCAATCGAGTTGGCCTGGCTGCCAGCCAGGCCGTAGGCATTGCTGCCTTGCGGGTCGGCGGCAAAGTCATCCATTTCGTCATTGAGCACCACGCCGGTGCCCGGTACGGTGAAGGCCGCACCGAATGGCAGGTTGATCGACAGGGTGGCGGCCACTGCGTTGCCTTCGCGGTCGATGACCGCAAAGTGCGTGGTGTGGTCGCCTTCACGCCACTCGGGTGCCGGTGGCAGTTCCTTGCTGGGGGTGGCGCGCTGCGGATCGATGCCTTTGGCCAGGCTTTCCAGATAGCCGCGGTCGAGCAGGTGCGCAATGGGCGCGCTGACGAAGTCCGGGTCGCCCAGTTCGCCCCGGTCGCGATAGGCGCGGCGCAGCACTTCCAGCACGTAGTGGATGCGCTGGCTGCCCTGGGCTTGGCGCCACGGCAGCTGTTCGAGCATGGTCAGGCTCTGGGCCAGGGCCACGCCGCCAGCAGATGGCGGAGGGGCGCTGACCAACTCGCGTTGCTCGGCCAGCGTCCAGCGCAGCGGCGCGCGGGTAGCCACCTGATAATCCTGCAGGTCTTGCGCCGTCCAGATTCCGCCGGCCTGCTGCACGCCCTGCAGCAGGGCCCTGCCAGTGCTGCCGGCGTAGAAACCATCGCGTCCGTGAGTGGCCAGGCGGTTGAGGGTATCACCCAGTTCGTGCTGCACGATCAGGGTGCCCAGCGGCGGTACCTCGCCGTTGGCCAGGAACAGCCGGGCACTTTCCGGGTCATCGCGCAACGCGGCCAGGCGCATGGTGGCGCGCTTCTGGTAGATGCGGTCTACGGGAAAGCCGTTGTAGGCCCGGATGATGGCCTCTTTCAGGGTCAGGTCCAGCGGCAGCTTGCCGTAGCGCTCGGCCAGTTCCACCAGTGCGGCGGGCAGGCCGGGGATGGCGGCGGCCAGAGGGCCGTCCAGCGACAGGCGCGGCTGTACCTTGCCGTCGCGGCGGTACAGGTCGTAGGTGGCCTTGAGTGGCGCCTTTTCCCGTGCATCGATGAATTGGTAGGCAGGCTTTTCGCCGCCTTCGCGCAGCAGGAAGAAGCCGCCACCGCCCAGGCCCGAGCCATAGGGCTCGACCACCGCCAGGGTGGCGGCAATGGAGATGGCGGCGTCGAAGGCATTGCCGCCCATGCCGATGGTCTGCTCACCCGCCTCGGTGGCCATGGCGTGGGGGCTGGCGATGGCCGCCTGTTCGGGGCGCGGAAACGCCTGGCTGGCCTGGGCGGCGAGGGCGCAAAGCAACAGCACGGCGCCGTGCAGGAGAGGGCGGGGTCGTTTCGGGATCAACAGCATGCGGTCCTTGCTGGGCGGCAGACGACTGGCCGCGGCGGGGGCTCGTTGCCGGTATCAGGCCTTGCCGGTGAGGCGCATGTATTTGGCCATCAGCTCGTCCTTGCTCTCGACATGGTTGTCATCCAGCGGGATGCAATCCACAGGGCAGACCTGCTGGCATTGCGGTTCGTCGTAATGGCCGACGCATTCTGTGCACAGGTTCGGGTCGATCACGTAGATCTCTTCACCCTGGGAAATCGCTTCGTTCGGGCACTCTGGCTCGCAGACGTCGCAGTTGATGCAATCGTCGGTGATGATAAGGGACATGCAACACTCCTGCCGCGGGCGCATCCGGGCATATGAAAACCGATGCGGCGAATTGTGCCGCATTAGGTCTCGGGATGCACCTTGAGGTTTCTAAGGGTATTGCCCTGCGCGGCCTGCTTTCAGCTGCGCTTGAAGCGCTCGGTCAGTGCCTGGGCGACCGCCGGATGGACGAACTTGTCGATATCACCGCCCAACGCCGCGATTTCCCGCACCAGGGTCGAGGAAATGAACGAGTAGCGCTCCGACGGAGTGAGGAACAGGCTTTCGATGTCCGGTGCCAGTTGGCGGTTCATGTTGGCCAGCTGGAACTCGTATTCGAAGTCCGACACCGCGCGCAGGCCGCGCAGCAGGATGTTCGCCCCTTGTTCCTTGGCAAAGTGCGCCAGCAGGGTGGAAAAGCCCAGTACCTGGACGTTGGGCAGGTGACGGGTGACTTCCTGGGCCAGCTCGACGCGTTGTTCGAGGGGGAACAGCGGGTTCTTCTTGGGGCTGGCCGCCACCGCGATGATCACGTGATCGAACAGGCGCGAGGCGCGTTCGACCAGATCGCCGTGGCCCTTGGTGATAGGGTCGAAGGTGCCTGGATACAAAACTCGGTTCATCGCATCGTCCTGCCGGCAGTGCATTGAGGGACTCGGATGGTAGCGCACGCGCGCCCGCGCGGCCAAGTCGCGGGCTTCAGGACCTGTGTGGTATTGCGCCGATTATCGGACAACCTCGAAGCGGCCCATCAGCGCAACAGCAGCCAGCGCATCAGGCGCTGCAAGGGTCCCCCGTAGGGCGGATACATCAGCCGCGCGAGGTTAAGGCGCGGCTTGACCAGCACCGCCTTGGCCTTGCTGAAGGTCAGGAAGCCTTCCCTGCCATGGTAATGGCCCATGCCCGAAGGGCCGATACCGCCGAACGGCAGGTCGTCCTGGGCGACGTGCTGCAGGGTGTCGTTGATGCACACACCACCGGAGTGGGTACGCGCCAGCACCTGCTGCTGTTCATCGCGGTCGTACCCGAAGTAGTAGAGCGCCAACGGTCGCGCGCGCCGGTTGATCCAGTCCAGCGCCTGGTCGAGGTCGTCATAGGGCACGATGGGCAGCAGCGGGCCGAAGATCTCTTCCTGCATGACCTGCATGTCGTCGCTCACCTCCAGCAGCAGGGTCAGTGGCATGGCGCGCCCTGCCTCAGGCTGCAAGGGCAGGATGCGCGCGCCCTTGGCGGCGGCGTCCTCCAGGTAGCCCACCAGGCGTGCCTGCTGGCGGGCGTTGATGATCGAGGTGCGGTCCGGATTGCCGGCTGTCTCGCGATGCGCCGGGTAGAAGCGCTGCAGCGTGTCGCGCAGTGCCCCGACCAGTGCTTCGACCCGCTCTCTGGGCGCCAGGATGTAATCCGGCGCCACGCAGGTCTGGCCGGCGTTGAGGGTCTTGCCGAATACCAGGCGCTCGGCCGCGTCGTGCAGTGGCACGCTGCGTGACACGATGGCCGGTGACTTGCCGCCCAGTTCCAGGGTCACCGGCACCAGGTTCTCGGCAGCGGCGCGCATCACCTGCCGACCCACGCTGGTGGCACCGGTGAACAGCAGGTGATCGAACGGCAGGCGGGAAAAAGCGACGCCGGTTTCGATATCACCGAGCGCCACGTAGACCAGGTCTTCGGGAAAGATCTCGGTCAGCAAGCGCTTGAGCAGCAGCCCGGTGGCGGGGGTGGACTCGCTGAGCTTGAGCATGACCCGGTTGCCGGCGGCCAAGGCTCCGGTCAGCGGGCCGATGGCCAGGAACAGCGGGTAGTTCCAGGGCACGATGATGCCGACCACCCCCAGCGGCTGGTACATGACCCTTGCCGTGGCGGGTTGGAACGCCAGGCCCACTTGGCGCCGCGAAGGCTTCATCCAGCGCCCCAGGCGGCGCCGTGCATCGCGGATGCCCATCAGGCTGGGCAGCAATTCGGCCAGCAGGGTCTCGTCGGCGCTGCGATGCCCGAAGTCCTGGCTGATCGCCTCGACCAGGGCCTGGCGCTGGGCGCGCAGTTGCCTGCCCAACTGCAGCAGCCATTCACGGCGTTGCGCGGCCGACGGCAGCGGCTGGGCGGCAAAGGCCAGGCGTTGCTGGTGCAGGGCGTTTTCCAGGAGGGACGCAGGATGGGGCATGGCAGCTTCCAGGAGGCTAGATGCCAGCACTTTACAACGCCCTGCGCCTGCCTGGCAGCCTGGCGAACCCGTGCAGACCAAAGGCCAGTCGACGCCAGACCCTGCCGCGGCCTATGCTCGACGCATCGACATGCCGAGGCCGCGCCCTTACGGGATCATGTCAGGCCCGATGCTGTCCCACGTGAATGTGGTTTTCTGCCTACAGGAGTTCGTTCCATGCCGCTTGCGCAATTGATCAGCCCCCGAGAACTGGCTGCCCGGCAGCAGGATCCCAAGCTGGTGATCCTCGACTGCCGGTTTGCCCTGGACGACAGCGACTACGGGCAGCGCAGCTATGCCCAGGGGCATATCGACCGTTCGTCGTTCGCCGACCTGGAGCGCGACCTCAGCGGGCCGGTGATCAAGGGCAAGACCGGGCGCCATCCGTTACCGGCCCCCAAGGCCCTGATCGAGCGCCTGCGTACCTGGGGCATCGATAACGACAGCACGGTGGTGCTCTACGACGATGGCCCCGGTGCCTACGCTGCCCGCGCCTGGTGGCTGCTGGCCTGGCTGGGCAAGCGTGATGGCGTGTTCATCCTCGACGGCGGGCTGAAGGCCTGGCATGCCGCCGGCCTGCCACTGAGCCTGGACCCGCCGGGCAACCAGCCGGGGCACTTCCAGGGCGAGCCGGATGCGGCGCTGGTGTTGAGCGCCGAGCGCCTGCACAAACGTCTGGGGCGCGCGGGGCAGACCTTGATCGACGCACGTGCCGAGCCGCGCTTTCGTGGCGAAGTGGAACCCATCGACCCGGTGGCCGGGCACATTCCCGGCGCGCAGTGCCTGCCATTCACCGACAACCTCGGCCCTGACGGGCGCTTCCTGCCGCCTGAACGGCTGCGTGAGCGTTTCGCCGCCGCCTTGGGTGAACGCTCGCCCACCGAACTGGTGGCCTACTGTGGCTCGGGCGTAACGGCCTGCCATAACCTGTTCGCCATGGCCCTGGCCGGCTACCCGCTGGGCACGCTGTATGCCGGTTCGTGGAGCGAGTGGATCAACGACTCTTCCCGAGAGATCGCCACCGGCGCCTGAGCGAACTTCTGTAATCGGACGGTATTGCGGCTCAAGCCGCTACCGGTCTTGCGGCAGGTTAGCCTGCAGCCACTGCGGGATGCGCCGTTCCAGGTAGTAGCCGGGCTGTTTCAGCGAGCCTTCGACAAAGCCCACATGGCCGCCCTTGGTCTGCAGCTCGAAGTCGATGCATGAGGCCAGTTCCGCTGGCTCCGGCAGGCTGTGGGCGAACACGAAGGGGTCGTCCAGCGACTGGATGACCAGCGTGGGCGTGCGCACCTGGCCCAGGTAATAGCGGCTGGAGGCGCGGCGGTAGTAGTCCTGGGCATCGACGAAGCCGTGCAGCGGTGCGGTGACCCGGCCATCGAAGTCCCAGAAGGTGCGCAGGTCCTCCAGCGAGCCCAGTGCTGCCAGTTCCGCCAGCCCCTCGCTGAGCCCCTCATGCTGGAAGCGGCGCTGCTTTTCGCGCACGTAGGTGATCATTTCGCGAATGAAGTGCCGCTGATAGATGCGCGAAAAGCCCTGGCCGATACGGTTGGCGCATTGGTCGAGGCGAAACGGCACGGACACCGCCACTGCGCCCTGCAGTTGGCTGTTCTCGCCGCTTTCGCCCAGGTACTTGAGCAGGACATTGCCGCCCAGCGAGTAGCCCACCGCGTACAGCGGCGCCAAGGGACGCAGGCTGCGCAGATGGTCGATCACGGCGGCGAGGTCTTCGCTGGCGCCGGAATGGTAACTGCGCGGGCGCAGGTTCGGTTCGCCGGAGCAACCGCGCCAGTTCAGCGCCGCACTGGCCCAACCCAGACTCGCCATGGCGCGTTGCAGGCCGACCACGTAGGGCGAATTCGACGAGCCGGTCAGCCCGTGCAGCACCAGCACCAGCGGCGTGTGGGCCTCATGCGGGCCGTGCCAGTCGAGGTCGAGAAAGTCGCCATCTTCCAGCCACAGGCGTTCGCGCTGTCGCGGCAGCGGCGCCTGGCGGCGCAGCAGAGGGCCCCAGAGAGTCTGCAGGTGTGGATTGCTCAGCCCGATGGCGGGGCTGAAGGGGCGGGCGGGGGCATGATGCAGGGAAGGTGCTGGCATGCGGGGGACCGTCTGTTGGGCAAGTGCTCACGTTGCCACCAAAGCGACCCGGTGTCAGCCGACACCGGGCTATCGGTCATGGCAGTGTCGCTTCAGCCGCGCTGCCACAAGGCGTAGTACACCTGGCCGGCTTTTTTCTCACGGTGCAGCCGCCAGTTGGCCGGCAGGCCGGTGGCGGATGGAGGGGTCTCGCTTTCGGTGTAGATCCACGCCCGCTCGTTCAGCCAGCCGCGGCTTTCCAGCAGGTTGCAGGCGTCGGCCAGCAGCCCCTGGTGGAAGGGCGGGTCGAGGAACACCACGTCGAAGGCTTCGGCCGCCGCGCTTTCCAGGTGACGCAGAGCGTCGGCCTGGGCGTACTGGCCGTTCTCGCATTTGAGCAGCGCCAGGTTCTGGCGCAGGCTGGCGATGGCCGCCGGGTTGGTGTCCAGCGCCAGGCCGGCCTTGGCACCCCGCGACAACGCCTCGAAGTACAGCGCACCGCTGCCGGTGAACAGGTCCAGCACTCGCGCGCCGACGATGTAGGGCGCCAGCCAGTTGAACAGCGTCTCGCGCACCCGGTCCGGGGTCGGGCGCAGGCCCGGCCCGTCGGGGAAGCTCAGCTTACGGCTGCCCCATTCGCCGGCGATGATGCGCAGCTGGCCCTGGCCGTTGTGCGCTTTTGCTCTTGGGTTGGCCATCAATGCTCCGGAACGCCGACAGGCTGCCGGGCGGGTTTGTCAGTGGGTGGCGGCAGCGGCTTCTGCGCGACGGTCGGGCCGACGGTGACGATCACCATCTTGTCGGCGCTGAGGTGTTTGTTCATCGCCGCTTTCACCTGCTCGACGGTCACCGCTTCGGCCTGGTTCAGGTAGTCCTCCAGGAAGGTCAGCGGCAGGTCATAGAAGCCGATGGCGCCCAGTTGCGCGGCAATCGCCGAGTTGCTGGCTGCCGACAGTGGGAAGCTGCCAGACAGCTCACGCTTCACGTCGTCGATTTCCTTCTGGGTCGGGCCCTTGTCGAGGAATTCGCGTACCTGATCCTGCACAAGCTTGAGGGTGTTTTCGCTCAGCTCGGCACGGGTCTGCAGGCCGATGGTGAACGGGCCGGGCACGCGCATGCCGGTGAAGCCGGACGATACGCCGTAGGTCAGGCCGCGTTTTTCCCGCACTTCGGTCATCAGTCGGCTGCCGAAGCCGCCACCGCCGAGCACCGAATTGCCGACGCTCAGCGCCGCGTAATCCGGGTCGTTACGGCTGATGCCCAGTTGCGCCAGCATCAGGTGGGTCTGGTTCGACGGGAACTCGATATGCGTCACGCCCGGCTTGGGCTCGGTGGGCTCCGGCAGCTTGGCCATGGCCGGCCCTTTGGGCAGCGCGGCGGACACCTGCGCGGCGATGGCTTCGGCCTCGCTGCGCGACAGGTCGCCGACCAGGGCGATCACCGCGTTGCCACCGGCATAGGCCTTGGCGTGGAAGGCCTTGAGCTGGGCCTGGGTAATGGCGCTGATGCTCTTGGGGTTGCCGTCGCTCGGGTGGGCGTACGGGTGGTTGCCGTAGAGCTTCTCGAACAGCGCCTTGCTGGCGATCACGCCGGGGTTCTGCTTCTGGTACTCGAAGCTGGCCAGCAGCTGGTTCTTGATACGCGCCAGCGAGGCGCTCGGGAAGGTCGGCTGGCCGACCACTTCGCTGAACAGCTTCAGGGCCGGATCGCGCTTGCTCTTGTCGCTCAGGCTGCGCAGCGACACCATGGCCATGTCACGGTAGGAGCCGTTGTCGAAGTCCGCACCCAGGCCTTCGAAGCCCTGGGCGATGGCGGTGACGTCCTTGCCCTTGACGCCCTCGTTGAGCATGGCGTTGGTCAGCAGGGCGAGGCCGGGCGTGTTCTGGTCCTGACTGCTGCCGGCGGCGAAGATCAGGCGCATGTCGAACATCGGCAGCTCGCGGGATTCGACGAACAGCACCTTGGCGCCCTCGGCGGTTTTCCAGCTCTGGATGTTCATTTCGCGGCGTGCCGGTGGCTTGCCGTCGAGTTCCTTGAGCGATTGCAGGTTCTGCCCCAGTGGCGCATCAGGGCTGGCGGCGTCGTCGGCGCGCACGGGCAGCGCCACCAGGGCGCTGAGCGAAGCGGCCAGCAGCAGGCTGTGCAGGGCGTGTTTGCGCATCATCATTTGGCCTTCTCCTCAGGCAGCACGTGCGCAACGCTGAGGCGCTCACGGGTGAAATAGGTCTTCGCGGCGTTCTGGATGTCTTCGGGGGTGACGGCTTGCAGCGCCGCCAGTTCTTCGTCGATGAGCTTCCAGGACAGGCCCACGGTTTCCAGCTGGCCGATGGTGGTGGCCTGGCTGGTGATCGAGTCGCGCTCGTAGACCAGGCCGGCGATGACCTGGGCACGCACGCGCTCCAGCTCTTCGTTCGACGGCGCCTTGGTCTTCAGTTCATCGAGCAGGCGCCAGATGCCGGCCTCGACATTGGCCAGGGTCTTTTTCTTCTGCACGTTGGGGGTGGCGCTGATCAGGAACAGGCTGTCGCCGCGGGCGAAGGCGTCGTATTGCGACGACGCGCCGGAAACCAGCTCTTCGCCACGTTCCAGGCGGGTCGGGATGCGGGCGCTGTAGCCGCCGTCGAGCAGCGCGGCGATCAGGCGCAGGGCCTGTACCGAACGCGGGTTTTCGGCGGTGGCCAGGCTTGGCACGTTGAAGCCGTAGAGCAGGCTGGGCAGTTGCGTCTGTACATGCAGGGTGATCTGCCGCTCGCCCGGTTCGGCCAGCTCCAGTGGCCGGTTGGCCGGTGGCACGTCGCGACGCGGGATCGGGCCGAAGTAGCGCTCGGCGAGGGTCTTGACCTCGTCGGGGGTCACGTCGCCGACCACCACCAGGGTGGCGTTGTTGGGGGTGTACCACTGCTCGTACCAGTGACGCAGGTCCTGCACCGTCATGCGGTTGAGGTCGGCCATCCAGCCGATGGTCGGCGTGTGGTAGCCGCTGGCCGGGTAGGCCATGGCCTTGAAGCGCTCGTAGGCCTTGCTCAGCGGTTTGTCATCGGTGCGCAGGCGGCGCTCTTCCTTGATGACTTCGATCTCGCGGCTGAACTCGTCTGCCGGCAGCTTGAGGGTGGCCATGCGGTCGGCTTCCAGCTCCAGCGCCACGCCCAGGCGGTCGCGAGCCAGCACCTGGTAGAACGCGGTGTAGTCGTCGCTGGTGAAGGCGTTCTCTTCGGCGCCGAGGTCGCGCAGGATCAGCGAAGCCTCGCCCGGGCCGGTCTTGCTGCTGCCTTTGAACATCATGTGCTCGAGCGCGTGGGACAGCCCGGTGTGGCCCGGTGCCTCGTAGCTGGAACCGACCTTGTACCAGACCTGCGAGACCACCACGGGCGCGCGATGGTCTTCGCGGACGATGACTTTCAGGCCGTTGTCGAGAGTGAATTCATGGGTAGGTTGCGGATCGGCTGCCAGGGCAGCCAGGGGCAGGCAGAGGGTACTGAGCAGCAGGCCGGCGGCACGGCGGGCGAAAGCGTTCATTCGTCATTCAAACCTGTAGGGCGACCCTGGGACTTAGCGTCGGCAGGCACGGGGGTGTTAGGATACTGATCCGTTTGCGGCGCAAACAACCCTCACGGCCTGCGGGCACGTGAAACTTGTTTAAGGTGCAGTGTGAAACGTGGCTGCATCGGGTGACGTGTCGTTAAATAGCGGCTCGGCCCTGTGCGCCCAGGCACGCTTCGACCGTACCGTGCCAGAACCGCCGAATGAACAAGCAGCCCATAACGCAGTCTGTTTGGCATGTCAGCATTTTCCGAAATGCCCTCTGGCGTTTCGCTACTTTGAGATAGCCGTCCTCCATGTTTGGTTCCAACGACGACAAGAAGACCCCAGCGGCCGCTGGCGAGAAGAAGGGCCTGTTCGGCTGGTTCCGCAAGAAAGCCCCGGAATCCGCGCCGACGCCCGAAGAAACCCCCGTCACCCAGCCTGATCCACAGCCTGCCGCAACGCCGGCCATGGCTTCCGAAGCCCCGGCGGTCGCGACGCCGGTTGCCGAAACCGCTGTCGAGCCGTCGCCGTCCGAGGCTCCGACCGAGACGGTGGCGCCGGCCGACCTGTCCTGGCTGACCCGTCCGGTCGCCGAGGAGTCGGTGGCTCGCGTCGATGAACTGGCACCGCCGCCAGCGCCGCAGGCCCCGGTGACTCCCGAGCCGCCGGTAGTGGCTGAGCCGACCCAGGCGCCCGAAGTGCGTGAGCCGGAGCTGGCCGAACCGGCCCCGGTTGCCGACGCCGCGCCAGTCGCCGAGCCTGCACCTGCACCTGCACCTGCACCTGCACCTGCACCTGTGGCCGAGGTACCCGCTGTCGCCGAGCCCGCGCCGGTCGTGCCTGCACCCGCTGCCGAGCCTGCCAAGGCCGGCTTCTTCGCACGTCTCAAGCAGGGCCTGTCGAAGACCAGTGCCAGTATCGGCGAAGGCATGGCCAGCCTGTTCCTCGGTCGCAAGGCCATCGACGATGACCTGCTGGAAGAGATCGAGACCCGCCTGCTGACCGCCGACGTCGGTGTCGAGGCCACCTCGGTGATCATCCAGAACCTCACCCAGAAGGTCGCCCGCAAGCAACTGACCGACGCGGCCGCGCTGTACCAGTCGCTGCAGGCCGAGCTGGCGGCGATGCTCAAGCCGGTCGAGCAACCGCTGGTCATCGACACCTCGCGCAAGCCGTACGTGATTCTCGTGGTCGGCGTGAACGGCGCCGGCAAGACCACCACCATCGGCAAGCTGGCCAAGCGCCTGCAACTCGATGGCAAGAAGGTCATGCTCGCCGCCGGTGACACCTTCCGTGCCGCCGCCGTCGAGCAGCTGCAGGTGTGGGGCGAACGCAACCAGATCCCGGTGATCGCCCAGCACACCGGTGCCGATTCCGCCTCGGTGATCTTCGACGCCGTGCAGGCCGCCAAGGCGCGCAACATCGACGTACTGATCGCCGATACCGCCGGGCGCCTGCACACCAAGGACAACCTGATGGAAGAGCTGAAGAAGGTGCGCCGCGTGATCGGCAAGCTGGACGCCGAGGCTCCCCACGAGGTGCTGCTGGTGCTCGATGCCGGTACTGGCCAGAACGCCATCAACCAGGCCAAGCAATTCAACCAGACCGTTTCCCTCACCGGCCTGGCCCTGACCAAACTCGACGGCACGGCCAAAGGCGGGGTGATTTTCGCCCTGGCCAAGCAGTTCGGCCTGCCGATTCGTTACATCGGCGTAGGCGAGGGCATCGACGACCTGCGCACTTTCGAGGCCGAACCCTTCGTTCAGGCCCTGTTTGCGGAGCGTGAACATCCATGATTCGTTTCGAGCAGGTCGGTAAGCGTTACCCGAACGGTCACGTCGGGTTGCATGAGCTGAGCTTCCGGGTACGGCGTGGCGAGTTCCTGTTCGTCACCGGCCATTCGGGGGCGGGTAAAAGCACGCTGCTGCGTCTGCTCCTGGCCATGGAGCGCCCGACCTCGGGCAAATTGCTGCTGGCCGGCCAGGACCTGGGGCAGATCAGCACTGCGCAGATCCCCTTCCTGCGTCGGCAGATCGGCGTGGTATTCCAGAACCACCAGTTGTTGTTCGACCGTACGGTGTTCAACAACGTCGCGCTGCCGCTGCAGATTCTCGGCCTGTCCAAGCCGGAGATCGCCAAGCGCGTCGACTCGGCACTGGAGCGCGTCGCCCTGGCCGACAAGGCCGCACTGTTTCCCGGCGACCTGTCCACCGGCCAGCAGCAGCGCGTCGGTATCGCCCGCGCCATCGTGCATCGGCCAGCTCTGCTGCTGGCCGACGAACCCACCGGTAACCTCGACCCCCGCCTGGCAGCAGAAATCATGGGTGTATTCGAAGACATCAACCGCCTGGGCACCAGTGTGCTCATCGCCAGCCACGACCTGGCCCTGATCGCTCGCATGCGCCATCGCATGCTGACCCTGCAGCGCGGCCGCCTGATCGGTGATGGGGAGGCCGGGGCATGAGCAACTCGCCACGCAGCGCCACCAAGATCGCAGACCGCGCCGCGGCCCGGGCCGCCGAGCAAGAACCGCAACGCCAGAAGCGTGGTGGCCATGACGACGACGGGCCGGACTTTTCCACGCTGCTGGCCGCCTGGGTGGAAAGCCACCGCGCCAGCCTGCTCGACAGCCTGCGTCGGCTAGGCAAGCAGCCCATCGGCAGTTTCTTCACCTGCCTGGTGATGGCCGTAGCCCTGAGCCTGCCCATGGGCCTGTCGCTGCTGTTGAGCAACGTCGAGCGGCTGGGCGGCTCCTGGCAGCGCGCCGCACAGATTTCCGTGTACCTGAACCTGGACGCCGGCAGCGCCGAAGGCAACCGCCTGCGCGAGCAGATCAAAGCCATGCCTGGCGTGGCCGAGGCTGAATATGTCAGCAGTGAACAGGCGCTGAAGGAATTCCAGAAGGACTCCGGCCTGGGCGAGGCGCTCAAGGAACTGCCGAGCAACCCGCTGCCCGGCGTAGTAGTGGTCACTCCCGAAGAAGTCGACAAGGCCGCACTGGAGGCCCTGCGCACGCGCCTGGCCGAGCTGCCCAAGGTGCAGCAGGCGCAGCTCGACCTGGTCTGGGTGGAGCGCCTGGCGGCGATTCTCAAGCTGGGTGACCGCTTCGTCTTCGGGCTGACGGTGCTGCTGGTCGCGGCACTGCTGCTGGTGATCGGTAATACCATTCGCCTGCACATCGAGAACCGCCGCACCGAGATCGAAGTCATTAAACTGGTGGGCGGCACCGACAGCTATGTGCGTAGGCCGTTTCTCTACATGGGCGCGCTGTATGGCATTGGCGCCGGGGTGTTGTCCTGGGGGGTACTGGCCTTTGGCCTGAACTGGCTCAATGAGTCGGTCATCGACCTGGCCGGCCTGTACGGCAGCGACTTCGCCCTGACCGGCGTACCTGTTGCTGATGGTTTCTCGCTCTTGCTTGGAGCGGTGTTCTTGGGTTATATCGGTGCGTGGATTGCAGTCGCTCGCCACCTGAGCGAGCTGGCACCGCGTTAAATCAATAGTGTTCCAGTCTGTTTATTTTTTGATCAATTGGCTTTGGGTCAAGGGAACTTGTATCGCGGTTCCCGGTCAATTTTTGCAGTGCTGTACTGCACGAGTCATGTGAGTCGGAGGTTTCTTTCGTATGACCAATTCCTTGCAACCTGCCTATGCCCTGGTTCCCGGTGCAAACCTGGAAGCCTACGTGCATGCGGTCAACAGCATCCCCATGCTGACGCCGGAGCAGGAGCGCGAACTGGCAGACAGTCTCTACTACGAGCAGAACCTCGAGGCTGCGCGCCAGATGGTTCTCGCGCACCTGCGCTTCGTGGTTCATATCGCTCGCAGCTATTCGGGTTATGGTCTGGCGCAGTCCGACCTGATCCAGGAAGGCAACGTCGGCCTGATGAAAGCCGTCAAGCGCTTCAATCCGGAAATGGGCGTGCGTCTGGTGTCCTTCGCGGTGCACTGGATCAAGGCCGAGATCCATGAATTCATCCTGCGCAACTGGCGTATCGTCAAGGTCGCGACCACCAAGGCGCAGCGCAAGCTGTTCTTCAACCTGCGCAGCCAGAAGAAGCGGCTGGCCTGGCTGAACAACGACGAGGTCCATCGCGTGGCCGAAACCCTGGGCGTCGAGCCCCGGGAAGTGCGCGAGATGGAAAGCCGCCTGAGTGGCCATGACATGGCCTTCGATCCGGCAGCCGATGCCGACGACGACAGCGCCTTCCATTCGCCTGCGCACTATCTGGAAGACCATCGCTACGATCCGGCCATGCAGTTGGAAGATGCCGACTGGAGCGACAACGCCAACAGCAACCTGCATGAAGCGTTGAACGGTCTGGACGAGCGCAGCCGCGACATCCTCTACCAGCGCTGGCTGGCCGAGGAAAAGGCGACCTTGCA
>NZ_CAJYVE010000001.1 GCF_913777995.1 uncultured Pseudomonas sp. | reverse complement strand
CTTCAACGCCGGAGGCGGTCAGGGCGTCAGCGATGTCGTGGGTGCCGATCGAACCGAACAGCTTGCCTTCGTCGCCAGCGGTGGCAGTGATGGTCACTTCCAGCTCGGCCAGTTGGGCAGCACGGCTCTGAGCCGAAGCGATACGCTCTGCAGCCAGCTTTTCCAGCTCGGCGCGACGCTCTTCGAACGCAGCCAGGTTGGCTGGGGTCGCAGGGGTGGCCTTGCCGTATGGCAGCAGGTAGTTACGGCCGTAGCCGGCCTTGACGTTTACTTTGTCGCCCAGGTTGCCCAGGTTGGCGACTTTTTCCAGAAGGATCAGTTGCATGTGGAAATCCTCTTAACTTTTAACCTTCACCGTTCGCAGGACCACTTCCGGTGTCTTTCGACCCCCGGCGGCCGCGAAAATCAATCAGGCTGTCGACAATGGCCAAGACCACGAGCAACGGATAGATCAACTGCGTCGATACCACCAGCATGATGTACATCCCCACCAGCCAGAACTTGCCCAGGCGCTTGTCAGCCACCTGCGCATGCATCAGCGAGAGGCCGGCGAAGACCAGTGGCACGCTGCACAGAGGTGTCAGCATGGCCATGTGTGCACCGAAATTCGGCCCCAACAGCATGGCGACCACCAGTACCAGCATCGGCACCGGCGACAGTCTCAAGGCCCGGAATTCGCGCCCGAAACCGCCAGGGTTGTACAACAAAGCCTGCCAGTAACGCCCCAACATCAGGCTCAGCACGCTGACGATCTGCAGCAATGTCGCTATAAGGCCGTTGAGCACCGGTGCGATCAGTGACCCCAGGCGGCTCCGCTCTTCTACGCTCATCTGTGCGTAGAGGTCACCGAGCATGGCAGGCAGGTGTTTCTGTATCTCCTGCGCCAACTGCTCGATGGGTTCGCGGAACACCGCTCCCAGAATCACTGCGTACAACAGTCCCCACGCCACACTGGCGAGTAATACACGGGCCCAAGACTCGCTGGCACGCAAAACCATTGCCAGGCCCAGCGTTCCGACCAGCACCAGAGCGGTGCGCGGTTCGCCGAAATACCACCAGGCCAAGGCCGGCAGCAGAGCCCAGGCCAGGATGCCGGCGGCATCACTGAACCCGCGTCGCAGGAGCACCAGGCTTCCTGCGGCAGCACTCAACCAGAACAGCAGCGGCAATGCCGCACATCCGACCACCGCGAGGGTGGCCTGCATACGGCCGCGCATGATCAATTCAGCCAGGGCGCGCATGCGATCTATCCCTTGTTACGCTTGTCGACGACCCGGTCTCAGCGGCCGTGGCTGTCGGTGTAAGGCAGCAAGGCCAGGAAGCGGGCGCGCTTGATAGCGGTGGCCAGCTGACGCTGATAACGGGCTTTGGTACCGGTGATGCGGCTTGGAACGATTTTGCCGGTTTCCGATACGTAGGCCTTCAGGGTGTTGAGATCCTTGAAGTCGATCTCTTTCACGCCTTCAGCGGTGAAACGGCAGAATTTACGACGACGGAAGAAACGTGCCATGTAATAGGCTCCTCAAAAGGTCCGTGGATTACTCGTCAGCGTTATCGCTGTTGTCGCTGTTGTCGCTGTCGTCGCCATCGGCGCTGTCAGCGTGCTCAGGACGGTCGCGACGCTCACGGCGCTCGCTGCGGTTTTCTTCAGCCTTGAGCATCTCGGACTGGCCAGTGATGGCTTCGTCGCGACGGATGACCAGGTTACGGATCACGGCATCGTTGTAGCGGAAGTTGTCTTCCAGCTCGGCCAGGGCCTTGCCGGTGCACTCAACGTTCAGCATCACGTAGTGAGCCTTGTGAACGTTGTTGATGGCGTAGGCCAGTTGACGACGGCCCCAGTCTTCCAGACGGTGGATCTTGCCGCCGTCTTCTTCGATCAGCTTGGTGTAACGCTCTACCATGCCGCCGACTTGCTCGCTCTGATCCGGGTGGACCAGGAAGATGATTTCGTAATGACGCATGAATGCTCCTTACGGGTTGTAGCCTGCCGCTTGCACGGTCAGACAAGGAGTGAATGACTCGTTGTGTCTTGCCCGCCTGCAGGCACATGAAGGCCTGCCGTGACGGCAAGGGGCGCAATTGTAGAGAAGGGCCGGAGGCGGCGCAAGGACATTGGCGAATATTTGAGCAGTTTTACAAGCTGCAAGCTGCAAGACAAAAGCAGATCATGGCGAGCAACAGATACCGAGGCCGCCCCGCCCGCTTCTCCTTGCAGCTTGTAGCTTGGCGCTTTTAACTGGCGCGCGGCACCTTGCGCTGGCGCAGGGCCTCGAACAGGCACACGCCGGTGGCCACCGAGACATTGAGGCTGCTGACGCTGCCAGCCATGGGCAGGCGCACCAGGAAGTCACAGTGCTCGCGGGTCAGGCGACGCATGCCTTTGCCTTCGGCGCCCATGACGATGGCGATCGGGCCGGTGAGATCCTGGGCATAAAGCTCCTGCTCGGCCTCACCAGCGGTACCGACGATCCACACTCCGCGCTTCTGCAGCTTTTCCAGGCTGCGCGCCAGGTTGGTGACCGCCACCAGCGGGATGACCTCAGCTGCGCCACAGGCGACCTTGCGCACCGTGGCGTTGAGCGTCGCGGACTTGTCCTTGGGCACGATCACTGCCAGCGCCCCTGCGGCATCGGCAGTACGCAGGCAGGCACCGAGGTTGTGCGGGTCGGTCACGCCATCGAGCACCAGCAGCAGCGGCGTACCCTCATGGCGCTCCAGCAGCTCGTCGAGCATCGCTTCGCCCCAGACCTGGCTGGGGCTGACTTCGGCGACCACGCCCTGGTGCACGCCCTCGACCCAGGCATCCATCTCGCGACGCTCGGCTTGGCCAATCTGCACACGATTCTGCCCGGCCAGTTCGACCAGCGTCTGCACGCGCGGCTCGCTGCGCCCTTCGGCCAGCCAGATCTGCTTGACCCGCTTGGGGTGGTGACGCAACAAGGCCTCTACGGCATGCACGCCGTAGACTTTTTCCAGCTCACTCATGACTTGCCCTTGGACTTGGAACGCGAAGGCCCCTTGCGATGCTTGGTGGGCTTGCCCGACGACTCGCTGCCACGCGAAGCGTCATTGCCGCCCCGCCCCGACTTGCCCGAAGATTTGCCACCGCTCTTGGCTTCGGCCAGCAGGGCTTTCTTCATTTCCCGGCTCTTGCGCACCTCGGCGTTCTTGGCCACCGCATCGCTGGGGTAGTAGGCATCGGCCACGGCCCGCTTGGACGCGCCGCGCCGACCTTCGCCCTTGGCAGGCTTGGCGGTCGGTGCCGGCGCAGGCGTTGGCGCTGGCTCGTCGAACGGCGTACCACTGCGTACTTCACGCTTGCGCGGCGCTGGCGCACTGGCGGACTTCTTGGACACCTCGAAATCGATCTTGCGCTCATCGAGGTTGACGCGCATCACCGTGACTTCGACGGTGTCGCCCAGGCGGTAGCTGCGCCCGCTGCGCTCGCCAGCCAGGCGGTGATGCACAGGGTCGAAGTGGTAGTAGTCATCTGGCAGCGCAGTGACGTGCACCATGCCTTCGACGTAGATGTCTTTCAGTTCGACGAACAGACCGAAACCGGTCACTGCGGTGATGACACCCTGGAAGGTCTCGCCCACGCGGTCTTTCATGTACTCGCACTTGAGCCAGTTGACCACGTCGCGGGTCGCCTCGTCGGCGCGGCGCTCGGTCATCGAACATTGCTCGCCGAGTTGCTCCAGGCTGTTTTCGTCGTACGGATAAATACGTGCCTTGGGAATCGTCGCGGCACCGGCGCGGCGCACATGCGGCGTCTCGCGCTTGGAGCGAATCACGCTGCGGATCGCCCGATGGGTCAGCAGATCGGGATAACGGCGGATCGGCGAGGTGAAGTGCGTGTAGGCCTCGTAATTCAGACCGAAGTGGCCGTTGTTGTCCGAGGTGTAGATCGCCTGGCTCAGCGAGCGCAGCATCACGGTCTGGATCAGGTGGTGATCCGGCCGCTCGCGAATGGCCGCCAGCAAGGCCTGATAATCCTTGGGTGACGGCCCCTCCTTGCCTTTGTGCAGCGACAGGCCCAGCTCACCGAGGAACGCGGTGAGTTTTTCCAGGCGCTCCGGAGGCGGTCCTTCGTGAACCCGGTACAACGCCGGAATCTCGTGCTTCTTGAGGAACTCGGCGGTGGCCACGTTGGCCGCCAGCATGCACTCCTCGATCAGCTTGTGAGCATCGTTGCGGGTGGTCGGACGGATCTCGGCGATCTTGCGCTCGGCACCGAAGACGATACGGGTCTCCTGGGTCTCGAAGTCAATCGCACCACGCACGTGGCGGGCGCCGAGCAGCGCCTTGTACAGGGCATACAGGGGCTTGAGGTGCGACACCACCTCGCTGTACTCGTCACGCAGCTTGCGCGCCTCGGCAGTGCGCGAGTGCTCCAGCATGGTGCTGACCTTGTTGTAGGTCAGCCGTGCGTGGGAGTGGATCACCGCCTCGTAGAAGACGTAGTCGATCATCTCGCCGGTCTTGGAGAAGTCCATCTCGCAGACCATGGCCAGGCGATCGACATGCGGGTTGAGCGAGCACAACCCGTTGGACAGTTCCTCGGGGAGCATCGGCACCACGCGCTCGGGGAAGTACACCGAGTTGCCGCGCTCCTGGGCCTCGGCGTCCAGCGCCGACCCCACCTTCACGTAGCTGGAGACGTCGGCGATGGCGACGTAGAGCTTCCAGCCGCCGGAGAACAGGCGCAGCTTGCCGGGGCGCGGCTCGCAGTACACGGCGTCGTCGAAGTCGCGAGCGTCTTCGCCGTCGATGGTCACGAACGGCAGGTGACGCAGGTCGATGCGGTTGACCTTGTCCTTTTCCTCGACCTCGGGCTTGAGGCGACCGGCCTCTTTCAGCACACCCTGGGGCCAGACGTGCGGGATGTCGTAGCTGCGCAGCGCGACATCGATTTCCATGCCGGGGGCCATGTAGTTGCCCACCACCTCGACCACGTCACCCTGGGGCTGGAAGCGCGGGGTCGGCCAGTGGGTGATTTTCACCGCGACGAACTGACCCACCTTGGCGCCGCCATTGCGGCCATGGGTCACCAGCACTTCCTGCTGGATCTTGGGGTTGTCCGGGATGACGAAACCGATGCCGCTTTCTTCGTAATAGCGACCCACCACGGTTTCATGCCCACGGGAAATGACTTCGACGATCACGCCTTCACGACGGCCACGACGATCGAAGCCCGAGACACGCGCCAGGGCGCGGTCGCCGTCGAACACCAGGCGCATCTGCGCGGGGCTGAGGAACAGATCATCGGAGCCGTCGTCGGGCGACAGGAAGCCGAAGCCGTCGCGGTGGCCGATGATGCGGCCGAGGATCAGGTCCAGCTTGTCTACCGGGGCATAGGTGCCGCGCCGGGTATAGATGAGCTGACCGTCACGTTCCATGGCGCGCAGGCGCCGACGCAGGGCTTCGATCTGGTCTTCGGTGGTCAGGCCGAATTCGTCGACCAGTTGTTCACGGGCGGCGGGCGATCCACGCTCAGCGAGGTGCTGCAGGATCAGCTCACGGCTGGGAATGGGGTTTTCGTATTTTTCCGCTTCACGAGCGGCCTCGGGATCGAGGGACTGCCAATCGGCCATTAGTATTTGTTCACCTTGTCTGTAAGGGCGCAGTTTCGCATATACGGGTTTGAAACGCTAAGCGGCCATTTCACACACCCGGTCACTTTTTTTCAAAAACCTGAAAAAAGAGCTTTACAGGCTTTCGAGCCATCCCTATGATGCGCACCACAACGGAGGCCAAGCCAACGTTGAGTTGCACGAAGCCTTGATTTCAAACGAAATTAAAGCTCAAAGCAACGAGTTGCCCAGGTGGTGAAATTGGTAGACACGCCAGCTTCAGGTGCTGGTGGCCTTACGGCCGTGGAAGTTCGAGTCTTCTCCTGGGCACCAATTCAAAACTCAAGACCTTGTCTTGAGGCGATGCAGAGTCTTAAGATTCGCATCATACGCAATACCCGCCCAGGTGGTGAAATTGGTAGACACGCCAGCTTCAGGTGCTGGTGACCTTACGGTCGTGGAAGTTCGAGTCTTCTCCTGGGCACCAATTCAGACAAAACCGAGCCAAGTGCTCGGTTTTGTGCTTTCTGCCTTACCTGCTTTCTCTCCAATATCCCCCTCAACCGCGATATAGGCTGCAGACTCGCACAGCGGCGGGCAATACTGGTCAGTTAGACCGGGTAGGAGCGGCTTCAGCCGCGAAGCGACCGCATGCTCACAGCAGATGCATTGAATTTCCTGGCGCTTTCGCGGCTAAAACCGCTCCCACCAAGCCACATACCGACTAACTGAACAGTATTGGCATGAGCCGCACCGGCACAACCGGTGCGGCTCATGCCATATCAAGCCTTGAACTGCCCCAGACTGGCCTTGAGCTGCGCAGCCAGACCATTGAGCACCTTGCCACTGGCGGTGGTTTCCGAAACCGCCTGCGCGGCGCGCTCGGCCTGGGCATGAATCACCTCGACCCGTCCACGCACCGCCTGAGCGCCCTCGGCCTGATGCACCGCCGCCTGGGTCGCCAGACCAATCGCCGAGTGCACCTGCTCCACCGATTCCTGCACGGTTTGCTGCAGACGGACGCTGTCACGCAGCACAGCCAACCCCTCCCGGGCCTGCTTGCCGGCCTGGTCGATGGCCGCCACTGCCTCCTTGGCACCACGCTGCAAGGCACCGATGTGCTCCTGGATATCGCCGGTGGAACTCTGCGTCTTGCTGGCCAGGGCCCGCACCTCGTCGGCGACCACCGCAAAACCGCGCCCGGTCTCACCGGCACGCGCCGCCTCGATGGCCGCGTTCAGCGCCAGCAGGTTGGTCTGCTCGGCAATGCCATGGATCACTTCGAGCACCACTTCAATCTGCTCACTCTGCTGCGCCAGCCGCTCGATCACCTGGGCACCGGTTTCCACCTGCCCGGCCAGCGCCTCGATCAGCCCTCCGACCTGACCCGCCGTACGGGTGGTCTCGTCGGTTGCACGCTTGATACCCTCGACCTGCTGCAGGGCAGCCTGCATGGTCTGGCTTTCGTTCTGCGCCTCATCCGCCATGCGCTCCAGCGCCTGAAGGCTGGCCGCCACTTCGTCGCGCTGACGCTCGGCTGCCGCATCCGCACCGGCATTGCGCTGACTCATCACGCCAATCTCGACACCGGTACGCTGCGCCACCTCCCCCGCCTCGCGGACGATAGGCTGCAGCTTGTCGACGAAACGGTTGACCGCCGCCGACATGTCACCGATCTCGTCATTGCTGTCGAGCCTGACCCGCTTGGTCAGGTCCCCCTCACCTGCCGCCAGGTCGTTCAACGCCACGATCAGCAGGCGCAGCTTGCTCACCACTCGATGCCCCAGCACCACGGCCACCAGCAGCAACACACCCAGGCCAACCAGCGCCAGGCTCATGCCGATTCTCCAGCGCAGAGTCTCGGCGGCGCCTTGCACGGCGGCACTGGTGTTGCCCGCCATTTTCTGGGCAGTGCCTTGCGCCTCTTGCAGACGGCTGCGCAACGCTGCGGAACTGCCGGCCGCCGCCTGCGTCAGGCTATCGGAAACCAGCTTGTCGCCGCTGGCGATGAGCGCAGAGAAGCGCTGGTCGAGAGCCTGCAGGCTTTCTTCCACGGCACCGGTGGAAACCCCCATGCGCACCTTGCCGATTTCCACACCGTTGGGGCTGATCGAAGCTTCCAGGTAATACACGCCCGGATCACTCTTGGCCGCATCGAGCACCTTGTCCATGGCGCGCTCACCCTGCCCCTTGGCCAGCAAGGCCTTGATCTTGGGGTTATCGCGATCCAGATAGCGGGTCAGGTGCTCACCAGAAGCGTCGTCGTAGATGACGAACAACACGTTGGGATTGCGCTGGGCACGCCGTGCGAATTCGGAAAGGGTCGGCGTGTCGTTATCCCACATGGCGCGCGGAGCAACGGCAGCCAGCAGCTCAGCCATATCGTTGGCAGACTCGCGCAGGCTCTTTTCCAGCGTACCGCGCAATTGCGCCTGCTCGTCCTTGAGTCGGGTCGACAGACCTTCGGTCAGACGCTGGCGGGTATTAGCCGACAGGGCATCCAGGCTCGCAGCGACATCGTTACTGGCTTTCTCCAGCTGGGCGGACAACTGTTGCGAATCACCACCCAGGGTGCGCGCCAGATCGGCCTCCAGTGCCGATACCGTGCTGCGCGTCAACGCCACTGCCACCAACACCTGCACCAGCAGGGCCACCCCAAGGGCAATGAACACGGGGCGCAGCAAGCGACTGCGCAGGAGAGAGAGAACAGCGGACACGGGAAACTCCTTTCACTGGTAACGCCATTAAACTGCCAGTAACTTTTCTGACGTTTCTACAGCAAAGGTCGTGCCGACAGCAAGCGACTTGACCGGTTCGCCGCCGAACGCCAGAAACGACAAAGGGCCGCACGAGGCGACCCTTTGTGGATGACGCGATGCCGATCAGGCGAACGGATGACGCAGCACGATGGTTTCGTTGCGGTCAGGACCGGTGGAAACGATGTCGATCGGTGCACCCACCAGCTCTTCGATGCGTTTGATGTAGGCGCGAGCATTGGCCGGCAGCTCTTCCAGGGTCTTGGCGCCCAGGGTGGATTCGCTCCAGCCCGGCATTTCCTCGTACACCGGACGCAGACCCACGTAGCTGTCGGCATCGGTCGGTGCTTCGATCACTGCACCCTGCTCGTTCTCGTAGCCGACGCAGATATTGATGGTCTCCAGACCATCGAGTACGTCCAGCTTGGTCAGGCACAGGCCCGAGATACTGTTGATCTCGATGGCGCGACGCAGGATGACGGCATCGAACCAGCCGCAGCGACGGGCACGACCGGTGGTGGAACCGAACTCATGACCACGCTTGGCCAGAAAGGCACCTGTATCGTCGAACAGTTCGGTCGGGAACGGGCCCGAACCCACACGCGTGGTGTAGGCCTTGGTGATACCCAGGATGTAGTCCAGGTACAGAGGACCAAAACCGGAACCGGTGGCGATGCCGCCTGCGGTGGTGTTGGAGCTGGTCACGTACGGGTAGGTGCCGTGGTCGATGTCCAGCAGCGAGCCCTGGGCACCTTCGAACATGATGTCCTTGCCGTTGCGACGCAGCTCGTGCAGTTCGGCGGTAACGTCGAGCATCAGCGGCTTGAGCAGCTCGGCGTACTCCATGCACTCGTCCAGGGTCTTCTGGAAGTCGATGGCCGGCTCTTTGTAGTAATTGACCAGCTGGAAGTTGTGGTAGTCCAGCAACTCGCCCAGCTTGGCGGCGAAACGCTCACGGTGGAACAGGTCACCCACGCGCAGGCCGCGGCGCGCGACCTTGTCTTCGTAGGCCGGGCCGATGCCGCGGCCGGTGGTGCCGATCTTCAGCTCGCCACGGGCCTTCTCGCGCGCCTGGTCCAGCGCAACGTGATAGGACAGGATCAACGGGCAGGAAGGGCTGATACGCAGGCGCTCGCGCACCGGAACACCCTTCTCTTCGAGCTTGACGATTTCGCGCATGAGCGCATCGGGTGCCACCACCACGCCGTTACCGATCAGGCACTGCACGCCTTCGCGCAGCACGCCGGATGGAATCAGGTGCAGTACGGTCTTCTCACCGTCGATCACCAGCGTGTGGCCCGCGTTGTGACCGCCCTGGTAACGAACTACGGCGGCGGCATGTTCGGTCAGCAGATCGACGATCTTGCCTTTGCCCTCATCACCCCATTGGGTGCCCAGGACTACGACATTCTTACCCATAACACTCGTCCTCATTCACGCAAACTTGGTGCCGGCAGCGGCCGGCTGGAATACTCAAAAGGCCAGCGGCATTACCTGCCAGCGCTCACCTTGCTGGATCAATTGCCGGTCGCAGCCAGCTTCACGCGCGGCGCTTACCTGCTGCCCAGGCAAGGCCTGGACCACACGTTGCCCGTCTTGGCGCAGCTGGCAGATCAACTTCCAGAGCGCTGAGTCCGTGCTGTCGGGCACCCAGATGCCACCGCACGGCAATTCGATTTCGGCCCGCCCCAGGGTCACCAGGGTCTTCAGGTCGGTGGAGAAGCCGGTCGCCGGACGCGCCCGACCAAAGTCAGCACCGATGTCGTCATAGCGACCGCCCTGGGCGATGGACTGGCCGACACCCGGCACGAAAGCGGCGAAGACCACGCCAGTGTGGTAGTGGTAGCCACGCAGCTCGCCCAGGTCGAAGTACAGCGGCAGCTCCGGGAAACGCGCCTCCAGGCGCTCAGCCACCACCACCAGGTCATCGAGCGCCGCCAGCACCGCCGCCGGCGCACCCGCCAGGCGGTCGCGGGCCGCGACCAGCACTTCACGACCACCGCACAGATCGACCAGCGCGCGCAGCATCGACGCCAGCTCGGCCGGCAGGCCGGCAGTCAGCTCGACGACTTCGTCGATGGCCTTGCGCTGCATGGCATCGAACAACTGCTGTTCGACTTCGCCGGACAGGCCGGCGGCGCGCGCCAGTCCACGGTAGATGCCGACATGCCCGAGGTCCATGTGCACGTCTGGCACATCAGCCATCTGCAGCATGGCCAGCATCAGGCTGATCACTTCCACGTCACTGCTGGTGCTGGCATCGCCATACAGCTCGGCACCCAGCTGGATCGGGCTGCGCGAACTGGACAGGGCGCGCGGCTTGGCATGCAGCACGCTGCCGGCGTAGCACAGCCGGCTCGGGCCTTCGCGCTTGAGGGTATGAGCGTCGATACGCGCGACCTGCGGGGTGATGTCGGCACGAAAGCCCATCTGCCGGCCGGACTGTGGATCGACCACCTTGAAGGTGCGCAGGTCCAGGTCGGAGCCCGCGCCGGTCAGCAGCGATTCCAGGTATTCGATATGCGGAGTGACGACGAACTCATAGCCCCAGCTCTGGAACAGATCCAGCACCTGACGTCGTGCGACTTCAATGCGTGCCGCATCCGGTGGCAGCACCTCTTCGATGCCATCCGGTAGCAGCCAGCGATCAACCGTTGCCATTAAGCCATTCCCCTTATTCCGGGCGGCCAGCCCTGGGGCAAGCCTTGAGTGAAGCAGAGAGCGAAACGCCGTACGACGGGCACGACAAACAACCGAAAACAGGTTTCGGGCCCCGCTCTCCTCGAAAAATTCTGCCGCCCGCCCAAGGGCTGCGGCCAATCAATCGTGCAGACGCAAAAAAGCCGGGAATTTCCCGGCTGCCGCATGATACACACGTTTTACCGCAGGTTCACCCCATCAGACGGTTTTGCCGCCCAATGGGGTGTGCGCATCAGGGCTTGGGCTTCTCGAGGTAGCGGAAGAACTCGCTCTTCGGATCCAGCACCATCACGTCGCTCTTGTTCGCGAAGCTCTCGCGGTAGGCCAGCAGGCTACGGTAGAACGCGTAGAACTCCTGGTCCTGGCCGTAAGCCTTGGCGTAGATGGCGGCCGCCTGGGCATCGCCATCACCGCGGGTCTCTTCGGACTCGCGATAGGCCTCGGCCAGCAGTACGCGGCGCTGACGGTCGGCATCGGCACGGATACCTTCGGCCAGCTCGTTACCTTTGGCACGGTGCTCGCGGGCTTCACGCTCACGCTCGGTGCTCATGCGCTCGAATACGCTGCGGTTGACTTCCTTGGGCAGGTCGATGGCCTTGACCCGGACGTCGATCACTTCGATACCCAGCTCGCGCTCGGCCATGCGATTGAGCGAAGCGGTGATGTCAGCCATCAGCGCATCACGCTCGCCCGACACGACCTCGTGCAGGGTGCGCTTGCCGAACTGGTCACGCAGACCGGACTCCAGACGACGCGACAAGCGCTCGTCGGCGATCTGCTTGAGGCCCGAGGTCGCCGTGTAGAAGCGCTCGGCATCCTTGACCCGCCACTTGGCGTAGGCGTCGACCATCACCGCCTTCTTCTCCAGGGTCAGGAACCGCTGGGTCGGCGCGTCAAGGGTCAGCAGGCGAGCGTCGAATTTGCGCACCTGGTTCACGTAGGGAACCTTCACATGCAGGCCGGGCTGCACGTCGGCTTCGACGACACGACCGAACTGCAGCAGCACCGCACGCTCGGTCTGCGACACGATATAGAAGCTGTTCCAGGCGATGACCGCCAGAACCACGCCCACGATGAGCGCGAACAGTGATTTATTGCTCATCAGCGGCTCTCCCTGGTACGCGTCTCACGCTGCTGGGTCTCGACCGGACGCGCATTGGCATCCGTGGTCACCGACGATGCATTGCTGCTCGAGGTGGCCGCAGGGCTGTTGCCGCGGCTGTTCTCGATCATCTTGTCCAGCGGCAGATAGAGCAGGTTGTTCTGCCCCTTGTCGCCGGTCACCAGCACCTTGCTGGTATTGCTGAAGACTTCCTGCATGGTTTCCAGGTACAGACGCTCGCGGGTGACTTCCGGTGCCTTGCGGTACTCGGCCACCAGCTTGGTGAAACGGTCAGCCTCACCCTTGGCACGGGAGATGACTTCGTCACGGTAGCCGTTGGCGTTTTCGATGATGCGCTGGGCCTGGCCGCGCGCCTCGGGGATCACGCCATTGGCATAGCCTTCGGCCTGGTTACGGGCCCGCTGCTCGTCTTCACGGGCACGGATCACGTCATCGAAGGCCTCTTGGACTTCACGGGGTGCGGCAGCGCTCTGCACGTTCACCTGGGTGACGGTGATGCCGGTGCGGTAGGTATCGAGGAAGCGCTGCAGGCGTTCCTTGATCTCGCTGGCCATCAGTTCGCGGCCCTCGGTCAACACCTGGTCCATGGCCGTGGAACCCACGACATGGCGCAGCGCGCTTTCGGTGGCGTGCTGCAAGCTCACCTCAGGCTGGTCGACGTTGAGCACGAAGTCCTGCAGGTTGGAGATTCGGTACTGCACGGTCAGCGGCACTTCGACGATGTTCTCGTCCTCGGTGAGCATCTGGCCCTGCTTGCTGTAGGCACGCTCGCGAGTGACGTTCTCCATGTACTTGCGGTCGAACGGCGGGAAATAGATGTTCAGGCCGGGACCTACGGTCTCGTAGTACTTGCCGAAACGCAGGACTACCGCCTGCTCCTGCTCGTCGACCACATAGATGGCGTTGTACAGCCAGAAGGCCAGGACCACGAACAGACCGATGCCCAGCAGACCAAAGCCGCCGCTCTTGCCCGAGCCGCCCTGACCATTGCCGTCACCACTGCGTTTCTTACCGCCGCCGAACAGCCCGTTCAGGCTTTCCTGCAGCTTGCGGAAGGCTTCGTCGAGATCCGGTGGCCCCTTGCGGTCGCCACCACGACGTTTGCCGTTGCCACCCCAGGGATCCTGATTGTTCGAGTTGCCACCCGGCTCATTCCAAGCCATAGCGCTCTCCATCTGATAAAGCAAAGACGCGCCCTCGGCGCGCCGCCCCATGCTACAGAATGCACGGGAAAGCCGTGCAGTCGCTTTCCCGCGCTTTTTATTGCAAAGTGTGTTGCTCAATGAACTCCAGCGGCTGCAATCCCTCGCGACTCACCATACGATTGAGTTCGACACGTGGCAAACGAACAGCCAGCAGGCTGGCACCCTCTTCATCATGCGTTTCGGTCTGTACCGCACCCACCTCGAAAAAGCGTGCCCGCAGCCGGGCCAGACGCTGCGGCAGGCGCAGGGTGGCGACGAACAGATCCTCGCCCAGCAGTTCGGCCACGGCCTGCTTGAGCAGCTCGAGGCCACGCCCGTCGCGGGCCGACACCCAGACCCGCTCCGGCTTGCCGTCGGGCGTGCGCTGAATGTGCGGCTCCACCCCTTCGAGCAGATCGAGTTTGTTATACACCTCGAGTATCGGCAAGCCCTCGGCACCGATCTCGCCCAGCACCTCCATCACCTGCTCGATCTGGGCGTCACGCTCCGGCTCGTGAGAGTCGATCACGTGCAGCAGCAGATCGGAGTTGCTCGACTCCTCCAGCGTGGCGCGGAAAGCCTCGACCAGCTTGTGCGGCAGATGGCGAATGAAACCCACCGTATCGGCCAGCACGATCGGCCCCAGGTCGTCGAGCTGCAAGCGCCGCAGGGTCGGGTCGAGCGTGGCGAACAGCTGGTCCGCCGCATAGACCTCGGAATCGGTCACCGCATTGAACAGCGTGGATTTGCCAGCGTTGGTGTAGCCCACCAGCGAAACCGAAGGAATGTCGGCCCGCTTGCGCCCGCGCCGCGCCTGGTCGCGCTGGCTGCGCACCTTCTCCAGGCGCGCCTTGATCTGCCGCAGACGGATCCGCAACAGACGCCGGTCGGTTTCCAGCTGGGTTTCGCCAGGGCCGCGCAGGCCGATACCGCCCTTCTGACGCTCAAGGTGGGTCCAGCCGCGTACCAGGCGGGTGCTCATGTGCTCGAGCTGGGCCAGTTCGACCTGCAGCTTGCCTTCATGGGTTCGTGCGCGCTGGGCGAAGATGTCCAGGATCAGCCCGGTGCGATCGAGCACGCGGCACTCGAAGACACGTTCGAGGTTACGTTCCTGGCTGGGCGTGAGGGTGTGATTGAAAATGACCAGATCGACCTCTTCGGTCTTGATCTGATCACGAAGCTCTTCGACCTTGCCGCTGCCGATCAGGAACTTGGCAGAAGGCCGATGACGCGAGATGTTGACCAGCGCGACCGTGTCGGCACCTGCCGACAGGGCCAGCTCCTGAAACTCCTGCGGATCTTCGCGCGCCTCAGGGTCTTGACCTTCCAGATGAACAAGCAACGCCCGCTCACCACCACTGTGGCGCTCAAAGAACAAGGCAGGCTCCTATCAGGCGTTACCGGAGTCAGCGTCACCCGAGTCATCGGTAGCGCTTGGCAGGCGAATCGGGCGAACCGGAACGACGGTGGAAATAGCGTGTTTGTAGACCATCTGGCTGACAGTGTTCTTCAGCAGGATGACGAACTGATCGAAGGACTCGATCGTGCCTTGCAGCTTGATACCGTTGACCAGGTAGATCGAAACGCCGACCTTCTCCTTGCGCAAGGTATTCAAGTAAGGGTCTTGTAGCGAATGCCCTTTTGACATGTGCCGCACTCCTTTAAGGATCAATAAATAAAAAAATCGAATTCGATTGGCTCAGGCCGCCACCCCCCAAGGATGAACGGCAATTGCAGAGGCTCAGCTCAATATGGAGACCGATCCCAGGTATTTCAAGGCGCGTGGCAGATTGTCGCGAGCCAGGCTGTCAAGCCAATGCAGATTCTCCCAGCTGCGCAGCCAGGTGAACTGCCGTTTGGCCAGTTGGCGCGTGGCAATGATGCCCCTCTCCCGCATTTCTTCCAGTGTCAGCTTTCCATCCAGGTGATCCCAGACCTGGCGATAACCGACGGCTCTCATGGAGGGCAGATCCGCATGCAGATCCGTCCTGGAGCGCAATGCCAGTACTTCGTCCAGAAACCCCTGTTCCAGCATTTGCACAAAACGTAATGCAATGCGGTCATGCAGTACCTTGCGATCAGCCGGTGCTATCGCAAGATTGGCGACAGTATAGGGCAATTGCCCCTGTCCCGACGCTGATCCTTCGGCACTTCGCGCAATTTGTTGCTCCCGGTGTGCAGTCATGCTCATTCCACTGACTTCGAACACTTCCAGCGCACGAACCAGCCGCTGTGGGTCATTGGGATGAATGCGTGCCGCCGACACCGGGTCCACCTCGGCCAGCCGGTCATGCAATGCCTGCCAGCCGTGGGTCCGGGCCTGAGCTTCGAGACGGGCGCGGACCTGGGCATCGGCAGACGGCATGTCGGCCAGTCCATCCAATAGAGCCTTGAAATACAACATAGTGCCGCCGACCAGCAAAGGAATGTTGCCGCGCGCGCTGATCTCGGCCATCGCCTGCAGTGCATCGCGACGGAAATCGGCGGCCGAATAGCTCTGCGCCGGGTCGAGAATGTCGATCAGGCGGTGCGGAAACTGGGCCAGTTGCTCGCGCGAAGGCTTGGCGGTGCCGATGTCCATGCCACGATAGACCAGCGCCGAGTCGACGCTGATGAGTTCGCAGGGCAGCACGCGGGTCAGTTCGATGGCCAGGTCGGTCTTGCCGGCGGCGGTCGGCCCCATCAGGAAGATGGCAGGAGGTAAGGCGTTCATTCAGCGACCGCGCAGAAAGAGTTTGTCCAGGTCATCCAGGCCCATCTGGGTCCAGGTAGGCCGGCCATGGTTGCATTGACCGCTGCGCTCGGTGTTTTCCATGTCGCGCAGCAGGGCGTTCATTTCCGGGATCGCCAGGCGGCGGTTGGCACGCACCGCGCCGTGGCAGGCCATGGTGCCGAGCAGCTCGTTCATGTGCGCCTGCACCCGGTCGCTGGTGCCGAACTCCATCAGGTCACCGAGCACATCACTGACCAGGCGATTGGCCTCGGCCTGCTTGAGCAGCGCCGGGATCTGCCGGATCGCCAGGGTCTCGGGGCCCAGGCGCTGCAGCTCGAAGCCCAGCTGGCGGAACGTCTCGAAGTGCTCCTCGGCGCAGTCCGCCTCACGCTGGCTCACCGCCAGCGACTCGGGCACCAGCAGCGGCTGGCCGCTCAGCCCCTCATGGGCCATGGCCACCTTGAGCCGCTCGTACATGATCCGCTCATGGGCGGCATGCATGTCGACCAGCACCAGGCCATGGGCGTTTTCGGCGAGGATGTAGATACCCTTGAGCTGTGCCAGGGCATAGCCGAGCGGTGGAATGTCGTTGCTCGACTCCGGCAGCGCCGCTGGCTGGGTCGACGCTGTGGCGCCTGGCAACGGCGCATAGAAGTCGCGGTAGACACTCTGGGTCTCGGCGGTGGGCAGGCCGGACGCTGGGCGCGGCGTGAAACCGTAGGAGTAGCCGCCTGCACCGCCGGAAGAAGCCGTGCCCGTTGGGGCGATATAGCCAGGGCCTTGCGGGCGCTCCAGCACATGAGCGGCCAGGCTCATCTCGCCCTGCGGGCCGAACTCGCCAGCGGCGATCCCGCTGGGCCGCGGCGCCGGTGGCTGCATGTCGGCTTCCGGCAACTGGTCCTGCGGGCGTACGTCGCCCAGTGACCGATGCAGAGTGCCATAGAGGAAGTCGTGGACCATGCGGCCGTCACGGAAGCGCACTTCGTGCTTGGTCGGGTGCACGTTGACGTCCACCGCGGCCGGGTCGACTTCAAGGAACAGCACGAAGGTCGGGTGGCGACCGTTGAACAGCACGTCGCGGTAGGCCTGGCGCACCGCGTGGGCCACCAGTTTGTCGCGTACCGCACGGCCATTGACGAAGAAGTACTGCAGGTCGGCCTGGCTGCGCGAGAACGTCGGCAAACCGACCCAGCCCCACAGCCGCAGGCCGTTGCGCTCGATATCGATGGGCAGCGCCTGCTCCAGGAAGCCCGGCCCACAGATCGCGCCGACCCGGCGCGCCTTGGCGGTGTCATCCCGGGCTTCATGCAGGCTCAGCACGCTCTTGCCATTGTGACGCAGGTGAAAGGCCACGTCGAAACGCGCCAGAGCCATGCGCTTGATGACTTCGTGCAGGTGATCGAATTCGGTCTTCTCGGCCTTGAGGAACTTGCGCCGCGCCGGGGTATTGAAGAACAGGTCACGGACTTCGACGGTAGTGCCCACCGGATGTGCCGACGGCTGCACGCGCGAGTTCATGTCACGCCCCTCGGTCTCGACCTGCCAGGCCTGATCGGCATCACGGGTACGCGAGGTCAGGGTCAGGCGTGACACCGAGCTGATCGACGCCAGGGCCTCGCCGCGAAACCCCAGGCTCATCACGCTTTCCAGGTCTTCGAGTTCACGGATCTTGCTGGTCGCGTGGCGGGCCAGGGCCAGCGGCAGGTCGTCGGCAGCGATGCCGCGGCCATCGTCACGCACCTTGAGCAGCTTGACGCCGCCCTGCTCGACTTCCACGTCGATGCGCCGGGCTCCGGAGTCCAGGCTGTTTTCCAGCAGCTCCTTGGCCACCGAGGCCGGGCGCTCGACCACTTCGCCGGCGGCGATCTGGTTGGCCAGGCGCGGACTCAGCAGGTGGATACGTGAAGCGGCCGGGGCGTCGCCGGCTGCCCCGGCAGTTACGTCGTCGGCTAGCAGGTCAGTCATTCTTGGGTTGCCACCTCGGCACTGGGGATACGCAGGTCCTGGCCGACACGCAGTTCATCGGACTTCAGCGCGTTCGCGCTGCGCAGCGTCGCCACGCTCATGTCGTAACGGGCCGCGAGCATCGCCAGGGTTTCGCCGGAGCGTACCGTGTGCGTGCGTGGGCCCTGGGCCAGCTTGCCGTTGTCACGCAGCCAGGCGATGTAGGTGCCCTGCGGCGGGTTCTGCTGGAAGAACTGCTTGACCCCGGCCGTGATGGAGCGCGCCAGCGCCTGTTGGTGCGAGCTGGTGGTCAGTTTGTTGGCTTCGTTGGCATTGGAGATGAACCCCGTCTCGACCAGGATCGAAGGGATGTCCGGCGACTTCAGCACCATGAAGCCGGCCTGCTCGACCCGCGACTTGTGCAGCGGGGTGACACGGCCGATGTTGCTCAGCACCTTCTGCCCGACGTTCAGGCTCGACGACAGCGACGCGGTCATCGACAGGTCGAGCAGTACGCCGGCCAGCATGCGATCCTTGTCGTCGAGGCTCACCGCCCCGGCACCACCGATCAGGTCGGAACGGTTCTCGCTGTCGGCCAGCCAGCGTGCGGTCTCGGAGGTCGCGCCACGGTCGGAGAGCGCGAACACCGAAGCCCCGAAGGCGGCGGTAGACGGCGCGGCGTCGGCGTGGATGGACACGAACAGGTCGGCGCCCTTGGCGCGGGCGATCTCGGTGCGCTTGCGCAGCGGGATGAAGTAGTCGCCGGTACGGGTCAGCTCGGCCCGGTAGCCGCGTTCGGCGTTGATCTGCCGCTGCAGCTCCTTGGCGATGGACAGCACTACGTTCTTCTCCTGCTGCCCACGCCCGCCCGAGGCGCCAGGGTCCTCGCCACCGTGCCCGGCATCGACCACGACCACGATGTCACGCTTGCCGCTCGGCACGGGCGTGAGCTTCACGTCGGGCTTGGACGGGCTGATCGGCACCGACGGCGCCGTGGCCACCGAGGTTTCCGGCAGGCTGGGCGGCGGGTTGGCATCGGCCGGGTTATCGAACAGGTCGACCACCAGGCGGTTGCCGTACTGCTGGTTGGGCGCCAGGGTAAAGCTCTTGGGGGTGACGGCCTTCTTCAGGTCGACCACCACGCGCAGATCGGTGGGCGTGCGCTGCGCCGAACGAACGCTGGTGATCGGCGTGTTGGCCGTGGCGACATTCAACGGGCCGGCCAGGGTCGCGCCATTGATGTCGATGACCAGGCGATCGGGCGAAGTCAGGGTGAACACACTGTGCTGAACCGGACCGCTCAGGTCGAACACCAGGCGCGTGTTGTCAGGCGCGCGCCAGAGGCGGACGCTGCGCACCTGGGTCGTCGCCGCCCACACATCGACAGCCATGGCCATCAACAGCAAACCAAGCACCGCCAGCGGCGCGCGCATGCGCATATTCATCCCCATCTATGATTGAGTATCTACTTGGATTCCAGGGCGAGAGCGGCACACCAGCTTTCGCCACGCGAGCCTTGCGGCTTCAGGGTCACGGCACGGCCGCGATCATGGTGCGTAATGGTAATGGTCAGGTCGGGCTTTGGCAAAAAGCCTGCGCCGCGATCAGGCCACTCGATCAGGCACAGCGCCTGGCCGTCGAAATAATCGCGAATACCCATGTATTCCAGCTCTTCCGGGTCGACCAGACGATACAGGTCGAAATGGAAAGCCCGTCGTTCACCGATCTCGTAGGGTTCCACCAGCGTGAAGGTCGGGCTCTTGACCGCACCTTCATGGCCCAGGCCGCGAATCAACCCGCGGGACAAGGTGGTCTTGCCCGCGCCCAGGTCGCCTTCGAGAAAGATCACGCCTTGCGCCGCGCAGAGCTGCGCCAGGCGTGCGCCCAAGGCGACCATCGCCTCTTCGCCGTCTACTTGCAGGGTTATTTCAGACAAGGTTGCAGCTCCTCCAACAGGCGGCGTATTTCATCGATCAAATCGCTGGCCAGCAAGCCCCGGCCCTGCTGGCCTGCCAGTTCGCCGGCACGGGCGTGCAGCCACACACCCAGGCAGGCCGCTTCGAAGGGTTCCAGGTGCTGGGCCAGCAGGGCGCCGATCACCCCGGCCAGCACATCGCCCAGACCGGCACTGGCCATGGCCGGGTGCCCACGGTCGCACAGCGCCAGGCGCCCATCGGGCGCGGCGATCAGGCTACCGCTGCCCTTGAGCACACAGGTCACGCCGTAGCGCTCGGCCAGCTGGCGCGCGGCCGCCGGACGATCCTGCTGGACCTTCCGGGTGTCGACACCCAGCAGGCGCGCAGCCTCGCCGGGGTGCGGGGTAATGACCGCTCCCTTGGGCACCTGCACTTCACCGGCGGCAAGAAGGTTGAGCGCATCGGCGTCCCACACCTGCCGCTTGTCGGCGCAGGCCAGCGCCGAAAGAAGGCTGCGCCCCCAACTGCCCTGCCCCAGCCCGGGACCGGCAACCAGCACGCTGGCCGCCTCGACCAGCCCCATCAACTGGTTGGCAGAACTGACCCCAGCGCTCATGACCTCAGGCATGCGCACCAGCGCAGCCGCCACGTGTTCAGGGCGGGTCGCCAGGGTCAGCATGCCGGCACCGCTGCGCAGGGCACTTTGCGCACTGAGCAGGGCGGCACCGCCAAAGCCATGGTCGCCACCGACCACCAGCACCCGCCCATACTGCCCCTTGTGGGCAGTCCGCGGACGCGGTGCGAGGGTGGGCAGGTTGAAGGTGTCGAGACGCGTGGCAGCCGATGGAGCCTGGGCCACCAGCGACGGCTCGGCCTGCAGGTCGTCGAACACCAGCTGGCCGACATGATCGGGCGCTTCGGCAGTGAACAGCCCCAGCTTCAGGCCGATGAAGGTCACCGTGAGGTCGGCGCGTACCGCAGCACCCAGGACCCGGCCTGTGTCGGCACACAGCCCGGAAGGAATGTCCACAGCAACCACAGGGCGCCCGGCCGCATTGATGGTTTCGATGGCCGAACGATAGGGTTCGCGCACCTCGCCATTGAGTCCGGTACCCAGCAACGCATCGAGCACCACGCCCTCCAGGCCCTGCGGACACCCATCGTGAATCTCGACGCCGGCGCTCACGGCCTGCGCATGTGCGGCGGCGGCATCGTCGCGCAGGGCTGTCGGGTCGCCGACGGCATGCACACGCACACGCCAGCCGGCGCGCAGCGCAAGTGCGGCAATCAGGTAACCGTCTCCGGCGTTGTTGCCATGCCCGACCAGTACGCTCAGCACCCCGGCATCCGGCCAGCGCCGCCGCAGCGCGCGCCAGGTGGCGTGGGCGGCGCGCTGCATCAGCTCGGCGCCCGGCGTGCCGGCGGCGATCAACCGCGCATCCAGGTCGCGGACCTGCGCGGCAGCGTACAGTACGTCGGGCAAAGGGGTCTGAGGGTCTGACATGCGTCTATGGGCTCCGATATCTGGCAGAATTATACGCATCTTGGTCCCGGTTTCTCCCTCTCGCATGTCCTCTAGCACCGCACACCTGACCGACGACCAGCTCGTCGAACTCGCCTTGTCGATCAAGACCTGGGGCCGCGAACTGGGCTTCCAGCAGGTCGGTATCAGTGGCCTGGACCTCAAGGAGCATGAAGCGCACCTGCAACGCTGGCTGGAAGCGGGCTACCACGGCGAGATGGACTATATGGCCGCGCACGGCAGCAAACGTTCCCACCCAGAGCAACTGGTGCCCGGCACCCTGCGCGTGGTATCGCTGCGCATGGACTACCTGCCCGGCGACAGCGAGATGAACCAGCGCCTGGCCGAACCGGAAAAAGCCTACGTCTCGCGCTATGCCCTGGGCCGCGATTACCACAAGCTGGTGCGCAAACGCCTGCAGCAGCTGGCCGAGCGCATCCAGCAGGTCATCGGACCGTTCGGCTTCCGGGCCTTCGTCGACAGCGCCCCGGTACTGGAAAAGGCCATCGCCGAACAGGCCGGGCTGGGCTGGATCGGCAAGAACACCCTGGTGCTCAACCGTCAGGCCGGCAGTTTCTTCTTTCTCGGCGAACTGTTCGTCGACCTGCCGCTGCCGGTCGACCCGCCCCATGCCAGCGAACATTGCGGGCGCTGCACGGCCTGCCTGGACATCTGCCCCACTGCCGCCTTCGCCGGCCCCTACGTGCTGGATGCACGGCGCTGCATCTCCTACCTCACCATCGAGCTGAAGACCGCCATCCCCGAGGATCTGCGACCCTTGATCGGCAATCGGGTATTCGGCTGCGACGACTGCCAGATCGTCTGCCCGTGGAACCGCTTCGCCAAACCCACCGCGCAGGCGGATTTCCAGCCGCGCCACAACCTGGACAACGCCGGGCTGGCCGAGCTGTTCATGTGGGATGAAGAGCGCTTTCTCAGCAGCACCGAAGGCTCGCCCCTGCGCCGCGCCGGCTACGAGCGCTGGCTACGCAACCTGGCCGTGGGGCTGGGCAACGCCCCGTCGACCATCCCGGTGCTGCAGGCCCTGGAAGCACGCCGCGAGCATCCTTCGGAACTGGTTCGCGAACATGTCGAATGGGCCATCAGGCAGCACGCCCAGAGGGCCCAAGCCTCCTGAAGGCTCCTCGCCTCGCAGGGTCCAGGGCTGCGGTCAGTGGTCGTCCTTGTAGACGAACTTGGGCATTTCCCACTTGAAGCGAATCGCCAGCAGACGCATCAGCAGCCCACCGAACAGGGTGATGAGGATCGCCTGATCCTGGGCAACGCTCAGGTGCAGGCACAACAGGAAGCACCAGGCGGCCAGGAACGACACGCTGGCGTACAGCTCGCGACGGAAGATCAGCGGGATGTCGTTGCAGAAGATGTCGCGCAGGATGCCGCCGAAGACCCCGGTAATCACGCCGCACACCGAAGCGACCAGCATGCCGTGGCCGGCCTCCAGGGCGGTCATGCAGCCAATCAGGGTAAAGGCCACCAGCCCGAGGGCATCGAGCACCAGGAACAGCGAACGCAAGTGGCGCATCAGCGGCGCGATGAAGATGGTCACCAGCGCCGCAACGCTGGTCAGCACCAGGTATTCAGGGTGCTTGACCCAGGTCAGGGGGTAGTGCCCGAGCAGCACGTCGCGCACCGAGCCACCGCCCAGGGCGGTCACGCAGGCGATCAGTACCACGCCGAACCAGTCCATGCCGCGTCGGCCCGCAGACAGCGCACCGGTCATGGCTTCGGCGGTGATCGCCATCAAATACAGCATCAACAACATGGCGCGCTCCCCAGCGACAAAGGCGCGCAGTCTATCCAGCCGGCCGGCGCACTGAAAGGGTGCAGGCAAAAGTATTCAGCGCGCCGGCCCGGTGCTGTCACTTGATGAAGTGCTGGCGGTAGAAACGCAGCTCGGCGATGGATTCACGGATGTCGTCCAGCGCCAGGTGGGTGCTGCCCTTCTTGAACTTCAGTTCCGGCGCCCAGCGTGCCGCCAGCTCCTTGAGCGTGGAGACGTCCAGGTTGCGGTAGTGGAAGTAGTTCTCCAGGGTCGGCATGTGCCGGTACAGGAAACGGCGGTCCTGGCAGATGCTGTTGCCGCAGATCGGCGAGCTGCGCTCCGGCACCCACTGGCGGATGAACGCCAGGGTCATGGCCTCGGCCTGCGCCATGTCGATGGTGCTCTCGCGCACCCGCTGGGTCAGCCCGGAACCGCCATGCTGACGGGTGTTCCATTCGTCCATGCCGGCGAGGATCTCGTCGCTCTGGTGCACGGCGATCACCGGCCCCTCGGCCAGGGTGTTGAGTTCGCTGTCGGTGATGATGGTGGCCATCTCGATGATGACGTCATTGTCTGGATCCAGGCCGGTCATTTCCAGGTCGATCCAGATCAGGTTGCTCTTGCTTTGCATATATCGGCTCCTCAGCACAGGCGCGCAGTTTAGCCCAGCCCCGGCATGCTAGTATCGCGCGTTCGAGCTTATTCACCGGGAATCCCATGGCCAAACGCCAACTCAATCGCCGCCAGAACTGGCGCATCGAAAAGATCCAGGGCGAGCGTGCCGCGCGCGCCGCCAAACGCGAATCCCAGGCCCTGGAGATTCTCGAAGGCGGCGACCTGGGCCCGGAAGAGTTCGGCCTGGTGATCGCTCACTTCGGCGTACAGGTCGAGGTCGAAGCCCAGGACGGCGAGCACCGCGGCCAGACCTACCGCTGCTACCTGCGGGCCAACCTGCCAGCGCTGGTCACCGGCGACAAGGTGGTATGGCGGGCCGGCAACCAGGGCACCGGCGTCATCGTCGCCCAACTGCCACGCAGCACCGAGCTGTGCCGCCCGGACTCACGCGGGCTGCTCAAGCCGGTGGCGGCCAACGTCGACCTGATCGTCATTGTCTTCGCGCCCATGCCCGAACCGCATGCCAACCTCATCGACCGCTACCTGGTGGCGGCCGAGCATGCCGGCATTCACCCCCTGCTGCTGCTCAACAAGGCCGACCTGATCGACGAACGCAACGGTCCGGGCCTTGAAGATCTGCTCTCGGTTTATCGCGGCCTGGGTTACCCGGTGCTGGAGGTCTCGGCCCACCAGGGCGATGGCATGCAGCAGTTGCAACAGCGCCTGGATGGCCAGGTCAGCGTATTCGTCGGCCAGTCCGGGGTCGGCAAGTCGTCGCTGGTCAACAGCCTGCTGCCCGAGGTGGGCACCCGCGTAGGGCCGCTGTCGGAGTTTTCCGGGCAAGGCACGCACACCACCACCACCGCGCGGCTGTTCCACTTCCCCGGCGGGGGCGACCTGATCGACTCACCGGGCATCCGCGAATTCGGCCTGGTTCACGTCAGCCGCGACGACGTCGAGGCCGGCTTCATCGAGTTCAGGGACCTGCTCGGCACCTGCCGCTTCCGCGACTGCAAGCACGATCGCGAGCCGGGCTGTGCGCTGCTCAAGGCCCTTGAAGAGGGCCGCATCCACCCACAGCGCATGCACAGCTACCGCTCGATCCTGGCCAGCCTGCCGCAAGACGAATACTGAAAATGCAAAGGCCGCACCGGTGAAGGGTGCGGCCTTTGTCATGCGGCGACCGGGCGATTACTGAGCGGAACCCGGCGGCTTGAGCGGACCCTGATCGAAGATATTGACTCGCTCGCGCAACTCGCGGGGCTGCACCACGTTCGATTGCGCGGCGCCCGGCTGCGCTGCCGCCGGGGCTGCGGGAGCCGCCGCACCGGGCGCCGCAGGCGTGGCGGGAGCGGGTTTGGCAGGCTCTGCGCTGCCCTGGCCACCTTCGATGCGCTGCTGAGCCTTCTTGGTCAGCACGACGATATCGATGCGACGGTTGATCGGGTTCAGCGGGTGGTCGCGGTCGAACAGCGCCGAAGACGCGAAACCCACCACCCGAGCCACCTGCCCTTCCGGGTAAGTGCCGGCGATCAACGCACGGCGCGCGGCGTTGGCACGGTTGGCCGACAGCTCCCAGTTACCGAACTCGCCATTACCCACGTAAGGCTTGGCATCGGTATGGCCGCTGACACTGATCTTGTTCGGCACCTGCTTGATGGTGTCGGCCAAGGTCAGCAGGATATCCTCGAAGTACGGCTTCAAGCGTGCGCTGCCCGAGTCGAACATCGGCCGGTTGTCGGCGTCGACGATCTGGATCCGCAGGCCGTCCGGGGTGATCTCCAGCAGAATCTGGTCCTTGAACTTCTGCAGCTCAGGACTTTGCTCGATCTTGGTCTGCAGCTCCTGCAGCAGCATTTCCAGACGTTCCTGCTCCACCTGCTCGGCCTTGGCCTCGGCGGTGTCGGATTCGATCGGCACGGTGTCCGGGCTGGGGGTGCTTTTTACCTCGGGGTTGAGGGTCTGGTTCGGCGACATCTCCGGCGAGCCGCCAAGGTCGATCACATAAGGCGAGCCACTGTCGCTGAAGCCGACCGGGTCCTTGAAGTAACCGGCAATGGCCACCAGTTGCTCGGGCGTCGCGGACGACAGCAGCCAGAGCACCAGGAAGAACGCCATCATCGCCGTGGCGAAGTCGGCGAAGGCGATCTTCCAGGCGCCACCGTGGTGTCCGCCGCCGAAGCGCTTTACGCGCTTGACGATAATCGGCTGGTTATTTTCCATGGCTTAGCGACCGCGTACTGCTTGCTCCAGCTCGCTGAAGCTGGGTCGGTGAGCGGGGTACAGAACCTTGCGGCCGAACTCGACGGCCAGCGAAGGCGGCATGCCGGAAGCCGAGGCCACCAGGGCAGCCTTGATCGACTCGTAGACGTTCATCTCTTCCTTGGCGTCGTGGGCCAGACACTGCGCCAGAGGACCGAAGAAACCGTAGGCCGCGATGATACCGAAGAAGGTACCCACCAGTGCCGCCGCCACGTGCTGACCGATCGCGGCCTTGTCGCCGTCCCCGAGCATGGCCATGGTGATCACGATACCCAGTACCGCCGCGACGATACCGAAGCCGGGCATACCGTCGGCGATGCCGGTCACGGCATGGGAAGGATGCTCCAGCTCTTCCTTCATGCTCAGCAGTTCCATGTCGAACAGGCCTTCGAGCTCGTGGGGCGCCATGTTGCCGGACGACATGATGCGCAGGTAGTCGCAGATGTACGCGGTCATGCGGTCGTCCTTGAGCACACCGGGGTACTTGGCGAAGATCGGGCTGGAGGCGGGCTCTTCGATATCCCCTTCGATGGCCATCATGCCTTCGCGACGGCTCTTGTTGAGAATTTCATAGACCAGGCCCAGCACCTCGAGGTAATAGGCGTGCGTGAAGCGCGAACTGAACATCTTCAGCGACTTCTTGAACACGTGCATGGTCATATAGCCAGGGTTGGCCTGAATGAAGGCCCCCAGGGCGGCACCGCCGATGATGACGATTTCGAACGGCTGAAACAGGGCCGCCAGGTGACCGTGGGACAGCACGTATCCGCCGAGAACGCTCGCGAAAACGACAATGATGCCGATGATTTTAGCCATAGGTAAAAAATACTTGTTGAGTCGGGTTCAGGGACAGGTGCGGCGGATCAGGGCGCTGCTGTTCTTCTTATCGGCCTCGGTGAGCCAGACTATAGGCCTGATCGGATGAAAAACCTGTTTCGCTTTCGAAACGGGGTGTAACAATACACTACGCACTGAGCTCTTAGGTTTTATACGAAAAGTCGGCGAGCGAAGGTCAGGCAAGGCAAAAACAGGCGAGGAAGCGGAGTTTACTGGAGTAAATGAGCATTCCGAGCTGTTTTTAACGCAGCATGGCCGAGCGCAGGCACTTTTCGTACAAAACCTGATACGTACAAACCAGGGCTGCACGCGCTCAATACAAAGGTCTTCCGTATGCCTTCTGCAAGCCACACGACGTTACCTAGACCCCGGACACTGGACGCCTGGGTCAAGCAGCTGGATGACCTGGCGCTGCCGGTGCCGCAGATCAACCACACCCATGTGCGCGCCGCACTCAACGACAGCCGCCGCTCGCTGCGCGACATCGCCGACATGATGCACGAGAGCCCGGCCCTGGTGCTGAGCGTGCTGCGCGAAGCCAACCAGCACACCCACGGCATCACCGAGCCGGCGGAAAGCCTTGAGGTCGCGCTCAACCGCCTGGGTCTGAGCAAGACCGAGATGCTGCTCAACCGCCTGCCAGCCAAGCCGCTGCAAGAGATTCCCCAGGCCTACCGGCAACTGATCCTGATCAGCCAGCACGCCACGCAACAGGCCAACGGCCTGTTCGCCAGTCGCCTGGCGCGCCTCTGGCAGGACATCCACCTGGGCAGCCTGTTGTTTCTGGCCCCTCTGTGGCCGATGGCCCTGGCCCATCCCAAGCTTCTCGAGGAGTGGGAGCTACGCGTGATCCATCAGGGCGAGTCGAGTCGCACCGTCGAACAGGAACTGTTCGGCGTCAAGCTGCTCGACCTGTGCCTGGCCCTGGCGCACGCCTGGCGCCTGCCGATGTGGGTGACCCGCGGCTACACGGTGCTGATCGAAGAACGCCGCGAATGGGTCAAGGCCCTGCGCATTGCCCGGGAGAACCACGACCCGCTGCAACAGCAGCGTGACCTTGACGCTAACCCGGACCTGCAACGCTGGTTCAACCAGCCGGCCAATACGGTGCTGATGGGCAATGGCCTTGCCCTGGCGGCGCAACAGGCCTGGAACAGCCCGCACTGCCTGCGCTGGCAGCTGCTCAGCAGCCTGTACCTGCAGCAGTCACTGGACGATGTGCAGCAGCAGGCCCACCAGAATGCCGCCAGCAGCGCGCGCCAGCATGCCGCCCCCAGCCTGTGGCATCCGGCCGAAGCCTTGTTGTGGCCCTGGTCGTTCCGGCGCATCCCCAGCGGGCATGAACCGGCCGCAGCACCGTCGACCGAAGACCTGCAACGCTGGCGCACACTGTGCGCCGAGCTGCTGGTCGAGCCGAGCCCCTTCAATAACGCCATGGGCCTGCTCAGCACCGCACGGGACGCGATGGTCGCCGTGGGCATGCAACGCCTGATGCTGCTGATGCCCGACAAGAACACCGGCACCCTGCGGGTGCATCAGATGGCCGGGCTAGGCAAGGAAAACGCCGCGCTGCAATTTCCGATCAGCCAGAGCAAGGTACTGGAAAGGCTGCTGGCGCAACCCACCCAGTTGCGCCTGACGCCCGCCAACCATGCGCAGTTTTCCGCCTTGTTGCCGCCGATCCTCAAGACCCTGTTCAAGGGCCACCACAGCCTGATCCGCTCCCTGAGCTGCAACGGCAAGGTGTTGATCCTGGCGATCGCCGACCAGGGCGGCAACCCCATGTCGGAAGTGACCGTGCAGGCGTTCGGCAAGACCGTGCAGTGCATCGAGCGGGCGCTGGCCAACTTCACCCGCCAGAAGAGCGCCGGCAAGCCCGCCGGCGAATGAGCGGCGCGCAGCGTCCTGTCGCTGCGCAGCAGTTTTCCCGACGGGGCTGGGCTACAATCTTCGCCTTTCGTTCATGAGGAAGGCTGAAATGTCCGTGTTCACCGACTTGCCGCTGGTCATCGAACCCAGCGACCTGCACGCACGTCTCGATGCCCCGGAATTGATCCTGGTGGACCTGACCAACCCCGCACGCTTCGAGGCCGGTCATATTCCCGGCGCACACTTCATCGAACCCAAGCGCACCCAGCTGGGCCAGCCTCCGGCACCGGGCCTGGCCCCGGCGCTCACCGATCTTGAACGCCTGTTCGGCGAACTCGGCCACCGCAGCGACGCGGTATACGTGGTCTATGACGACGAAGGCGGCGGCTGGGCCGGACGCTTCATCTGGCTGCTGGATGTCATCGGCCACAGCCGCTACCACTACCTCAATGGCGGGCTGCTGGCCTGGGAGGCCGCCGGCCTGCCGCTGTCCCGGGAAACTCCCGCAGCGCACAGCACCCCCGTGAGCCTGACCCTGCACGACGAACCCACCGCCACCCGTGAATACCTGCAAAGCCGCCTGGGCGCCGACGACCTGGCGGTGTGGGATGCCCGTGGCGCGGACGAATACCACGGGCAGAAGGTTTTGGCGGCCAAGGGCGGGCACATTCCCGGCGCCATCCATTTCGAATGGACCGACGGCATGGACAAGGCGCAGCAGCTGCGCATCCGCCAGGACCTGGGCGAATGCCTGAAGGCGCGGGGCATCACCCCGGACAAGGAAATCATCACCCACTGCCAGACCCATCGCCGCTCGGGCTTCACCTACCTGGCCGCCAAGGCCCTGGGGTATCCGCGGGTCAAGGCCTACGCCGGCTCCTGGAGCGAATGGGGCAACCACCCCGACACCCCGGTCGAATCCTGATACCGCCCCATCGACGGGACTGAAAGGCTCATCGGTGCGCGCTTTCATATAGACTGCGCGCCAGCCCACGTTTTCGCTTCAGCCGGCCCTCGGCCGGTTTTCCGTACAAAGCCTAGGAAGATCCATGAAAGAGCGTCTGTTTATCCTGAGTCAGTACCTGCTGCCCCATCACCTGCTGTCACGGCTGGCCGGCTGCGTCGCCGAGTGCCGGGTGCGCTGGTTCAAGAACGCCTTCACCGCCTGGTTCGCGCGTCGCTACCAGGTCGACATGTCGCAGGCCCAGGTCGAGGACCTGACCGCCTACGAGCACTTCAACGCCTTCTTCACCCGCGCCCTCAAGCCTGATGCCCGTCCTCTGGACGACACGCCCGGCGCGATCCTGTGCCCGGCCGACGGCGCGATCAGCCAGCTCGGCCCGATCGAGCAGGGCCGCATCTTCCAGGCCAAGGGCCACAGCTTCAGCGTGCTGGAGCTGCTGGGCGGCGACCCACAGCTGTCGGCGCCGTTCATGGGCGGTCAGTTCGCCACCGTCTACCTGTCACCCAAGGATTACCACCGCGTGCACATGCCGCTGGGCGGCACGCTGCGGGAAATGGTCTACGTGCCAGGACGAATCTTCTCGGTCAACCAGACTACGGCGGAAAACGTTCCGGAGCTGTTCGCCCGCAACGAGCGGGTGGTCTGCCTGTTCGACACCGAGCGCGGCCCGATGGCCCTGGTGCTGGTCGGCGCGATGATCGTCGCCTCGGTCGAGACGGTGTGGGCCGGCCTGGTCACGCCACCGAAGCGCCAGCTCAAGACCTTCCGCTACGATGAAGCCGCCCGTGCGCCCATCGAGCTGGAAAAAGGCGCCGAAATGGGCCGTTTCAAACTGGGTTCCACCGCCATCGTGCTGTTCGGCCCCGACCAGGTTCGCTGGGCCGAAGGTCTGACCGCCGGGTCCGCCGTGCGCATGGGCCAGGCCCTGGGGCACAAGGCGTAAGGCTGATTTGCGCAGGGGCCGGAACCATTTCCGGCCCACGGCCTCTTAAACTCCCAGGATCATGGCGTTGTGCCAGATCAGCTGCGACCCTTGGCCAATGCTGGTACAGTCGGTACATCGGTGCTGTAGGACACAGCGCGTCTGACTATCGCCTCCTTGGCCCCTCGCAGGTCAGGGACACAAACGGCGTCAGTCAACTGCCACCGTTCGGGCCATCAAGACGTGGAGTTTGCCTGTCACATGAGTAACTTGAGCTTTCCGCTGTTGTTGCGCGTTCCCGCGCCAACACTGTCGAGCCTGACATTCTGTGAAGCCAACGCCCGCGACCTGAAACGCTGGATCTCGACCCTGCCCAAAGCAAACCTTGGCGAAATGGCCAAGCAGCTGTATCAGGGCCTGAGCGAAATCAACCAGCTGCTGGTGCCCAGTGAAATCCGCCTGCAGATGCTCGAAGCGCTGCGCCCGGAAGTGTATTTCGTCTGCAAGCATCTGGAGCGCCACTTCCTCAACCAGGCCATCGTGCTCGATGAGCGTCCGCGCAAGGTCGCCAATCTCTGCCAGGCCCTGCAGAACCACCTGGCCACCGGCTACAAGCTGATCATCAACAGCATTGCCCCCCGCCTGACCCGCGAGCATGCGCCGCTGCTTACCACTGCCCTGCAACGTGCCGCGCACGCGCTCAACGGGCCGCTGATCCGTGCCAGCCAGCTGTATTGCCCCGTACAGGAAGGCTTGTGGCTGGAGCTGCATCAGATCTACCAGATCGGCCGCCAGTGCCAGGTGCATCAGGTGCCGATTGCAGAGCCACAGGCCATCCATGTGCGCAACCTGTCCCTGGAACAGACCTACCTCATTGCGTTGATGGTCGGCTGCGCGCGCTGCAACCAGATGCGCCAGCTCAACATCGGCAAGCTGGGCGAAGTACTGGAGTCCTGGAGCGCCATGGTGCGCCTGCAGGATGCCAATGCACAGGACAGCCTGTTCGCCGTCGACCCCGGCGTCGACAAACCACCGCTGTACCGCAACCTGTTCGGCGAGCAACTGCTGCCGCGCCTGCAAGGTATCAACAGCCTGCCGCTGGCCAACGCCATCCAGCAGTACCTGGACCTGCCCATCGAGAAACGTGCCGAGTCGCGCCTCTACGTGCCCGCCGGAGTCAGCGCCGACTTGCTGCAGCACCTGGCGGCTGCCTGGGGGGATGTCGCCGAGCGCACGTTCCAGCGCATGGCCGGCCAGGGCAGCCTGAGGGTGTGCATTGGCATGAGCGCGGTGCATTACTACCTGGCGGGCCGGCGCTCGTTCAGCGAACTGCTGCAACTGCCCGCCGTGATCAAGGCAGCCGACTTCACGCTCAAGATCGCCAGCGAAAATGCCGACGACCCCTGGTCGCAGGCGTTCGATACCCATAAAGGCGGCACATCCTCGACCCTGCTGCCGTTCGAGGAAATCGAGTATCCACAGGTCGATGGTGAAACCGACGCCAGCAATGCCCAGCAGAACTTTCCCACCTACGAGCTGAATATCGTCAACCACAGCCCGGGCGGCTATTGCCTGGCCTGGCCACGGGAAGTGCCATCGCAATTGCAGGCCGGCGAACTGCTCGGCATCCAGGATGAAAGCGGGCAAAGCTGGAGCATCGCAATCGTGCGCTGGGTGCGCCAGGTGCGCAGTGGCGGCACGCAGATGGGTATCGAGCTGATCGCGCCGTTCGCCCAGCCGTGCGGCATGCAGTTGCTGCGTGAAGAACAGAACAGCCAGTACCTGCGCAGCCTGATGCTGCCCGAGGTGCGTGCGATGACCAAACCGGCGATGGTTTTGGCCCCGCGCCTGCCGTTCAAGGAAGACAGCAAGGTGCTGCTCAACGTTAACGGCGAAGAGACGCGCGCCGCACTCAAGACCCGACATATCGCCAGTGCCAGCTACAACCAGTTCGAATATCAGGTCTTGGAGGCACCGAAATCCGCCGAGCCGGAGAAGAAACCCGGCGAGGAATTCGAGTCGCTGTGGGAATCTCTGTAGCTTCAGCGCTTTGACGCATGACGCAGGTGGTGCGGCTTGAGCCGCCGCACCTTTACCGGCTTACGCCGCCATTCACTGCCGTGCTTCGCGGTCGCGCAGGCCCAGCAGATAGAGAACGCCGTCCAGACCCAAGGTGGAAATCGCCTGCTTGGCCGACTGCTTGACCAGCGGCTTGGCACGGAAAGCCACGCCCAGGCCGGCGATGGCCAGCATCGGCAGGTCGTTGGCGCCGTCGCCTACGGCGATGGTCTGCTCCAGACTCAAGCCTTCCTTCTGGGCCAGCTCACGCAGCAGGTCGGCCTTGCGCTGGGCATCGACGATCGGCTCGACCGCCACGCCGGTCACCCGGCCATCGACCACTTCCAGCTCGTTGGCGAACACGTAGTCGATCCCCAGCCTGGCCTGCAATTGGCGGGCGAAGTAGGTGAAGCCGCCCGACAGGATGGCGGTCTTGTAGCCCAGGCGTTTGAGCTCGGCGAACAGCGTCTCGGCACCTTCGGTCAGACGCAGGGAGGCGCCGATCTCGTCGAGCACACTGACGTCCAGCCCCTTGAGCAGCGCCAGGCGCTCCTTGAAGCTGGCGCGGAAATCCAGCTCGCCACGCATCGCACGTTCTGTAATCTGCGAAACCTTCTCGCCCACACCGGCGGCCTTGGCCAGTTCGTCGATGACTTCGGCCTCGATCAGCGTGGAGTCCATGTCGAACACCGCCAGGCGACGGTTACGACGGAACAGCGAATCCTGCTGGAAGGCGATGTCGACGCTCAGCTCCTGGGCCACGCTGAGAAACTCGGCCTGCATGGCCTTGGGGTCGGCCGGTTCACCGCGCACCGAGAATTCGATGCAGCCCTTGCCCTTGTCGGCCGGGGTGTCGAGTGGCATGCGCCCGGACAGGCGATCGATGCGGTCAATGTTCAGCCCATAGCGGGCGGTGATGGAACTGACGCACTGCAGCTGCTCGGCAGTGACCTTGCGGGTCAGCAGGGTCACGATATGCCGCGCCTTGCCCTGACCATCGACCCAGCGCTGGTAGTCTTCTTCGGAAACAGCGGTGAAGCGCACCTGCTGGTCGAGTTCATGAGCGGTGAACAACACGTCCTTGAGCACCGAAGAGGCGGCGCTGGTGTCCGGAATTTCGACCAGGATGCCGAACGACAGCGTGTCGTGGATCACTGCCTGACCGATGTCCAGAATGTTCACGCCACCTTGGGCAAGCACGCCCGTGATGGCGGCAGTAAGACCCGGACGATCACTCCCGGTAATGTTGATCAGGACGATTTCGCGCAAGGCGCACCCCCGCAGGTGGAAAAAAACCGCATTCTACCCACTTTCGCGGACCATCGGGCACCGCCAGCGCTTTGCCACGCCAGGGGCGCTCGCTATACTGCGCGGCAACTTCCTCACCGAAAGAGCCGTGCTCAGTGAACCGGCCCACGCCTGTAAAAACCGATAACTTCTTCCTGCTGATCTTCCGTGCCCTGCGCCATCGCCGTGTACCGATCGCCCTGCGTATCGCCAGCCACAACGTGATCCTCGTGGCCCTGGCGCTGGTGATCTATGCCGGAGTGATGGGCCTGCAGTTCAAGCAGGCCATGCACGAGCAGGCCGATGCCCTGGGCCAGGCACTGACCACCCAGACCGCCACCTCGGCGACCGAACTGCTGGTGTCCAACGACATCCTCAGCCTCAACGTGCTGCTCGGCAACCTGGTGAAGAACCCGCTGGTGGCGCACGCCGCGATCTACAGCGTCGACAACCGTATCCTCGCCGAGGCCGGCCAGCGACCGAAGAATGGCCTGCTGGGCGAGAGCCAGGGCCTGTACGAAATCAAGATCACCTTCCAGGACGTGATGGCCGGGCAGCTGCGCATCAGCCTGGACATGTCGCAGTTCCAGCAGCCGATGACCATCAGCCTGCAGAGCATGGGCATCCTCGCCGGTATCCTACTGGCCCTGGCGCTGGTCCTGAGCCTGCGCCTCGGGCGGCACATTTCCACCCCACTGCTGCAGCTGCGCCTGTGGCTGCGCGACATCGACCCGTACACACCCGCCACCGAGCGTCAGGATGAAGTCGGTGATCTGGCCCGCCAGCTGCGCGCCTCGTTCGCACCGCCCATGCCGGAGCCGGAACCCGAGCCGGAGCCGGAACCCGAACTGGCCGACGACGACCTGATCGAAGCCGACGACGCCTTCAGCGTTTCGGACAGGCACCCAGCCGAGCCTGCCAGGCCGCGCCTGCCGCCTGCACCGGCGCCACGCCGTCTGGTGGCCGAGGAAGACCTGGACGACGAGGAAGACCCGTTCGCCGACCTGCGCGATCACTCCAGCCCGTCGATCAAACCGGTGGCTGCCGTAGCGGCTTCCAGCGAGCCACAGCACAGCGCGATCCTCGCCGTGCAGCTGGGCGGCCAGGACCAGCTGCGGCGCCTGCCCAAGGCGCGCCTGACCGACCTGCTGCAACGCTATCGCGATTGCCTGGATCAGGCGGCGTCGCTGTATGACGGCGAGCTGCATACGCTCAACGACGGCAGCACCCTGATGCTGTTCCATAGCCAGGTCAGCGGCGACGACTACCTCACCAACGCCATCTGCTGCGGCGAGCTGCTGCGCGCCCTGAGCCACGCCCTGCAGATCGAGGTGGCCGACAGCGGCATCACCCTGCAACTGCAGCTGGGCCTGACCCTGGGCGAAGGCATGGCCGGCCTCAGCCAGATCGACTTGTTGCTGACCGAGAAAGCCCAGGACGCCCTGGCTCTGTCGCAACACAGCCGCAACCTGCTGCTGGTCGAGCGCTCGGTCAACGACGATGACCTGATCCGCCAGCGTGCCCGTATCCGTCCGATCGCCAGCCCGGAAGGCGCCTGCTGCGTCGAACGCCTCATGGAGCCCTACCCGTCCATGCTCGAACGCCAGCTGGCGCGCATGCACGACAAGGCCTGATATCGGTAGGGGCGGCTTTAGCCAGTTAGACCGGGTAGGAGCAGCTTCAGCCGCGAAGCGAGCGCATGCTCACAGCAGATGCAGTGAATTTTCTCGCGCTTTCGCAGCTGAAGCGGCTCCTACCGAGTCACATAACCGCTCCGAGCGGGGCAAGCCCAGCGACGAGGCTCAGAATTGCAGGCACAAAAAACCCGCGCATTGCGCGGGTTTTGCATTTCTGCCGCCTTAGAAGCGGAACACCTCAAGGTCGGTGCGGATCGGCGAAGCCATGGGGATCTTGGGCTTTTCCGCCTGTTTGTTATTGCGTACCACCGGTGCAGCCTTCTTGGGTTCGTCGACCTGCCAGGAAATCGGCTTGATCGCGGTGCTGACCTGCTCGGCCAGGCGCTGCAGCAGAATGCCCTGGGCCTTGACCTGAGAAGCGGTGGAGCCGTTGTGGACCTCCTCCAGGTGCACCAGGCGGCTGTCGCGCACGTTGCCCTTGCGGTCCAGCAGGCGCCACTGGGCGTCGAGGATGGCGGGCTGGCGGGCACCGGAGTCCAGGCGAGTGATGGACAGCAACACCTGCACATCAGGGCTGAAGTTGGCGACCGCCGGGGCCAGCACCACGCGCTGGCTGTCGAGCTTCCAGGACACCTGGCGCAGCAGCAGTTGATCGATGTCGGAGGCCAGGTTACCGGCCCAGCGACCATCCGCCGAGGCGGTCAGGGTTCCATCGGGCTGGCGTTGCAGCAGGGTTTCACGTTGCAGGTAATCGGCAATCGAAACCGGGCCCAACAGTACGGCAAGGCCGCTACTCTGCTTGGGCTGGCCGGGCTCACCGCTGTCGAGCTGGTAGAGCGCAGCCGGTTGATGCACGCTGCACCCGGCCATGCCGAGCACACCCGTCATCAACAGAATCATGGGAAGGCGTAGAAGATTCATCGTCCTGTCCGACCTGCGTCCCGCAGGTTACAAATTGAAAAATCGTCAGGGTCATACAGGCATTGGGCCACGCCCAAGCCTGAAGACCCCATATCATCCGTGAATATTCGCTATGACTCCAGCGATTATGCGGCGATCTTCATGGCAAAACGAAGATGGCCCACCATAAATGAGGATTCTCAGCCGTTTTCCACCAACAACGCGTCGACGCGCTGGAAACCGCGCGGCAGCTTGTTGCCGCGCCGGCCGCGCTCGCCCTTGTAGTGCTCGAGGTCGTCGGCCTTCAGCGACAGGGTGCGCTTGCCGGCCTGCAGCACCAGCGTAGCGCCCTCTGGCAGTACCGCCAGATCGGTGACGTACTCTTCGCGGCTGGCCACACGTTCCCCCGGCACACCGATGATCTTGTTGCCCTTGCCCTTGCCCAGTTGCGGCAGGTCACTGACACGGAACACCAGCAGGCGCCCTTCGGTGGTCACGGCGGCGAGCCAATGGTTTTCGCGGTCCAGCACGGGGCGCGGCGACATGACTTTGGAACCGGACGGCAGGCTCAGCAGCGCCTTGCCCGCCTTGTTCTTGGCCTGCAGATCCTCGCCCTTGACCACGAAGCCATAGCCGGCGTCCGAGGCGATCACGTACAGCGCCTCATCATCGGGCAGCAACACGCATTCGAAGCTGGCGCCCGGCGGCGGCTGCAGCTTGCCGGTCAATGGCTCGCCCTGCCCCCTGGCCGATGGCAGGGTATGCGCAGCGATCGAATAGCTGCGTCCGGTGGAGTCGATGAACACCGCGAACTGGTTGGAACGGCCAGCTGCGGCGGCCTTGAAGGCGTCGCCGGCCTTGTAGGACAGCCCGGTGGCGTCGATGTCGTGGCCCTTGGCACAGCGTACCCAGCCTTTCTCGGAAAGCACCACGGTGACCGGTTCGGTGGGCATCAGCTCGTTTTCCGACAGCGCACGGGCCTCGGCGCGCTCGACGATCGGCGAACGACGGTCATCGCCGTAGGTTTCGGCATCGGCGATCAGCTCGCTGCGCACCAGCTTGCGCAGCTTGGTGTCGCTACCCAGCAGGGCCAGGAGCTTGGCCTGTTCCTTGAGCAGATCGTCCTGCTCGCCGCGCAGCTTCATCTCTTCGAGACGCGCCAGCTGACGCAGGCGGGTGTCGAGGATGTAGTCGGCCTGGATCTCGGAAAGCTGGAAGCGCGCGATCAGGTCGGCCTTGGGCTGATCCGAGGTGCGAATGATATGGATCACTTCGTCGAGGTTCAGGTAGGCGGTCAGCAAGCCTTCCAACAGGTGCAGGCGGTGCTCGACCTTGTCCAGGCGGAACTGCAGACGCTTGCGCACGGTGGCGATACGGAACACCAGCCACTCGTTGAGCAGGGTCTTGAGGTTCTTGAGCTGCGGCTTGCCGTCCAGGCCGATGATGTTGATGTTGACCCGGTAGCTGGACTCCAGATCGGTGGTCGCGAACAGATGCTGCATCAGTTCGTCGGCATCCACGCGGTTGGAACGCGGGATGATCACGATCCGGCAGGGGTTCTCGTGGTCCGATTCGTCACGCAGGTCGGCGACCATCGGCAGCTTCTTGGCCTGCATCTGCGCGGCGATCTGCTCCAGCACCTTGGCCCCGGAGACCTGATGCGGCAGGGCGGTGACCACGATATCGCCGTCCTCGACACGGTACACGGCACGCATGCGTACCGAGCCGCGACCGGTTTCGTAGAGTTTGAGCAGGTCGGCACGCGGGGTGACGATCTCCGCCTCGGTCGGGTAGTCCGGGCCGGGAATGTGTTCACAGAGCTGTTCGACGCTGGCCTTGGGCTCGTCGAGCAGGCGTACGCAGGCAGCGGCGACTTCGCGCAGGTTGTGCGGTGGTACGTCGGTGGCCATGCCCACGGCGATGCCGGTGGTGCCGTTGAGCAGGATGTTCGGCAGGCGTGCCGGCAACACGGCCGGCTCGTTGAGCGTGCCGTCGAAGTTCGGCACCCAGTCCACGGTGCCCTGGCCCAGCTCGCTGAGCAGCACCTCGGAGTAGCGCGACAGGCGGGCTTCGGTGTAGCGCATGGCGGCGAAGGATTTCGGATCGTCCGGCGCACCCCAGTTGCCCTGGCCATCGACCAGGGTATAGCGGTAGCTGAACGGCTGGGCCATCAGCACCATGGCTTCGTAACAGGCCGAGTCGCCGTGCGGGTGGAACTTGCCGAGCACGTCGCCGACGGTACGCGCCGACTTCTTGTGCTTGGCATCGGCGCCCAGGCCGAGTTCGCTCATGGCATAGACGATGCGCCGCTGCACCGGCTTGAGGCCGTCGCCGATATGCGGCAGGGCGCGATCCATGATCACGTACATGGAGTAGTTGAGATAGGCCTGTTCGGTGAAGTCAGCCAGTGAACGGCGTTCTACGCCATCCAGGCTGAGGTCAAGGGAGTCGCTCATGCGGGCCTCGTCATTGGGTCGTCTGGCGCAGCAGCAAAGTGCCGCCACGCTGGGTGAATTCGAGTTGTTTCATGGCGCTCATGCCCAGCAGAACCTCCCGGCCTTCCAGGCTCGGGGTGACCAGAGCGCGTACATCGTTGAGCACGATGTCGCCCAGCTGCAGGCGTTCGAGCCGGGTGCGAAAGCCCTGCACCCGGCCGTTGGCGGTATTCAGGGTGACCGGCAGGCCGCGCTCCAGTCCCAGCTCGTCGGCCACTTCACCGGGCACCGCCACATCGGTGGCGCCGGTGTCGATCATGAATGGCACTTCGCGGTCGTTGATGCGCGCGGTACCGACGAAATGCCCCTGACGGTTACTGGCCAGGCGCACTTCGATGTAACCGTCGCCGTGCTGGGAAAGCATTTCGGCGTTAGGGTTGTACTGGCGTTCCTCCCACAGGCCGAACAGCCGAGTGGCCAGGAACAGCCCGGCCACCCAGGCCAGGATCATCAGCACCTTGCCGGCGCGCTGGCCGGGCAAAGGCTGGCTCATGGCGCACTCCAGCCGCCGGTCGGCGCGGCGAAGCGCCAGACCACGGGGCGTTTTTCGCCATCGGCGCGGGCGCCGAAATTGTTGTCGGTGCCGATCCAGGCGCCGGTTTCGTCGACCACCAGGGCCTCGGTCAAACCATAGGGCTGGTCATAAAGACGCTCTGGCTTGCGCGCCTCGTTGGCGAACGACCAGCAGCGCTCGATCTGCCCGTCGTCCAGACTGCGCCTGCACACCCGGTACACCGAACGCTCCAGGGTGAACAGCTTGCCGTTGAACAGCGACACATCGGAAAAGTCCGGCAAGGGCCGGTTCTTGTCCGGGGTCACGCCGGCCTCATGGTAGAGCACGCAGCTGTCCGGGCATTGCCACTGGCCATCCTTGAAGCGCACCTGCAGCAGGCCGCGCTGCTCGCGCTCGGCCGCCAGCCACAACTGCTCGCCGTCCGGGCTGATGGCGATGCCTTCGTACAGGGCATTGAAGCGCTGCAGCATGTCCTTCTCACGCGCCTGCTGGATGACCTGCGCGGGCAGTGGCAGCCAGGTGGGCACGCCTTGTACAGGCACCTTGAGCACCGCGCCATGGGCTTCACTGACCACGTAGCGATTGCCCTGGGCGTCGCAACTGATGCCTTCGTAATCCATACCACCGCCACGCACCACCGCTGACAGGCTGGCCAGCGAACGCAGGCTTACCGGCAGATCGCTGGGCGGCTGGGGCACCTCGATGGGCACCGCTTCGGCCTGCCAGACCCGCTGGCTGCGTTCCAGGCGGTACAACACCAGGTCGTCGCGGTCCGATACCGTCCACAGCACGCCATTGCAGGCCGCCAGCCCCGACAGGTTGCCGCCGGTCATGCCGTCCACGGGGTGCTCGGAAACCAGCTTGAGCTGCTGCAACGGCACACGGGCGTAGGCCGGCACCGCCAGCAGGACCAGCAGGGCCAGCCAGACAGCCCTCAAATCATGACCTCGGCCAGGTTGCCCTTGGCTTCGAGCCACGACTTGCGGTCGCCGGCGCGCTTCTTGGCCAGCAGCATGTCCATGATTTCCGTGGTGGCGGCGTAGTCGTCCAGGGTCAACTGGACCAGCCGGCGAGTGTTGGGGTCCATGGTGGTTTCGCGCAACTGTGGCGGGTTCATCTCGCCCAGGCCCTTGAAGCGGGTGACCTGCGGCTTGCCGCGCTTCTTCTCGGCCACCAGGCGGTCGAGGATGCCATCGCGCTCGCTCTCGTCGAGGGCGTAGTAGATCTCCTTGCCCAGGTCGATCCGGTACAGCGGCGGCATGGCCACGTAGACGTGCCCGGCATCCACCAGCGGGCGGAAATGCTGGACGAACAGCGCGCACAGCAAGGTGGCGATGTGCAGCCCGTCGGAGTCGGCATCGGCGAGGATGCAGATCTTGCCGTAGCGCAGCTGGCTGAGGTCGGTGGCACCGGGATCGACGCCGATGGCCACAGCGATGTTGTGCACTTCCTGGCTGGCCAGCACCTCGCCGCCGTCGACTTCCCAGGTGTTGAGGATCTTGCCACGCAGCGGCAGGATCGCCTGGTATTCCTTGTCGCGTGCCTGCTTGGCCGAACCGCCTGCCGAGTCACCTTCGACCAGGAACAGCTCGGAACGCGCCGGGTCCTGGCCGGCGCAGTCGGCCAGCTTGCCAGGCAATGCCGGCCCCTGGGTGATGCGCTTGCGCTCGACCTTCTTGCTGGCCTTGAGACGGCGGCCAGCGTTGCTGATCGCCAGTTCGGCCAGTTGCATGCCCAGCTCGGGATGGGTATTGAGCCACAGGCTGAAAGCGTCCTTGACCACGCCGGAAACGAACGCCGCCGCCTCGCGGGATGACAGGCGCTCCTTGGTCTGGCCGGAGAACTGCGGCTCCTGCATCTTGGTCGAGAGCACGAAGGCGATGCGCTCCCAGACGTCTTCAGGGGCCAGCTTCACGCCCCGTGGCAGCAGGCTGCGGAATTCGCAGAACTCGCGCATGGCGTCCAGCAGGCCCTGGCGCAGGCCGTTCACATGGGTGCCGCCCTGGGCGGTAGGAATCAGGTTGACGTAGCTTTCCTGCAGGCTGTCGCCGCCTTCGGGCAGCCACAGCAGGGCCCAGTCCACCGCCTCCTTGTTACCAGCGAAGCTGCCGCAGAACGGCTCGTCGGGCAGGCGCAGGAAGTCGTTCACCGAGTCCTGCAGGTACGAGCGCAGGCCGTCCTCGTAGTGCCATTCGACCTTCTCGCCGCTGGACTTGTCTTCGAAGCTGACCAGCAGGCCCGGGCACAGCACCGCCTTGGCCTTGAGCACGTGCTTGAGACGGCTGACCGAGAACTTGGGGCTGTCGAAGTATTTCGGGTCGGGGCTGAAGTGCACGCTGGTGCCGGTGTTGCGCTTGCCGACGGTGCCGATGACTTGCAGGTCCGAGGCCTTGAAGCCGTCGGCGAAGGTCATCTGGTACTCGTTGCCGTCGCGCTTGACCTTGACCCGCACCTGGGTCGACAGCGCGTTGACCACGGAAATGCCCACGCCGTGCAGGCCGCCGGAGAACTGATAGTTCTTGTTGGAGAACTTGCCGCCCGCGTGCAGCTTGGTGAGGATCAGTTCGACACCGGGCACGCCCTCTTCGGGGTGGATGTCCACTGGCATGCCGCGGCCGTCGTCGATCACTTCCAGGGAGTTGTCGGCGTGGAGGATCACCTGCACCGAGCGGGCGTGGCCGGCCAGGGCTTCGTCGACGCTGTTGTCGATGACTTCCTGGGCCAGGTGGTTGGGCCGCGCGGTGTCGGTGTACATGCCCGGCCGTTTGCGAACCGGGTCGAGGCCCGAGAGGACTTCGATGGCATCGGCGTTATAAGAACTAGCGCTGGGAGTGGCCATGGGTTCTCGTCATCAATGGTTCATGGAATGTCGCATGTCTGCCTTTCACAGCACGGAAAGGTCGATATCACGCAGCAGCCGCTGTTCGAAGCCGGCCAGGGCCAGCAGTTCCGGCAGACGCGCCTGGAACCCCTGGTAGCTGTGGTCGCCACCCTCCTGGATGTCCAGGCTGCACTGCGCATAGAACGCGGCGGCACGGCGGTAATCCAGGGTTTCGTCGCCGGTCTGCAACCACACGCGGATCCGCTGTGGGTCATCGGGCGCGGGTACTTCCAGCTCGACCAGGGCCTGGATGTGATCCTGGGTCAGTTCCCAGCGCTCCCCGGTGTAGAGGTTCTGCTGGGTGCCGAGGTAGCCGTCGAACAACTGGTGCGGGTTGACCGCCGGGTTGACCAGTACCGCTTCGAGCCCGTGGCGCTGCGCAAGATGGGTCGCATAGTAGCCGCCGAGCGAGCTGCCGACCAGCAGCGGACGCCCCAGGGCTTCGATCGCCTCCTCGAGCTGGGCGATGGCCTGGCGGGGATGATGATGCAACTCCGGTACGCGCAGGCGTTCCTGCAGGCCCAGCGAGCGCATCAACGCCGCCAGCCAGGTGGCCTTCTTCGACAAGGCCGAACTGTTCAGGCCATGGATATACAGCAGCGAGGGGTTGTCGCCGGTCATGCCAGTGCTCCGCAGACACGCATCAGGATAAAGCCGCACAGTTTACAGGACTCAGGAGGCAGGACCGTAACGCCGACTTGTTTCAATAACCCGCGCCTGAGAAGTCGATCTCGAAATCTACGCCGCTCAGGCGCGAAACAGCGGTTTCCAGCCGTCCGTCGTCGTGCAGGCGCAGCCAGCGATAGCCGGGTGCCGCTTCGTCGAGGGTGAAGTCCACACTGCCGGGCGCGAACTGGATGCAGGTGGATGGCGTGGCCAGCAGACGAACCCCGTTGCGCTGCTGGTCGAAGGCTTGGTGGACATGCCCCCAGAGCACCGCGCGCACCTGTGGATAACGATCCAGCACAGCGAACAGTGCCTCGGCATTGTGCAGGCCGATCGGCGCCATCCATTCACAACCAATGGAGACCGGATGGTGATGCAGGCAAACGAGGTGATGGCGGTCAGGCGCTTCGCGCAGCGAGCGCTCCAGAAGGCTCAGTTGCTCATCGGCCAGGTAGCCGAACACCGCGCCCTCGACCTCGGAGTCGAGCAGGGTCACCCGCCAGCGCCCGACATCCACCACCGGCTGCAGCACCTCGCTGCCCTCGGCGGCGGCACGCATCTGCGGCGCTTCGTCGTGGTTGCCCGGCAGCCAGCGCACCGCCGCCCCGAGGCGCTCGCTGAGCTGGCGGAAGGCCTGGTAGGACAGCAACGAGCCGTCCTGAGAGATATCCCCGGTCATCAGCACCAGGTCGATGTCCGGCTGTTCGGCCTGGACCTGCTCGACGACCTTTTCCAGGCTGTCGCGGGTCGGCAGGCCCAGCAACGTGCCATCCGCCTCGGCGAACAGGTGACTGTCGGATAACTGGACCAGCAGGACGGAGGTGTCCTTGATAGATGAACTCGGCAACGGCCGTCTCCTGGGGACGATACGCTGCGATTATGGTGGCTGAGACGGGACGCGGCAAATGGGGATTGAGAGCCGGTTCACACTCGGGCTCACAGCTTAACTGCCCTCGCGACCTGCCCATCGCCAGCAATATAAACCATGCACGACCGCCTGATTGAAAGTCAGGGCGAAACTAGCACGACCTATCGTGCGGTCGCAGCGAGATACATCGCACTCAAATCTGTTTCGGAAACAACCTACAAAGCCCGATAGACGTTTCTTGCGACGATAATTACCGAAGCGGGAAACAAGTCTCAGCGCACCACTTCATACTCATGCCCGCACGCCAGGCAGTGGCTCAGCCACTCGCCGAGGAACAGGTTGAGCTGGGCCTTTTCGTCAGGCTGATGCATGTCTGCATTGGGGTACGGGTAGATACCCTGGAAGCGCCGCGCATGTTCGGCGCCGATGACCTCGGCCATGCGCGCATCGTGGTAGACCTGTACCTCCAGGCGCGGCACCGGCAGCCAGGGCAGGCTGTGTTCCTGGCGCACCTGCAAGGTGGTGGTGTAGGGACAGTCGAGCAGCACTTCGAGGGTCAGCACGCCCAGCATCTGGTCGCCCTGGGTCACCGCCACGCGGCGCGAGCTTTTCTGCGTGCGCATGTCAGGCAGCAGGCGCATCAGGCGGGCATAGTTGGCCTCGCATGCTGCCTGCAGCCCGGCAAGATCCACACGATAGCGCTCGCGCAACAGATTCACGACCATAGCCCCCTGATTTCGCTGCGGTTCAAGGCCAGCCACTGGATGGCAATGATCGCCGCCGCGTTCATGATCCGGCCATCGGCCACGGCTTGCAGGGCGTCGTCGAACGACCAGACCGTGACACGAATGTCCTCCCCCTCGGATTCCAGCCCGTGGATGCCACCGGCATCCTGGCTGTCGCACTGCCCCAGGAACAGATGCACGTATTCATCGCTGCCCCCCGGCGAAGGAAAGTACCGGGTAATCGGCCACAGCGCACTGAACTTCAGCCCAGCTTCCTCTTCTGCCTCGCGATGAGCAACTTCTTCCGGTTGCTCATCCTTGTCGATCAGACCGGCGACCATTTCGATCAGCCACGGGTTGGCGGTTTTCTCTGCCGCACCGACGCGGAACTGCTCGATCAGCACCACTTCGTCGCGCTTGGCATCGTAGGGCAGCACGCACACGGCATCGTGACGCACGAACAGCTCGCGGCTCAGCTCACGCCCCATGCTGCCGTCGAACTGTTCATGACGCAGAAACAGCTTGTCCAGACGGTAGAAACCCTTGAAGCAGGTCTCGCGTCGGGTGATCTCGAAGGCGGTCGGGGTCGAACGGGGCGTCTGGGTCATGGATTTCTCACTGCGGAAGGCATTGGCATGGGGCCATCCTAACGCGCATCGCGCACCGGATGCAGCCCCCTATGAAGATGCAGGGTAGACGCGCCCACGGCAAAGCATTTCTAATCCGCCCAATGGCGAACCGAAGGCACTTTTCACAGTCCAACCGGCCTGTATGCGCTTGCGCATCGCCTTTTCCGATACCTGCCAAGGATCATCATGTCGTTACCGAAGATCGCCGCACTGGTTTGCCTGGTCGTAACCCTGGGCGCCTGCCAGAGCCTGTTCAAACCCAACATGCGTGCCCCTCTGCAGGTCGAGCGTGAAGCCTGGGAGCAGATCAAGCCTGGCTGCAGCAGCAGTGACTGCCCACTGGTGAACATCGATACCGTGCATTTCCCTGATGAGCCGCGCCTGGACGCCATCGTGCAGAAGAACCTGCTGCAGCTGGCGCCTGCCCTGCCCGGCCAGCCGGCGCCGACCTCGCTGAAAGCCTACGAGCAACAATTCCTCAGCCAGGCACAGGGACGCAACAACAGCTACCTGCAGGCCAAGGTACGCGAACAGCATGACGGTATCGTGGTCATCGAGCTGTCCAGCTACCTGGACACCGGCGGCGCCCATGGCGACCCCGGACGGGCGTTGATCAACTATTCGCGTCAGCAGCAGAAAGTCCTGACCCTGGCCGACATGGTCGTGCCCGGCAAGGAAAACGAGTTCTGGCAGAAGGCACAGTTGGCCCACCAGGCCTGGCTGGTGTCGACCAAGGTCAATGAAGACCCCGAGTTCCTCAAGAACTGGCCGTTCAAGCGCACCCCGAATGTGGCGCTGACCTACGGCGCGGTGATCCTCAAGTATCCGGTGACGACCATCGCGCCGTACGCGATGGGCCACATCGAACTGAAGATCCCCTACCCGCAGCTCAACGGCGTGATCCGTCCGGAGCTGTTCCCTGGCCGCAGCTGAAGCCCACGCCCAGCAGCGCCTGCAGCACGCCGGCGAGCAACAGCGCCGGCAGTGTCGCGCCAACCTCCGGGTACAGGTTGGCCAGCAGGTGGTAGGTGCTCACCCCACCCAGCCAGGCCAGCAGGCTGGTCCAGCGCAGCGCCGGCACGTTGGCCGGTAACCGGCGCCGACGCAGAATGAAGTGGTCGGTCAGCACCACACCGAACAGCGGCGCAAACAACGAGCCGATCAGCAGCAGGAAGCCTTCGTACTGCGCCAACGGCGCTAAACAGGCGATCAGCGTGCAGAGCACCCCGATCCCCAGAGCCAGGTGCTCGACCCGCAAGCCTGACAGCAAGGCGCTGGACACCGCCGCCGAGTGAATGTCGGCGAAGGCCTTTTCCGACTCATCGAGCAGAATCAGCAACAGCGGGATGCCCATGCCGGCTCCGGCCAGCGCCAGCAGCAAGGCATTGGCCTGCTCGGCTTCGACGAAGGCCAGGGTGTAGGCCACGCCCAGGCTCATCAGCCAGCAATTGCCGATGAAGTACCCCAAGGCCGTGCCCATGAACACCGGCTTGGCCTGGCGGCCGAAGCGTGAGTAGTCGGCGATCAGCGGCAGCCACGACAACGGCATGGCGATGGCCAGGTCCAGGCCGGTGGCGAACGGCATCGAGCCGTCCCCGGCCTTGACCCACAGCGCCGCCAGGTCGGCCTTGGCCAGCAGGTTCCAGGTCAGCCACAGGCAGGCGCCCAGCAGCAGCCAGATGCCCCATTGACGCAGCACCTTGCGCACGAAGGTCAACGGCCCGCTGACCGCCAGCAACGTGGCCAGGGCGCCGAACAGCAAGGCCCAGAGCAACGGACTGGCCCACGCAGCGCCTGCCCCCCAGGCACGTTCGGCCAACAGGCTGGCGGCGTCGCGCATCACCACGATTTCGAAGGCGCCCCAACCCACCAGTTGCAACAGGTTGAGCGCCGCCGGCAGCAGCGCCCCCTGCCGCCCCAGGCTGAGCCGCAGCGAGGCCATGGCCGACAGCCCGGTGTCGCTGCCAATGACCCCGGCCGCGGCGAGCAGCAGCACGCCGATCGACGAGCCCAACAGCACCGCCAGCAAAGCGCCGGCCATGCCCAGCCCCGGCGCCAGCAAGGCACCGGCCTGCAGCACCATCAAGCCGATGCCCAGGGAGAACCACAGGGAAAACAAGTCGCGACCGCCAAACACCCGCTGTGCTGCGGGTACCGGCTGGTCCGGAGAAAAACTGCCAGGTGTGCTCACATTCGCGTCTCACGAGAGGAAAAGAACAGCGGCAAGCCAGGCGTACGCGCCGGCTTGCCGCGTGCAACGGCCGGCTCAGACCTTCTGATACAGCTGGCTGCCTTCCTGCCTGAAGCGCTCGGCCTGTTCACGCATGCCGTCCTCGACCGCCACGTCCACCGCCTCGATGCGCTGGTTGGCGGCGTATTCACGCACTTCCTGGGTGATCTTCATCGAACAGAACTTCGGCCCGCACATGGAGCAGAAATGCGCCACCTTGGCCGACTCCTTGGGCAGGGTTTCGTCGTGGTAGGCCCGGGCGGTGTCCGGGTCCAGGCCCAGGTTGAACTGGTCTTCCCAGCGGAACTCGAAGCGCGCCTTGCTCAGCGCGTTGTCGCGGATCTGCGCACCGGGGTGGCCCTTGGCAAGGTCGGCGGCGTGGGCAGCGATCTTGTAGGTGATGATGCCGGTCTTCACGTCATCCTTGTTCGGCAGGCCCAAGTGTTCCTTGGGCGTGACGTAGCAGAGCATGGCGCAGCCGAACCAGCCGATCATCGCCGCACCGATACCGGAAGTGATGTGGTCGTAGCCGGGTGCGATGTCGGTGGTCAGCGGGCCGAGGGTGTAGAACGGCGCCTCTTCACAGCACTCCAGCTGCTTGTCCATGTTTTCCTTGATCAGTTGCATCGGCACGTGGCCGGGGCCTTCGATCATGGTCTGCACGTCGTGCTTCCAGGCGATCTTGGTCAACTCGCCGAGGGTTTCCAGCTCACCGAACTGCGCGGCGTCGTTGGCGTCGGCAATCGAGCCGGGGCGCAGGCCGTCGCCCAGCGAGAAGCTGACGTCGTAGGCCTTCATGATTTCGCAGATGTCTTCGAAATGGGTGTAGAGGAAGTTTTCCTTGTGGTGCGCCAGGCACCACTTGGCCATGATCGAGCCACCGCGGCTGACGATGCCGGTGACCCGCTTGGCGGTCAGCGGCACATAGCGCAGCAGCACGCCGGCGTGGATGGTGAAGTAGTCCACGCCCTGCTCGGCCTGTTCGATCAGGGTGTCGCGGAACAGCTCCCAGGTCAGGTCCTCGGCGATGCCGCCGACCTTCTCCAGCGCCTGGTAGATCGGTACGGTGCCGATCGGTACCGGCGAGTTGCGGATGATCCACTCGCGGGTTTCATGGATGTGCTTGCCGGTGGACAGGTCCATGACCGTGTCCGAGCCCCAGCGGATGCCCCAGGTCAGCTTGGCGACTTCTTCCTCGATGGAGGAGCCCAGGGCGCTGTTGCCGATATTGCCGTTGATCTTCACCAGGAAGTTGCGGCCGATGATCATCGGCTCCAGCTCGGTGTGGTTGATGTTGGCCGGAATGATCGCCCGACCACGAGCGATTTCCTGGCGCACGAACTCGGGGGTGATTTCCTTGGGAATGCTGGCGCCGAAGCTGTGCCCGGCGTGCTGCTGGTCGAGCAGACCGGTGGCACGCGCCTCTTGCAGTTTCATGTTCTCGCGGATGGCCACGTACTCCATCTCGGCGGTGATGATGCCCTGGCGGGCATAGTGCATCTGCGTGACATTGGCGCCGGCCTTGGCACGCCGTGGATTTTTCACGTGGGCGAAGCGCAGCGCGGCCAGTTCGGCGTCGTTGAGGCGCTGCTGGCCGAAGTTCGAACTCAGGCCACCCAGGCGCTCGGTGTCGCCGCGCGACTCGATCCAGGGCGAACGCACGTCGGCCAGGCCCTTGCGCACGTCAATGATCACGTTCGGGTCGGTGTAGGGGCCGGAGGTGTCATAGACGGTGACCGGCGCGTTGATCTCGCCGCCGAAGTCGGTGGGTGTCACGTCCAGGCTGATCTCGCGCATCGGCACGCGAATGTCCGGGCGCGAGCCCTGAACGTAGATTTTCTGCGAACGAGCGAAGGGTTGAACCGAACCCGAGTCGACCTGGGCCGATTCACTCAGATGGGGGGCGTTTTTTGCTCTTGTAGTCATCACGGTCTCTCCAGACATCCAGCGGCGGATTGGTTGTCGGAGTGACCTGAACGGACGGGGGGCGCGATCCAGCGAACGTGGATGCAGAGTGTCGAAAGAGGCGGAGTGCAAAAAAATTGAACGCACGACCCCGGACGACACTCAAGAGGACTCGCCGGGAGCGAGCAATCTTGTTCCCTACGCAGGCGCTAACCTGATCAGGTTCAACGGGATCCGGCTTAACCGATCTCAGCCTCACATCAAGGCACCCCGACAAGAACGGCGCCAGTCTATGCCGGCCAGGGGGGCGAGCGCCAGACCTTGCAGCAAAACCCGCGATAAAAGGCGGAAATGGCTGATTGTTGCCATGACCCGCAGACTCTACACTCGCGAATCTGATTGCCATCATCTTCTGGAAAAGGAACGCCCCATGCTGCGCAAACTGTCGTTGGCCATTGCCGTGTCCTGCGCCTGCAGCGCCCCCAGCCAGGCCGGCGACGCGCCGCTCACGGCGCTCAACGGGCTGCTCGACGTTTACCAGCAGGCAGTCGACAACAACGCAGACCTGGCCGCCGCACGCGCCGACTACCAGGCGCGCAGCGAAGGCGTTCCGCAAGCTCGCGCCGGGCTGCTGCCGAATCTCTCCGCCGGCGCCCAGAACAGCAGCACCCGTACGCAGATCGACCAGCCCCACGCCACCGCCACACGCAACGGCACCCTGTACCAGGCAACCCTGAGCCAGCCGCTGTTCCGCGCCGACCGCTGGTTCCAGCTGCAAGCGGCCAAAGCGGTCAACGAGCAGGCCGCACTGGAGCTGTCGGCCAACGAACAAAACCTCATCCTGCAGTCGGCACAGGGCTACTTCGGCGTCCTGCGCGCCCAGGACAACCTGGCCACCGCCAAGGCCGAAGAAGCCGCGCTGCGCCGCCAACTGGACCAGGCCAACGAACGCTTCGACGTCGGCCTCTCGGACAAGACCGACGTGCTGCAGGCGCAGGCGCGCTACGACGGCTCGCGGGCCTCCCGACTCATCGCCCAGCGTCAGGTCGAAGATGCTTTTCAGGCCCTGGTGACCCTGACCAACCGCCAATACAACGCCATCGAGGGCATCAACCACAACCTGCCGGTGCTGCCGCCGACACCGAACGATGCCAAGGCCTGGGTCGACACCGCGGCACAACAGAACCTCGACCTGCTGGCCAGCAACCATGCCGTGGACGCGGCGCGCGAGACCCTCAGCCAGCGCAAGGCCGGGCATGCGCCCACGGTGGATGCGGTAGCCAGGTGGCAGCGCGGCGACAACGATCTGCTGGGCTTTTCCAACCCCAACTACACCGGCATGGACTATCGGGGTGACGTTGACCAGCGCAGCATCGGCGTGGAGTTGAACATTCCGCTGTACAGCGGCGGGCTGACCAGTTCCCAGGTGCGCGAGGCCTATGCGCGGCTGAACCAGAGCGAACAGCGTCGCGAAAGCCTGCGCCGCCAGGTGGTGGAAAACACCCGCAATCTGCACCGTGCGGTAAACACCGACGTCGAGCAGGTGCAGGCTCGCAAACAGGCGATCATCTCCAACCAGAGCGCCCTGGAAGCCACCGAGATCGGCTACCAGGTCGGCACCCGCAACATCGTCGACGTACTCGACGCGCAGCGCCAGCTCTACGCTTCGGTGCGCGACTACAACAACACCCGCTACGACTACATCATCGACAACCTGCGCCTCAAGCAGGCTGCCGGCACCCTCAGCCCCAGCGACCTGCAGGCGCTGTCAGGCTACCTCAAGGCCGACTACAACCCGGACCGGGACTTCCTGCCGCCGGACCTGGCCCAGGAAGCCCGCAAGAACTTCGAGCGCCCGGCCAAGCGCTGAGCCAACGAACTACCCCATCAACCGCGCAATCATGCCCAGCAGGCGCTGCAAGGCGCCCTGGTTGGCCTGCATCACCTGCTGCCCCGCCTCGGCCATGCGCCGGGCGGTTTGCGGCTGTTCGAACAGTTCACCCACCGCACGGGCCAGGGCCGCCGAGTCACTGACTTCCAGCAAGGCCCCGGCAGTGCGCAGCATCGCGGCGATTTCCAGGAAGTTGAACAGGTGCGGGCCGCTGAGCACCGGTTTGCCCAGCGCAGCCGGCTCCAATAGATTGTGCCCGCCGTTAGGCACCAGGCTGCCACCGACGAAGGCGCAGTCGGCCAGCGCATAGAGAAACAGCAACTCGCCCATGGTGTCGCCAAGCAGCACCGAGGTCTGCGCCGTGACTGGCTGGCCGCTGGAGCGACGCACCGTGGCGAAACCCTGTTGTTCACACAGTTGATACACGCTGTCGAAGCGTTCCGGGTGGCGCGGCACCAGAATCAACAGCGCCTGGGGGTGACTGGCCAGCAACTGACGATGCGCGGCCAGGACGCTTTCGTCTTCACCGGCATGGGTGCTGGCGGCGATCCATACGGGCCGCCCGTCAGCCTGCCATTGCTCACGCAACTGCCTGGCCTGCTCGGGCAGGTGCGGGTCGACGCGCAGGTCGAACTTGATCGAGCCGGTCACCGTCACGCACTCGGGCCGCGCGCCCAGGTCCCGAAAGCGCTGGGCCTCGGCTTCGGTCTGCACGGCTATGCCGTTCATCTCGGCGAGCATCGGCCGGGTCAAGCCGGCGAAGCGTGCATAACCGCGCGCCGAACGCTCGGACAAGCGCGCGTTGGCCAGCAACACCGCAATGCCGCGCCGGGCGCACTGGTGAATGTGGTTGGGCCACAGCTCGGTTTCCATGATGATGCCCAGCCGCGGTTTGACCCGGTCGAGAAAGCGCCCGGCCGCCCAGGGCAGGTCATAGGGCAGGTAGCAATGTTGCACGCGCGGTTCGTTGGCGAACAGCGCCTGAATGCGCTCAGAACCGGTGGGGGTCATGCAGGTCAGGGTGATGACCTGCTCCGGATAGGCAGCCAGCAGCGCGCGAACCATGGGCGCAGCGGCGATGCTCTCGCCCACCGACACCGCATGCACCCAGATACCGCCCTGGCGCAGGGGCGGCAGGCCGAAGGCGAAGCGCTCGCGGATCCGTCTGGCATAGGCCGGAGCCTTGCGCGCACGCAGGAACAGGCGCAGCGCAACCAGCGGCAGGCCCAGGTGAAACAGCAGGGTATAGAGGGTTCTGTTCATGGCGGCGAAGTTTACTAGGCCTCACCCCGAGGGGGCGAGCACGCTGCATAGGATCCTTGATTCCAGCATGGATATCCCACGGCTGAAGCCAATATGGGTCAGTTAGGCCGGTAGGAGCGGCTCCAGCCGCGAAGCGGCCGCATGTTCACGACAGATGCAGTGAATTACCCGGCGTTTTCGCGGCTAAAGCCAATACTGTTCGGTTAAGCGCTTTGCGGCTTGGTGGGAGCGAGCTTGCTCGCGAATAGCAGACTATCTGGAGCGGGTACACCCGTCGCTGCATCAGTGCCCTTGAGTCACCTTTCCGCCTTTACGGCGGGTTACTTTTGGTTTCCAGGTGCCCTGCGCGCCAAAAGTAACCAAAAGCCATTGCTCCTGGCTTGGGTCTGCCCTGCGGGCAGACTTCCCTCCTTCCGGCGCC